>NZ_CP063401.1:2162500-3362500 GCF_021729885.1 Devosia sp. SL43
GATCCGCAACCAGCCCTTCATGCGCATTCGCGCGACGCTGGCGACGGCCGCGACATCTCTCTCAGATGGCATTCCCGATTACGATCCGGTGGCCATCCTCAATGCCACCCAGCCCATCACCGCCGCTGCCGACGCGATCGATATCAACACCGACGTCTATGGTGCCGAGGTCGAAGGCGAAGTCGCCGTTCGTCTGGCTGAAATGCCGACCACCTTCGTGCCGCCCAGCGCCATCTCCGACCAGTCCGCCGCCGCCTTCGTGCGCGGCCTGTTCGAATCGACCACCTCGATCGATGGCGGCGCTCCGACCCTGGCCTATGCCGCCCTCGGTCCGACCGTGCGTGATCTGGGCATTGTCGGCGATGGCACCACTGTCAGCGGCGTCGCCGAGAACGTTACCGTCGTGCCCAAGACCACCATCGCCTCCGAAGCCGGCCTCGGTCGCTCGGAACGCTTCCTCACTTTACGCGACGCTACAACCCTCGACGACATCCTGGGCAAGAACGGCTTTACCCCCAACCAGACAGCGCTTGTGGCCGACGCTCTGCGCAATGTCCTGCGCAGCACCGATCTCGCCGCGCGCACGCGCTTCCGCATTCTCTATGGTCCGCTCAGTCGCGATGCCACAAGCCTCGTGCCCTATCGCTTGAGCCTCTATCTTCCCACCGAAGACGGCAACTACGCGCATCAGGCCACCGTCGCGCTCACCGATACCGGCCAGTATGTGCTGGGCATCGAGCCGGACTTCGTCGAATTTCCTGAGGAAGACACCGAAGAGATCAACGTCGCCAACCTGCCCAGCGTCTACCGCTCGATCTGGGAAACCGGCCGCAAGCACGATCTCGACGACGCCACCATCGAGCGCATCATCGGTATGTTTGCCTACGACGTCGACATGACCAAGAAGATCGCTGCCGGCGACTCAATCGAGATTCTCGAAACCGCGCCCGATGCCGAGGGTCGTACCGAGTTGCTCTATGTCGGGCTGACCCTGGGGACGACCATCCGCCAGCTCTACCGCTTCGGCACCGATGATGGCGTTATCGATTTCTACGATCCGGATGGCGAAACCGGCAAACGCTTCCTGACCCGTCGTCCGCTCGAAGGCGGCGGCACCCTGCGCTCGCGCTTCGGCTACCGCATCCATCCCATCTTCAAGACGCGCCGCCTGCACACTGGCGTCGACCTGGCCGCCCGCTCCGGCACCCCGATCTATGCCGCCGGCGATGGCGTCATCAGCTATTACAAATGGCAGTCCGGCTATGGCAACAAGGTCGAAATCCAGCACGTCAACGGCTACGAGACGGCCTATGGCCACATGTCGCGCTACGTTGACGGCCTTGGAGTCGGCAGCCGTGTGCGGCAGGGCCAGGTCATCGGCTATGTCGGCTCGACCGGTCAGTCCACCGGCCCGCACTTGCATTTCGAGATCAAGATCAACGGCAACCTGGTCGACCCGCTCAGCGTCAAGCTGCCCAAGGACAATGTCCTTGCCCAGCAGTATGAGGGCAAGTTCCAGGAGACCATCGCGCAGATCAACGACCTGATGACCCGCGATCCGTCGCCGGTCAATGTGGCAGCCGTCAATTAGTGCCACGCCCTCGTGGTTCTGTTCTCGCGAAGAGCTCGCACCTCACCATGAGGGCTACTGTTAGCTCAATATCAGAGTAGCCCTCATGGTGAGGTGCGCTTCTTCAGCGCCTCGAACCACGAGGGCGTGGCGCGATCTACCCCACCTTCCGCTCGAGGGTGAACCAGGCGATACCAGCAGACACCAGGCTCAAGACCGCCGTGACATAGGCGACAACAGCAAAAGCGGCATCGGTCGCGCCAAGCCGCAGCGCTTCTTCGTCGGCACTCAATCCTTCGGCCGGCATCCCGAAAAAGATCGGCAGCTCCGCAGCGCGGTCCAGGCTCTGCTCGAACACCGCCGCCACCAACGCCCCGAGCAACGCCACCGCGACCAGTCCCGCCACACGAGCCACCGCATTGTTGACGCCCGACGCAGTGCCGGTGTCGCCATCCTCGACCGAGGTCATCACCGCCGTCGACAGCGGCGAAACTACCAGCCCCATACCCAGCCCAAGCAGCACTACCGACGGCAGCACCCCCGTCCACGGACTATGCATCGGCGCGGTGATGCCCATCACCGCAAAGCTCAGGGCAACAATCAGCGACCCCAGCGCGATCAGCGGCCCGGGTCCATACCGATCCGCCCACTTGCCACTGAACGACGACAGGAGGGTCAGGATGATCCCCAGCGGCAGCAGCGTCAGCGATACCGTGGCCGGTGACTCGCCCCAGCCGCCGATCATGGTCATGGGCAAAAAGAACATCGTGCCGCCCAATGCGAAATAGAGGGCGAAGGTCAGGCCATTGGCGCCGGAAAACCCGCGATTGGCGAAAAGCCGAAGGGGCAGCATCGGCAACTTGGCGCGCCATTCCCAGATGATGAAAGCCGCAGCCAGCACGATGCCAAGCCCGCACCAGAGCAGTGTATGCGACAAGGGCGACACGCTCTCGCTGCCGTCGCCGATGAAGCCATAGGCGATGAACATCAGCGCCACCGTGGCGAGTGCCGCGCCGAACACATCAAGCCGCCGCCCCGCTTCGACGCGATCCGGCGCCACCTTGAACCACAGCAGCGCCAGTGCCCCCACACCGAGCGGCAGGTTGATGGCGAATATCAATCGCCAGCTCCAGTCACCCAACCCGGTTAGCACCAGCCCACCGATGATCGGCCCGGCCACCGAGGTGATCGAGGACGCCGCCGCCCAGATGCCAATGGCCTGCCCGCGGCTCTCCTTGGGATAGGCCTTGGCAATGATGGCCAGGCTTCCCGGCACCATGAACGCCGCACCAATCCCCTGGATGGCCCGCGCAACGATCAGCCATCCCGGTGTCGGCGCCAGCGCACAGGCAATCGAGGCCAGCGTAAACAGGGCAATGCCCAGGCCAAATGTCCGCCGTAACCCGAACCGGTCACCCGCCGCACCGCCCAGCAGGGTGAGCGCCGAAAGGAAGAGCAGATAGGCATTGCTCACCCACTGCGCATCGGCCAGCGTGGCGCCCAGATCGGCGCGGACCGAGGGAATGGCGATGGAAATCACCGACCCGTCGATGAACCCCATGCTCGACGCCACGATCGCCGCCACCAGCACGAAGCGGCGGCTTTGCGGATCGGTGATATCCTGCGGCATGGCAATGTCCGGGGTACGAATCTGCGAGCCAGCCTATTCGCGCGCCACGTAAACCGCCATCTCGTTCCCACCCGGCTCGCGGAAGTGGAAGCGCCGACCGCCCGGAAAATCGAACTGCGGTTGCGTCACCACGCCACCGGCCGCCAGCACCCGGCGCTCCGCCGCATCCAGATCATCGGTGCGCACCACGGCCATCGTGGCGGCTACCTTGCCCTCAGCCTGATCGATGCCGCCGTCGATCCCTGCTCCATCCAGCCCATCGTAGTCGGGCCCGTAGCTCACAATGCCCCAGCCAAACGCCGCCTGAAAAAACGCGCTGCTCAGCGCCCGGTTCGCCGAGGGAAACTCGATATAGTCGATTCTGTCGGTCATGCTGTGCCTCTATGTTCTTTGTTTGTTCTTATCAAATCAAAGCGTGTTCCGCAAGGAACCGCGACCGTCGAACGTTCGATGCAAAATGTGAACTGTTGGGCTAGGCTAGCTCGACGCCACAGCTCTGGGAGGCATAGGCATGATCCATCTGACAACATTGGCGCGCCACGCGCGCTTGGCAGCAATCGCACTATCGTTGGCCGGCGCACTTGCCGTGCCGGCACAAGCCGACGAGGTCGCCGACTGCGCGGCCCTGATCGCCAGCCCCTTCGAGGCCGGTTACAAGGCCACGGGCATCAACCCCCGCGAGGCCGATCGCGTCGCGGCCGAAGAGGTCTGCAACGCCGCCATCGTTGCCCATCCCGATTCCATGGAAGCCCGCACCTGGCTGGCGCGCATCCACTTCTACTATGGCGAGTATCCCCAGGTCGTCGATCTGGTCGAACCGGCAGCCGCAGCCGGCAATCCGCTCGCCCAGCAGATGCTGGCCGACATTCTCATCGACGGCCTTGGCGGCATTCCGGTCGATGAGCCCCGCGCCATCGAATTGCTCGAAGCCTCGTCCGACGCCGGCTTCGCCCCGGGCCAGAACAGCCTCGGCGTCAGCTATGAGCGCGGCCAGGGCGTGCCGCAGGACGATGCCCAGGCGGCCAAGCTCTATGCGTCTGCGGCCAAACAGGGGCTGGCTGTGGCCGAGGTCAATCTGGGCATGTTCTACGCCGACGGCATCGGCGTGCCGGAAGACGATGTCCGTGCCACCAAGCTGTTCATGAGCGCCGCCGAGAAGGGCGATGCCGGCGGCATGAACAGCCTCGCCGTCAGCTACGAAATCGGCGAAGGCATCGAACAGGATTATGCCCTGGCGCTCGACTGGTACCAGAAGGCTTCCGAGGCCGGCTCGGTGATCGCCGGCGCCAATATCGGCAATCTTTACATTCAGGGCCTGGGCGTCGAGCAAGACTATGCCGAGGCTCTCACCTGGATCCGCAAGGCGGCGAAGGACGGCAATTCATACGGCCAGTATCTGCTGGGCAGCATGTATGAAGAGGGTCAAGGCGTCACCGCCGATATCGACAAGGCTATCGAGTTCTACACCCAGGCCGCCGACGGTGGCAGCAGCGACGCCGAGGATGCCCTGGTTCGACTGGGCCAGTAACAGACCTGGAAAATGCGAAGGGGCCGGTCTCACGACCGGCCCCTTTACCTATGCCGCGGCGTCGGCCTCAGGCGCCCGACCCGGCAGCAGCACGATGCCGTCGTCATTGGCATCAACCACCACATTGGAGCCGTCGCTGACCCGTCCGCCCAGGATTTCCTCGGCGAGGCCGTCCTGCACCGAGCGCTGGATCACCCGCTTCAGCGGACGAGCGCCATAGGCCGGATCGTAGCCTTCATTGGCGAGCCATTCGCGGGCCCGCGGCGTCAGCTCGAGGCTGATATCGCGATCCTTGAGCAGCTGCTTCAGCCGCCCGAACTGGATGTCGACGATCGACCCCATATGCTCGCGGCCCAGGCGGTGGAACAGCAGGATTTCGTCGATTCGGTTGAGGAATTCCGGCCGGAAAGCCGACTTCACCATATCGAGCACCTTGCCGCGCACCAGCTCCACCGATTCCCCGTCCTTGAGATCGACCAGATATTCGGCCCCAAGATTGGAGGTCAGGATGATCACCGTATTGCGGAAATCGACCGTACGCCCCTGCCCATCCGTCAGCCGCCCATCGTCGAGCACCTGCAGCAGGATATTGAAGACATCAGGATGTGCCTTCTCGATCTCGTCGAACAGCACGACCTGATAGGGCCGACGCCGCACGGCTTCGGTCAGCACACCGCCTTCGTCATAACCGACATAGCCCGGAGGAGCGCCGATCAGGCGAGCGACCGAGTGCTTTTCCATGAACTCGCTCATGTCGAGCCGCACCATGGCGGTCTCGTCATCGAACAGGAACTGGGCCAGCGACTTGGTCAGCTCGGTCTTGCCGACGCCGGTTGGCCCCAGGAAGATGAACGAGCCGATCGGCCGGTTCGGATCCTGCAGCCCGGCCCGCGACCGCCGCACGGCTTTCGCCACCGCCGCCACCGCTTCGGCCTGCCCGATCACCCTGCCGCCCAGCACGTCTTCCATCTTGAGCAGCTTTTCGCGCTCGCCTTCCAGCATCCGGTCGACCGGAATGCCGGTCCAGCGACTGACGACCTGCGCAATATGACTGGGCGTCACGACCTCTTCGGCCATCAGCGGATCGATCTTGCCGTCGCCATTGGGGTCTTCGGCCGTCTTGATCTTCTTTTCGAGCTCGGGAATGACGCCATAGGCAAGCTCACCCGCCCGCGCCAGGTCCCCCTGCCGCTGCGCAATCTCGAGCTGGCTGCGCGCGGCATCGAGCTCTTCCTTGAGCTTCTGCCCGCCCTGCAGGCGGTCCTTCTCAGCATGCCACTTGCTCGACAGGATCTGCGCCTGCTCTTCAATATCGGCGAGTTCGGCTTCGAGCCGGCCAAGCCGCGTCCGCGAACCGTCATCATCTTCCTTCTTCAGCGCCTCACGCTCGATCTTGAGCTGCATGATGCGGCGATCGAGTTCGTCCAGCGCCTCGGGCTTGCTGTCGACCGCCATGCGCAGCCGAGCGCCAGCCTCGTCCATCAGGTCGATAGCCTTGTCGGGCAGGAAGCGGTCGGTGATGTAGCGATTGGAAAGCGTTGCCGCACTCACCAGCGCCGAATCGGAAATCCGTATGCCGTGATGCAGCTCATACTTTTCCTTGAGCCCGCGCAGGATCGAGATCGTGTCTTCCACGGTTGGCTCATCGACAAACACTGGCTGGAAGCGACGGGCCAGGGCCGCGTCCTTTTCGACATGCTTGCGATATTCGTCGAGCGTGGTCGCACCGACGCAATGCAGCTCGCCGCGGGCCAAAGCAGGCTTGAGCAGGTTGGACGCGTCCATCGCGCCATCGCCCTTGCCGGCGCCGACCAGGGTGTGCATCTCGTCGATGAACAGGATGATCTGGCCATCGTCCGAGGTGACTTCATTGAGGACTGATTTCAGCCGCTCTTCGAACTCGCCACGATATTTCGCGCCGGCAATCAGCGCGCCCATGTCGAGCGACAGCAGGCTCTTGTTCTTGAGGCTCTCGGGCACGTCGCCATTGACGATGCGGATGGCGAGGCCCTCCGCGATGGCGGTCTTGCCGACGCCGGGCTCGCCAATGAGCACCGGATTGTTCTTGGTGCGGCGGCTCAATACCTGGATGGTGCGGCGGATTTCCTCGTCGCGGCCGATCACCGGATCGAGCTTGCCCTCGCGCACGTCCTGGGTCAGGTCGCGCGCATATTTCTTGAGCGCATCATAGCTGTTCTCGGCCGTCGCCGAGTCGGCGCTGCGGCCCTTGCGGATCGCTTCGATGGCGGCATTGAGCCCCTGCGGCGTCACGCCGGCCGAACTCAAAATCTTGCCGGCATCGGTATCCTTCTCGACCACCAGCGCCAGCAGCAGCCGTTCGACGGTGACATAGCTGTCGCCCGCCTTCTGCGCCGCACTTTCCGACGTGTCAAAAACCCGCGCCAGTTCACGGCTCAGATAGAGCTGCGAGCCGTCGCCGGATACGGATGGAAGTTTGCTGAGGGCCGCTTCGACAGCGGCGCGCACCGCCTTGGGATCGCCTCCGGAGCGTTCGATCAGGCCGCTCGCCATGCCCTGGTCATCATCCATCAGCACCTTGAGCAGATGGATAGGTGCGAACTGCTGGTGGCCTTTGCCCAACGCAATGGTCTGCGCGCTCTGGATGAAGCCACGGGCCCGCTCGGTATATTTTTCGATATTCATTCAACTCTCCTGGTCTCGCCCGCTGCCCGGCCCCGAAGGCATCTGAACACAGGGCGGAAGCGTCGTCTGACGAAGCGCCCGGACCGGAGTTTGACAGCAAAAGTGGTCACCACCTTTGCGCTTGGTCAAATCGCCGGCTTCAATATCGGCACTGCTTCATCACCGACCATATGTGGGGAGCGTTTGGCGAGGGAAAAGGGGCCTGCGGCCAACTCGCGGCCTCGCGGAGAGAGTTAGTTGCGGAGAGATCATAGGCAGGTCTTGGAGTGGATCCGTCTAGAGTTTGAGTGTGTTTGCCCACCCCCTCCCAACCTCCCCCATCGAAGGGGGAGGTGTCGCGCCACTCGTGAGGCACGATCCTGCCCCAACCACAGAACAGCACCTCACCCTTTATGGGGGAGGGTGGGAGGGGGTGATTGGAGTTGGCCCCGATGTTTCCGAGCTATGAAACGGCCTGCGCCAGCAAAGCCCAGAAGTTCTCGTTGACTGCCACCACCATTCCGTCAAGCTCCACCCAGCCGCTCCGGCCAATAGGAACCATCATGTCCGTTCAGGATAAGCCCGCGACCCCAGTCGTAAAGCCCAAGCCGCAGGTGACCCCGGTACCGCCCCTGCCCAAGAAGTAGGTCGGCAAAGAAGAAGGCCGGACATTGCTGCCCGGCCTTTTGGATTATTCTGCGGCGCTGGTGGTGCCCGCCGTCAGGAATGCCGGCAATTCGCCGACGTCAGGCTGATCGGCGCCTGCCAGATCACCGGCATCGCCCCCCGCCGGACGGCGGCGGCGCGGACGGCGCTCGCGTGGCTTGCGCTCACCATCGGCGGCAGCCTCAGCAGGCTGCTCGACGGGGGCTTCCACTGCTTCGATCACCGCAGGCTGGGGCTGCTCGCTGGCAACCATGGGCTGCTGCTGAACTTCGCCTTCGGGGCGGAAGCGGTCGCGATTGCGGTTGCGATCGCGACGGTCGCCGCGCTGCTGGCGCTCGCCATCCTGACGCGGTTCGCGCTGCTCACCATTCTGCTGCTGGCGCGGCTGCTGATCGCCCTCGCTTTGCTGCTCGTCACCATCCTGCTGCACATATTGCTGCTGCGGCGGGGGCTGGGGCGATGCGAAGCGCGAGTTCATATCGGGCATGTCGTCATCGAAATCGTCGTCCTGGCCATCCGGCCGCTGGCCGTTCTGGGCCTGCTGGGCGCTTGAGACGATGCGGAAATAGTGCTCGGCATGCTGGAGATAATTCTCCGCCATCACCGAGTCGCCGCTCGATTGGGCGTCGCGGGCGAGCTGCAGATATTTCTCGGCGACATGGGAGGCGTTGCCGCGCACCTTCACGTCCGGGCCGTTGCTCTCGAAATTGCGGGACAGCGGATTGACATGCTTGCGCCCGCCATTCCGGCTCCGCTGCCGGTTCTTGTTATTCTGATTATTGGGTCTCATCTGGTCGCTTTATCTAACTCTAGAAAAATAAGCGTCACACTGCTGGCGGACCGGCATCGTGCCTGGTCTGGCCGCTCCCCCTGCGAAGACAATCGTCTTCCATCGTGGGGTTCTAACTGGCTTCATGAAGACCGGTACCGTCTGACGGCGCTCCGAACCTGTCCTGCGTCGTTCCAGCCTCTGCTGAAACCGCGCTGCACCTGCAGCTTGATGGAAGTGTCGGGTGGCATGTCGCCGTGGCGCTCATGATGCGCCGTTGACAGCAAGGGCAAACTATCGTGTTCGCCCCGTCTTTGCCAGCACTAATTGCTGATCTCACAGAGCCGTGGTTTCACAACCCTCAAGATGGTGCGCCGATACCACACGATCAAGCCCGTTAAGATCGCGGTGCACCGCCACATCGTCGAAACCAGCTTCGAGGAAGAGCGCGGAGACCGATGCGCCCTGATCGTAACCGATCTCAACCAGCACACGACCATTGGGCTTGAGCCATGCAGCGGCTTCTGCCGCGATGATGCGATGGGGCGCGAGCCCGTCCGGCCCGCCATCGAGGGCCAGGCGGGGGTCGAAATCCTTGACCTCAGACGCGAGCGTCTCGACGACCGCGGAGGTAATGTAGGGCGGGTTGGAGACGATGAGGTCGAAGCGTTCTCTCCCATCGGGGGAGAGGGGCTCAAACCAGCTACCTTCAAGAAACGAGATTCGCTCACCCACCCCGTGCCGCTGCGCATTTTCCCGCGCCGCCGCCAGCGCCAGAGCGCTCAAATCCACCGCCACAGCCATCGCATCTGGTTGATTGGCCAGCACCGCGATCGGGATGCACCCGGTCCCTGTCCCCAGATCGAGTAGTCGGCCGCCTGCGGGTAGCGCACCCAGCGCCATGTCGACCAGCAGCTCTGTCTCCGGCCTCGGCTCCAGCGTCGCGCTATTGAGCGTGAAGGCCAGTCCGTAGAATTCGCGTACGCCGATAATGCGCGCGACCGACTCGCCGGTCATGCGTCGGCGCACCAGTTCGGCAATGTCAGCCGCGTGGGCCTCGTCCACCGGCTCGTTCTCGCGGATTGCGAGTTCGAGCGCACCAAGACCTAAAGCATGCTGGGTCAAAAGCTTGGCATCGAGCGCCGCCGTTTCGAATCCCAGCCGCCCCAACACATCGCGCCAGCCGCGCCACAAGGCGCCAATGGTCGGCGCCTCGGTCAGTTGGAAGTCTCCAGCGCCGCCAGCTGCTCGGCCTGGCTAGTGGTGATCAGCGCCTCGATCAATTCATCCAGCGCTTCGCCCGTAATCACCTTGTCGAGCTTGTAGAGCGTCAGGTTGATGCGGTGATCGGTCACCCGGCCTTGCGGGAAATTGTAAGTACGGATGCGCTCCGACCGATCGCCTGACCCCACCTGACCCTTGCGCTCTGCCGAACGGGCAGAATCGCGCTCTTCACGCTGCATCTCATACAGCCGCGAGCGCAGCACGATCATCGCCTGGGCCCGGTTCTGGTGCTGCGACTTCATCGCCGAAGTGACCACAAGGCCCGACGGAATGTGGGTAATGCGCACCGCCGAGTCGGTGGTGTTGACGTGCTGCCCGCCGGCGCCGGAAGCACGCATCGTGTCGATGCGGATATCCTCGGCACGGATTTCGATGTCGATGTCTTCGACCTCGGGCAGCACCGCCACGGTTGCCGCCGAGGTATGGATGCGGCCCGAACCTTCGGTGGCCGGCACGCGCTGGACGCGGTGTACCCCCGATTCGAACTTCATCCGGGCATAGACGCCCTTGCCCGAGACATTGGCGATGATTTCCTTGAAGCCCCCCATCTCGCCGGGGCTTTCTTCCATCACGGTGACCTTCCAGCCACGATTGGCCGAATAACGCTCGTACATCCGGAACAGGTCGCCGGCGAACAAAGCCGCCTCATCGCCGCCGGTGCCACCGCGAATTTCGAGGATGATGGACTTCTCGTCGGCCTCGTCCTTGGGCAGGAGCAGGATGCGCACGGCCTGGAACAGCGCTTCGATCTTCTCGTCGAGCTCCTCGATCTCGGCCGCGGCCATCTCGGCCATGTCCTTGTCGCCGCTCTTGAGCAGCGCCTCGGCCTCGGCCCGATCACTCAGCGCCTTGTTATAGGCGCGGATCTCGCCGACGATCGGGGCGAGTTCGGCATGTTCCTTGGAAAACTTGACGAACTCATCCGGCCCGGCCCCACCAGACAAGGCCGCCTCGACATACTGAAACCGCGTCTCGAGCGCGTCGAGCTTGTCCTGGGGGAGAGATGCCATAGTGAAGTCTTTCAAGTCTGCAGAGGCACGCTTTAGGGATAAGGCGGGTCAAGAGCAAGGGCGAGCTCCATACCACGTCCTCGTGGTTCGAGGCTCGCTGCGCTCGGCACCTCACCATGAGGACTACTGCAACACGGAGCCAAAAGTAGCCCTCATGGTGAGGTGCGAGTTCTGCACGAGCCTCGAACCACGAGGGCGTGGCACGATGCCCTACACTGGTAAATTCTGCTTCTCGATCCATTCCTGCAGCAATTGGCGGATCGTTACCCCATCGGCGCCATCACTGAGCGCCGCCCCCACCGACATCTGGATCGGCTTGAGATCGAGGTTCAGCACCAGCTCCTTGATCGGTCCGATTGAGGCCGGGCCCATGGATAGCCGGGTCATGCCGACGGCCATCAGCGCCAACGCTTCGAGCGGCTTGCCCGCCAGTTCGCCGCACATGGTGATGGGGATATTGTAGCGCCGCGCCGCATCCACCACGAGGCGGATCGCCCGCAGGCGCGGCATGCCGATGGGATCGTAATTCTTGGCGACGCGCGGATTGGCGCGATCGGACGCAGTGAGGAACTGCACCAGATCGTTTGAGCCTATCGAGACGAAATCGGCCTCGGGCAGCAGCTGGTCCAGTTCGAACAGCAGCGACGGGACTTCCACCATCACGCCCAGTTCAAGCCGGCTCGGAATTGCCTTTCCCTGCTTGCGCAACCGGTCGACTTCCTTCTGCACCACCAGCTTGGTCTGCATGAATTCGAAAGTCTCGGTGACCATCGGCACGAGAATCTTCAACGGGCGCCCGTCGGCGGCCAGCAACAGTGCCCTGATCTGCGTGCGCAGCAGCCCCGGCCGTTCCAGCCCCAGCCGGATTGAGCGGAACCCCATGGCCGGGTTTTCCTCGGCCATGGAGCGCTGATAGGGCAGCACCTTGTCGCCGCCGATATCGAGCAGGCGGAACACCACCGGCCGCTCGCCGGCAATCGCCATGGCCTCGGCATAGAGCTCCTGCTGCTCCTGCAGGCGCGGCAGCTTGGAGGCGATCATGAACTGCAATTCGGTGCGGAAGAGACCCACGCCCGCCGCACCGGTATCGTCGAGCATCGGCAGATCGGCCACGAGGCCGGAATTGTGCAGCAGCGTGATCTGCGTGCCGTCCTTGGTGATGGACGGCTTGTCCTTCAGCGCCGCATAATGCGCCCGCCGCTTGGCGGTGACGCGCACCTTGTCGATATAGGCCTGTTCAATATCGGGCGTGGGCCTGAGGTGAACGATGCCGGCGGTACCATCGAGGATGATGTCGTCGCCGCTTTCGCACATCGAGACGATCGACTGCGCCTGCCCCACCGCGACCATGCCGAGCGACCGCGCCACGATGGCCACATGCGCCGTGGTGCCGCCTTCTTCGAGCACGATCCCGCGCAGCTTAGTGCGGTCATATTCGAGCAGCTCCGCAGGCCCCATATTGCGGGCGACGAGAATGGCATTTTCGGGCAGCGACTTGCGCGACAAGGCGTGGCCATCGCCCGTCAGCACGCGCAGCAGGCGGTTGGCGAGATCATCGAGGTCGTGCAGCCGGTCGCGGATATAGGGATCGGTCTGGCGCAGCATGCGGGCGCGGGTATCGTTCTGCACCCGCTCCACCGCCGCCTCGGCCGAAAGGCCATTGTCGATCGCCTCAGTCAGCCGGTGCACCCAGCCGCGGTCATTGGCGAACATGCGGTAGGTTTCGAGAATTTCGCGGTGATCGCTGCCGCCGGCCATGTCGCCATGCTCGAGCATGGCGTCGATGGACAGCCGCATTTTTTCGAGCGACGTCTCCAGCCGAACCTTCTCGGCGTCGGTATCCTCGGCAATGAAGTTCGACACGACGACGCGCGGATCGTGCAACACGACGGTGCCCAGCGCGACGCCATCGGTAAAACTGACGCCGGTGAACATACGGGGCCGCCTGAGGTCGATATCGGACCCCGGCTTGATCAGATTGTCGAAATCGGAGGTGGCGATCATCTCGGCCAGGATTGTGGCCGTAGTCAGCATCGCCTCGATTTCGTCATCGCCATAATGCCGGCGCTCGGCATTCTGCACCACCAGCACGCCCAGCGTCTGACCAGCGCGCAAAACCGGCACGCCGAGGAAGGCGTTGTACTTCTCTTCGCCGGTTTCCGGGCGATAGGCATAGGCCGGGTGGGCAGGAGCATCTTCGAGACTGAGCGGCTCGGCTTCGGCCGCAATCAGACCGACCAAGCCCTCGCCCAGCCGCAGCGTCGTCATGTGGACCGATTCGGCGGCGAGGCCGCGCGTGGCGAACAGCTCAAGCGCACCGTCATCGCGCAGCACGTAGAACGAGCAGACGTCGGCGCGCATATTGTCGGCGATCAGGCCCACGATCTTGTCGAGGCGCGCCTGCGAAGCTAGCGGCTCCGCCATCGTCTCGCGCAATTGCCGCAGCAGCACCCGTGGGCCGCCTATGGTCGTGACCATCTACCCTAACAGACGGCCCGCAAAGCCGCCCCCCTTTGACCGGACGCGGCTCACTCCCCTCGACGGAGCTTATGCGTCCTTCTTGTCCAATCCGTAATACGTATGGAGCGCGCGAACAGCAAGCTCAGCATATTGCTCATCGATCAACACCGAGGTCTTGATTTCCGAAGTGGTGATCAGCTGGATGTTGATGCCCTTGTCGGCCAGCGCCTTGAACATCGAGGATGCAACGCCCGCATGGCTACGCATACCCACCCCCACGACCGAGACCTTTGCCCCGCCCTTGGAGCCGGAGATCCGCGCATATTCGATGCGATCGCCGGCATCCTTGAGTGTCTTGATCGCCTTGTCATATTCGCTGTCGGGCACCGTGAAGGTGATGTCGGTCGTCGCGCCATCATCGGCAATGTTCTGCACAATCATGTCGACGATGATGCCCTGGTCGGCCAGCGTGCCAAAGATTGCCGCCGCGACACCCGGATTGTCCTTGACGTCGCGCAGGGTGATCTTGGCCTCGGCCTTGGCGAGCGTCACGCCCGAAACGATCTGCTTTTCCATGATCTCATCCTCATCGCAAACGAGCGTACCGGGAACCCCGGGCGTACCATCGGGCGCCAGCTGTGGCGCGTCCGGGTCATCGAAAGTGGAGCGGACCAGCAGCCGCACCTTATAGGCCATCGCCATCTCGACAGAGCGGATCATCAGCACCTTGGCGCCGAGCGACGCCATCTCCAGCATTTCCTCGAAGGAAATCTTGGTCAGCCGCTGCGCCTTGGGCACGATGCGCGGATCGGTCGTATAGACGCCGTCGACATCGGTATAAATATCGCAACGATCCGCCTTGATCGCCGCCGCCACCGCCACCGCCGACGTATCGGAACCACCACGCCCCAGCGTGGTGATCCGGCCATGCGGCGACACACCCTGGAAACCGGTGATAACAGGCACCCAGCCATCCCTCAGGCGCTTGTCCAGCTCGGTCGGATCGATCTCGGTTATGCGCGCCGCGCCATGCGAATCGTCGGTCTTGATTGGCACCTGCCAGCCGGCGAAACTCCGCGACTGGATGCCCATTTCCGACAGCACAATTGCCATGAGCCCGGCCGTCACCTGCTCGCCCGATGCGACGACCGCATCATATTCACGGGCATCATGCAGCGGGCTGGCCTCATTGACCCAGCCGACCAGCTCATTGGTCTTGCCGCTCATGGCCGAAACCACGACCGCAACCTCATGGCCGGCCTCGACCTCGCGCTTCACATGACGCGCGGCCTGACGGATACGTTCGACTGTGGCCACCGAAGTGCCACCGAACTTGACGACGATACGGGCCAATTGCTTCCCCGAAACCCCGCCGAACCCGGCGGTACGCTTATTGTTGGCCGGGGACATGCCACAAAGGGCGCGCCGGATCAACGGGAATGGCGAAAGCGGTTAGCTGGGTGGGTATGGTGGATGGCGGGAGTGGGGTGGGTAGGGGAATGGCAGGTTTCAGGCATTATCATAGAAGCAGCTGCCAAAACGCGATCACGGAAAATATATGCGGCACGATCAATATCAGACGAAGGAAGCTCTTGAAGCCGACGCTGAGCTACTTGCGGGAATTCGGGTAGAAGCAATGCGGCCAAGCTTAGAGGCTGTGGGGCGATTTGATCTTGAAAGAGCAAGAGATCGCTTTCTTAAGTCATTCCGGCCCGACGATACCCAGATCATATGTGAAGGAGAAGCAGTCGTCGGATTTTACGTGGTCCAGAGGCACTCCGATCATCTTTATCTCGATCATCTATATGTCACCGCGCAGTATCAGGGGCGGGGGGTAGGTCGGCGCATCATTGATGAGCTGAAGGTCGAAGCCACAATGAGCACCTTGCCTATCCGGCTGACGGCTCTCAATGGCAGCCCCGCAAACAGCTTCTACCAAAAGTGCGGTTTTCGCGTCGTTTCTACTGATGCGCTCGACACCATTTACGAATGGCAAGGAACGATAGACGAGGACGGCACTGGGTCTGGACCTTGACCATGGAAAGTGTGGCCGTGGCAGCCTACAGGCACTACCAAGTTGTTCTTGAATGACGGAGATGGGGTCGGAAGCGGCGATAGCTTTGCCTCAGGCTTTTGCAGAAACCATCTGGCTGTCGCGCCTCCTGCACCGGCGATTCCCGCGTCGCCTCGCCTGCTCCAACCCTATTGCTCCAGATCGGGCGTCCACCAGCCGCCTGGTTCGTAGCCGCCGGACATCATCATGTCCTTTCCGGTTAGGGCCTGCTCGGCGAAGCAGTGGCGGGCGTTTTCGTGCAGGGCGGTGACCCATCCCTGCCCGACGAAATGCACCAGCTCGTCGATCTCATCGAGGCGACGCGCGATAGCAGCGGCGTGGCGGGCCTCGAAGGTGGCACCGGGAACACGGGCCAGAAGGATGCTCAGGAGGGGTTCCTCGGGCGTGGTGTCCCAGATGCCGCTCCGCACCCCGGTGGGCAAATGTGTGCCCCAGGTCTGGACGGTGATCCGCGGCTCGACAAACTCCAGTGTCAGCGGCGGGTGCACGGCCGATGCGGGGCCCTGGAACGGGCGACGCCGCGACACGTAATCGATGGGCGCACCGACGATATCGGCGAGGACGGCGCGCCATTGCGAGAACCGTTCGGGCTTGCCCGAATAGAGACCGTCGATGGCGACCTCGGCCAGCCAGGGGTGGCGTTCGTCATATTGCATCGCGGCAGCTCCTAGCAGTCAGTCATCAAGCCTTGCCAGAGGCGGGCAGTCGACGCTGTTTCTCGGGGAACAAGGGAGCAAAACCGCTTCATGGCCTTTGCGCGGCAGGCTGCGGGTTGGCCCGAGAGCGCGTACCAATGTCTCCTTTAGGCAAGCGCCAAATCGGTCAGATACGTCCGAGATGGGGTCGGTTGCGGCCTCTCGCAGCTTGTCGTGAACGACTGTCCGGTCAGGGCTCCAGTGGCACCCAGAATTCAATGTTCTGTGCTCGCTTAGCTGGCGAAAAGCCCGGTGGGAACATCACCAAATCCGGCTGGTCGGCGGCAGCAAGGCCCGCTTCGCCCATCAGCACTTGGTAGATCAGCGCCTGGGCATTGTGGATATCGCGTGCCGATCCAGTCAGGGTGAACACGGCATAGCGAGTCGCTGGCAGCTCCAACATCGAGAACATATCTGGCAGCCCGCTCCCTGCTGCGCCGACCAGAACCTGGCCGGCAAAGTAGTCGAAGCTGCTGCTGGCCCCGCCGTTGAAACAGACGCCCGTTCGGGCATCGGTGTCCGCATTGAGGATCCACTGATTGCGCTGTTCAAAGCGCGTCCAGAGCACGTCGATCTGCATATCCGCCGTGCTGCCGGCAATCGCTTCCTCCAGCCCTGCCAGCACGCGCGGCCCCTTCTCGACGATTTCGGGGCCCGCAATATCAAGCGAACCCGCCTCGGCTGCGGGATATCCGGCATAAATATCCCGGCAGCCCGCCAGGTCCAGAGCGGCGACCGGATTGGCAAGACAGGCAAGTCCGGCAAGCAGTACCAAGCGCATCGGGAATGCCCCGTTGTTGATGGGCCTACCATGACAACCGCCTTAGCCGGGCGCTTGATCGCCATTGCTCGGGAGCTTATCCACTTCAAGTCCAATTCCAACGGCTTTGGCGCAGGACGATAGAGCCGGAAGCAGTCGCACCAACTCGCCACTCGCACCGGCCAAGCTTCCCTCCCCCTTGTGGGGAAGGAATGAGGTGGGGTGCTGCACCTCCCAACCAAGTACTTATTCCTCTTATCCCCGTCCTTTCCGCCCGCATTATCATAGCCCCATCCCCGCCATTCACGCGGTGCCGACGAAGCATCGGGTGGGGAGACTGGCAGCCGGGGTCGCCCGGCGCCTGCGTGGACGCTGACCACCGGCCGGCGTGGCGACGAGGAGAGAGCGCAGGGTACGCGCCTCGTCTGCTGTGCCCAATCCCCGAATGAGTGGGTGGCCGCTCGATGCGTGCGCAGGAAATCCAGCTCGTGTGAAGCGGCTTTCGCCTCTTCAATAACTCAAACAGGCGGCGCAAGCCGTCGGGGCGAAAGCCGCTTTACGCCGTGATCTCGGGCGCTCTTGCGCTCCGACCCCCGCGACGCCAAAGGCCGGGCGGCGCGTTCTGTTGCCCAGCGGCGGCCAACGGCGTTGGCATCGCTCCAACGCCACCTGCGACGACCCGCGCCTTGTCTCTGCCATCACCTCGGGCTCATATGGCCCCACAAGGAGCCCGCGCCCATGACAGCCACCACCATCAACGATGCTGAAATCGCCAAGTTCACCGCGATGGCCGAACAATGGTGGGACCCCAAGGGCAAGTTCAAGCCACTGCACAAGTTCAACCCAGTGCGCCTGACCTATATCCGCGAGCACCTGCTGACCCATTTCGGCCGCGACGGCAGCCAGATGCGGCCCTTCGAGGGCCTGACCATTCTCGATGTCGGCTGCGGCGGCGGGCTGCTCTGCGAGCCGCTGGCCCGGCTGGGCGCCACGGTGACGGGCATCGACGCGGCCGAGCGCAATATCGCCATTGCCCGGCTGCATGCCGATAAATCGGGGCTCGATATCGACTATCGGGCAACCACAAGCGAGGCCCTCGCTGCCCAGGGCAAGACGTTCGACAAGGTGCTCAACATGGAAGTCGTCGAACATGTCGACAACGTGCCCCTCTACATGAAGAGCTGCGCCGACTTGGTGAAACCAGGCGGCCTGATGCTGACGGCGACGCTCAACCGGACCCTGCGTGCCCGCGCCCTCGCCATCTTTGCCGCCGAGCGCGTGTTGCGCTGGCTGCCAGTCGGCACCCACGACTGGAACAAGTTCCTGACGCCCGACGAGATCAAGACGCTGATCACCCGAAACGGCCTCAAGGTGACCGCCGAAACCGGCGTGGTGTTCCACCCGCTGGCCGACGAATGGCGCAAGTCGACCGACATGGCGATCAACTACATGGTGATGGCACAGCGTCCCGCTGCCAGCTAAGCTCGCGTCAAATTCTGGAGCCCGACATGCGCCTTGCCCTCGCCTCGCTTCTCGCCTTCGCCCTCCTCGCCACGCCAAGCTTCGCCCAGAGCGAAGAGGATGTGATGGCGCAGATCGAGAGCATCCACGGCGATTCGGTGGGTTTTGGCGAAGCCTTCGGCCTGCTGCAGGATGCATTCATGTTCGGTGATCCCGTCACGATAGCCGACCTCGGATTTTACCCCATGACCGTCAATGCCAATGGCGAGGTCTACGATATCTTCGAAGCGCAGGACCTGGTCGACAACTTCGACGCCCTGCTGACATCAGAAACCCAGAACGCAATCGGCGGCCAGGATTTCGCCGACCTGATCGTCACCAGCGAAGGCGTCGGCTTTGCCAATGGCGCACTGTGGATGACCAATGTCTGCCTCGACGATGGCTGCGCGCAGACGCAGTGGGGCATCCTCAGCATCAACAACTAGCCGCCCCCCGACCGCCAACCGTACCCGCCGGTACGGTTTTGATTGATCCTGTTCTGGAATGGGTCTAAGAAAGATCAACGCGCATAACGCTCAAGCGCAATGACTTCCGAGGATATTGCCATGCCAGCCTATCGTTCCCGCACCACCACCCATGGCCGCAACATGGCCGGCGCGCGTGGCCTCTGGCGCGCCACGGGCATGAAGGACAGCGATTTTGGCAAACCCATCATCGCCGTGGTCAACAGCTTCACCCAGTTCGTGCCCGGTCACGTGCACCTCAAGGATCTCGGCCAGCTCGTCGCTCGCGAGATCGAGGCCGCCGGCGGCGTCGCCAAGGAATTCAACACCATCGCGGTCGATGACGGCATCGCCATGGGTCACGACGGCATGCTCTATTCGCTGCCATCACGCGACATCATCGCCGACTCGGTCGAATACATGGTCAACGCCCATACCGCCGACGCCATGGTCTGCATCTCCAACTGCGACAAGATCACGCCCGGCATGCTGAACGCCGCCATGCGGCTCAACATTCCGGTGGTCTTCGTCTCCGGCGGGCCGATGGAAGCCGGCAAGGCCATGATCAAGGGCAAGCTGCAGGCGCTCGACCTGGTCGACGCCATGGTGATGGCCGCCGACGATCACTATACCGACGAGGAAGTGCAGGCCGTCGAAGAAGCCGCCTGCCCCACCTGCGGTTCGTGCTCGGGCATGTTCACCGCCAACTCGATGAACTGCCTGACCGAGGCCCTGGGCCTCTCCCTGCCGGGCAACGGCTCGACGCTCGCCACCCATTCCGACCGCAAGCGCCTGTTCCAGGAAGCCGGCCACCTGATCGTCGACCTGGCCCGCCGCTGGTACGAGCAGGACGATGCATCGGTGCTGCCGCGCTCCATCGCCACCAAGGCCGCTTTCGAAAACGCCATGGCACTCGATATCTCGATGGGCGGCTCCACCAATACGGTGCTGCATATCCTCGCCGCCGCGCATGAAGGCGGCATCGACTTCACTATGGACGACATCAACAAGCTGAGCCTCAAGGTTCCGGTCTTGTCCAAGGTCGCCCCGGCCAAGTCGGACGTGCATATGGAAGACGTCCACCGCGCCGGCGGCATCTTCGCCATTCTCGGCCAGCTCGATCGCGCCGGCCTGATTAACCGCAGCGAGCCGACGGTTCATGCCGCGACCATGGGCGATGCCATCGACAAGTGGGACATTTCCCGCACCAACTCCGAGAGCGTGCGCAACTTCTACATGGCCGCCCCCGGCGGCGTGCGCACCACGCAGGCCTTCTCACAGTCCAACCGCTGGGCCGAACTCGATCTTGATCGTCAGAACGGCGTCATCCGTTCGGCCGAGAATCCGTTCTCCAAGGATGGTGGCCTGGCCGTGCTCAAGGGCAATATCGCCATCGACGGCTGCATCGTGAAGACCGCGGGCGTCGATGAATCGATCTTGAAGTTCACCGGCCCGGCCCGTGTGTTCGAGAGCCAGGACGACACGGTCAAGGCCATCCTCTCCAACCAGATCAAGGAAGGCGACGTCCTCGTCATCCGCTATGAAGGGCCACGCGGCGGCCCCGGCATGCAGGAAATGCTCTACCCAACGAGCTACCTCAAATCGAAGGGCCTGGGAAAAGCCTGTGCGCTTCTGACCGACGGCCGCTTCTCCGGCGGTACCTCGGGCCTCTCCATCGGCCACGTTTCACCCGAAGCAGCCGAGGGCGGCACGATCGGCCTGGTGCGCGAAGGCGACATCATCGAGATCGATATACCCAACCGGTCCATCACCCTGCTGGTCAAGGAAGACGAACTGGCCCAGCGCCGCCACGACCAGGATCAGCTCGGCTGGAAGCCGGCACATCCGCGCAAGCGCAACGTCACCACCGCACTCAAGGCCTACGCCGCCTTTGCGACCTCGGCTGCGCGCGGTGCGGTGCGCGATACGCAGGCCATCGATAAACTCTGGAACTGATTGGACGCAGTCCGGACGGTCCGGGATAACCCGATGCGCGCCTACTACATCAACCTGGCCTCGCGAACCGATCGCCGCGAGGCCATTGAGCGGCAATTGTCAGCGTTGGGCCTGATCAGCGAGCGTGTCGAGGCGGTTCTGTTCGAGAACATGCCGGCGCGGCTCCAGGCACGGTTTACTGCCAAAATGAAGATCGGCCAGCGCGAATTCTCTACCACGGCAAGCCACTTGGCCGCTTATGGGCGGTTCCTGGCGACGGGCGATCGCTATGCGCTGATTGTCGAGGACGATGTCGTCCTGTCGACTGCGCTGCCCGGTTTCCTCGCAGCACTGGAAGCACACAGCGAGACGATCGATCTGCTGCGCCTCGAAACCTTCGGCAATCCGCAGCAGCTCTCGACGCAACCGCTTGAAAGCATGGACGGCTATGGGCTCCATTCGCTGCATGGCTGGGCCTGGGGCGCCGCTGCCTATGTCGTTTCCCGCGACGCTGCCCGGCGCCTCAGCACCAGCGAGCAGACGCTTGGCGGCGCCATCGACCGTGTGCTTTACCGACCAAATCGCATGCATATCGAACCGCTGGTCCGCCGCCAGCTGATACCGGCTCTGGCGATCCAACAAGACAGAATGCCCGGCGCGATTTGGGGTGGCGACAGTGATCTCAAGGCCGCGCGCACCGCAATGATAGCGGCGCACAAACCAGGCTGGCGCCTGCGGATTGCGGACTTCGCTGAAAATGAGGTACGCATCGGCCTGGCCTCGACAATCCACCGGCTGCTTGGCCGCTCGACCAAGCGCGACGTCCCCTTCCGACCGGAATAACCGCCATGCGCGCCTATTACATCAACCTGGCTCGCCGACCGGAACGGCAGGAAACCATGGAGCGGCGCTTCAGCGAGCTTGGTATTGTCTTCGAGCGCATCGAGGCCACCACGCCCGCCGATATCACGCACGAACAGCGGGCGCGGTTCTGCGACCCAACCGCCTATCGCTGGCAGACCGAAGGTGAACTGGCCTGCAGCCTGAGCCACACCATGGCTCTCCGCGCCTTCCTCGCCACCAACGAAACGCACGCCGCCATTTTCGAGGATGACGCCATCCTCTCGGCGACACTGCCCCGATTCATGGATGCCTTCGCCGGAGCGGCCGGAAATATCGATGTCCTCAGGCTCGAAACCGACAATGCCCGTTTGCGTCTGTCGCCAGCCCCCGAGGCCAGTATTGCCGGCTTCGCCGTTCATCAGCTCTACAATGCCGGGGGCGGGGCTGCGGCCTATATCGTGTCGCGCCGCGCCGCCGAGCGCATTCTCGATGGCGAGGAAATCCTGGCCAACCTGACCGACCAGGCGCTGTTTAATCCCCTAGCGCCTCTGTCGCGCAGCCTGGTGGTGCGCCAGCTCGTGCCGGCATTGGCCATTCAGGAAGATCGCGTCATGCCGGTGGAGCAGCGCAACCGGCTGGAAACCAGCGATCTCGAACCTCTGCGCCGCGATCGGGGGGCGGTCGATGGCGCGAACTTCTGGCGGCGGTCAGCCTACAATTTATACGACCTGTGGCAGCGCGACATTGTCGACGCGTTCCGCAAGCTGTGGAATCGCTACGCGCTAGGCGTGACCAAGACCGACATTCCGTTCCAAGCCGAGTAGCCGCAATCTCTCTTTGCGACATTGGGGTGACAAGCCCGGCGCAGCCATGCTAAGGCACCGCCAGCCGTCCGGTGGTCTGCCAAGATTGCTGGTCCGGTCAGGTTCGATAGCGGGGATTCCACCCTCCCTATCGAACCGACCTATTCTCCTACGAGCAGACGGCCGGCCGCGCCGGATAGATCAGGAAAACCCTGTCGTCGCTGTCCATGAGATTTCCTGAAAAGCCCCGACTGCCTTCCAGTTCGAGATAATCGACGACGGACAGCTCCATGCCGTCATTGCGCGGCAGCAGGTTGAAGTAGCCGGCATCGCCCTCGAGCGCGCAGAGGTCGGCGCGGCAATAGGCTAACCCAGAATAGTCCTGACCGTTGCGCAGCGTAAAGCCGAGATCGAGGGTGATCTCGTAGCCCGGCTCCTGCCAGTCCGAGTAACCCAGATGGATTGACTGTACACGCTGGCTGGGGTGGCTGTTGAGGTGGGCCCGGTCATACACTCGCGCAAAACAATCGCCGGGTGAACCAATCATCGGATCAAGAATACTTGCTGCCTGCGCAGGCAGACCCGACACCACAATGGCCAGTGCGGCAAAAATAGTCTTCTTCATGAAAAAAAAGCTCCCCTGAACAGCAGGGAGAGCTTGGCACGTAAGTATCACTGAGGAAAGACTATCAGCCCTTTCGACAGATCCGGTCCAGCGTGGAGAATTCGTTATCGCTGAGCGTGATTGCAGCGGCGGCGACGTTCCTTCCAGATGCTTGGCCAGCTGGCTGAGCGAGGCATTGTGCTTTTCTGCGATGGCACGGAATTCGGCGCTGGTCGCGGCGAGATTGCCGCCATCGATCGGTCGCCACGGAATGAAGCCAATGACGTTGGCCTCGCACTAATCAGCACTGGTTAGTTGTCGTCCGCCACGTCGGGCAGCGGCATGAAATCGATGCCTTCGTCGAGCAGGCCAGCGACTTCGTCGCGCGTCGCCTCGCCATAGATGCCGCGCGCCTCCACTTCCTCGAAATGGATCTTGCGGGCCTCTTCGGCAAACTTGTCGCCGACATAATCGGCTTCGCTGGTGACCTGCTGCCGGTAGGCTCGCAGCATTTCGCGAAATTTGACGGCGTCCGGATGCCCAGAACTCAGGGCCACCTTGTCGCCATCGGTGCGCGCCACCACTGGCGCCATCGGCGCTTTCTCGACAGCTCCATCGCCACAAACCGCGCAGGTCACGATGCCACGCGCTACCTGTTCGTCGAACGCAGCAGCGTTCTTGAACCAGGCGTCGTAGCGGTGGCCTTTGGAGCAATGGAGGGAATACTGGATCACGGAACAATCTCGCGAGCCCGAGGGGCTCTGGTTGCTTGAAGATATAGGGTGATGGCTCAGCCCTGCAACGGTTGCGGCAGAGCAAAGTTTCGCGCATTCGCAAGCGCCGGGATGCGCTGCCGCGCGTCGGCGACGTGATCGGGGGAAATCTCTGCCAGCAACACGCCCGGCTCGTCGTGATCGAGCTCGGCGACCACTCGGCCCCAGGGGTCGATGATGATGGAGTGGCCATAGGTCGCCCGGCCATTGGCATGCTGCCCGCCCTGCGCAGCAGCGATGACATAGGAGCCGGTTTCGATGGCCCGCGCCCGCAGCAGCACATGCCAATGCGCCTGCCCGGTCGGTACGGTGAAGGCGGCGGGTACGGCAATCAGGCTGGCGCCGGCATTGGCGAGGGCGTTGTAGAGCCGCGGGAAACGCATGTCGTAGCAGATCGAGAAACCGAGCGTGAACTCTCCCAGCGGCGCCGTGACCGCCCGCTCTCCGCCGGCGTAGGTGGCACTTTCGCGGTAGGCGTTGAGCCCGGCAATCTCAGCGTCGAAAAGGTGGATCTTGTCGTAGGTTGCAACCATCGCGCCATCCGGACCGAACAGCACCGAGCGATTGGCGAAAAGCCCATCGGGTAATGGAACGGCCAGCGAGCCGATATGGATGTGGATGCCGTACTGCCGGGCCAGTTCGCCGATCCGCGCCAGTTGCGGATGCCCCTCGAACGGCGCCGCCACCTTGGCCAGGCCCTCGCGGTTCTCCGCGAAGATCATGGTGACCTCAGGTGTCAGTACATACTGCGCCCCAGCCGCTGCGGCCTTGGCCAGCATGGGCTCGAGCGCGGCAAGATTGGCTGCGGGCTCCATGCCCGAGCGCATCTGGATGGCAGCGATTTTCACCGGCAGCTACTGCGCCAGCAGCGGATCGAGGCCGCCTTGGCGGTCCAGCGCGGCCATGTCGTCATAGCCGCCGACATGGGTGTCGCCGATAAAAATCTGCGGCACGGTGCGGCGCCCATTGGCGCGCTGTGTCATCGCCTGGCGCAGGTCCGGATCAAGCACGGTGATTTCGGTGTAGTCGGCGCCCTTGTCGGCCAGCAACGATTTGGCGGCATGGCAATAGGGGCAGGTCGGGGTGGTGTAGATTTCGATCTTGGCCAACTGAATTCTCCTTCGAGAAGAAGCGCTTGTTCTTATATGGGCAAGTCCGCGCCGATGACAACGCGGGCGAAGGTCACGACGTCGACAGCATCCACGCCACCGCGGATCAGCGTGCGAGTCACTGCTTTGGTGGTGGCGCCGGTAGTATAGACATCGTCGACCAGCACTACGCGTCGCCCCTTGGCGCGGACGAGGATATCGGGGTGAACGGCGAAAGCGCCCTGGACGTTGCGCGCCCGGCCATCGCCGCTGAGGCCCACCTGCTGTCGGGTCTTGCGACTGCGCCGGACCAGCCCCGCGTCGACCTCAAGACCGGTGAGCCTACCCAGAGCCAGCGCCAGTTCAGCTGACTGGTTATAGCGCCGCTCCCATTGCCGCGCCCGATGCAACGGCACGGGTACCAAAATGGGTTCACCCTCCCAGAGTTCATGCCCGGCACTGGCCATCAGGCGGGCGCAGAAGCGGGCGAGCTCGGGGCGATCGCCGTATTTGAGGCGGGAGACCACGTTGCGGGCAACATCATTATAGATGACGGCGGCACGAGCACGCCCGAAAGGCGGTGGGTCGGCAATAGCTTCGGCGGACAGCGCGTCGGCGCCCAACGACACCTCGAAGGGCAGGCCAAGGACGGGACAGTACGGCGCGGTGATCGGGCGCAAGCTCTTGAAACAGCTCACGCACAGCGTGTCGGACGTTGCTGTCGGCACGTCGCAGTTGAGGCAGACTGGTGGGTAGGCCAGGTCAAGCAACATGCCGCCGAACTGCCGGACACGCCTGCCAAGGCGTCTGGACAATCCCTCGTTTTTGACAAGCTCGTCGGCGCTCTCCATAAGGCGTCATAGTGCCACGTCCCCAAACGGCCGCAAGACCATCATGACCCAGCCGCCCCGGATTTTCGACACCGGCCTGATCGCCCGCCACCTGGCGCGACGGCCGGATACCGGCGATTTCGCCACCGACCTCGTGCTCGCCGATTTCGAGGACCGGCTGGGTGCGTTGATCCGCGATTTTCCGAAGGC
Source organism: Devosia sp. SL43 (assembly GCF_021729885.1). Lineage (NCBI taxonomy): Bacteria > Pseudomonadati > Pseudomonadota > Alphaproteobacteria > Hyphomicrobiales > Devosiaceae > Devosia > Devosia sp. SL43. The sequence continues at coordinate 2,188,640 of NZ_CP063401.1, forward strand.
CCTGATCATCGGGCCGGACGCCGCAAAACTCCCGCAAACGGCGCGCACTGCCAGCGCCGAAATTCGCTTCGAACGCTATGCGGCATTCGACGGCGATGATGACATGCCCCCCATTGTCGGGGAGGACTTCAATCTCATCGTCTCGCTGCTGCATCTGCAGGCGATCAATGACGTGCCAGGTTACCTGGCGCGACTGCGCGCCAAACTGGCGCCGGACGGTCTGCTCATGATCGCGGCGCTAGGCGGCGAAACGCTGACCGAGCTGCGCGAGGCCTTCCTCTCGGCCGATGCACTGGTGTTCGGCGGCGCGTCAGCGCGGGTGGCCCCGATGATCCAGGTGCGCGATGCCGGGGCGCTGCTGCAACGGGCCGGCTTGGCCCTGCCGGTGGCCGATGTCGAGACCCATATCGTACGCTATTCCTCGCCCTTCGCTTTGATGAGCGAACTCAAGGCCTTGGGCGCCTCCAACCCACTGGTCGACCGACCGCGACGGCTGGCCAGCCCGGCTTTGCTGGCGGCGGCGGCCAATGCCTATGCTACGCAGGATTCCGACCCGGATGGGCGCATCCGCGCTACGCTCGAAATCGTCTGGCTCATGGGCTGGGTGCCGCATGAAAGCCAGCAGAAACCGCTCAAGCCCGGCAGTGCAAAGGCGCGACTGGGCGACGTTCTAGGGAAGGCGTGATGGATCAGCTGGCCGGGCATATCCTGATCCTTTCGGGCTCGCCCGGCTCAGGCAAGACGACGACGGCAGAAATGCTGGCCCGGCTGCCGGGTGTGCCCAAGGTGCATCTCCATTCCGACGATTTCTGGGGCTACATCAAGCATGGGCTGATCGAGCCCTGGCTGCCCGAGTCGCATGAGCAGAACCGCATGATCTCTCAGATCGCGGCCAGCGTGGCGGGCCAGTATGCACGGCACGGCTATTTCGTGGTGCTCGATGGTGTGGTTCGCCCATGGTGGCTACCGGCGTTCACCGCCCTCAATCAGACCCTTCATTATGTGGTGCTGCGGACGTCGGTGGACGAAGCTGTGGCCCGTTGCCAGGCGCGCGGGGGTGACAGCCTTACGGACCCAGTCGTGGTCGCCGATCTCTATGCCCAGTTTGCCGATCTCGGCGAGTTCGAACGCCATGTCCTGCCGGTCGATGGACTGGAGCGGGAGGCTACGCTTGCGGCGGTGATCCGCGCCCTGGTGGGTGGTGGGCGTAGACTGACCTAAAATCGACCACAACCTATCACTTGCCATTCGATGTATCGCCGCACTCATGCCGAATGGGTGGACATGATGCGAAGCGCAATCGACCCAGATTGAGACCAAGAAAAAGGGCCGGTGTTTCCACCAGCCCTTTTGCATTTTGTCGAGGGTCTGTCGCTTACGCGGCAGCTTCCTCGTCGCCTTCGGCTTCGGCCGCATCGGCCTTGGTGCGCTTGGGCGACTTGGCCAGGTTCTTTTCGATCAGCTGCACGGCTTCGGTCAGCGTCAGGCGATTGACGGCACCGATTTCGCGGCTCATGCGATCCATTGCCTGCTCGAACAGCTGGCGTTCCGAATAGGACTGCTCGGGCTGCTCTTCGGAGCGATAAAGATCGCGCACGACTTCGGAAATGGCGATCAGATCGCCCGAATTGATCTTGGCTTCATATTCCTGGGCGCGACGCGACCACATGGTGCGCTTGACGCGGGCGCGACCGGTCACGGTGGTCAGCGCCTGGGTGACCATATCCTCTTCGGCCAGCTTGCGCATACCGACGGACTTGATCTTGGCGACAGGAACGCGCAGGGTCAGCTTGTCCTGCTCGAAACTGATGACGAACAACTCAAGGGTCAGGCCGGCGACTTCTTGTTCTTCGATGGACACGATCACGCCGACGCCATGCGCCGGATAGACGACGTATTCACCGGTCTTGAACCCAAGCCGTGTCTGTACCTTCTTGGCTACCATATTCATGGAACTCCTTGTTGACGCCCCAAATGGACAGTTCCCTGCGGGAAGGACCGTCCATTCCTACTCTCTACTGGCGTCCGAACGGGACGCCGCGCACAGAAAACCCCACGGGCTTCCGGGTCCGCTTTCCCCGGAGCTCATGCATCCAATGATGTTGTCAAAAAAATCGTGCCTTAAGGCACGGGCTGGGTGACGGGCTCAACTGCATTATTGGCACCATAGCACAAAAATTCAGCAAAATCAAAAGCTACGAATCAACTCGGGTTTTGGCGGCTGCCACAGCCGATTCCGCGTGACGAGCCCATATTGGCAACCGGGTTCGGGTCGGAATGCCGCACCGATCATTGATGGCCCGACCTACTCCGGCAGCGCAAATTCCAGCAGCAGGCTGCGCTGCCAGTCGTTGAAATTGTTGTCCGAACCGATGACGATGCGGGTCTCACCGTTGGGCGCAGTGTGGACCAGTAGCGATTCCATGTTGTCGATGCTGCTGCCGCTGGCCGACAGCAGCAGTTCACCGGTCATCAGGGCGCCGGGACGGACGTCGGCGGCGGGGACGCGGCGCAGAGCCATGGTGAAGGTCAGCATGGACACGCCGCGCTCCAATACCAGCAGGTCGCCATTGGGCAGGAAGGCGCAGTCGGTGGGATTGACCACGGGGCTTGCGGCATAGGCCATGGGGCCGGTGTCGTTCTGGCCGAGCAGCCAGCCCTGGTGATTGCCGTCGCCGTCACGATCTTCTTCGGTGATCAGCAGCGTCGAGCCCGCAATCGGCGAGGCCGGCGGCGCGATGCAGAGCGATTCCAGCGATTCGTTGGTGCGGAGGTCCGTCAGCCAGTCGGGAATGGGCACTTCCCGCGCCGCGCCACCCGGCTTGCCGTCGGTCAGGGTAAAGTCGGCGACGCGGGTCAGGTGTTCGAAGGCGACACGCACCGCGATCGGAGCGCCGTCGCGATAGACTGTATCGACGCTTTCGGCATCCTTGGCATACTGCCGGGGCAGCGGCGCGCCCTTTGAATTCTGCATCGGCTCGATGGTGACACCGATAAAGCCGAAGAGCCGCGCGGCGTCGTCATAGGCCAGTTGCCCGGCGATGAAGTTGCCGCGATCGCTGACGAAGCTCACCTGCTGGGTCGAGCCAGTGGTGGCGAGGCCCGAGAGGCCACCAAACGTATCGTCCTGCGCCACCATGGAGATGCCGCCGCGAAAGATCAGACCGTCGACCGGCTGATCGAGCCCAACACCCTTGAACTGGGTAATCTGCGCCGCGCTGACCGCCACCTCGACCGCCTGAGCCGGCAGGCCGGCGAACAGGACAACGGCGAGCACGGCGAGGGGGCGGATCATCCGCGTCCGCGCCGGCGTGACTGGGCCGGCATTTCTTCGTCGAACAGGGCCGCCAACTCGTCGGTGAGCGCGCCGGCCAGTTCCTCAGCATCGAGCAGCGTCACAGCCCGCTTGTAGTAGCGGGTCACATCGTGGCCGATGCCGACGGCAACCAGCTGGATCGGCGAGCGCGTCTCGATATCCTCGATCACCTGGCGGAGATGGGCTTCGAGATAGTTGCCGGCATTGACGCTCTGGGTGGAGTCGTCCACTGGCGCGCCGTCCGAGATCACCATCAGAATGCGGCGAGCTTCCGGGCGGGCCATCAGGCGCTTGCGGGCCCATTCGAGCGCTTCGCCGTCGATATTTTCCTTGAGCAGGCCTTCGCGCATCATCAGGCCGAGATTGCGGCGGGCATGGCGCCACGGCTCGTCAGCGGCCTTGTAGATGATGTGGCGCACGTCGTTGACGCGGCCGGGATTGGCCGGGCGGCCGGCCTCGAGCCAGGCTTCACGCGACTTGCCGCCCTTCCAGGCGCGGGTGGTAAAGCCCAGGATTTCGACCTTGACGCCGCAACGCTCCAGCGTGCGGGCGAGGATGTCGCCGCAGATCGCCGCGATGGTGATCGGGCGGCCACGCATTGAGCCGGAATTGTCGATCAGCAGCGTCACGATGGTGTCGCGGAAATCGGTGTCGTTCTCGACCTTGAAGCTCAGCGCCTGCATCGGATCGGTGACCACGCGGGTGAGGCGCGCCGTATCGAGCAGGCCTTCCTCGAGGTCGAACTGCCAGCTGCGATTCTGCTTGGCCATCAGGCGCCGCTGCAGCTTGTTGGCGAGGCGGGCCACGGCGCCGGCCAGGTTTTCGAGCTGCTTGTCGAGCAAGGCGCGCAACTGGTCGAGTTCGTCGGGCGGGCAGAGTTCGGCTGCCTTGACGATCTCGTCGAATTTTTGCGTGAACACCTTGTACTGGAACTGGTTGGTCAGGCGCTCGCCACCATCCTTGGCGGGCGGCGGCATGGGCGCGTCTTCGCCGGCTTCAGCCTGCGCGTCGTCATCGGTATCGGCCATATCGGACTCGATGCCTTCGACGTCGCCGGTCTCTTCCGATTCGCCGGCCTGTTCGTCCTGCTCGGAGTCCTGGCTGTCGTTTTCGCCCTCGCCCTGCTCGGGGGCCTTGTCGGAGCTGTCGCCCTGCTCGGGCTCCTGCTCGTCGCCCTCTTCCTCGTCGGATGAGTCAGGATCGTCGAGCTCACTTTCGGGCACGAGGTTGAGATCGCGCAGCAGCATCTTGGCGGCCTTGGAGAACTCATCCTGGTTTTCGTAGCGGGTTAGCAACTTGTCGAGCGACTCGCCGCCCTTGTCCTCGATCTCCTTGCGCCACAGATCGACCAGCGCATGGCCCGATGGCGGCACCGGCACGCCGGCCAGTTTCTCGCGCAGCAGAAGGCCCAGGGCCTCGGCGATCGGGGCATCGTTGCGGTCATCGACCTCGGCGAAATTGGCACGGAACAGCCGGTCTTCCAGCATCTCGCCGATATTGCCAACCATGCCGGGCATGCGCACACAGCCCAGCGCCTCGACACGAGCCTGTTCGAGCGCATCGAAAGCCGAGCGGGCGACGGGGTCCATCGGCGAACGCTTGCGATGCGTTTCGGGATCGTGGCTGGCGAGGCGCATAGCCATGGCATCGCCCTGCCCGCGTGCAATGGCGATATCGCGCCGCGTCGGCAGCCGCGGCAGGTTGGCGAGGCGCGCCTTGTCGGAGGTCAGCAGCGGCCGGTCGGCAGTGAAGGTCACTTCGAGATCAGGCTTGGCGCCGATCGCGCGCACCGTCGCACCCATGGCGGATTTGAACACCTGGGTCTGGTCGGGCTTGTTGGCTTTGCTGCGCGGTGGTTGTGCCATGATCTATCGGTTCACTCTGTGACCGGGAAGGAAGGCCCCCTCACCCGGCCCTTTGGGCCGACCTCTCCCCCAAAGGGAGAGGTGAAGTTGCGGCGCATTCGGTGCCCTATACACCTCTCCTTTGGGGGAGAGGTCGCCGCGTAGCGGCGGTTGAGGGGGCCTTGCTCCTAAGCCGTCACAGCCAGGTTGGCCGACGATTCCGGCAGATCTTCGCCGAATACGCGCTGGTAGAACTCGGCAACCACGGGGCGTTCGAGTTCGTCGCATTTGTTGAGGAAGGTCAGACGGAAGGCAAAGCCGGTATCGCCACCGAAAATCTGGGTGTTTTCGGCCCAGGTGATGACAGTACGCGGCGACATGACGGTCGAGAGATCGCCATTGATGAAGGCCGAACGGGTAAGATCGGCCAGCCGCACCATATTGCCGATGAGCTTCTTGCCCTTTTCGGTCTCGGCATATGGCTTGTTCTTGGCCAGCACGATCCCGACTTCCTTGTCATGCGGCAGGTAGTTGAGCGTCGTCACGAGACTCCAGCGGTCCATCTGGCCCTGGTTGATCTGCTGGGTGCCGTGATAGAGGCCCGACGTATCGCCCAGACCGATGGTGTTGGTGGTCGAGAACAGCCGGAACGCCGGATGGGGCACGATCACGCGGTTCTGGTCGAGCAGGGTCAGACGACCGGCGACTTCGAGCACGCGCTGAATCACGAACATCACGTCCGGACGGCCGGCATCATATTCGTCGAACACGAGCGCGACATTGTTCTGCACGGCCCAGGGCAGGATGCCGTCGCGGAATTCGGTGATCTGCTTGCCGTCCTTGAGCACGATCGCGTCCTTGCCGACGAGATCGATGCGCGAGACGTGGCTGTCGAGGTTGACGCGGACCAGCGGCCAGTTAAGGCGCGCCGCGACCTGCTCGATATGGGTCGATTTGCCGGTACCATGATAGCCCTGCACCATGACGCGGCGGTTGAAGGCAAAGCCTGCAAGAATCGCGAGGGTGGTGTTGCGGTCGAACAGGTAATCGGGATCGACCGGCGGCACGTGGCTATTGGCTTCCTTGTAGCCCATCACCTTCATGTCCGTATCGATGCCGAACAGCTCGCGGGCCGAAAATTCGGTATCGGGCAGGTTGGTGTATTCAGTCATGGCAAAGCTCTTGGCGGGAAATTTCGGAAGGCGGGCGGGGCAGCAAAGTCGGGGGCTCTATAGCAGCATTGTGACGGAGGCGGTAGCCACCGGCACCGCATGCCTACTTCGCGACGAAGCCGGTTTTCTTGAGGTGGCTATAGGCCGCGATGATCGTCCGCAACCGCTCTTCGGAGGACTTGTCGCCGCCATTCGCATCGGGATGGTGAATCTTCACCAGCGTCTTATAGGCGCGCTTGATGTCGTCCGATTTGGCCGGGCCGGTAATGCCCAGCGTTTCGAGCGCCCGGCGGTCCTGCTCATGCAGCGGCTTGACCCGCTCGGCAGCCGGCGTCTGGGCCTGGCGGTGGCGGAAGCGGGCGAAGACGCCGAACGGATCGCCGAACTTGTCGCCGGGGCGCAGGCCGGCCTGCGCCTGGCGCGAGGTTCGCGTGCCGGGATTGCCGGTGGCAAAGCTGGAGCGCGACTCGGCCTTGGGCGGCGCGTGCAGGGCCTCCTCGAGCTCGTCCTTTTCCATGCCGGCGAAGAAGTTGAACGCCGTGTTGTAGTGGCGGACATGCTCAAGGCAGAAATGGTGGTACTGCCCCTCGCTGCGGGCGCCCTTGGGTGCCCGATATTCGCCCGCCAGCTCGCAGCCTTCCCAATCGCAGACATGCTCGATCGCGGCCGGCTTTTCGTCCCGACGCGACTTGATGCGAATGGAGTCAAATATCTTGGATTGCAAATTCATTGCGCCTAGTTACATGCCTCAGACCGACGGAGACCTCGACGCGATGTCCGTAAAAGACACCTTAACCGCCAAGCTCACCAGCAAATTTGCCCCCGCTTTCCTCGATGTGATCGATGAATCATCGCTCCATCATGGTCACGCCGGGTGGCGCGAGGGTGGTGAAACCCATTTTCGTGTCAGAATCGCGACCCGTCATTTTGACGGGATGAGCCGCGTGGCGCAACACCGCGCCGTCAACGAAGTTCTGCAGGCCGAGCTGCAAGACCCCGTCCATGCTTTGGCCATTGAAGTTCTGCCGGTCGATGGACCGTGGGAACTGCCCAAGGGCGTTTAGTTACGACCGCATCTCGTCCAGATACGCCGCCACCGCCGCGCCGTCGACATTGTTCTCGATGAACGCCTTGCCGATGCCGCGCGTCAGGATGAAGGTCAGCGCGCCGCGCGTGACCTTCTTGTCCTGCGCGATGGCGGCCATCAGGGTCTCGGTTGATCCGAGCGTTCCGGGGATGTCGCTCAATTTGGTGGGCAAGCACGATTTCTGCAAGTGGGCGACGATACGGCCAGTATCCTGGCTCGGGGCGAGGCCCAGTTTGGCGGAGAAACCGTGGGCCAGCGCCATGCCGATGGCGACGCCTTCGCCATGCAGCAGGCGATCGGAATAGCCGGTGTCCTTTTCGAGTGCGTGGCCGAAGGTGTGACCCAGGTTGAGCAGGGCGCGAACGCCGAGTTCTTTCTCGTCCTCGATGACGACGCGCGCCTTGTGGGCACAGCAGCGGGCAATGGCTTCGCCACGGGCCGGGCCGCCAGCAAAGATTTCGGCCTGATGCTCTTCGAGCCAGAAGAAGAAATCTTCGTCGTCGATGAGGCCGTATTTCACCACCTCGGCATAACCGGCGGCGAACTGGCGGGGTGCCAGCGTATCGAGCGTGGACAGATCGGCCAGCACCAGCTTGGGCTGATGGAAGGCACCGATCAGGTTCTTGCCGTGGGGCGAATTGATGCCAGTCTTGCCACCGACCGAGCTATCGACCTGCGCCAGCAGCGACGTCGGCATCTGCACGAAATCCATGCCGCGCCGAGCAATGGAAGCGGCAAAGCCGGCCAGATCGCCGATGACGCCGCCACCCAGCGCGATGACGAGATCGCCGCGTTCGAGGCGGGCCGCGAGTATGCCTTCGACCGCCTGGCCGAGAAAAGCCCAGGACTTGGTCGATTCGCCGGCCGGCAGGATGATTTCGGTATGACCAAGCCCGGACGCGTCGAGCGAGGCGATCAGGCGCGGCAACTGTGCCTTGGCGACGTTGTCGTCGGTGATGATGCCATAGCGGCGTCCCGGGAACCGTTCCGCGAGAATCGCACCGGCTTCGTCCAGCAGCCGAGGACCGATGAGGATGTCATAGGCACGCTCCCCGAGGGCGACGTGAACCGTGTGGGCAATATCGGCCATGGCTAGTCCTGGCGTTTGAGATAGGCGAGCACGGCATCCACCACGTCCCCCGCCACCACATCCTGCGGCACATCGCGGCTGACGACGGTGACGTCGGCTTCGGCATAGATAGGATAGCGATCCTCGATCAGTTTTTCTAGCGTCGCCCGTGGGTTAGCGGTCTTGAGCAGCGGGCGGTTGGAGCGGCGGGAGACCCGCTCGAACAGAATATCGGCCTCGGCCTTGAGCCAAACGGTCACGGCTTCCGCCTTCATCAAGGCGCGCGTATCGACGTTGACGAAGGCGCCGCCGCCGGTGGCCAGCACCACGCCTTGGTCTTTAAGCACGCGGGCGATGACGCGCGTTTCGCCAGCGCGGAATTCCGGCTCGCCGCGCTGCGCGAAAATCTCGGGAATGGTCATCTGCGCCGCCTTCTCGATTTCCTCGTCGCTATCGAGAAAGTGCCGGTTGAGGCGGCTTGCCAGGCGGCGGCCGACAGTGGTCTTGCCCGCGCCCATCATGCCGACCAGCACCAGCGGCTTGCCGCCGAGGCGGTCGACAAGCTCCTCGGCGCGGGCCTGCCGCAATGCCGGGTCGGATCGGTTCAACGGCGGGCTCCCTTTGCTGCCGCTATCAACCCGCAGCCGCCCGCGCTGTCAAGAACTTGCGCGCCATTGGCCAAGCATCCAATTATACCTCATTGAATTGAAACCATTTGCTGTCACTTTATTGCAATTGCATTCGATGGACGCGTTATGCCCACTCTGATCCGCCTCATCATCATGCTGCTCTTCCTGGCGGGGCTGGTCTATGCCGGTATGTTTGCGCTGGTCGCCTTTGTCGAGCCGACGCAGAAAGAGCAGACAATCCGCATCCCCCAGCGCGACCTGCTGGGCGGCGGCGCGCCCGGCCTGCCAGGCAGCGCGCCCACCGAGGAACCGGCCGAAACGCCGGCTGTGGAACCCGCTCCCGCTCCCGCTGCTGAGCCGACCACGCCGCCGGCGCCGTTGACAGATTGAGCGGTCACCTGATCGGCGCCTTCCTTGAGATGATGAGCGCCGAGCGCGGCGCTGCGAGGAACACCATTGATGCCTATAGGCGCGATCTTTCCGACTATGGCGGCTATGTGCTGGGCCGCAAGCAGACGCTGCTGACAGCGGACCGCGAGACGGTCACCGCCTATCTCGACAGGCTCAAGATGCAGGGGCTCTCGGCCTCGTCGAGCGCCCGGCGGCTGTCGGCGATACGGCAATTCCACCGCTTTCTATGTGCCGACAACCTGCGCGGTGACGATCCCACACGCATCGTCGCCAGCCCCAAGAGCCGGCGGGCTTTGCCCAAGGTGCTGTCGATAGCGGAGGTGGACAAGCTGCTGAGCACGGCGGAAGCCGAGGCCAATGCCGAGGCGTCCGAAAGCAAGCACGCTGGAGCGCTGCGTCTCTATGTGCTGATCGAACTGCTCTATGCGACGGGCATGCGCGTCAGCGAGCTGGTGAGCCTGCGCCGCTCGATGGTGATGCGCGACACGAGCTTTATTACCGTGACCGGTAAGGGCAACAAGGAACGCGTCGTGCCGCTCAACGATCGGGCCCGCGATGCCATCAAGGCCTATGTGACGACGCTGGAGCCGGGGCCATTCCTGTTTCCGGCCACGGGTGCCGAGGGCTATCTGAGCCGGCAGGTGTTTGCGCGTGACCTCAAGCAACTGGCGATTGATGCGGGGATTAGCCCATCTCGTGTCGCACCCCACGTCCTGCGCCATGCCTTTGCCAGCCATCTGCTGGCCGGCGGCGCCGATCTGCGCGTCGTACAGATGCTTCTCGGCCATGCGGACATTTCCACGACACAAATCTATACCCATGTGCTCGACGAGAAGCTGCGGACACTCGTCGAAACCCACCATCCCCTCGCGGAAGGGTAGCGTCGTTCCACGGTTCCTGTGCGCCCTTGCCAACAAACCTTGACTTGGTGTTGCGCCATCGTCACTTTCCGGCCACTTTAAGGCGCAACAGCAGCGGCCTTACTCTCGGGTCCGCAAAATAGACCCCTAACGGGCGGGTGGGATGCAGTCTTATCTCGATTTCGAAAAGCCGGTAGCCGATCTTGAAGGCAAGATCGCTGAGCTCAAGGCGATGGCAGCGACCGATCAGGCCGTCAGCATCGACGAGGAGGTCAACCGGTTGTCGAGCCGCGCCGACGAGGCGCTGGTTGAAATCTACAAAAAGCTCACCCCCTGGCAAAAGACCCAGGTGGCCCGCCATCCGCAGCGCCCGCATTTTTCGGACTATGTGAAGAGCCTGATCACCGAATGGGTGCCGCTGGCCGGCGACCGCAAGTTCGCCGAAGACGCTGCCGTACAGGCCGGCTTTGGCCGCTTCAACGGCCAGTCCGTCGCCATTCTAGGCCAGGAAAAGGGCAATTCGACCGAAACGCGCCTCAAGCACAATTTCGGCATGGCCCGCCCTGAAGGCTACCGCAAGGCCGTCCGCATCATGGACATGGCCGACCGCTTCAACATTCCGCTGATCTCGTTCGTCGACACTGCCGGCGCCTATCCCGGCATCGGCGCCGAGGAACGCGGCCAGGCCGAGGCCATCGCCCGCTCGACCGAGAAGTCACTCGAACTGGGCGTGCCCAACCTCGCCATCATCATCGGCGAAGGCGGCTCGGGCGGCGCTATCGCCATCGCCACGGCCAATCGCGTGCTGATGCTCGAGCATTCGATCTACGGCGTGATTTCGCCCGAAGCCGGTGCCTCGATCCTGTTCCGCGACGCCGCCAAGGCGCAGGACATGGCGACGGCGCAAAAGATCACCGCGCAGGACCTGCTGGGTTTTGGCGTGATCGACGGCATCATTGCCGAGCCGACCGGCGGCGCCCACCGCCATCCCGAACAGGTGCTGGATTCGGCACGCGGCGCCATCGGCCAGTTCCTGGGCGACTTTGCCAATAAGGGCCGGCTGGAAGTACGCGAGCATCGCCGCGAGAAGTTTTTGGCGATCGGCAGCGCGCTGTAAGCAGCGCCCGATCGGCCTCCCTCCCCTAGATGGGGAGAGAATGAGGGTGGGGTGGCCGCAAACTCTGCGTCCGTGACTCACCCCCACCCTTGATCCCTCCTCACAAGGGGGAGGGAGACGACTGCGTTTTTCGGACCTCCAAACCGTCCACCCCTGCCCGAAGGGGCGAGGTCAGAACGATTTGCACACTTGTGTGATCGCCTGCCGCTTCCCGGCTGTTTTGCGGCGTGGTAACGCTTCGTTTACCAGCAATTCTCATGCTGCGGTAACCAACGGCCCCTATGGGTCACTGCATGCATCTCCGCTTTTGGGCCGCCGACCGTGACCGCCACACTCCTGCGCAAAATTTCGTCGGCGATCGTGCTGCTCTGGGTCGTCTTCGGCCTGGTCGCGTGCGGCGGCTTCCTGCCCAAATCCAACGACAATCGGCATAACCAGCCGCTTCTAAGCGGCACAGTATCGGCCCTGAGCGCCATGGGGTCCTCACCCGGGGAAGCCATGGTCATCCGCATCTTCAAGGAAGAAAAGACGCTTGAGGTCTGGAAGCGAACGAGCTCCGGCCAGTTCAAGATGTTCAAGACCTACGAGATTTGCGCCTTTTCGGGCGAACTCGGTCCCAAGATCAAGGAAGGCGACCGGCAGAGCCCTGAGGGCTTCTATACGATCACGCCCGGCCTGATGAATCCGCGCTCCAACTATTACCTGGCCTTCAATACCGGGTTTCCGAACAAGTTCGACCGGGCCTGGGGCCGCACCGGCAGCCAGTTGATGGTGCATGGCGATTGCTCGTCGCGCGGCTGCTATGCCATGACCGATGATGGCATTGCCGAAATCTATGCCCTGGCACGCGAGACCTTCAAGGGCGGCAACCAGAGCTTCCAGCTGCAAATCTTCCCGTTCAAGATGACGGCCGCCAACCTGGCCCAGGAGGCCAGCAACGAGCACCTGCCGTTCTGGAAGGACATCAAGGAAGGCTATGACCTGTTCGAGCTGAACAAGGCGCCGCCGACCTGGGATGTCTGCGAGCGGCAATATGTGTTCAACGCCACCGGTGGTGGTGCCCTCAACGCCATGGGTCCCTGCCCGGCCGCGGTGCAGAACGCGGCACTGACGGCCAAGCAGCAGGCCGACGAAGCCGCCTTTGCCGATACCCTGGCCGCTGAGGAAAAGAAGGCTGCCGAGGAGGCTGTCATCAAGGCACGCGGCGAGGCGGTGAGCGGCGCCGTGGGCGGGATATTCAGCGGCATCGGCAATCTGTTGAGCGGCGGCGAGGAAGAGGTCGTGCCGGTCATGTCAGGGAAGATCGCACCAATCCCGTTCCCCCGTCCGAGCTGGCTTTTGTAGCACTCGGAGACCTCATCCTGAGCTTGTCGAAGGACGAGGTCGGGCGCGCCGGCTCGTGTACCACGCCCTCGTGGTTCGACAAGCTCACCATGAGGTCTACATTTATGCTGACCCGTCACCATATCTGGGCCGCATTGTGCGGCCATCGCCTGTGCTAGGATTGCGCGAACCGGAGACGACGTCTTGGAAGAAAACCCTGCCGTCCCGAGCGAACGCAAGATTGTCATCGAAGCCCGTGACACCAAGCAGGCCGCCGCTCCGGCTCAGCCCGAAAGGCCGGCCCGCCGCCTGCCATGGACCAGTATCCTAAGCTTCGTCGTCGGGTTGGTGGGCGTGGCGGCACTGGGCGCCACGGCCTGGGTCTATACCGAGACGCAGCGCGAAATTGTGCGCATGTCGACCGACATCGCCCAGATCAGGCTCAGCCTTGAGCTCTATGGCCAGCGCGCCACGGGGGCTGCAAGGACGGCTCCTGGCGCTGACGGTCTGCTAGACCTGTCCAACCGTCTGGCCATCCTCGAACAGAGCTGGCGCGGTGCGACGCCGACCAATCCGGCGCCCGCGTCTGTGCTGCCGGCACTACCGGGCGAAACTGCACCGGCAACGGGCGCCGTGGCCACCGGCGGCGACTGCCTGCCGACCGGCACGCGCTTCATGGTCTCGGCCGGCGACAGCTACGCCGTCTGCGGCACGACCGGGTCGGTGGCCATAGCGGGCGTCGACGACGGCTTCATCACCCTCGGCGACGGCACCGTCATCGCGCAGGGCGGCACAGTGGGCCTACCCGGCACGCAATGCATGGTGGGGCTGATGCCATCGGACGGCGGCGGCATCAGTGGCTTTGCCGAAATCCGCGTCACCTGCTGAACCGCGCTACCTAACCCAGGCGTCGAACTCCTCTACGGACATTGGCCCTGCATGGGCGAAGCTTGTCGTGCCGGCCAAGTAGGACACAAGGGCCCGTGCCTGCCAAACGTCGCCGTAGCGCACCGCGTTAAACCCGCCGCCATAGGTACGACCGTCCAGCTCGTAGAGCACAATTCGCTCCTGGATGTCGTCACCCCCGGTCACGCCGAGCTGACTCATGATATTGCGGCGGTTGACCTCGGAATTGGCCATCTGTGGCGACGGAACGCGCGTCTTCAGAACCTTGAGATTGGTCAATCGGCCCGGGTCCAGCGCGGCCTCCAGGTTGCCGGCATACTGGCCGATATCCTGTCCGTCGCTGAACGAAATCACTGAATCCAGCGGGGTACCCGTCGGCGCGAGCAGGCTGAAGGCCAAATTGCGCAGCTGTGCTGCGGCCTCGCCGGTGAACTGTATCTTCGCCGCGTCTCGATAGAAGTCGAACTTGACTGGCGGGGCCGTGTTGTACAGCGAGATTGACTGCAAACGTTCGGCCATCTTGACGAAGCTGTAGTTGGTGGCGCGCCGCTCTATATCGAAGGCGAGGACGGCGGCACCAAGATCGGCGTCGCGCAGCGAGGCGGCAATGTGTTCAACAGCCTCTTCGGGTGATGCGAAAGCAAGACCCGTCGCGGCAGATTTGGAGTCCTTGGCCGACGCCGGGAGCGCTATCAGGCCCAGGCCGGCCAGCGCGGTAAGATGGAACGCACGTCGCTTCATGACCGATCCTCCAGCGGTTGCAGGAAGGATTGCGCAATTGACGCTGGTTTACCAGTGGAGCGAATAGCGCCGGTACTGGTCTCCGAAGACCGCCGCCGAGCGCATCCGGACCGACCAGCAAAAAAGGCCCGGATCGCTCCGGGCCTTTCTCATTGCTAGAACTGCCCGTGGCAGTGTTTGAACTTCTTGCCTGACCCACAGGGGCAAGGCGCGTTGCGGGAGACGCCTTCGAGCAGCTTGGGATCGATCGGCTTGAGCGAGGGATCGCCGCCGGTCGCGCCCAGGGAGGCGGCAATGGTGTCGCCGCCATCAGCGTCGTTCTCGCCGGTCAGCGGGTCGATATGGGTCTCGCGCAGGCGGCTCAGGTCGGGCGCCGGTGGCGTCACCGGGCGCGGCTGCAGCTCGATATGGCTCATCTGCGTGGTCACCAGCTCACGCAGGTTGGCCAGCAGCGCCTGGAACAGCTCGTAGGCTTCCTGCTTGTATTCGTTGAGCGGATCGCGCTGGGCGATGCCGCGCCAGCCCACCACCTTGGAGAGGTGGTCGAGCGTCACCAGATGCTCGCGCCACAGCCCGTCGATCGACTGCAGCAGGATGGATTTTTCCACCTGGCGCATCACGTCGGCATTGGTCGAACCGGCCGCTTCCATATTGGCGATGGTGCGCGCTTCCTTGGCGGCGGCATGCTCGTCGGCAGCCGCAGTCAAGCGCTCGATGACGGTCTCGGCGTCGATGCCCTCTTCGGCTGCCCATTCTTCCACCGGCACGTCGAGGTTGAGATAGGTCTTGGCCGCCGCCTTGAGTTGCTCGACATTCCACTGCTCGGGATAGGAGCGTGGCGGAATAGCCTTGTTGACGATGTTTTCGACCACGTCATGCCGCATCTCGACGACGGTCTCGTTGACGTCCTCGGCATCCATCATCTCGATACGCTGCTCGAAGATCACCTTGCGCTGATCGTTCATCACGTCGTCGTATTTGAGGATGTTCTTGCGGATGTCGAAGTTGCGCGCCTCGACCTTGCCCTGGGCGCGCTCGATGGCCTTGGTGACCCACGGATGGGTGATCGACTCGCCCTGTTCGAGGCCCAGCTTGCCGAGCATGGAATCCATGCTGTCGACCGGGAAGATGCGCATCAGGTCGTCCTGCAGCGACAGGAAGAAGGCCGAATGGCCCGGATCGCCCTGGCGGCCCGAACGACCACGCAGCTGGTTGTCGATGCGACGGCTCTCGTGGCGTTCGGTGCCGATGACCATGAGACCGCCCGCGGCCAAAGCCTTGGCCTTGTCGGATGCGATGGTCTTCTTGATATCGGCGATCTTGGCTTCGCGCGCCTCGCCCTCAAGACCTTCGGTCTCGCGCTGGATGCGCATTTCGAGGTTGCCGCCGAGCTGGATGTCGGTACCACGACCAGCCATGTTGGTGGCGATGGTGATGGCGCCGGGGAGACCCGCGTCTGCGACGATGAAGGCTTCCTGCTCGTGATGGCGCGCGTTCAGCACGTTCATGGCGCCGACATTCTTCTGGCGCAGCAGCTCGGCCAGCATTTCCGACTTCTCGATCGAGGTCGTACCGACCAGCACGGGCTGGCCGCGATCCTGGCATTCCTTGATCAGGTTGGCGATGGCATCGAACTTTTCGGCGGCGGTGCGGAAGATGGCGTCTTCGTCGTCCTTACGCGCCACTGGCACGTTGGTGGGGATGGTCACCACGTCGAGCTTGTAGATGTCGGCAAACTCTTCAGCTTCCGTCGCCGCCGTACCGGTCATGCCGGCCAGCTTTTTGTAGAGACGGAAATAGTTCTGGAAGGTGATCGAAGCCAGCGTCTGGTTTTCCGGCTGGATCTTGACGTGTTCCTTGGCTTCCAGCGCCTGGTGCAGGCCTTCCGAATAGCGGCGGCCCGGCATCATGCGGCCAGAGAACTCGTCGATGATGACCACTTCGTCGTTGCGGACGATGTAGTCCTTGTCCTTGCGGAAGAGCTTATGCGCTCGCAGGGCCGAATTGGCGTGGTGCACCAGAGCGACGTTTTCGACGTCATACATGGAGCCGGACTTGAGCAGGCCATCCTCGGCCAGCTTGGCTTCGAGCTTTTCGATGCCACTATCGGTGAAGGTGGCGGAGCGCTGCTTTTCGTCGAGCTCGAAATCCTCCTCGCCGATGATCGGCATCAAGGCGTCGATAGTCGTATAGAGCGTCGAGCGGTCTTCCGACGGGCCGGAAATGATCAGCGGCGTGCGGGCCTCGTCGATCAGGATCGAGTCCACTTCGTCGACGATGGCATAGGCATGGCCGCGCTGCACCATCTGCTGGCGCGTGTACTTCATGTTGTCGCGCAGATAGTCGAAGCCGAGCTCGTTATTGGTGCCGTAGGTGATGTCGGCGCCGTAGGCGGCCTTGCGCTCGACATCGCTCATGCCATGGACGATGACGCCCCAGGTCAGGCCGAGAAAGCTGTAGATCTGGCCCATCCAGGCCGCGTCGCGCTTGACCAGATAGTCGTTGACGGTGACCAGGTGTGCGCCCTGGCCGGTCAGCGCATTGAGATACATCGGCAGGGTCGCGACCAGCGTCTTGCCTTCACCGGTGCGCATCTCGGCGATGCCGCGCTCGTTCATCACCATGCCGCCGATCAGCTGCACGTCGAAGTGGCGCATGCCCAGCACGCGCTTGCTCGCTTCGCGAACAGTGGCAAAGGCCGGCACGATCAAATCATCGAGATCGGCGCCCTTTTCGATCTGTGCCTTGAACTCGGCGGTGCGGGCCCGCAACTGGTCATCGCTGAGCTTTTCGAGCTCTGCTTCCAGCGCGTTGATAGCGGCGACCTTGCCCTGGTAGCGCTTGACGTGACGATCGGATGGAGACCCGAAAATCCGCCGGGCGAGCGCAGCAAGTGCCATAGTCAAATCCTTCGATTGCTCATCGGCGCGCGTCTGTGGAGGGTGCGGCATAGGCCCCGCCAGGCCATCGTCGGCGCGATGAGAAAGCCTTTCCGGCTTTGAATTTCGGTATTCCCGCCGGGTGGCGGAAAAGCGGCTGAGATGTAAGAGCGGGCCCTTGTCTTGTCAACGTCGCCAAAATGGGCCACACCTCCCCGGCCCCACCGGAAATCCTGATAGAACCGGGGCTTTCGGACCTTTGGTTGCTCACGAAACGCGGCGCGGCACATTTTGGCCCCCTTGCCATGTGAGGCAACCCGAAACGACACCGACGGCATGCCATTGCCGACCAACACTACGCCAGGACGCTGGCAGAACAGCGCCGGCCAAGGAGACTGATCCAATGAAGTTTTCCCCCCTGCGTCTCGCTGCCGCGAGCGTCCTCGCGCTGATGCTGGCTTCGCCTGTCCTGGCTCAGGACGCGGCGCCCGCCGCCGAAGCCCCGGCTGCCGAGGTGTCGCCCGACACCGTGGTGGCTACCGTCGACGGCGAGACCATCACCGAGGCCGACCTGAGCTTTGCCGCCGAGGGCCTGGGCCAGCAGTTGCAGCAGATGGCGCCGGAAGATCGCAAGGCCTTCCTGCTGCGCGTCGTCATCGACATGAAGGTCATGGCCCGCGCCGGCCGCGCCGCCGGCATTGCCGACACCCCGCTGTTTCAGCAGCGCCTGAAGTTCCTCGAAGAGCAGGCCCTGCGCCGTACCTATTTCAACGACCTGATCACCAACACGGTGACCGAGGCGGCCGTGCGCGCCGAGTATGACAAGTTCGTTGCCGACTTCGTGCCGGCAGATGAAATCCGCGCCAGCCACATCCTGGTCGCGACCGAGGAAGAGGCCAAGGCCATCAAGGCCGAACTCGATGGCGGCGCCGATTTCGCCACCTTGGCCAAGGAAAAGTCGATCGATCCCGGCGCAGCCAATGGCGGCGACCTGGGCTTTTTCGGCAAGGGCATGATGGTCGCCCCCTTCGAGGCTGCTGCCTATGCGCTGACCGATATCGGCCAGGTCTCCGAGCCCGTGCAGTCGCAGTTCGGCTGGCACGTCATCCGTCTCGAGGAAAAGCGCCAGTCCGCCGCGCCGGCCTTCGAGCAGGTCGCTGGTGAATTGCAGCAGAAACTGCTGATGAACACCTTCGACACCACCGTTGCCAAGCTGATGGAAGGCGTGGCGATCGACATCCCCGACGCGACGCTTAAGGCTGCCGTGGACGCACAGACAGCGGCTGAACAGGCGGCGGCCGAAACGGCGCCGGTTCAGTAAAGTTCAGGCTCCGGGGGCGACCAGCCCCCGGACTATCTGCCTGGCCAGCTGCCGCAATTGATCCGGATCGCGTTCGATGCGGCCAGTCAGCAGGCGCTGCCAGATGAAGCCGCCCAGGAGGTCGGCGCACAATCCCACATCGATATCGGCGGACAATTCGCCCCTCGCTATGCCGCGCCGGAAGATTTGTCCGCTCTGCAGGCGCCGCTCGGCCGCATAGGCGCGCAACGAGTCTGCGGCGGCTTCGTCGCGCTGTGCTTCGGCCACCACGAAACGGAAGATTTGACCGGCGCCGGTATCGCCCCAATGGGTGAAGACACCCGTGAGAAAGGCGAAGATATCGCCTTCGACGGTGCCGGTATCCATATGCACGTCGGCCGGCTTCTGACGATGATAAACATCGAGCATCAGCGCCGTCTTACCCGGCCACCACTTGTAGATGGTTGGCTTGCCCGCGCGGGCGCGTTTGGCCACCGCCTCGATCGAGAAACCGGCTATGCCCTCCTCGGCCATTACGGCTTCGGCGGCGGCGAGGATCGCTTCCTCGGTCTCGGGATTGCGGCGGGCGCCAATGGAACGGCGGCGGTCGTCGGTGTCGTCGGCGGGCTCGGTCATGCGCCCAATATGGTTCAAATAGGTACTGAAGAAAAGACTTGAACGAAACGTTGCGTTCCATTACATAACGAAACGTACCGTTTCAATGGAGATCGTCCATGCAACCCTCTTTTGCTTCTAGGCTGCGCATGGCGCTGGTGATGACGATTGCCGTCTATCCGGTGGTGACGCTTTACCTCTACATCCTGATGCCACTGACCCAGGGTTGGGACATCTGGCAGCGTAGCCTCGTGCTGGTGCCGTTCATGGCCACGACGATCGTGATGCTGATCGTGCCGCTTATCGGTAAGCATTTCGGCGGGTTCATTGCTGGCAAAAAGAAGGCTGTGGCGGCTTGATGGACCACACCGCCACGCCCTCGTGGTTCGAGGCTCGCAAAGAGCTCGCACCTCACCATGAGGGCTGATGATACACCGCGTTCAAAGTAGCCCTCATGGTGAGGTGCGCTTCTTCAGCGCCTCGAACCACGAGGGCGTGGCACGTCTTGCACCCGCCACGTCTTTCGGGCAAACCGTCCCCACTTCGCATGAGGACTTTGCCATGGCTGCCCACCCGGTTTCCCCGCTCGCTCCAAAATCCTATCCGGACCTGCCCGAAATCGCCGGGGTGCGCTTTGCCACGGCCGAAGCTGGCATCAAGTACAAAAACCGTACCGACGTCCTGCTGATGGCCTTCGACGAAGGCACGACCGCCGCAGGCGTCCTGACCAAGTCCAAATGCTCGTCGGCGGCAGTCGACTGGTGCCGCGCCAACCTGCCCGGCGGCAAGGCACGCGGCCTGGTGGTCAATTCGGGCAATGCCAATGCCTTTACCGGCAGCAAGGGCAAGCAGAGCGTCGAGCTGACAGCGGACTATGCCGCCAAGGCCCTGGGCTGTGCCACCAGCGAAATCTTCCTCGCCTCGACCGGCGTCATCGGCGAACCGCTGCCGGCCGAAAAGTTTGCCGGTGTGCTTGATGAGGCGGCGACCCGACTGGGCGATACGCCATGGATCGAGCCGGCCAAGGCCATCATGACCACGGATACTTTCCCCAAGCTGTCCGGCGCGATCTTCGAAATCGACGGCGTCGAAGTGAAGATCAACGGCATTGCCAAGGGCTCGGGCATGATCGCGCCTGACATGGCCACCATGCTGAGCTTTGTCGTCACCGACATGCCGATTGCTGCGCCCGTGCTGCAGGCACTGCTGGCCAGGCATGTACAGACCAGCTTCAACGCCATCACCGTTGATAGCGACACCTCCACCTCAGACACGCTGCTCGCGTTTGCTACCTGCAAGGCGCGTGTCGAAGCCATCGAGAGCATCGACGATCCGCGGGCCGAGACCTTTGGCGAAGCGCTGCGCGACGTGCTGTTCGACCTCGCCATCCAGACCGTGCGTGATGGCGAAGGCGCCACCAAGCAGGTATCGGTACATGTCGAGGGCGCTACGTCCGACGCGTCGGCTTTCCGCATCGCCAAGTCGATCGCCGACTCGCCGCTGGTCAAGACCGCCATTGCCGGCGAGGACGCCAATTGGGGTCGCGTGGTGATGGCCGTAGGCAAGGCGGGCGAACCGGCGGACCGCGACAAGCTCGCCATCCGCTTCGGCGACCTGCTGGTCGCCAAGGATGGCGAACGCGCCACCGTCTACGACGAGGCCGCCACCTCCGCCTATATGAAGGGCGAGGATTTGGAGCTGACGGTGAGCCTCGGGCTCGGGGATGGCCGGGCGACCGTCTATACCTGCGACCTGACGCATGGCTACATCACCATCAACGGCGACTATCGGAGCTGATATGTCTCTGCCCAGCGTCCAAGAGATCGAGGCGGCCTCGCTGGTCGCCTGGCCTGCCCTGGAAGACATTCGCGACGGCTCCTGGAGCGTTCGGTTCTCACGCGGCTACACCAACCGTGCAAATTCGGTCCAGAGCCTTGATCCGGCTGACGACAGCGATGTCGAGGCCCGGATCAACAGGCACGCTGCCGATTATCGCACGCGCGGACTGACGCCGGTGTTCCGCGTCACCCCATTGGCCGGGCCGCAAACCGTTTCGACGCTCGATACCCTGGGCTGGGCGCCGTTTGGGCATAGTCTGGTCATGGCGCGCGAACTCAAGAAAGTGGCGCGGCCAGTATCGGCGCATACCCAATATTTCGAGCCCGCCGACCCGCTTTGGTGGCAGCCGCAGCGTGACATGTCCGAACGTGAGGGCAAGGACGCGCTTGGCGAGGTCGTGACCCGCATAACGGCCCCGGCCCGCGGCATCCTGCTGTTTGGAGAAGACCTCGAACCAGTCGCCGCCGCATTGGTCGTCAATGTCGAGGGCATTGCCATGTTCCTCAACGTCGTCGTTGCCGCGGCCGCGCGTGGCCAGGGGCTTGGGCGCGCCGTGATGAATGCAGGGCTCAATTGGGCAACGCTGCAGTCCAAGGCCACTACCGCCGCGCTGCAGGTGGCGGCCGACAACGAGCAGGCCGTGCCGCTCTATCGCTCGCTGGGCTTTGAGGAAATCTACCAGTACCACTACCGGAAGCCGGCAGCATGAGCCAGAAGCTGCTGCTCGTCGTCGCCTGCGCGCTGGTCGATGCGGACCGCCGCGTGCTCATCGCGCAGCGGCCCGAGGGCAAGGCCATGGCCGGGCTATGGGAATTCCCCGGCGGCAAGATCGAGCCAGGTGAAACACCCGAGGCGGCACTGATCCGTGAATTGCAGGAAGAACTCGGCATTTCGACGCAGACGGCCTGTCTGGCTCCGGTATCTTTCGCTAGTCACTCTTACGAGAATTTTCACCTGTTGATGCCACTTTACGTCTGCCGGAAATGGCAGGGTACGCCGGAACCCCGGGAGCATATTGCACTCAAATGGGTGCGGCCGCAGGGACTGCGCGACTACCCGATGCCGCCGGCGGACGAGCCGCTGATCGCCGCTTTGTGTGATTTGCTCTAGCTCGCCCGGGAATACCAGGCTTGGGGGCGAGCATGTCGGTGGCGAAGTTGCAGGCTTTTATCGGCGACGAAAGTGGTGCCACGGCCATCGAATATGGGCTGTTGGCCGGACTGGTCGCCATCGCCATCATCGGTAGCTTCACCCTGGTGGGCAACAGCATCCAGAGTCTGTTCAACAACGGCACCGCCGAAGTGCTGGCGAACCAGACGGCTGCGATCCGCTAAGCCCGATCCGCGCACTTCCCAGCAAATCTCATCTTGAAAGGCAAGCCTGCCAGGGCCCGTCACTACTGCAGGGACACGACTTTGTATTGCTGGCCCGCGACCAGGGGATCGCCGGGATAGAGGTCGTTGATGATGTAGAACAGCTCGGTGCCGCGGGTGAGCGAGCCCATCTGCCGGGCGAGGCTGTCCGCTGTGTCACTGGCCTTGGCCGTAACGACCTTGACCGCGACCTTGCGCACGCCGCCCAGATCGGCGGCGGTGGTGCGGCGGAAGCTGGCCAGCGTGGCGGCGGCACCCTGCGCAAAGCGCTGGCTATCGGCCTTGGCGGCAAAGATGAAGCGATAGACCTGGCCATCGAGCCGCATCACCGAGACGCGGAAGAACCACTGGTCGGTCTGGGCCAGACCCGACGCCATCTCGATGCCATTCAGCGTCTGGCTGGTCACACTGTCGGTCTTGAGACCGGCGATCCAGCCCGACTTGAGATAATCGCTCAAAGCCACATTGGGCTGGACATCGGCGCTGTCGAAGCGCACGGCCTCGCCGTCACCGGCCACGCCCACCACTGCGCTCTGCGAATTCTGCAGCGCATAACCCTCGGGCACGGTGAAGGTGAACTTGGAGGCCGGATGCATGAACTTGCGACCGCTGATCGTGCCCTGGGAGGGACTGTCGCCGAAGGTGAGGCCGGCGATGGCATTGAGATAGCCGGCGCGGTCCGTCTCGCCCATGCCGGCCTGGCCGAACATGGATGTCGCCGTATCGAGCGCCTTCTGGATGCGGGCCGGGGTTGATGGATGCGAGGACAGGAACCCCTGGTCGGCATTGCCGGCGCCCGCCGAAAAGCTGGCGAAGCGGCTCATGACGCCGAGGAACCGCGCCGCAGCCTGCGGATCGTAGCCAGCCTTGCCGGCAAACTTAATGCCTTCGCGGTCCGCCTCGAGTTCCTGCGCCTGGCCGAAGGCCGCCATGGATTCGCGGGTCCGGTTGGCCATCGCATCCACCGAGGTATCGCCCCCGAACACGCCGGTGATGACGCGATCGACGATTTCGGTGGTACGTGTGCGGTCGGTACGAGCGCGCGCGTGGCGCAGCGTCACGTGGGCGATTTCGTGTGCCAGTACGGCAGCCAGCTCGCTGGTATCGCTGGCCAAGGCCAGGATACCGCGCGTCACATAGATATAGCCACCCGGCAGCGCGAATGCGTTGACCTCGGAAGTATCGAGAATGGTGACCTGGAACTGCGCATTGGGTTGGTCAGCAGCGGCGAGCAGGCGGCCGACGATACGGGCCACCATGATTTCGGCAGGTCGATCGGAATAGACCCCGCCATAGGCAGCGATGATGCGCGGATGCTCGCGACGGCCGATGACGGCGTCATCAGGGTCGGTGCCCTGCGGCACGACAGTCGGCGCGGGATTGTCGCCGGTCTGGCTGGTGGAAATATTGGAACTGGTCAGCGTCGTGCAGGCGGATAGCGCCAGCAGCGACACGGCCATCAGGCCATTGCGCAAACCTTTAGCGATGTGCCCCATACCCGTCATCGTGTCGCCAATACCTCGATCTGCTCGGGATGGGTCACTTCGATGCGTGGACCATCCCGGTCGTCCACCCATCCGCGCACGCGCACCAGTGCTCCCTCGAGCACCAGTGGATCGATACCTGCTTCGGCGAACACTCGTAAAGCCGGCGCCTCGATCACGGCGGTGAAGTCTTCCTTCCAGAACCGGCCAAAATTGAGGTAGACCCGCCCGCCGCCTTGTTCGGCGAGGAGTACGCGTCCTTCGACGAGTTCATATTGGCCGGCCCGGGCGAGGAGGTCGCCCGGCGCATTCGCCGCCCGAACGCTGTAATAGGGATCGCGCCAGATGCCAAGCCCGGACAGCCTCGCGCGGCCCTCTGCCGCGAACAACAGATCGAGACAAGCCCGGTTGTCCGGGAAGGAATAGACCCGCGCCAAACCCCGGGCGACCATAGCCTGCTGCGCCCAGACATCGCCTTCAGGCGTCGCAACGAAAACATGCGCCAGCGCCCGCTCGTAGCGGTCGATTTCCGCGCCGCCATAGCCCAGTTGCACCGTCTTGTTGAGCGCTAGTGCCTCAAGCGCCGCCTTGGCTTCGGGCGCCAGCGGCCAGGTTGGGAAACCCTCGCGGCCCAGCGGCAGTTTGGGCGCCTGCATGCCGATCAGCCGCACCACCAGACCGCTATCGAGCACCAGCGTATCGCCATCGGTGACCTGCACGACCGTACCGCCCGGCACCATGCGCAGGTCGGCACAGGCCAGCGCCGCGGTCGAGACTGCCGACAGCGCTGCCAGAGTGGCAAGACGAACGAGACTGGTGCTGAGCAAAGCAGGCTCCGGAAAGACTTCGTTCACCATGCACGCGAATACGGCAAAAAATGATGAACGAAGCGCCGCTTCAAAAGCCCGTCAGCAATTGCTTGGCTTCCTTGAGCCGGGCGCGGCTCGCTGATATGAGGAGCGACCTTTCCGATCCGTGCCGGAGCCCCTGCCCCTTGTCGTTTGTCCGCCGCTTTGCTGTCGCCCTCCTGCTCGCCCTCATCAGCCTGGGGCGTGCCGAGGCCAATCCGATGCTGCTGGTAGATATGGACAATCTCAACGTGCTCTACGCGCAGGAGGCCGGTCAGCCCTGGCATCCGGCATCGCTGACCAAGCTGATGACGGCCTATGTCGTGTTCGAGGAGATCGCCAAGGGCACTGTCAACCTCGATACGCCGGTGATCCTGTCGCGCAACGCCATCAACCAGGCGCCGTCCAAGTCGGGCCTGCCGGTCGGTTCGGCCCTGAGCATGAAGGACGCGCTCTATGTGATGCTGGTCAAATCGGCCAATGACGTCGCCATGGGCATTGCCGAGACGGTCGGCGGCAGCGAATCCGGCTTTGTCGCGAAGATGAACGACGTCGCCAGCCGCATGGGCCTGACGGCGACGCACTACGAGAACCCCAATGGCCTGCATGATCCGGCACAGGTGACCTCGGCGCGCGACCTCGCGGTACTTTCGCTCTATATCCGCCAGAGCTTTCCGCAATACCTGCCTATCTTCGGCACGGGCGCGGTAATGCTCAACGGCAAGGCGCTCGAATCGGAAAACAAGCTGCTCGAAAGCTTTGCCGGCACCACAGGCATGAAGACCGGTTTCGTCTGCGCCTCGGGCCTCAATATGGTGGCGACCGTCGAGCGCAATGGCCGCAAGTTCATGGCGATCATCCTGGGCGGCTCGTCCGGCCGCGACCGCAACGAGCGCGCCGCCGAACTGGTGCTGAAGGGCTTTTCGGGCGCCGCCCAGCCCAACGGCCAGAATGTTCTGACGCTGGCCAACAATGCCGGCGGCACGCCCGTCGATATGCGCCCGCTGATTTGCGGCAAGGACGCCAAGGCCTATGTTGCGACGCAGGAAGCGGCGTTTCCCATGGGCCTCAAGGACCAGCCGAGCTACCTCAACGACACGGTGCCGCTGGTGACCTACACGGCGACCGACCTTGGGCGCATCGCTGTCGGCGTGAACCTGCCGCGACCGCGGCCGCAGCACACGCCGATCTTTGCCGCGCCGGTGGCAGAAGCGTCGCTGGATGGCGATTTGCGCCCGGGGATAACGCCGGTAGCGGGCGATCCGGCTGTGCCGTTTCCGCGACCGCGGCCGGCGAATTTGTAGGCTCCTTCACCTCTCCCTCTGGGGGAGAGGTGTAGATCTAGCTCGGCACGTAGGTCAGCCGGATCACGCTGTCGCCGATGCGCTCGTCGGCGGCGAGGCGCAGGTTGGGACGGAAGCCCGCGAAATAAGGCGCGCCGCTGCCCAGCACGACGGGATGCAGATAGACCTGGTATTCGTCGATGAGGCCCAGATCGCTGAGACTGCGGGCCAGCTTGGTGCCCCCAACCTCGATCACGCCCGCGGTCCTGGCCTTGAGGTCGCGGACCGCCGTGGCGAGATCGCCCTTGACCAGCGTTGCATTGGGGCCGACCGCGGTCAGCGTGCTTGAAACCACCCATTTGGGCACGGCGCGCCAGGCGGTAGCGAATTCGCGCAGATCGTCGAGGTCGCTGGGACGGTCCTGGTCCCAATCATCGCCGTCCCAATACTGCATCAACTCGTAGAGGCGTCGTCCATAGAGGCTGCCGGACAGGGTATGCGTCTGCGCGATGAAGTGCCGAAACAGCACGGCATCAGGCATGAACTTGTCGTGGTCGACATAGCCGTCGAGGGACACATTCATTCCATAGACGAGCTTGGCCATCGCAGATCCTCCATCACACATGGCAGACGAGCCGGCGGGCAAACGCGAATAGGTCAGCCCTTCACAATATCAAAGCGCAGCACGTCGCCTTCGCTGGCAAGGACGTAAGTGTGCCCGTGCTGCCGACAATGCAGCGGAATATCGATCTTGGCCATCGGGTCGGTGGCGAGCACCGTCAGCGTGGCGCCCGGCGGCAAGGTCGCCAGCCGCTTTTCCATCTTCAGCACCGGCAGCGGGCATTTGAGCCCGCGCGCGTCGATGACCTCATTGGTCAAGGACAAGCACCCAGTGAACGCCATAGGTGGACGCGCCATTGAACGCAACCGCAACGCCGGCCTTGGTGGCATTGGCCTTGAGGCCCGCCGCATCGGCCGGATTGTTGCGCCAGCCCGAGAAGGTCTCGGCAAAGGTGGCGTAACCGGCGCTCAGCTTCATCACCACCAGGTCCTGCGGGGTCTTGGGCGGGGTGCCGGTCTGCGCATACTGGTTGGCCAGCACCTGCGCGGTGCCGTCGAGCCCGGCATCGGGCGTGAGAGCCGGCAGGCCGTTGGTGGCGCGATAGGCATTGATGATGGACAGGGCCTGCGCCTTGTCGAGGCTGGCACCCGGCTGGTCCATGCGTGCCGACAGGCCCGGCGCCAGTGCGATGCTGGTGCTGCCACTGCCGCCCATGCTGCAGGCGGAGATGGCCAACGCGGCAGTCGCAGCGACGAGTGGCAGGAGGGCGAGCTTGAAAACGGTCATGGAGCAATCCTGAAAAGGCAAATGGGTTGATTGGCGACTATGGGGCTAGCAAGGCCAAATCATGATCTGGCCCACCCAATAGCGTCAAATGGCCTGCCATAGGCTTAACAGCCGATTAGCTCTTGCGCAGCGGCGGGGCGGGCGACTACAAGACTTCAGTTATTTTGCATCCCGATTTAATTCGGGAACTGCCAGCGAGCCCCGCTCCGTCATGAAGACCGCCGACCCCGAATTGATGCGGGCGATCAATCGCTTTCACGTGCTGGACACCATCAGGCGCCACGGCGCCATTGCCCGTGTCGAGATCGGCGAGTTGACCGACCTGTCGGCCACCACCGTCTCGGCCATCACCGCCTCGCTGCTCGAAGACGGGCTCATAACGGTCCGGCACGAGGGCGATATCCGCAGCCAGACCTTGCGCGGCCGCCCGCGCGTAATGCTGGCACTGAACCCGGAGGCAGCCTGGGTGGTGGGAGCCAAGATCGCCGCCAACCGCATCGTCTTCGTTGCCACTAATTTTCAGGGCGATGTGCTGGCGGGCCTGACCCTGCCGGTGCGTGTCGACCGCCTGCCCACCGAGGTCATCGCCGATCTCGTCGAAGACGGCGTGCGCCGCTGCGTGCGCGATGCGGGGCTGGGCCTCAACCAGATCAAGACCATTGCCCTGTCGCTGCCCGGGATCATCGAGCATGGCACAGGCAAGGTGCTGGCCAGCAGCGTGCTGCGCGACACCGATGTGTCGCTGCGCCTGGCCATCACCACCAGGCTGGGCATCGATACCATCGTCGAAAGCGACGCCAATGCCATCACCATGGCGCAGCACTGGTTCGGCCAGGCGCGCGATCTCGACGATTTCGTGCTCGTCGCCATCGAGGAGACATTGGGCCTGGGCGTGATGCATGGCGGCCAACTGTTCCGCGGTGCACGCGAACTGAGCCTGACGCTGGGCGACATGATCATGGGCGCGGGCAGCGACAATGCGGTCAAGCTTGCCGATCTCGCCAGCGAGCGCGCCATTCTCAACGGCAGCCATGCCGATCCCAAGGTTGCCGACGCCATCCGCGTGGGCCAGGGCATGGCACAGGTCAAGGGCATGGTCGAGGCCGGCGACGCCACGTTGCGCGAAGCGGCAGCCCGGGCCGGAGCAGCCCTCGGCATCGCCATCGCCAATTTGGTAGCCCTGTTCGCACCGCCCCGCGTGATCCTGGTCGGCTCGACGCTGGCCCTGGGCGATCACCTGCTGATCCCGCTGCGCCAGGCCTTTGCCAACGCCATCCCGACGCCGCTGGCGACCCTGGCCGAGATCGTCATCGACGAAGCCGGCGACGACCTCTGGGCCCGTGGTGCGGCCGCCGTGGCGCTGGGCGAACTCTATGGCTCGCCCTGGGGCACCACCGGCCCGGCGCGGCGGGCGATGCAATAATCAACGTGCCGGACGCCCAACTGCGCCGGCCAGCTATTTTGAATGAGGAGAATTGCCATGCGTGAAGCATTGATCGTCTGGGGCGGCTGGAGCGGGCACGAACCCGAGCAATGCGCTGCCATCTACAAGAATTGGCTCGAGGAAGACGGCTTCAAGGTCTATGTGGAGAACACCACCGAGGCCTTCGCCGACCCGGCGATCAAGGACCTGAGCCTGATCATCCCGATCTTCACCATGAGCAAGATCGAGAAGGAAGAAGTGAGCAACCTCACCGCAGCCGTCGAGGGCGGCGTAGGTCTGGCTGGCCACCATGGCGGCATGGGCGACGCCTTCCGCGAGGCGGTGGACTACCAGTTCATGGTCGGCGGCCAGTGGGTGGCCCATCCGGGCAATATCATTGACTATCGCGTCGACATCACGCGCTCGGACGATCCTGTTATGGCGGGACTGCCCGCCAGCTTCCCCTACCATTCGGAGCAGTATTACATGCATACCGACCCCTCCAACGAGGTGCTGGCGACCACGACCTTCACCGGCGAACACGCCAGCTGGATCGACGGCGTCACCATGCCGGTGGTCTGGAAGCGCAAGCATGGCGCCGGCCGGGTGTTCTACTCGGCACTCGGGCACGTCTCGAGCGAGTTCCAGGTGCCGGAAATGGCGACGATCATCCGCCGCGGCATGAACTGGGCGGCAAGGTAGGGCGGCGAAGCCGAGTCCTGGCGGATACCCCCACCTAACCTCCCCTGATAGGGGGAGGGACAGATCGAGTATTCGGCGCCATGCTACCGCAACCACCGCGCGGTCCCTCCCCCTTTTCAGGGGGAGGCTAGGTGGGGTATTCTTGCTTCCTACCCGCCGATCACCATCTCGACATCCACATCATCGCCCACCGTCACTCCGGTCTGCTTGCGCACCGCCACCTTGATTGGCAGCAGGTATGTCCCATCCTTGGGAAACAGCGACGTGGTGAACGTCACCCCGCCGATGACAGCTTCGACCGGGATGACGCCCCAGCCATAGCTGGCCTGCTTCTTGATGCGCGCGATCTCGGCGGCATGCTCCGCCGGCACTGGGGCATAGACGAACGGCGCCGGGCCGCGCCATTCGATGATCGTGGTGTGGAAGGCCAGCTTCAGCACGTCAGATCGCCTGGCTATCAGTGAACACGGCCAACTGCGCCGCGAAGGCGCGCTGGTAGGCGGGGCGGGCTTTGGCGCGGGCGCAATAGGCGGCGAGGCCGGGAAATTCATCGAGCAGGCCGGATGGGGCGAGTCTGAGCAGCACATGCACCATCATCAGATCGCCCGCGCTGAAGTCACCATCGAGCCAGTCGGCGTCACCAAGGCAGCGGGCAAGTTCGGCGAGTCGCACCCTGATACGGTCCTTGACCAGCGGCAGGCGCTGTTCGGTCCATGGCTTGTCGCCTTCGGCGAATTGGGCCTCCTGCAATTCCAGAACTGGCGGTTCAACCGTTGCCAGCGCCGCAAACATCCAGCTGATGGCACGGGCACGCGCATTGGCGTCCGTCGGCAAAAGACCCGGGTGAAGCTGTGCAATGTGCAAGACGATGGCGCCGGATTCGAACAGGGTGAGATCACCGTCCTGGTAGGTGGGGATCTGCCCGAAGGGTTGGCGCGCCACATGATCGGACTGCTTCAACTCCGCGAAGGAGACGAGGCGCACATTATAGGGCTGGCCGACCTCTTCGAGAGCCCAACGCACGCGCATGTCTCGCGCCAGGCCCCGGCCGCGGTCAGGGGAATTCGCAAAGGCAGTGATGGTAGGGGACATCGAAAGCTCCGAATGAGAGAGGCTTTCCTTGAGACGAACGAGGCGCGTTCGGTTCGACAGCGTCGGAAAATATTCGGCGTGGTGACCCCGGCGGGATTCGAACCCACGACCCCCGGATTAGGAATCCGGTGCTCTATCCGGCTGAGCTACGGGACCACGCGGGCGCAACCTACGCAAAACCGGCAAACGAATAAAGTCGTTTTGTCAGATCGTGTCAGGAGGGCTGCTGACACGAAGTGGCGATGTGGCGCGTTACCTCCGGCAGCACCAACAAGGAGATACGAGATGACCACCATCGTCACCATCCTCACCCAGGGCTATGCCGATTGGGAGACCGCTCTGCTCAATGCCGCGGCGCGCAGCTTTTATGGCATCGAGACCAAATTCGCGACGCCCGGCGGCCAGCCGGTAACGTCGGCAGGTGGGCTCAAGGTCACGCCCGACATGGCGGTGGAAGATATCGACGTGACGGCCATCGACGCTCTGGTGGTCAATGGCGGGACGGCGTGGAGCCTTCCCGATGCGCCTGATGTCACCGACGTTCTTGTCGCGGCGCGCGATGCGGGCAAGACGGTGGCCGGCATCTGCGACGCCACGCTGGCGCTGGCCAAGGCCGGACTGCTCGACGACATCAGCCACACCTCAAACGATGCCGAGAACCTGCCCAAGACGGGGTATCGCGGCGCAGCGCATTATCAGGACCAGCCATCGGCTGTGGTGGCCGGCAAGATCGTGACGGCACCCGGCACGGCGCCGGTCAGCTTCATGGCCGGTGTGTTGGAAACGCTGGGACTGAAGGACGGGAATTTGGAGTTTTATCTGGGCATGCATGCGGCTGAGCATAAGACGGCTTAGCGCGATCTGGCTCCCTCCTGAGGGAGGGAGCCGACCGAGGGGGCGCGTTGAGACCCTAAACCGGCAGCATCAGCGTCGTCTTGCGCGTCACCTGCGCGCTCAGCGGCAGGTCGGCGGAGGACAGCCCCACACGGATCGTGAACGTCCCGTCCTCCACCAGCCAGTGCTTCGCCTGGGTCCGGAAGAACGCGAAGGCCCGCGCATCAAGGCCCATCGTCACCTGAGCCGACTCGCCGGGCTTCAGCGCCACTTTGCTGAACGCCTTGAGCTCCTTGGCCGGGCGCGGGTCGGACGATGCGTCGTCGCTGACATAGAGCTGCACCACGGCCGAGCCTTCGCGGCTTCCGGTATTGGTGACGGTGACACCGACTGTCAGATTGCCCTCGGCCTCGAACTCGTCATCGGCGATGGTGAGGTCGCTGACGGCAAAGCTGGTGTAGCCGAGGCCGAAGCCGAACGGGAATAGCGGCGTCAGGCCCAGCTTGTCGTAATGGCGGTAGCCGACGAAAATGCCCTCCTCATAGCGCACCTTGCCTTCGAGGCCGGGATAGACCTCCTTGTCCTGGCTATGGGCCGGGTTGTCGGCCCAGCGCACCGGGAAGGTCTGTGGCAGGCGGCCGGAGGGTTCGGCGGCTCCAACAAGCACATCGGCAATGGCGTTGCCGGCTTCCTGTCCAGGATACCAGGCCTGGATCAGCGCCGCGACCGAGCCGATCCACGGCATTTCCACCGGGCCACCGGTTTGCAGCACGACGATGGTGTTGGGATTGGCATTGGCGATGGCCGCGACCAGCTCGTTCTGCCGGCCGGGCAGGTCAATCGACGGCAAGTCGCTGCCTTCGGTGTCCCATTCGCCATTGCGGCCGACAAATACGATGGCGGTATCGGCATTGCGGGCGGCGCGGACGGCCTCGGTGATGGCGGCATCATCAAGCGGCAGGCCGATACCCGCCGCGAAGGCGGCAAGGCCCAGCGTGGCAAAATCCTTGGTGGCGAACTCGATCACCACCTCATGGGCACGGCCCGCTTCGAGCTGGATGGTGCCGACGACCTCGTCGCAGCCCTCCTCGAAGAAGGTGCGGCCCTTGGTCCAGTTCGTCCAGGCATCGGCGACCAGCTTGCCATCGACAAACACCTTGGCAAAGCCGGCCGAATAGATGCCGACGCGATGGATGCCAGAGGTTTCCGGCGTGAAGGTGCCGGTCAGGCGGGCGGAGAAGTGCAATGGGTCGACCTTGCCGTCGGCGATATGGCCGATCCAGAAGGCCTGCGCCTCGTCCTGCATGGCGACATGCGCCGGTTCACCGCTGAGCGTCTGATTGGCAAAATACTCAACCTTGAACCCGCCCCGCAACACCGGCTCAAAACGATGATTGGTGCAACCGGCGGCATAGCTAAGACGGTCCTCACCGACGGCATTCACCAGCCCCTGCCACGGCGTGACGCGATAATGGGCATTAAGCTGGGCACTGCCGCCACCCATGATCTGGGCAATTCTTGCGTTTGGCCCGATGACGGCGATGGAGCCGTCGCCTTTGAGCGGCAGCGCGCCATTGTTCTTGAGCAGCACGGCGGCTTCGGCGCCGGCGCGGCGGATCAGCGCACGATGCTCTGGGCGGTCGTCGGCCTTCTCCTCGAACGGCCTGTGATCGTCGAGCGAACCGACCCGCTCCATCAGCCGCAGCATGTTGATGACGCGTTCGCGCAGGGTGGCCTCGCTGACAGCGCCGGATTTGACGGCATCCACCAGCTTCTGGCCGCGATCGCGCGGCGGGCCGGGCATTTCGAGTTCGAGCCCAGCATTGACGGTTTCGGCCGTGGAATGGCTGCCGAACCAGTCCGACATGACGATGCCGTCATAGCCCCACTCGTTGCGCAGCACATCGGTGAGCAGCCAGTCATGCTCGGAGGTAAAGGTGCCGTTGAGGCGGTTGTAGGAGCTCATCACGCCCCAGGTCTGGGCTTTCTTCACCGCCCATTCGAAGGGAATGAGGTAAATCTCGCGGAGGGCGCGTTCATCGATTTCGCTCGAAATGGTGGTGCGTTCGATCTCGGATTCATTGCCGGCGAAATGCTTGATGGTGGCGCCGATCCCCTGCCCCTGCAGGCCCACGATGTAGGCGACAGCCAGTTCGCCCGAGAGAACAGGATCCTCCGAATAGCACTCGAAATTGCGGCCATTGGTGACCGAGCGGTGGATATTGACGGTCGGCGCCAGCAGCATATGGGCGTTCTTGGACTTGACCTCGTCGGCCAAAGCCGCGCCGATCTCCTTGACCAGCTCGACATTCCAGGTGGCACCCAACGCAATGCCGACCGGGAAGCTGGCGGACTTGACGCCGCCGATCAGCGAACCGCCGCCACGGGCACCATTGGGACCGTCGGTGACCCGCAGCTTGCCGATGCCGAGGCGCGGAATTGCCGGAACCGACCAGAAATCCTCGCCCGACAGGATCGACACCTTCTCCTCCAGCGTCATCTGGTCGGCAAGTTGTTCGATACGGTCACTCATGGCGATACTCCTCGGATCATTCTTCTTGTGGCGCAGACAAAGACAGCCCAGCGAGGGGAGCTGTCAATCGCGTTGGGAAGCCGGAAAGCGCGAAAAGTCAGACCGGGTCACGCCGAATTCCATTGCTGCGACAACGGCACCCTAGGCACAGAAGAGAACCACGTCTATATAAGTGCCTCGGTTCCCATCAAGAAGGCGCAGCAATGTCACTGCAGGACACCTCCAAATCAGCCAATTGCCACGCCATGTCGGATGTTCTCAACCGCATCGGCGACAAGTGGAGCGTCATGGTCGTGGGCATGCTGGGCCGCAACGGTACGCTACGCTTCAACGAGCTCAAGCGCATGATCAACGGCGTCAGCCAGCGCATGCTGACCCTGACGCTGCGCAATCTCGAGCGCGATGGCCTGGTCACCCGCACCATCTATCCCGAAGTGCCGCCGCGCGTGGAATATGGCCTGACCGAAATGGGCAAGACGCTCGATGGCCCGATCTCCAAGCTGTGGGACTGGTCGGCCGAACATCATGGCGCCATCGTCGATGCCCGGGCAATCTATGATGCCCGCGCCAGCGCCCATGCGGCCGAGGACGAATCCCGCAAGATCGCCTACGCACGGGATTAGGCTGTGATCTCGACCCGTGCGGGGTTGCAGCAGCAGTTGTCGGCGCTTGGCCTGACGGCTGGGGATGCCGTGCTGGTGCATGCCGGATTGCGTTCGGTCGGACCTGTTGTCGGTGGGCCAGACGCGCTCATCGGCGCGTTGACCGATAGTGTGGGGCCAGCTGGAACGATCCTCGCCTATTGCGACTGGCAGATGGAAGAAGAAGCACGCGACGATGCGGCCTTGCGCGACCACGTCCCGGCCTTCGACCCCCTGGCCTCCCGCGCCATCCGCGACAATGGCACCTTCCCCGAATTGCTGCGCACCACGCCGGGCGCCCGCCGCAGCGGCAGCCCCGGAGCATCCTGCGCGGCGCTGGGCGGCAAGGCCGAGTGGTTCACGTCAGACCACGCGCTCGATTATGGCTATGGCCCGCAATCGCCCTTCGGCAAGCTGGTCGAGGCGGGTGGCAAGACCCTGCTGCTCGGTGCTCCGCTCGATACCATGACCCTGCTGCATCATGCCGAGCACCTCGCCGATATCCCCGGCAAGCGCGTATTGCGCTACGAAAGCCCGATCCTGGTGGATGGGCAGAAGATCTGGCGGTGGTTCGAGGAATTCGACACCGGCTTGCCTGTCGTTGAAGGGCTGGCCGAAGACTATTTCGAAGAGGTGGTGGAAGACTTCCTCGCCACCGGACAGGGCCGGCGCGGCCTGATCGGGCACGCCCCGTCGGTCTTGGTCGACGCCCCGGCCATCGTCGCCTTCGCGGTCGAGTGGCTGGAGCGTCGCTTCAAGCGCTAGACCAGCGCCACGATGGTCTTCTTCTTCCACACGAACTGATACCAGCTCGCCTGCAGCACCAGCATCATGGTGAAGCTGGTGGCATAGGCGATCCAGATGCCGGTTAGCCCGAGGCTGGTCTGGCTGAGCAGGATCGCGCCCGGCAGTTCGATACAGAGAATACAGGCGAGCGACAGCAGCATGGGCGCATAGACCGTGCCGCTGGCGCGCATGATGCCCGAGAACACCACCGACCAGCCAAAGCAGATGATGCTCCACAGCACCACATGCAGCAGCGTCTCGGTGAGTTCGATCACCTCCGGATCGGTGATGAACAAAGCCACCAGATGCTGGCTGAAGAGATATGCCAGCAGCACCAGCGAGCCGGTAATGATCAGGTTCAGCACCAAGGCAGTCCGCGTGATGGCGGCCAATTGCTGGTTCTGCCGGGCGCCGATCGCCTGCGCGGCAAAGATCGAAGCGGCGATGCCGATCGACATGGCCGGGAATTGCACATAGCTCATCACCTGCCCCAGCGCGCCATAAGCGGCCGTCGCGTCGGACCCGAAGCGGTTGACTAGGCCCACCACCACGATGCCCGCAATGGACGAAATGACCATCTGCAGACCCGCCGGCACGCCCAGCTTGAGGATGAGCCCCAGCAGCTTGAAGTCTGGCCGCAGCATGGCGCCCAGCAACACCGCGTCAGGCGCCAGCGGCATGTTTCGGGCGCGCATATAGATGAACAGGAACACCAGCACCGTCGTGAAGCCGGCAATGACCGCAAAGGCCGCCGCGCTGACGCCCAGTTGTGGCAGGCCGAACCAGCCCAGGATCAGCGCCGGCGTAACCAGCAGGGAAACCACCATCGACATGATCAGCGAGAACAGCGGCGTGATCGTATCGCCAACCCCGCGCAGCACCGAAGTGACGACGAGGAACATGAAGAAGCCCGGCATGCCGATCAGCATGATGCGCGCATAGCCGGTCGAGATTGAGCGAATGTTTTCGGGCGCCCCGAGCACCGTCATGATCTGCTCGGTCCAGATGCCGCCCACAACCGCAACGATGAGGCCGAGCCCAATCGCGGTGACCAGCGTCGTGCCGGTGACCTGCTTGACCTTGTCAATATTCTTGGCGCCCCAGGCCTGGCCGATCAGAATTGTCGAGCCGGCTGACAACCCGATGATGAAGCTCATCAGAAAGAACATGATGGGGAAGAAGGTGGCGGTCGCCGCCAGTGCCTCGACGCCGATCAACTGCCCGATATAAATCGAGTTCACGGTGCCCGAGAGCGCCTGCAGGATATTGGACGCCATCAACGGCACGAGAAAGAAAGCGAACCGCTGCCAGAGCGGCCGGGATTGGGGGTTCATTCGAACACTCCTGAGAACCTCGTCAACAAGCGCGTCACGTCACGGGCCCCTGATGCGACGGCGGTCTGAGCAAAGTTCAGGCCGTTGCGGGGACCGATTCACACCCCGAAGATGGGGCGCTGGCTGGACGGGCGCTGGAGGCTTGGAAATGACACGGCGGTGTTGATACGCTCGAGGCTGGGGGTCGTCAATGTGGTGGTCCATCACGCCTGCAAATGCTCGCTATCACCACTTGTCATCGCCCGCATGACGATTTCCCGGTGCGCCTGTCGCGCGCGCCCGCTACACAATTGGCATGTCCACCACCGCGCCGACCGCTGACAGTTTTGCCGAGCATGTCTTTGCCGGTGCGCGCACCTTCCTGCCGGTCGCCATTTCCATCGCCGCCTATGGCGTGGTCTGGGGCGTGCTGGCGCGGGGCGCTGGCCTCAGCCTGCTCGAAGTGATGCTGATGAGCGGCATCGTCTTTGCCGGTTCAGCGCAGTTCGTGGCGCTTGATCTCTGGACCGTGACGCCGTCGAGCCTACCGATTGGACCGCTCGTAGTGGCTGCCCTGATCATCAACCTGCGCTACGTGCTGCTGACGGCGACGCTGCGTCCCCTGTTCGGGCCAGACGCTCAGGTCCGCGGCGCGCTGACCATGTTCATGGTTTCCGACGAAACCTGGGCGCTCACCATCGGCGAAATGGGCAAGGGCAAGCGCGGCACGGTCGGCTTTCTCATCGGCGCCGGTATCGTCGCCTACACGGTCTGGATGGCCAGCACCGTCACCGGCCACGTGCTGGGCTCGGCCATCGACGACCCGACGAAATACGGCCTCGACTTTGCCTTCACCGCCACCTTCCTGGCCCTGCTGCTGGGCATGTGGAAGGGCAAGGCCGACCTCGTGCCGTGGATTGTCGGCGCGCTGGCCGCCATCGTCTCGGCGCGGCTGGTGCCCGGCAGCTGGTATATCCTGATCGGTGGTCTGGTCGGCAGTTTTGCCGGCGCTGTTTTCGACCGACTGCGCCATGACCACTAGTCCGGAAGCCCTCATCGCCATCCTGGGCATGGCGCTGGTCACCTTCGCGGTGAAAGCCGGCGGCCTGCTATTGGCCAACCGCCTGCCGCGCGACGGCTTTGCTGCCAGCTGGCTCAAACATATCCCCGGCGCGGTGCTGGCCTCGCTGGTCGCGCCGGCACTGGTGACGGGCAGCCCCGCCGAAGTCATCGCCGCCATCGCGACCACGCTGGTCTACTTCGTAACCCGCAACCTGTTCGCAGCCATGGCTGCGGGCGTGATCGTCGTTTACTTCGCCCGGTTGTGGCTTGTCGGCTAACCCGACCTGGGTTAGAGACTTTTCCCGTGCCCCTCTGGCGGAATGGTAGACGCAGAGGACTCAAAATCCTCCGTCGCAAGACGTGCCGGTTCGAGTCCGGCGGGGGGCACCATATTCCTTTGAATTATCTATTATATTCAATAGGTTGATCGAACTTATCGAGGTGCGATCCACCCTTTGAACCACCTATTTTGACCAGCTTTACGGCCATATCGTCAAGGCCTACCGCAAACTGACAACGGATACCGCATGTTCGAGCGCTTCGGCGATTCGCTATAGTTGTCGCCCGGCTCCGGTCGCGGCAATGTCTCAAATGGGGCCGAAACCGGAATGGCGGCTTTTGGTGCATGTCGGTCGATACCGGACATTCGTGGCACGGTGGTGCCGATGGCCGATTTGGGGCGGTGGGATCAACCGGCAGTTTTTGGACTGGCAACCTTCAGTGTGCACGACTGCCCAAGTATACAGATACGCGCTGACGTTGCCCGTCAGCACTGGGTCGAACTCAACGCAAAAGGAAGCCGACAAGAAGGGGAGAGGGAGAAGGCGGTGGTAGGATAATGCGTGCATCAGTTTTGCGCTCATAGTTTTGAACGCGGATTGAGACACCGCATTCAAAAGGCACTCCGACCTGTGCCTGCTCGAAAATGGATTCAGTGGAGCGCTCGAGGGTCAATTGTGCGCCGTCCACGGGACCAGATCGCGACAATCCCGCACGCAGGTAGCGAACAAATTCCTCGTTCACCCGAACCAGCCGCTTCTTTCTATCCAACGCGAATGAGGGTGCCGGCGACAACTGCATTAGCGTAACCAGCGCAAGTGGCGCCGTAATGGGGCGAAGCTCTTTGTTTTCTGTGAGAAGACGCCTTACTATCTGGCTCCGAATGAGGCGGGCGGCGTTCACGTCACCAGCACCGTCGCTTTCCAACAATTCGCGGGCGACCGCCGCGGGCTTGCGGTTTGACCGCGAAGCAATATCTTCGATGGCGTCCCAGAAAGCGGCTTCCAGCCTCAGAGCTTGCCGGCCCTTGGACGTTGTGATGGTCCGAAAGATCGGTGTCGAAAAGTGCTGATCGTTCCTAGTCTGATCATCGCTCAACGAGTGCATCCTGGAACACTTTGTTGATCGGCTTGAGCAGATATTGGAGGATGGAGTGTTTGCCAGTTATGATGTCGACAGTGCTGACCATGCCAGGGAGAATGAGCAACTCGTCCCCCCGATAATTTAATGAAGTCTGTTCCGCACGAATGGTAACAACGTAGTAGGTCTCGCGGGTACTCTCATCGACGATGCTATCTGCTGAGACGTTAGTTACCTCGCCATCTATGCCGCCGTAGACAGAAAAGTCATAAGCTGAAAACTTGATCCTAGCCTGTTGTCCGCCAATGACGAAAGCAACGTCGGAAGGTTTGAGGCGTGCTTCGACAAGCAGGAAGTCAGATTTCGGCACAACATCCAGCAACCGCGCACCACCCTGAACGACGGCGCCGATGGTGTTGACCTCTATTCTGTTTATGGTTCCATCGACGGGGGAGCGAATATCAGTGCGGGCGACGCGGTCTTGCGCACCCCGGAGCTGCTGCTGTGCGCTGGCCAGTTCGGCTGTCTTTATGGTCAGCTCGGATTGAGCTTCCTGACGAAACTGCAAGTCGGCTTGCTGCACCTGGAGTTGCGCTTCGGTCAGTGCTGACTGCAATCTTGCAATGCCTTCTACAGCCCCAGATATCTGCCCCTTCATATCTGCGACTTCTGCCTGCAGAGCGAGTAGATCCGTGCGGGCTGCCAAGCCGCGGGCCGCCATCGGCTCAATCAGAGCCAAGCGTTCCTCCGAGATCGCCAGGCTGCTGCGCAAGCGCTCCTGATTGATCGAAATCTCATTCAGTTCGCGCTGCCTTTGTTCCACACGTTGGACAAGTACACTTTTGCCACTGGCGAAGGCCATCAGGCTTGTACTTAAGAGATTCCGTTCCGCATCGCACACTTGCGGCGCAAGCTCCAAAACGGTTGCAGGGCAAACAAAATCCGCCTCTGTTCCGCCCGAGCTTTCCACACGCAAGCGCTCGACCTGGACAAGCAGCGCGGTAACGCGCGCTTCCACTTCACCGGCGCTCGAGGCAGTGTTGGTGTCATCAAGTCTGATGAGCAACTGCCCAGCCGAAACTTGCTCGCCCGACCGCACCAAAATCTCCGTGACAACACCAACTTCGGCGCTCTGAACAATCTGAGTTTTACCGGAGGGAATGACTTTCCCCTCGGCCCGGCTGATCTCGTCAACCTCTGCAATGCTGGCCCACAGGAGAAAGGCCACTGAGAAAAGTGCTATGACGACAATCACGACCGCCCAAGATGCAGGAGGCTTATCTGCCCGCAACTCAAAGCTTTTGCCGGTATCTTTCGGTCGGGGCTGGAAGTTCAAGCGCTCTGCCCCCGGGCTCGCAATTGCTCGAGAACCTTGTCCTTTGGACCATCCGCAATCAGTCGACCATTCTCGATCACCATCAGCCTCTCAACGAGGCTGAGAAGGCTATGGCGATGGGTAGCAATCAACACAGTTTGCTCAGGCCCAAGACTGTTTTTCAGGTGCTTGATTAGTTGGTTTTCCGTAGCGAGATCCATCGAGCTCGAAGGCTCATCAAGAAACAGTATCTTGGGTTCCACCAATATGGCGCGCGCCAAAGCAATCGCCTGTCTCTGCCCACCTGACAGAAGTACCCCACGCTCACCGACAGGCATGTCATAACCCAAGGGATGCTTGGCTACGAAGTCTTCCACCCCCGCCCGCTTAGCGGCCTGCATGAAGCGCTGCTCGCTGGCCCCGGGGTCGCTCAGCACAATGTTGTCACGAACGGTGCCGCTAAATATCTCTGGATCCTGGACGACCAAGCCCACGGAACGTCGCAAGTCGTCCGGGTGATACTGATCGATATCGATGCCATCGATCGTGATCTGTCCTTCCCCTGGACGGTAAAAGTTTACCAGCAACCGCCCTATTGTGGTCTTCCCAGAGCCGATCCGGCCAATAATGCCAACCTTCTCGCCTGGTTCGATGGTGAGCGAGATGCCATCCAGCACGAAGACCTTGCTTCTAGGGTATGCGAAGCGGACCTTGTCGAGCGTTATCCGGCCCTTACGAACAATGCGCTGAACATTGCTGAACTGGCTGGGACGCTCGTCGTCCAGTGACATGATCTGGTCTACTGTGCGATAGGCTTCCATCGCCGTGCGAGCACGAAGCAAGGTAGCCGCAATCATGGCGATAGGAGCGATGAGGCGGTTTGACAACATCATCGCTGCAATGATGGCGCCCATCGTGACCTGGCCGTCGGCGAAGAAATAACTGCCAGCCACAATGATACAAATCAGGGAAAGCTGAGAGAGAGTGGCCGTGATGTTGCTCGCGACGGCCTGCAATTGTCTGATCTTGTCCTGGGTACGTGATGACGCGAGGACCGCGGCTTCCCAACGCCGCAATAGCTGACCTTCGGCCCTGGCAGCCTTGACTGATTGCGCCGCGCTTAGGGCTTCGACAAGTACTGAATTTCGCGCCGATGACTCTGCCAATGCCGATTTGACGGCCCGGCCGGACATAGTACCCACGATGAGCGTGACCACGATCGAGATGAACCCAGCGACCAGCGGGAACACCACAAGCCAGCCAACAAGGGACGCGATAATGTAGGCGAATACGCCCAGAAAGAGCACATCGACAAACATCACAAGAGTGCTTGCGGCGACAAACTCTCTCAGGACTTCGTACTGACCGACCCTGCTGACGAAAGCCCCCGTCGACTCCGGGCGTTGCGACATTGGCGTATTCAGCACGCGGTCGAAAAGCGCCGACGACAACCGAAAGTCAATACTTCGTCCCACGAACTCAATGACCGCCGACCGGGCAAGCTTCAGAAGCAGATCAAACAGAGACACACCGAGAACGCCGATGGCCAGAACCCAAAGCGTAGCCTGGGCTGCGTTTGGTAGCACGCGGTCGTAGACGTTCATTGTGAAAAGGGGGAACGCCAATGCAAACACGTTGATGAACGCGGCCGCCAGCAGGACGTACCATATGCTGGTCACGTGCCCCGAAGTGA
This sequence comes from Devosia sp. SL43, assembly GCF_021729885.1. Lineage (NCBI taxonomy): Bacteria > Pseudomonadati > Pseudomonadota > Alphaproteobacteria > Hyphomicrobiales > Devosiaceae > Devosia > Devosia sp. SL43. Next base: position 2,230,837 of record NZ_CP063401.1, read on the forward strand.
CACCCCAAAACCAATGCCCCCGCGAAGCAAAGCGCTTACCCGAGGACTCTTGCACATTGTCGTAATTGGGAAAGGCCACAAGCATTGGTCGGCGCTGCCGCGCACCAACCTGCCCGTAGTCGACATGCGTCTCAATCTGCCGAACAGGGTCGTATGCAAGGAATTTTCGCCAGCCGGCGCGCCCAAGCAGTACAAGTGGGGACTGCCCGTCCCTGAAGACAAGGGCCGGATAGTCAAACTGCTTCAGCTGCGCGGGACGCGCTTCGATCTTGCGGACCGAAATGCCGACGCGGGCAAATGCAGGTTCGATTAAATCTGACGTGAGACGACCGTCAACGAGGGGCAGCCCGGCTGTCAACGTCGCAGGCGAGTCGGACTTTCGCCAAGAACGCGCGAGGAACCGAACACACTCAAGTATCGGATCGATGGCCTGGCCAGAAATGGCATCGCGAGCCTCGGCGGCTTCAACCATCGTCATCAACTACACATGTCCCAGTTACGCCCACTTCTAGGTCGACGTTATACGCCTCCCTATGCCCGCAACCGGTTAATATCCCAAAGTTGGAATGGTCAGCGGCTCTAGTATACGAGGCTCAGATTCCTCCCAGGAAGGCGTATCCGTTGCCGCTCTCGTATCGGCAACCGCGCTGCCGTCTGCCGTGACCTGAAGAAATGGCAACAAATCACCACTTGCAGCAAGCACGCGATACTCTGCAAACATTACACTGTAACGCGCCGTTTCTTGTAATATCTGAACATTGATGCGCGTGTTCTGGGCATCAAGAACGTCAAGCAGTGATCGCTCGCCGATCTTGAATTGATCTCTATAGGACGCCACCAACTCAGCCGATGAGTCTAACTGCTGCTGATAAACGCTCGACAATTCGGCCTGACTTTTCAGCCTCAACCATGATTCCTGGACAGCCTGTTCGACTTCGCGCGCAGTCTGGTCGAATACCAGCTTGGCCTCGCTCTCACGACGCATCTCTTCCTGGACAGCAGCCGATTTAATGCCGCCATCGAAGATATTCCAGCGCATAGACAGCCGCAGACTGGCGTCATTGGTGATGCCGTTCGTGCCAGACAAGTCATAGCCGGTCGCAGCACGTCCCTCGAGTGTTAGCTTCGGCGCTAAGGCTGACTCTGCTTGGTCCACCAAAGCGGATGCGGCATCAATATCTGCTCCTGCCGTAAGCATCCGGGGGTTGTTCAAGATTGCCTTGGCAATGGCGATTTCAAGCGAACCCGGTATCGCACCAGCAGCGCGGGCGGGGGCTGTTACCGTGCCAGGCGTCATCCCTACCAGCATCTTGAACTCGATTTGAGCCGCAGCCAGCTCAACGCCCGTCTCGGTCAGTCGAGCGCGAGCCGCCGCCAAGCGTTCAATAGACTGGAACCGATCAGCCTCCGTCAGTTGACCGGCCTCGATCGCGGCAGCCACGTCACTCACGATGCCTTGATGGAAGGTTACGTTCTGGCGGGAAAGCTCAACAATCTGCAGTTGAAGCAAGACTTGGTAGTACACGCGCACAATCTGTAGCGCGATAAATTCGCTCCGCTCCAAAACGCGATAGGACGCGCTATCAACCCGGGCGGACTGGCGGGCAACTTCCGCATCGCGAAATCCACCATCATACAGATCGAAGGTCGCGATTACCCCAATTTGGGCTGGGAACAAGGCATCCCCCCCGATCCCGAGCGCCCTGCGCGACGGGCTGTCGAGCACCTGGGTTCCAGCCGACGCTTCAAGGTCAACACGTGGAGCGTAGAGACCGAGCGCTTGCCGCAATTCGAAAGCAGTAGCGTCGTGATTTTGTACGGCCTGGCCAATATCTGGATTGGATTCGAGCGCAATCTGTACGGCCTCTTGCAGAGGCATTGCGACAGCGGTCTGCGCCAGCAATATGGCCGCAGTTCCCGACAGCAGAAAGGACCTAATTCTTGGTATTCTCATTTGCTGTTTCCTGACGCCAGCGTTCAGCGGAAAGCTAAGTAACGCTGGAAAAAGCAGTCGCACTTTTGGACCGTTTCAATATTGAGATTGCCACCTTCGAGGTAGCCCACGGCTGCCGAGCACGCCCACCGAGCTTCCATTGCCCACACGAAAGACGGTCGCATTGACGCGAGCACACTAGGCTCGCTCATAGCGCTGATCGCATCGGCCAGATTGGCACCAACCGTTCGCCGGATTTCTGCAATATCAAGATTTGGTAGCGTCGACTGGCGGTAACTGACACAGGCCGAAGTTCGATACGGCCCCAAGTCTGCCGCTCCAGACGGCACGACCGAGATCATCGCCGCAGCGACGAACAATAAGCTTCGGTACACAGCAATCCCCCCCAAATTACATTTCAATATATTCTAGCGAGGAAATTACCGCAATCTTACGCAGACCTAAAATAGTGCTTTCGGCATTATTGATGCCATTCGGACACAAAAGAAATTTCAACGGCACGCCGTACATTTTTAGCGGGCAGGCAGCTCGCGCCAGATGGGCCCAAATGCGTAAAATTTTACGGATTTTATAGTTCTGATGTAAACTACATATCTTTCCGAGGCATTTATTTGGTATTGGTAATGTCCCTCCAGATCAGGAGGGCGCTATGCCAACCAACATCGCGAAAATCTTCAGTATCGTGTTCGCATTTGCTTTTGCAATTTACTCTGGATCCACAGTCGCGGACACGATTACTGTAAGAAGTTCACCGCCGGTCATTGCAGCGCCGCAGTTTAATCAAACCACCCCAAAATACAATGCATTTGGATCTGTGGCCATCTCCGCGGCTTCGCTGCCCGCCGCAAGGAAATGGCGCGATGTAACTGATCAGGACTATACCGGATTCTTTGGCGCAGCCTGCACCGACAGTTTTTCTGGGTGCAATGGCACCTTCGGCAGAAAGGTTTCTGCGGCCATTGGAATCGCGCAGGAAACAAGTGGCGTTGCGTTGCTGAGTCTCGCCAACCGGACCGTCAATTCCGCTCTGACGTATCGCTCAGATGCGCAGAACTGGCATAGCAACGACTATTGGGCCACTGTTTCGGAAATGGCTGTCAAAGGCGCAGGGGACTGCGAGGATTTTGCAACAGCCAAGTACTGGTTCTTGCGTGCGGCCGGGGTTTCGGAACGCGACCTGCAGGTGGTCGTCCTCAGCGACACCCGTCGCCAGCTGTACCACGCCGTGCTGGCGGTTTACCTCGATGGCCAAATCTACATCCTGGACAACCTGTCCAGCCGTGTGCGGCGCGACAGCCAATTGCCGAACTACATGCCGATCATGTCCTTCGCCAACGGCAAGAGCTACATCCACGGCTTTACGAACAGAACCTCAGGCTTCGCCGGCAGCTTCGACGCAGTCTCGCCCGGCGAGGGTATTTAGGAAATACAAATGGGCCGGCATTGCCGGCCCATTTGCTATGTTCGGATCGATCAGATTTCGAACTGGTGCGGTCCGGTATTGTCCAGGATCAGATTGATATGCTCGGCGGCACTGGACAAGTTGGAGCCGTTGTCTTTGAGCACCGCGACATCTTGCCAGTTAGCGCCATCGAAGACCTGGATGGTCACATCCCCATCCACGCCGCCGCCAGCGGTGCCGGCTGCCTTGGTCGAGTTGTCGGCGTATTTGAACTGAACATCCGCGGCATCACCGGCTACGCTTGCCAGCAGGACACTCAGATCGACCGTGTCACCGACGAGATAGTCGGTGATGCTGTCTACGTTGGCGGCGCCCAGATCGCTGGCAGCATAATTAAAGGTGTCGTTACCGGTGCCACCAGAGTGTGCGTCGGTACCCAGGCCCCCGATAAGAATATCGTCGCCGTCACCCCCTGTGAGGATGTCGTTGCCGCTTCCACCGGCAAGGGAATCATTGCCCGAACCGCCATAGAGCTTGTCATTGCCGGACAATGTCGAGAGCGTGTCGTTGCCGCGGCCGCCCGACAGCACATCGGCCTGACCGTCAAGCCCACTGAGCGTGTCGTTGCCATCGGTTCCGAGCAGCGTAGTTTCAGACGCGGTGGTGGTATGCGCATCAGCATTAGCAGTGCCCTGCCAAGTACTCGGATCGGGCATCAGTTTTGCCGTCACTTCGCCCGAAACTGGGTCACCATCGCCATCGACGCCGGTCACTCCCATGACGATGTCAAACGGCGTGACCGTATTGGCGGTCGTAAAGCTCGGTGAGGTCAGGTTGAACGTGTTCGTGCCGGACAGACCCGTAATCTCGACGGCGCTGAACGGGTCGCTGTTCGAGATTATGGTAAAGGTGTCTCCATTGCCGATATTCGACAGAGTTACCGTGCCGTCAGGATTGACTGTGACCGTCGGCACCACGCCGCCAGCGTTTGCAACCGTCACCGTAATTGGCTGTGCCGTAGATTCACCGGTGTTGTCGCCAACAAAGATTTTGTCGTTGTCGGCATTTACTGCGCGTATCGTAAAAGTGGCCGTCCCGTTGCCGGAAATAGTTACCTTCTGGGTGTAACTACCGACTTCATAGTGTTCCGTGAAGGTACTTCCGATTTTTGTGCCATCGGTGCTTGCATTCTTCACCATGTCAAACCGAATGGTCTCGCCGCTTGTAATGCTATTTCCTTGGGCGACCCCCCACTCCGTATTGTTGGTGTTGACAGAATTACCACCGTTTGCCGTGATCAGCATATCGTTGGGCGAACCACCAGGAGAGTCCAGAACTACGGCTTCTGAATTGCCGCCCCCGGGATTGAGGAACGTCGTCGTGTTGAACGCCGCTCCGTTGAACAACGTGCCATTGGTGGCAAATGTCCACGTGCCGCTGACCGGATCAAGGGTAGCCACAAACCCGACATCGCTGCCGTTGGCAGCCGACGACCTACCTTGAACGGTATGACTGTCGACTACATGATAGAAAAGCTGTTCGCCGTTTAGGAATACCGCGTTGCCCATTTCGTCGGTAACGCTTGAACCTTCCGTCACATTGAACTCGACGTTGCCGACGCCATCGGCACCAGCAAAGAAGTTTATGTGCTCGCTTATTGCGGAATGCGCTGTGTTCTCGACGAATATCGGGTCAGGAGCCAGAATGCTGGGCGCGTCATCAACAATATTGACCGAGATCGTTCCGCTAATCTTGTCGCCGCTGGCATCGGTCGCGACGACAGTCACTGCGCTTAGAATGACATCAAGCAGCGAATTCGGCGCGAGATGATTGAAGCCATTCACCAAAGTTGCCGTAACGCTTATTGTTGCATCGGCCCCAGCCGCCCCACCCGTCGCCCCGCTCAGGGCCAGGATGAGCGCCGCCTGACCACCGAAAGAGAGCGTCAGCGTGCGACCACCGTCGGACAGCGCCCACTGCGCGGTGCCGCTGGCGATGTTGTTGACCGACGGGATCATCGATGTCGGGTCGGCAAAGACGATGGAGGTGATGGCTTCGCCCGTCGCATGGAACGTGAGGGTATTGGCATCGATGGCCGTCTCAGCAGTCGAGAGCGGCGTGGTGCCGGTCTTGGTGCCGGCAGCGAGGTCGTCACCGTTCTTGATGGTGTCCAATGCTGCTTCGTAGACCATCAGGGATGCAGCACCATCGGTCACCGTCGGCGTCGTGTTGGCGATGACGCTTGTGGTGCCCGTCGGTACCAGGTTCTCGTATTCTTCGTTGCCGCTGACCGTGTTGATCGAGTTTAAGATCGGCGTTGGGTAACCGAAGTTGTAGTGAACATCGACCGTCTTGGCCGTGTCGCCCACGTCCAGAACGATTGCGGTCCCGTTAGCCAACGTAAAGGTTAGCGGCGCGCCGCCAGTCGGGGAGAACGGGGTCAGGCCGGAACTCAAGGTGATCGTGTACGGTATGATCACACCGGTGGCATCGTAGGTCGCCGTGCCAGCAGTCAGGGTGGCGGTGACCACATCCTGGTCGTCCACGATGGTGGTCACCGCCGGCGTCTGGTCGGCTTGCAGCTGCTCGAACGCACCCACGGCATTGGCATTGGCCTGCACCGCCGTCTGGATGAAGTCGCTGACCGTGTCGGCCTCGACGTAGACGTCGTCCTCGCTAAAGGGAACCGCTGCGCTGTCCGCCGTGTTCGATCCTGCCGGGATCGTGATGATCAGACCGCTGTTCAGCGTCACCGTCACCGCATTGTTGGTCGTCACCGGGTTGCCAAGGGCATCCACCAGGCTGGCCGTGTAGACGATCGTGCCGGCCTGTTCGCCCGTCGACGGTGTCGCCGTCAGCTTGACCGTCACCACATCCTGGTCGTCCACGATGGTGGTCACCGCCGGCGTCTGGTCAGCTTGCAGCTGCTCGAACGCACCCACGGCATTGGCATTGGCCTGCACCGCCGTCTGGATGAAGTCGCTGACCGTGTCGGCCTCGACGTAGACGTCGTCCTCGCTAAAGGGAACCGCTGCGCTGTCCGCCGTGTTCGATCCTGCCGGGATCGTGATGATCAGACCGCTGTTCAGCGTCACCGTCACCGCATTGTTGGTCGTCACCGGGTTGCCAAGGGCATCCACCAGGCTGGCCGTGTAGACGATCGTGCCGGCCTGTTCGCCCGTCGACGGCGTCGCCGTCAGCTTGACCGTCACCACATCCTGGTCGTCCACGATGGTGGTCACCGCCGGCGTCTGGTCGGCTTGCAGCTGCTCGAACGCACCCACGGCATTGGCATTGGCCCGCACCGCCGTCTGGATGAAGTCGCTGACCGTGTCGGCCTCGACGTAGACGTCGTCCTCGCTAAAGGGAACCGCTGCGCTGTCCGCCGTGTTCGATCCTGCCGGGATCGTGATGATCAGACCGCTGTTCAGCGTCACCGTCACCGCATTGTTGGTCGTCACCGGGTTGCCAAGAGCATCCACCAGGCTGGCCGTGTAGACGATCGTGCCGGCCTGTTCGCCTGTCGACGGCGTCGCCGTCAGCTTGACCGTCACCACATCCTGGTCGTCCACGATGGTGGTCACCGCCGGCGTCTGGTCAGCTTGCAGCTGCTCGAACGCACCCACGGCATTGGCATTGGCCTGCACCGCCGTCTGGATGAAGTCGCTGACCGTGTCGGCCGCGACGTAGACGTCGTCCTCGCTAAAGGGAACCGCTGCGCTGTCCGCCGTGTTCGATCCTGCCGGGATCGTGATGATCAGACCGCTGTTCAGCGTCACCGTCACCGCATTGTTGGTCGTCACCGGGTTGCCGACAGTATCCACCAGGCTGGCTGTAGACGATCGTGCCGGCTCAGCCCGCCCGTCGACGGCGTCGCCGTCAGCTTGACCGTCACCACATCCTGGTCGTCCACGATGGTGGGTCACCGCCGGCGTTATCGATTTGGCTGTTGAACGCACCCACGGCATTGGCATTGGCCTGCACCGCCGTCTGATGAAGTCGCTGACCGTGTCGGCCTCGACGTAGACGTCGTCCTCGCTAAAGGGAACCGCTGCGCTGTCCGCCGTGTTCGATCCTGCCGGGATCGTGATGATCAGACCGCTGTTCAGCGTCACCGTCACCGCATTGTTGGTCGTCACCGGGTTGCCAAGAGCATCCACCAGGCTGGCCGTGTAGACGATCGTGCCGGCCTGTTCGCCTGTCGACGGCGTCGCCGTCAGCTTGACCGTCACCACATCCTGGTCGTCCACGATGGTGGTCACCGCCGGCGTCTGGTCGGCTTGCAGCTGCTCGAACGCACCCACGGCATTGGCATTGGCCTGCACCGCCGTCTGGATGAAGTCGCTGACCGTGTCGGCCTCGACGTAGACGTCGTCCTCGCTAAAGGGAACCGCTGCGCTGTCCGCCGTGTTCGATCCTGCCGGGATCGTGATGATCAGACCGCTGTTCAGCGTCACCGTCACCGCATTGTTGGTCGTCACCGGGTTGCCAAGGGCATCCACCAGGCTGGCCGTGTAGACGATCGTGCCGGCCTGTTCGCCCGTCGGCGGCGTCGCCGTCAGCTTGACCGTCACCACATCCTGGTCGTCCACGATGGTGGTCACCGCCGGCGTCTGGTCGGCTTGCAGCTGCTCGAACGCACCCACGGCATTGGCATTGGCCTGCACCGCCGTCTGGATGAAGTCGCTGACCGTGTCGGCCTCGACGTAGACGTCGTCCTCGCTAAAGGGAACCGCTGCGCTGTCCGCCGTGTTCGATCCTGCCGGGATCGTGATGATCAGACCGCTGTTCAGCGTCACCGTCACCGCATTGTTGGTCGTCACCGGGTTGCCAAGGGCATCCACCAGGCTGGCCGTGTAGACGATCGTGCCGGCCTGTTCGCCCGTCGACGGCGTCGCCGTCAGCTTGACCGTCACCACATCCTGGTCGTCCACGATGGTGGTCACCGCCGGCGTCTGGTCAGCTTGCAGCTGCTCGAACGCACCCACGGCATTGGCATTGGCCTGCACCGCCGTCTGGATGAAGTCGCTGACCGTGTCGGCCTCGACGTAGACGTCGTCCTCGCTAAAGGGAACCGCTGCGCTGTCCGCCGTGTTCGATCCTGCCGGGATCGTGATGATCAGACCGCTGTTCAGCGTCACCGTCACCGCATTGTTGGTCGTCACCGGGTTGCCAAGGGCATCCACCAGGCTGGCCGTGTAGATGATCGTGCCGGCCTGTTCGCCCGTCGACGGCGTCGCCGTCAGCTTGACCGTCACCACATCCTGGTCGTCCACGATGGTGGTCACCGCCGGCGTCTGGTCGGCTTGCAGCTGCTCGAACGCACCCACGGCATTGGCATTGGCCTGCACCGCCGTCTGGATGAAGTCGCTGACCGTGTCGGCCTCGACGTCTACGTCGTCCTCGCTAAAGGGAATCGCTGCGCTGTCCGCCGTGTTCGATCCTGCCGTGGGATCGTGATGATCAGACCGCTGTTCAGGTCACCGTCACCGCATTGTTGGTCGTCACCAAGCGCTGGCGCATCCACCAGGCTGGCCGTGTAGACGATCGTGCCGGCCTGTTCGCCCGTCGACGGCGTCGCCGTCAGTTTGACCGTCACCACATCCTGGTCGTCCACGATGGTGGTCACCGCCGGCGTCTGGTCGTATTTGCAGCTGCTCGAACGCACCCACGGCATTGGCATTGGCCTGCACCGCCGTCTGGATGAAGTCGCGCGACCGTGTCGCCCCTGACGTAGACGTCGTCCCTGGGCTAAAGGAAACCGCTGCGCTGTCCGCCGTGTTCGATCCTGCCGGGATCGTGATGATCAGCCCGCTGTTCAGCGTCACCGTCACCGCATTGTTGGTCGTCACCGGGTTGCCAAGGGCATCCACCAGGCTGGCCGTGTAGACGATCGTGCCGGCCTGTTCGCCCGTCGACGGCGTCGCCGGCAGCTTGACCGTCACCACATCCTGGTCGTCCACGATGGTGGTCACCGCCGGCGTCTGGTCGGCTTGCAGCCGCTCGAACGCACCCACGGCATTGGCATTGGGCCTGCACCGCCGTCTGGATGAAGTCGCTGACCGTGTCGGCCTGACGTGGTCGCCGTCCTCGCTAAAGGGAAATCAAGCTGCGCTAACCGCCGTGTTCGATCCTGCCGGGATCGATGATCAGACCGCTGTTCAGCGTCACCGTCACCGCATTAATGGTTTCGTCACCGTGGTTGCCAAGGGCATCCACCAGGCTGGCCGTGTAGACGATCGTGCCGGGCCTGTTCGCCCGTCGACGGCGTCGCCGTCAGCTTGACCGTCACCATCCTGGTCGTCCAGCCGATGGTGGCCGCCGGCGTCTGTCGGCTTGCAGCTGCTCGAACGCACCCACGGCTGGCATTGGCCTGCACCGCCGTCTGGATGAAGTCGCTGACCGTGTCGGCCGCGACGTAGACGTCGTCCTCGCTAAAGGGAACCGCTGCGCTGTCCGCCGTGTTCGATCCTGCCGGGATCGTGATGATCAGACCGCTGTTCAGCGTCACCGTCACCGCATTGTTGGTCGTCACCGGGTTGCCAAGGGCATCCACCAGGCTGGCCGTGGTAGACGATCGTGCCGGCCTGTTCCGCCCGTCGACGGCGTCGCCGTCGCTTCTGACCGTCACCACATCCTGGTCGTCCACGATGGTGGTCACCGCCGGCGTCTGGTCAGCTTGCAGCTGCTCGAACGCACCCACGGCATTGGCATTGGCCTGCACCGCCGTCTGGATGAAGTCGCTGACCGTGTCGGCCTCGACGTAGACGTCGTCCTCGCTAAAGGGAACCGCTGTGCTGTCCGCCGTGTTCGATCCTGCCGGGATCGTGATGATCAGACCGCTGTTCAGCGTCACCGTCACCGCATTGTTGGTCGTCACCGGGTTGCCAAGGGCATCCACCAGGCTGGCCGTGTAGACGATCGTGCCGGCCTGTTCGCCCGTCGACGGCGTCGCCGTCAGCTTGACCGTCACCACATCCTGGTCGTCCACGATGGTGGTCACCGCCGGCGTCTGGTCGGCTTGCAGCTGCTCGAACGCACCCACGGCATTGGCATTGGCCTGCACCGCCGTCCGGATGAAGTCGCTGACCGTGTCGGCCTCGACGTAGACGTCGTCCTCGCTAAAGGGAACCGCTGCGCTGTCCGCCGTGTTCGATCCTGCCGGGATCGTGATGATCAGACCGCTGTTCAGCGTCACCGTCACCGCATTGTTGGTCGTCACCGGGTGGCCAAGGGCATCCACCAGGCTGGCCGTGTAGACGATCGTGCCGGCCTGTTCGCCCGTCGACGGCGTCGCCGTCAGCTTGACCGTCACCACATCCTGGTCGTCCACGATGGTGACCTGGAAGAGCGCGTCGCTCTTGTCGCCGTCGCCGTCCGTCACCGTGAAGGTGAACTGATCGGTGCCATTGGAGACATAGGGATCGTCCTGCTGTGCAACAAAGCGATAGCTGCCGTCGGCTTTGACCTGCAGCGTGCCGTGATCGCTACCCATCGGCGCGGACCACCCATCGTTGCCAAAAATCAGTGGCTCGCCGTTGATCGCGGTCAGCGTCGCACCGTCGGCGCCCGGCGTGAAGGCCAGCGTGCCCGTGACGGTCACGCCTTCGTCAACGATTCTTGAACCTGCACTCGCCGTCGGGCCATCGTCGTTGACGGCCACGGTAATGCTGGACGTTGCGGTGGTCCCATTATCGTCTGTGACCTCAACCGCGAATGTGCCGCCGAAAACCTGGTCTGCCGGACCGCGGTCGGAATCGGCGTCGGTCCCCTGGGGAGCGCCTGGATCGGTATCGGTGTGGGTCAGCAGGTTGTCGGTAAGGACGAAACGGTAGTTCACGGTCCCGCCCGTCGCATTGGGTGTATATCCAATGACCTGCAGGATACCGGAGCCATTGGTGGCCGCGACAAGCGGGGCGTTGGGGGTCGCTGAGGCGAGATTGGAAAGCGTGAAAGTGGTATCGCCGATCTTGATCGATTGCACGCCGTCAGGCGCCACGATAGCGAAGCTGCCGGTGCCGATTTCACTATCGCCAGGCACTGATCCCGCCGGTTCCTGACCGCGAGCGGGCAGGCCCTTTTCGTCGACGGTCACGTCGCCGCCGGTATTGCCGATACCGGTAATGGTGACGATATCGTCCGCGCCATTGACGGCAATTGTCAGGGTGGTCTGGGCGGTGTCGCCATCACCATCGGTCAAGACATAGGTGAACTGCTCGCTCAGGGATTGAGTGGGCGTCAGGGATTGCACCAGGTGGAACGCCGCAGGGTTCTGCGCGACCGTGTAAAGCTCGTATGTATACTGCCCGTCTGCCTGGACGGTCAGTCGACCATAGAGGCCGTCGATGACATGATCGCCGTTATCGCCGACCCATTCAATCTTGCCCGGGCCGTCAGTGCCGAAAGTATCGGTACCAAGGCCTGCGTTGCCCGCAATGACATTGCCGGTCGCCGGTGCGCCGTCTTCGGTGACACTGTTGACGTCCGCAGCAACGCGCGGGCCGTCATCCTGGAATTCGACCTTGAGAGCGACAGGTGACGTCTTGGAAACCGCATCGCCGTCGGCGTCGGTCAGGGTGGCGGTAATGTGCAGAATGGCGGTGATAGTCGCAATATCATCATGGGCGGCGTTGCTGGACCCGTCGACCGAGTGGGCAATGGGCAAGTACTGACCAACCCAGACAATCCCGGCGCTATCAACGAGCACCTTGAACACCGTCAAATTTGTGTTCGCGGTCGTGCCGACGAGAACGCCGTTGGCATCGGTGTTGAGGATAATGGCTTCGCCAGAAGTGGACACAAGGCCGGACGCAACGTTTGTCAGGGCGGCGCCATTGGCACCGGTGATACCGAACGTGTATCCGCCGGGCGCGTCGGCGCCAACCATGCCAGCAAAGAGCGAACCAGTGGCCAGAACGCTGGTGCCAAGGCTTGCGACACCCGTTGCGCCTGCTAGCGCGCCTGGAACGTTGAGCAAGGACGCGTCGTTGGCCGAATTGGGATCGCCGGCTACGTTCTGCCCCAACGTCTCGTCATGGGCGATCTTGAGCGTTTCGAGCGTTGTGGTCGTGGTGTGGACGTCGGCTTCCAGGCCATAGACCTTGAAGGAATTGCCCGAACTGAGGGTCGTGTCGGAACCGACGGCGTCGGAGATGAACTTGTAACCGTTGTAGTTGCCGATCTTGACCGAGTCGAAGCCCGTGGCGCTGGTGATGACGAAATCGGCGTCGTCGGGCACGTTCTCGAAAACGATGCCGACCATGTTGGCGCCGTCATAGACATAATGCCAGCTTCCGACCGGAGCTGCGGCACCGTTTATCGTGATGACAAAATCGCCTGGCGAAACCACGCCACCATTGTTCATGACCTGCACGAAAACGACGGCGTCGTCATTCTGGCCGGCTTCGGCGGCGTCGATGGAGAAGCGCATGACATTGACGTCGTAGGCGGCGCCGTGGGTCGGGACACCATTTCCGTTGGGGACGTTGACGTTATCGAAGAAGGACAGGGTCAGGACTTCGGGGCCGCCCTTCTTGTCCTGTCCGTCGATCTGCTGGCCAGTTCCAATGCCTATCGAATTGTTGCTGGTGTTCGCCGTATCATCGTTGCCGTTGAGATCGTCACCCGTGATCCAGATTCCCTTGGCGGGATTGGCTGTGGTGACCCCACCCACGACGGCGTTGCCGCCCTTGAGGTCGAAGACCAGGGTGTCGGAGGTTGTGGTTGTGGTGGTTCCGGCAGGACGAGCCGTGAGAACGGGAATGTCGTCGAGAACGTCAACGACGAAGCTGCCTGCACCGAGCGCAATGCTGTCACCATCGCCGTCTGTGGCCTGAACAAAGCGCGACAGGTCGATCAGATTGTTGAGCAGGTTTTCCGCATTGTCCCCGTTGGTCGCATTGAGGGTCGGATGATCGATCTGGTCGTTGAGAGTGAACGTGTAGGAGCCGTCCGAATTGACCTTAAGTGTAAAAACCAGACGGTCCGAACCGTCCTGGTAGCCCGCAACACCGCTGTCGACATAGCCATAGAGGGTATCCCCGCCGCCTGCGACCAGGACATTGGCGCCCAGGGACGTCACACCGGCATTGGTGGGTGAAGTTGTTACGACCGAGAACGAGCCTTTGCCGTCGGCACCAAAGCTAACGAGATTGTTGAGAGAACCGGCGGCGCCAGTGTAAGTGGCAAGTCCGGTCCCGACGACTTCGCCTGGAAGGAGGGGGGATCCGTCCGGATTGCCGGTCGCCAGAGCCGTGTTCAAGCCATCTTCGTCGACCATCACAACTTGTGGGGCGTATTCACCCGCCATGGTCGGTCGATCGTCGTTGATCTTGACGGTCAGTTTGACGGGCGAGATGTCCCCGTCGCCGTCAGTCACCTGGAGATCGAGAGTGAGGGTCAGGGAGTCAGCTTGTTCGTTGGTCGGGGTCCCCAACTGCACCAGCGGTGCGTTGACCGTGAAGGTATAGGCGCCGTTCGGTTGCACGACCAGGGTGGCCACTGGTGCGTTGATGGGGTAGTGGGCACTGATGGCGGAGAAGGTCGTCACCCCGGTTTGCGGGTCGACCGACTTGACCCAGGAGGTGATGGCTTCAGGAACGCCGTCAGCACCCAACTTGTAGATCACCGAAAACTGCGTGATCCCCAACAGGTCGATCGTGGCCAGGCCATCGGCACCAGCGGCAAACAGGGTTCCTGCTCCACCAATGACCTGGCTATTGTTGACAATGGTGTCGGCGGGGGTGTTGTTGCCGGCAAAAAGGCTCTGAGCCTCGTCATCCAGGGTCAGGGGAGCAGTGACCGACTTACCCACCGGGGTGTCGTCGTCGACTGACACGCTCAGGCCAGCCTGCGTCGTGTCGCCATCGCCATCGACGATAGTTAGACCAAAGGCGAGCGTTTTATTGTTCTCGGCATTTCCGACGGGGTGAGCCAGTGGGGCCAGCATGGTAAAGACGTACGAGCCATCGTTGCCGACGGTGAGCACGGCGGCATTGGCACCGTTTACCGCGCCGGTCGCCGTGAAGGTGACCGAGCCATCTGGATTGGCGACACCAGGGTTCCAATTGACGGTCTGCTGGGCAGCCAGACCGTTGAGGTTGTAAATGACCGAGAAGACCGGCGCTGCGGTCAGGGTGATTGAACCGACACCATCAACACCGGCGTAGAACAAGGTACCGGGCAGACCGGCCGTGGTGGCGAAGTTGAAAAACACGTCGCCGCTGCCGCCAGGATTGCCCGGGAAGAGCGACTGTGCCTCATCATCGAGCACGACAAAGGAGGTCGCCTGGAAACCAGTGGGGGCGTCGTCGCGGAAGTGTATCCCGTTGCCGATGCTGGCTGAGATTGTCTTGGAGTCCCCGTCGCCGTCGGTGATGGTGACGGTCGCATTGAGGGCGCCGGCAATCTCGTCGAGCGACGCCAACTCATTGGCATTGGTCGGCTCGCCATGGGCAAGAGAGACATACTGGATGAGGGTTACCTGCCCAGTCTGCGGGTCCATATGCAGTGCAAAGGCAGCCGGATCCTGCCCAGACGCGCCATCATCAACGCGACCGACGATCAGTCCATTCTCGAGGACGAGATAAATGGGCTTGCCTTCGGTGGTCTGCAGCCCCGAATCCAGAGGCCCGGTGCTAGGCTCGCCAGCCTTGTTGGTCAGGGAGAAGCCGTACACCAGAGACTGGTTCGTAGCTGCGCCGTCCGAACCAAAGTCCAGCCCGGCGATGGTCACTGCGGATACCGAACTCTGGGCGAGGCCAAGAGGCAGGCCGAGCACTCCGCTTGGATCCTGGCCAGGCAGTGCAACCCCTGCGAACCGCGCGGCGAGCGCGATCGACTGCAGTACGGTCGCGTCGTTGGTACCGGTTTGAGCGAGGAGTGACTCATCGTGGGTCAGCGCGAACGCGCTATTTGCCGCAACATTCGCCACTGGGCCGTCATCGTCAAACGAGATGGGTGAGCCATTCGCGGTGATCAAATCGATCTGTGCAGACTGGGTGACTGTGTCGCCATCGCCATCGGTCCGCGTAACTGTCAGTTGCAGCTGGATCGCCGCAGCTTTGTCGCCAAGCGACAGAGTGACATTGCCGTCGAACAAATTTGCATCGGTGTGTTCGATCGCTTGGTAAAGCGTGGTCTGCAGCTGGCCGTCGACGATCTTGATGTCGAAGACGACAGCATTGCCCGCAGTTTTGCCTTGGATCACGCCGTCAACCAGGAACAGCGTGATCGGTCCGCCATTGGTGGCGGACAGATTGGTGGCAATGCCGCCCTCGAGCGGGAACCCGACAAAGCTCAAGACGCTGACATCGCCGCCGCCGTCCGAACCGAACGAGCCACCAACGGTGAACAGGCTGGCAAGTCCGGTGCCGCCGATGGCGGTCGTGGACCGGCCGAAATAGCCAATGCCATCATCGTTGTTGCCAGCGTCAGCAAGCTCACCCAGGCCGTTGAGGCGGTCGGGGCCGACGGTCTCGTCGAGCTCCATCGTCAGGCCAGCCTGAGCGCCCTCGCCCGTCGCGACACCAACCGCCAGGGTCGGGCCGTCATCGTCGAACGAGATCGGCGAGCCGCCAGCGGTGATCAGGTCGATCTGCGCCGACTGCGTGACTTTATCGCCATCGCCGTCGGTGCGGGTGACAGTGAGCTGCAGTTGGATCGGAGAATTCTCCCCACCGAGTGCGAGGGCAGTGTTGCTGTCAAAGAGGTTGTTATCGGTGTGCTCGATCGCCTGGTAGAGCGTCGTCTGCAGTTGACCATCGACGATCTTGATGTCGAAGACGACGACGCCACCCGCGGTACGGCCCTGGATGAAACCATCAACCAGGAACAGCGAGATCGGTCCGCCATTGGTCGCAAAAAGATTGGTGGCAACACCGCCCTGGGCAGGGAAGCCGACAAAGCTCAAGACACTGACATCACTGCCGCCGTCCGAACCAAACGAACCGCCAATAGCGAACAGGCTGGCAAGGCCCGCGCCGCCGACCGTGGTCGTGGCACGGCCCAGATAGCCAATGCCATCGTCATTGTTGCCGGCATCACCGAACTCACCGAGGCCGTTGAGGCGATCAGAACCGACCGTCTCGTCGATCTCCATCGCCAGGCCCGCCTGTACACCCTCGCCGGTCCTGACACCGACCGTCAAGGTCGGGCCGTCATCCTCAAACGAAATGGCGCCACTGCCAGCCGAGGCAAGCGGCACCTGAGCGGTTGCACTCGCCACATCGCCATCACCGTCGGTTGCGGTGACCGTGTATGTCAGGGACAAGACGTCATCGCCTGCTAGGGCAAGATTCAGGATGTCGTCTGCGCTCAGAGCGTCGCCGTGCGAGAGCGGAATGAGCTGCTGTACGAGAAGGCTCACACCGGTCGGGTCGGACGCGTCGATCAGCGAAATATGAAACGCGATGAAGCCGCCTGCCCCACCAACGCGACCGGTTATCGAGCCGTCCGCTTCGCTGAAGAGATAGATCGTTCGGTCGGAAAGCCCGGCGAGCTGGGTGCCAGCTACTCCTGTGGCAGTCAGATTGGTCGAAACGCCCTGCCCCGAACCGCTCAGCGAGAGCGCAAATGCATGGGCAACGGTGCCCGCATCGGCGCCCAAACTGACCGTGGCAGAGAACAATGCAGCCAAGGCATTGTTGGCCCCATTGGCCGTAGCGACTTGACCGAACGCCTTACTGCCGACTTCCGCCAGACTTGTGGTGAGATTTGCCGACGAAAAGCCGGCGCCATTTGCGTCATCAACTGCGGGGTTTGCATCGCCGACCTTGATGCCAAAGGTCTCGTCCAGACCGAGTTGAACGCCCGAGCCCTCGCCCACACCGGGCGCCGTTACGAGGGCCACCTCAGGGGTGTCGTCATCAATATTGACCGTAAGAGTGCCCTCGGCGGCGTCGCCGTCGAAATCTGTTACGCGATAGACGATGTCAAACTGAACATTGTCTTCATTAGAGCCGGCATGACTGATAGCTGCCAGTTGCTCAATCTGGTACTCGCCGCTGGTCGCGTCGCTCAGCGTGACCCGCATGACATCAACGCCATCCTGCAGGATGGTAAGGACCAGCCCGTCATCGGAGATGGAAAACGAAAAGCCCGAGCCAGCCGGAAAATCGACACGGTCGAACACGAGCGCGCCGACGCCGTTGCCGCCGAAATCATGGGCAAGCAGACCAGTCAGCGGGCCCGAAAGGTCGTCACCCAGGCCACCAGCATTACCGCCGGTCAAATCGTCGTCGTCGAGAAGGGCAGCGACATTGGTACCCACGGTCGGCTCGTCGACCAAACCTTCAAAGAATGGACGCTCCTGATTGTTCCCGAAAGACAGGGCAGTGGGATCGAGAAGGCCACCGATAGCAAACGCGTCCCCAATATTGCCAACGGGCACCTGGAAATTGCCACCCGAGCCACCACCGGGGCCGCCGGCGGGGCCACCCGCAGCGGCACCAGGACCGGCCGCAGCCTGAATGTCATTGGCGGCAAACAATGCTGCTACGGTTTGCGGCGGGATCTCGATCGCGCCGATCATGACCGTCAGGCCTTGGACCGCGCCATTAGTAACAACAATTACAGAACCATCGGGCTGGACGAACTCGAGGTTCGCTCCGTTAACCCTAGGCTGGTCGATACTGGCGCCGTCTGGCAGACGAACGACGTTTCCTTCGTCGACCCCAACGGTGAGCGGTTGCCCAGACGGCGAGCCGCCTAGTCCTTCGACATCACCATTAAGTTCCGCGACGTGAATGACCTCACGGATGGTGACATCCGTCGATCCTTCAAATTGGCCAGCATCCACCGCAACGTCATTACGCTCAACCATGGCCCACTCATTAATAACTGATTAACTTTGAGCCGAGTCCTATTCTTACTAAAGCGTTTACTCAATCCAAGGCGATCGCTGTTTGCATACCTGAATATGTCTCCGGTTCGACATAGTTGCTTAACCCTAATAAGTTCGCATATCTGGGTATGTTTGCGCGTGCGCCATATTCCGACAGGGTCGGCCTTGTTCGTCCGCTATCGACGCTAAAGACCGACCCAACTGCAGGCGAACCCAGACAACGAAGATACCAATTGCGTGAAGACTGCCCGTACAAAATAAAGCGGAATTTGACAGTGGGGAGTTTGGCGGGCCCTAGGTGTTTCTCGCAGACCACCTCAGATGCCTTGCCGCAGCTTTGCTGTTCGATTGTCCGGTTGTGGTCTGGCAGTTTATGGCCTGCACTAAGGCATTAGCAGACGGTAACTCTCCGCAGCATGTTGGCAAAAACCAGATTGCCTCGCGGCGAAGGCGCTTGACGCCAGACGTTGCAACGCGCGTCTGGGACAGACATCGAACGCCTTGCAAAAAGGCGGCATCTTCCATTTCAGACGCTTAACTGGCAGGCACTGCGCGTCAGCGCTTGATGTTTACGATTTTGAGCTGCGTGTATTCCTCAAGCGCGCGGGCGCCCCCAAGCTCGGAGCCAATGCCGGACTGCTTAGAGCCAAGAAACGG
This sequence comes from Devosia sp. SL43, assembly GCF_021729885.1. Taxonomy (NCBI): domain Bacteria; kingdom Pseudomonadati; phylum Pseudomonadota; class Alphaproteobacteria; order Hyphomicrobiales; family Devosiaceae; genus Devosia; species Devosia sp. SL43. The sequence goes on from NZ_CP063401.1 coordinate 2,249,692, forward strand.
AATGTGGTCCCAGGCTCCGCCATGCCGGTTGATCCAAACCATACCAGCCTCGAGGCGGTCCGCCAGAGCGTAGGCGCGTTCGGCGTTGGACGACCAAATCGAGCCCCCTAAGCCAAACAACGTGTTGTTGGCACGCGCTAGAGCGTCCTCATCCTCGCTAAACTTGAGGACAGGCAGCACTGGACCAAACTGCTCCTCATCAACCAGCCGACTGCCTTCTTGTATGTCACGGACGATGGTGGGTCGGATGAAGTAGCCACGTTCCGCGGCCGCCCCGTTGCTGCTGGGCATGACGGTGCCGTTAATCCGAGCATCGGCGAGAAGCTCTTTGACCTTTTCGAACTGCCGCCTGTTGTTGATGGGTCCGAATTCAGTACCCTGGTCCAAGCCGTCGCCGACGACGGCCTGGTCGGCCAACTTCGCCAGCTCGTCGCAGATCTGATCGTAGACCGACGCGTGGACGTAGAGACGCTTGATCGCCGTACAGACCTGCCCAGAATTGTAGAAGGCCCCGCCAAACAGCTGCGCGGCGATCTTGGCTGGGTTGACGTCATCCAGGACGATGGCGGCATCGTTGCCGCCAAGTTCAAGCGTCAAATGTTTCAAGGTCACAGCGCCGCTGGCCATAACCTTTCGGCCGGTCGCAATAGATCCGGTAAAGGATACCTTGGCGACGTCGGGGTGTTCCGCCAGCGTGGCTCCCAGGTCGTTGTCGTCTGTGATGATGTTGAGAACACCGGGCGGCAGGAGGTCTCGGGCGAGCTCGCCCAGTCGCAGGGTGGTGAGTGGAGTGGTCGGCGCCGGCTTCACAACGAGCGTGTTGCCCACCAACAGCGACGGAGCGACCTTCCAAGACATCATTCCGAGGGGGAAGTTCCAGGGAACGATCGCTGCAACCACACCAAGTGGCTTGCGGTGCGCTTCAACCCGCATGTCGTCGCTGTCTTCGAGAACTTCCACGTCGAGAGTCTGCTCGGCCCAGTACCGAAACCGCTGAGCCGTCCCGCGGACTTCGCCCATGGTGTGGTCCAGGGGTCTGCCCTGCTCCTGCGTCAGCAGCCGCCCGAGTTCATCTGCATGCATATCGATTGCATCCGCCAAAGCGAGCATGGCTTGCCTTCGCTCGGCGATGGGGGTAGCAGCCCATTGAGGGAACGCAGACTTTGCTGCGGCGACCGCGGCATTGAGCTGATTGAGAGACGCCCGCGGAGCATGCGCCAGGACTTCCTCGGTGGCCGGATTCACCACGGCCAGGGTGAGGTCGCCGTCGACAAGCGCACCCCCAATAAGGAGCCTAAACTTGTTCATGTTCCCCTCCGTCTTGAGGGTGCAAAGCATGTCACAAGCACGGCAACCTGCACACCCCTCAAGAAGAGACGCGCGGCGGTCTTGGCACAGACACCTGGATTGCCTACCCAGTCCCTTAACTGCCCAACAAAGAGATAGGGATTTCTGCTCTCTCTTGCCAAATTGTCCAGTCACCGGAACGACCGCTTTTGCGATACGTCCGAGCCCGCGCCAATGGCTGAAATGGGGCGCAAAGCTGCCCAGTGAGCTGTCTCGTAAACGAACCTTTTAGGGACAGTGCTTCCAAGCCTCTGAGCTACCGAAATCCGACCACCTCTTGTGTCACATAAATATGTCACGTAATGTAATGTCACGAAAACGATAAATGGATACGTGACATGCTTGTCGGCTATGCGAGAGTTTCCACGGACGACCAGAACTTGGATCTCCAGCGCGATGCCCTCTCGAAGGCAGGCTGTGAGAAGATTTTTGAAGAGAAGGAGTCGGGAAGGGCTGGCACCAAACGGCCCGCTTTTGAACAGGTTCTGACGTACTTGCGTCCTGCCGACCATTTGGTCGTTTGGAAGGTGGACAGGCTGGGCCGCTCGCTTAGGGAGATGCTGGAGACGGCTCACAACCTGCAGGCAGATAGCATCAAAGTAATTTCCCTCACCGAAAACATCGATACCGACACGGCCAACGGCCGAATGATGTTCAACATGCTGGGAACCATCGCTGAGTATTTTTTAGACCTCAATCGGGAGCGAACAATGGCAGGTCTCAAGGCTGCGTTGGCGCGAGGAAGGAAAGGGGGGCGTCCGCGCAAACTGAGTGAAGAAGACCTAACCGCCGCTCGGGCCTTGTTGAACAATCCCGAAATTGCAGTGGGCAACATAGCCAAGCGTTTGGGTATCAGTCGCGGTGCTTTCTACCGGTACTTTCCAGCGGCGCGGACCAAGCCGTTACCCTGAATTCCATTGAGCCCTAAATGGCCTCTACCGCCCCCCTTTCGGACCTTCACAGAGTGCCGAACCCCGCCCGAAAGCGGACCTTCACCGTCCCCGATTGACACGGCGACCCCGCGAGTGAAGTATCGGGTATGGGGATCGCGAGCTCCCCAAGAGGCGGCAGCCGAAGTTTCGCGTCCATCTTCAGATCGAGGACGCACCATGCCTTCTTACAATTCCATTGCGCCGGAAAAGCTTGCCCGCCTGATCGGCACGCCAAAAGCTCCCGTTATCATCGACGTCCGTGAGGTTGATGCCTTCGACGCCGACCCTCGCATACTGCCCGCCACGGCGCGGCGCAGTCACGCCGACGCCGAAACTTGGGCCGGCACCTATAGCGGCCAGTCCGTCGCGGTCATCTGTCAGCGTGGCAAGAAACTGTCGGAAGGCGCCGCTGCCTGGCTGCGCCATTCCGGGGCCAATGCCGAGGTGGTCGAGGGCGGCTTCGAGGCATGGCGGGATGCGGGCCTGCCGCTGGTGCCGAGCGCCACAATACCTGCCCGGAACGCGGCGGGGTCCACGGTTTGGGTGACCCGCTCGCGGCCCAAGATCGACCGCATTGCCTGTCCCTGGCTGATCCGGCGGTTCGTCGATCCCGGCGCCGTGTTCCTGTTCGTGGCGCCAGCCGAAGTTGACGCGGTGGCCGACCGCTTCGGGGCGACGCCCTTCGATGTCGAAGGAGTGCATTGGAGCCACCGCGATGATCTGTGCACCTTCGACGTGATGGTTTCCGAGTTCGGTATATCGTCCGGCCCGCTCGATCGGCTGGCCGCCATCGTTCGCGCCGCCGATACGGATCGCCTCGATCTTGTTCCCGAGGCTGCCGGCCTGCTGGCGGCCTCTCTGGGTCTCTCCCGCATGTATGGCGACGATCTGGAACAGCTCGACGCTGGGATGCTCCTCTATGATGCCTTTTACCGCTGGTGCCGGGACGCAAGGGAGGAAACCCACAATTGGCCGGCGAGCAAGGTCAGGAGCTGACCATGGCTGACATTCCGCTCGACACCTCCCGGCCGACCTATTCGCCTGGTGAGACGATCCCGTTCAACGAAGCGCTCAAGGTGTGGGCGCGGGTGGCCGCCCTAAGTTTCGGTGGGCCGGCCGGGCAGATCGCCGTGATGCATCGCATCATCGTCGAGGAAAAGAAGTGGATCGGAGAACACCGTTTCCTGCATGCCCTCAACTACTGCATGCTGCTCCCCGGCCCCGAAGCCCAGCAGCTCGCCGTCTATATTGGCTGGCTGCTGCATCGGACCAAGGGCGGTCTGGCGGCCGGGGCACTGTTCGTGCTGCCGGGTTTCCTGTCGATCCTGGCGCTGAGTTATATCTATGCCGCCTTTGGCGATGTAACGGTTATCGAGGGCCTGTTCTTCGGGCTCAAGGCCGGTGTGCTTGCGGTCGTGCTGCAGGCGGTGATGCGCATCGGAACGCGCGCGCTCAAGAACCCGGTTATGATCGCCATCGCCATCGCGGCGTTCATCGCGCTGTTTCTGTTCCGCGTGCCGTTTCCCATCGTCATCATTGCCGCCGGCCTGATCGGTTTCATCGGCGGCAGATCGGGTTCGCCCATGTTCAAGGTCGGCGGCGGGCACGGCGGGGCCAGGGGCGAGGCTCTGGCCGACGCCGATTCCGTGCTGGGCGAAGCGACGCCCGAACATGCCCGGCCGAATCTGCGATGGTCGCTCTCCATATCAGCCATTTTGCTCGCCCTGTGGCTGTTGCCCGTGGCGGGGCTCCTGGCATTCCTGGGACCGGACAACGTCTTCAGCCAGGTTGCCGTGTTCTTCAGCCAGATGGCGGTGGTGACGTTCGGTGGCGCCTACGCCGTCTTGGCCTATGTGGCCCAGGAGGCGGTGCAGAACTATAGCTGGCTGCAGCCCGGAGAAATGCTGGATGGCCTGGGCATGGCGGAAACAACACCCGGTCCGCTGATCCAGGTGGTGCAATTCGTCGGCTTTATGGGCGCATTCCGCGATCCAGGGTCGCTCAACCCGATGGTTGCCGCCACGCTGGCGGCGGTGCTGACCACATGGGTCACGTTCGTCCCGTGTTTCCTCTGGATATTTCTCGGTGCGCCATTCATCGAGGTCCTGCGCGACAACAAGGCCCTTACGGGCGCGCTGTCGGCGATAACAGCGGCCGTGGTCGGCGTCATCGCTAACCTCGCCGTCTGGTTCGGGCTACACACGCTGTTCCGGCAAGTCGTGCAGTGGCAGGGATTCGGGCTGAACGTCGATATCCCGGTATGGGCGACGGTGAACCTGCCGGCAGTGGTTCTCGCCGCTGCGGGTGTCATCGCGATCTTCGGCTTCAAGGCCAAGATGATCCCGGTCCTGCTGGCCTGTGCCGCAGCGGGCATGGCCTGGACGCTGACGGCAGGCGTCTAGCCCTATCCGTGACTATGCCCGTGGCGGTGGTGCAGGTCCGGATAATGCGGGTGCTTGTGTCGCATGGGTTCATGCCGGTGCGAATGCGCGTGCGGCTCGGTGATCGGTCCCTCGTGACCATGCCGATGATGCTCGTCATGCACATGGGCGTGGTCGTGCTCCAGGGCCTCATGGTCGTGCTCGTGGTCGTGCCGCTCCGCCAGGTGCAGCCATAGTCCGATGGCCATCAAAGTACCGGCTCCGACCAACTGCCAGGTGATGGCATCGCGGAAGATGGCGATGGCCAGCACGGCGCCGATGAACGGTGCCAGCGAGAAGTAGGCGCCCGTTCGAGCCGTCCCCAGGTGGCGCAGGCCGAGCATGAACATGACGAGGCTTACGCCGACGCCGAGGAAGCCGACCAGAGCACCCGCGCCGATCAGACCGACAGCGGGCAGCGATGCCCCGAGCGACAGCGCCAGCAAAAGATTGGTCGAACCGGCGACCAGACCCTTGATCATGGCGATCTGCACTGGATCGGCCGACGAAAGCTTGCGCGTGAGGTTGTTGTCGATGCCCCAGCTCAGACAGGCCGCGGCGATGAACAAGCTGCCCGTGTCGAGGCTCAGGCCATCTCCGGTCCATGACAGCAACACCGCGCCGGCAAGAATGGCGGCCGCGCCCAGAATGAGTTGTCGATCAACGTTCTCCCGGAACACGATCCAGGCAATGGCCATGGTCGCCAGGCCTTCGAGGTTCAGCAGTAGCGATCCCGATGAGGCGCTGGTTTGCGAGAGGCCGAGCATCAGGAACAGGGGGCCGAGCATGCCACCAAACACGATCACCGCGGCTAACCACGGCAGGTCAGACCGCCGCAACGACGCCTCGGGTGATGGCAGTCCGATCAACGGGCGGCCGACATGGACGATGGCCAGCCCTAGCCCGGCTCCGAGGTAAAGAATGCCCGCCAGCAGCCATGGATCGACTGAGCCGATCAGGAGCTTGGAAAGCGGCGCGGACGCGCCAAAGAGGACTGCCGAGCCCAGCGCAAGGGGCACGCCCGGCCAAAGAAGTAAACTTTTGGTCATGACTCTAGGGTAGCGCAACGTCCGCGGCGTGCCAACGGAGCCGGTCAGTCGCAACGGCTTAAGCGAGAGGACCGAAGGGTCGTCCGCTTTCACCACCGGCGTGCTGTTAAGCCGCCAATCCGCAAACCACCCCCAACAAGACCGAACGCTTGCAGCTACAGCTTCCCGAGTTCAGCCTGCCGGACAAGCTCATCAACAACGATCCGGACCCGGGGGAGCATTCTCCGCGTTGCCGGCCAAAGGGCATGAACCGGTGTCTCCGCTCGGCAAATATCAGGCAACACCACCGTAGGGTCTCCCTGCTCAATATGGCTTTGAACAAGTGATTGAGGCATCTGGCATAGGCCGAAGCCAGACAGGGCCATGACGATGACCACCTCGCCATCGCTGACCAGATGTGTCGCAGGCGGCTCGATGATCTTGGTTCTGCCTTCTTCATCGACCACGCGCCAGGACACCGGTCGGTCTGGACGGCTCCCGAGAATGCACGAGTGATACTGCAGATCATCCAGGGTCGCCGGCATCCCGGCAGACGCCAGGTATGCCGGCGAGGCACAGATGAGCAGGCGCTGTGACCCAAGCCGCCGCGCCACGATGTCACTCCGGTCCGGCAGTTCCCCGAACCGAAGACACAGATCGACACCTTCCTCTACCGGATCAATCACGCGATCGGAGAAGCTGGCGGCCAGACGCAGGTCAGGATGTGCTTTGAGGATATTCAGTAGGATCGGTATGGCCACGCGCCGACCAAATGCCGCCGGCATATCGACCCGCAACACACCACGGACCGTGCCTGCCTTAGACCGAGCAGCGTCTTCAGCTGCTCGGAGCTGGTCCAGGGACGCTTCGGCCTGCTCGACGAACGCGGCGCCTTCCGGGGTGAGAGAAAGCCGACGTGTTGTACGATGCAGAAGTTTGACCCCGAGCCGACCTTCAAGCTGCGTAACGGCCTTAGCCGCCGCAGACTTGGTAATGCCAAGCTGAGCAGCTGCCGCGGTGAAGGAACCAGACCGAGCCGCACGGATGAAGACTTCGACTCCAGCAAATGCGTTGGCAAGCGCCATCTGTTGCACCTCGACTGTTTACCTCAAGGCTACAGTGTGACGACCGTAAGCTCAATTGTTACTGATCCCGTTTGGCTCCATATGGGATTGAACTAAGGAGTTGCACTATGTCCCGCTTGTTCGACCCGTTGCAGGTTGGCGCTCTCAAGCTGCCGAACCGGATCATTATGGCGCCACTTACCCGCAAACGGGCTGGATATGATCGTGTGCCGAACGCCATGATGGCCGAATATTACAGTCAACGCGCCGGAGCTGGACTGATCCTGAGCGAGGCAACTTCGGTGTCTCCCCAAGGTGTTGGTTACCGGGGTACACCGGGCATCTGGAACGACCAGCAGGTTGAAGGATGGCGACAGGTCACCGCGCAGGTGCATGAAGCTAGCGGCCGCATGTTCCTTCAGCTCTGGCATGTGGGCCGTATCTCCGATCCCGAGCTGCTTGGTGGTCGACTTCCGGTGGCGCCAAGCGCTATTGCTGCTGCCGGACATGTATCCGGCCTCAGACCGAAGCGGCCGCACCCTGTGCCCCGTGCTCTGGAAGCCGAAGAAATACCCGGCATTGTTGATGATTTTCGTCGAGGTGCACAGCGGGCGAAGTCCGCCGGCTTCGACGGCGTCGAGCTGCATGCGGCCAATGGCTACCTGATTGACCAGTTCCTGCAGGACAAGACCAACAAGCGAGATGATCGCTATGGCGGTTCGGTCGAGAACCGTGCTCGTTTCCTGCTCGAGATTGTCGATGCGGTGATCGAAGTCTGGGGTGCCGATCGCGTTGGCGTTCACCTGCGTCCTCGCGGCGAGGAACATGATATGGGCGACACCAATCCGAGCGCCATCTTCGGCTATGTTGCAGACGAGCTGGCCAAGCGCGGAATCGCTTTCATCTTTGTTCGTGAGATCGAAGGTGAAGACAGCTTACTGGGTGAGATCAAGCGCCGGTTCGGCGGGGTGGTCATTGCCAACGAGCTGATGTCGAAAGAGGACGGCGAGCGGTTCATTCAGACTGGCGCGGCCGACGCCCTGGCCTTTGGTCGAGACTATATCGCGACACCTGACTTGGCTGAACGTCTCCAGCAAGACCTTCCTCTGAACATACCCAACAAGGACACGTTCTATGGCGAAGGACCGGAGGGCTATACCGACTATCCAAGAATGGTGCCCACGGCCTGACACCGGTGATGCCAGAAGCCACGTCAGCTTCCACCTGTCTGCTGACCAGAAGCGGACCGTCTGCAAGCCACCCCATTTCGGACATTATGTGGATCGTGTCGCGCGTAGCATTTCACCGGCAACTCAAGCGCTAAGATCTTACTCTTCGCCTAAAAGCTGGCGCATGCTCCGGAGTAACTCCGACAGCTCCCGGCGCCTTGAAATGGCCTCCGCGGAATAGCGACCATGTTTTAGCGCGTTCTTGTTGCCGATGGGCGCGCCTGTCGAGGCACCGCCGTGCATCCTACAGCGACCGTTGGTCATCGCCGGAGACTGGCACGATGCTCCCGACCTTGTCCTGGCGAGACAACGGGAGCTGGCCAACATTGCCAATTTGTTTTGCATGGGGTTGTTCCTCAATTTGGCTCGCGTCCCCACCCCCCGGTTGACCGGGTCCGGAGGCGACCATGCCCACCACGGCCTTGCCACCTGCGTGGACATGCACGTGCTCTACAGTGACCTTCTGCTGGCCCTTCCCCCGATGACGGTTCAGAGCCTCCAACAGTGCTGCGTGCGTCCGGGAAAGCTTGTTTGCCTGCGACAGGTTCTCCCGCCGGCCCTCGAACGACTGCTCACCAATCATTGCGCGCCGATAGCACTCCATTGCAGCGTTGTGGGCGGCGATCAACTGAGCGGCCATCATGCCCTCGAGTTCGTCCTTGGGCGCGATGCCTGCGAGCGCGGCGATCGTCGCGCTTAACTGCTTGTCCCGTTCCTCGCTCGTGGAGTTCTTAAGCCAGAGTGCCTGCATCACCTGGTTTGCGAGGATGTTGTTCCAGAGATCCGACTTGGAGCCTCCGATCCGTTTGAGGCGGCCCTGGGTGTCAGCGGGGTCATCTGCAACGAGAGTTTTCGGTTCTTTTCCTGTACCCTTGGGTTTGGTCACGAAGGCCTCCAGTCGGGTTCAAACGCAGCTTGTCGCTGCTGGCCGCTTGTGGCTTCCATCTCCGTCGCGCGATTCGGTCGGGCATCGAGCTGGTCCTGGACGGCATTGCGGAAACTGTTGATCTGCTGGTCTATGGCCGATTGGGAGAAGCCACACTTGACCATGCAAGCGGCAAGACGACTGACGACCATTCGCCAATATATCTCCCGTTCCTTGGGGCTGCCTTTGCTCGAGTAGAGCTCGGCGACGTGACGAGCTTTGCCGACGTTGCGGGCTTGGGGGAAAATGATCAGCTCAGCCACGCGCAACCTCCCTGCTGCTCCGCAGTGTCCGACGAAGGGAGTCGGTGACCTGGACAGTCGCTTCCGCGATGGGGGTGGGATCTAATTGAGAGTTCGAAGACAGAAGGGCTTGCTTGCTCGCCGTTTGGATTGCCAGCGGCGCAAGCCCTTCTCCTCGCAGATCGGGACCAGCACCCGCACTGGGTATGGCTGATAATCTAGATGTGTCGCATGCGTGCGACTGTGTCGTGGCCAAAACAGTACTTACAGTCGCAGCAAGGCGACTGTGATGGCTTAAATTGGCTGCCGCAGGAGTCTGGTGTCGCGTGGGTGCGACCGTGGTGTCGCGCTGGTGCGACTGTGTTTTGGAATTTGGCGACCACCGCAGGAACTCCTTTGTGGCGAGCAATTTCGATCCCGGCCGGTCGTCCTTCGCCTCAGTAAGGCGGTATTGTCGGGCAAGGTGAACTTTTCGATTGAAGCTACTGTCTTCAGTAACAACTATGAGCCCATGCTCGATGAGTTCCAGTAAGGCGCGGGCACCGGTGCTGTGATGTGTGCTCTGGCCTATGGCTTGGGCGGCTTCGCGTGAACTGATTGATATCAGTCCATTATTGTTGCCTCGATAGCGCCGCTTGACCTCGGTGTAGACGACCTTGGCGTTGGCGGACAGTGCGACATACGCCTGGCAGGCCAGCAGGTAATGTTCCAACTGGACCCAGTATTTCGCGGGGCTCGACTTTTCCTTGGCGCCGTAGGTCCTTCTCATCGTGCCAAGACCTCAACTATGGCCTTTGCTCGGGCCATCGCTTTGACGGCATTCCGGAAGTCGAGTCCGAACATCTCGCGAAGCGTCCTCGTCATCGGTTGAGGTGCCACGTGCCAGTTGTCAGCCAACCAGGTCGCAGCATTTGCGATCTGGTCTTCAATCGTCTCGCACCCAGCCTCGACCAGTTCGAGCTTTCTGCTAGAGCTATTCAGGCGCTCAACCATCTTGGCGAGCTCCCGCAACCAGGCTCGGGAGCCTGCGGCGATCTTTGGCCATCTGGATGACCTGGGTGATTTCAGAAGCAGGCCAGCGCGAAAGCGCGCCGATCTTAATCGGCTGAGGGACTGTGCCGTCGGCAACGCGCCGCCAGAAGGTGGGAAGGCTGACTTGAAGGATTCTTGCGCCTTCACGTGCAGTCAAAAGTGGGTCGGTGATTTCCATTACGTCGTCTCGCGGTCAGATGATGCGAGAAGACACTAGGTCCAGAACACAACGAGAACCGACGGTTACGAGCGACCTTTGAAAGTAACCGGCGGTTTCGTGTTGGCCGTCACGAAAACCCCCGCTTTCTTACTGCGGCCCTGTGCAGTAGTCAGTGAACCAGTCATCGAACCAGTTATCGCTCAGAAGCTGCCCTCCGCGTTGAAAGAGATTTTCGCCGGTGTCTCGATCGTGCTGAAGGGCAAGTTGCTTTGCGCGCCGCACGGCCATTCCGGGCAGCACCTTCGTGAACATTTTTGAGTTTTCATCAGCTAGTTCATTCAGGATACGGCGCCGTCGATCAGCGGCAGTGCTCTGCCCACCTCGCTTACCGTTCTCCCGGTTCCCTTCTGCAATTTGCTCGTAGCGAAGTGCAGGCTGTTCCCAGCGAAGGCGCAACCGATATTCAGAAAGAAGATAGCCGAAGCGGAGGTCGTCCTGATGGCAGTAGTAAAGCGACATCAAATTTGCCGCGTACCAGAGCCGGCTGAGCGGCGGGCACAAGAAAACTGCGGCAATCTCCAAAGCATACGAGGACCAGTTTTCACTGTACCCTTTCTTAGCTGCCTTGATTGTTCCCGGCGCAACTTCCTCGAGCTGGCGAGCCAAATCGTCGGATAGGTCGCCATAAGGCACGAGCCATTTGTGCTCGATCAGGACCTGCCATACCTCCCCATACCAGTCCATCTCATCAAAAACCTGCAATTGGCAGGCGCTGAACCCTTTGCCCCCGTCGTCTTCGACAACACCCTTTCCCTCAACAATCTTGAGCATATTGATGGCCGTGTCGAACGGATCGCCAGTTATCACGTGAGAGGCGATACCTGCTTTCGCCCAGTGTCCAACGACTTCAGGCTCCGGCGCGGCGGGAAACTCCAGATGATTATCACGAACATGCACGGGAAAAAGCACCGTTTCGCCGGGCTCCCCGTCGTCAGGCTCCTCCCAACCCGGCATATTCTTGAAGGAAGAGCAGAACATGGCGTTCCACTCCTTCTTCGGGATTTTGTAGAACCGCCGGCCAGCCAATGTAACTTGGGGCCACTTATCCCATTGCGAAACCGCCCGCGTTTTGGCGCCGCCAGAAGATCTTTTTTCAACTCCCAACTGTGCTGACCTCCTTCACAAGAGAAATGACGTTGCCCGCGTTTTGCCCGGTCACGAATCTCGCCCACCGCTCCATCAGGGTGCGCCGCTGCTCAATGAAGTCGGTACGGCGGTAAGCTCGCTCGACGCTGCCGCCTACCTTATGGCTGAGAACCATTTCGGCGACTTCGTGGGCAGCGTTCGTGGTCTCGGCTAACCAGTCGCGCAGGCTGGATCGAAACCCGTGGGGGCGAGCTTCGAGCCCGGCGCGTTCCATGTGCCGAGCCATGGTCGCATCGGAAATGACGCCCTTTCTAGCGCTGGGAAACAGGTAGCCATTTCGGGCAAGGCGTCGAGCTTGACTGACGACCGCCAGCGCCTCGGCCGAGAGCGGGATGCGGAAGTCGACGGTAGCACCTTTGCGCCCCTTCATGGCCTCGCCGGGAATAGTCCAGATGTCGCCGACGACCTGGTCCTCATGCAGGAAGCGGAGCGGCATCGACCGTGCTGCTGTGAGGATGGTCAGGCGCAAGGCCAAGTGAGTGATAGTGCACTCGTTCAAAGTTGCGTAAAACGCTGGAACGTCCTGCCAATGCATGGCGGGAATGTTCTGAGCGACATGACGTTGCGTTCCCAGCAGAGCCCTTGCCTTCTCGGTTGCTTGTAGGTCCACGTCGAGACCAAGGGCAGCGGCGTGGCGCAAGCAGATGGCTAGCCGGTTGAGAGACTTGCGTGCAGTGTCGGCCTTCGTGTGCCAGATCGGCGCCAGCGCGTCCCTGATCGCAATTTGCTCTATTTCCCCGACGGGGGTGTCGCCGAGCTTTGGGAGGACATGGAGCTCCAATGGGCTGAACCAGCGGCCGGCTATGCCTTCGTCTTTCAGATCAGCCTTACGTGACTCAAAGGCATCTGTAGCGATGTCCTTGAGCTTATGAAGGTTGCGGGCGGCTTCCCGCTTCTGCCGCTGGCGATCATGGATCGGGTCGATGCCCTCACGCACCTTGACGCGCCACTTGGTTGCCGCTTCGCGCGCCTCACGGAGCGGAACATCCACGGAGCCCAAACCCATTTCCCGGCGGCGTCCATGCAAGGTATAGCGGAAGAACCATTGGCCGGCACCGTTTGGACCTGCTTCGCGCTTATGAAGCCAGAGGCCACCTCCGTCTGCATATTTGCCAGCCAAGGCATTTCGAATTTGAAGCGATGTTAGTCTGTTCAGTCCACGACCCATGTTTTGCTGTCCACCTGTGTGTCCACCTTTGGCGGTGCAACTGCATGCTGATCTTTGATACAACATGACACGGAACACAACAAGAACGAAATAGATCTCGTGCGGGTTTGCCGGCGAGCCGACACCGGGTGATAGCTGTTGATGTTCGTTTCTTGTGCCGGCGGGGGGCACCAATTATCCGTACAGTTCCGCGCCTTCACGCAGCCCGCAACGTTCCGGCTGTTGCCGCCTGCTTGGCGTGATTTGCTCCATGTGGACGTCCGGACTTGAGACAGTCGGCGCCAGATTGGCAGCCGTACGAGCACCCTTTCACCGGACCACCTCCCGACGCTGGCCGGGTATGCATCACGACATGGCCGTTAACTGTGTTCCTTACCCCGACGTTAATTTTTTGAGTCGCATTTTGCGCTGAAATTCGACCCCAAAGACTTTGCCGATGAGGTTACATTATGAAGCGCCAGGCTTTTTCACTCACCGCTTTCCTGCTGCTGACTGCCACCGCCAGCGCCGCCGATCTTGGCTGGAACGCTGGCGCCGACCCGATCTATTCGCCCACCTCGGCTTCCAGTTGGTCCGGCTTTTATGCTGGCGTCAGCGGCGGCTATGGCTGGGGTACGCTGACCCGCGAACCGGCCGGCGGCGGTGCCGAGACACAGAACAACACGAGCGGCTGGAACCTGGGTGGCCAGGCTGGCTACAACCTCGATCTGGGCGGCTTCGTGGTCGGCGCCGAGGCCGACCTGCAATGGTCCAACCTTGGCTATAGCGAAGACATTCCGGGCGTCGGCAGCTTCAAGACCGGCATCGACTTTTTCGGCACGGTCCGGGGCCGCGCTGGCATGAGCTTCGGCTCAGTCATGCCCTATATCACGGGCGGTTTCGCCGCGGGTCGCGGCACCGCCAGCCTCACCGATCCGGGCAATGTGGTCACCAGCCAATCGGCCACCCATATGGGCTGGACGGTCGGCGGCGGTCTCGAGGCCAAGGCCACCGAGAACATCACCTTCAAGGCTGAATACCTCTATGTCGACCTCGGCACCCAGCCCTACAACGGCCTGCCAGCCGCCGTGGGCAACCTCGACGTCACCCAGCGCTTCAGCGTCATCCGCGGCGGCGTGAACTACAAGTTCTAGATCGTCCCAACGGCCGCGAAAAATCTGGGCTTCGAATCGCCGCCGATAGGCGAGACCAAGACGCTCGATCTCGTGTGCGCGCCTAGACCCCGGGCCCTATTGCGCATTTCCGCTGGTAACCAGAGCCTCGCGCAGCGGCAGGTTGCTGGTGTTGCGGAGGTCGAGGTCCGCCTCGATGTGATCGATATGGGTCAACAACAGCCTGCCAGCGCCTTCGCCGTCGTGCTGTTCCAGGGCCGCCAGGATGCTGGCATGGTCACCATGGCCGCAACTTGACGCGCCGGAGCGGCCATAGAGCGCGATCACCAGGGATGAGCGGGCGACCAGCTCTTCCATGAAGCGCAACAGAATGGTGTTTCCCGCAACCCTTGCAAGCAGCAGGTGGAAATCGCCCGAGGCATGAATTTCGGCGCGCCGCGCGGTGGGGCCGCGCTGGCTCAGCAATTCGCTTTCGTGGTGCAGCCGTTCGCGAAAGGCCGCCACTTCGATGGTGGTTATGCGTTCGGCGGCGGCGATGGCCAGTCCCGGTTCGATCAGTCGTCGAGATGCAAACACCTGGCGGGCTTCGTCGGGCGTCGGATTGGCCACGAACGCGCCGCGGTTGCGTTCGGCCTTGACCAGCCCTTCGAAGGCGAGCGCCTGCAGGGCGGCGCGAACGACCGTTCGGCTGACGTCGAAGAGTGTTCCGACTTCGGCTTCGTTGAGTTTGGTGCCCGGCGCCAGCCGACGATCGACAATTGCGTCGCGCAGATGATCGCGGATCCTCATGGCACGATCCTCGGCTACGAGGGGTCCGGCGAAGGTCTGGTTGGGAAGCGTCATGTCATCAGTCATAGGGACAATCGTGTCGCTGCGAAAGCGTCAAGTCGCATACAGTCACCACGAAGATTGCATACAATTTCGGCGCACGATGCGAACATGTGCCCATTAATCAGGCAGCGTCTTGGATTGCTCATAAAGCGGACAATGCCAGATTGACCGAGATTTCACGCTATAACAACAAGTTAATGACCTAGCCTCGAGCTGGCACGGCAGATGCATAGTCATGTCCCGACAATCGGGGATGCTGGATGTCCAAAGCTGCCGAGATCGACATCGCTTCCGTTTCCAAAATCTATGGGAAAACGACGGCCGTCGATGCCATCAGCCTCAAGATTCCAGCGGGGAGCTACTGCTGCCTGCTCGGGCCATCGGGTTGTGGCAAGACCTCCACCTTGCGCATGATCGCCGGGCACGAAAGCGTCTCGATCGGCGATATCGTCCTGGGTGGCGAGGTGGTGACCAACCTGCCACCGGCCAAGCGCGGCACGGCCATGATGTTCCAGTCCTACGCGCTGTTTCCGCACCTCGACCTCGTCGACAACGTCGCCTTCAGCCTCAAGATGAGCGGCGTTGACAAGGACACGCGACGAGCGCGCGCGCTCGACATGCTCAAGCTGATGCAGATGGAGGCTTACGCTACCCGCAAGCCGGCGCAACTATCGGGCGGCCAGCAACAGCGCGTGGCGCTGGCCCGCGCCTTGATCACCGATCCGGAAGCGCTGCTGTTGGACGAGCCGCTCTCGGCGCTCGATCCATTTCTCAAGATCCGCATGCGGGCCGAACTGAAGAAGCTGCAGAAGCAGTTGGGCATTACCTTCGTGCATGTGACCCATAGCCAGGAAGAGGCCATGGCCCTGGCCGACATCATCGTGGTGATGAGCGACGGTCGCATTGAGCAGGCTGCCAGCCCGCGCGATGTGTTCGAGCGCCCGGCAACGGCCTTCGTGGCGCGGTTCATGGGCGACCACAACGTCATCGCTGGCAAGGTCGTGGGTTCCTCCAACGGCCTCGTCACCTTCGAGGTCGTGGGCGGCGGCACCTTTTCTGCCTCCGGCGAGCCGCGGCCTGCCGGCAGTGGAGTCGACGCCGCCATCCGCACCGATCACGTCAAGATCGGCGAAAGCCCAGTTAAGGGCCTCGGCTTCACCGGCATCGTCTCCAACCTCGAATATCGCGGCGGCACCATCAAGCTCACCATCGACGGTGCCGGCATTTCCGAATTCACCGCCATCATCACCGACACCGCCTTCTACGCGACCCCGGTCGCGGTGGGCGATGCGGTGCCCCTCCATTGGGATGCCCAGGACGCGATCATCCTCGGCACGCTCAATTCCTAAATCAAAGCCAACAACAGGGACGTAAGGCAATGACAGAGACCACCAAGAAATCCGGCATTTCCCGCCGCAACCTGCTCAAGACCGGCGCAGCCGCTGCAGCTGGCGCCGCCCTCGGCACCGGTGTCATAACCGGCTTCCCGACCATCTGGGCGCAGAACCCAATCACGCTGCGCCAGTTCGGCACCGGCGTGTCCAACCTCAACGCCATTGCTGAAAAGTGCAAGGAAGACCTCGGCATCACGCTCGAGATGACGGCGACCGATTCGGACGCAGCCGCCCAGCGCGCCGTGACCCAGCCTGACAGCTATGACATTGCCGATATCGAATACTGGATCCTCAAGAAGGTGTTCCCGACAGGCGTGATCCAGCCGATGGATACGTCCAAGCTGACCTATTACGACAAGATCGTGCCGCTGTTCAAAACCGGCAAGCTGCTGCCCGATAGTGTCATCGCGCAGGGCACCGCGCCGCACACCGTGGGCTTTGTCGAAGCGCCCGGCGACAAGACCTTCGCCGCCGGCGAGACCGGCTGGTTCACGATGGTCCCGACCATCTACAACGCCGACACCCTCGGCATCCGTCCCGACCTGGTGGGTCGCGAGATCTCGACCTGGGCCGATATCATGGACCCGGCCTTCAAGGGCAAGACAGCCATCATCAACGTGCCCTCGATCGGCATCATGGATGCGGCCATGATCATGGAAGCCATGGGCAACATCACCTATGGCGACAAGGGCAACATGACGACGGCCGAGATCGATGCGACCATCGATTTCCTGATCAAGGCCAAGCAGGACGGCCAGTTCCGCGCCTTCTGGAAGAGCTTCGACGAGAGCGTGAACCTGATGAGCTCGGGTGAAGTGGTGATCCAGTCCATGTGGTCGCCGGCCGTCGCGGCAGTGCGCTCCAAGGGCATCGCCTGCAAGTATCAGCCGCTCAAGGAAGGCTACCGCTCGTGGGGCGGCGGCCTCGGCCTTGCCGCACACCTGCAGGGCGCACAGCTGGACGCAGCATACGAATACATCAACTGGTACACGTCCGGCTGGGTCGGCGGATATCTCAACCGCCAGGGCTATTACTCGGCGGCGATGGAAACGGCCAAGGAACACATGTCGGCCGACGAATGGGGCTACTGGATCGAAGGCAAGGCGGCCACGGGCGACATCCTCGCCCCCGATGGCACCGTGATGGAAAAGGCTGGCGCCATCCGTGACGGCGGCTCGTTCGAAGAGCGCATGGGCAAGGTCGCCTGCTGGAACTCGGTAATGGACGAAGACCGCTACATGGTCCGCCGCTGGAACGAGTTCATCGCAGCTTAATGATTGCGAGGGGGCCGGCAAGGCCCCCTCATCCGGCGCTGCGCGCCACCTTCTCCCACGAGGGGAGAAGGGTCTGACTGTGAGCTCTCGGATGGTCCCCTTCTCCCCTTGTGGGAGAAGGTGCCCGAAGGGCGGATGAGGGGTCTACGATGTCGGGGACAGTCCAATGAACAACCTGCTCGCACGCGCCACGCCTTATATCCAGGCGACACCGCTGCTGCTGATCCTCGGCTTCTTCCTCGCCATCCCCATCCTGCTGCTGCTGGTCGTCAGTTTCTGGGACTACGACTTTGCCGGCATGTACCCCGATTTCATGACCCTGAACTATGCCGAGACGCTTGGGAGCTGGGTCACCTGGAAGACTTACGGCAACACCCTGAAATTTGCGGCCATCGTCTGGGTTATCACGGCATTCGTCGGCTTCTGGGTCGCCTATTTCCTGGCCTTCCATGTGCGCAGCGCCACCTCGCAGATGGTGCTGTTTCTTGTCTGCACCGTGCCGTTCCTCACCTCCAACATCATCCGCATGATTTCCTGGATCCCGGTGCTCGGCCGCAATGGTCTGATCAACTCGGGTCTGGTTGGCGCAGGGGTGATCGATCAGCCCATCGAATGGCTTCTCTATTCCGATTTCGCCGTGATTCTGGCCATGGTGCACCTCTACACCCTGTTCATGGTGACGCCGATCTTCAACACCATGATGCGCATCGACAAGTCGCTGGTCGAAGCCGCACGCGATGGCGGCGCAGCAGACTGGCAGATCATCTGGAACGTCATCCTGCCGCTGGCCAAGCCGGGCATCGCCATCGGTACAATCTTCGTGGTGACGCTGGTTATGGCGGACTTCTCGACTGTCCAGGTCATGAGCGGGGGTCAATCCGCCTCGGTCGCACTAATGATGCGTAACCAGATGAGCCTGCTGCAATATCCGGCCGCTGCCGCCAACGCCGTCGTCCTGCTGGTGCTGGTCCTGTTCATGGTCGCGGGCATTCTCCGCATCGTCGATATCCGTAAGGAGCTCTGAGATGGGCAGCGAGAAACGCACCGCCGGGTTCTACGTGCTGGCAGCCTTCTTCGTGCTGTTCGTGCTGTTCCTTTATGGCCCGCTGTCGGCGGTGTTCATCCTCAGCTTTCAGGGGCCGCAGGGTGGTCTGACCTTTCCGCTCAATGGCGTTTCGGTGCGCTGGTTCCAGAACCTGTTCGAAACCCAGGCGGTGGGGAACTTCGGCGCCAGCTTTGGCCGGTCGCTGGTGCTGGGGCTGATGGTCATGGGCGCGACGGTGTTGGTATCGCTGCTGGCCGGACTGGCCTTCCGGCGCAAGTTCATCGGTGCATCGCCGCTGTTCTACCTGACGGTCGCAAGCCTCGTGGTCCCGTCGATCATCGTCTCGCTCGGTATCGGCGTGCTGTTCCAGCAGATCGGCATCCAGCCCAACTGGTTCAGCTCCGGTTTCGGCGCTCATCTGACATGGACGCTGCCCTTTGGCGTCTTGATCATGTTCGCGGTGTTCAACCGCTTCTCGCCCTCCTACGAGGAAGCGGCGCGCGACCTTGGCGCCAGTTCCTGGCAGACCTTCTATCATGTGGTGCTGCCGATGATCGCCCCGAGCCTGATTGGCGTGGGCCTGTTTGGGTTCTCGCTGAGCTATGATGAGTTTGCGCGCACGCTGATGACCTCGGGCAGCTCCAATACGCTGCCGCTCGAAATCTACGGCATGACCACCAATGTGACGACTCCGGTGCTCTATGCGCTGGGGACGGTGACGACGGTGTTCTCGTTCCTCGTCATCCTGGTCACACTGGGCATCATTCTCTGGGTCAACCGGCGTCGGGCGACCGCATGACCCGCATCGCTGTCATCAATCCCAATACGACTGCCAGCATGACCGTGACCATCGCGCACGCCGCGCGACTGGTGGCGGCGCCGAACACGGAGATCGTCCCCGTCACTTCGAGCATGGGTCCAGCCTCCATTGAGGGCTATTACGACGAAGCGTTTGCCCTGCCCGGCCTGCTGCGTGAAATCGGCAAGGCTGAGCGTGAAGGCGCGCAGGCGGCGGTGATCGCCTGCTTCGACGATACAGGCCTCGACGCTGCCCGGGCCATGGCGCGCATGCCGGTGATCGGCATCTGTGAGGCTGCCCTGATGACCGCAGCCCTGATCGCCAAGCGCTTCACCGTAGTCACCACCATGGAGCGCTCGCGCGTGCCGGTCGAGGAACTGGCCCATCGCTACGGCATGGCCGGGCGGGCCCGCATTCGTGCCGCCAACATCGCCGTGCTGTCGCTGGAAGATCCCAATTCTGGCGCACGCGACCGGCTGCGCAACGAGATCGTTCGCGCCCTTGCTGAAGACAATGCCGAGGCTATCGTGCTGGGCTGCGCCGGCATGGCCGATCTGGCCCATACACTCAGCCGCGAGTTCGGCCTGCCTGTCATTGATGGCGTGGGTGCTGCGGTGAAACAGGCCGAGGCGCTGGTGGCTCTGGGTCTTTCGACCAGCAAGCGGGGCGCCTATGCCGCGCCCCTGGCCAAGCGTTATGACGGTGCGCTCGCCGAATACGCCCCGGCATGAACCGCACCATCCGGAGGCTGAATCTGGCTGAAATCCAGACGCTGCTGGATTGGGCGGCGGCCGAGGGTTGGAACCCGGGCCTGGATGATGCGCTGCCTTTCCAGGCCGCCGATCCCGATGGCTTTCTTGGTGCCTTTGTCGACCAGCAAATGGTCGCCGGGATTTCTGCTGTCGCCTACGACGACCACTTCGGCTACATCGGCCTCTATATTTGTCACCCCGACTGGCGTGGGCAGGGACATGGCAAGGCCGTGTGGGACGCTGCCATGGCCTATCTCGGCGACCGCACCATCGGCCTCGACGGCGTAAAGGAGCAGCAGGCCAATTACGCAAGGATGGGCTTCGTGCCTGCCCACGAAACCATTCGCATGAGTGGAACTTTGGCTGACAAATCCGCAGGCGACCAAATGCTGGCGGTTGGATATCTCGACGACCTAAGGACCCTTGACCGGCAGTGCTTCCCCGCTTCGCGCCAGGCCTTCCTGCGACACTGGCTGGCCCCTCCCCGCATCAGCCTTGTTCACCGGACAGGTGGCGCAATCGACGGCTATGCCGTGTCCCGCAGCTGCAGGGACGGCTCAAAAATTGGCCCGCTTTTCGCCACCACGATTGATGCCGCCGCAGACATTCTGGCCACCCGATCCGGCCTCATCCACCTGGACGTCCCCGCCGAACAGACGGCGTGGCTGCAGGTCCTGTCCCGCCTTGGCTTTGTTGGCGGGTTCACGACCCGTCGCATGTATCGGGGCAAGCCACCGACCTTGCCCATGCACAGGATCTTCGGGGTCACCAGCCTCGAACTCGGCTAGCCGTTGACCCCTCGAGGCTGCGGGTCTCGTTCGCTCAGAGCTGTCCCGTTAGGCCACCTTGGCGATCAGGGCCTTGAGCTGGTCGCGCTCGTCGGCGGAGAGATCGATGAGGGGTGGGCGCACCGGACCGGTCTGGCGACCGCGCGCTGCGACGCCCGCCTTGATGATGGAAACGGCGTAGCCCTTGCGGCGATTGCGCAGCTCGACCAACGGAAAGAAGAAGTCCTTTAGGAGCCGGTCGGTGGTCGGCTTGTCGCCCGCGCGCAGCGCCGCATAGAAGCTCTGCGCTAGTTCGGGCACGAAGTTGAACACGGCCGAGGAATAGGTGGTGACGCCGGCGGAGAAATAGGCCTGGGCATAGAGCTCATGCGTCGGCATGCCGCCAATATAGACCATGCGGTCGGCCAGCTTGGTGGTGATCTCGATCACGCGATCGACCTCGCCATGGCCGTCCTTGAAGCCGATCAGGTTGGGGCACAGGTCGGCCAGCCGCTGGATGCTGTCGGCCGTCAGGATACAGTTGTCGCGGTTGTAGACGACGACACCGATGCCGACCGCATCGCACACTGCTTTGACATGGGCGACCAGGCCATCCTGCTCGGCAAACATCAGATAGGGCGGCAGCAAGAGGATGCCATCAGCACCGGTCGCCTCGGCGGCCCTGGCCATCTCGACGGCCATGGCCGTGCCATAGGCCGCGCCGCCAACGATGGGCGTGCGGCCGGCAGAGGCTTTTGCCACCTTGGTGACATGTGCCACTTCCTGGGGTGTCAGCGAGAATATCTCACCCGTGCCGCCGGGCGCGAACAGCACCGCGGCACCAAAGCCATCGAGCCAGTCGATATGGGCGCGATAGGCATCCTCGTCGAATGTCAGGTCAGCCTGGAAGGTGGTGACGGGAAACGAAAGCAGTCCGCTGCCAAGCGCGACCTTGAGCTCATTGGGGGTCATATAAACGAGTCCTGAGGCAAGATTAGTAGGTGTCGAGAGCCTGAAGCAGTGCGGCCGTGTAGCCGTAGCAGAAAGCGAAAGCCACGCCCTGTGGGTCACGGCCGGCAATGGCGGGTACGTGATCGGGCATGATCATGTATTTGTAGCCGATCTCTTTGTAGACCTTGAGCGAGGCGGCCATGTCCATGTCGCCTTCATCGGGAAAGGTCTCCATGAAGGAGAGCTTGCGACCGCGAATGTTGCGGAAGTGCAGATTGAATATCTTGTCGCGGCTACCGAACCAGCGGATTACGTCAGCAATCTCTTCCCGCGGATTGTCCAGCATTTCGCCGACCGTGCCCTGACAGAAATTGAGCCCGTGATAGGGGCTCTCGTGCATCTGCACGAATTTCTTGAGGCCGTCGACGGTCCCGAGTACGCGGGTGACACCTTTGTAGCCGGGCGGCGTATAGGGATCGTGCGGATGGCAGGCGAGGCGGACCTTGTTGCTTTCGGCAACGGGAACGACGCGCTCAAGGAAGTAATCGATCCGCTCCCAGTTCTCCTCTTCCGACAGCACCCCGGCCAGGCCAGGAGCCGCATTCTGATCGGTCTTGTCCCAGCGGAACGAGGCATTGAGCGAGCCACCGCGGCCCCGCTCGTCAGGGGTGCGCGGAATGCCGATGAGGTTGAGATTGTACTTGGCCGCAGGGATGCCGGCGGACGCACAATTCTCGATCAGGTGGCAGATGGCGTCGATCTGGCGATCCCGATCAGGGCCGGCAAGCAGGATATCGGGATAGGTCGCATTCTCGATCGGATTGGACGGCAGGGGGAGCTGGATCATATCGAGGATCAGGTCGAAGCTTTCGACCTTCTCGCGCAGGGCCTTGAGATCGTCCAGGGTCCAGGTGCCCAGCCTGGTGAAAGGGTCCTGACAGATATGCCTGATGCCAAGCTGCGCCCAAACCCGGTAGTCGTCGTCCTCGCGGGCCTGAAGTTGCGTCCCTACATACATGTCAGTCTCCTGGATCGAGGTATGACATAATATGAATTTTCACCTATGTCGACCCCGTCTTAACGAGCCAGACGCCGGTATCGCTTCTGACTGCTGGTCAAATGGTCGCGCATCGCGGCGCGGGCGGCCTCTGGATCCTGGTCAGAAATGGCCTCCAGAATGGCCTCGTGCTCGTTCAGGACCTTGGTCAGGTAGTCGCTGCCTTCGGCGTCCGGCAGCGTCGGAAACTGACTGCGCGGGATCGAGCGAGAGCCAAATCGATGCAGCGCATCGATGAAATGGCGATTGTTTGCCGCCCTCGCAATAGCTTCGTGAAAGGCGAAATCGGCATCGATCGTGGCCTCGCGAGCGGCAATGCGTGCCGCCAGAGTCTGGTTGGCAAGACGGATATCGGCCTCTTGCTGTGCCGAACGCCTATAGGCGGCGATGGCCGCAGCCTCGGTTTCCACTGCGATTCTAAATTCAATCATTTCAAGAGTTTGCGGGATACTTTGGACTTCGGTCGGGGTGAGTAAAGCACTAGCCGGGGAGTCGGTCACGAACATGCCCTTGCCCTGGATCGGCGTTACCAATCCCGCCGCGCGCAGATCGGCAATAGCCTCACGGACCACCGTCCGGCTGACGTCGAACTGAGCTTCCAGCTGCGGCTCGGTGGGCAACCGGTCGCCAATGCTCAGTGCTCCGGTTTGAATCTGCCGCTTCAGTTCGTCAATCACGGCCTGGGCCAGGCGCTCCCGGCGCCGGGTTGGCATAGTTTCCATTGCTGCTTTCTCCCCCAATCGCTCACCAGGTCGACGCTATTGCCTTCAACGTCAAAAGGCCATATTCATATTACGACATACCAACGACATCCTATGTCTGCTATGGTATCGTGTGGAGGAGTTTAGATGAAGCATATTTCCAGGCGCCTTATGGCGGGCGCTGCACTTATCGCCATGATCGCGGTTGCACCGGGCGCTTACGCTGCCACGCCGAACGACCAGCTCATCATCGGGACGTCGCTGGCGCAGGTGCTCTCGCTCGACCCGCAACAAGGTACCGAGGTCAAGACCCAGGAAATCCTGGCCAACACCTATGACCGCCTGATCGCCTTCAACCCCGAGACCAGCGTATTGCATGGTGAACTGGCCGAGAGCTGGGATATTGACCAGACCGGCATCACCTTCCATCTGCGCGACGCCAAATTTGCCTCGGGCAATCCCGTGACCGCCGCAGATGCCGTGTTCTCGCTCGTGCGCCTGTTCAAGATGGACCAGTCCGCCGCTGCCGGCCTCAAGACCTTTGGCTTTAACGCCGACAATGCCGAAACGCTGATCACGGCCGTCGACGACAAGACCCTGCGCGTCGAATTTGCCGATCCCGTCATCCCCGATGCCCTGCTCTACCGCCTTGCCAACGGCGTCGGCAGCGTGGTCGACAGCGTCGAGGTGCTCAAGCACGTCGTCAATAGTGACTATGGCAACGAGTGGCTGCGTACCAACACTGCCGGCTCCGGCCCGTTCGTGCTGAACCGCTGGTCGCCCAACGAAATCGTGCTGCTCGAGGCCAATCCAAATTTCTGGGGCACGGCCCCGTCCATGGCCCGCGTGGTCTTCCGCCATGTGCCAGAGAGCCAGGCCGCGCGCCTGATGCTCGAACGCGGCGACATCGACATTGCCAACGCCCTGACGGCACCCGATGTGCGCTTCTTTGAAGGCACCGAAGGCTTCAATATCGACCAGGCCAAGACCGGCGGCTTCTATGCCCTGGCCATGAATGCCGGCCGCGAGCCGCTCGACAACCCCAAGGTGCGCGAGATCATCGCGGCCTATGGCATCGACTTTGCCGGCATTGCCGAGACGATCGTCGGCCCCTATGGCCGCGTACGCAACGTGCCGGTCCCGGAAGACCGCGAGGGCGCAATTGCCAATCCGGACTGGTCGTTCCGGCCCGAAGAGGCAAAGCGTCTGCTGGCGGAGGCGGGCTATCCCGACGGCTTCTCGCTGACCATCAAGACCATTGCCCAGCCACCGCGTGTCGACATGGCCACGGCCATCCAGGCCAATCTGGCCGAAATCGGCATTACGGCCAGTGTCATCCAGGGCAATGGCGCCGATATCGTCGCTCAGCACCGTGCCCGCGATTTCGACCTGCTCATTCCGCAGACATCCGCGGCAGATCCGACCGCGCTGGGTTCGCTGGATAATTTCACCAACAACCCGGACAACTCGCTCGAAGCCAACAATGCCGGCAACTTCGTCTGGCGTTCCGATTGGGACATCCCTGCGTTGAACGACCTGCGCGTTGCGGCCAATGCCGAGCTCGATGCGACCAAGCGCGCCGCGATGGTGACCCAGCTGCAGGAAGAGTTCGTTGCGTCCAGTCCGGGTGTTTTCCCGATGTTCGAGCGATTCGAACCGGTGGTGATCAGTGCCCGGGTACAGAGTTACGACGCCCATCCCTGGGGCCTGACGCGACTGGAAACCGTCACCAAGGGCGACGCAAACTAAGCTCGGACGGCCGATCATGAAGGAATTCACTTTCACAGAACTGGGCAAGCGTGTGGGGCAGTTGCTCGTCAGCTTGTTCCTGCTGCTTGTCGTTACCTTCGTGATCGGCCGCGTATTGCCGACCGATCCGGTGGGCGCCATCGTCGGTGAACTTGCCGATCCCGCGACCTACGCGGCCATGCGGCAGCGCCTTGGCCTGGATCTGCCGCTCTATCAGCAGTTCTTCGTCTATCTGGGGTCGCTGCTGCAAGGCGATCTGGGCACGGCGATTCTCACCGGCAATCCGGTGCTGCTCGACCTGGGCCGGGCCTTCCCGGCCACACTGGAACTGGCAACGCTTGCCATCATCCTGTCGACCGCCATCGGTGTGCCGCTGGGCATGACCGCCGCTTTCTTCCGCGACAGCTGGTTCGACCAGTTTGCCCGCGTCATCTCGCTGATCGGTCACTCCATCCCGGTCTTCTGGTTCGGCATTGTGGGCCTCGTCATCTTCTACGCGACGCTGCAATGGGTCGGCGGACCGGGTCGCATCGATATATATCTCGAGGGCCTGGTCGAACCCCGGACCGGCCTGTTGCTGATCGACAGCCTGTTGGCTGGCGACACCGAGGTGTTCTGGAATGCGGTCAACCACGTCATCTTGCCGGCCTGTATCCTGGCCTATTCGGCCATGGCCTACATCACCCGAATGACGCGCAGCTTCACCCTTGAACAGCTGAACCAGGATTATGTGATCGCCGCCCGCGCCAAGGGTGCCTCAAACTGGCGGATCGTCACAGGGCACCTGCTGCCCAATATCGCCGTGCAATTGGTGACGGTGCTGGCCATTTCCTATGGTGGGCTGCTCGAAGGCGCCGTCGTCACCGAGGTAGTGTTTTCCTGGCCCGGCATCGGCCAGTACATGACCAATGCGCTGATGATTGGCGACATGAACGCCGTGGTTGCCGGCACGCTCATCATTGGCCTGATCTTTATGATCCTCAATTTTATCTCCGATCTGGCCTACATCGTGCTCGATCCACGCACCCGTGAGGTGACTGTATGAACACGACCAGTGCTGTGCCGCAGCCGGGCAAGTCGACCCTCGTTCTCACACGCCTGACGCGCAGCTTCAGCAATGCGCTTGGCAAGCTGTCGCGCGAGCCAGTGGGCCTGTTCGGTGTTCTCGTGCTGACCATCCTGGTCGTGGTGGCGATCCTCGCCCCATGGATCGCGCCCTATAGCCCCACCGTGCAGAACCTGCCCAATGCGCTGCAGGCGCCAAGTTGGCAACACTGGGCCGGCACCGACGAATTCGGCCGCGATATCCTTTCGCGCCTCATCTATGGCACCCGCATCACCATCCAGACCGTGCTGTCGGTGTCCTTCATCGTGGGCCCCGCCGGCATGATAATCGGCATCGTCGCCGGCTTTGTGGGCGGGCGCACCGATGCCATCCTGATGCGCTTCACCGATATCGTGCTGTCGTTTCCCTCGCTGATCCTGGCTCTGGCCTTTGCCGCTGCGCTGGGTGCCGGGCTTGAGACGGCCATCATCGCAATCTCGCTCACCGGGTGGCCGCCGATCGCCCGGCTCGCCCGCGCGGAAACGCTGATCGTGCGCAATACCGACTATGTCGCAGCTGCCCGCCTCTATGGCGCCTCGCCGCTGCGGCTGCTGCTGCTCTACATCGCGCCAATGTGCATACCCTCGGTGGTTGTGCGCCTGACGCTCAACATGGCCGGCATCATCCTCACCGCGGCCTCGCTGGGGTTTCTCGGCCTGGGTGCACAGCCACCGGCACCGGAATGGGGCGCAATGATTTCGAGCGGCCGCCAGTTCATGCTCGATAACTGGTGGGTCGCCGTCATGCCCGGCATCGCCATCCTCCTGACCAGCCTTGCCTTCAACCTCGTCGGCGATGCGCTACGCGACGTTCTGGATCCCCGCCATGTCCGCTCCTGATTCCGTGCTCCGCGTGCGCGACCTGTCGGTTCGCTTCGGTCGCTCCGGCGTCCGCGCTGTCGACAGGGTCAGTTTCGACCTTGGCACCGAACGCCTCGGCATTGTGGGCGAGTCCGGATCGGGGAAATCCACCCTGGGCCGCGCCATCATGCGACTGCTGCCTGCGGTCGCCCATGTCGAGGCCGAACAACTCGACTTCGACGGCGTGCCCTTGCTGGCACGCTCCGAGCGCGACATGCGCGGACTGCGGGGCAACCGCATGGCACTGATCATGCAGGACCCGCGCTATTCGCTGAACCCGGTTCTACCCGTGGGCAAGCAGGTGGCCGAAGCCGCTCTGCTGCACCAGCGCATCGGCAAGCGCGAGGCCCAGATCAAGGCGGCCGACATGCTGGCACGGGTCCGCATCGCTGATGTCGAGCGCGTCATGGGCCTCTATCCGCACCAGATTTCCGGCGGCATGGGGCAGCGCGTCATGATCGCCATGATGCTGCTGGCCAGGCCACGCCTGGTGGTGGCGGACGAGCCGACCTCGGCGCTCGACGTCAGCGTGCGCGGCGATGTGCTGAAGCTGCTCGACGAGTTGGTGCGCGAGAACAATTCCGGTCTCATGCTGATCAGCCACGACATCCGCATGGTCGCCGCCTTCTGCCAGCGCATCCTGGTGATGTACAAGGGCAAGGTGGTCGAGACACTGACACGGCTCGAAGATGCTCAGCATCCTTATACGCGCGGGCTAGTTGCCGCCATGCCCGATCCGCGCAACCCGGTACGCCGACTGCAGACCTTGGATCGCCGCACCATCGACGCCCTGGAGACTCCGGCATGATTACGGTCAGCAACCTGTCGGTTTCGTTCGGCCGCGGCGATGCCCGCCGGCAGGTGGTCAAGGGCGTGTCCTTCTCCGTCGCCAAAGGCGAGACTCTGGGCATTGTCGGTGAATCGGGATGTGGCAAGTCGACCGTCCTGCGCTCGCTGGCCGGGCTGGACCGCCATTGGGACGGCGAGATTGGCCTGGCGGGCCAACCGGTAGATCGCGATCGCACACGCGACCAGCTGCTGTTGGCACAAATGGTCTTCCAGGACCCGTATGGCTCGATCCATCCCCGCCATCGGATCGCCCGCGTCTTGGCCGAGCCCCCGCGCGCCATGAAGACCGGCGATGGCTGGAGCGGCGTCGGGCCAGCGCTCGAGCTTGTCGGTCTGCCCGCCGCATTTGCCGAGCGATTCCCGCACGAGCTATCCGGCGGACAGCGTCAACGTGTGGCCATTGCCCGGGCCCTGACGCTTCAGCCGCAAATCCTGTTGCTGGACGAGCCCACTTCGGCTCTGGATGTGTCGGTTCAAGCCGAAGTTTTGAACCTACTGTCAGACCTGCGCGAGCAACGAAACCTGACCTATGTACTGGTCAGCCACGACCTCGCCGTCATCGCCCATATGTGCGACCGCGTGCTGGTGATGAAGGATGGGGTATTCGTCGACGAGCTGGACAGGTTGGCGCTGCAGACCGGCCGCACCAATCACGACTATTCGCGTCAGCTCTTCGAAGCGAGCTTCGTATAGGCGAAAAACCTGGCTTGGCACCTGCCGGCAACGACCCCATGGGCAGGCGCCGCACTATCCGCTATCAACTGAGGACAGATGATGGCGGAGGCAGGCATGGTGGGGATTGCGCGCACCGGAACGGCGGGGTGGGTCTATGAGCCCTGGCGCGGTGTGTTTTTTCCCGAGGGCCTGGTGCAGAAAAAGGAGCTGGCCTATGCCAGCTCGCGCCTCGGTACGATCGAGATCAATGCCACCTTCCGCGCTAACCAGAAGCCGGAAAGCTTTGCCAAATGGGCCGGCGAGGCCCGTACCGGCTTCGTCTTCTCGATCAAGGGTCCGCAGTTGGTCACCCATATCAAGCGGCTCAAGAACTGCGAACAGGAGCTGGCCAACTTCTTTGCCTCGGGCCCATTGGCGTTGGGTGCCAAACTCGGGCCGTTCGTGTGGCAGCTGCCGCCCAATACCAGCTACAACAGGGATGTGCTGAGCGCCTTCCTGGCGCTGCTGCCCAAGACGACGGCGGACTATGTGGCGCTTGCTGGCAAGGCCGACGAGCGGCTGAAGTCCACGCCCTATCTCGCCACTAACGGCGTCGGCGCGATCCGGCACGCCATCGAAATGCGCAATGCCAGTTTCGATGTGCCTGAGGTCAATGCGCTGCTTGCCGAGCACAATGTTGCCCGCGTCATCGCCGACACCGCCGAAAACCCGGCACGCGCGCTGACAGCCGACTTCGCATATTGCCGCCTGCAAGGGCCTGCTCGCGGTGACGCCGAGGGCTACAAAGCGGCCGATATCGCTGACTGGGCCGGTACCGTCAAAGCCTGGACCGATGCAGGCAAGGACGTCTTTGCCTACTTCGTGCACGAGGACAAACTGCACGCCCCGGCCAATGCCATCGCCTTGCGCCAGGCGCTCGGCATTGCCTTGCCCGACGACTGATCACAAGCCTGTTTCCCGCTGGAAATCGCCGCAATCGCGGTCTATCCACCCATCACTTCAGCGTCACCGAAAGTCCCCAGCATGGCCGCATCGATCCTCCACCCGCTCGACAAGAAATCGGCGGGGCTCGCTTTTGTGCTCGGACTGGCGACCATCCTCGGCGCCCTGGGATCGCAGGTGTTTGGCGGGCTGCAGCCCTGCGAGCTCTGCCTCGAACAGCGCCTGGCTTACTACTACGGCCTGCCCATTCTGCTGGTGGTCCTGATCACCTGGAACCGTCTGCCGCTGGCGGTCTGGTATATCGCCATGGCCATCGTGACCGCCATCTTCGTCTGGGGCACCTATATGGGCGCCTTCCATGCCGGCGTCGAATGGGGCTTCTGGCCGGGCCCCACCGCCTGCACCGGCGTTGGCGGCGGGATGAACTTCGACGACCTCAACAACCTCACCCCCGTCATCGGCTGCGACGTGGTGCAGTTCAGGTTCCTGGGCATTTCGCTGGCGGGGTATAACGCGCTGGTGTCGCTGGCGATCGTGGTGCTGCTGGGGGTGTCGATCCTGGCGCAGATGGGGCGGGGCAAGCGGGGCTAATTCAGCCAAGCACCGTACTAAGGTCCATCGCATTCGATACGACACGCAGAACTTGGATAGTGTCAGCATCGATGCGGTAGATAATGGAATAGCGGCCGTGGACACGCCGACGCAGGGCGCTTGTCTCAAATCCGGGCAGCAACGGAAAGCGCAGAGGCCGATCCGCTAGGCCGTTGCAGGCCTCTTGCAGTTCATCCGCAAAGCTGAGAGCCCGATCCGGGTTGTCCTCCGCAATGTAAAGCGCAATATCAAGCAAGTCAGCTTCGGCAAATGCTGAAAGCGCGACTGCATTACGACGCCTTGGACGCTTTTCGCGCGGCAACCTCTGCTATCCGGTCTCTGATGCGATCGAACACCTCATCGGCCGGAGACACGCGGCCTGCTGCAATATCATCCATACCGGCTTGTAGCTTGGCCTCAAGTGCCTTGAACTGCGCCTCGCGCTCCTGAACCAGCCGGACGCCTTCGCGCAACACTTCGCTCTTGGAATTGTAGCGGCCGTTCTCGACGAGATCCGCTACGACCTTTTCTAGATTTTCACCCAGTTCCGCGCTGATGGCCATGGCCGTGCTCCCAGAGGACAATCCAATAATAGTTATTGGCCACCCCTTCGGCAAGTCCTACGGCTCCAGCTCGATGTCCCAGTACAAATAATCCAGCCAGCTCTGGTGCAGGTGGTTGGGGGGGAAGGCGCGGCCGTTATTGTGCAGGTCATGCACCGTCGGATGATAGGGCGCCTGGTGCGGGAACATGCGGATTTCGCTCGGCATCCGGTTGGCCTTGCGCAGGTTGCATGGCGCGCAGGCCGCGACGACGTTTTCCCAGGTGGTCTGACCACCCTTGGAGCGGGGAATGACGTGGTCGAAGGTCAGATCGTCCTTGCTGCCGCAATACTGGCACTGGAAGCGGTCGCGCAGGAACACGTTGAAGCGGGTAAAGGCGGGATGCCGCGCCGGCTTCACATAGTCCTTGAGCGAGACCACGCTGGGCAGCTTCATCTCGAAGCTGGGCGAGTGGATGACCGTGTCATATTGCGAGACAATGTTCACCCGATCCAGGCACACCGCCTTGATCGCATCCTGCCAAGACCAGAGCGACAGAGGGTAATAGCTGAGCGGCCTGAAATCGGCGTTCAGCACAAGCGCGGGACAGGCCTCAGGCGACACGTGGATGGTCACTTGAGTCTCCCGGAACGGGAATCGAGTAAGTCCATAGCTCCCTTATACTAAGCCGTTTGTGTCACGGCTGTGAAGCGGGGAGCTGCGGGATTATTTACCTGCAACGCGAGCGATGAATTGCGTCGCGAAATCGAGGCCATCTGGGGCTATGCCGTGCCCGACACCTTCGCTGACGTGATAGCTCACGTCACAGCCCGCCAGTCGCAAAGCCAGTTCGGCATCGGCGCTGAGGTCTGGATCGACCACCTGGTCCATGTCGCCGTGGATCAGGCAGACCGGCGGTTGTGCGAAGGCTGTCGAGCCAAAACCTTCCGGTGGCACGAAGGCCCCGGAAAATGCGATGATGCCCATCAGCCGTTGCGGCAGCGACAGGCCCACATGCAGCGCCATCATCGCGCCCTGGCTGAAGCCGGCCAGAAGAGTGTTTTCGGGCGTGACGCCGGTTTGGCTCCACAGATCGTCGAGAAATTCCACCAGCACGGGTCGCGCCTTGAGCACCCCCATCTGGCGGCTCGCCAACCGGTCGCCGTCAAAGCTGACATCGAACCACTGGAAGCCGGAGGCCAGCTGCCGGCATTGCTCCGGCGCATTGGGCGAGATGAACACTGCATCGGGCAGCACATCCTGCCAATGCGGCGCCAGCCCAATGAGGTCGGCACCATCGGAGCCATAGCCATGCAGCAGGATTACGGCCTGCCTGGGTTCGCCACCAGAGGCGGGCGGCAACATGGGGCCCGATAGCTTGGTCACAGAAGAATTCCTTCCCGGTCGCGCATGACGGCGAAATAGCGCCAGAACAACAAGGCCGCCGCCGAGCGATGGGGCGCCCAGCCAGCAGCGATGGCGATCATCTCCCTGATGGTTGGCCGAGCGTCAAGCCCGAGACCATGCTGTACCGCCTTGAGCAGCGCCAGGTCACCAGCCGGAAACACGTCCGGATGTTGCGCGCAGAACATGAGATAGACCTCGGCGGTCCAGGGACCGATGCCCTTGTGGGCGACGAGATAGGCCACGGCCTCCTCGGCAGAAAGGGTTTCGAGATGATCGAAATCCAGCGTTCCCGCCACCACGGCCTCGGCAATGGCCCGCACCGTGCGGAACTTGCCACCGGAAAACCCGGTGGCTCGAACCGCTTCTTCGCTCAGTGAGAGGTAGGTCACGGGATCCAGCGCGCCCGACAGCAGTTCGAACCGGCTCCAGATTGCCCGGGCGCTGGCCACCGACAATTGCTGGCCGCAAATGACCTTGGCGATACCAACAAAACCGGGTGGGTTGACGCGCGGCTGCACCTCGCCGGCAAAGCCGCGCACAGCAGCAAGGCGCGGATCGATGCCGACCAGCGCCTCGATATGGCTGGCGATCGTGCCGACGGTGTCGAGCCGCGGTGACGGCGCAAGCTGGCTCGTGTTAGGAAGCCCTGGTGCCGCAGAATTCATCCAAACCCATCCTTCGTTTCGCCCCCAGCCCCAATGGCCGGCTGCATCTAGGGCATGCCTATTCGGCAGTGCTGACCTGGCGCGCCGCCGCGCAACTTGGCGGCACGGCGCTGCTGCGGATCGAAGACATCGACACCGAGCGCTGTAAACCCGAATTTGTCGACGGCATCTATGAGGACCTGCATTGGCTGGGCCTGAACTGGCCTGAGCCGGTGATGGTGCAGTCGGACCGTTTCGATATCTATGCCCGGGCCGGTAACAGGCTACGGCACCTGAATTTGCTCTACCCCTGCTTCTGCTCCCGCGCCGAGATCGCTGCGGCAGCCGACGGCACCGACCCGGACGGCGCGCCGCTCTACCCGGGCACCTGCAAGCATCTGCATCGCGGCGAGCAGATCGAGCGGCTGCAACGCGGCGATCCCGTGCAGTTCCGGCTCGATATCGAAGCGGCCAAGGCGCGGGTCGGCATGCTGACCTTCACTGTGGTCGGACCTGTTGTCACCGACCGCCCGCAGATTCGCTACGCCCGGCCGGAGCGTTGGGGTGATGTGGTGCTGCAGCGCAAAGGCACGCCGACCAGTTATCACCTCAGCGTGGTGGTCGATGACGCGGCGCAGGGCATAACCCACGTGACGCGCGGCCGCGACATGGAGGCCGCGACCGATATCCATGTCCTGCTGCAGATGCTGCTCAGCCTGCCCTCGCCGATCTACCATTTCCACCGGTTGATCCTGGATGATGAGGGCCGCAAACTGGCCAAGTCCAAGGGATCGGAAAGCCTGGCAGACCTGCGGGCCAAGGGGTGGACGCCTGACGATGTCAGGCGGGCCGTCGGACCCTAAGCTGCGGCCTTCTGCGCGAGAAACGGCTGCACGGTGGCCGCTACCGCCACCTCGAACGGCGTGCCGAAATCCGGCCCCAGGATCGAATCGAGCCGAGGATCGACCAGTTCCATGGCGCTGTTCCAGAGGTAGCGCATCTTCACCACCTCGCGCAGCACGCCATTGGCCAAACCCATGGCCTGGAGGAAAATCCACGGCAGCGGCGCCACCTTGAGTGGCACTGGCGATGCCTTGACGACGGCATCCATCAGCGCGCCGTGGGTGACATAGTGCCCGGAGAAGTGGAAATTCTCGAAGCTGCCGAACTCACCACGCTTTTCACCCAACACGGCAAAGGCGCGACCCAGATCGGGCAGGTAGGCCCAGGCGTGACCGAGCTTTAGATCGGCCATGTGGTAGATCTTGCCCTTGCGGGCTTCCATCATCATGGCCTGGTCGTACCAGTCGCCGGTATTGTTGGGGGCATAGAAGTCGCCCGCGCGGATGATGATGGTCTGGAACTTGCCGGCTTTCGAGGCCGCCGCCAGCATCTCTTCCTGCCTGACCCGGATAGCGCCGCGCGGGGTTTGCGGGCGCTGTGGCGTCGATGGCGAGATACGACGGTCGCTGGCCGAATAGTTGTAGATATTGCCCGGGAACATCAATGTCTTGCCGCTATCGCCCATGGCGGCGATGACCGTGGCAAGCTGGGCCTCGGCGCGGCCCTTGTCCCATTTGTCATAGGGCAGGTTCAGCGCGTTGACGACGATGTCGGCGTCGGTGATGGCCGCCTTGATGTCATCGAGGCTGGCGGCATCGCCCTGGATGAACTTAATCCCCGCGATCGGGTGGCGGTTAGTGCGGCCAAAACCCGTCACCGAAAACCCAGCATGCTGGAAGGCTTGCGCTGCGTGATGGCCGATATGGCCGTTGATCCCCAGAACCGTGACGTTACCCTTGCTCATGTCGCTCTCCATTGTCGATGGACACAACATCATCCATTCACTAGCGTGGCGACAGCCCAAGAGTTCGGAGGTTGACCATTCAATAATGAATAGAGAACCTGATTGGGCGCTATGGCGCAGTTTTTCGGCCGTGGTCGCCAATGGCTCGCTGTCAGCAGCTGCCCGAGAGCTGGGAATCAGCCAGCCGACGGTCGGGCGGCATATCGAAACCCTGGAATACGACCTGGGCCTGACCCTGTTCGAGCGCACGCTCAACGGCCTCAAGCCCAATACGACAGCCCTGCGGCTTTACGAACCTGTCGCCCAAGCCCAGGCTTCGTTGGCCGAGGCCGCCATCATGGCCGAGGGCGCGCAGGCCGATTACGGCGGTACGGTTCGGATCACCGCCAGCACCGTCATGTCCAACTATGTGCTGCCTGGCCTGCTCGTGCCGATCCGCGAGCGCTACCCCAACATCGCTATCGAGACCGTGCCCTCGGACTCAGCCGAGAACCTGCTGCTGCGCGAGGCCGACATCGCCATCCGTATGTTCAGGCCGACGCAGCTCGAACTGGTGACCAAGCATCTGGGCGACCTGGATATCGTACCGGCGGCGCATCAGCGCTATCTCGACAGGCGCGGGACGCCGGCCAGCGTCAACGACCTGTTCGGCCATGACTTGATCGGGCTCGACCGCTCTGATCTCATCATCGCCCATGCGCAGAAGTTGGGCCTGCCGCTGCGGCGCGAGCATTTCACCATTCGCTCCGATGACCAGACCCAATTGTGGGAGCTGATGCGCGCCGGACTGGGCATCGGTTTTGCCCAGGCGAGCCTGGTGAAGCACGCGCCCGGCATGGTGGCTTTGCCGATCGATCTCTCGATTCCTCCGCTGCAGGTGTGGCTCACCACACACAGGGAATTGTTCACGTCCCACCGGATTCGTGCCATCTATGACGCACTGTCCGAGGGGCTGAGTTCGTATATAGAGGGCTAGCAACCTCTACGGGGAATCCCATGCAGACCGCCCTCAATATCGCCATCGCCCTTGCCCTGCTCTTTGTTGTCGTGGTGCTGGGCATGGGCCTGTGGAACATGCTCAAGGGCGGCCCGGGCAATACCAGCCAGAAGCTGATGCGCCTGCGTGTCATCGGTCAGGCGGTTGCGCTGGTGCTGCTGATGGGCGCCCTGTTCTTCTTCGGCAGCGGCGGCAGGGGCTGATCGGCGCCATGGTCAAGCTCAACCGCATCTACACCAAGACCGGTGACGACGGCACGACGGGCCTGGTGCGCGGCCCCCGCCGGCCCAAATTCGACCTGCGGGTCGAGGCCTATGGCACGGTGGACGAGGCCAATGCCACCATCGGCCAGGCCCGGCTGCATACTGGCTCGATGCCCAAGGTCGACATGATCCTGAGCCGGATCCAGAACGACCTCTTCGATGTCGGTTCCGATCTGGCCACACCGGGCGCCGACGATCCGGCCGCCGAATATCCGTCGCTGCGCGTTCGCCCGGTGCAGACCGAAGCGCTGGAAAAGCAGATCGACCAGTTCAATGCGGGCCTGGCGCCGCTGACCAGCTTCGTTCTGCCGGGCGGCAGCCCACTGGCCGCGGCTTTGCATGTCGCGCGCACCGTCACCCGCCGCGCCGAACGCATCACGGTGGAACTGACGGCGGCCGAGCCCGACACAAATCCGGAAGCCGTGCGCTATCTCAACCGGCTATCCGACCTGTTATTCGTGCTGGCACGCGTCGCCAATGGCAATGGCACCAAGGACGTGCTCTGGGTGCCGGGCAACAACGGTGATGTGAAGAAGGGTGGATAAGAACCCTGCCAGCGCTACAGACCGCAGCTCGTCTCCGGCAGGTCCCGCGGACCCTGACTTCCAAGTCATTCAGCAACGGGTGAGATGCATCATTTCAAAGTTGTCCTTCTCCTGCTTTGGAACAATAGAGATTGGAACAAGCCTGCCCTCGTTGCTGGCATCCCAAACGATGTGATCACCGTTGGAAAAGGTCAACGTCACAGGATTGCTGCCGCTGACCGTATATGGGCCGATGGGCAACGTGCCGAGGATTGACACGCTGCTGATGTTGGAGCCGTCAAACTGGATCTTCATTTTCGCCGCGTCGCAAGATTGGCCGTTAGCTGCCCAAATGCCGGTTAGCAGGTACCCGCCCGAGGACACGGCATCTGCGGTGGTCGAAACCGGCGGGACCCCTGGCGATCGAGTAAGGATCAACGCTCCTCCGATCAGCGCGATTGCAAATCCAGCAACAAGCACCGCCACCACGGGAAAAGCCGTGCCACGCGCCGAAACCGGCGCTGGCGCTGCCGGACTCGCACCCCTCTTGCCAAACGCGACTTGCTTCGCTGCGGGCATCAATGAACCTCCGTGTTCGGAAATGGCTTGCCTGACTTCGGCCTTAGAAAGCGTAAATGAAAAGGTTGCAAACGGCCGACGATGGGCACGACGCTGCTAGGCGGCGCGTGAGGGCGGCACCGCCATTTGCACCGAGCCGATGCCCATCGATGGCCGCAGCAGCATTTCGCCCGACGAAACGACGCGATTGCGACCGCCGCGCTTGGCGGCATAGAGCGCCGCATCGGCCTGCACGAACAGCTGCTCAGCCGGCAGAGCGCCCGACGCCACGGCGACGCCGATGCTGGCAGTGATGGCGATATCCCGACCCTCCCAATGAATGGTCAGTGCTTCGACAGCCGCCCGCAGCCGCTCGGCAATCTGCTGCGCCTTGAACGAATCCGTATCGGGCAGCAGCACCGCCAGCTCCTCGCCGCCCAGCCGTGAGGCGAGGTCGCGGTTGCGCATATTGGCGCGCAGGATCATCGAAACTTGCTGCAGCACATAATCGCCAGCCGCGTGGCCATAGGTGTCGTTGACCACCTTGAAGTGGTCGAGATCAAGGATCAGCAAGGCGGCGTCTTTATCATCCGGACGCAGGCCGGCAATACCACGCTCGAAGGCGCGTCGATTGGGCAGGCCCGTCAGCGGATCGGTGAGGGCACGCGCCTTCCAGCTTTCTTCGCGGTCAATCTGGTTCAGCTCGCGATCGACGAACAGCCCGAGCAGGACCGAGGCGAAGACCGAAGCCGAAACCATATAGGGCGCGATCATGCTGAGCAGCGACCACATGCTCGCATAGCCCAGGACGATGCCGCTCAACAGGTAACAGGAGATGACGAGGCCCAGCACCACCAGGTGGCGCGCCTTGATCCGGGTGCGCGGGCGCAGGAAATAGCGCCAGCCCAGACCGAGCAAGGCGGCGACAGCGATGCCGGCTGCGCCGGGAAATGCGCCCATACCGCCCAGCCACAGCCGGTAGCCACCACCGATCGCCACAGCGATCAGGGCCGCCGGCCAGCCACCGAAAGCGGCGGCAAAACCAATGATGATTGCGCGGGCATCCACCATCACGCCGGTGCCGATGTGCGCAGGGGCCATCATGGCGATGATGGCGCCGAGCCCGAAGATTGCGCCCTGCACCAATGACCGCACCGGCCGCGGCCAGTCCTGCCGCTCGACCATGCCGAAGCTGATCGCCAACAGCGCCAGCAGGCTGACGCCATGGATCAGAGCGAGAAACAGTTCCTGTAGCAGCATGGGGTTCCGAGGGCAGCTGGTTTGGCCCATCTGGCAGGACAATCGTAAGGGATGCGTGAAAACACGGTGGTCATGGCACCAACACTGACCGTCGCCGTTAATGGCCGGTAAACGGCCGGAAGCAGCCAAGTTTCATAAAGTTGCCACGATTGGCCAAGGCTTTGTTTACGTCTCGTTGATAGTTTTGGTCTTGGACATCAAGCGAAAGGAGGTCCGGAATGAACACCGATCTCTCGATGCAGATGCTCACGATGAACTCGGCCAAGCTGCAGAACAGCGTGCAGGTCGCCGTGTTCAAGAAGGCCCACGAGATGCAGTCGGACCTGCTCAATTCCCTGATGCAGACCGCCCTCTCGGCACCCCCGCCGGGACAAGGCCTTCGGGTCGACAAGCAGGCCTGAACGAAGGGAGACCACGATTGAGCAATGCTCTCGGAATCGGCCCAGCTGTCATGATCAACCGCATCGCCGACCGCCAGGGCACGCCAGCCGGCGCGCTACTGGGCAAGGTCGCCGAATTGCGCATGGACCTTCAGGTCGCGCTTGAAGACGAGCAGGCCAAGGCCGCCGATCTGAGCCCGACGGGCGAGGCTGATGCCACCGTCGTCAGCTCTGGCGCCGTGGTCGATCGCCTGATCTAGGCGCCCAGTTCCAGTAATTTCTCGATCACCGCCTCGCCATCGGGCGTGTCCCAGTGGGCCGGTCCCTGCAGAACCGCCAACTCGCAACCGTTTTCGTCCAGCACCAGTGTCGCCGGCAGGCCCACCGCCACCGCCTGCTGCTTGAGCCGATCGAAGGCCGCAAAGGTATTGTCGGCATAGAGCGGCAGGTTGGCGAAGCTGTTTTCGTCGAGGAAGTCCTGCGCCTTCTCGAGTCCGCCCTCGCCTATGTCGAGATTGATGGGAAGGACCATGAAGGCATCGGAATTATACTTGGTCGCCAGCGCATCGAGCGCGGGCATTTCCTCGCGGCAGGGCATGCACCAGCTGGCCCAGAAATTGACCAGCAAGGCCTTGCCCTTGAAATCGGCAATGGTCATGGCCGTGCCGGCGGCGTCCTTGAACGCCAGGGTCGCGTAACCGCGCCCTTCCCCGGTGCCGTTGAGCGCCGCCAGCTCCCCCACCGCCGCATCGCCGATGGCCGCCGCGTCTTCTGCCTGCACTGGGCATTCGCGCGCCTGCCCGGCATTGCCGAGCCAGACCCACGCGGCTATAGCTACCGCCAATCCCGTCAAGCCCAGGATGACCCACAGCCGGACCCGGCTCGTCGCTCCCGGGCGTGGCGCTTGCATATCGGTCAATTGAGGTCTCCGGAAATGAGCAACAAGATGTGGGGCGGCCGCTTCGCCACCGGCCCCGACGCCATCATGGAAGAAATCAACGCCTCGATCGGTTTCGACCAGCGCCTGTTCCGCCAGGATATTGCCGGCTCGATCGCCCACGCCACCATGCTCGCCGAGACGGGCATTCTGACAGGGGAAGATCGCGACAGCATCATTGCCGGTCTAACCGAGGTGCTGGCGGAAATCGAGGGCGGCAGTTTCACGTTCTCGCGGGCACTGGAAGACATTCACATGAATGTCGAAAGCCGGCTGCGCGAAAAGATCGGCGATGCTGCCGGCCGACTGCACACCGCCCGCTCGCGCAACGACCAGGTGGCGACCGATTTCAAGCTCTATGTCCGCGACACCATCGATACGCTGGTGGTGCAGGTGAACACTCTGCAACTGGCTTTGGTCACCAAGGCCGAGGACGAAGCCGAGACCATCATGCCCGGCTTCACCCACCTGCAGAGTGCCCAGCCGGTGACGTTTGGCCATCACCTGCTGGCCTATGTCGAAATGCTTGGCCGCGATGCCGGCCGGCTGCTCGATGCGAGGAAGCGCCTCAATGAATCGCCTTTGGGCTCGGCGGCCCTTGCCGGCACGCCCTACCCGATCGACCGGCAC
Organism: Devosia sp. SL43; assembly: GCF_021729885.1. Taxonomy (NCBI): domain Bacteria; kingdom Pseudomonadati; phylum Pseudomonadota; class Alphaproteobacteria; order Hyphomicrobiales; family Devosiaceae; genus Devosia; species Devosia sp. SL43. The sequence goes on from NZ_CP063401.1 coordinate 2,289,848, forward strand.
ATGACGGCGGAAAAACTGGGCTTTGACCGGCCGACGGCCAATAGCCTCGACGCCGTCTCCGACCGCGACTTCATCCTCGAAACACTGGCCGCCGCCTCGATCTGCGCCATGCATCTGTCGCGCCTTGCCGAGGAAATGGTGATCTGGTCCTCCGCCCAGTTCGGCTTCGTGCGGCTGAGCGACAAGTTCACCACCGGCTCCTCGATCATGCCGCAGAAGCGCAATCCGGATGCCGCCGAGCTGGTGCGCGCCAAGATCGGCCGCATCCTGGGCGCGCTGACCGCCTTGCTGGTGGTGATGAAGGGCCTGCCGCTGGCCTATTCCAAGGACATGCAGGAAGACAAGGAAGTCGCCTTCGACGCGCTGGATTCGCTCAGCCTGTCGTTGGCGGCGATGACCGGCATGGTCAGCGACATGGTGCCCAATCGCGAGCGCATGCGGGTCTCGGCGGCGGCCGGTTTCTCGACGGCAACCGATATCGCCGACTGGCTGGTGCGGCAGGTCAACATTCCCTTCCGCGACGCCCATCACATTACCGGGCAGATCGTGGCGCTGGCCGAACAGAAGGGCTGCGGGCTGGAAGGGCTGACTATCGAGGACTTCAAGTTCATAGACCAGCGGATCGACAGCCGCATCCACAAGGTGCTGACGGTCGAGGCTTCGGTGGCTGCCCGCCAGAGCTATGGCGGCACGGCACCGGCCAATGTGCTTGTTCAGGCCGCCCGGTGGAAAACCGAACTCACCGGCCAGCCACATGAGCCACGGCCGCTGGGCAAGAAGAAGCATGGCGGCCATGGCGATGGCGGGGTTGAATAAAACTTGCTGAGGCATACCGTATTGGCACCCCTTGCTGATTTGGACACGCGCTGATGGCCGGCAGACTTCGACAGATGCGTCTCACCGAGCGTCATGTCGGCTATTTGCAACCGGTCGATACCTCCGACGTGCTGCCGCCTCCGCCCGAGGGCATGCGCGAGGCGACCCAGGACGATTACGCCAGGATCCTGGATGAGCTGCTGGGGCCCGAGCGCGGCGAAGACGAGGTCTGGATCTTTGCCTACGGCTCGTTGATCTGGAAGCCAGCCTGCGACTTCGTAGAAATGCGCACTGGGCTGGTCCGCGGCTGGCATCGCGCCTTTTGCCTGGGCTGGAACAATCGCTGGCGCGGCTCGGACGAAAATCCCGGACTGATGCTGGCACTCGATCGCGGTGGCGCTTGTAACGGCGTGCTGTACCGGCTGCCACCCGGCCAGATCGACGACAACATGACCAAGCTCTTGCAACGCGAAATGGGCTGGCTGCCGTCGTCGTTTCCGCCGCGCTGGGTCAATGTCAAATCCGGCGACCGTACCATCCGCGCCATCACCTTCTGCATCGATCGCCATTCGGGGCGCTATGTCTCGGGCCTGACGGTAGAACGCGTTGCCGAAGTGCTGGCCAAGGCCGTCGGCTCGCGCGGCTCGATGGCCGAGTATCTCTACGCCACCGTGCGTCACCTAGAAGACATGGGTATCCACGATCCCCATCTCTGGCGGCTGCAATCGCTGGTAGCCGCCGAGATCGAGGCCGCTTATGAGGCCAATCGATAAGTCTTGCTTTTGTTTTCCGGCGCGCTGCATTAGGGCATTACCCAATATTTCCACACCCACGGTGTCATTCCGGCGCAGGCCGGAATCCATGCGCTGAACCAGCCGCATCCTCGATGTGTGGCGATGCGGACCTGGATCCCGGCCTTCGCCGGGATGACATCGAGGATAGGCCAACACCAGGATAAGACTGTGGTCCATCATTTCCACCACCGCGACGAAACCCTTTACGCCGAGGACGTCAATCTCAACGACCTCGCCGCCAAGGTGGGCACGCCCTTCTATGTCTATTCGAGCGCGACATTGCGCCGGCATGTGCGGGTGGTGAAGCAGGCTTTCGAGGGCATTCCGACGCTGCTCGCCTATGCGATGAAGGCCAATTCCAACCAGGCTGTGCTCAAGCTGATGGCATCGGAAGGCGCCGGCGCCGACGTGGTGTCGCTGGGCGAACTGGAGCGGGCGCTGGCCGCCGGCATCAAGCCCGACATGATCGTCTTTTCCGGCGTCGCCAAGACCATTGCCGAGATGCGTCGCGGGCTTGCGGCCGGCATCAAGTGCTTCAATGTTGAGAGCGAGCCCGAGCTTGAGCGGCTATCCATGGTCGCCTCGGATATGGGCGTGACGGCCCGAGTTTCGGTGCGCATCAACCCCGATGTCGATGCCCGTACCCATGCCAAGATTTCCACCGGCAAGGCCGAGAACAAGTTCGGCATTCCCTATGTCAGAGCCCGCGAGGTCTACCGCCGCATCGCCGATTTGCCCAATGTCGAGGCTGTCGGCGTCGACATGCATATCGGCAGCCAGCTGACCGATCTCGAACCCTTCAGCACCGCCTTTGGCCTATTGGCCGAACTGGTGATGGCCCTGCGTGCCGATGGCCATGATATCCACCACGTCGATGTCGGCGGCGGCTTGGGCATTCCCTATCACCACGACCAGGAGGCGCCGCCGGCGCCGGAAGCCTATGCCGCCGTGGTGCGCGACAAGATCGGGCAGCTCGGCTGCACGCTGGTGATCGAGCCGGGGCGCCTGCTGGTGGGCAATGCCGGCATCCTCGTCACCAAGGTCGAATATGTGAAGGAGGGCAGCACCAATTTCGTCATCGTCGACGCGGCGATGAATGATCTGATCCGCCCCACGCTATACGAAGCCCATCACGACGTGGTGCCGGTCAACCATTCCAACCTGGCGCCGATCACGGCCGATATCGTCGGCCCTGTCTGCGAGACCGGCGATTACCTGGCCAAGGCCCGCACCATGCCTGGCGTCAAGGAGGGCGACCTGCTCGCCGTGATGAGCGCCGGTGCCTATGGCGCGGTGATGGCCTCGACCTACAATTCTCGGGCGCTAATCCCCGAAGTACTGGTGGATGGCGACCGGTTTCACGTGATCCGCCCGCGCAAGTCGCTCGAGGATCTGATCGCGCTCGACAGCGTGCCGGACTGGGTTTGATCGCGTCCTGACACCCCTTGTCATGGTGATCGAAGCATATTCTCCTGACGCAAGGAGATCGCCATGCCGCAGATGTTGACCAATCGCCAGCTCAACCGCGCGACGCTGGCCCGGCAATGGATGCTGGAGCGCGCCGATATCGCCATTCCCGATGCCATCGCCTTCCTGCTGGGCCTGCAGGCGCAAACCAGCGGCGGGCCGTATCAGGCCTTATGGAACCGGCTGCGCGGCTTCCGACATGAAGATCTCACCACGCTGATTGTGGACAAGTCACTGCTGCGGGCCACCTCGATGCGCACCACGCTGCACCTGCATACCGCGGCCGATATGCGCGCGATCCGGCCGGTCATGCAGCCGGTGCTGGATCGCACATGGCAGACCACCTTCGGCAAGAAAATCGGCGGGGCCGACCGGGCCGAGGTGCATCGGCACGGCGTTGAACTGCTCGACCAGTCGCCGCTGACCAGCGGCGAGCTCGGCAAGCGCCTCGCCGAAACCTGGCCCGCTGCCGAGCCACTGGCTTTGGCGCAGGTGCTGCATTGCAGCGAGACGCTGATCCAGATTCCACCGACCCGGATCTGGGGCCATGGCGGGCCGCCGCTGCTGAGCCGCATCGAGACCTGGGCTGGCACCCCGGTCGGACCGGCCATCGAGCTCCCTAACCTGGTCTTGCGCTATCTCGCCGCCTATGGCCCGGCCAGCGTGATGGACATGCAGACCTGGAGCGGCCTGACCAAGCTGGCGCCGGCCTTCGAAGCGATCGCAGATCAGCTGGTGACCTTCGAGGGCGAGGATGGGCGGGTGCTCTATGACCTGCCCGATGGCCCGCGGCCTGATCCGGATACGCCCGCGCCCGTCCGCTTCATGCCCGAATACGACAATGTCTGGCTGGGCTTTGCCGACCGCTATCGCATCCAGCCCGAGCTGGCGCGCGACCGCATGGTGCTGGTCAACGGCTATGTCGCCGCCTACACGGTCGACGGCCTTATCGCGGGGAATTGGACGCTGAAACGCAACAAGGGCGACATCGCGATCACCATTCTGCCATTCCGCACACTGACCAAGTCCGAGACGGCGGATGTCGAGGCTGAGGCCCATGCGCATGGCGCGTTCCTGGCCGATGGCAAGGGGACGGTGAGTGTTGCATGGGAGGCGGTGGCCTAGCTGGTGTCACGCCCTCGTGGTTCGAGGGTCGCAAGAGCTCCCACCTCACCATGAGGGCTACTGTGAACTCGGTGTATCAACAGCACTCATGGTGAGATGCGCTTCTTCAGCGCCTCGAACCACGAGGGCGTGGCACCAACTATTCCTCGCGCGCCCGGCGGCCGAGCGACACCACTTCCACCGGCTTGCCCGCCAATGCATCGTCGATCTTGGTGATGAGATCGGCCAGGGTGAACGGCTTGACGATGACGTCGTAGATCAGCGCGTCCAGGCCATGGGCGCGTTCGCGCTGGTCGGCGAAGCCGGTCATCAGCACGATGATCATGCTGGGATATTTGGCCGCGACATGCAGAGCCAGCGCGATGCCGTCCATGATCGGCATCTTGATGTCTGACAGCAGCAGGTCGAAGCGACCGTTCTCGGCATCGACCGTCTCGGCAGCAAGCCCGCCATCCTCCTCGGCGACCACCTCGTGGCCCTTGATGGTCAGAGCGCTCACCACGAAGGCACGCACGGAGGGATCGTCTTCGGCGACAAGAATGCGGGCCATCAATGATGCTCCGGTGTAGCGTGTTCGGTTGGGGCAGCAGCGCCATGTTCGGCTTCCGCTGCGACAGGGTGTTCTTCTTCGGCGGCTGGCGCTTGCTCGACCGCGCCATGGTCCTCAGTGGCAGGTTGCGCCGTGCTCTCGCGGATGCTGCTGCCACCGGCAAAGCTCAGACGCACGCTGGCCGCGTCGCCCGGCGGCAGGGTCAGCTGCGTATCGAAGGTCGCGCGCTCGCCCGCCATCAAGTCGCGGACCGAAGGGGTGACGCTCCACTCGTAGACGCCGTGCCCCTTGCTGTCGATCAACGTCACGACCACCGCTGGCACCGGCGCCGGCTCGGGCATCATCCCGATGATCTGGGCCGAGACGATCAGCACTTCCTTGCCGTCGCGCAGCGTGCGCAGTGTGGTGACATTGGAAAAGTCGAGGCCGATGACATTGACGCCCAGGCCAACCGCTTCATAGACGCCGGCCATGGCGGGATAGCGCTGCACCACCTGCACGCGGCCGAAATAGGCAATGGCCAGCACGGCAGCCAGCGCCAAAGCCCCGGCAATGCGCGCGGTGCGGCGCAGGCGCGCCAGGGGCTGTTCGGCGAGGATGGCATTGTGCCGGCGCTTGAACGCCCTTTGTCGGTTGCGGATGACGGCCGGATCGACCTTGCCGGCCTCAGTCTGACGCCGCGCATCCTCTTCCTTGACGGCTTCCTTGGCCTTTTCCTTGGCGAGCCGCTTGGAAACCTCGGCCGCGACGGCCTTCTCCTCGGCAGCCAGGGCTTCGTCAAGCCCGTCTTCCTCGATAGCTTGAAAGGCCTGCTTGGCTTGAGGCGTCGGCGGCGGTTCTTCTTCGGGGGTCAGTGCCCCCTGTTGCCAGGCTTCCTGGCAATGAGCGCACTGGACCTTGCGGCCAGCCGAACCAATGGCGTCGTAGGTCACCTGGTACTTGGTCTGGCAATGTGGACAGGTAATGATCATCGGGCCAGACGGTGAGCGAACGCAATACGACGGCTCCGACCCTAGCCTGAGGGTGTTAAGACTCCTCAAACCCGTCGGCCATCAGGCGCAATCCACCACATTTGTGCCGCTTATGGCCGCCAAGCACAGCACCGTGCCGCATCGGACGACAGGCGCTGTTATGATGCGCGAACGCCTGATTCGCCGGGCGACAAAACCTCCATTGGGGAGCCAGCCGGTTTGATCGAGTTTTCCGATGTGGGATTGCGCTACGGCAACGGTCCGGAAATCCTGCGGGACCTGACCTTTTCGGTCGAGCCGGGGTCGTTCCACTTCCTCACCGGGCCCTCCGGCGCCGGCAAGACCAGCCTGCTCCGCCTGCTGCTGCTATCGCTCAAACCCTCGCGCGGCCGCGTCACCATGTTCGGCGAGGATGTCAGCAACCTGAGCCAGGATCGCCTGCTGCAGATGCGCCGCCATATCGGCATCGTGTTCCAGGAATTCCGGCTGCTCGACCATCTGACGACCTTCGAGAATGTCGCCTTGCCGCTACGCGTGCTTGGCCAGCCCGAGAGCGAATATCGTCCCAATGTCACTGAACTGCTCGAATGGGTGGGCCTGGGCGAACGCATGAATGCGCCTCCGTCGCTGCTGTCGGGCGGCGAGAAGCAGCGCGCCGCCATTGCCCGCGCCGTCATTGCCCGGCCCAAGGTGTTGCTGGCGGACGAGCCGACCGGCAATGTTGACCCGGAACTGTCGAGCCGGTTGGTGCATCTGTTCGCCGAGCTTAACCGCACGCTGGGCATGACCATAATCCTCGCGACCCATGAACTGCCGCTGCTCGACCAGTTTAACTATCCGCGCATGCTGCTGCAAAAGGGCGAGTTGACCATCCATGATTGAGCGCGTGCTTGCCTTCCTGCCGCGCCGCAAGGGCGCTGCCCCGATCGTCCCCGAAAAGAGCGTGGCCGGTCGCACCCTGCTGCTGATGATTACCATCATGAGCTTTCTCTCGGCGGTGACGCTGGGTGGGGTGGTGCTGGTGCAGAAATCGGCCATTGCCTGGTCGGCTGATGTCGGCCGCGAGGTGACCATCCAGATCCGCCCCGTCGAGGGCGAAGTGATGGACAGCAATATCCGCACCGCGGTCTCGCTGGCCGAATCGACGCCAGGCGTCGCCTCGGCGCGCGCCCTGACCATCGAGGAAAGCCAGAAGCTGCTCGAGCCCTGGCTCGGGGCCGGCCTCGACCTCACCGCCATCGAGATACCGCGGCTGGTGGTGGTGCAACTGTCCGACCCGGCCGATGCCGATATCGAGGCCCTGGGGCGGAATCTCGCCGCCATCAAGGGCGCCAGCCTCGATACGCACGCCGCCTGGCGGCAGCAGCTCAACACCATGGCCGGCACTATTGTGCTCTCGGGCCTGCTGGTGCTGGTGCTGATCGGCGCCGCCACCGTGCTGGCCATCATCTTCGCCACGCGCGGCGCCATGGCGACCAACCGCGAAATCGTCGATGTGCTGCATTATATCGGCGCCTCAAACAAGTTCATTGCCGGCGAGTTCCAGGGGCGGTTTCTGTCGATCGGTTTGCAGGGCGGTCTGCTGGGGTCCGTCGCGGCCTTGCTGTTCTTCGTGCTGATCGGCACGGCCGCCGGCAACATGCTGTCGAGCGAGGCCGGCGCCCAGGTCGGCGTGCTGTTCGGACGATTCGCCCTCGGCATTGACGGGCTGATCGGCGTTGCCGCCGTGGTGCCAGTCATTGCCGCGCTGACCGCCATCACCTCGCGCCTGACCGTGCGGCGCTATCTGAGCCAGACGTCGTGAGCCTTGTGCGCAGCACTGGCACCTTCCGGCTGACGGCCGAGGATATGGCTGGTGCGGCCCTTCTATTTACCAGGGTGAGCTATTCGCGCCCGCGCGTCTGGATGATTTTCGGCCTGCTTTGGTTGGCCTTCGTGGCCTTCCTGATCGCTTTTGCCGATGGATTGTCAAACATCGCGCTGACGCTCGGCCTCGCATGCCTTCCCTTCATCGTCATGCTTGGCCTGACGCCGTTGATGACGCCGATAACAGCGCGCCGCAATTTTGCACGGCAGAGATCCCTGCAGGGCGACCTGACCTTGTCCTGGTCCGAGGCCGGCCTGCGAACGGTTTCCGAATATGGAACATTCGAAATCCCCTGGAGCCACTTCAACCGTCGGGCCGAGAACGGCAATCTGTTTCTGCTGTTCGAGTCTGATCGGCTGTATCGCCTCATTCCCAAGCGTGTGCTGACCACCGAGCAACAGGCCGACGTCCGAAGCTTGATCGAAAGCGTGGGCCGCTCAGGCGTCTGACAACGGAACTGCCTCGCCAAGTTCGTATTTGCCCGCTATGACGCTCGAAATGCGGTGAGGTGCCGCCGGAGACACACATGGCGGCTATCCAGGCAGTTCGTACGGCGCTGTTCTATCTGCTGTTCATCGGCCAGACCGCGCTGGTCGCCATCACCATCGGCATCATCGCGCTGATCAGCGGACGCACACCGTTTACCTGGGCCCTGGCCAAATACTGGTGCCGTTCCAACCTGGCATTCCTGCGCTTCATCACCGGGGTCAAGACCAAGGTCAGCGGCGAAGAGAATATCCCAGCGGGCGGCTGCATCATCGCCGCCAAGCACCAGAGCGACTGGGACGTGTTCTCGATCTTTCCGTATTCCGGTCGACCGGCCTATATCGTCAAGAAGGAGCTGATGCAGATCCCCTTCTTCGGCTGGGCCGCGCGTTCCCTCGACTGTATCGAGGTCGATCGCAAGAAGGGCGCCGAGGCCATCCCTTCGATGATGAGGCAGGCCCATGCCGCCATCGAGCGCGGCTGCCGTATCGTCATCTTCCCCGAGGGCACCCGCAAGGCGCCGTTGGCGCCGCCCGATTACCGCCAAGGCATTGTCCGCCTCTATATGGAACTCAACGTGCCGGTGGTGCCCGTCGGGCTCAATTCGGGCCTGTTCTGGGGCCGCAACAGCCTCGTCATCTGGCCGGGCACGGCCGAAGCCAGGTTCCTCGAGCCGATCCCGCCAGGGCTGGCGCCGGACGTGTTTCTCGACCGACTCAAAAAAGCCATCGAATCCGAATCGGATGCCCTGATTCTCAAGGCCGAGGATCAAGGGCTTGTTCGACCTGTCGATTCCGATCTCCGTCGCAAGCTCGATGCTGCCAGGCAGGCCCGGTCAGCCCAGGCCTGACCACCACATATTGACGGCCAGTACGAACAACCCCATAGATGTAGATGTCGAGCAATGGACAGCTTGACATGCTGTGTATTTTGTTCTATTTTTGTTCTTGTTCGATCGAACGCTGTGGGGATAGCGTAAATGGCTGCTAGCGAGAACAGGATCGTCAACTACACCTTCAGCCGCCAGAGCCATTGGCAGGGCCGTTCCGGTCGCGCCTATGATCTGGTCAGCGAAAATCTCGAGCATTTCGCCATGGGCGATGCCGAACTCTATGTCATCGCCAAGGGCAACCACGTGCTCTGGGTTGGCTCGACCGGCGAACTGGTCACCGATCCCGTCAGTCGCTCGCGTTTTCGCCTCGCGCTCGATTGCGCCGACCGCGTGTTGCGCCTAGTGACGCCGGGCCTGGCCGCCGAGCGCATGAGCACGATCTGGGATCTGGAAGGCGCGGAGCCTCGTACACCCCTCCCTTTGGCGGAAAGGTCGGCGGCGTAGCCTAGGCCGCCGCCACCGCATCCTCGCGCATCAGCATATCGGCCAACGCCATCAACTGCCGGTCGCGAATGCCCAGTTCGCGCAGATGCTGCGCGGTATTGAGCACATAGTCCACATTGCGACCCGAGAGCCCGACACCGGCCCGCACCATGGCCAGTTGCTGGTCGAGGCTGAGATTGCCGGCAAACTGCTCGTGGCGCTCGTCAACCAGAAAGGCCAGCGCGTTGACCTTGCGACCATCGCTGAGATGCACCGGTCGCATGACGTCGCGATAGACCGCCGTGACCTGTTCCCGCTCGTGGAGATACGCTCGGACCGTTTGCCAATCGCTGTCAGCAACCTCGAACACCATGCCGCGGCAGGCGCCGCCGCGCGTCAGCCCGAACACCAACCCGGGTCGTTCGAGCGTACCGCGATGATAATGGGAAACGATGGAAAGGCTGCGATGCGCACCCTTGAGCAGGCCCTGCTGCGCCGAGACATGCGCAAAGCCCGGATTCCAGATCAGCGATCCGTAACCGAAGACCCAATGAGTCGTGCTGTCTGTATTTCGTTCGAGCATCGCCATAACCTGAACATCAACCTAGGTAAGCCTGCCGATCATGGCAATTGCCGGGCCGGTGATACCTGCCCTGCAATCGTAGAACGACCCGGATTTACCGCCGGGGAATAGGACCGATGATGGCGTATTGCCGTAGCCACCGCTAAGAAAGCCGCCATGAAGAAGCGAATCATCATTCTCGGCAGTGTCGTGGTTGTGGTCATCGTGCTGTGGAGCGCGGCCTGGCTGGCGCTATCCGGTGTGGTCAAGCAGAACATCGATGCCCTGGCACTGGCCGATGGCGTCAGCGCGCCGCGCATCACCTGTGGCACGCTCGATATCGGCGGCTTCCCCTTCCGTTTCGATGTCGAGTGCACAACGGCGCAGATCGCCACCGGCGATATTGCCATCGACGTGCCCGATATCCGCGCCAGCATCCGTGTCTATGCGCCGACGCATCTGCTGGCTTCGGCCACCGGCCCCGTGCAACTGACCGATACGTTCACGGGCAGTCGCAACGCGGTCGATTGGTCGGCGCTCGATGCCAGCATCCGGCTCGACAACTGGCGCATCGCTCGCGCATCGGTCTCCGGCAAGGATGTGGTCTGGTCCGATGCGCTGATGGGCGAAGTCATCATCGCCGAAGCGCCGCTGGCCGAGGTGCATCTATTCGACATTCCCGAGCAGCACGATGCCGACAGGCATCTGGCGGCGCTGTCGGGCTATGTGCGGGCCGAAGACATCGTCTATCCGGCCATAACGCTCAGCGATACCAATGCCGAAATCCAACTCGAACTGACCGGCCTGCCCGACGATGTCAGGAACTGGGGCGATCCGAACCTGCTGCCGGCAATGGCAGCCAATGGCGGCACGCTCAATATCGTGGCCATCAGGGGCACCGACGCCGCCTCGACGCTCGACGCCAGTGGCGCGCTCAAGCTCGATCCGCAGGGCCAGATCGATGGGCAGATCACCATCGCCTCATCAGGCGTGGCCGAGCGCATCGGCCCGCTATTGGCGGAACCATGGCGCACGCTGGTGCTGGGCACGCCTGGGGCCGATGGCGCCTATTCCAACCAGCTCAACTTCCGCGCGGGGGGGATCTATTCAGGCCTGGTGCCGATCGCGACGCTGCCGCCGCTCTACTAGGCGTCGTCCCCGCCGCCATGCTCGCGCACCACGGGCACGTCGGGTACCGGCGGCGTTTCGTGCGGGCGGCCAAAGTCGGCTGCGGCCGTTTCCTGGCCAGCCGAGATGATCGAGCGGCGGATGGCGCGGGTGCGGGTGAACATCGCCTCGAGCGCCGGACCATCGCCGGTGCGCACGGCGCGCTGCAACACGCTCAGGTCTTCCGAGAAGCGGCCGAGCATTTCGAGCACGGCATCGCGATTGGTCAGGAACACGTCACGCCACATGACCGGGTCGGATGCGGCAATTCGGGTAAAGTCGCGGAAGCCGGAGGCCGAGAACTTGATGACCTCGGACTGCGTCGCCGCTTCGAGATCGGCCACCGTACCCACGATATTATAGGCAACCAGGTGCGGGATATGGCTGGTGATGGCCAGCACCATGTCGTGGTGCCCGGCATCCATCACCTCGACCTGGCTGCCCATGGCGCGCCAGAACCCGGCCAGCTTCTCGGTCTTGGCCGCATCGACTTCGGCGCCGGGCGTCAGCACGCACCAGCGACCGGCGAACAGCTCCGGGAAGCCGGCGGAGGGGCCGGAATGCTCGGTACCGGCGATCGGATGGCCGGGGATAAGGCTGACGCCAGCGGGAACATGATCGGCCAGAACCTTGACCACATGACCCTTGACCGAGCCCACATCGGACAGGATGGCGCCCGGCTCCAGCGCTGGAGCGATGGCCTGGATCACCGCTTCATAGGCGCCCACGGGCGTACAGATGATGACGAGATCGGCGCCACGCACCGCCTCAGCCGCGTCGAGCGTATAGACATCGCCCAAGCCAAGCTCGCGCGCTTCGTCCAGCGTTTCCTGCTTGCGGGTGGCGATGGAGATGACCTCGACCAATCCCTGCCGCCGCGCTGCCAGCGCGATGGACGAACCGATAAGACCGATGCCGATAAGGGCGAGTTTGCGGAAATGGACGCTCATGCGATCTGAACCAATGCCTTGAGAATGCCGACGACGCCGCGCATCGCCTGCTCGGAACCGATGGAAATGCGCAGCCCATGCGGGATGCCATAGGATGCCCCGATTTCGCGCACGATCAGCCCGCGCTCCATCAGCGTATTGAAGGCCAGGGCCGCATGTTCCGCATCGGGGAACAGCACCATGACGAAATTGGCCTGGCTGGGCACCACATGCATGTGGTTGGAATCGAGCTCCTGGGTGATCCAGTCGCGCCATTCGGCATTGTAGACCTTGAGCCGTGCGGTGAACGCGACATCGCGCGTGGCCGCCGCACCGGCCAGCTGCGCCGGCAGGTTGACGTTGAACGGCCCGCGAATGCGGTTGATGGCGTCGACCACATGATCAGGCCCGACCATCCAGCCGATGCGCGCCGCCGCCAGCCCCATCTTGGAGAAGGTGCGCACCATGACGACATTGCTCGCCTCGCCGACAAGGTCGAGGCCGACCGAGTAGTCGGCAGCGGTGACATATTCGGCATAGGCGCTGTCGATGACGAGCAGGATATCGGGTCGCAGACCGGCATGCAGGCGGCGGACTTCGGCATCGCTGAGATAGGTGCCGGTGGGATTGTTCGGATTGGCCAGCCAGATGACCTTGGTCTTGTCGGTGACCGCCGCCAACAGCAGGTCGACATCGGCGGTGTAGTCGGTCTCCTCGACCATGACGATCCTGGCGCCTGCCGCCTTGGTGATGATCGGATAGACCGAAAAACCGTAGCGGTTCATCACCGCCTCGTCGCCGTCGCCGAGATAGGTCTGGGCCAGCAGATGCAGCAGATCGTCCGAGCCGTTGCCGCAGACGATCAGCTCGGGATCGATGCCATGCACCTCGGCCAGCGCCGTGCGCAGGATGCGCGAGGAGCCTTCGGGGTAGATTTCGAGATGCTCGGCGGCCGAACGGAAGGCTTCGATGGCCTTGGGGCTGGCGCCTAGTGGGCTTTCATTGGCCGACAGCTTCACCGCATTGCTGCCTGGCGCGCCGGACTTGCCGGGCAGGTAGGGCGCAATATCGAGAATGCCGGGCTGCGGAACGGGACGGATATCGTCGGACATGATGCCAATCTGGGCGGAAAAACCGCGCGGACCATAGTCAAACGGACGCCAGATGGCAAAGCGGTTCTATGCGCAGAAGTTCTTTGGCACGCGGGACATCCCGGCACACCCCCTCATCCGCCCTTCGGGCACCCGCGAGGGGAGAAGGCGACGCCCAAGATATCTCAGTCGGGTCCCCTTCTCCCCTTGCGGGAGAAGGGGACGCGCAGCGCCGGATGAGGGGGGTGGCACAGTCCCCGGAACCTCGGCTGTCTCGCATTGGGACGGTCAACCAGGTTTATTCTCAATTTGTCGCGGCAAGACCCAGTCTGGCCGGACGTCCAATCGGCAACATGTTGAAAATCTTCGACCAGAGTTCGTTTACGTTGTGGTTACGAAGCCGCGGATTCGACCGAAATTTACTGTCTGTTAGCGGAGTTGAAGGGCCCAATATCGGGTCAGGGCCAAACGCAGGCGCACATTTCTCGCCTAGTGGCTTGCCCGATAGAATCGCCACCAGCCCTAGCCGTGAACGAACCCGCATTTGTTGATTCTCGCCGATTCGGTTCCGTTTCGTTCCGGTCTCGTTCTCAGCGTTAACCACGGTGACAAAAGCGTCGCATTTGCTGTCCTTTCTTGGGACAAGCTATCCTGGCCCTCGCAACATCAGCCATCACCTCCTACATTGGCGTCGATGACCTTTCCGCCCGCCCAATCGGTCAAGGCGATTCTTGGCCCGACCAATACCGGCAAGACCTATTTTGCCATCGAGCGCATGCTGGCCCATCCCACCGGGATGATCGGCCTGCCGCTGCGGCTGCTGGCGCGCGAGGTGTATCAGCGCTGCGTCGAACGCGTCGGCGAGCAGGCGGTCGCCCTGGTGACGGGCGAAGAACGCATCGTTCCGGCCAAGCCGCGCTACTGGGTCTGCACGGTCGAAGCCATGCCTGTCGATATCCGCGTCGACTGCGTCGCCATCGATGAAGTCCAGACGGCCATCGACTTCGACCGTGGCCACGTCTTCACCGACCGCATCCTGCATGCGCGAGGGATGCATGAGACGCTGTTGCTCGGGGCTGCCACCATGGCGCCTGTTATCAAGCGGCTATTGCCGCATGCCGATATCATCGATCGCCCGCGCTTCAGCCAGCTGACCTATTCGGGATCAAAGAAAATCTCGCGCCAGCCGACGCGCTCGGCAATCGTCGCCTTCTCGGCCAAGCAGGTCTATGCCATCGCCGAACTGATCCGCCGCGAGCGCGGCGGCGCCGCCGTGGTGATGGGTGCGCTGAGCCCCCGCACCCGCAATGCCCAGGTCGAGCTCTACCAGAATGGCGATGTCGATTTCCTCGTGGCCACCGACGCCATCGGCATGGGGCTCAACCTCGATATTCATCACGTCGCCTTCGCCGATGACAGCAAGTTCGACGGTCGCATGAGCCGTGATCTGACCCCGGCAGAGATCGGCCAGATCGCCGGCCGCGCCGGCCGCCACTCGCGCAATGGCACCTTTGGCGTGACCGGCGGCACCGAGGGATTCGACGAAGAACTGGTCGTCCAGCTCGAAACACACGACTTCGATCCGATCAAACTGCTGCAATGGCGCAACAATCAGCTTGATTTCAGCTCGATCGCCGCCTTGCAGCATAGCCTCGATGCGGTACCCGAGCATCGCAGCCTGACCCGCGTGCCCATGGCCAAGGACCAGCATGCCCTGGAGTTCGTGTCGCGCAACGAGGCCGGGCAGTTGGCGCGCGGCCTCGATGGGGCGCGCCTGCTGTGGGAATGCTGCCAAATCCCGGATTACCAAGGGATTTCGCCGGCAAACCACGGCGAAATCGTCACCCGAATTTACTCGGACTTAGTCAAGCGCGGCAAGGTCGACGCCGATTGGATTGCCGAGCAGGTGCGCTTTTGCGACAATACGAGCGGCGATATCGATACACTGAGCAACCGGATCAAGCAGGTTCGCACCTGGACCTTTGTCGCCAACCGCAAAAACTGGCTTGCAGACCCCGCTCATTGGCGCGAAAAGACCCGGGATATTGAAGATCGGCTGAGCGATGCGCTGCACGAGCGCCTAACCCAGCGGTTCGTCGACCGGCGCACCAGCGTGCTGCTTCGTCACCTGAAAGACAAACGTATGGCATCTCCCGAGATCAATGAGCGTGGCGAAGTGCGGCTGGAAGGCCATCTCATCGGCACGCTTGAAGGCTTCCGCTTCACCATCGCCCGCAACGACGCCGACGCCGACGTCAAAGGCATCCGTGCGGCGGCCGACCACGTCGTCTCGCCCGAAATCCACAACCGGGCTGACCGGCTGGCCGGCGCGCCCAACGAGGAGATCGTGCTGGCGACCGACGGGCGCCTGCGCTGGAAGGGCGATATCGTCGCCGAGGTGATCGAGGGTGACAGCCTCTACCGTCCGCGCATCCTGATTCTGGCTGACGAGACCCTGACCGGCACAGACCTGGAGCGCGTGCAGGACCGGCTCAACCTCTGGCTGCGCCACCACATCAATACCGTGCTCGAAAGCGTCATGGCGCTTGAGGCTCCTGCCGATATCGAAGGCGCCGCCCGCGGCATCAGCTACCAGCTGTTCGAGCATCTGGGGCTCATCCCCCGCAATCAGGTCTCCGACGAGGTCAAGAATCTCGACCAGGACGTGCGCGGCAAGATGCGCAAGCTGGGCATCAAGTTCGGCGCCTACCACATCTACCTGCCGCTCTCGCTCAAGCCCGCCCCGCGTGAGCTGGCGCTGATCCTGTTCGCGCTCAAGCATGGCGGCATCCGCCAGGCTGGCGTCACCGACATTCCGCATATCGTGCTGAGTGGTCGCACCAGCTTCGTGGTCGATCCCGAAGTCGATACGCGGCTTTACGAGATCGCCGGCTTCAAGGTGGCCGGCAAGCGGGCCGTGCGCGTCGATATCCTCGAGCGCCTGGCCGACATCATCCGTCCGCTGATCGCTCTCGATCCGACGCGCCACCAGGGCGAGTTGCCCGCTGGCGCCGCCGAGGGCAATGGCTTCCGCGTCACGGTGGAAATGACCTCGCTACTGGGCTGTTCGGGCGAAGACTTCGCCTCGATTCTCAATTCGCTGGGCTATCGCGTCAAGCGCATCCCCAAGGTCGCGGCGCCTGCCGTAGCGGCGGAGGCATCGGCCGAAGCGCCGGCGCTCGAAGAGATGCTGAGCGAGAACCCAATATCGACTGATGCCGTGGACGAAGCGCCGGTCGAGGCAACCATTGCGCCCGAAGCCGAGGTGCTGGCGACCGAGATACCAGCCACGACCATTGTCGAGGCTGCGCCCGAGACGGCCGAATCCGCGCCCGCCGCTCCGGCTGAGCCGGAATTCGACGAAATCTGGTCGCCATCAGGCAAGCGCACGGACAACAAGCGCCACGACAACAATCGTCGCCGTCCCGAAGGCGAGGGCCAGCAGGCCCGCGCCCCGCGCCCCGAGCGCAATCACCGCCCGACCGCCCCGCGCCGCCCCGAAGGCGAAGTGCAGGATCTGACCAAGGCCCGCCATCTGCAGCCCAAGCCTGAGGGCCGGCCGCGTAACGACAACCGCCGCCCCGACGACCAGAAGGGCGAGCGCGCCAAGTTTGAACGGCCGCGCGACGACAAGCCCAAGTTCCAGCAGCCGCGCGAGGAGCGCAAGGAGAAGGCATTCGATCCGGATAGCCCCTTCGCCAAGCTGATGGCGCTCAAGGCGCCCAAGGGCCAGTAGAGGTTGCCAGGAACCGTCGAACCCGTCCGCAAAGAGCGGCTCGACAAGTTCCTGTTCTTTTCGCGCGCCCTCAAATCGCGCACGCTGGCACAAAGGGTCATCGAGACCGGCGCCATCAGGGTCAATTCCGAACGCACCATCCGCTCCGACCACAAGGTCGGGGCGGGCGATGTGCTGACCATGGCGCTGCAGAACCGCATCGTCATCTGGCGTATCATCGATTGCGGCACGCGACGTGGGCCGGCGACCGAGGCACAGGGGCTGTACGAGGATTTGTCACCTGCACCGCTGCCCAAGTCGGAGATGTCGCCCTATGAGGCGGCCATTGCGCAGCGCGACGACGGCGCGGGGCGGCCGACGAAGAAGGAACGGCGGGAGACGGATCGATTGCGGAGTGGGGATGATGATTGAGGCACCAGGTCGCCAAACACGCGATCGTCACCCTCGGGCTTGACCCGAGGGCACTGCACTTACCGGACGTTGAGCAAGTATAGAGCCCTCGGGTCAAGCCCGAGGGTGACGGCCGGTGGTTTGAACGGCATAAGGGATAACACCATGAGCATCCCCACCCTCACCACCACCCGCCTCATCCTCCGCCCGCCGGTCTATGCCGATTACCCAGCCTATGCCGCATTCCTGGCCTCGCCGCGCTCTGCCTATATGGGTGGACCCTTCGCCGGCTGGGCTGCCTGGGGCATGTTCGGGCATGACATCGCCTGCTGGCACCTCTTCGGCCATGGCGCGCTGATGATCGACCTGCGCGAAACCGGCCAATGCATCGGCCAGGTCGGCATCAACCACGGGCCGCCTTTCCCCGAGCAGGAACTGGGTTGGCTGCTCTATGACGGCCACGAGGGCCGCGGCTACGCCACCGAGGCCGCCGCCGCTTTGCATCGCTGGGCCTTCGAGATCCGCAAATTGCCGACGCTGGTCAGCTACTTCGACCCGGCCAATGTCGCCTCTATGGCGGTCGCCACCCGCCTGGGCGCGACACGCGATGACACAGCAGCCAAGCAGGATCCCGAAGACGTGGTCTATCGCCACCGGCCCACACTGCCCGAAGACCTCAACCTGGCCAGAGGTCGATGGGGTAATCGATGCTCCCCATACCCCCTCGCCTTGGCATGAGCGACCCTTTGTCAGCCTTGCAGCAAGGCCAAAAAAAGTTTAGCACCGACCCGTTGAGACCTGCCGGCCTGCGGCCCCCTCCCGCATCTGGCTTTCCGTTCGGGACCCGCCCCTAGATGACCTATATCGTCACCGACAATTGCATTGCCTGCAAATACACCGACTGCGTCGAAGTCTGTCCGGTGGACTGCTTCTACGAAGGCGAGAACATGCTGGTGATTCACCCCGACGAGTGCATCGACTGTGGCGTCTGCGAGCCCGAATGCCCGGCCGAGGCGATCAAGCCCGACACCGAAAGCGGGCTCGACCAGTGGCTCGAGATCAACACCCGCTTTGCCTCGATCTGGCCCAACCTCACCGAACGCCGCGACCCAATGCCCGAGGCCAAGGAAAAGGACGGCGAAACCGGCAAGCTGGAGAAGTACTTCTCCGAAGCCCCCGGCGAAGGCGACTGAGGCTTTCTTCACCCCTCCCTTGGGGGAGAGGTGAAAGCGACTAAGCCAGCGCCCCAAGCGGCGGCAGGGGCTTGAGCTTGCCCATCAGGGCGCGGTAGGGCGCCAGCAGCAGCAGGGCGGCGAGGAACTTCACAAGGAAGTCGCCCGAGGCCAGCGAGACCCAGAGCGGCACTTCTGGCCCGACACCCAGCCATGGCGCCGGGAAGCCCAGCGAATTGTCGCCCATGCCGAACAGCGCATCGATGCCGGCCAAAGCGGGGGCAAAAGCGACGGTGAAGAAGATCGTCGTATCGATCAGCGAGCCGAACAGCGACCCGGCCAGCGGCGGCAGGAACCAGGCCTTGCTGGCGCGCAGGCGCGAGAACACGGCGATATCGAGCAGTTGGCCGACGAGGAAGGCCGTGGCCGAGGCCAGCGCGATGCGCTGCGTCGTCGCCGGATCGCCACCGAGGTTCCAGGGCAGCGGATTGTAGCTGAGATAGACCGAGAGCCCCAGGCCGACCAGGAAACCCACCAGCACGACCAGCCGCGCCTTGCGCGCCCCGTCATAACGGTTGGTGAGGTCGGTGACGAGGAAGGCAAAGGGGAAGGTGAACGCGCCCCAGGTGAGGAGATCGGCCAGATTGACCGAACCGAGCTGCACCTGCAGCGGATAAAGCACCAGGATATTGGACGCGGCCACAACCACGACCATGGCGGCAACAGCCGCCAGGAAACGAGCTAGCATCAGAATGCACCTCAATGTAACCGCCACCCGGCAAAAGACCGGAGCGGATTGCGCCGTGATTGGCACAAAAGAAAAACCGCGCGGAGATTACCCCACGCGGTGAAATCCTGAAGTCGAACCGGTCGCTTAGGCAGCGAGAGCGGCGCGCACTTCCTTCTTGATGCCCTGGGCCAGCGGCGACAGGGTGTCGTCGCTCTGCTTGAGCAGGAAGGCATCGAGGCCACCGCGATGCTCGACCGAGCGCAGGGCGTAAGCCGAAATGCGCAGCTTGACCGGGCGGTTGAGCGCGTCAGAGATCAGCGTGACGTTCAGCAGGTTCGGCAGGAACCGGCGACGGGTGCGGTTGAGGGCGTGCGAAACGTTGTTGCCAACCATAACGCCTTTGCCGGTGAGTTCGCAGCGACGGGCCATTTTAGATATCCTATTTGTGTAAAGGTCCTGCGTGGCGGAGAAGTCCGCGACGGGCCTCGATTGTCATGAAATCTGCGGGCTCTTTAGAGAAAATGCACCCGCGCGTCAACCCAAGCGGGGTCTCAAACGCCCGCGAGTGCCTTGCGCGCGCCCTATCACCACGGCACTTTCGTCCAATGAGCTGATTCGCAGCAGAGACGCCACCTTGACCCGATTTCGCCTCGCCACCCTCGCCGCCCTGGCTTTGACCGCCGTCCTGCCCGTTGCGGCCGCCGAAGTCGATGCCACGGCCAGCTATATCGTGACCCTGGGTGGCATCAACATCGCCGCCATGGATGTCGATCTCAATGACGATGGCTCGCGCTATAGCCTCGATCTCAAGGCCAATGTCGCCGGCTTTGGCGCGGTCGTCGCCAGTGGTACCGCCAGCGCCAGCGCCGCCGGATCGTCATCCGGCTCGACGCTGGTGGCACAGGATTTCGAGCTCAAGACCCGCGCCAATGGCGAGACCTTCACGGTCGACGTGTCCTTTTCCGGCCGCAACGTGGAATCGTTCAAAGTCGAGCCACCCATCCTCGACAACTACGATCGCGTGCCGCTGGAGCGGGCCCACCTGACCGGCGTCGGCGATTTTCTCTCGGCCTTCGTCATCAAGGGCGGCGCCCTCGACAAGAGCATCTGTCAGCGTCGTACCGGCATCTTTACCGGCGTCGAGCGTTTCAACATTGCCATGAGCTATGCCGGCGAGGACGTCGCGACCTCCGCCCGAACCGGCTACCAGGGGCCGGTGATCCTCTGCTCGGTGGATTACGACCCGGTCTCGGGCCATTTCACCACGTCCGAGATCACCAATTACCTCGCCGACAGCGATCGCATCGTCATCTGGTACGCCCCGCTGGGCGAGACGGGCTATTTCATCCCCTATCGCGTGCTGATCGGCACCAATATGGGCGACCTGTCCATGGTCCTGACCGGGATGAAGTATTAGGCGATCCACCCGTCCCGCTCTGGGACGGTCAACGGGTTTATTGCCAATTTTGCGCGGCCACAGGCCCGCATTCCCGCCACCAAGACCTTAACACGCTCGGCACTGGCTCGCGTCAGCGCCTTCTCAAGTCATTGAGATTCTGTCCATTTTCGGCAAAATTAACGCTTCGGTGACACAGCTGAAGACGATTTCGGCTGAAACGCGTCACCCGAGCGGGGACGCGGCCATTCTTGTGTCCTCATGCCGCCGCCACACCACATATCGCCGTGAACGAACCCGCATTTGCGCGTCACGCTCGATTCGCCCCCTGTTCGTTCCGGCTTTGGACCAAAGGTAACCGTCGGCTGCATTGGCGGCGGCAATCCGTCCCGTCGCGGGACAGTTCAGCCCTGCCGCGCCGTGGCCGTGTTCATCCCCGGCACGCGCACGAATCGCTCCTCGCGCTTGCGTCGGGGAATGGCCGGGAAGGCTTCCTTGCGGGCGCGCACGCAGATGACCCCGCTCATGGCGGGCCCAAACAACCGCCCGACCCGCTCGAAGAAGCGCGTCGACTTGAGCACCAGTGAAGACTGGAACGGCGGCAGGAACAGCCCGTCGCGCCAGGCTTCCGGCACGAAGCTGTGGTCGCGCAGCAGCTTGTCGAGCTGCCCACCCGAATACGGATTACCCTGCCCGAACGGCGTATTGTCGCGCTGCGCCCAGATTCCGCGCCGGCGCGGCACGACCAGGATCAGGTGGCCATTGGGGGCGGTAATGCGCCAGAGTTCGCGCATCAGCTCCTCGGCATCGGCGACGTGCTCGATGGCATGGATGGCGATGGTAAGATCGATGGCAGCGTCGGTCAGCGGCATTTCGAGCGGGTCACATAGCACGGTGTGCGACGGACCCTCGCGCGGCCAGGCCGAGGCGCCCTGCCGCGCCGGCATGAAGGCCAGTACGCGCTCGGCCTGATCCAGCGTGAAGCGCAAATAGGGCGTTGCAAAACCCAGCCCCAGCACGCGCTTGCCTTTGACGTCGTCGGCCAGCCCCATCACCTGCTCGCGCACCAGCGTGCGGGAAATCCGGCCAAGGGGCGACTTGTAGTAGGCGATCAAGCGGGTGACGTCGGCGGTCATGTGCGCAACTCTGCCGCTTTCCCGAAGACTTGTCTAATGGCTGGTTGTCATGTCAGGTCGCCCTCCCTAGCTTTCAAGCTGTTCGGATATCTATCAGGAGTTGTGCCATGGCTGTGATCGTCGACGTCTTCGGGGCCCGGAGCGACAATTTCGGTTATCTGGTGCATGACACCGGCACGGGCCGAACAGCGGCCATCGACGCGCCCGAGGCAGCCGCCATCAAGACGGCGCTGATCCATCGCGGCTGGAACCTCACCGACATCTTCATCACCCACCACCATATCGACCATGTGGAAGCCATTGCCGAACTCAAGGCAGAGTTCGGCACCCGCGTCGTCGGCCCCCGCGCCGAAGCCGACAAGATTGCCGGGCTCGATGTGCTGGTAGCCGGCGGCGAGACGGTGACGCTGGGCGATACCGTGTTCGACGTCTACGACACGCCGGGCCACACGCTGGGCCACATCGTGTTTCACGACAAGGCGGGCAAGCACTTGTTCAGCGCCGATGCGCTGTTCTCGCTGGGCGTCGGCCGCATGTTCGAAGGCACGCCGGGGCCGATGTGGGAGGGCGTCAAGCTCCTGCGCGCGCTGCCTGATGACACGCTGGTCTATTGCGGCCACGAATATACCGCCAGCAATGCCAAGTTCGCGCTGTCGATCGATCCGGATAACAAGGCCCTGAAGAAGCGGGCGGCCGAGGTGACGGAATTGCGGGCAGCCGGCAAGGCGACCATTCCGTTCCTGCTCGGTGAGGACAAGGCGGCCAATCCCTTCCTGCGCGCCGACGATCCTGTGCTGGCCAAACATTACGGCCTCGAAGGCGCCGACGCTGCCGATGTCTTCGCCGCCATCCGCAAGGGCAAGGACAACTTCTAACCATGCCAACCAAGCTGACGTTCAAGCCGGTCACGGCCAAGACGATCGGCGATTTCGAAGCTTTGTTCGGCGCCCGTGGCGGCCCGAACTGGTGCTGGTGCATGGCCTGGCGCGCCACCTCAGCCGAGCTCAAGGATGCCAAGAGCCCGGCGCGCAAGCAGCAGATGCTGGACCGGATCAATGACGGCGTGCCGGTGGGCCTGCTGGCCTATGACCGGGGCACACCGGTCGCCTGGGTCTCGGTGGCGCCCAAGGAGACATTCCAGAAGGGGCTGGGCGGCCTCAAGGACATCGACAAGGTCTGGTCGCTGACGTGTCTGTGGATCGCCGGGGATCATCGCAAGCAGGGGCTGAGTGCCCAACTGATCGAGGCTGCGGCCAAGCACGCCCGGAAGCACAAGGGGACGGTGCTGGAGGCCTATCCGGTCGATCCCGATTCCCCCAGCTATCGGCATATGGGCTTCGTCCCCGCCTTCAAGCGGGCCGGCTTTGTCGCACATGGCATGGAGGGCACCCGGCGCCATGTGATGCACCTGGCACTCGATCCGAAGTAACCATTCACCCATTTGGGATCGGAAATCGTTAACAAATCGTTAGCGTCTGGCACGCGGATTGCCCCTTATAGGGCATAGGGCCAGATCGTCTGTTTCATTTCGAGACACACTGGCCCGCTCTGATACAGGCGAGGCGAGAATGGCCGATTTTGAAACGGAAACGCCGGGGCTCCCTATGGTGATCGAAGCCGCCCGCCCGCGGCCGTCGCTTTATCGCACAGAGACCCGCGCCGCCTTCGTCAGCCATTTGCTCGCCGCCCGTGCCAATCTGGCGCCGCAGCGCGCGCGCCGTCGCGGAACGGCAGAAGGCGCCATCGGGGCTTATGCCGACGGCGCCAGGGTTGCGGTCAAACGGATGCCGATGGGCTATCGGACGACGATCGTCGCCTAGCGGCGACGATCGCAATCGGCCTTAGTGGCCGGCCATGCTCATGTCGCGCGTGGCCGAGGTGATGGACATGGTGAAGCCGGCGACCACGTCGATCAGAGCCATGACCAGCAGGATAAAGAAGACCGAGCTGGAGGCGGCGCCGATCAGCAGGAATTCGATCAGGATCAGCACGAAGACCACCATCGAGAGCATATGCTCGAGGATCGACACCGAGCCGATGCGGGTGGACTTGAGCAGTTCGAAAAACAACAGGATCAGCGAACCGACAACCAGCAGGTCGCCGACCGAAACGGCCCATGGCACGCCCGAGACCATCGGCACGGAAAAGGCAGTATTGCTCCAGCCGGCCGGATTGCCGCCGAAGAAGATGAACGCCACCAGATTGTAGATCACGAAGGACGCGATCAGCAGTGGCGGAATGAACGGCCCGGTGGGGCGCCGCGGTGTACCGGCTGGTGGGACATAGACATGTTCGACCAAGTTGAGCTCTCCTTGTTCCCTCGTGCGCGGACCATGCCAGATTGCAGGCTTGCCGCAAAGTGCGTGTGGCAGGTGCAGGATGAACAGAAGCTGAGCAGGATTAGCCGCCCGGTCCCTATGCCTTGAGCACGATCACCTTGGTATTAACGGGTGTCTTCTCGTAGAGGTCGACCATGTCCTGGGTCAGGAGCCCCACGCAGCCGCTGGACACGCCCCTGCCAATGGTTTCGGGCATGATCGTGCTGTAGATGGTGAAGAGCGTGTAGGCGCCGTTCTGATAGAGATAGAGCGTGCGGGCGCCGAGCGGGTTGTTGAGGCCTGGCGGCATGCCATTGGCGTAGGGCGCCGCCTCAGGCTGGCGCGCGATCATCTCCTTGGGCGGCGTCCAGACCGGCCATTCGGCCTTGCGGCCGATATAGGCTTCGCCGCTCCAAAGGAAACCGGCGCGGCCGACATTGGCGCCATAGCGGGTCGCCAGACCGTCGCCCTCGATGCGGTACACAAAGTAGCGGGCCGGGTCGACGATGATAGTGCCCACCGCCTCGTCGGAAGGGTAACGTACCGTCTGGCGCAGATATTTGGGGGCGACCTTGGCGAGGTTCACAGCCGGGACCGGGAAGCGCTCGTTCGGCAGCGGCCCATAGACTCGCTCGGCCTCGGCGGGGCTGAGGCCGGCAATGGTGGTGCAGCCGGCCAGCGCCAGCGTGCCGAGCGCTGCGGCACCGAAAAGGAATGCCCGGCGACCGATACCTGTGTTCGTATTGTCCGTGGTCATGGCCCATCCCCCAATGCGATGCGAGAGATTGGCCCCGCGCAGCGCGCTTGGCAAGCATCGCAGAAGCATCCCACCCACGGTGTCATTCCGGCGAAGGCCGGAATCCAGGTCCGTGGTCATCCGCGCAAACCGGCGTCGTGGCGAAATGCGGACATGGATCCCGGCCTTCGCCGGAATGACATCGCGCGTGTTGAGCGGTCAGGCCGCCCTACTTCTTGAGCTTGAGCGGTCCGACCATCTGTTCCGGCTTCACTTCGGCGTCGAACTCTTCCGCGGTCAGCAGGCCGAGCGCGATCGCCGTCTCCTTGAGCGTGGAGCCGTTCTTGTGCGCGGTCTTGGCAATCTTGGCGGCGTTGTCGTAGCCGATCTTGCGGTTGAGCGCGGTGACCAGCATCAGCGACTTGTCGACCAGTTCCTGGATGCGGGCGCGATCGGGCTGGATGCCGATGGCGCAGTTGTCGTTGAAGGAGCGGGCCGAGTCCGCAAGCAGCCGTACCGACTGCAGGAAATTGTAGGCGATGACGGGCTTGAACACGTTGAGCTCGAAATTGCCCTGCGAGGCGGCAAAACCGATCGCCGCGTCATTGCCCATCACCTGGGCGACGACCATGGTCATGGCTTCCGACTGGGTCGGGTTGACCTTGCCCGGCATGATCGAGCTACCCGGCTCATTCTCGGGGATGGTGATCTCCCCCAGGCCCGAACGGGGGCCGGAGGCCAGCCAGCGCACGTCGTTGGCGATCTTCATGAAGGCCACGGCCAGCTGCTTGAGCGCGCCCGACGTGCCGACAAAGGCGTCGTGGCCGGCCAGCAGCGCAAACTTGTTGGGACCGGTGACGAAGTCGTGGCCGGTCAGCCCGGCGATCTCCCCGGCAACGGCAACGGCATAGTCGGGATGGGCATTGAGGCCCGTACCGACGGCGGTGCCGCCCAGAGCCAGTTCCTTGAGCTGGGGCAGCGTCGCCTTGATGGCGGCGACGGCATAGTCGATCTGGGCGACCCAGCCGGAAATTTCCTGGCCCAGCGTCAGCGGCGTCGCATCCTGCAGATGCGTGCGGCCGATCTTGACCACATCCATGAACTCTTCTGCCTTGGAATGCAGCGTATCGCGCAGCACCTGGACGCGTGGGAACAGATAATTCTCCAGCGCCTCGACGGCAGCGATATGCATGGCCGTCGGATAGGTGTCGTTGGACGACTGGCTCATATTGACGTGGTCATTGGGATGTACGGGCTTCTTGGAACCCATGGTGCCGCCTGCCATTTCGATGGCGCGGTTGGAGATGACCTCGTTGACATTCATGTTGGACTGGGTGCCCGAACCGGTCTGCCACACCACCAGCGGGAAGTGATCGGCCAGCCGGCCGGCAATCACTTCATCAGCCGCGGCGACGATCAGGTCGCGCGTCTTTTCGTCGAGCAGGCCCAGCTTGTGGTTGGCCAGGGCCGCCGCTTTCTTAAGGATGCCAAAGGCATGGATGATCTCGGTGGGCATCTTCTCGCCGCCAATATCGAAATTGGCCAAGCTCCGGGCGGTCTGCGCGCCGTAATATTTGTCGGTGGGCACGTTGATGGTGCCCATGGTGTCCGATTCAACGCGCATCGTCATGGCAGTCTCCGAAGATGGGACGCCGCCCCCGGCGGCATAAAGAAAAACGGCCGACCCTGTTCAGAGGATCGGCCGCCTGGATATCAGCAAGGAGCGCATCGCGCCGCCTGACTTTAGTTTTACTTCTTGGCTTCGAGAACCTGGCGACCGCGATACATGCCGGTCTTGAGGTCGACGTGATGCGGACGGCGCAGCTCACCGGAGTCCTTGTCTTCGACATAGGACGAGGTGGCAAGAGCGTCGGCCGAACGGCGGAAGCCACGCTTCATCGGCGAGGTCTTGCGTTTTGGCACTGCCATGATCGGTACTCCGAATTCAATATCGTTGCGCCGCCAGAGCGGCCCAGAGACTTATCTCTGATGGGATTGACCGGCTCTATAGAGGAGAAGCGACGGCTTGGCTAGTGGGATTTGTGGACGCAGATCAAGCTACAAACTGAGCCGACCGCCCTCGCCCACGCAACTCGCCCGCTCGCCGAATTCTGCCACGCGGCCCTCGATGATGCCGGCGATCCGAACCATCCCCGCCGATGGCCGGCCCGGCTGGCGCAGCATGGGATTGGGCAATGCGGTAACAAGTAGTGTCGCCGCGCGCCAGTCCAGGTTCTGCGGCACGATGCCGAAGGCGCGCTCGGCCCCTGCCGCCACGCCGAACTGCCCCTCCGGCCCCCATTCGGCGATGTTGAGATAGATTTCCATGATGCGATGTTTGGGCAGGATCAGGTCGACATAGAAGGCCAGCGGCACTTCCAGCGCCTTGCGCACCACGCTCTGGCCATTCCACAGGAAGAGGTTGCGCGCCACCTGCATGGTGATGGTCGAGGCGCCGCGCGCATCCTCGCCCTCCATGTAGCGCTCTACCTCTTCGCGCAGCGCGCCCAGATCGACACCCCAATGGCGGCAGAACTGGCCGTCTTCGGAGAGGATCACCGAGGCCTTGAGGCGGTCGGAAATGTCAGCCATGTCACGCCATTCGCGCACCACTGGCCGGCCGGTGAGATACCGTTCGAGCATGGGGACGGAGACGGGGTCGACGAAGAGGTAGATCGGGGT
The DNA here is from genome assembly GCF_021729885.1 of Devosia sp. SL43. Classification (NCBI taxonomy): domain Bacteria; kingdom Pseudomonadati; phylum Pseudomonadota; class Alphaproteobacteria; order Hyphomicrobiales; family Devosiaceae; genus Devosia; species Devosia sp. SL43. Next base: position 2,317,284 of record NZ_CP063401.1, read on the forward strand.
CAGGATAACAGGGATGGCGACAAGCACTGCCAGCGCATAGACCGGCCAGCGCAGAATGCGCCAGATGCCCGTGGATTTGCGCCGTCTTGCCATGCGCTTTCCATAGCCACGCAAGTCATGCTGAGGAAGCGGGAATTGTCCGTTGCGGTTAAGGTGGCTACCGAACACGCCCTGCCCCGATCGTCACCCTCGGGCTTGACCCGAGGGCTCTATACTTGTTGCACGTTTGGTAAGTGCAGTCCCCTCGGGTCAAGCCCGAGGGTGACGGCCGGTGGGTGCAGCAAGCGCCTGCCATGCACCATCTTGCCGCTCCCGCGCCAAACCGCTAGCAACAAGCCATGTACGATTTTCCCGCCGACCTGGCCGATTGTGCCAACGCTGTTGAAACCGCGCTGGACAGCCGGCTCGATGCCGCGCGCCTGTCCGGCCCCGGCCCTGCCCCCGAACGCCTTGTTTCAGCCATGCGCCATGGCAGCCTGGCCGGCGGCAAGCGGCTCAGACCGTTGCTGGTGCGCCAGGCAGCCGCGATCTTCACCGTGCCTCCGACGGCTTCGCTGACCGCCGGGCTCGCCGTCGAAATGGTACATTGCTATTCGCTGGTGCATGACGACTTGCCGGCCATGGACGACGACGATATCAGGCGCGGCCGGCCCACAGTCCACAAAGCCTATGACGATGCCACCGCGATCCTGGCCGGTGACGCCCTGCTGACCCATGCCTTCGGCCTGCTGGCCGATCCCGCCTGCCACCCTGATCCCGCCGTGCGCATCGCGCTGGTCGCCGAGCTGGTATCCGGCTCCGGCGGCGGCGGCATGGTCGGCGGGCAGATGCGCGATATCGAGGGCGAGGCCGCCGGCCTCTCCGGCGACGAGATTTCCACCATGCAGGCGATGAAAACCGGCGCGCTGATCCGCGCCAGCGTCCGCATGGGCGCCATCCTGGGCGGCGCCGACGCCCGCGCACTGGCAGTGCTCACTGCCTATGCCGAGGCGGCGGGCCGGGCCTTCCAGCTAGCCGACGATATTCTCGACGTCACCGCATCAGCCGAGACCATGGGCAAGGCCACCGGCAAGGATGCCGACCGGGGCAAGCAGACGCTGGTGGCAACGCTGGGCCTGGATGGCGCCAAAGCGCGGCTCAATCAGACCGTCAACGACGCGCTGGGCTGCCTGCGCACCTTCGGTCCCAAGGCCGATGGACTGCGCGCCACGGCCCGCTACTTCGCCAGCCGGGAGCACTAGCCATGGCGGAACTGCTGAGCGTCAACCGCGGCACAGCTGAGCACATTGTGGGCTACGCGCCACTGACCGGCATCCACAAGCGCTCGCTGGAACGGGCCCGCATCGAGCGCCTGGGTCTCGTCGGTGACGCCGTCTGCGATCCTAAGCACCATGGCGGACCGGATCAGGCGATCTACGTCTACTTCGCCGACGACTACCAGTTCTGGGCCGACCAGTTGGGCCGCCGGCTCGAACCGGGGCTGTTCGGCGACAACTTGACCATTTCAGGTGTCACCGGCCGCGAGGTGGCCGTCGGCGACCGCTTCGCCCTCGGCGAAGTGCTGCTCGAGGTCACCTATCACCGCACGCCCTGCATGACCTTTGCCGCCCTGATGGGCGACAAGATGTGGGTCAAGACCTTCCACCGGGCCAACCGCCCCGGCGCCTATTGCCGGGTGCTGTCGCCGGGCGAGGTCACACCAGGCATGGCGGTGGACCACCGGCCCTTTGCCGGCGAGCGCGTCACCGTTAGCGAGCTGATGAGCTTTGACGGCGCCAAGGAGATACCTGGCGACTTCATGCGCCGTGCCCTGGCCACCCCGATCCGCGAAAAGACCCGCTTCAAATACGAAACCCGCCTCGCCGACCTGTTCTGAGAGTCTCCATGTCCCTCGCCTCCGTCCAAGCCGATCTCGCCGCCCGCGCCCCAGACCTCGTGGTGGAGGTCACCGAGGGATCGACCGCCACGGTGCAGCTCGCCGCGGTGGTGCATGGCGTTGAACCCGGCCAGATCGCCAAGACCTTATGCATTCGCGTCAACGGCGAAGAACTGCTGCTGGTGACCCGCGGCGATGCGCGGCTGGACAACCAGAAATCCAAAGCCGCCTTTGGCGGACGTCCGCGCATGCTGGGCCCCGAGGACGTGCTGCGCCTGACCAGCCACCAGGTCGGCGGCGTCTGCCCTTTCGGCCTGCCGGCACCGCTGCCGATCTATCTGGACGCCTCGATCAAGGTCTATGATGAGATGATCCCGGCGGGTGGCGACACCCACGCCTCGGTGCGGCTGAGCGTAGCGCGACTGGCCGCGCTCTGCGGCAACAAATGGGTCGATGCCTGCCAGCCACCGGGCGTGGCGGCCGACACGGAATGACGATCACCACAGATCGTCACCCTCGGGCTTGACCCGAGGGCTCTTCACTTGCCGAGCGTTTGGTAAGTACAGTGCCCTCGGGTCAAGCCCGAGGGTGACGTCCGGTGGGTGTGGCTTTACCAAAAGGCCCAATCAGAGGAAGACCAGATGCTCGCGCTGCTCATCATCGTCACCGTCCTGGGCGCTGCCATCGGCACCGGCTTTTGTGTGGCGGGGATCTTCTTTCCCGGCTTTATCGTCAAGGATGGCGAAGGCACCCCTACCGCGCGCGTCTTCGCCTATTACGGTGCCGCGCGTTCGGTCGCTCTGCTGCTGGTGATCCTGCTCGCCGCCTTTCGCGCCGATGCCAATGCGCTGGTCTGGCTCGGCCTGCTCTCCGGTATCATCCAGCTGATCGACGCCGCCGTGGGCACGCAGACCGGCAAGCAATATGCGGTCTGGGGCCCGCTTGGCGTCGGAGCGGTACAGCTGCTGGTGGTTCTGATCGCGGCGTGGCTGCTCTGACATGACCGCCGATCCGATCATCCGGCCACTGCAGCCCGGCGATTCCATCCCCGCTTTGACGCAGTTGCTGCACCGCGCCTATGCGCCGCTCGCCGCGCAGGGCCTGCGTTACATGGCGACCCATCAATCCGACGACGTGACGCGCGAGCGTGTGGCCAGTGGCCGGTGTTTCGTCGCCGTCACCGATGGCGTGATCTGCGGCACGATCCTCTACCGTCCGGCCGACAGGACCAAGGGTTCACCCTGGTATGACCGGCCTGATGTCGCCTCCATCGGCCAGTTCGCGGTCGAGCCGGGCCTGCAATCGCGCGGCCTCGGGCTACGCCTGATGGCGCTGGCCGAAGACCAGTGCCGGGCCGATGCCACGCCCGAACTGGCGCTCGACACCGCCGAACCGGCCACACATCTGGTTTCCTGGTATGGGCGGCAGGGCTATCGCTTCATCGAGCATGCGCAGTGGGGGCATACCAACTACAGCAGCGTCATCATGAGCAAGACGCTCTAGGTTATTCCGGCGGGCGCACGGTGAGGTAGCTCATGGGAACAAGCGAACTCTCGCGCTCGGGGCCCGAGAGCTGCGCCGGATCGTAGAAATCACCATTCTCAGCATCGTAGAGCATGAAGTGGTCAGGTTCGACGTGAACCACCGAAAGCCCCGAGACGTCACTCCAACCGGCCGCCTTGCGCGGCTCGCCGATATCCCAGCCAAGCGCCGACAGGACGCCGGTCAGCTCTTTCCACGTGCTGTAGTGGACGTCTTCGGGAGCCCAGCCGATCATGCCAGCCAGGGCGTCATAGGACTTGCCCGTCAGCATCTGCAACACGACCACGCCGCAGCCATCATCGCGCGGTTGCTGGGTGATGAAGGGGAACCGGGGTGGCATCACTCCGCCGCCGATTTCTGCCCCGTCCCGAACTTGCGCTCGATATAGTCCGCAACCATCACCTTGAACTGGTCGGCCACATCGGCGCCGCGCAAAGTCGCAACCTTTTCGCCATCGACAAACACCGGTGCAGCCGGGGTTTCACCCGTGCCGGGGAGAGAGATGCCGATATTGGCGTGCTTGCTCTCGCCGGGGCCGTTGACGATGCAGCCCATCACGGCCACCGACAGCGTTTCCACGCCCGGATAGCGTTCCTTCCAGTCGGGCATTGAGGCCGTCAGGTGATCCTGGATATCCTTGGCCAGATGCTGGAATGTGTCGGACGTGGTGCGGCCGCAGCCAGGGCACGCCGCGACAACAGGCAGGAACTGGCGGAAGCCCATGGTCTGCAGCAGCTCCTGCGCCACCTTGACCTCGGTGGTGCGATCGCCGCCCGGCTCGGGTGTCAGCGAGATGCGGATGGTGTCGCCAATGCCCTGCTGCATCAGGATGCCGAGCGCCGCCGACGAGGCCACGACGCCCTTGGTGCCCATGCCGGCTTCGGTGAGGCCCAGATGCAGCGCATAGTCGCAGCGGGCGGCGAGATCCTGATAGACCGCGATCAGGTGCTGGACGTCGCTGACCTTGGTCGAGAGGATGATCTTGTCGCGCCCCATGCCGAGCTCTTCGGCGCGGCGGGCAGATAGCAATGCCGACTGGATGATCGCCTCGCGCTGCACGGCGGCGGCCGAAATCGGCGTTGCGGAGGCGGCATTCTCGTCCATCAGCTTGGTCAGCAATTCCTCGTCGAGCGAACCCCAGTTCACCCCGATACGGACCGGCTTATTATACTTGTTGGCGATCTCGATCAGCGTCGAGAACTGCGTATCGCGCTTGGCCTTGAAGCCGACATTGCCCGGATTGATGCGGTACTTGGCCAAGGCCTCGGCGCAGGCCGGGTGATCGGTCAGCAGCTTGTGGCCGATATAGTGGAAATCGCCCACCAGCGGCACGTCATAGCCCAGGACGGCAAGCCGATCGCGGATGATCGGCACCGCGGCCGCGCTCTCGTCGCGGTCGACCGTGATGCGCACGATTTCCGAACCGGCGCGCGCCAGTTGCATCACCTGCTTGACCGTCGCATCGATATCGGCGGTATCGGTATTGGTCATCGACTGGACGACGACGGGCGCCCCACCGCCAACCATTACGCCGCCGACACTGACGCCTACCGAATGCCTGCGCGGCGCTGGACCGGACATATCGCTACCTCTGCCTACCTGATGACGACACATAAGCCTCTGAGGTTGAGCGCGCAATATTGCCGGAGCATGTCGATGTTTTGCCACCCGGTTCGTTGTTGCTATGAATGGAGCGAGGAGACCGCCATGACCTTCCAGGCTTATATCGACAATATCGAAAAACAGACCGGCGTCGGCGCCGATGAATGGGTGAACCTGGCCAGGGCCAAGGGCCTGACCGCGCCCGGCACCAAGGCAACGCCGATCACCGACTGGCTCAAGGCCGAGTATAAGCTGGGTCATGGCCATGCCATGGCCGTGGTGAAGCTGCTTCGTGATCGCGGTGAATTGACATGATGCGCTTCGGGCTGGCGCTGGCCGCAGCGCTGTTCGTCGCCCCTGTTTTCGCACAGGGCCTGACTGGCAACATCGCTATCCACGACCCGACGATTGCTGTGCTCGACGACGGCTTTGCCTCCTTCGCCACCGGCGTCGAAGGCTCGAGCGACGGTGGGCAGATTCGCACCAAGACGTCGCCAGACGGCATCGACTGGCAGGAGGCCGGCGCTCTTCCGGGCAAGATGCCGCAATGGGTCATCGACATCTTCGGCTACCCGCCCAAGAACATCTGGGCCCCATCGGTGACCGAGCATGACGGCACCCACTACATGTATTATTCGGTGTCGAGCTTCGGCAAGAATACCAGCGTCATCGGCCTGATGACCAATGACGACCTCAAGGCCGCGGACCCGACGTCCGGCTGGGTCGATCAGGGTCTGGTGCTGCAATCGGTCGTGTCAGACAATTTCAACGCTATCGACCCTTTCCGCATCGACAGCGGCGAGCGTGCCTGGCTGACTTATGGCTCCTATTGGCAGGGCATTCGGCTGGTCGAAATCGACCCGGAGAGCGGCATGGTGCTGGAGGGTGCGCAAGCCAGCTTCATCGCCTCGCGCAAGGGCGACGCTGTGGAAGCCCCGGCCATCCTCGAACACGATGACAAGTTCTACCTCTTCGTCTCGTTCGACGCCTGCTGCCGCGGCATCAACTCCACCTACCGCATCATGGTCGGCCGCGCCGACACGATCGAGGGGCCTTATCTGGACAAGGACGGTAAGCCGATGCTCGAAGGCGGCGGCAGCGAACTGGTCAGCACGCAGGACCGCTTCATCGGCCCCGGCGGCCAGGAAGTCTTCCAACGCGATGGCGCGCCTTGGCTGGTGTTTCACTTCTACAACCGGCTGCAGGGCGGCACGCCGAACCTGTATTTGACGCCAATCGAATGGGAAGACGGCTGGCCGACCATCGCGCCATTGCAATGATGTGATCGCCCCGGCCTTGAACCATCCCGGCTAAGGACCATTTATCACCCATGATGAACATGCTCCTCCCCCGCCTCGTCCTCTTTCGCAAGGAAGTCGTCCAGCTCTGGAAGGCCTTCTTCGCGCCCGAAACCCCGCTCTATCTCAAGGCCGCGACACTGTTCACGGCGTTCTATCTGGTCAACCCGATCGACATCATCCCCGATGTCATCCCGTTCCTCGGCTGGGTCGACGACATCGTGCTGGTGCCACTGATGGTCAGCTGGATCGTGTCGCGCCTGCCGGTCAAGGTGAAGGCCGATCACCGCGAGCGCAACGAGCGCACGATTGATGGGCGGGCGCGCCGGCTTTAGGCTGCCACGCCTCGTGGTTCGAGGCGCCAAGTGGCGCACCTCACCATGAGGCTACTGGGATACCGAGCCCAGCCTGTCCGCGACCAAGACCAAGACAAAGACAAAGACAAAGAGTAACCTCATGGTGAGGTGCGAGTTCTTCACGAGCCTCGAACCACGAGGGCGTGGCAAGGTGAAGCAAAAAGGCCCGGTCTCCCGGGCCTTTCGTTTATTCGAACCGGACCAGCAGGTCCTTCGCGTCGATCTGGTCGCCCGGCTTGATCAGCAGTTCCGCGATCACCCCGTCGACCTCGGCATGGATGGCCGTTTCCATCTTCATCGCCTCGATCGAGCACAGCACGTCGCCGGCCATGACCTTCTGGCCTTCCTTGACGTTGAGCGTCGAGATGACGCCCGGCATCGGCGCGCCGACCTGCTTGGCATCGCCGAGCGCTGCCTTGGCCCGCACCTTGACCTCGCCGACCTTGAGGCGATCCGGCACCAGAATGGTGCGCGGCTGGCCGTTGAGGTCGAAGAACACGCGGACCTCGCCCTTTTCATTGGTCGGGGCGCGGCCGAGATATTGCAGGACCAGCGTCTTGCCCTTCTCGATATCCACGAACAGCTCGTCGCCTTCGGCGAGACCATAGAAATAGACCGGCGTCGGCAGCGCTTCGGTCGGACCGTAGCGGTCCTGGGTTTTTTCGAAGTCCGAATAGACCTTGGGATACATCAGGTAGGACGCGAGGCGATAATCGTCGATCGGATGCCCAACCTCGTCCGCGATCTTCTTGCGCTCGGCTTCGAGATCGATCGGCTTGAGATAGGAGCCGGGACGTTCGGTCAGCGGTTCGCGGCCCTTGAGCACCTTCTTCTGCAGCGCCTTGGGGAAGCCGCCCGGCGGCTGGCCCAGATCGCCAGCAAAGAAGCCGACGACCGAGTCCGGGAACGCGACATCCCTATTGGGATCTTCGACATCGGCGCGCTTGAGGCCGGCCGAGACCATGGCCAAAGCCATGTCGCCGACCACCTTGGATGATGGCGTCACCTTGACGATATCGCCGAACATCTGGTTGACGTCGGCATAGGTCTGCGCGACCTCGTGCCAGCGCGATTCAAGGCCGAGCGAACGCGCCTGCTCCTTGAGATTGGTAAACTGGCCGCCCGGCATTTCGTGCAGGTACACTTCGGACGCACCGCCCTTGAGATCGCTCTCGAAGGCACGATACTGCGTGCGCACCGCCTCCCAGTAGAACGAAATCTGACGGATCGCCTTGGCATCGAGCCCTGGATCACGGTCGCCGCCGGCCAGAGCCGCGACGATCGAGCCCAGCGTCGGCTGGCTGGTCGTGCCCGAGAGCGCGTCCATTGCCGCGTCGATCGCGTCCACACCCGCATCCACCGCCGCCAGCACCGTGGCCGAGGCCGCCCCTGACGTATCGTGGGTGTGGAGGTGGATCGGCAGGTTGGTCTCGTTGCGCAAAGTCGCGATCAACTTCTTGGCGGCAGCAGGCTTGAGCAGGCCGGCCATGTCCTTGAGGCCGAGCACATGCACACCAGCCTTTTCCAGCTCCTGCGCCAAACCGACATAGTATTTGAGGTCATACTTGGCGCGATCGGGATCGAGCACGTCGCCAGTATAGCAGATGACGCCCTCGGCCACCTTGCCAGCATCGATCACCGCGTCCAGCGAGACGCGCATATTCTCGACCCAGTTGAGGCAATCGAAGACGCGGAAGATGTCCACGCCACCCTTGGCCGCCTGCTCGACGAAGAACTTGACCACATTGTCGGGGTAATTGGTGTAGCCAACGCCATTGGAGCCGCGCAACAGCATCTGCGTCAGGATGTTGGGCGCGCCCTCGCGCACCTTGGCGAGCCGCTCCCATGGGTCTTCGTTGAGGAAGCGCATCGACACGTCAAAGGTCGCGCCACCCCAGCATTCGAGCGAGAACAGGTTCGGCAGGCCACGGCTATAGGCCTGGGCGATGCGGGTAATGTCGAAGCTGCGCATGCGAGTCGCCAGCAGCGACTGATGCGCATCGCGCATCGTCGTATCGGTAAACAGCACGCGGGACTGCTTCTTCATCCACTTTGCCAGCCCTGCCGGGCCGTCACGATCCAGGATCTGCCGGCTGCCCTCGACGACGCTAAGCGCCGGGAATTCCGGCAGCACCGGCGCCGCGGCTTCGGCCGGCGGACGGGGCCGGTCACGGACCTCAGGATGGCCGTTCACCGTCACGTCGGCGATGTAGCTCAGCAGCTTGGTCGCGCGATCCTTGCGCGGCTTGAAGTTGAACAGCTCCGGCGTCGTATCGATGAAGCGCGTCGTGTAGCGGTTCTCGACGAAGTCCGGATGGGTGATGATGTTTTCGAGGAAGGCCAGGTTGGTCTGCACGCCGCGGATGCGGAACTCTCGCAGGGCGCGATGCATGCGGGCGATGGCCTCTTCAGCCGAGGGCGCCCAGCAGGTGACCTTTTCCAGCAGCGGATCGTAGAAGCGGGTGATGACCGCGCCGGCATAGGCCGTGCCGCCATCGAGGCGCACGCCGAAGCCAGTGGCGCCACGATAGGCGGTAATGCGGCCATAGTCGGGGATGAAGTTCTGCTCGGGGTCTTCGGTGGTCACACGGCACTGGATGGCATTGCCGTTGAGGTGGATATCCTCCTGCAAAGGCACACCCGATTCCGGGGTACCGATGACAGCGCCGTCGAGCAGGTGGATCTGCGCCTTGACGATGTCGATGCCGGTCACTTCCTCGGTGACGGTATGCTCCACCTGGATGCGCGGGTTAACTTCGATGAAGTAGAACTTGTCGGTATCGGCATCCATCAGGAATTCGACCGTGCCGGCACCGCGATAGCTGGCAGCATTGCCGAGGCGCACCGCCGCGTCGGTCAGCTCCTTGCGCGTTTCGGTGCTTAGGTATGGCGCCGGCGCCCGCTCCACCACCTTCTGGTTGCGCCGCTGCACCGAGCAGTCGCGCTCGAACAGATGCACCAGATTGCCGTGATCGTCGCCGATCAGCTGCACTTCGACGTGGCGGGCGCGCTCGACCAGCTTCTCGAGATACATCTCGTCCTTGCCGAACGCAGCCTTGGCCTCGCGCTTGCCTTCACTGACTTCGCTCAGCAGCGAGCTTTCATCCATGATGCGGCGCATGCCGCGACCACCGCCGCCCCAGCTCGCCTTGAGCATCAGCGGGTAGCCGATTTCGGCGGCGAGCTTCTTGATCTGCTCGGGGTCATCAGGCAGCGCCTCGGTGGCCGGGACCACCGGCACATTGGACGCGATCGCCATATTACGCGCCGCAACCTTGTTGCCGAGGTCGCGCATAGTCTGGGCGCGCGGGCCGATGAAGATAATGCCGGCATCCTCGCAGGCATCGACGAACTCCGGCGATTCCGACAGCAGGCCATAGCCGGGATGGATCGCATCGGCCCCCGAAATGCGGGCGATGCGGATATATTCGTCGATCTGGAGGTAAGCCTCGACTGGGCCCTTGCCCTTGCCGATCAGATAGGCCTCGTCGGCCTTGAACCGGTGCAGCGCCAGCTTGTCCTCTTCGGCATAGGCGGCCACCGTCTTGAGCCCAAGCTCATTGGCGGCGCGGAACACGCGGATGGCGATTTCGCTGCGGTTGGCGACGAGGATTTTCTTGATGGGCATATATATACCGTTCCGAGCAGGAGGGGTTGAGGACCATGAAGGTCGGCTCAGGTAACTACGGACGGTCAGGACGGTTGCCCGTCACAACCGTCGAATTCAAATCTAGCGGCTGAGATGCCCGGCGAGATGGCTCATGTCGTAGCCGGCCTCGGCCGCCTGCGAAATGATCTCGCTTGCATCCGCCTCACCGGCCTGGCTCAGCGCCCACAACGTGGTCGAGCGCGTCCCCGAACGGCAGAAGCAGAAGACCGGACCGGCGCTCCCCTCGAGCACCGATTTGGTCTTTTCGACCATGTCGGGGGAAACCCCTTCACGGCCCAGCGGGATGGCATAATAGTCGAGCCCGGCGGCCTTGGCGGCCGCTTCGATATCGGCGCCCGGCGGCTGGTCGGGTGATTCCCCGTCCGGACGATTGTTGACGATGGCGACGAAACCGGCGGCTTTGAGCGCTGCGACGTCCTGGGGCTGGATCTGCCCTGAAACGCTGACGTGATCGTTGATCCGCTTCAAATCCAAGTCACTACTCCCGCTGCCACGTAAGGCTTCCCCACGCCCCTTATATCCGTCGCCTTGCACAGGACGCAACTGCGACGAAGGTCCGCCTGTCGCGAAGCTGTCATGCGGCGGTCTATGGCGCCCCCGCCCCGACCCAGGCACGCCAGATATCCTCGCGTTCGGCGACGAACTTGTCGGCTATGCCCTCGACCGTCGCGCCGGGCTCGTTGAGCTGGGCCAGCAGCACATCCATTTCGCGCAGGGGCAGGCTGGTGCGCTGGAAATAGGCGGCGATAGTGGGGATGTCGGTGAACACCCATTCGCTGAGTGCCACCACCACGCTTTCGGCTGGAAAGGCACTGGGCACCGGTGTCGGGCAGGCAAGGCGCGCCAGGCACTTGGCGGCTTCTTCCTCATAGGCGCCCATATCGAGCGCCAGGAAGCTGAACTGCGCCAACACGGCATTGGGCTGCCAGTAATAGAACAGCACCGGCTCGCTTTTGCCCACCGCTTCGGCGATCAGCGTATCCATCTCGAACCGGTTGGCCGGCTCGACGATATCAACAAGACCCGACAGGCCATAGGCCGCGATCAGGTTGCGGTTGATTAGCGAACAGCCCCAGTCGATCGGACAGGAGATGAAACGCACCTTGGCGCCGGCATTGAGCGTCGGCAGCGCTGCGGCCAGCCCGGCGGCTGTGGTCAGCTCTGTATGCGCGGCTGCAACATAGTCCGGAATGTACCAGCCTTCGAACTGACTCTCGACATAGGTCGGCGTGGCCGGACGCAGCATCTGCGCCTCAACCCCGGCATTCCACACTTCGGCGACGCGGGTCGTCCACATTTCGGGCGCCACCGCCGGCTGGCCGGTCGAGCCCATGGACGAGCCGGTGGCCGCCAGATCGCCCGGGGTTACCCGCACCTCGCAGCCGAACTCGCGCGCCAGCAGACGCGCATGGATTTCCGCCAGCAGCTCGGCCGATGGCCAGCTCATGCGGGCGATGTTGAAGGGCTGGATGCCGCATGGCGGCGGCGGCGCGTCCGGATCGACCGGCGCCGCCCCGGCTTCAGTTTCGGCGGGCACCGGCTGACCGGCCGCGTCCTGCGCCTGATCGAGAACCGTGATCTGCGCCTGGGCCGGCCCTGCTGCCAGCGCCGCCAAGACCAGCATCGCGCCGCCCCATCGCCATGCCGTCATGTTATCACCACTCCCGCCCAAGCCCTTCACTCTATGCAAAAACCTGCCCCGTTAAGCAACAGTCGCGGCGGCTTGATTTGCCAATCAAAACCCGGTGACTCCGGCTTAACAAATGTGCAACAGTCGCCGCCAGCGGGGCGCGGGTTGCGCCCCCTTTATCGCGTTGTTCCGTATGGAAGACTGGCTCATGCAAGAGCCGCCCCACGGAATGACCCAGCAGAGGGACGTAAATGCTCAATCTCAAGAAAACCCTGACCCTGGCCGTTGCCGCCTCGACACTCGTTGTCGCCGCGCCCGCCATCGCTCAGGACACCGGCGCGACCATCGGTTTCATCGGCGGCTTCACCGGCCCGATCGAATCCCTGACCCCGCCGATCTTTGCCGGCGCCGAACTGGTCGTGAAGCAGATCAACGAACAGGGCGGTATCCTGGGCGGCGAACTGAGCCTGATCTCGGCTGACGGTGCCTGCGACGCGACCGCCGCTGCCGCTGCTGCCGACAAGCTGATCAACACCGACAACGTCACCGGCATCGTCGGCGCACTCTGCACCGGCGAAACCATCGGCGCCTTCAACGGCTCGGGTCTGTCGGGCAATGTCGTGTTCATCTCGCCGGCCTCTTCGGCTCCGGCCCTGACCACGCTGGAAGACAACGACCTCGTCTACCGCACCACCCCGTCGGACGCGCTCCAGGGCGTGAAGCTGGCTGAGCTGCTGATCGCCAAGGGCGTGATGGACATCGCCATCACCTACGTCAACAACGACTACGGCAAAGGCTTCGCCGATGCCCTGAGCGCTGCCTATACCGCAGCCGGCGGCACCGTTGCTGCCAACGTCGCGCATGAAGAAGGCAAGGCCGACTACCGCGCCGAGCTGGGCAACCTGACCGCTTCGCAGAACCTGGTCATCCTGGCCTATGCCAACGCTTCGGGTAACACCGTGCTGCGCCAGGCCGTCGAATCCGGCAACTTCACCACCTACGTCGGCGGTGACGGCATGGTCGGCGACGACCTGCTTTCCGGTATCGACGCTGCTGCCGTCGAAGGCCTGATCGCCACCCGCGCCGGTGCCCCCTCGGGCGCTTCTGTCGACATCTACAACGCCTTCACCAGCGACGGCTTCGTGGCCAACGCCACCTACGCTCCGCAGGCCTATGACGCCGCGTTCCTGCTGGCCCTGGCCATCGCCAAGAACGGCTCGGCTGACCGTGAAGGCCTGGCTGCTGCCCTGCGCGAGGTCGCCTCGGCACCCGGCGAGAAGATCCTGCCCGGCGAATGGTCCAAGGCTGCCGAGCTGATCGCAGCCGGCACCGACATCGACTATGAAGGTGCCGGTGGCGCCCTCGATTTCGACGCAGCCGGCGACGTTGACGGCATCATCGTCGAACTCGCGGTCGAAGGCGGCGCCTTCGTCGAGAAGGGCCAGATCCAGTAGTCTGGATTTCGCCTGAATGATTTGAGGCCCGGGAGCGATCCCGGGCCTTTTTGTTTGGAGATGTCGATGCCTGATCGGGATACCCTGAAATTCTACGCCGACAATGCCGCGACCTATGTGCAGCATGCTGATCGCCCGACGCCGCAACTTGCGGGCTTTCTGAAGCTGTTGGCGCCGGGCGCCACCGTGCTCGAATTGGGAACCGGCAATGGGCGTGACGCCGCCGCCATGCTGGCCGCGGGCTTCGCCGTCACACCGTCGGATGCATCGCCGGAACTCGCCGCCGAGGCAGAACGCCGGATCGGCGTGCCCGTGCGGATCATGGCGTTTCACGAACTGTCAGACATCGCCGCCTATGACGGCGTCTGGGCCTGCGCCTGTCTGTTGCACGCTCCGCGCGACGAGTTGACTGACGACCTCGCGCGCATCTTTCGTGCCCTGCGCCCCGGTGGCCACCTGGTGGCCAGTTTCAAAGCCGGTGGCGGCGAGGGGCGCGACCAGCTTGGTCGCTACTACAATTATCCGGATGCCGCTGAACTCCGCGGCCACCTGACCCAGGCTGCCACTTGGGCCAGCATCGACATCAGCGAGAACGATGGTTCAGGCTACGACGGCAAACCAACGCGCTGGCTATGGGTTCATGCCGGAAAGACGGCCTGAAGTCTCTGACTTAAGCGTCTCGCCGCACCACTTCGGGGATCAGGCCCTTGGGCGCGAATCTGAGCGCGATGGTGATCACCAGACCCAGCACGAAGACGCGCATCTGCGCCGAGCGCGACTCGATTTCCGGAATGGCACCCCAGCCGAAATTGGTCGACCAATAGCTGACATTCTCAAAGGTCACCTTGGCCAGCGGCTCGGAAACTACCCAGACCAGCCAGATCAGCACCGCGCCAAACACCGCGCCCCAATTGTTGCCGGCGCCACCCACAATGATCATCACCCAGATCAGGAAGGTGTGGTTGATCGGCTGGTAGCTGGAGGGATCGAAGATCTGCGTGAAGCTAACCAGCATGGCGCCGCCAATGCCCATCAGCACGGAGCCGAAAACGAAGATCTCGAGCTGTCGGGCCGTGACATTCTTGCCCATCGAGGCCGAGGCGATGTGATTGTCGCGGATCGCCCGCATCATACGGCCCCAGGGGCCAGCATAGGCGCGCGAAATCAGCCAGATGGAGATCGCCAGCACCAGCAGCGCCAGCAGCAGGAAGCCGCCGCGCGCCAGCAGCAGCGAGCTGAACTGATCTGAACCGGTCGCTTGATAATCCTGCGGCAGCGGCGTCGGCCATGGGATCGGCGAAACGGTCAGCGTGCCGCGCGTCAGCCAATCCATGTTCTTGATCAGCGCGCGGATAATCTCGGAGATACCGATGGTGGCGATGGCCAGGTAATCGGTGCGCAGACCCAGCGCGATCTTGCCCACGATATAGGCGATCACAGCGGCCAGCACGCCGCCGAACAGCCAGCCGAAAATCGGATGCGCGCCCAGGCCACCGACAAAGCCGGCATTGGCCTCGATATAGGCGGCCGCGGGATCAATCTGGCTGCGATAGATGCAGTAGGCGGCGAACCAGGCGAGCACGGTGAGGAAGGTCTTCCAACCCCCACGAATGCCCAGTCGATCGCTTTTGCGCGCTCCATAGACGAGCAACGCGCCGGCAGCGAAGGCAATGAGCGCCCGCCCCAGCATCCACGGGCCATCAGAGCCCCAGAATTGCGGATTGATCGGGTAGGAGATGAAGGTGACGGCAAAGCCGCCCAGCATCAGAAAGCCCATGATGCCGAAGTTGAACAGCCCGCCATAGCCCCACTGGATATTGAGCCCCAGCGCGATCAGCGAATAGGCGGTGGCTTCGACGAGGCGCGACGAGGTGAAAGGCAGGCCCATGGCCCAGCCGATCACCAGGATCAGCACGAACAGGCCGGCAAACAGGGTCAGCGAACGCCGGATCATGACGAGGCTCCCTTGAAGATTCCGGTGGGTCGGACCAGCAGCACCACCACCAGGATCACGAAGGCCACGGTGAGCTTGTATTCGGTCGGCACCAGCGCCAGCGTCGCGGGCAATTGCAGCCATTCCGGCAGCACGGCATTGAGCGGCCGCAACACCATGGTCCAGTTGAACACGGCCAGCGACTCGGCAAACCCGATCAGCAGGCCCCCGGCAATGGCGCCATAGGCCTGGCCTAGACCGCCGACGATGGCGGCGGCAAAAATCGGGATGATGATGTTGAACGCCAGGTCCGGCTTCAGCGTCACGTCGAGCGCCAGCATGGTACCGGCCATGCAGGCCAAGGCCCCGGCGACGATCCAGGTCACCCGCACCACCAGCGCTGTGTTGATACCCGACACCTGCGCCAGATCGGCATTATCAGCCATGGCGCGCATCGCCTTGCCTAGCCGCGAGCGCGTGAGGAAGAAGTGCAGCGCCAGCACCGAAACGACGGTGACGATGATCATCAACAGCTGCGGCTCGGTGATGACAAGCGGACGGGTGGAACCGAGGAACGAGGTGTCGATGCGGAACACTTCCTTGGTCTCGGTCTCGAAGAACGAGTAGGAGCCGGCGCCGAAAAACAGGCGGATCAGACCCTGCACCATCAGCGTCACGCCGATCGAGGCGATCAGCAGGATGACCGGCTTGGCGCCGCGCTTGCGCAAGGGGGCGTAGAAGCCCTTGTCGATGCCCAGCGCGAAGATGGCAGACATGACCATGGCGATGGGCAGCACGACAAAGCCCGTCGGAATGGGCGTCACGACACCCCAGCTGGCAAACATCGCCGCCAGCAGGAAGGCAAAGAAGGCGCCCGACGTCATCAGCTCGGAATGGGCGAAATGGGCAAAGCGCAGGATGCCGAAGATCAGCGTGATGCCGACCGCGCCCAGCGCGTAGATGCAGCCGAGGACCGCGCCCGAGATGACGACCTGGTTGATGAAGAAAACGAGTTCGGTCACGGCTCAGCCCCCGAGGAAACTTTTGGCGACTTCAGGGTCGGCGATAAGCTCTGGGCCCGTGCCGGTGAAGCGGTTCTGGCCCTGGGCCAGCACAAAGCCCTTGGAGGCAAAGGCCAGCGCCTGCCGGGCGTTCTGCTCGACCATCAGGATGCCCACGCCCTCTTTGTTGACGCGCACGATGGTCTCGAAAATCTCGATCACATAGCGCGGCGACAGGCCAGCCGAGGGTTCGTCGAGCATCAGCAGCTTGGGCTTGCTCATCAGCGCCCGGCCCATGGCCACCATCTGCCGCTGGCCGCCGGAGAGTTCGCCCGCCGGCTGGCGGCGCTTTTCGGCCAGCACCGGGAACATCTGGTAGACCCAGTCCATCGTGCCCTTGAAATCGTCGCGCCGCGTAAAGGCGCCCATTTCGAGGTTCTCCTCGACGCTCATCGAGGTGAAGACGTTCTTTTCCTGCGGCACGAAGCTCAGGCCCTTGGGCACCAGCTTGTCGGGCAGCGAATTGGCGACGTTCTCGCCGCCGAACTCGATCGTGCCGCCGGTGACCTTGAGCAGGCCGAAAATCGCCTTGAGCGTCGTCGACTTGCCGGCGCCATTGGGGCCGACGATCACGCCGATATCGGATTGCTCGATGGCCATGTTGACGCCATTGAGGATCGGCGCGCCGCCATAGCCGCCCACGACGTGTTTGAGTTCGATCAGGGGCATTACGCAACCTCGACGGGCGTGCCGAAATACGCTTCGACGATTGCAGGATTGGCGCGGATTTCGGCCATCGGGCCTTCGGCGATCTTCTCGCCCTGCGCCATGACGATGACCGGATCGCACAGGCGCCCGATCAGGTCCATGTCGTGCTCGATGACAAAGAAGGTGTAGCCCAGCTCCTTGTTCATCCGCTCGATATTGCTGGCCAGATCATTGAGCAGCGTGCGGTTGACGCCGGCCGCCACTTCGTCGAGCAGCACCACCTTGGCATCGACCATCATGGTGCGGCCCAGCTCGAGCAGCTTCTTCTGGCCGCCGCTGAGATTGCCCGCCAACTCGTTGCGCACATGGCCGAGCTTGAGGAAGTCGATGACGTCGAGCGCCTTCTTGCGCACCTCGGTCTCGCGCGACTTGCTGAGGCCGGGCCGGAACCAGGCATTGCCGAGATATTCACCCGGCTGGTCGCCTGGCACCATCATCAGGTTCTCGACCGCCGTCATGTTGGAGAATTCATGCGCGATCTGGAAGGTGCGCAGCATGCCAGTGCGGAACAGCTGATGCGGCTTGAAGCCGGTGACGTCGGTGCCGTCAAAGATAACCGCGCCTTCATCGGGCACGATATTGCCGGCCACGATGTTGAACAGCGTCGACTTGCCAGCCCCGTTCGGACCGATCAGGCCCGTCACCGAGCCGCGGCGAACCGACAGCGAGCAGTTGTTGACGGCCCGAAGACCGCCAAAGCGTTTGCTGACGTTGCGAACGTCAATAACCAAGTCAGAGGACACCAAACCCGTCCCGTTTTCCCAATGCCACCGAACCCGGTTCAATCCGGGCTATTTTGGGGCATCTGTTCATAAGGTGACCCTAGGGTCAACCGGGAGTTGACTGGCCAGTCAAAGATAGGCGAGCACCGCGTCGGCTGTGGATTTGTTGTTGGCGCAGGGCACGTCATAGAGCGTGGCCAGCCGCGTCAGCGCTTTCACATCGACATCATGCGGCTGCGCCGAGAGCGGGTCGATGAAGAAGATCAACACATCGAGCTTGCCCTCGGCGATCATGGCGCCGAGCTGCTGGTCACCACCCAGCGGACCGCTTTTGAGCAACGTCACCGGCAAACCGGTCTCCGACATCACCCTTCCGCCGGTCGTGCCGGTGCCCCATAGCTCATGCTCGCTGAGCTTATGCTTGTGATGCACCGCCCAGGCGCACATCTCGTCCTTCTTGTCGTCATGCGCCACCAGGCCAATCCGCGCCATGCTGCCCTCCAGGTAGAGGCAACTTACAAGCATGCTTCAGGCAAACAGGGCAATGGCCTCGCCGAGCAGGATGCCGATCGGATCGACAGGAATGTCGTCGCCGGGCACCAACCGCAGGTAACGGCCCTTCTTGAGCCCGTCGCCGATGAGCAGGCCATCGCCCTGGCTGAGCAGTCGTCCATGCTCGAAATAGAGCGTCACCCGGTCGACCTGCGGAAATACCGAACACACATGACCGGCGGCGGCATGGCGGAAATTGATCGATTTCCACCCGGCCATCACCTTGCCGGTGAGACCGGGATGGGCGGCGACCAACGCCACCAGCCGCGCCGTCAGCGCCTGGACCGGTTCCGGCAACGGCGCGATCAGGTCGGCAAATGCATGGGAATAGACCGGATCGACAACGGAGGTCAGCATGGCAAAAGCCCCGGGTTTGACGCCGGGGCTTTGTCGCATGGCCTGCTGACAGGAGGAGTCAGGAGGCACTGTTGCTAGAACTCGTCCCAATCCGGCGCAATCGCCACATTACCCACAGTGCGGAGCACCGGGGCGGCCCTTCGAACTTGGATTGGAGGTGCCAATGCAACTGCCGTAGCGAGCTTGAACACTTCAACGATACCGTCCAGTTCCCCGGCCTGAACCTCAGTCTGTTCGATCGCCGCGTTAGTCTCTTCCACCAACGCGGCGTTGTGCTGGGTCATCTCGTCCATCTGGCGTACGGCGACAGTGATCTCTTCGAGTGCCGAGGACTGTTCGGCATTGGCCTGGGCGATCGAATTGATCAGGGTCGAGCTTTCCTGTGCACCCCCCAGGATGTCGAGCAGTTTATCGGCTGCCTGGCCGACCAGTTGCGAGCCGTTGCGCACCTCGTCGGCGCTGGCTTCGATCAATTGCTTGACCTCGGCCGAGGCACTGGCGGCCGATTGGGCCAGCCGCCGCACTTCGACCGCCACCACCGCAAAGCCCTTGCCGGCATCCCCTGCCCTTGCGGCCTCGACCGAGGCGTTCAGGGCCAGCAGATTGGTCTGGAACGCCACATCGTCGATCAGGCCGATGATGTTGGAGATCTTGGCCGAGGACGCGCTGATACGCTCCATGGCCGCCGTTGCCTCCGTCATCACCGAGCCACTCTCGGTCGCCTTGGCCGATACGGTCTGTGCCTTTTGGCTGGCCGTGCCAGCGCGCCTGGCATTGTCCTGCACCGCCACCGACAACTGTTCGATGGCTGCCGTTGTCTCCTCAATATTGGCAGCCTGCCGCGTCGTCCGATCGGCCAGATCATTGGCGCCCGACAGGATTTCACCCGTCGCCGTCTTGAGCGAACGCGAGGTCTGCTGCAACTGGCCGACGATTTCGCTCAGCCGGTCGCTGACGGAGTTGATGTCGCCCTGCAATTGCGCGAACGCTCCCCGGTAGCTGCCGGACATGCGCTGCGTCAGGTCGGTCCGTGCCAACGCGTCCAGAACATGTCCGGCCTCGCCCAGGCCGCCCGCCACCGTTTCGACCATGCGGTTAAAGTTCGCCGCAATCCGTTCGATATCGGCATCCTGGAACTGATGCTCGATGCGCTTGGAGAAGTCACCCTCGAGCGTCGCCACCACCACGGTCTCAAATGCGGACTGGAAGCTCTCCATCGTCTTGGCCCTTTGCAGGCGCCGCACATTGGCCCGCTGTTCCTCGGCGGTGAAGTCGGCAACCCTGATGCCATTCTGCTTGAACACTTCTACTGCCGCCGCCATCTCGCCGATTTCGTCGCGGCGGTCGGCATAGGGCACTTCGGCGGCCAGATCGCCATCGGCAAGCCGCTTCATTGCCCCCGTGATCTGACCGATCGGCCGTGCCACCTGGGCGATGACGACCCAGAAGGTCAGCACGGCCAATCCGATGCTGGCAAGCAGCACCAGCCCCTGGATCGCCACCATCACATGTGCCTGGCTCGCCTCGGCGGCGGCCACACTGGAGGCGGAGCGGGTCGTCTGCGTCGCCATGGCCAGCAGCGTATCGATGGCCTCGGTGGCCTGGGCAATCCATGCGTCGCTATCGAGTTGATAGCCCGCGCCCGCCGCACCCTGCGCATAGACCGCCTGCCGTGTCGCTTCGAACGTCTCAAAAAATCCGCTCTGCACCGCCGCTGCGGCCTGCGCCACGCCTGGGTCCGCCACTTCGGTTTCGAGATAGGCCTCGACGCCCATCCAGGCCTGTTCCACCCGGCCCCGATAGGTCGCCAGCGTCTGCAACTTGGCGGGATCCAGCGGCGCCGCTGCGGCTATGGCCGCCCCGATCAAAGCCCGTTCGCGCCCGGCGAACTCGCTCATCACCCAGACAGAGTTCTTGACGTCTTCGAGCAGCAGCACCTGTATTTCCATGCTTTCGGGCAGGTAGCGCGCTGCCAGCCGCAACCGCTGTGAATGCATGATCAAATCGGTCAAAGTCGGCACCCAGCGCGAGGCCAGCTCGGCCGGACGGCCGGCAGCCGGCAGTGCCAGGGCGGCGTCGGCCTCGGCCCGCAGGGCCACGATGGCCTGGAAGCGGGACTTGGCCCCCTCGATCAGGCTGTCGCGATCCTTGAAGGCGGGTCCGTCGGCGAGGTCGATCAAGGCCGCCGAAAACGCTTCATCCGCCGCCAGGCGCCGGGCCGCGATCACCGCCAGCGTTTCGGCATTGGCCGGGTCTGGCTGCGCCAGCGCCGAATTGGTCGTGCCACGCTCCACGGCCCAGTTTCCGGCGCTGGTCAGCAGCATATCGGAAACTTCCCCACTTCGACCGATGCTGTCGGCTATCACAGCGTCTCCCCAACTCTTGAGAGCACCGCCGCCTGCAAAGATCATCACCGCCAGGCACAGAATTGACGCTAGTGCTAGCAATCTGCCCCGCACACTACCAAGAAGATGTCGCACAATGGCCCCCAAAAGCCTGTTGGATTCGATTTAGTTCGAGTCCCGAACTTGTGACGCACGCTTGGTTAAAATTCACTGAAATCGTTTACGAAACCGATCCGTCGGACGCTTGACGCAAACTATGCCCGCAATTTGCGAAGGGGCTCTGGGTCGGCTCGCCGCCCGAGCCGGTCGGTGGCCCCGATCCGGAAGGCATCGACGATCCCATCCACCTCGGCTGCCTGCGCTTCGGTCTGCTCGATGGCGGCATTCGTCTCTTCCACCAAAGCCGCATTGTGCTGGGTCATCTCGTCCATGGCGCGGACCGCAACGGTGATCTCTTCCAGCGCAGAGGACTGTTCGCGATTGGCTTGGGCGATCGAGTCGATCAGCGATGAACTCTCCTGCGCCCCAGTCAGGATAGCGAGCAGCTTCTCGGCCGCCTGCCCGACAAGGCGCGACCCGTTTTTGACCTCGCCGGCGCTGGCCTCGATCAGCACCTTGATCTCACTCGATGCCTGCGCTGCCGATTGCGCCAGCCGCCGCACTTCTACGGCGACCACCGCAAATCCCTTGCCGGCATCACCCGCACGGGCGGCTTCCACCGAGGCATTGAGCGCCAAAAGATTGGTCTGGAAGGCAATATCGTCGATCAGCCCGATGATGTTGGAAATCTTGCCCGAGCTGGTTTCGATCGCAGCCATTGCCGCATTGGCATTGGTCATCACCGTGCCGCCCTCGCCGGCGCTGGCCGACACGTCGCGCGCCTTCTGGCTGGCGGTGGCTGCGCGCTTGGCGTTCTCTTCCACCGCGCTGGACAGCTGCTCGATCGAGGCCGACGTCTCCTCGATGGTTGCCGCCTGCTTGGTGGTGCGCTCGCTGAGATCATTGGCGCCAGCCAGGATTTCGCCCGTTGCGGTCCGGAGCGAGCGCGACGTGCTCTGCAGGCTGGTGACAATATCGAGCAGTCGTGCCAGCGACTGGTTGAAGGCCAGCCGCAACTGTTCGTACTGCCCGGTGAACCGGGTATCGATCCGCCCGGTCAGATCGCCCTCGGCCATCTTGGCGAGACTGGATGTCAGGTCGGCGATGATGCCTTCGGCCCGCTTGCGCTCGGTGATGTCGGTGGCGAACTTGACCACCTTGATCGGTCGGCCCAGCGCATCCAGAATCGGGTTGTAGGAGGCCTGGATCCAGACCTCCTTGCCGCCCTTGCCGAAGCGCTGGAACTCGGCGGCGACATATTCCCCGCTGCGCAGCCGCTCCCAGAACTGCGCATACTCGGCGCTACCGGCATAGACCGGATCACAGAACATGCGGTGATGCTTGCCCACGATCTCGTCAGCCCGATAGCCGACCGTGCCAAGAAAATTCTCGTTGGCCTGCCGGAGCGTTCCGTCGAGATTGAACTCGATCACCGCCTGTACGCGGCCGATGGCGGCGATCTGGGCTTCGTGGTCGGCGGATTTGTTCTTCTGCTCAGTGATATCGGTGGCGAACTTGATTACCTTGACCGGCTTGCCCGCCTTGTCCAAGACAGGGTTATAGCTCGCCTGTATCCAGATCTCGCGGCCGCCCTTGGCGATGCGCCGATAGGCAGCAGCCTGGAATTTGCCGGCGGCAAGATCGGCCCAGAACTGCTTGTATTCGGGCGAGACGGCATCATCAGGATCGACGAACATGCGGTGATGCTGGCCGGCAATCTCACCAAGCGTATAGCCCAGCGCCGCGAGGAAGTTTTCGTTGGCGGTGATGATGGTGCCATCGAGCTTGAACTCGATGACCGCCTGGCTGCGCATAATCGCATCGACCTTGGCGCGGTCGTCATTCCTGCTATTGCTGCCGAAAAATCCGGTCATCGAAAAAAGGCCCTCCAGCCCCTGCCCTCGCCCGTCCTGGACGCGCAGCTATCGTAAAAAACATTGGCTAAGAGGGGCCTGTGGCGCGCATTACGACTACTGCGTAGCTGCCGTGTCGATGACGATGGCCATGCGATCACCAGTCGGCTCAAAATGCTGGCCGTCGGTAATCGTCGCGATGAGTATTGACCGGGCATGGATGATCGTCTGCGTTCCACGGCGATCCCCACCACCGCGAATATACATGATCTGCGTCCATGGATGAGGCTACGCCCGCATGGTTAAATGGGCGTGAAGAACAATCCATGGCGGAACAAGAAGGGCGCCTCGTGGGCGCCCTTGATATCCATCCTCGTTACGGGGATCACGCGGTCAGAGACGACCGCCGGCGACGGCCCTCGGTCTTGCCACACCCCCGCCCTGAACCGCCTGCCCGCCCAGCGTGAACACCCCGATCACCCGGTCCAGTTCATTGGCTTGGGCTTCAGTCTGTTCGATAGCGGCATTGGTTTCTTCCACCAGGGCCGCATTGTGCTGGGTCATTTCGTCGAGCTGACGCACCGCGACGTTGACTTCGTCGATCGATGCCGCCTGCTCGCGGCTGGCCCTGGCAATGCCTTCGAGCAGGACAGCGTTAGCCTCGATGGCCGCTTGCACCGCCACCAGCCGCCCCGCGGCATCCGTGACCAGGCGCGTGCCGCCCCTGACCTCGCCAGCACTCTGTTCGATCAGCACCTTGACGTCAGACGACGCCTTTGCCGCCGACTGCGCTAGCCGCCGCACTTCCACCGCTACCACGGCAAAGCCCTTGCCGGCATCGCCGGCACGGGCGGCCTCCACCGAGGCGTTCAAAGCCAGGAGATTGGTCTGGAAGGCGATGTCGTCGATCAGGCCGATGATGTTGGAAATCTTGTCGGACGACTGGGTGATGCGATCCATCGCCGCCGTCGCCTCACCCATGACGGCGCCACTCGCCTGCGCTTCGGCCGAGACCGAATGGGCCTTGTGACTGGCGCTTTCGGCCCGATCCGCATTGTCGACGACCGTACGGCTCACCTGCTCGATGGCAGCCGACGTTTCTTCGATGGTCGCCGCCTGGCGCGTCGTCCGCTCGCTGAGATCGTTGGCACCCGACAGGATTTCGCCGGTCGCCGTCTTGAGCGCCCCGGACGTGCCGCGCAACTGCGTCACGATCTGGCTGAGCTGCTCGGCGACGGCATTGGTATCGCCCTTGAGCTGCCCGAAGGCGCCCTTGTAGTCGCCAGTCATCCGCACGCTGAGATCGGCGCGGGCCAGGGCAGACAGCACAGCACCCGTCTCCACCAACCCGCGATCGACGCTTGAAACCAGCAGGTTGACGTTCTCGGCCAGCCCGCGCAGTTCCGGGTCTGGCTGGTTCGCCGGGACACGCTGCGAGAAATCGCCCTCGATCGCCGCACCCACCACGGCGCCAATATCGGCCTGCAACGCCTGGATCACGCCGACCTGGGACGCGCGCTCCTCGCTCATGTCGAGTTCGGCGGCGCGAAGGTCGCGCATCTTGATGCCATTGCCGCGGAACACTTCCACGGCCTCAGCCATATAGCCCAGCTCGTCGGCACGCTCGAGGCCGGGTACGGCAATATCAAGCCGGTCGGCGGCGATCTCGGCCATCGCATCAGTGAGACGCGACACCGGCCTTGTGATGGTGCGGGCAAAGATCAGGCTGGCCATGGCGGCCAGCACCAGCATGATGCCGCCGATAACCAGCATGGTGTTGCGCAGGCCCGTCGAGGGCGCCTGGATATCAGCCTGGCTTTCGAGTGCCACCACAGCCCAATTGGACCCACCAAAACTCAGGGGCTGGCTCGCCGCCACATAGGGCGCGCCATCGTGATGCGTGATCTCACCCAATGCCGGATTACCAGCCAGACCTGCGGCGATCGGATCGCCGTGCAGGGCCAGCATCAGCACGTCATTGTCTGCCGTCACCGGCGTATCGTTTCGAACGAGGTCGTCCTGCCCGACGAGGAACACCTCGCCACCGCTGCTCAACCCCTGGGTACGGCCAAGCACCTCGCCGATCAGCGCGGTCGGCATCTGGAAGGCAATGACCCCGATCAGGAAGCCCTGATCATAGACGGGCGAGGCGATGAAACTGGCCGGCGCGCCAGCACTGGGGCCATAGGGCGCGAAATCGGAGAGGAAAACCTGCCCCTCTTCGCCGGCCATCGCCGCTCTGACCACCTTGCCCAGGTCGGTATCGGCCCAGGGCCCACCGCCCTCTGCGAAGTTGGTTGCGAAATCGGCTTCCTTGAACACCGTATAGACGTTGTTGAAATCGGTATCGAACAGGAAGATGTCGTAATAGCCGCGCTTGAGCAGCAGGTCGCGGAAATCGGCATGCTGGGCCCGATGCGTCAGGTCGTAGACCGGCAGCTTGTCGGACGTATCGAGCAGCAGCTTCTCCCCGGCCGGATTGGGGTTCTGCGTGATATAGGCATCCTGCAGCAAGGCCGTCGGATCGCCCTGCCCCTTGAGCGACCGCATGGCGCCGGAAAACGCATCGATCGCCCCGCCGATTTCGGCGCGTCCGGCAAACAGCGTCAGGTCTTCGGCGACCTCGTTGAGATAGGCCTCGAGCGACGACTTGGCATTACTCGCTGCCGCGGTCAGCCGATGCTCGGCTTGCGCGGTCACGGTCGCGTTGCTGACGAGATAGGCGGCCAGACCCAGGCTCGCGCCGGTCGCGAGCGCAATGGCAACCACCATTGCCGGTAGCTTGAAGGCGAGTTTGAGCTGGGACATCGTCGGGCATCCGGAGTTGGGCAGAACTGCCGCCATTCAGGGGCACGTCCGCAGCTCCCCTTCCGCGACCATGATAAAAAATTCTATGAATACAATGGTTAAGGAAGCACTTCCGGCAGGGACTGGGGCGACAGCGTGTCGCCCCGGTTTGATCAAAACTCCGACCAGTCCTTCGAGATCGCCGCATTGCCGTCGCTCAGATATGCCCGGGCGGCCGACTTGAGCTTGTCGGCGCTTCCCCGCGGCGGAGCCGCCTGCGGACGGGGCGCTGCTCGCGCTGGCGCGGGCGCCCCCTTGGCCTCGATGGTGAAGACATCCACCACCCGGTCCAGTTCGCTGGCCTGAGCCTCTGTCTGCTCGATGGCCGCATTGGTCTGCTCCACCAGCGCGGCATTGTGCTGGGTCATCTCGTCGAGCGTCCGCACCGCCACCGACACTTCGTCGATTGCCGCCGCCTGCTCGCGGCTCGCCTTGGAAATGGCCTGCATCAGGCTGGCATTCTCGTTGACGGCATTGAGCATCGCGGCCAACTGGTCAGCCGCGTTGGAGACGAGCTTGCTGCCGCCCTTGACCTCGTTGGCCGACTGCTCGATCAGCGTCTTGACGTCCGCCGAAGCACTGGCTGCCGATTGGGCTAGGCGCCGGACCTCCACGGCCACCACGGCAAAGCCCTTGCCGGCATCGCCGGCGCGGGCTGCTTCGACCGAGGCGTTCAGCGCCAGCAGGTTGGTCTGGAAGGCGATGTCGTCGATCATGCCAATGATATTGGAAATCTTGGCGGAGCTGGAGGTGATCCGCTCCATCGCGGCATTGGCTTCGGCCATCGTCGTGCCGCTCTGCGTAGCGCTGCCGGACACGGCCTGGGCCTTGCCGTTGGCATCCTCGGCCATGCGCGCATTCTCGGCCACGGTGGCCGCCAGCTGTTCCATCGCCGCCGAGGTTTCCTCGATCGTCGCGGCCTGCTTGGTGGTACGCTCGGAAAGGTCGTTCATGCCCGACAGGATTTCCCCCGTCGCCTGCTTGAGCGAGCCCGAAATCTGCTTGGCGCCACCCACCACTTCGGTCAGCTTCTCGGTGACCAGGTTGGTGTCGCTCTTGAGCCGCGCGAAGGCGCCCTGATAATCACCCTGCATGCGCTTGGTGAGATCGGTATCGGCCAGCGCCGCCAGCACGAGGCCGGTTTCGCCAATGCCGCGATCGACCGTCTCGACCAGGTTGTTGACGCTGCTGGCAAGCGAGTTGAGTTCCGGATCGGCAAACTGGGCATGCACGCGCTTGGAGAAGTCGCCGGCGATGGCGGCATCCACCACTTCGCCAAAGGCGGCCTGCAGCGCCACCATCATGTCGGTGCGTTCCACCCGGCGGCGCAGCGACGCGGCGCGCTCTTCCTCGGTCATCTCGCTCATCTTGAGACCGTTTTCGCGGAACACTTCGACGGCGCGGGCCATCTCGCCCACTTCGTTGCCACGGCCGGTATAGGCGACCTCGGCGGCATAGTCGCCCTCCGCCACCAGCTTCATGGTCTTGGCGAGACGCGGAATAGGCGCCATCATGACGCGCGACAGCACATAGCCAATGGTACCCAAAACAGCCAGGGTCACCAGACCAACCATGAGCAGCAGCTTGAGCGTATCGGAGACCACCGTCTCGACCACGGCCTTGTCGATGCCGACGAACAGGATGCCGACGGCCTTGCCGGCCTGGTCGACGATCGGCTGATAGGCGGTGTAGTAGGGACGGCCGACGATATTGGCCTCGCCGAAATAGGTCTTGCCCTCCATCACCGGGCCATAGGCCGCGCTGGCCTGGCCCAGCGGGGTACCAACAATGCGGGCGCCGTCGGCGCCGACAATCGTCGTCGTCATCCGGACAAAGTCCTGGCTGGCCTCGTCCCACACGAACAGGGTCGCTGCCTCGCCCGTCACCCGGCCGATCGAATCCACTAGGTCGTTGTTGAGGAACTGCTGCGGCATGGCCCAGACGGTGATCTTGTCGATGCCGCCAGTGTCCGCCCACGTCACCGTCGCGCCGGACATGCCGGCCTGGACGATCGTGGCAGCAGTCTTCAGATTGGTGGTTTGCTGCTTGAGGGCCGCTGCGCGCGTCGAGGTGCTCAGGTTGATGTAAGTGGCCGTTGTCACCACCGCCACAGAGACGATGATGGCGGCAATGACCAGCGCGGCAATCATCGTGGTCAGCTTGATATTGCCAAAGAATTGGCCGACGCGTTTCAACATATCAGTGTGCCCCAGAGCCCGCGCGCAAGTTCAGCCAGTTCCGAATCCTGCACAACTAGTAGGGAAAATTACCAGTCGAGGCTTAATCGAGTGTTTAACATACTGGTGTCAGGGCTTTTTCCCTCGTAGTGCATTCAAATCGTTGCCAAAAAAACGAAAACCCCGCGACGCCGGTGGCATCGCGGGGTTCGATTGATACACTTGGTCAGGCGCGCCTAGAACTCGTTCCAGTCCGTGGCGACTGCGGCATTGCCGTGGGTGACCAGCCTGGCCGATGCCGATGCCAGGCGTTGCTGCAGGCCTCGGGCACCCCCGGCCGGAGCTACCCGCTGTTCGCGCACTGGCGCTTCCTGCCGGCCGATCTGGAATACGTCCACGATGCGGTCGAGCTCAGTGGCCTGCGCCTCGGTCTGCTCGATAGCCGCGTTGGTCTGTTCCACCAGCGCCGCGTTGTGCTGGGTCATTTCGTCCATGGTGCGAACCGCCGTGGTCACTTCCTCGATGGCCGAAGCCTGTTCGCGGCTGTCATTGGCGATGGATTCAAGCAGTCCATTGTTACCGCGTGCAGCATCGAGCATGGCGCGCAGCTTGCCCGCAGCCTCGCCGACCAGCTTGGAACCGGAATTGACCTCGCCGGCCGACTGCTCGATCAGCACCTTGACCTCGCTCGAGGCCTGCGCCGCCGACTGAGCCAGGCGCCGCACTTCCACGGCCACCACGGCAAAGCCTTTGCCGGCATCGCCGGCACGCGCCGCTTCCACCGAGGCGTTGAGTG
This sequence comes from Devosia sp. SL43, assembly GCF_021729885.1. Classification (NCBI taxonomy): domain Bacteria; kingdom Pseudomonadati; phylum Pseudomonadota; class Alphaproteobacteria; order Hyphomicrobiales; family Devosiaceae; genus Devosia; species Devosia sp. SL43. The sequence continues at coordinate 2,346,162 of NZ_CP063401.1, forward strand.
CCAGGAGGTTGGTCTGGAAGGCGATGTCGTCGATCATACCGATAATGTTGGAGATCTTGGCCGAGCTCTGCGTGATGCGTTCCATCGCCGAAGTCGCCGCATCCATCACCAGCCCGCCTTCTTCGGCGGTACGGGTCACCTGCGCAGCACCCGCGCTGGCATCCTTGGCGCGCTGGGCATTCTTGAGCACGGTCGAAGCCAGCTGTTCCATCGCCGCCGAGGTTTCCTCGATGGTGGCGGCCTGCTTGGTCGTGCGTTCGGAAAGATCGTTGGCGCCGCTGAGAATTTCGCCCGTGGCCGTCTTGAGTGAGCCAGACGTGTGCCGCAGTTGACCGATCACTTCGGTCAGCTTGTCGGCCACCGCATTGATATCGGCCTTGAGCGTGGCGAACGCACCTTCATAGTCGCCTTCCATCCGCAGGGTGAGGTCGGTATTGGCCATGGCGCCGAGCACCTGGCCAATCTCGGTCACGCCGCGATTGAAGGTCGACACCAGGTTGTTGACGCCACCGGCCAGCGCATTGAGTTCAGGATCGGGAAATTCGACGGTAACCTGTTTGCTGAAGTCGCCGGCCACGGCCGCATCGACCACGACGCCGAACGCGCCCTGCAGCTCGCTCATCATCTTCTGCCGGTTTTCCTGGTCGGCGATGATGCGGGCAGCCTCGGCCTCGGTCATCTGGCTGACGCGCAGCCCGTTCTGGCGGAACACTTCGACGGCGCGGGCCATGCCGCCCACTTCGTTGCCCATTTCGGTATAGGGCACGTCGTTCTCGTAATTGCCCTCGGCAATGGCTTCCATCGAGCTGGCGAGCTTGGGGATCGGCTTGGTGATCAAGCGCGAAAGAATGAAGCCTATCAGACCCAGGCCAACAGTCACCGCGCCGCCCACCATCAGGATCAGGCTGAGCACGCTGGTCGCCTGCGCTTGTACATTGGCCATTGGGGTGCCGACAAAAATGGCGCCCATGACTTCGCCGCTCATCTTGGTGATGGGCTGCAGGGCCGCCACGTAGTTTGTGCCCGCCACGTCGAAATCACCGACGAAGGTCTGGCCGGCCATCAGCGTGGCATAGGCCGGGTTCGCGGCATCAATGGCCAGGTCGACCAGCCGCGCGCCGTCGGCGCCAGCAAGACTCGTGGTCTTGCTCATCAGGTTCTGGCTGGCCGAGTCCAGCACATAAATCGTGGCATCCTGCTTGGTGACGCGCGTCACCGAGTCGATGACTTCAGTGTCGTAGAACGGGGGCACGGCCCAGCTCTGGAACGTGGCCATCGTTCCGTCCTCTGCCCAGTTCAGTACCGAGCCCGAAATACGCCGCTCGAGAATTGTCGCGGCCACACCCAGATTGTTGGTCTGCTGCGCCTCGCTGTTGGCAACCGACTGGTTGTACAGCGACATATAGATCGTGCCGGAAACGGCAGCGATCGAGCCGATAATGGCAACGAACACCAGCACGGCAATCGTGGTGGTCATTTTGATGTTGCCGAAGATCTGGCTGATCTTGCGCATGGCGTCTTTCCCCCAAAACGCCCGGACCGCCCCTATCGGCGCATATCCCATCCGGACCTTAGCTTCAGGAAAATTACGGCAAAGCCGTTAATCGATCGTTGTCCACGCGGGGCCTGTATCGTTTCCGCTGCGCAAATATTGCGCCAACGCGCAGGATTCACACCGCCGCTCTCACCGCATTGTCGTGGCGGAGAGTGTCCTGCCGTCGCCCAAATGAAAAGAGGCGCCATCTGGCGCCTCTTGAAACCTGTACTGCAAGACCCCCTCAGAACTCGTTCCAGTCCTTGTCGACTGCGGCATTGCCGTGGCTGAGATAGGATTTGGCAACCGTCTTGAGCTTGTCCTGCAGGCCACGTGCCCCCTGGGCGAGCGCGCGAACGGGCGAGGCAGCAGCCGGCTCCGGCGCACGGCGCTGCGCGGGCGCCCTATCGTCGGTCGAGAAGATATCGACGATGCGATCGAGCTCGGTGGCCTGAGCCTCGGTCTGTTCAATGGCGGCATTGATCTCTTCGACCAGCGCCGCATTATGCTGGGTCATCTCGTCCATGGTGCGCACAGCCGTATTGACCTCGTCGATGGACGACGCCTGTTCGCGACTTTCCTTGGCGATGCCGTTCATCAACTCGTTCGAAGAACGGGCGGCCGACAGCATGGATTCGAGCTTGGCCGCAGCATCGGAGACGAGCCTGGAGCCGCCCCTGACCTCATTGGCCGATTGCTCGATCAACGCCTTGACGTCGCTCGATGCGCTTGCGGCCGATTGCGCCAGGCGGCGGACTTCCACGGCCACCACGGCAAAACCCTTGCCGGCATCACCGGCGCGAGCCGCTTCCACCGAAGCATTGAGCGCCAGCAGGTTGGTCTGGAAGGCAATATCGTCGATCAGGCCGATAATATTGGAGATCTTGCCCGACGACTGGGTAATCCGCTCCATGGCTTCGGTCGCCTGATGCATCACCTGGCCGCCCTCTTCGGCGGTGCGGGTCACCGTCGAGGCGACACTGCTGGCCTCATTGGCGCGCTCGGCATTCTGCAACACCGTCGCCGCCAGCTGCTCCATGGCCGCCGAGGTCTCTTCGATCGTTGCCGCCTGCTTGGTGGTGCGTTCGGACAGATCGTTGGCACCACTGAGGATCTCGCCGGTCGCGGTCTTGAGGGTGCGCGACGTATCCTTGAGCTGGCCGACAATGTCGGTGAGCTTTTCGGCCACCGCATTGGTGTCGGCCTTGAGCTTGGCGAAGGCGCCCTGATAGTTGCCTTCCATCCGCTTGGTGAGGTCGGTATCGGCCAGCGAGGCCAGCACGTCGCCGGTTTCACTGACGCCACGATCGACAGTCGCCACTAGGTTATTGACCGAGCGGGCTAGTGTATTGAGTTCGTCGTCGGGGAATTCGGCCTCGACGCGCCTGGTGAAGTCGCCGGCAATGGCCGCATCCACCACGGCGCCAAAGGCCCGCTGCAGGTCCTGCATCATGGCGGCACGTTCGGATTGGCTGCGGATGATCTGGGCGGCTTCCGCCTCGGTCATCTGCGCCACCTTGAGGCCGTTCTCGCGGAAGATTTCCACGGCGCGCGCCATGGCGCCGATCTCGTCCTGGCGCTCGGCGCCGCGCACCTCGACATCGAGGTCGCCGTCGGCGAGCTGTTCCATTGTCGTGGTCAGGCGGCTGATCGGGCGGCTCACCGAGCGGGCAAAGAAATAGCCAACCAGCGCGGCAAGCGCCAGCAGTCCACCACCGACGGCCAGGATCATGTTGCGCATATCGGTGATCGGGGCGAAGGCCTCGTTCTCGCCGATGGCAGTGACCACCGCCCAATTGGCGCCACCAAAGCTCAGCGGCTCGGCCGTCAGCATCATGCTCATATTGCGGTAGTCGGTCGATGTGCCGACTGCGCTGGTGCCGGCAAGAGCCGCTTCCACCACCGGGCTCTGGAAGGTCGTCACCAGAGAATCGTCACCCTCCGAAAAGCGCGAATCCGAGCGCATCAGGAAATCAGGGCCGACAAAGAAGCTTTCGCCGGTCTCACCCAGCCCCTCGGACTTGGCCATGATCGCATTGACCGACGCCGTCGAGACCGCAACGGCCAACACGCCGACCAGCTTGGCGCGGTTGTCAAAGACCGGCGTCGCCATGAAGCTTTCGACCTGCCCGCCTGGGGCATAGGCCGAGAAATCCTGGAACGACACCTGGCCGCCCTCGGTCATCGCGGCGGCAGCCTGGAATGCCAGGCCCAGGCCGGTCGCGCCACCGGGACCGCCGGCGGCGAAGTTGGTGGCGAAGTCGTCGCGCTTCTTGACCGAATAGATGAGATCGCCCGCCGGGCTCAGCACCATCAGGTCGGCGTAGCCACGTGCCTGCAACTGCCGGCGGAAGGCCGGATGAATCTTGGAATGGGTGAAGTCATAGTTCGTCCGCTTGTCGGCGGTCGACACGTCGAGCAGTTCGCGATTGGCCGGATCGGGATTGTTGGTGATGTAGGCCGTCTGCAGCGCCACAATAGGGTCCGTCGCCAGCGAGCCGGTGAGGAACTGCCCCCAGTTGATGTTAAGATCGCGCAGCACGGTCTGCGTCGATTCTGCGGCCGAGGTAATGGTCAAATCCTTGGCGATGCCATCGAGATAGGAGCCCAGCTCCCCCGAAGTCTGCGTCGCGATCGTTTCGATCTGGCGCTGCGTCAGCTGCTGCACCGCCGAGGCGCCGATGACGTAGCTCGCAAAGCCCACGCCGGCGCTGACCAGCAAGGCCGAACCGACCAGCGCCAGTGGCAGTTTTTGAGCGATCTTGAACTGCGGCAAAAATCCCATTGAAAACTCCAGCTCCTCGCGGACTGCCCGCTCGCGCGTTCTTCCCGCGCGTACGGCCTGCGCAGGCCAATGGCACGCGCAGCGGCAGTCGTCCCCCACGTCTCGGTAAATGACCGATCGCTGCAAACGATACACATGCCAAATTAACCACTCCTTACGGATAAATGCGGCTGGGCACGGATAAATGCGGGCGGGCCGAAAAAATCGTCATTTGCTCAATGTACAGGCAATTGCTCACACCAATCACCGCCAGAAACGAAAAAGGCCACCCGAGGGTGGCCCTTTCGAATTCGTCACAAGGCGATCAACTGAGTGCGCCGATCACCGCCTCGATGCGCTTCTTCATGGTCGACGCGTCGAATGGCTTGATGATGTAATTGTTGACGCCAAACGAGATGGCTTCCTTGACCTGTTCCTTGTCGGAACGGCCAGTGGCCATGATGAAGGGCATCGCCATCGTGCGCGGATGCTTGCGGATCACCTTGAGCAGCGTCAGCCCGTCGATATCCTCCATGTTCCAGTCGGAAATGATGAGATCGACATTGGACTTTTCGAGCTTGCCCAGCGCATCGCGACCGCTCTTGGCCTCGATGATATCCTTGAAGCCAAGTTGCGTGAGGATGTACTTGCAGATACCGCGCATGGACTGCTGGTCATCGACGATTAGAACACTGACCGCGCTGGCTTTAGGCATCTTTTAGTTCACCTTCTTGGTGTCCGGGGATAGAGCCCCGTTATTCTCGGAAACACTAGGCAACAAGCGTTACAAATCTCTCAATCGGCAGTGCGGCATTGTGCCGGACGCCGTTTCAGGCCGCCGATTTGAGCCGCACCAAGGCATTAGCCAGGCGCGCCGCGATCGCTTCCACCGGCGCTTGCTCGACAACCGCACCCTCTTCGAAGGCCACACGCGGCATGCCATAGACCAGCGACGAGGCCTGGCTCTGCCCGATCGTGTAGGCGCCGGCATCGCGCATGAGCTTGAGCCCGCGGGCGCCGTCGCGCCCCATGCCGGTCAGGATTGCCCCTACGGCCATGGCGCCAACGATCTTGGCAACCGATTCGAACAGCACGTCGACGCTGGGACGGTGGCCCGATTCCAGCTCATCCTGCGCCAGGCGGCACTTGAGCTGCCCCGAGGTCCGCTCGACGCGCAGGTGATAGTCGCCCCGCGCCACATAGGCATGGCCGGCCAGCAGCGGCATGCGGTCTTCCGCTTCCACGACCTTGAGCGCACACAGTTCATCCAGACGAGCGGCGAAGCGCCCGGTAAAGCCCGGCGGCATATGCTGGGCAATGACGATGGGTGGGCAATCGGTCGGCATCTGGGTCAGTACGGCACGGATGGCTTCGACGCCCCCGGTTGATGCACCGATCGCGATCAGTGAACCTTCCGGTGCCGCGGCCGTCTTGATGGCGACCTTGGGCGCCTCGGCGCGACTGGCGGAGCGGCCGCGCACATCCGACTTGGCGGCGGCGCGGATCTTGTCGCGCAGGCCGGCGCCAAAGGCTTCGATGCCGCCTTCGAACTCGGCGCTCGGCTTGGCCACGAAATCCACCGCGCCCAATTCGAGCGCCAGCAGTGTTTCGCTGGCGCCCTTCTTGGTCAGCGTCGAGACCATCACCACCGGCGTCGGCCGCAGCCGCATCAGCTTTTCGAGAAACTGCAGCCCGTTCATGCCGGGCATTTCGATATCGAGCGTCACCACATCGGGGTTGAGCTGCTTGATCTTCTCGCGCGCGTCGATCGGGTCGGTGGCGGTTGCCACGACATTGATGTCGCCGTCGCGTGTGAGCATGCGCGTCAGCACCTCGCGGATCAGCGCCGAATCGTCGACGACCAGGACCTTGATGCTCATGCTGCTTCTCGCTTGCTCAGTTTCAGCTTGGATTGATAAATGGTCTTGCCGACCAGGCGGAAGCCTTCCCCGCCCGATCCAAGATTCTCGGAATGCCCGATATAGAGGAAGCCTTCCGGCGCCAGCAGCTTACCCAGCCGGCTGAACACCTCGCCCTGCGTGGGCTTGTCAAAATAGATGGCGACGTTGCGGCAGAACACGGCGTCGAACGGACCCTTCATCGGCCAGTTCGGCCCGATCAAATTCAGCGGCTTGAACGACACCAGTTCGCGCACTGCAGCCGGAATACGGATATTGCCGTCGCCGGCCTTTTCAAACGGCCGTGCGCGCTCGCTGCTCAGCCCGTTGAGTTCATTGGCCGGATAGACGCCGCCCGCCGCCTTGGCGATGACGGCCGTATCAATGTCGGTGGCCAGGATCTTGAAGTCCCAGCGCTTGAGCTCCGGAAACGCTGCCAGCAGGTCCATACCAACAGTATAGGGCTCCTGCCCGGTCGAGCAGCCCGCCGACCAGATGCGCAACCGCGCTCCGCGCGGCTTCTCGGCAATCAACCCGCCGACATAGCTGCGCAGATGTTCGAAATGGTGATCCTCGCGGTAGAACCGCGTCAGGTTGGTCGTCAGCGCATTGACGAAATTCTGCCCGTCCTGTGCCGAGCCGCCACGCTCGAGAAAATCGACATAGGCGTCAAAGCTGGGCAGCCCCAGACCGCGCACGATCTTGGAGAGGCGGGAAATGACGAGTGTTCGTTTGGCATCGCTCAGCGAGATCCCGGCGACCTGATAGACCCGGTTCTTGATCCGCGAAAACTCGCGTTCGCTGAGGGAGATTTCTCCCTGTTCCATGCGGCACACCCCAATTGCCCCGAGCCTCCATTCTGGATGCTCGTCTAAGCGTTCGCGCGCCGCACGGCCCGAATTGAGGGTTCCGCCGGCTCGCCGAACGACGCCATCCGCCCGGTCAGACGGTTCAATGCCGTCTCACCCTGGCTCAGGGTCTGGGCGATAGTGTCGGTTTCATTACTTAGATTGCGTAAATGCGCCTCCAGTTCTGCAATCATTTTTTGCAGCGAACTGGCTTCGGCCACGCCGGTTTCCGACTGGGCGCGGCCGCGTTTGACCACCGCGCGGATATCCTTGGCCGAGCGGTTGGTCAGTTGCGCCAGCTGGCGCACCTCGTCGGCCACCACGGCAAAGCCCGCGCCCTTCTCACCGGCCCGCGCCGCCTCGACGGCTGCATTGAGCGCTAACAGGTTGGTACGGAACGAAACGTCCTCGATGGCCTGAACCATCTTGTCGATTTCGGAGGTCATCTGGTCGATCTCGCCGACCACCACATTGGTGCGCCGCGCCGCCAGTTCAGCCGCTCCGGCCAAGGTCTGGGCGTCACGTCCGATCGTCTGCGCCTGCCGCAAACGGCCGCCGCCGTCTTCGAGCGCCCTGCCCATGGCCCCGGCATCGTCACGATTTTCTGCGGTGAGCGTTCCCATATGCGCCAGGCGCTGCTCGAACCCCTCGACCAGCCGCCCCACCTGCGCCAGCCGTGATTCCAGCCGGGCGCGAATACCCTGCTCTTCCTCAAGTTGCTCGACGATGGCCTGGGAAAAATCATTGAGCCGCATGGCCAGCGAGCCAAGCGGTCCATGCAGCGCATCGGGCAGTTCACCGCTACCCGAGGCAACACCCTCCAACTGCTTGAGGCCAGCATCGAGCGCCGCCAGCCCGCTATTGAGCGCCGCCAAAGCCGGATTGCGCGCCAGCACGCCAGCCTCGAAGCGGAACCCGGTCTGCCCGCCGGCCAGTGCCCCGGCAAATGCGTCGAGCTCGTCATCTTCTATATACGCACCGGCCGGCACCAGCTCGAGCAGGTACCGGTTGCTGGCAATGGTGAAGCGCCGCACGGCGAACCGCTTGCCACCGAACACCGCCATACTTTCTTCGGCCGCGCCGCCGCCGGCATCTAGATAGCCTTGGCCGAACAGGGCATCGAGCGACACCCCCTCGATGGCGCCTTTGGCCACCCGCGCCACCCCGGCACTGGCCGCCAGGATCAGCCCATTGTCATCCACCACCACCACAGGCTGGTGGATCGCCGCAATGGCACTCTTGAAATGATGCGCCCGCTCCAGCCGTTTGCCGAGCCGGGTGACGATACTGGCAATGCTGAGGCTCTCGTCGGTCGTCTGGCTGAGCCCTGCGGCCAGCGCGACCGCGGCCAGCGCCCGATTATCGCGCTGGTCGAGCAGGAATGCCACAAGCAGGCTGCCGATCAGCGCCGTTGCCACCAGCGCTCCGGCGGCGCCATACCAGGCCGGACCCAGGCCCCATGCCATGGCAAGCCCGACCGCCAGCGCACTGGCGCCCAGCCAGATGGCTCCGGCAAGCAGCGCTAGGCGCAGATGGGGCATGTGCCTGATCCGCAAATCAGCAAAGAGGGGTCCAACATGGTGCGGACCCTAACCCCGGAATGGTTAACCAAGTCTATAAACCCCTCAGGGCACGTAAGACTTTGCTAATCCAGATTGTCACAACGTGAATAATCGTCCCGTTTCGGGACCCGTTCCTGGCACGAAATCGCGAAGAGACTTGCGTCAGGCCGAGGCGCAACCGGAATGCATCGAGCACCGAAGTGCAGCGTACTCTGGTACGTGAGCATCGGAGCGGAGATGGATGCCGGTTGCAGCCCGGCACGCAAGTCTCGAAGCGATTTTAGAAGAGTTCGATGTCGTCGACTGGCGCCGGTATGACCACGCGGCGCTTGGCGATCGCAATTTCCTCGCGCGCCACATTGGCGCCGGCATCGCTGTCCAGCCGCTTGACGAAGGCCCGGCCGGAATGCGGCTTGAACATCACTCGGCGCGCATAATTGCCGCCTAGGTCCTCGCTCATCACCGCATAGCCTTCATCGGCCAGGAACTGACGGACGAATTCGATATTCTTGAGGCCAACGTCATCGAGTGCCGAATTGATCTTGCCGCCGCCAAAGACCTTGATCTCGAGGTTGGACTTCTTGCCGGTACCCTTGGTCAGCACCTTGTTGATCAACTGCTCCATGGCAAAGGCGCCATAGCGGGCCGAGGCGCCGTAGCGATCCTTGGCCGCGCCGGACTGTTCGGCCAGCAGGAAGTGGTTCATGCCACCGACATTGGCCACGCGATCCCGCACGCAGGCGGAGATGCAGGAGCCCAGCACCGTCGAATAGGTGAGGTCCGTTGCATCGGAAACGTGGCAGTCGCCCTGGTGTACGGTTGTCACCACCCCGCGATCGAATTCGGGTGGCAGAGAGTTCGGCAGTGCCATTTGTCGTATCGAAACCCCAAAGCGCCTATTGTTCCGATGGTAACTTTAAACTCGTTAGCCAATTGCTAACCACGACGACGGAGTGACCCCCACCCCCATCAAATTGCAAGAAGTGCTTTAGGAATAGCACGCTAGTGTCGAAATACGGGGCTAGGATTGTTTCATATGTCACTGCAGAAACTCGCGAGAGAACTCGATGAGACGGCGCGCCAGACGGCGGCGATGCTAGAAGGCATCACGGAAGCGCTCGAACTTCTTGCCGACAAGAATTTGACCAAGGACGCCTCGATCCGCGAAGCGGTACAGATGATCGTCACGGCCATGCAGGGTCAGGACCGTATCGAGCAGCGCTGCCACAACATGGCCCTGGCCGTCCGCCAGTTCGCCTTGCTGCCGGCCACTGCGCCCGACAGCGTCTATGAAGAAATCTGGGCCAGCCTCACCCTCGACGAGTTGCGTGTCCCCTCGCTGTCAGGCATCGCCGCCCACCAGAGCCACGGCGACGCCGAACTGTTCTAGCCGAAACCCAGCATGAAGCCTGACCAAAGCGCCGCAAGGCGCATTTGTGTTTTGGGTGTCATGCCACGCCCTCGTGGTTCGAGGCGCTGAAGAAGCGCACCTCACCATGAGGGCTGTTGTTTCACCGAGCAAATAGTAGCCCTCATGGTGAGGTGCGAGCTCTTGCGAGCCTCGAACCACGAGGGCGTGGCACTTAACTCCGCAACCCCGGCGCTTCTTGCCCGGTGCTCTGCACATATTCGGTATAGCCACCGCCATAGACATGCACACCCTCGGGCGTCAGCTCCAGCACGCGGTTACTGAGCGCCGCGAGAAAATGACGGTCGTGGCTGACGAACAGCATCGTGCCTTCATAGGCGCTGAGCGCGGTGATCAGCATTTCCTTGGTAGCGATGTCGAGATGGTTGGTCGGCTCGTCCAGCACGAGAAAATTCGGCGGATCGAACAGCATCATCGCCATCACCAGCCGCGCCTTCTCGCCGCCCGACAGCACCCGGCACTTCTTCTCGATCTCGTCGCCGGTAAAGCCAAAGGCCCCCGCCAGAGCACGCAGTGGCGCCTGACCCGCCTGCGGGAATGAGCTTTCCAGCTGCTGGAACACCGTCAGGTCGCCATCGAGCACATCCATGGCATGCTGGGCGAAATAGGCCATCTTGACCGACGGACCGCGCGACACCGTGCCTTGATCGGGATCAGCCGTACCGGTCACCAGCTTGAGCAGCGTCGATTTGCCGGCGCCGTTGACGCCCATAATGCACCAGCGCTCACGCCGCCGAACATGGAAATCGAGCCCGTCATAGATCGTGCGGCTGCCATAGCTTTTGGAAACATTCTTGAGCAGGGCGACGTCCTCGCCCGAACGCGGCGCCGGGCGGAATTCGAAATCCACCACTTGGCGCCGCTTGGGCGGTTCGACACGGTCGATCTTGTCGAGCTTCTTAACCCGGCTCTGCACCTGCGCGGCATGCGACGCCCGCGCCTTGAAGCGGGCGATGAAGTCCAGTTCCTTGGCCAGCATCGCCTGCTGGCGCTCGAACTGCGCCTGCTGGTTCTTTTCGGCGATGGCGCGCTGCTGCTGGTAGAATTCGTAATTGCCCGAATAGCTGGTCAGCGAGCCGGCATCGATCTCGATGATCTTGGTACAGATGCGATTCATGAATTCTCGGTCATGGCTGGTCATGAACAGCGCGCCGGCATAGTTCTGCAGGAACTCCTCGAGCCAGATCAGGCTTTCGAGATCGAGATGGTTGCTCGGCTCGTCCAGCAGCAGCGCATCGGGGCGCATCAGCAGGATTCGCGCCAAAGCCACGCGCATCTTCCAGCCGCCACTGAGCGCGCCCACATCGCCATCCATCATCTCCTGGGAAAAGCCCAGGCCATCGAGCACTTCGCGGGCCCGGCCATCCAGCGAATAGCCGTCCAACTCCTCGAACTGGTGCTGCACCTCGCCATAGCGCTCGATGATGGCGTCCATCTCGTCGGCCTTGTCAGGATCGCCCATATCGGCTTCCAGCGCCCGCATCTCTGTGATCAGCGCGCTGACCGGGCCGGCACCGTCCATGGTCTCGGAGACGACACTGCGCCCCGCCATCTCACCCACATCCTGGCTGAAATAGCCGATGGTGAGGCCCTTATCGACCGACACCTGGCCCTCATCGGGCTGCTCCTCGCCGGTGATCATGCGGAACAGCGTCGTCTTGCCCGCGCCATTAGGCCCCACCAGTCCGACCTTCTCGCCCTTGAGCAGCGTGGCCGACGCATCAATGAAGACGATCTGCTTGCCGTTCTGCTTACCGATGGATTCAAGACGGATCATGCTGGGGAGACCTGCAATAGTGGCGGCAGAGGGTGTCGCCGCAAGAGGCAGTCCGTTAAGCACTCAGCCGGCAATCGCGCAAGCAGGAATGGCGCATTGGCGCAATGCGCGCAGCAAACTGGCCACTTTGGCCTCGCTTAGGCGCGACTGGAAAGCCCACGATCAATCGCGGCGATCGGGCCGTCCTGTTTTTCTGGCTTGCCGTAGAGACCGATATTCAGGTCGCCCCAGGCCTTCAGGGATAGCAGTATTGGCTCCATGCTTCGTCCCAGCGGAGACAGCGAATACTCCACCTTCGGCGGCACCTGGGCGTAGACTGTCCGTATGATCAGTCCGTCCTGCTCCAGTTCGCGCAACTGATTGGTCAGCATGCGCGGCGTCACCTGGCCCACGGCACGCTGGACCTGATTGAAGCGAAGCGTGCCATCGAGCAACTGGAACAGGATCACGGACTTCCACTTGCCGTCGATAAGCCCGATCGCTGCCTCAACGGCGCATCCGGGATTGCAGTCGAAACGCGAGTGGCGGACCTTGGCCATTTACACTACCTCTTTCGATACTATAGGCGTTTTTTGTAAGTATTGCCCCGAAGGCATCATAGGGACATCTCTTGCCTGCATCAACGTGCAGAAAGAGTAAGACCCATGAAAGCAATCGGATACAGGACGCCAGGCGCACTGGAACGAAACGACGCACTGGTCGACATCGAGATTGAACGGCCAACGCCGTCCGGTCGGGACCTTTTGGTTGAGGTCAGCGCGATCTCGGTAAATCCCGTCGACACCAAGGTTCGGCGCAGCGCGCCACCCGAGCCTGGCCAGTGGAAAATCCTGGGCTGGGATGTGGCAGGGCGTGTCGTGGCCAGGGGCGACGGCGCGACGAACTTCGCGATTGGCGACGAGGTCTACTATGCTGGCGCGATCACCCGTCCGGGCGCCAACAGCCAGTTTCATCTGGTCGACGAGCGTATCGTCGGACGCAAGCCGAGCACACTGACGACGGCCGAAGCGGCGGCCCTCCCGCTGACGGCCATTACCGCTTACGAGATGCTGTTTGATCGCCTGGACATCCGCAAGCCGGTGCCCGGGGCGGCAGATGCCGTCGTGATCATTGGTGGGGCGGGAGGCGTGGGCTCCATCGCCATCCAGTTGGTGCGTGCCCTCACCGATCTGACCGTTATCGCGACAGCATCGCGGCCAGCAACCAGGAGCTGGGTGACCGCTCTGGGCGCCCATCATGTCGTGGACCACAGCGCGCCATTGGCGGCGCAGATCGCTGCACTCGGCATTGGTGCGCCAGCATTCGTCTTCTCGACGGCCGAAACCCACCGGTACCTCGGGGAAGTCGTCAAGCTCATTGCCCCTCAGGGCCGGTTCGGGCTGATCGACGATCCCGATGCCCTGGACATTCTTGCCTTCAAGCGCAAGGCGGTATCGATCCACTGGGAATCCATGTTCACCAGGTCGATGTTCGAAACGACCGATATGGGTGAACAGGGCAAGCTGCTGGACCTGGTTGCCGGACTTGTCGACGACGGCAAGATCCGCACCACCGCAACCGAGACTTTGCAACCGATCAATGCGGCCAATCTCAAGCAGGCTCATGCCAGCATCGAGACAGGCCGGACCATGGGCAAGATCGTCCTGAAGGGCTTTTAGCGCAGGCGCGGCAGAGCCATCCCTTTACCGGATGGACTCTGCCGCAACCGCTTTAGACCAGAGGCGCCGCTCCTCGCGCCATCCGCTAGAGAAAATCGACGACGACGCCCGGCGACACCATGGCCCCCAGCTCCTCGGCATCCCAGTTGGTGAGACGCACGCAGCCATGCGAGCCCGTCTTGTCGATGCGGGCCGGTTCCGGCGTTCCATGAATACCGTAGGTCGGCTTGGACAGCGCGATCCACATGCTGCCGACCGGCCCGTTCGGGCCCGGCGGAATGGTGAGGACCTCGGTATTCTCGCCCTGCTGGAAGTTGATCCTGGGGTTGTAGGTATAGTTCGGCATCGGCGCGACGACCTCGACCACATAGCTGCCGCTGGGTGATGGATTGTCCTCACTGCCAATGGTTGCGGGATAGGCCGCCAGCAGCATGCCCTGGGCATCATAGGCCCGCACCTGTCGCAACATCTTGTCGGCCTCGATCCGCGCCACCAGGCCGGTGCGGCCGGCGCCGGTTACGGCCACGGCGATGGTCTCGCCTGCGGTGAAGGTCGCGCCGGGGTTGAGCACCCTGAGGAAATCGACATCCATATGGAAGCGTTCGGACAGCTTTTCGGCGACGCTGGCATAGCCCAGAAAGCCCATCTGCGCCTTTTCGGCATAGTCGACGGGCGTTGGTCCGGTGATCTCGCTGAGGTCTTCGGCGGTGATGACATAGGCAGCCATGACCGGCAGGCCGGTTTCCAACAATCCGACGGTTTGAGCGTCAAGCGTGCCGGTAGCCTGCATACCGGCCATGGCCTGGAATGCCATCACCGCCTTGCGCACATTCTCCCCGTCATAGCCGTCGATAACCCCCGGGGAGGCGCCAAACTGATCGAGCAGGATTTGGGTCCGAACGATAGCGGCGCTGGGCAAAAGGGGCGTTACAGAGGCGCCGTCCTCGACTGGAAGGGCAGGCTCGGGAGAAAAGATATAGGGCCTGTCGTCGATGGCCAGATCGGTCAACAGATTGGCCGCATTGATCCCATTGGCGTCGAGCAGTACGGCGGGAACCTGCGCAGAGACGGAGGAACCCCACCCCACGATCAGGGTGAAGGCAATCAGGGGAACCAGTTTCTGCATTGAGACCTCTTATCTGCATCCAGAAGAGGCAGGCAGTTCAAATGGTTCCACAGATCGATAGCTATCGACACGTCCAAACAAAAAGGGCGCCTCACGGCGCCCTGTTCAGTTCCAAAGATCGGGTCGCCTACGCGTCCATCTTGGCGCCGGAGACCACGGCATGCAGGTCGATCAACCCGACCATGCGGCTCTCATGGGTCACGATGCCGTTGAGCAGCTCGGTATCGATCGAATTGCCTTCGGGCACATTGTGGATGTCGTCGCGCGATACGGTCAGAATATCGCTCACGGCGTCGACCAGGATGCCGACCCATTTGTCGCCGACGCTCATCACCACCACGACATGGTTCTTGGTGGGCGAAGTCTGGCCATCGCCGAAGCGGGCGCGCAGATCGAAGATCGGCACGATCGTGCCGCGCAGGTTGATCACCCCACGCACGAATTCGCGGGTATTGGGCAGGGGCGTCGCCCCGTTCCAGGCGCGGATTTCGCGCACTGTGGTGATCTCCACGCCATAGGTCTGCTCGCCGATCGAAAAGGCGATCAACTGCAGGGAATTCTGGGCGGCGATGGCCGACTTGTCGCCCATCTCGTCGCGCATACCGAGCGCTTCCATTCTCAAGCCTTTCTGCCGCCCTTCTGGCCGGCTACGCATTTACAAGCGGTGGTTAAGCCGCATTCTTATGAACGATCGCAGTCTTAAGGCCCTGCACGTCGACGATCAGCGCGACATTGCCGTCGCCCAGGATCGTGCCGCCGGCAATGCCGTCCACGCGTTCGAAATTCTCTTCCAGCGATTTGATCACGACCTGCTGCTGGCCGATGATGTCGTCGACGATCAGCGCCACCTTGTGGCTGCCCTCGGCCTCGCACAGCACCACGAACCGGTTTTCCGGATCCGTCTCGGTGACCATGTCGAAGCGCTTGGCCAGATCGATGACCTGCACATATTCGCCGCGCACCTGCAGCACCTGACCGCCCGATGGCACGCGTTCGAAGCTGGCGCGCGAACACTGGATGGTCTCCACGATCGAGGAGAGTGGCACGACATAGGGGCTGTCGCCGACCTTGACCAGCATGACGTCGAGCACCGCCAGCGTCAGCGGCAGGCGCAACGTCATGCGCGTGCCCTTGCCGGTCCAGGAGCGGACATGCACCGAGCCGCCGATCTTCTTGATGTTGGAGAGCACCACGTCCATGCCGACGCCGCGGCCGGAAATGTCGCTCAACGCCTCGGCCGTCGAGAAACCGGGGGCGAAGATCAACTGGTCGATCTGCTCCTCGGTCGGATTGACGTCTGGCGCCACCACGCCCTTGTCGCGGGCAACCTGCAGAACGCGTTCGCGGTTGATGCCGGCGCCGTCATCCTCGACGATGATGAGGATATTGCCACCGGCCTGCTCGGCCGACAGCCGGATCGTGCCCGTATCGGGCTTGCCACGCGCCAGCCGCTTTTCCGGCGTCTCGATACCGTGATCGGCCGAGTTGCGGATCATATGCGTCAGCGGATCGGACAATTGCTCGATCACCGTCTTGTCGATTTCGGTATTCTCGCCGATCGTCTCGAGCTTGATCTTCTTGCCGGTCTTGGTCGCCAGCTCGCGCACCAGGCGCGGCATGCGGGAAAACACCGACTTCACCGGCTGGGCGCGGATCGCCATCACCGAGTCCTGCAGGCCACGCGTCGTCTGCGCCAGCACTTCGAGGCCGCGCACCAGTTCGGTATAGCGCGCCCGCAGCGTCTCATCCATCTGCTGGGTCAGCATCGACTGGGTGATGACCAGCTCGCCCACCATGTTGACCACGCGATCGACCTTGTCGAGATCGACGCGGATCGACTGCACGCCATTGCTGCGGCTTCCACCCTCTTCGCCCTCGGCGACGGGCGCAGCGGCCAAAGCCGTCGGCTTGGCCATCGGGATGGGCGCCGCCTTGATAACGGGCGCTGCCGGCTTGATGGTCTCGGCCAGCTCGGCAAAGCTGAGGCCAGGAGCCTCTTCGAACGTGTCCTGGACTGCGGCGGCCGGGGTCGGCGCCGGAGCGGCAGGTTCAGGCGCAAAATCGAGCAGCCCGGCAACTTCGTCATCAGCCAAAGCCAGCAGATCGTCCGGTTCGGACGGTGCGGCAACAACGGCCTTGGCGACCGGCGCCGGCGCGACAGTGTCTTCAGCCTGGCCAATTGCAGCGGCGCCGACCTGGGCCACGCTGATGTCGCAGTCGCCCTCGACGAATTCGAAGACCTCGCGGATCATCGCCTCGGTCAGATCGGGGGAAACCATGGTGATTTCCCAGGAGCAATAGACGGCAAAGGGCTCGAAATCGCTGAGCGGCGGAATTTCCTGCAGCACCGCCCGCACATGCATCTGCCCCAGGGCCGCCAGCTCGCGGAACAGCAGCAGCGGGTCATTGGCGCGGGCATAGAGCGCGCGGTGTGGGGTAAACTTGATCTCCCAGTGGCCCGATTCGATCTGCATCGGCGCCATGTCGAATGCGTCGTCGACGGCCGCTTCGCCCGAAGCGTGGATGGCATCGAGATTGACCATCACCGGGGTGAAGTCGATGTCGAATTCGTCCGGACCTTCGCCGTTGTCGTCATCGTCGGCGATCGATTCGCCACGGGCCAGTGCGTCGAAGCGGGTCTTTTCGTCGATACCGTAATCGGCGGGCAGCGCCTCGCCGGTCTGGGCGGCCTTGACGTGATCGGCCACGATATCGTTGGCGCGGATGCACAGCACAACCACGTCGTCGGTCAGCTCGATGCGGCCGTCGCGCACATAGTCCAGCAGCGTCTCATAGGCATGGGCAAAGCCCACCAGCGCCGAGAATCCGAAGGCCCCGGCGCCTCCCTTGATCGAATGGATGGCGCGGAACACCGCGTTGAGTCGGTCGCTGTCGCGCTCGCCCGCTTCAATCGCAGCGAATTCCTCCTCAAGCGCTGTCAGCAGCTCGGAGCATTCGTCGAAGTACGTGGCCTTGAAATCGTCGAGATCGCTCATGCGAAACGTCCAACCCTTCTGGGCGCCAAAGTCTTAATGCACGACCCGGTTGATGACCGAGATCAGCTTTTCGGGATCGAATGGCTTCACGATCCAGCCCGTACCACCCGCCGCCTTGCCCTGGTCACGCTTGTCCTGGGAGGTTTCGGTGGTCAGGATCAGGATCGGCAAGCTCTGATGGTTGCCGGTCGCCCGCACATGGCGGATGAACTCGATGCCGTCCATGACGGGCATATTGATATCGGTGATCACCACATCAACCTGCTCGTTCTTGAGCACGTCGAGGCCCTGTTTGCCGTCCTCGGCCTGCAATACCTCAAAACCGGCATTGCTCAGGGTGTGATGCAGCATGGCGAGGATCGTCCTCGAATCGTCCACCGTCAGAACCCGCAAAGTCGTCATCCTCTCATCATCCCTGAAAACTGGACGCCCAAGCCCAGTCGCTCGATCGCGGTCGTCAATGCCGCGCTCGGCTGCTCAATAGCGAACTCAAAATGGTTTCTCCGAGCGGTCTCGGCCGCGCTGATCAGCATGAACAGCGCATTGGTGCTCACACGTTCGACAGCGCCGGCGGCAATGCTCACCGGCCCTTCCTCGACAGCATCGAGCAGACCGTCCCTGATGCCATCGAGCGAGTCGAGATCGATGATCGCTGGCAGAGCGACGGATTTCTTGGCCTTGTTGACCATGGCGAATGAGAGCCCCCGGAGTTTTCTCCGAGTGTCAGTTTCCACGGTAACGGTTTAAGAACCTTAAACATGGCTGTCGCGGGGCACTTTCTCTTGCCTTCATCTGTTGTGGAGGGGTAACCCATCAGTCAAATTTGTGCCGGACCCCGCCATGACCACAAAGATTGCCCTGACCGGCCTCGCCCGCGACCTGGCCGCCCGCGCTGAAACCGGCAAGCCGATCCGCGTCGGCGTCATCGGCTCGGGCGAGATGGGCACCGACCTCGTGACCCAGATGTCGCTGATGACAGGCATCAAGATGGCAGCCATCGCCACCCGCCGCCCCCATACCGCGCTCGAAGCCATGACCATCGCCTATGGCGAGGATTCCAAGGGCAAGGTCGCCGACAGTCCGGCGCAAGCTCTCGCCGCCATCGAGGCAGGCAAGATTGCCATCACCTCCGCCGAAACGCTGGTCACTACTGAGGGCATCGACGTGGTCATCGATGCCACCGGCAAGCCGGGCGTCGCCGCCGACTACGATCTCATCGCCATGGAGCACGGCAAGCATCTGGTGATGATGAATGTCGAGGCCGACGTTACGATTGGCCCCTACCTCAAGGCCCAGGCCGACCGGCTCGGCGTGGTCTATTCTGTCGGTGCCGGCGACGAGCCCAGCTCCTGCATGGAACTGATCGAGTTCGTCTCGGCCCTCGGCCTGCCCATCGTCGCCGCCGGCAAGGGCAAGAACAATCCGCTCAAGCACGATGCCGTGCCCGACGACTATCGCGAAGAAGCCACCCGCCGGAACATGAACCCGCGCATGCTGGTCGAGTTCGTCGACGGCAGTAAGACGATGGTGGAAATGTGCGCCATCGCCAATGCCACCGGCCTCGTCCCCGACGTGCCGGGCATGCACGGGCCCAAGGCCGACCGCGACGACATGGCGAGGGTTTTGATCCCCAAGGCCGATGGCGGCATCCTCAACAAGATGGGCGTCGTCGATTTCACCGTCGGCAAGGGCGTCGCCCCCGGGGTTTTTGTCATCGTCAAGGCCGAGCATCCGCGCATCATCGAGCGCATGGACGATCTCCATATCGGCCATGGCCCCTATTACAGCTTCTTCCGCCCCTATCACCTGACCAGCCTCGAAGTCCCGCTGACCTGCGCGCGCATCATGCTCTATGGCAAACCCGACATGGTGCCGCTGCCCAATCCGGTGGCGGAAGTCTGCGCGGTCGCCAAGCGCGACCTCAAACCCGGCGAAACCTTCGATGCCATCGGCGAGACCTGCTACCGCAGCTACACCATGACCATCACGGATAGCCGCGCTGCCAGCGCCGTCCCCGTTGGTCTGCTCGAAGGCGGCAAGGTCACAGCTCCGGTGAAGAAGGGCGAACTGCTGACCTCTGCCAACAGCCAGCCCGATACCAGCACGCGCCTCTATGCCTTGCGCGGCCTGCAGGACAAGATGCTGGGGCTGGTCTAGCCCTTCAGCACGACCTTGCCAGCCCGCCCCGCCTCACCGCTGGCCTTGACGGCCTCGGCGATCTGATCGAAACCGAAGACGCCATCGACGGGCAATTCGAGTTCACCCTTCGCGGCAGCGCTCACCAGTTCGCCGATCATCCGGCCAATGGCCTCCGGCTTCTGATTGGGCTTCATGCCCCAGAAGCCTCGGACGGTGAACTGCCGGAACAGCAGCAGCGCCGGCGTGATGCGCAGTGGCCGCCCACTCATCGCGCCGAAATTGACGATCGTGCCGCCATCGGCCATCGCCTCGGCCAGTTGCAGCGGACCATCGCCGCCGATGGAATCGAGCCCATGCTTGATATCTGCGCCACCAGTCAGCGCCTTGGCTTCTTCCAGCCAGTTCGCGCTGTCGGTCGAAACCACATGCTCTATACCAAGCGCCTTGAGTTCATCCACTGCCGCCTGCCGCCGCACGAGGCTCAGCACATGAATGCCCTGCTCCCGCGCGAAGCGCGACACGAGCTTGCCCACCGCACCATTGCCGGCATTCTGAACCAGCCATTCGCCCGGTTTCACGCCCAGGTCGACGATGATCATCTTGGCGCTGAGCGGCATGGACAGCAGCTGGCACGCCGTTTCGTCGCTGATGCTGTCCGGCACCACCAGCGCCCGCGCCGCGTCGACCAGATAATACTCTGCCCAGGTCTGCGCGGCTCCACCGGCAACGCGCTGCCCGATACTGAGATTGCTCACGCCTTCGCCTAGCGCCTCGACCACCCCCACGGCCTCGGTGCCACCGACTGCTGGCAGGGCTGGCTTGATGCCATAGCTGCCCGCTGCGGTCATCAGATCATGATTATGGATTGGCGACAGGCTCATTCGCACCAGCGCCTGCCCCTGACCGGGCACCGGCTTGGGACGGTCACCCAGCTTGAGCACCTGTTCGGGGACGCCAAAACTCTCATAGACTACGCTGCGCATGGTTTTTCCTAGGTTCTGTCCAGCCTAGATAGGCCGTCCCGGCAGCGCTGCAACCCACGATGCGCCAATCGGGCACCGGTCTTGCCCCGTTTCGGCCAATCGACTAATCCTGACGAAACTATTCATATATCGCTGAGAGCTGTTTTCATGTCCGAGACCGTCGACCCGCGCGCCATCCGGCGCCATCGCCACGAAACCCGCATGCGCCTGCTCGAAGTGGTCGCCGTCACCGACATTACCCCCCTGATGCGCCGATTCCGCCTCGGCGGCGACATGGCTGGCTTTGCCTCGCTCGGTCATGCCGATCATATCAAGGCATTCTTCTTCCCCGAAGGTGTCGAGCCCGCTTTGGCCCCCATCGGTCCCAATGGCGCCGAATGGGTCGGAGAGCGCCCGCAGATGCGCGACTATACCCCGCGCCAGTGGGATGTGGCCGCAGGGTGGATCGACCTCGATTTCGTGCTGCATGGCGATGGCCCCGCTTCGTCCTGGGCCGCTACGGCAAACGTCGGCAGCAAGTTGGTGATCGGTGGTCCGCGTGGCTCCCAGGTCGTCCCCGCCGCTTTCGACTGGTATCTGCTGGCCGGCGACGAAACCGCCTTGCCCGCCATCGGCCGCCGCATCGAGGAACTGCCCACAGGCAGCAAGGTCATCGCCATCATCGAAGTGGCCGACGCTGGCGAGGAACAGAGCTTCGAGACAAGCACGGACCTGTCGCTGACCTACGTCCACCGCTACGGCGCCGCGGCTGGCACCACCAGCCTGATCCTCGACGCGATCAAGGCCACACGCTTTCCTGACGGCACCGCCTACGCCTACCTTGCCGGCGAAAGCACCATGAGCAAGGCGGTCCGCGAGCACCTGACCAGCCAGCGCGGTTTCAACCCCGAATACGTCAAAGCCGCCGGCTACTGGCTGCTGGGCGTCGCGGACGCACAGGAACCGCATTAAGTCCAAACATTGGTCCAGACCCACACCCCTCCCAGCCTTGATCGCTCAAATCGCTCTACTGGAGCGATTTGTCCCTCCGGGCCGCTCCAAGCCCATCAAGGGGGAGGTGCTGTCCTGTGGGTTGAACTGGTTCGCGCCAAACGAGTGGAGGGACACCTCCCCCTAGATGGGGGAGGTAGTGCAGCTAGGCCCATAGGGCCGTAGCGAAACTAGGATGGGGTGAAGCCATACACACCGCCCCCTCGACTTATCCATCTTCTCCCCACCTCAGAATCCTCAGCCATAATCCCCCACGTCACCCCACGCGGCGGCCTGCAGGCGAACAGTGGTGGGTTGAGCCGGGTGGGGGTTTTGCCTCTCCCACAGGTTCCAAGTTCGGTCACGACAGGGCGAGCGTCCCCAAGGACCGGACAGTTCCAAAAACCGGCACCCCGAGGCGAACTTCGCCTCACCTTTTACTTTACCAGGGGCGAAAGCCGTCTCGGGGTCCGCTCAATGTCCGGAACCGCAGGCATCCTTGCCGGGCGGCGCCTCGGCATGCCAGAACCACCACAGGAGGATTTGCCGATGAAGCGCCTGTTTGCCACCACCGCCCTGTGCCTTGCCCTTGCCACGCCGGCCTATGCCGACGGCAAAATCTATGTGCAACTCCCCGATCTCACCTCGTATCGCGGGGCCGAGGCAGAGACGTTCCTGACGGAACTGGTCATGGCCAATATCGTCTCGTCCAACTGCGCCGGCTACGAAGTCACCGACGAAGAGTGGTCGCTATTGACCGATTCGGCCGACCTGATCGCCTATGGCCAGCTGGGACTGACGGTTGATGATACCGACACCGTCTATTACGGCCCGGCTTTCGCGGCTCTCGATCAGCCCGATACCTGCGCCGAATACGGTCCGAAGGTCGAGCCCATGCTGCAGCAATTGGTCGACCTGGGCGGTGCACGCACGGCCCTGCCGGACCAGGATGCAGCCTACGCAGCGCATCAAGTCCTGCAGGCAGAATGGGATGCACGCGCCGGACAAGGCCCCGTTGGAAAGACCAAGACCAAATGAACATTATCTCGACCATAGCCAGCATAGTCGTCTGGGCCATCGCCCTGCTGCACGTCTATATCCTGGTCCTCGAAATGTTTCTCTGGACCACGCCGCGCGGCCGCAAGGCCTTTGGCCTGACGCCGGAATTCGCCCAGCAGACCAAGGCCCTGGCCGCCAATCAGGGTCTCTACAACGGCTTCCTCGCCGCCGGTCTGATCTGGGGCTTGCTGCATCCCGATTTCTGGACCGGCATCCAGGTCCAGCTCTTCTTCCTGATCTGCATCGCCGTGGCCGGCGTCTATGGCGCCCTCACCGCCAAGCTTTCGATCCTGTTCATCCAGACCTTCCCCGCCATCCTCGCCATGGGCCTGCTGGGTGCCAAGTTTTATTTCGGCTTCGCCCAGGTGGCGCCGGTCTGATGGCAGCGCCTGCTCTGGTGGAGATCGAAGCGACCGTCGAACGTATGGAACGGCGCTATGCCGGGTCCATCCATTTTGCGGCCTATCGTGCCCTGTGCCTGCGCTTTTCTGCCGATCTCTCTGCTGCCCGCGATCTTGCACTGGCGAAATCGGGAGCGCTCATGCTGATCAAGCAACTCGAGGGGGATGGCTAGTTCGCCAGCGACGCCAATACCCGCACCCACGACCGGATACCGCGGTGGAAGCTTTCGAGATCGTATTTTTCGTTGGGGCTGTGGATCTGGTCATCCACATGGGCAAACCCGATCAGCAGCGTATCGAGACCCAGGATGCGCTTGAAGTCACCGGCCACCGGGATCGACCCGCCCGAGCCGGTGATGACCGCCTGCTTGCCCCATTCGCCCGAAAGCCCTTCGAGCGCCTGGCGCAGATGCACGCCATCGCTGGGTACGGTGATGGCCGGCGAGCCGCCATGCGCATGGAACGACACCGAGCAATCGGCCGGAATCAGCGCCTCGACATGCTTGCGGAACGCCGCCCGGATCTTCTCCGGCTGCATGCCCGACACCAGACGGAACGAAATCTTGGCGCTGGCCTTGGCCGGAATGACGGTCTTGAAGCCGTCGCCGGTATAGCCGCCGATCATGCCATTGATCTCGCAGGTCGGCCGCGCCCACAGCATTTCAAGCACCGATCGGCTTTGCTCGCCGGCTGGCACCGACAGGCCAGCCTCGCCCAGGAACGCCGCCTGGTCAAAACCGAGCCCGGCCCACTGCGCCTTCAGCTCCGGACTGATCTCGGCCACGTCGTCATAAAACCCCGGAAGTGTCACCGACCCATCCGGGGCACGCAGGCTGGCGATGATCTCCGCCAGCACCTGGTTGGGATTGCGCGCCGCATTGCCGAACATGCCCGAATGAAGGTCCTTGTTGGCACAGGTGATCTCGATCTCCTCGGCCACCAGCCCGCGCAGCATGGTGGTGATCGACGGCGTCTGCCGGTCCCACATGTCGGTGTCGCAGACCAGCGCAATATCGGCGGCCGCCAGTTCGGCGCGATTGGCCTCCATGAACGGCGGCAAATTCTTGCCGCCACTCTCTTCCTCGCCCTCGAGCATCAGCGACACTTTGACCGGCAGCGCCCCCGTCGCCGCCTTCCAGGCGCGGCAGGCTTCGATGAACGTCAACATCTGCCCCTTATCGTCAGACGCACCCCGCGCCACGATGATCTGCCGTCCATTGGTATCGGTCTTGAGCACTGGCTCGAAGGGATCGGTGTGCCAGAGATTGAGCGGATCGACCGGCTGCACATCATAGTGGGCATAAAACAGCACATGCGCGCCCGGCTGGTCGGGTCCATGCGCCACCACGACAGGATGACCGGGCGTCGGCCGCGCCGCCGCATCGAAGCCGATGCCACCGAGCTCGCCCACGATCCAGTCCGCCGCGCGCTGGCATTCGGCCGCATAGGCCGGGTCGGTCGAGATGGACTTGATGCGCAGCAGCGCATAAAGCCGTTCGAGGCTCTGGTTAAGCCCGGCATCGACCTGGGCGAGAACGGCATCGAGATTGGCGGCAGCTTTCATGGCAGCGATTCCTTTTTGCCGCCACCCTCGCCAAACCCGATGGCGCTGTCCAGCGCCCGGTATTGTCATACTTTTGGACGCGTGCTTAGTTGCCCGCCATTGGGGACCGGAAAATGGTAGCGCGCCAGGCGCCTGAAACGACGACGAGCGAGCTGATCGCGACCATTTCGGGTCGCGTGCCGACGCGTAACCTGCATTCGCTGGTGCTCTGGCAGCTCGGCGTCGCCATTGTCGGCGGCGATTATCCCGAGGGCTCGATTCTTCCCTCTGATACCGAATTGCTCGCCCGCTTTGCCGTATCCCGCACGGTGCTGCGCGAGGCGCTCAAGACATTGGCCGCCAAGGGCATGATCGAGGCCCGCGCCCGTATCGGCACCCGCGTGCTGCCGCGCCGGCGCTGGAACCTGTTCGACGCCGACGTGCTGGCCTGGCATTTCGAGACCGGCCCCGATGTCGATTTCCTGCGCAGCGTCGCTGAAGTCAGGATTGGCATCGAGCTCCAGTCCGCTGCCCTTGCCGCCGAACGGCGCAGCGAAGCCCAGGCGGCCCACCTGGTCGCCCTGGCCGACGCCATGGGCGAAGCCACCACCGCCCAGGAATTCGCCCGCGCCGACCTCGCCTTTCACCGCGCGGTGGCCGAGGCGGCCGACAATCCCTTCATGGCCTCGATCAGCACGCTGGTCGAAGTGGCCCTCACCGCCGTCTTCACCATCAGCTCGCCCGTCAACGACGGAACCAAGCTCGCCGAAACCGCCGCCGCCCACGGCGCCATCGCCCGGGCCATCCACGATCGCGATCCGGCCAAGGCCCGCGACGCCATGCGCGCCGTCATCAGCGACGGCTTCGCGCGGTCGGCGGAACGGATGGCAGCACAGGGCTAGGAAACATCGGAATGGTGGAGCTGAGCGGGATCGAACCGCTGACCTCGTCATTGCGAACGACGCGCTCTCCCAACTGAGCTACAGCCCCGTTCCGACCCTGCTGATATGGACAATATCAGGGGCGCCGACAAGGGGGATAAGTTCCGTCCCGACCCCGCCCGCCATCAGACCAGGCCATACTGCACCAGGCTCTTGCCGGTCGCGATAGAGGCCTCGGCGGCCGTGATCAGCCGGCGGCCCAGGCGCTCGCTGCCGCGACGGCCATCAATGCGCTTCATTGCGCCCATTTCATGCATGTTGTCGCGCACGTCGCGATCGAACAATGCCACCACCCGCAGCAGCAGCGTCGGCAATTCCCCTGTCGGCACGCGGCGATCGGGGAAGGCGGGCTTCAGCATCTTGCCCATGTCGCTCATCCAATAGGTGCCTTCGGATGCCACGCAGCGCTGGCCGCCAGCAGCCGGGTTGGTCATGGCATCGACCTGCAGCGCGGCGACGTCGCGCACATCGACAACCGACATGGCGAGCTTGGGTACGGCCGGCAGCTTGCCGTCGAGCAGGCGGCGGACCAGCGTCGAGGATGTGCCGGGGTCCTCATCGAGCAACGGCCCGAAGATGCCGGCCGGATTGATGACGGCAAGGTCGTCGTGCCGGCCGGCCGCATCCATCAGGCGCCAGGCTTCGCGTTCGGCAAGGGTCTTGGATTTGGGATAGGCGCCGGTGGTGGGGCTATCGACATCGGTCCAGTCCGCCTCGGTCATGAGGCGCGAGTAATCGGCGTGGCCATACTGAATGGCGGCGATCGAAGAGGTGAGGACTATGCGCTCCACCCGACTCGTCAGGGCAGCCTCGATGGCTCGACGAGTGCCGTCCACCGCCGGTCGGATGAGTTCGTCCGGGTCCTTGGGCGTTTCGAGAATGAAGGGCGAGGCGGTGTGCTGCAGGTAACGCACTCCGTCCATGGCCTCGACCCAGCCCGCATCATCAAGTAGGTCCAGCGCTACGAATTCCAGCCGCGCAATGTCGGCGCCGGCTCTGCTCAGCGTGTCGCGGACCTTGTCGGCTTTCGACAATTTGCGCACGCTGCCGCGGACGGTGTAGCCAGCATTGAGCAATTGCAGGGCGACATGGCCGCCGAGGAAGCCGGATATTCCGGTGACGAGGACACGGCCGGACATGCAGGCTCCTTTTGAACACCTCGGGACAATGCCCGCTGCCCCGCTATATGGGGTGCCTTCGGCCCGGCGCTAGACCTTCGCCCACGCTCCCGTCTTCTCGCTGGCGAACACCGCGTCGATCACCCTCATGCTGGCGATCGCATCCTCGATGCCCCAGGGCAGCGGCTTTTCGCCAAGTACGGCCAGAGAGAAGGCCTCGGCCTGTTCGGTATATTGATCGACGGCCGGCAGGATCTCGCGGCGGGCCAGCGAGCCGTCTAGCGCGCTGCTCAAATCCACGGTGATGGCGGTGTGCTGATTGGGCGGCGCGTTGAACGGGATGATGATCTCGAGCTTGCCCTTGCTGCCCAGCACCTGCACGCGCTGATGACCTGCGGTCTGGGTTGAGCAGATGAAGCTGAGCTGCCGGCCATTGCCGAAATCGGCGAGCACGCTGGCGAGGCGGTCGGTGCGGAAATTGGGATCGCGCTCGACCAGCGACACCACGCGCTGCGGTTCGGCCTCGAACAGGTAGCGCGCCGCGGTGATCGGATAGCAGCCTATATCCATGATGCCGCCACCGCCGATATCGGCCTGATTGCGCACATTGGCCGGGTCGTCGTTGAAATAGGTGAAGACCGCATTGATGGCCCTGACATCGCCCAGTTCGCCTGAGCGGATAATCTCGCGGGCGCGCTGCCATTGCGGGTGGAAGCGCACCATGAAGGCTTCGAGCACGATGCGGTCGGGCGGGCATTGGCGCAGGGCTTCGGCATCGGCGGCGTTGAGCGCAATGGGCTTTTCGCACAGCACATGCTTGCCGGCCTTGGCGGCGGCAACGGTCATCGGCACATGCAGATGATTGGGCAGGGGATTGTAGATGGCGTCGATATCGGGGTCGGCGAAGAGCTCTTCATAGGAGCCATAGGCCTTGGCGATGCCGAGTTCCTTGGCGGCAGCCTGCGCCTTGCCGAGATCGCGCGAGGCGATAGCGGTGACCTGGGAATGCGCGGAGGCCATGATGCCCGGCGTGACCTTCGCCATGCCGATATTGGCGGTGGACAGGATGCCCCAGCGGACCTTCTTGGTGCTCATGCGTGTCTCCTCATTTGTGTCAGGCTTAGCGGTGACGGAGCAGCTTGGCTAGTATGGCAGGCATGCGGAAGCGCCGCCTGGGTTGCGGTTGTCATTGGTCGCATGCCCAAGAGGGCAGCGAGGGCGGACCCCGAGACGGCCTTCGCCTCGTGATTAAAAAAAGAGACGGAAGCCGCCTCGGGGTGCCGGTTTTTGGAACGTTTCCAGCGGCGGGAAGTCATAGCAACCCACGGCCGAAACGCGAACCTGTGGGAGAAGGCAAAATCCCCACCCGGCTCACCCCACCACTGTTCGCCTGCAGGCCGCCGCGTGAGGTGATGTGGGTAGGATACGCGAGATTTTGGGGGTGGGGAGAAGATGGACAACTGGCTCCACAGTCGACTTCCCTCCCCCTTGCGGGGAGGGAGGGATCGGTGCCTCAACCCCCTACGGACAGGCCGTAAACCCCAACGTCTGGTTGTTCTTGCTCTCCTTGACCCAGAAATAGATCGGCTGGTCAGCCGTCTGGGCGGCGCACATCAGCGTGACGCGGCCTTCGCCGGTTGGCGGCGTGGCGGCGCAGGTCTCCGGCCAGTCGCGGAGCTCCTGAGCGGTGGCCTCGACGACCTGCGGGAAACTCGGATCGGCGGTGAAGATGGCACGGGCGACCTGCAGACAGGTTTCCGAAGCCATGGCGGGCGTTGCAAGCAGGACGGACAGAACGAGCGCGAGGGCTCTGGACATAGCGGTAGTTCCCAATGAATTGCGGACGATCGGCACTATGCCGGTTGTCCGCCGATCGACTGCACGGCCCTTGCGCCGGCGGCAATGCCCTTGGCCAGGGCAGAGGCTTCGTCGTCGCCAGCCAGATGCGCCGCGATGAACCCGGCGGCGAAGGCATCCCCGGCTCCGGTGGAGTCCACAACAACCACTTGCGGCGCCGGTTGTTCCACACGCACACCGTCACGTCCGCCCAAAGCCGCGCCGAGCCGGCCCCGCTTGATCAGCACCGTATCGAACCGCTCGCCCAGTACGCGCATCTGCGCCTCGTAACCGGCAACGCCAGTCAGGGCTTCGGCTTCGCTCTCATTGGCGAAGATCCAGTTGGCGCCTTGGGTCCAGTCGAGGAATCGCGGCGCACCCACTTCGAGCAGAAAGCCCACCGAGGCCGGATCGACGGCTACGGCGATGCCACGCGCCTTGGCCGCCGCGAACAGCCGCTGCACTGCGGCACGCGGGCCGGGGGCGAAGAAGCTATAGCCCGAGACCATGACCATGCCGACATCGTCGAGCAGGGTCTCCGACAGATCGTCTGGACTGAGATTGAGATTGGCGCCGCGGTCGGTCAGGAAGCTACGCTCGCCATCGGGATCGACGATGGTGACGAGCACGCCCGAGGGCTGCTCGCGGTCGCCGGCCAGGATGGCAACGACATCCAGACCCCGGAAATAGTTCTCGTACATGGTCTTGTCGGCGTGACCGACACGGGCGGCAAACACCACGTCGGCGCCCATGGCGCCCAGCCACACCGCCTGGTTGGCGCCCGAGCCACCGGGGCGGCTACGCACCGTGGCGCGACGATCGCTGCCTTTGACGATGGGGCCCTCGGGGACGACGATGACATCGGTCATCACGTCTCCGACGACAAGAATGCGCCGCTTCATGCGCGCAGCACGGCCGGCTTGGGCGCATTACGCGCCGCCAGCGCGACGGCGATCTGCGCGGCGACCTTGGCATTGTTTTCGACCAGCGCAATGTTGGCGACCAGCGACTTGCCGTCGGTCAGCTCGAAAATGCGCTTGAGCAGGAACGGGGTCAGTTCCTTGCGCGATACGCCTTCCTGTTCGGCGCCACGGATGGCCTCGGCAATGCGGGCCTCAATGGCGGATGGGTCGAGCGCGTCGGCCTCGGGGATCGGATTGGCGACCAGCACGCCGCCCATGCCCAGATCGGCCTGCATGGCAACGACCCTGGCGATATCAGCGACATCGTCGAAGCGGTGATCGACCTTTTGGCCGCTCTTGCGCGCCCAGAAGGCCGGGAAGTCGTCGGTGCCATAACCGAGCACGGGCACACCATTGGTTTCGAGCACTTCGAGCGTCTTGCCGATATCGAGGATCGACTTGGCGCCGGCACACACCACCGCAACAGGCGTGCGGCTCAGCTCTTCGAGGTCGGCGGAGATATCGAAGGTTTCCTCGGCACCGCGATGCACGCCACCAATGCCGCCCGTGGCAAACACATGGATGCCGGCCAGCGCGGCAATCTGCATGGTGGTGGCGACGGTGGTGCCGGCGATCTCGCCCTTAACCAGTAAAGCCGAGACGTCGCGACGGCTGGCCTTGGCGGCTTTGCCGCCTTCCAGGGCGAGGCGTTCGAGATCGTCGCCCGAAACGCCGACACAGAAGCGGCCATCCATGATGGCGATGGTGGCCGGAACGGCGCCATGCTGGCGGATCACCGCCTCGACATTGTTGGCCATTTCCAGATTCTGCGGATAGGGCATGCCATGGGTGATGATGGTCGATTCCAGCGCCACGACGGGCTTGCCATCGGCCAGCGCCTTCTTGACTTCGGGGCTGATGGACAAATAGGCCTTGGCGCTCATCGGATCGGTCTCTTGCAGCTGGCGGATAGGGGGCGCGACGCCCCTGTTGCAGCGGGTTTTGCGCCTTGTTGCCCAATGGCGTCAACCCCGGATGCGGCAAGCCGTCGTCCCTGCAAAATCTTGGCGGCAAGGCGCTTGTCCAAGCCCCTTTTTGGCTCTAGGGTCGCCTTCGTTACCCCAGCGGGAAAGGGCACTTCGCTGCAGAAGACCAAGATTGATCGCGTGCTCTTCGCGGATCGATATGCGCCCGGCTCCGGGCCCAGCTCTGCCACTTGCCCCAGCGCTTTCGAGCGCTCTGATTGCGCACAATCATTTCAGGCCGGATCGACCCATCCGGGCACTCAAAGATGAGCGCCCGACGCTGACCGCGCGCGCCAATGGCGCATCTCCAATTGCGGCTCGCCCGCAACGACAAAGACCAAATAGCGAATAGGAGCTTTATACAGATGAACAAGTCGCTCGCACTTGCCCTTGGCGCCCTCATGGTCGCCAGCCCCGCGCTGGCCCAGGAAGAGGCCGTGCTCAACGTCTATAACTGGTCCGACTATATTGCCGAGGACACGATCGCCAATTTTGAGGCGGCGACCGGCATCAAGGTCAATTACGACGTCTACGACAATAACGAGATCGTCGATGCCAAGCTGCTGGCCGGCAGCTCGGGCTATGACATCGTCGTGCCCTCGGGCAACTTCCTTGAGCGGCAGATCCAGGCCGGCCTGATCCTGCCACTCGACAAGTCCAAGCTGACCAATCTGGGCAATCTCGACCCCGCCGTGATGGCCACCGCCGCCGCGCAGGACCCCGACAATGCCCATGCCGTGCCCTATATGATCAACACGATCGGCTATGGCTATAACGTCGCCAAGGTCACAGAAATCCTAGGCGCCGATGCGCCCACCGACAGCTGGGACCTGATCTTCAAGCCCGAATTTGCCGAAAAGCTCTCTGCCTGCGGCATCAGCCTGCTCGACAGCCCGTCCGAAGTGATCGGCATCGCGCTCAACTATCTGGGCCTCGACGCCAATTCCGAGAGCGAGGAAGACCTGGCCAAGGCCGAGGAACTGATCAACTCGGTCAAGCCCTTCATCCGCTACTTCAATTCGAGCCAATATATCGACGATCTGGGCAATGGCGAAACCTGCGTCGCCCTTGGCTATTCGGGCGATATCTTCATCGCTGCCGATGCCGGTGCTGCTGCCGCGACGCCCGTCGAAGTGCAGTATGTGATCCCCAAGGAAGGCGCGGCGACCCTGTTCGACTTCCTCGCCATCCCGGTCGATGCGCCGCATCCTGACAATGCGCACAAGTTCATCAACTACATCCTCGAGCCCGAGGTCGTGGCCGCGATCACCAACTACGTGTTCTATGCCAACCCCAACCTGCCGGCGCTCGAATTTGTGGCTGAGGAAGTCAAGTCCAACCCCGGCATCTACCCGCCGGCCGAGACCATCGCCAAGGCCTTCGTGATGAAGGCGCATAGCCCCGATTTCGAAGAGGTGCTGACCCGCACCTGGACCCGCATCAAGACCGGTCAGTAAACGACGATCCGGGGGGCGGCACTGCGCCGCCCCTTTAGCTTATAAAGAGTGCGTCATGTCCAAAAAACCGCAGGTCGCCGCCGATACCCGCCCCTGGCGCGATCCCGCCGCCAAGCCCTTTGTGCGCATCAAGAACGTCACCAAGAAATTCGGTGACGTCTTCGCCGTGTCCGATGTGTCGCTCGACATTTACAAGGGCGAACTGTTCTGCCTGTTGGGCGGCTCGGGTTCGGGCAAATCGACCCTGCTGCGCATGCTTGCCGGCTTCGAGCAGCCGACATCAGGCACCATCGAGATCGATGGCCAGGACATGACCGCGGTCGCGCCCTACAACCGACCGGTCAACATGATGTTCCAGTCCTATGCGTTGTTTCCGCATATGAACGTGGCGCAGAACATCGCCTATGGCCTCAAGCGCGACGGCCTGCCCAAGGCCGAAATCGATGCCCGCGTCGCCGAATTGCTGACGCTGGTCAAGCTGCAGGACTATGGCGCCCGCAAGCCGCATCAGCTGTCGGGCGGCCAACGGCAGCGCGTGGCTCTGGCCCGCGCTCTGGCCAAACGGCCCAAGCTGCTGCTGCTCGACGAACCGCTCGGCGCGCTCGACAAGAAGCTGCGCGAGGAAACCCAGTTCGAGCTGGTCAAGATCCAGGAGACGCTGGGCGTGACCTTCATCGTGGTCACCCACGATCAGGAAGAGGCCATGAGCCTGGCCACCCGCATCGGGGTGATGAACTACGGCGAAATCGCCATGATCGGCGAGCCGACCGATATCTACGAATTCCCCAATTCCAAATTCGTCGCCGGCTTCATCGGCTCGGTGAACATGGTCGAGGGCGTGGTCACCGAGGACGAGCCGGGCCATGTCCGCATCCGCTCGGCCGAACTGGGCTGCGACATCTATGTGGCCCACGGCGTCGATTGCGCCCCCGACCAGATCCTGTGGTGGGCCATCCGCCCGGAAAAACTGCAGCTCAGTCGCGACAAGCCCGATGGCGTGTTCGATGCAAATGTCACCACCGGCATGGTGGAAGATATCGGCTATCTGGGTGATATGAGCGTCTACCAGGTGCTGCTCGACAGCGGCAAGCGCCTGCGCGTCACCCAAACCAACAGCGTGCGCGGCAACCCTGACGCGATCACCTGGGACGAAAAGGTCTATGTGACCTGGGGCGCCACCTCTGGCTCGGTGCTGACCGTATGAGCAGCTTCGACGCCGATCACCCCGCTCCGCGGCGCCGCGCCTGGACCGGCGTCGAGCGCGCGCTGGCAGCCGTCGGTCTGTCGGGCAAGGCACTGGTCATCGCCGCACCGGCGATCTGGCTCACCGTCTTCTTCCTCATTCCGCTAGCGGTGGTCTTTTCCATCTCGCTGACCATCAAGCAGTTTGGTCGCCCGCCCTATACGCCGCTGCTGACCAATGAAGACGGCACGGTGCAGCTGACCCTGCACCTCAACAACTATATCCGCCTCTTCACCGACAGCCTCTATGTCGCGGCCTATCTCAATTCCATCAAGATCGCGCTGATCTCGACGGTTATCGCCCTGATCATCGGCTACCCCATGGCCTATGCCATCGCCCGGGCGCCCGACCAGTGGCGCAATATCCTGCTGATGCTGGTCATCCTGCCGTTCTGGACCTCGTTCCTGCTGCGCGTCTATGCGCTGACGGGCTTCATGCGCGGCAACGGCATCATCAACCAGTTTCTCGGTCTTTTCGGCATAGAGCCGCTGGTGATGATGCAGACCGATTTCGCCGTCTATGTCGGCATCGTCTACACCTATCTGCCCTTCATGATCCTGCCGCTTTACACCAATCTGGTGAAGCTCGACGGCGCCCTGCTCGAGGCCTCCGCCGATCTCGGTGCCAAGCCGGTGCGGACATTCCTGTCGATCACCCTTCCGCTGTCCATGCCCGGCATCATCGCCGGCTCGATGCTGGTCTTTATCCCGGCCATCGGCGAATTCGTCATTCCCTCGTTGCTCGGCGGACCGTCGACGCTGATGATCGGCCGGGTGCTGTGGGACGAGTTCTTCGCCAATACCAACTGGCCGCGGGCCTCGGCGGTCGCCGTCGCCATGCTGATCGTCGTCGTCGTGCCCATCATGCTGCTGCAACGCGCACAGGATGCGGTGCAGGACAAGGAAAGGGCCAAGTAGATGCGGCGCGGCTGGTTCCTTCCCATCGCGGCGACGCTCGGCTTCGCCTTCCTCTATGCCCCCATCCTTTCGCTGGTGGTGTTCTCGTTCAACGAGAGCGAACTGGTCACCGTCTGGTCGGGCTTTTCCACCAAGTGGTACGGCGAAGTCCTGAGCGATCCGCAGTTGCTCGGCGCGGCCTGGCTCAGTGCCCAGGTCGCCTTCTGCGCCGCCACCATCGCTTTGGTGCTGGGCACGCTGTGCGCCGTCGCGCTGACCCGCTTCCGCAAGTTCCGCGGTCGCACCATGCTGGCAGGCACGGTCTCGGCGCCATTGGTGATGCCCGACGTCATCACCGGCCTCGCGCTGCTGCTGCTGTTCGTGGCCATGGAGGCCTTGATCGGCTGGCCCGCTGGCCGGGGCATCGTCACCATCATCATCGCCCACTCGACCTTCTGCATGGCCTATGTGGTCGTGGTGGTGAATTCGCGCCTCTCCGATCTTGATCTCAGCCTCGAAGAGGCGGCGATGGATTTGGGCGCGACGCCGGTGCGAGTGTTCTTCGACATCACCCTGCCCATCATCGCCCCGGCTTTGGTCTCGGGCTGGCTACTGGCCTTCACCCTGTCGCTGGACGACCTGGTGATCGCCAGCTTCGTCTCCGGCCCCGGCTCCTCGACCCTGCCCATGGTGATCTTCTCCAAGGTCAAGCTCGGCGTCTCGCCCGACGTGAATGCGTTGGCGACAATCATCATTGGCATCGTGGCGCTGGGCGTTCTGGCCGCGACGATCTTCCAGCTTCGTTCGCGCCCAAAGAAGGCGCGGGCCTGACAAGAGGCGCGCAATGGAAAGCTTCGTCGCCTATATCCGCCAGCATCGGCTCAGCCTCCGCTACGGCGTTGCCCTCGCCTTCGTTTTGGCCGTCCCGCTGCTGCTGACCCTGACCGGCGACCCGCCCGAGTTGCGCGGTATCAAGACGATTGCCTCGATACCCGTCATGATCGTTCTGTTCAGCCTGCCATCCATCTTCGGCGAGCAATCCACCATCGCGTTCACGCCGAGCTTCATCGAACGCGGCGCTCTGACGGGAATGGTGATCGCCTGCTGGGTTGCCGTCTTGTCCTGGAACCCGACATTCGAGCCGCTACGCATCATCCTCCTGACCCTGCTCGGCTTCGCCACCTATTTCGGCCTGCACATGCTGCATGGCCTGCGCCGCCGTCGTCCGGACAATCCGTGACTGGACAACACGTAAAAACGGGAGCACCATTCCTGTCATGTTCAACCAACGTGAAGGAGGTGATCCAATGTCTTATGAGATTACGGCGCTCGAAGAAGGTTTTGGGTTTGTGGTGCTGGTACGAGGTAGCCTCGGCTAGCAGCTCCTCCTGAGGCCCCGAGCGTCGGCTTTGTCCGACGCATTCGAGATCTAGAGCGTACTGCGCTCTATAGGCCGAGACTCAGGAACGGTCGTCCTTCGGGGCGACCGTTTTTGTTTGCGGCTTGACGGGGCACACCAAGCCATTGATACCGCTGACCAGATGTCTTCGGAGGCTTGATCCTTGTCCTCGGCCAATTTTGTCCTGACCCTCAGCTGCGTCGATCGCCCCGGCATCGTCGCTGCCGTCACCACCGAGCTGGCGGCGCTCGACGCCAATATCGCCGAATCCAACCAGTTCTGGGATCGGGAAACCGGCCGCTTCTTCATGCGCCTGGCCTTTACCGCCCCCGATGGCATCGGCCGCGATGCCATCGAGCGAGCCCTGAAATCCCCCATCGAGCGCTTCTCGATGAAGACCGCCCTGGCCGACGAAAACCGCAAGAAGCGCATCGTCATCCTGGTCTCCAGGTTCGACCACACCCTGCTGCATCTGCTCTACCAGATCCGCGTCGGCTGGCTCGATGCCGAGGTGGCCGCCGTTATTTCCAACCACGAAGACGCCCGCAAGATCGCCGAGGATGCAGGCATCCCCTTCCACCTGCTGCCGGTGACCAGGGACACCAAGGCCGCCCAGGAGGAGCAGGTGCTGGCCCTCGTCAAGCAGAGCGGCGCCGACCTTGTGGTGCTGGCGCGCTATATGCAGGTGCTGTCGGACCAGCTGTCGACGCGCCTGTTCGGTCAGGTGATCAACATCCACCATTCCTTCCTGCCCAGCTTCAAGGGCGCCAAGCCCTATCACCAGGCCCATGAGCGCGGCGTCAAGATCATCGGTGCCACCGCCCACTACGTGACGCCCGACCTCGACGAAGGCCCGATCATCGAACAGGAAACCGCCCGCGTCACCCACGCCATGAGCGCCGACGACCTGGTCGCCGCCGGCCGCGATATCGAAAGCCGCGTCCTGGCCCGCGCGGTGAAACTGCACTTGGAAAGCCGCGTCATGCTGAACGGGAAGAAGACGGTGGTGTTCGGATAGGGCTTTCTTACCTCGCCCCTCTGGGGAGAGGTCGACCCGCCTTCGGGTCGGGTGAGGGGTCTGCCCCCGAACGCCTCACCCAGTAAAGACCCCTCACCCGGCAGCTCCGCCGCCGACCTCTCCCCAGAGGGGCGAGGTAAAAAGAGCTAAACCGGCAAATCCTCAAGCCGCAGCGAATCCGCCAGCGTGGTCTGGTCCAACACGGCGCGCGTCGCCAGCGTCACCCGCTCGAAGACGTGGCGGATTTCGCAGCTGGCCTCGTCGCGACAATCTTCGCATTTGCGATAGGCAATCTTGGAGAGGCAGGGCAGGGGCGCGATGGGGCCGTCGATCAGCCGTAGCACTTCGCCGAACATGATCTGTTCAGGGGTCTTGAGCAGTTCATAACCGCCCGAACGGCCGCGACGACTGGCCACGAAGCCAGCCCGTTTCAGTTCGAGCAGGATTTGCTCGAGGAACTTCTTGGGAATGGCCTGTTCCTTGGAAATCTCGCCAATCATCATGGTTTCGCCGCGCCCGGCCCGGGCCAGAGCCACCAGTGCACGCAACGCATATTTGGCCTTTTGCGAGATCATCTGTCCACAGCACCCCCGACCCGTTCGACCGCTCGCCGCTACCGACCGGCGCGGGAAAAACCGCGCCGGGAAAAGCTATGCGCCTACGGCCAAGTCTTTGACAAGACCCTAGCTTTTGGGCTCGGGCACCACCGGCGGCACGCTGCCATCGGCGGGCTTGTCGGCCTTAGGCTCGGGAGCGGCGGCGTCACCAGCTTTGGGCTCTTCGGCCGGTTCCGGACCGTCTGCGTCGGCCGGGGCCGGACCGTCCTCTTCGGCCGGGGCGGGACCACCTTCGCTGACCTTGTCGGCTTCCTGCTGGGCCAGCTCTGCCTCGGCTTCCTCAGGTGTTTCCACCGCCGCGTCGTCCGCCTCTGCAACAGGCACGGATGGGGGCGCAAGCGTGATAACCTCGTCGATCGCGGCCGGCGCCTCGCCAACCTCAGGCGTCGTCGCCACGGTTTCGAGCGTCGCCGCTGGCAGCGCTTCCTCAGCCTCAGGCGGCGGCAGGATGATCACGTCATCGGCAGGCGTGGCCTCCACCACGTCGAGCACGACAGGATCGGCAGCCGGTTCGACCACAGCGGGGTCCGCCTCGATGGCGGGGACTAGGCCGCCTTCATTGACTTCTGCGGCTTCCTGCGCTTCCAGCTCGGCCTCTGCCTCAGCAGGCGTTTCCGGCGGGGCATCGGGCAGTTCCTGCTCCGACACCGCTGCAGACTCTGCCCTCGCTTCGGCAGCAGCCTCAGCATCGGGACGCGCCTCCGCCGCCATGGCAGCTGCTGCGGCGGGCGCAGCCGCAACCATTTCGAGCAGGTTGTCGCTGGGCGGCAGCTTGGGTTCGAGCGG
The DNA here is from genome assembly GCF_021729885.1 of Devosia sp. SL43. NCBI lineage: Bacteria > Pseudomonadati > Pseudomonadota > Alphaproteobacteria > Hyphomicrobiales > Devosiaceae > Devosia > Devosia sp. SL43. Next base: position 2,384,086 of record NZ_CP063401.1, read on the forward strand.
CTTGGCCTCAGGCGCCTTGTCGTCGACGCGGTCGCCGCGCAGCCAGGCCAACATGCCCAGGCCGATTTCGCGCTCGCCCATGATGACCGTATCGGCACCCCATTGGCGCAGATGCGCCTCTTCCTCGTCGGAATGGGCCCGGGCGATGATGCGGATGGACGGGCTAAGCTTGCGGCCGACTTCACAGACCGTGCCGGCCTCGAAGCCATTGGGGATGGCAATCATCAGGCACTGCGCCCGCTCCAGATTGGCCAGCTTGAGCACGTCGACGCTGGCGGCATTGCCCACCACCACCTCGATGCCGGCAGCACGGGCAGCCGCGACCGAATGATCGGAATCCTCGATCACGACCACTGGCGCGCCGGCAGCATGGAGGCCCTCGCCCACCACGCGTCCGACCCGGCCAAACCCGACCAGCACCGTATGATCGGTCTGCCGCGTCGGCTCGTGCGTATCGTCGTCGGCGCCGGGCGCCCCGATGTCGATGCCGGGCTGGCTCGGCGCATCTGTGGTGATGGGGCCATCGGAGGCCTCGGATGTCTCGGTGGGCTCGACACGCACGCCGTCGCGCTCGTATTTCTCGGCCTTGCGCTGCGCCGCCTTGGCTTCGAAGCGCGGCTTGACCAGATCGACCGCCCAGAACACCACCGGGTTGAGCACGATCGAGATCAATGCCCCGGCCAGGATATAGTCCTGTCCTTCCGGCGGCAGGATGGCGAGCGACACGCCCATGCTGGCCAGGATGAACGAGAACTCGCCGATCTGCGCCAGCGACGCCGAAATAGTCAGCGCCGTACCGACCGGCCGCTTGAACAGCAGCACGATGGCAAAGGCGGCAGCCGATTTGCCGATGACGATGATGAACACCGTGGCGATGACAGGCAGCGGGTTGGTGATGATGATGGTCGGGTCGAACAGCATGCCGACCGAGACGAAGAACAGCACCGCGAAGGCGTCGCGCAGCGGCAGCGTTTCCTGCGCCGCGCGATGCGACAGCTCGCTTTCCGACAGGATCATGCCGGCAAAGAAGGCACCCAGCGCCAGCGACACGCCGAACAGCACCGCCGAACCCAAAGCCACGCCAAGCGCGATGGCCAGCACCGCCAGGCGAAACAGCTCGCGGCTGCCGGTATGGGCCGTGCCATGCAGGGCCCAGGGGATGACGCGGCGGCCGACCACCAGCATGAAGCCGACAAAGGCGGCGACCTTGAGGACGGTCAGGGCAAGCACACCCCAGATACCCACCGAGCCGCCGACGATGCGCTCGACGAAGGACACGAATGGGTCGTGCACCGCATTTTCGCCGCCACCCAGGCTGGCCAAAGCCGGGATCAGCACCAGCGCCAGCACCATGGCGAGGTCTTCCACGATCAGCCATCCGACCGCGACGCGGCCCTTTTCGGTTTCAATCAGGCGCCGATCCTGCAGCGCCTTGAGCAGCACAACGGTCGACGCGACCGACAGCGCCAGGCCGAACAGCAGGCTGGCGCCCAACTCCCAGCCGAGCAAAAGGCCGAGGCCCGCACCCAGAAGTGTGGCAAAACCCATCTGCGCCACCGCGCCTGGAATGGCCAGGGCGCGGACGCTCATCAGGTCCTTGAGCGAGAAATGGAGGCCCACGCCGAACATCAGGAGGATGACGCCAAGCTCGGCGAGCTCGGCACCCAGCGCCTGATCGGCCACGAAACCGGGCGTATGCGGCCCGACTAGAATACCGGCAAAGAGATACCCCACCAGCGGCGGCATCTTGAAGCGATTGGCGATCATGCCAAAGATAAAGGCCAGCACCAGACCCGCGACGATCGTTGAGATCAGGGGGGTATCGTGGTGCATTTTGCCTCCGCCGTTGGTTTATCGACCTGATATGGTTGGAAATCTCTATTGCCAAGATGGGGTATAGAGGCGCGTTGTGCAAGCGCCAGCGCGACCGGAAATGTCAGCAGTTTGGCTGACTTGGACGAAAGACTTCACAGGTTCGGATGCAAGAGCCCAAGTTTGTCTTTGTTATGTCGTGTGACGCACGGAACTTGATGCCCGCCAGCGGGGTTCTCGGCTGGAAACGACAAGGGGTGCGCCGTGCGGTTTTCGGTTGGATGCGAGATTGGCTATGACGTTACCGAGGCGGCGACGCTGATTTTCAATATCGAGGCCATGCGCGGCGGCCGCCAGCGGGTGATCAGCGAACAGCTGACCATCACCCCCAATCTTGCCGCCGACGAAAAGACCTCAGAGGAAACCGGCAACCGCTATCTGCGGCTGACGGTGCCGCGCGGGTTGGTGCAGATCCGCTATGCCGCTGAAATCGAACTCGACTCGCTGCATCAGGCGCCGGCCATTCTCAACGAAGTGCCGATCGCCACGCTGCCGCTCGACACCCTGCCCTTCCTGAACCCGTCGCGCTATTGCCCCTCCGACCAGTTGGCGCGCTTCGCCAACCGGGAATTCGGCAATATGACGCCCGGCTTTGGCCGAGTGGTCGAGATCTGCAACTGGATCAATGCCGAGGTGGATTACCTGTTCGGCACCAGCGATACCACGACCACGGCCGCCGACACCTTCTCGCTCCGGGCCGGCGTCTGCCGCGATTTCGCCCATCTGGGCATCACCTTCTGCCGCGCACTCGGCATCCCGGCACGCTTCGTGAGCTGCTACGCTTGGCAGCTCGAACCGCAGGATTTCCATGCGGTGTTCGAGGCCTATCTCGGCGATCGCTGGTATCTGTTCGACCCCACGCGCATGGCGGCGCTCGACGGCATGGTGCGCATCGGCTGCGGCCGCGACGCCGCCGATACGGCCTTTGCCACCATCTATGGCGGCGTCAACCCACAACCGATCCGGGTGTGGAGCGAGGCCGTAAATGGCGACAAGACCGAGCAATGGACCACCGATGCGGTCAGCGTGGTGCGCAACTAGCCCATCCCGTCCTGCGGGCTCACCACCCGCTCGACCACCACTTCCACATCCATGCCCAGGTAATCGTCCTTGGCGCCGATGAACGTGCCGCCGATGGGGATGGCCTGCCGCGGCTCGCGGGCGACGCCGACGCGGATCAGGTCGCGGGTGCCGATAATGCCATTGGTCGGGTCGAACTCGACCCAGCCGGCACCCGGCAGATAGACCTGGCACCAGGCATGCGTCGCGCCACCACCGCGATGATTGCCATCACGGGCCGGCGAATAGAGATAGCCGGTGACAAAGCGCGCCGCGAGGCCCAGCGAGCGCACCGCCTCGATCATCAGCAGCGCAAAATCCCGGCAGGTGCCGGCTCGCGTCGCCAGCGTGCGCGACGGTCGCTGCGTGCCCGGATCGAAGCGCCGGAGATACTTGAAGCTCTCCTTGATGCCGATGGTGATATTGGCCAGCAGGTGCCCGGTATTGGTGACGCCGCGCGGATCGAGGAACCGCTTGGCCCAGGCATCGACTTCGGTTTCTTCGGGGAATTGCCGGCGCAGGTTGGGCGACAGGTCGATGGCGTCGATATCGCCATAGTCGAACGGAAAATTGGTGACGCGGGCGTCGATCTCGAAGGCCGGGGTCAGCTCGGGCGTATGGTCGAGCACCATATTGGCGACGATCCGCAATTCCTCGGCGCCCTCCTCGAAGGTCGCGATGGCAATGCCATTGCCGAAGACATCGTGGATCCAGCGGATCGATGCGGGCCTGGGGCGGATGGCCAGGGCAAAGCTTTCCAGCGTCTGCTCCATGCTGTCGCGCGGCCGCAGCAGCATGCGATGCTCGCCGAACTTGACCGACCGTGCGTAGCTATAAACGGTCTCGTGCCGTACCGAGAGCAGGGTCACGAGACGACCGTGATTTTTTCGGCGGCGCGGGTGATGCCGGTATAGAGCCAGCGCGCCCGCTCCTCGCGGAACACGAAGCTCTCATCGAACAGATAGACATTGTCCCACTGGCTGCCCTGCGCCTTGTGGACGGTGAGGCAGTAGCCAAAGGTGAATTCGTCGAACTGCCGCCGCTCGGGCCAGCTCATGCCGTCTTCCTCGCCCGACAGGAACGCCTTGTGCGTCAGCACCCGCGTCTCGCCCTTGCCCTCGTCATCGGCCAACAGGAGGCTCCACTTGCCATTGGTGCGACGGGTGGCCTCGGTGACAATCCAGATCTGGCCGTTAAGTAGTTTCTTGCGCGGATTGTTCCGCAGGCAGACCATGCGGTCGCCCAGCACGGGCTCATGGAACGGCAGGCCCTTCAGCTCACGCAGCCGGTCATTGTATTGCAGCCGCGTCTTGTTGCGGCCCACCAGTACCTGGTCGGCTTCCAGCACCGCATTTCGATCGACATCCTCCCGCCCGACCACGATGGACTCGCCATAGCGGCCGCGCTCGATGAAGCCGCCTTCGCGCACCTGCATGGAGAGGTGGATGATGGGATTGTCCGCCGCCTGCCGGTGGATTTCGGTCAGCATGATGTCGGGCTCGTCGGCGGTGAAGAAGCCTGCCCCCTGAACGGGCGGCAGCTGGAACGGATCGCCGAGGACCAGCACCTTGGTACCGAAACTCAGCAGGTCCTTGCCGAGTTGCTCGTCGACCATCGAAACTTCGTCGATGACGATGAGATCGGCATCGGCAGCCGGGCTTTCGTCGTCGAGCACGAAGCGCGGCTCGCCTTCCTTTTCGCTGACCAGCGTATAGATCAGGCTGTGGATGGTCTGCGCGCCCTTGCAGCCGCGCTTGCGCATGACCAAAGCCGCCTTGCCGGTGAAGGCGGCGTATTTGACGCTCTTCACATCCTGCGCCAAGTGCACCGCGAGCGTCGACTTGCCAGTCCCCGCCCAGCCGAACAGGCGGAAGACCTGCGGGCCGTCCTTGTCCTTGAGCCATTTGGACACGGCGATGAGCGCCTCGTCCTGCTGGGGCGACCAGACCGGCATCAGATGATCGAAGTCTTTACGGTACCGACGCCGGCAATCGAGCCTTCGAGCACATCGCCCTTGACCACGGCGCCAACCCCGGCCGGGGTGCCGGTCATGATCAAATCACCGGCGCGCAACGTGACGAACTGGCTGAGATGGGCGATGGCCTCGCTGACGCTCCAGATCTGGTCGCCGAGGTCGCCGGTCTGCCGCACCGCGCCGTTGACCGAAAGGCTGATCGCCCCCTTGGCCGGGTGGCCGATCGTGCTTGCCGGTTCGATCGTGCCGATTGGCGCCGAAAGGTCAAAACCCTTGGCCATTTCCCATGGGCGCCCCGCCTTCTTGGCCAGTGCCTGGAGGTCGCGCCGGGTCATGTCGAGCCCGGCGGCATAGCCATAGACGTGGTCCAGCGCCTGCTCGACGGGAATATCAGCCCCGTCTTTGCCGATGGCCACGACCAGCTCGATCTCGTGATGGAAATCCGCGGTCTTGGGCGGATAGGGGATGGCCGCGCCGCCAACCACCACCGCATCGGCTGGCTTGGCAAAGAAGAACGGCGGGTCGCGCGTGTCGTTGCCCATCTCGACGATGTGCTCGGCGTAATTGCGGCCCACGCAATAGACCCGGCGCACGGCAAAGAGGCCACCACGGGCGATCGGCACGGACACGGGGGCATGCGGCTCGAACAGGAAATCAGCCACGCTTGAAGTCTTCCACATAGGAGGAGAGGAGATCGCTATCGATAGGCCCGAGCCGATCGTTGGCGGTAAAGGTCTGGTGCCAATAAGGGTAGAGCAGCGGTGGCCGGCTGACGGCATCGAGCCGCACACGCTCGTCCGGCGTCAGCTTGAGATCGGCCGACGCGATATTGTCCTGGAACTGCGCCTCATTGCGCCCGCCGATGATGACCGAGGTCACGCCCGGCCGGCCGAGGGCCCAGGCCAGCGCCACCTGGGCACCGGACACGCCATGCGCATCGGCGATCCCCACGACGACATCGACAATGTCATAGAGCCTTTCCCAATCATAAACCGGCGGCTCGCGGTGACCACCGACATGGCGGCCCGACTTCGGCCCGCCATCGCGCCGATACTTGCCCGACAGAAGCCCACCGGCCAGCGGCGACCAGATCAGGATGCCCAGCCCCTGATCCTGCGAAATCGGCACCAGCTCATACTCGGCTTCGCGCGAATGCAGCGTGTAGTGGATCTGCTGGCTGACGAAGCGTTCGCCATGCCGCGCCCCAGCAGCGGCCAGCGCCTTGCTGATATGCCAGCCCGAATAGTTGGAGCAGCCGATATAGCGGACCTTACCGGATTTCACGAGCGTATCGAGCGCCTCCATCGTCTCTTCGATGGGCGTCATGCCGTCCCATTCGTGCACCTGGTAGAGGTCGATGACATCGGTCTTGAGGCGACGCAGGCTGGCTTCGACCTCGGCAATGATGTGATGCCGCGACAGGCCGATCTGGTTGGGGCCGTCGCCCATTTTGAAGCGCACTTTGGTGGCGATCAGCGCCTTCTGGCGCCGCCCGCTTTCGCCCAGCGCCACCCCGATCATCTCTTCTGACACGCCGGCATTGTAGACATTGGCCGTGTCGAGCAGGTTGATCCCGGCATCGAGGCACAGGTCGATCTGGCGGTTGGCATCGGCCTGCTCAGTATGGCCGACCTTTTCCGAACCGCCGAACGTCATCGTGCCCATGGTCAACACGGAGACCTTGAGGCCCGAGCGGCCCAGATAGCGGTATTCCATCGCCATTCCTCGTTTGTTCTTGCCGCGATAGCGGTAAGGGGTGATGAGAGTTGGGTCAATGTGCTCCGTGCCACGCCCTCGTGGTTCGAGGCTCGCGAAGAGCTCGCACCTCACCATGATGGCTACTGATACTGCGAGCTAGCAACAGCCCTCATGGTGAGGTGCGCTTCTTCAGCGCCTCGAACCACGAGGGCGTGGCGCGATGTTGGAAACGCTGCTAGAGCAGCCAGACTCGTTCGAAAGCCCATCCCTTGCGGCCGCAATCCGTCATCCTGCCCGTCGCCCTGGTCACCCTGGGCATGATCTTCACCCAGCTTGGCGCCTCCTTCGCCAAGATGCTGTTTCCGCTGGTGGGTGCAGCCGGCGCGACTACTTTGCGATTGACGCTCGCCGCTATCGTGCTCGTCACCCTGTTCCGCCCATGGCGCCACCGGCTCAGTCCGGCGCAGTGGCGCGACGTGCTGATCTATGGCGGCATGATCGGCGTGATGAACCTGCTGTTCTACGCCTCGCTGACCTATATTCCCCTCGGCATTGCGGTCGCACTGGAGTTTACCGGGCCACTGGCCGTCGCCTTGGTCGGGGCGCGCAAACCGCTCGATTTTGCCTGGATCGTGCTCGCCTTTGCCGGCCTGGCGCTGCTGCTGCCGCTGGGTCAGGGCGAAGGCGATATCAGCCTGATCGGCGTGGCCCTGGCCCTGGCGACGGGCGTCTGCTGGGCTGGCTACATCATCTTCGGCCAGCGCGCCGGCACGGGTGGCGGTCCGCATATCACCGCACTCGGCGTCGCCATCGCCGCCATGATTGCCTTGCCGTTTGGCGCGGCCACGGCGGGCACAACCCTGCTCGATCCCGCCATTCTGCCGCTTGGCCTCGGCGTGGCCTTGCTGTCGAGCGCCATCCCCTACGCCCTCGACATGGCCGCCTTGCCGCATATGCCATCGCGTCTCTTCGGCATCCTGATGAGCGGCCAGCCGGCCTTGGGCGCGCTATCCGGCTTCCTGATCCTCCACGAAAAGCTGAGCCCGTGGCACATCGCCGGCATTGCCGCGGTGATCGTCGCCTCGCTGGGCGCGACGGTGACCATCGCGCGGAACGCGCCGCCGAAGGTCTAGTGCCACGCTCTCGTGGTTCGAGGCTCGCGAAGAGCTCGCACCTCACCATGAGGACTACTGATACTCCGAGCTAACAACAGCCCTCATGGTGAGGTGCGCTTCTTCAGCGCCTCGAACCACGAGGGCGTGCCACGATCGGCAGAAAACCCTTCACCCGCTGTCTGAATTGGGCATAGTCGCTCGTCATGTTTCCGACGAGGGTTCTGAAATGCTGTATGCCGTCCTCTGCTACAACGATGAAAATGCCGTCACCGCCTGGTCCCAGGAGGAGGATGACGCCGTCATGGCGCGCCTCGCCAAGGTCGAAGAGGGCATGAAGGCCAAGGGCAAGCTGGGCCCGGTGGCACGGCTGCTGCCCACCACCTCGGCCACCACATTGCGCAAGGCGAGCGGCGAAGCCCTCATCATTGACGGCCCGTTTGCTGAGACCAAGGAGCAGTTTCTCGGCTTCTACATGGTCGATTGCGACTCGCTGGACGAGGCTATCGCCTTCGCCAAGGATTTAGCCGTGGCCAATCCGGGACTGGGCGGCTACGAGATCCGGCCGGTTGGCGTTTTCCATCCCAGCGAGATTGGCTGATGGTCGACAACGCCTGGATAGCAGCGGCCCTCACGGCGGCCCGGCCCCAGGCGTTGAGCGCCCTGCTGCGCTATTTCCGCAATCTCGACATCGCCGAGGAGGCATTCCAGGAGGCGTGCCTCCGCGCCATCAGGACCTGGCCCGACAAGGGCCCGCCGCGCGACACCGTGGCCTGGCTGATCTTTGTCGGCCGCAATTCGGGCGTCGACGGGCTGCGCAAGACCCGCCGCCAGGTCGCCTTGCCATCAGAGGAGGTGCTGTCCGATCGCGAGGACGCCGAAGCCGATATGGCCGAGCGGCTCGATGGCGAGCACTATCGCGACGACATCCTGCGGCTGCTCTTCGTGTGCTGCCACCCGGACCTGCCGGCCAATCAGCAGATCGCCCTGGCTCTGCGCGTGGTGGCCGGCGTGCCGCTCAAGCAGGTGGCGCGGGCGTTTCTGGTCAGCGAAGTGGCCATGGAACAGCGGCTGACCCGCGCCAAAGCCCGCATCGCCGCCCATCCCATGCCGTTCGACCCACCCGATGCGCGTGCCCGGCTGGAGCGGTTGGGCACCGTCGCCGTGATGCTCTACCTCGTCTTCAACGAGGGCTATTCACGCGGTCATGCCGATCCGGCGGCGGCCCAGCTCTGCGACGAAGCCATCCGCCTCAGCCGGCTGCTGCTGCGCCTGTTCCCCACAGAGCCCGAGATCATGGGCCTCTGCGCGCTGATGCTGTTGCAGCATGCCCGCAAGGCCGCGCGCACCGATGCGCAGGGGGCGATCGTGTTGCTGGAGGATCAGGACCGCAGCCTGTGGAGTGCCGCCATGATATCCGAGGGCCGGGCGCTGGTTGAAAAGGCCCTGCGCCATCAGGAGCCTGGCACCTATCAGGTACAGGCCGCCATCGCCGCCCAGCATGCCCGCGCCCGGACCGCCGCTGATACCGATTGGGCCAGCATCGACCGGCTTTACCAAACGCTCGAAGTGCTGCAGCCCTCCCCCGTCGTGACGCTCAACCGCGCCGTCGCCGTGAGCAAGTCGCGAGGGCCGGCAGCCGCGCTCGCCCTGATCGCGCCGCTGGCCGACAAGCTCGACGGCTATTTCTTTTTCCACGGCGTCCGTGGCGGCTTGCTGATGCAGCTGGGTGACGCGCCCCAGGCCCGCGAAGCATTCAACCGCGCCATAGCACTGGCCTCGACACCGTCGGAAGCCGCCCATATCCGCACCCATATCGATCGGCTCAGCAGCATCGTGCTACCTGCACCCATCACGGCGGCAAAGTAAGCCCTTCGTCCAATTCTGGCGAAATTCGGGCAGTGGCACCAGAGACTTGGGGCTTTTCTTAACGATAGCTGAACAGTTGTAGTCCGGCCAAAATATTCGCCGTCGCGACGCTCTTGCTTTCTCGTCTGCCTTGCCATCCATATGCCGCCCAATGAGGCTTGGGAGGGCAGCATGCTGCACCGTTTTGCGTCGATCCGGGGTTTGGTTGCAGCTGCGATGCTGGCGCTATCCATAGCGTCACCACAGGCGCAGGATGCCTCGCGGATAACCCTGCTCGAAAACACCGACCTGCCGGGTTTCGATTACTCGACCATCAAGGACACGGACCTCGACGCCTGCAGCGCTGCCTGCTCCGCCGACAATATCTGCCGCGCCTTCACCTTCAACGAAGAGGCCGGCTGGTGCTTCCTCAAGGGCACGGCGGGCGAAGAGACCGTGTTCGACGGCGCGACCTCGGGCCGCGTCAGCCGCGCCCCATCGCCGGCCGTGACCGAAGCCGTCCGCCAGGCAGAAATCCCCTTCCCTGCCCAGGGCATCATCGACTCCGCCAAGCGCCTCGCCGCCGAACTGCCGACATCAGACGCACCAGCCCCCAAGGCGGTCTATGCCGATCTCGTGGCGTCGGGCGATGAGGCGCTGGCTGCCGACAATGACGCTGCCGCCATCGTCGCCTACCGCCAGGCACTGGCGATCAATGCCAATGACCGCAATGTCTGGCAGGCCCTGGCCCAGGCCAGCCTCGCCCGCGCCGAAGCAGTCAAGGGCAAGTCCGAGGGCGACAACAGCTCTGACCTGGCCTTCGCCGCCACTTCCGCCGCCATGAACGCCTTCCTGCGCTCGACATCAAAGGAAGACCGCGCTGCCTCGCTCGCCGCTTTGGCTGCCGGCATGGAATATCGCGACATGTGGCGCGAGGTGATCGCCACCTACCGCCTGAGCGTGAAGCTCGCGCCCAATGAGGGCGTCGAAGCGCACCTTGCGGACGTCGTCGCCCAGAACGGCTTCCGCGTCACCAGCCACGAAGTCGATGCCGAAGCCGCCTCGCCGCGCATCTGCGCCGTGTTCTCCAACCCGCTCGGCAGCACCGATCTCTCCGCCTATGTCGTGATCGCTGGTGCGCCACAGCTATCGGTCGAAACCGAGCAGGAGCAGATCTGTATCGAAGGCGTGCTGCATGGCAGCCGCTATGACATCAAGTTCCGCGCCGGCCTGCCGTCTTCGGATGGCGAAGTGCTGGCCAAGGACATCGACCTCAGCGTCTATATCCCCGATCGCTCGCCCTTCGTCGGCTTTGCCAACAATGCCTATGTGATGCCAGCCGGCCTCGGCGGCGGGCTGCCGATCACCTCGGTCAATGCCGAAACCGCCGAAGTCATGATCTACCGCATCGGCGACCGCTCCATCGCCACCGCCGTGCGTGACGGCGTGTTCCAGGGCAGCCTCACCGAATATTCCGCCGAGGACATCGCCTATCGCTATGGCGAAGAGGTGTTCAAGGGCGAGGTCGACCTGGCCCAGGGCGACCCCAATGCCCTCACCACCACGGCCATCCCGGTGACCGAAGCGCTCGGCGATATCCCCGCCGGCGCCTATGTCGTGACCGCCAAGGTCAAGGGCGCGCAGGGCGACGAATATTGGGACGATATCGCCACGCAGTGGTTCATCGTCACCGATCTCGGCCTCACCACCATTGCCGGCGACGATGGCGTCCATGCCTTTGTCCGCGGCCTGACTGATGCCCAGCCCGTGGTCGGCGCCACGGTGCGCCTCGTCGCGGTCAACAACGAAGTGCTCGGCGAAGCCACCACCGATGCCGACGGCCAGGCTGTATTTGCCCCGGGCCTCGCCCGCGGCGAGAACGGCAAGGCTCCGCAGCTGCTGGTCGCCGAAACCACGGATGGCGATTACGCCTTCCTCGATCTTTCCAAGCCCGCATTCGACCTAACCGATCGCGGCGTCGAAGGCCGCCCGTCGCCGGGTCCGCTCGACGTCTTCGCCACCACCGAACGCGGCGTCTATCGCCCCGGCGAAACGGTCTATCTCACGGCCCTCTTGCGTGACGAACGCGCCCAGGCCGTCGCCGGCCTGCCGCTGACGCTCGAAGTCGAGCGCCCCGATGGCGTCGTCGCCGATACGCAAGTGCTGAACGACCAGGGCGCCGGCGGTTACTTCACCGCTTTGCCCATGGTCAGCGAAGCCATGCGCGGCTCCTGGACCCTGCGCCTCTATTCCGATCCCAACGCCGAAGCTTTGTCCTCAACAAGCTTCCTGGTCGAAGATTTCGAGCCTGAGCGCCTGGCCTTCGAGATCAGCGCCGCCGAAGGTCCGTTCATCTCAGGTGAGATCAACGCGATCGACGTCGCCGCCAAGTATCTCTACGGCGCCACCGCACCCGACCTCTCGATCGAGGCCGACGCGATCCTCCGTCCGCGCACCACGCTCGACGCCTTCCCCGGCTATACCTTCGGTCGTCTCGACGACACCATCGAAACCACCCGCGAGCCGCTTGGCACTGTTGGCATCACCGACGAAGCCGGCAATGCCGTGGCCGAAGTCACCCTGCCCGAGGGCCAGGTGACGACGCGTCCGCTGGAAGCCCAGGTGCTGCTGCGCCTGGTCGACACCAATGGCCGCACCCTCGAACGCAGCATCACCCGCCCGGTCAAGGCAACCGGCGACCATATCGGCATCAAGCCGGCTTTCACCGATGCCTCGGGCATCGAGGAAGGCAGCGAGGCGCAGTTCGACATCGTCGTCGTGTCGCCTGATGGCGAAGCCGTCGCGAAAACTGGCCTCACCTGGACGCTGTCGCGCGTCGAGACCAACTACCAGTGGTACCGCAACGGCTCCACCTGGCAGTGGGAAGGCATCACCACCACCCGCCAGGTCGCGACCGGCACCGCCGATACGCCCGATGGCGGCTCGGTGACGGTGGGCGGCAATGTCGATTGGGGCCTCTACCAGATCGAAGTCGAAACCACGGGCGAAGGCGCGACCTCGTCGAGCTACGAATTCTATGCTGGCTATTACTATGCCGATGCCGGTTCGGACACGCCCGACACGCTGCAGGTCGCCCTCGACAAGCCCGCCTACAAGGTCGGCGAAACTGCCCAGCTCAAGCTCGATCCGCAGTTTGCCGGTACGGCTCTCGTCATGGTCGTCGACAACCGCGTCATCGCTATGCAGGCGGTCGAGGTTCCCGAAGGTGGCACCACCGTGCCGCTTGAGGTGACCGAGGAATGGGGCCCCGGCGCCTATGTGACGGCGATTCTCTATCGTCCATCCGACATCGACGAAAAGCGCATGCCCTCGCGTGCTCTGGGTCTGGCCTTCGCCGATGTCGAGCCGGGCGACCGCAAGCTCGACGTCACCATGACCACTCCCGAAGTCACGCTGCCACGGCAGAGCTTCACCACCACGATCGAGCTGGGCAACCTGGCCGCCGGCCAGACCGCCTATGTCGCCGTGGCGGCCGTGGACCTGGGCATTCTCAACCTCACCAACTTCAAGGTGCCGGATCCCGATGGCTGGTATTTCGGCCAGCGCCAGCTCGGCATGGAAGTGCGCGATCTCTATGGCTCGCTGATCGACCCGACCCAGGGCGCCGCCGGCGTGCTGCGCTCCGGTGGCGACGGCGGTTCGTCTCGCCTCGGCACGCCTCCGCCCACTTCGGTGCTGGTGGCGCTCCATTCCGGCATCGTCAAGGTCGATGCCGATGGCAAGGCCACCGTGACCTTCGACATGCCCGACTTCTCGGGCACCGTGCGGGTCATGGCCATGGCCTGGACCGATACGGCCGTGGGCCACGCCTCGGCCGACGTGATCGTCCGTGACCCAGTCGTCGTGACCCTCAGCCCGCCGCGGTTCCTCCGTGTCGGCGACGAGTCGCGCCTGCTGGTCGAGATCAACAATGTCGACGGCGCCGCCGGCACCTATGGCGTTGCCCTCTCGACCGGCGAAGGCATCGCCACCCCTGCCGAAAACACCGATGTGGAGCTCGGCGAAGGCGATCGAACATCGCTCAACCTCAGGCTCAACGGCATGCAGATCGGCGATTGGCCGATCGTGCTGACCATCACCTCGCCCGATGGAACGACGCAGACCAAGGAACTGCTGCTGGGTGTTCGCCCGGTCAGCGCGCCGGTGACGACGAGCAAGATCATCCCGATCGAAGCCGGCGCCACCGTCACGGTCGGCACCGACTTCTTCGACAGCTTCATGGCCAATACCGGCCAGATGACGCTGGCGATTGGGCCGCTTGCCCGCTTCGACGTGCCGGGCCTCCTGCTCTCGCTCGACCGCTACCCCTATGGTTGCGCCGAGCAGGTTTCGAGCCGTGCACTGCCGCTGCTCTACCTCAACGACGTGGCCAAGCTGATCGGCACCGCAGGTGACGAAGAGCTGAGCCAGACCGTCAAGGATGCCATCGCCAACCTTCTGGCCAAGCAGACCTCCGGCGGCGGCTTCGGCCTCTGGAGCCCCTTCGATGGCGGCGATTTCTGGCTCGACGGCTTCGTCACCGACTTCCTGCTGCGCGCCAAGGCGGCAGGCTACGACGTGCCGGAACTGGCCATGAGCATGGCGCTGGACAACCTGGCCAACCAGCTCAGCTACGCTACCGACTTCGACAATGGCGGCGAAGACATCGCCTATGCGCTCTACGATCTGGCGCGTGCCGGTCGTGCCGCCATGGGCGACCTGCGCTACTACCACGAAGCCCGCCTGCCGAACTTTGGTTCGCCGCTTGCAAAGGCCCAGCTCGGCGCCGCTCTTGCCCTTTACGGCGACAGCACCCGCGCCGCCTCCGCCTTCCAGGCGGCGGTCGAAGCCCTCGCCGCCAAGGACGACAGCCGTCGCTATCGCGGCGACTATGGCAGCCGCCTGCGCGATACCGCCGGCGTGCTGGCTCTGGCGGCCGAGTTCAAGCCCGAGGGCGTAGACCTGACGGCTTTGGCCAACGACCTCAGCAAGCTGCGAGACCGCACCCGCTACACCTCGACCCAGGAGGACAGCTGGACGCTGCTCGCCGCGGCCGCGGTGGGTGCGTCCTCGACCGATGGCTCGATCACGCTCGATGGCGAGGCCCTGACCGGCCAGGTCTATCGCAGCTACGAGCAACAGGCCTTTGTCCCGGTCGAGATCGGCAATAACGGCACCGCGGCCACCGAGGCCAAGGTGACCGTATCCGGCTATCCGTCGGAGGCCCCGGCTGAATCGAGCAACGGCTTCTCGCTCTACCGCGACTACTATCTGCCCGACGGCACCCAGGTTGATCCAACGGTCGATCCGATTGCCCAGAACGAGCGGCTGGTGGTGGTGGTGACCGTGCGGCCGCATGCTCTCGGCTCCGGCCAGTATGTGGTGGCCGATCCGCTGCCCGCCGGGTTCGAAATCGAAAATCCGAACCTGTCGGCCGGCGACGGCGCCTCGGACTTCAGCTGGGTCCAGCTCGATGGGGCAGCCCATATCGAGTCCCGCACAGACCAGTTCGTCGCCGCCTTCCGCTACTATTCGGACACCGGCTCGTTCACCACGGCCTACATCGTCCGCGCCGTCTCGCCAGGCACCTTCGTGCTGCCTGGCACGACAGTGGAAGACATGTATCGCCCCGAATACCGGGCGAACCTGGGCGCGGCGTCCATCGAGGTTACGTCGACCGGACCATGAACGGGCATCTCAAGCATCAGGGTGGAGGGCACTTGCTCTCCTCCCAACCGAACCCCACCCTCCCCCTTGTGGGGAGGGCAAGCAAAGCTTGGCGCGCAGCGCCTAGCGGCGCTCGGAAGGGGGGATGGGAGCCCCGATATCGCGGCCAACCCACCCCCACCCTTGATCCCTCCCCACAAGGGGGAGGGAGACGACTGCGAACCTTGCAAAGCGCTTCCACCACCCACCGGCCGTCACCCTCGGGCTTGACCCGAGGGCCCTACACTTGCGGCGCCATCGGCAAGTGCAGAAGCCTCGGGTCATGCCCGAGGCTGACGACTGATGGATTGGTCGTCCTCTCTTCACCTCTCCCTTTGGGGGAGAGGTCGGATCGCTCTTGCGAGCCGGGTGAGGGGGCCTTCTCTTGAGCACCGAAGCAAGGCCCCCTCACCCGCTCCTGCGGGGCGACCTCTCCCCCAAAGGGAGAGGTGAAGACGGCACCGCGCCAAGACAATGGCTCCGCTGGCTCACCCTCACCGGCTTCTCGCTCTTCGCCCTCGCCTGCGCCGGCGCCATCCAGCTCAATTCCATGGTCATCGACGCGCAGGCCACCCTGCCGCCCACGCCGGTTCCGGCCGGGCTGCCGGTTTCGGCCTCCGTCACCGATCGCAACGGACTGCTGCTGCGCCCCTTCACCACCGCTGACGGTCGCTGGCGCCTGCCGGTCAACCGCACAGCGGTCGATCCGCGCTTCATCAAGATGCTGATCGCCTATGAGGATCGCGGCTTTGCCACCCATGACGGCATTGCCTGGAGCTCTATGGCGCGCGCCGCCAGCCAGTTCATCATGGCCGGTGGACACGTCGTGTCCGGCGGCTCGACCCTGACGATGCAGGTCGCCCGCCTGATCGAGGGCGAACCCACCCGCAATGGCTGGGGCAAGTTCCGCCAGATGGTGCATGCCACCGAGCTGGAGCGCGACCTCGACAAGGACGACATCCTCGATCTCTACCTGACGCTCGCCCCCTACGGCGGCAATATCGAGGGCATCCGCGCCGCGACGCTGGCCTATTTCGGCAAGGAGCCGAACCGGCTGACCACTGCGGAAGCCGCCTTGCTAGTGGCCCTGCCGCAATCCCCCGAAGCCCGCCGTCCCGACCGCGACCCGGTCGCCGCCCGCGCCAGCCGCGACATGGTGCTCGACCGCCTCGTCGCCCTCGGCGCCCTCGACGCGGAAGAGGCCATCGCCGCCAAGCTCGAACCCGTGCCCACGGCCCGCCGCGAATTCCCCATGCTGGCCGCCCACATGGCCGAGGAGGCGGTGAAGGCCCAGCCCGAGGCGCGCACCGTGGCGCTGACGCTGGACAAACGCCTGCAGGACGCGCTCGAACGCCTCGGCGCCGCGCGGGCACGGCTGATTGATCCCAAGGTCTCTGTAGCCATCGTCGCCGCCGATATCGAGACCGGCGAAATCCTCGCCTCGGTCGGCTCGGCCGGGCTCTTTGCTAGCCAGAGCAACGGCTATGTCGACATGACCACGGCCATCCGCTCGCCCGGATCGACGCTGAAACCTCTCATCTACGGCCTCGGCTTCGAGCTGGGCCTCGCCCATCCGCAAAGCCTGATCGAGGATCGCCCCACCGCCTTTGGCGGTTACGTTCCGGTCAACTTCGACGGCTTCAGCCGCGGCACGGTGACCATCCACGATGCGCTGACCGAGTCGCTCAACATCCCCGCCGTGGTGGTACTCGACGCGGTCGGTCCCGCCCGCCTCGTTTCGCGCCTGCGCCGCGCCCATGCCGATCCACGCCTGCCGGTCGACACGGCGCCCAGCCTCGCCGTCGGCCTCGGCGGCGTCGGCATCACTTTGCGCGATCTCGTCTCGGTCTATGCCGCCATCGCCCATGGCGGCGTGCCGGTGACTTTGCGCGATGGCATCACGCCAGCGCTGCCACCGGCCATCGAAGCCCCGGTGCTCGATCCCATTTCGGCCTGGTACGTCGCCGATATCCTCGCGGACGTCCCACCGCCGCTCAACGGCACCCCCGGCCGCATCGCCTACAAGACCGGCACGTCCTATGGCTATCGCGACGCCTGGGCCATCGGCTTTGATGGCAAGACCGTGGTCGGCGTCTGGGTCGGCCGCCCTGATGGCGCACCGGTCCCCGGTCTCTCCGGCATTATCGGCGCCGCGCCGATCCTGTTCGAGGCCTTCGACCGCCTCGGCGATCGCCGCACGCCCTTGCCCAAGGCGCCACCGGGCGTGTTGGTCGCCTCCAATACCGAGTTGCCGACCCCTCTCCGCCGCTTCCGCCACCCCGACGACGACCGCGTGTCGCGCGACCCGGCGCCCGAAATCGCCTTCCCCGGCGATGGCGTCGATGTCGATCTCGGTCTGGCGTCCGGCGACAGTTCCCCGCTCATGGTCAAGGTCCGCAACGGCGTCCCGCCCTTCACCTTCTTCGCCAACGGCGCCCCCTTCGGTCGCCCCAATTTCGCCCGCCAGGACAGCTGGAACCCAGACGGGCCGGGCTTTGTGACCCTGTCGGTGGTCGACGCAGAGGGGCGTGGCGACACCGTCACGGTGTTCTTGAATTAGGTTCGAGGGCCGCTTGCTTCATACCGACACACCCACGACGTCATTCCCGCGAAGGCGGGAATCCATTCTCGGTTCCGCGTGCGAGAAAGAGTGGATTCCCGCTTTCGCGGGAATGACGCGAGGGACAAAATGGACGGCGAAGGCCTCCTCACCACCTCGTGAGAATCCCTATTTACATATAATAGTACTTTATATAGCGTCCTCTCATCGCCGCAGGTGAACACGCCGTGGCGTCCATTGGGAGGACATCGTGAAATTCATCACCACGCTCGCCATCGCGGCGAGCCTCACTACCGCTTTGACTTCTGTTTCCTTCGCCCAGGAAAACCTGAGCGGTCTGGTCATTGGCTTCAGCCAGATCGGTTCTGAGTCCGGCTGGCGCGCTGCCGAGACCTCGGTCACCAAGCAGCAGGCCGAAGCCCTGGGCATCGACCTCAAGTTTGCCGATGCGCAGCAGAAGCAGGAAAACCAGATCAAGGCCCTGCGTGGCTTCATCGCCCAGGGCGTCGACGCCATCCTGGTTGCCCCCGTGGTCGCCACCGGCTGGGAAGACGTGCTGACCGAAGCCAAGGAAGCCGAAATCCCGGTCATCCTGCTCGATCGCGGCGTCGATGCACCTGAAGACCTGTACCTCACCTCCGTCGCCTCCGACCAGGTTCTCGAAGGTCGCGTTGCCGGTGAATGGCTGGTTGCCGAAGTCGGCGATGCCGACTGCAAGGTCGTCGAACTCCAGGGCACCGTCGGCTCCACCCCGGCCATCAACCGCAAGCAGGGCTTCGAAGAAGCGATTGCCGGCCACGCCAATATCGTGATCGCCCAGAGCCAGACCGGTGACTTCACCCGCGCCAAGGGCAAGGAAGTCATGGAAGCCTTCATCAAGTCGTCCAACAATGGCGCCGACATCTGCGCGGTCTATGCCCATAACGACGACATGGCCGTTGGCGCCATCCAGGCCATCAAGGATGCTGGCCTCAAGCCCGGCACCGACATCAAGGTCGTCTCGATCGACGCCGTCCCCGACATCTTTGCCGCCATGGCTGCCGGCGAAGCCAATGCCACCGTTGAACTGACCCCCGATATGGCCGGCCCGGCCCTCGCCGCTCTCTCGGCTTTCCTCGCCGACGGCACGGAACCGGAAAAGTTCATCATCACCGAGTCCAAGCTCTACACCCCTGCCGACGATCCGCAGGGCGAGTATGACCGCCGCAAGGGCCTGGGCTACTAAGCTCGGATTATCACTTGCCACCGGACGGCACCTCCCCCTTGATGGGGGAGGTTGGGAGGGGGTGTTGAGAGCCACAATATCGGGGCTCCCGCATCCCCTTCCTCGATCTCTCCCCATCGCGGGAGGGGGTCGACTGATCGCTCGGTGGTCACCAGGGGGAGCGGCGCATGGCGGATAGCAACTACGTGCTCGAAGCACGCGGCGTCATCAAGATTTTCGGCAATCATGTCGCGCTCGACAACGTCGATTTCGGCCTCAAACCCGGCGAGGTCCACGCGCTTCTCGGCGAAAACGGCGCCGGCAAATCCACCCTTATCAAGATCCTGACCGGCGCCTACCAGCCCGATGGCGGCGGCGTCTATGTGGACAATGCGCAGGTGTCGCTCGACAACCCGCTGCATGCCCAGACCTTCGGCATCGGCACGGTCTATCAGGAGGTCAACCTCCTGCCCAACCGCTCGGTCGCCGAAAACCTATTCCTCGGCCACCAGCCGCGCCGCTTCGGCCTCGTCAACTTCCGCAAGATGGAAGCCGACGCCCGCACCATCCTGGCCAATTACGATCTCACTATCGATCCATCGAGCGAGTTGGGCAGCCACTCGGTCGCCGTGCAGCAGATCGTCGCCATCGCCCGCGCCGTCCAGCTCTCCGGCAAGGTGCTGATCCTCGACGAACCCACCGCCAGCCTCGACCGCAACGAAGTCGAGCGCCTGTTCGAGGTGATCCGCGGCCTCAAGGCCAAGGGCCTCGCCATTATCTTCATCACCCATTTCCTCGATCAGGTCTTCGCCATCGCCGATCGCGTCACCGTCTTGCGCAATGGCAAGCTGATCGAAACCCGCCAGCTCGACGGCGTCACCCGCACCGATGTCGTCCGCCTGATGCTGGGCAAGGACATTGCCTTTTCCGGCGCCACCGACGTCGAGCCCGACGCCACGCTCGACGAGGTACTGCTCGAGTTCAAGGGCTATGGCCGCAAGCGCAGCGTGCTGCCCTTCGATCTCACCATCCACAAGGGCGAGGTCATCGGCGTCGCCGGCCTGCTCGGCTCGGGCCGCACCGAGATGGCGCGGCTGATGTTCGGCGCCGATGCGGCCGATCAGGGCAGCGTCACCGTCAACGGCAAACCCACCGCCATCCGCAAGAGCACCGACGCCATCAAGCACGGCTTCGGCTTCTGCCCGGAGGACCGCAAGGCCGAGGGCATTCTCGGCGACCTCAGCGTGCGCGAAAACATCATCATCGCTTTGCAGGGCAAACTCGGCTGGTTCCGCGCTCTCAATCGCGACGAACAGCTCGAAATCGCCGGCAAGTTCAGCGAAAGCATGGACATCCGCGCCGCCTCGCTCGACATGCCCATCAAGCTCCTGTCCGGCGGCAACCAGCAGAAGGTCATCCTCTCCCGCTGGCTCGCCACCGATCCGGCCTTCCTCATTCTCGACGAGCCCACCCGTGGCATCGATGTCGGCGCCCATGCCGAAATCGTCCGCACCATCAACCGGCTGCGCGACGACGGCATGGCCATGGTGGTCATCTCATCCGAGCTCGACGAAGTCGTCGCCTATAGCTCGCGCATCGTCGTCATGCGCGATCGCGAAATGGTCGCCGAACTGCGCGGCAAGAACATCAATCCCGGCGTGATCGTGCAGGCCATCGCCAATAACCCCGACGAGGCCGTGGCATGAAACGCCTGCATCTCGAACGCCTGGCCAATCCGCAATTGCTGGCTTTGGCCGGCGTGCTGCTCATCAACTGGCTGCTGTTTCCCAACTTCTTCCGCATCACCTGGCAGGACGGGCGCCTGTTCGGCAGCCTGATCGACGTGCTCAATCGCGGCGCGCCAGTGGCGATCCTCGCCATCGGCATGACCGGGGTCATCGCCACCAAGGGCGTCGACCTCTCCGTCGGCGCCATCATGGCGGTGTGCGGCGCCGTCGCGGCCACCATGGTCGTGGCCGGCTATCCGACGCCGATCGCCGTCATCGCCGCGCTCTCGGTTGGTCTTGTCTGCGGCCTGTGGAATGGCTTCCTCGTCGCCGTGCTCGATATCCAGCCCATCATCGCCACTTTGGTGCTGATGGTGGCCGGTCGCGGCATCGCCCAGCTGATCACCGAAGGCTATATCGTCACCTTCAACGACCCGGCGCTGATTTTCCTGGGCACCGGCTCCTTCCTCGGCTTCCCCATGGCCATTGTCATCGCGCTTGTGCTGATGATCCTGGTGTCACTGCTGGTGGGCAAGACCGCGCTGGGCCTCTTCATCCAGGCCATCGGCGTCAATCGCGCCGCCGCGTCTCTCGCTGGCATCCATAGCCGCATGCTGCTGATGCTGGTCTATGCGCTATCCGGCTTCTGCGCCGCCATTGCCGGCGTCATCGTCGCGGCCGATATCCGCGGCGCCGATGCCAACAATTCCGGGCTCTGGCTCGAACTCGACGCCATCCTCGCCGTGGTCATCGGCGGCACCTCGCTGCTCGGCGGCAAGTTCTCCATCCCGATGGCCGTTGTCGGCGCCCTGATCATCCAGGCCATGAATACCGGCATCCTGGTTTCCGGCTTCCGGCCCGAATTCAACCTGGTGGTCAAGGCCGGGATGATCATCATCATCCTGCTGATCCAGTCGCCGTTTGCCGCGCAATTGTTCACCCGCCGCAAGCTGGTGCCGACCAAAGGGACGTCAAAATGAAGCGCAGCCTGCGTCCACTGGCGGCGACCGCCCTCATCTTCATCCTCGCCTATGCCTTCAGCGTCCTGCAGTTTCCCAACATGCTGTCGACCCGCGTGCTGGGCAACTTCCTCACCGACAATGCCTTCCTGGGCATTGCCGCCGTCGGCATGACCTTCGTCATCATCTCCGGTGGCATCGACCTGTCGGTGGGCGCCGTCATCGGCTTTACCGGCGTGTTGATCGCCGTTCTGGTCAGCTGGCTGGGCTTTCACCCGCTCGTCGCCTTCGCTATCGCCCTGGGCGTCGCGGCCCTCTTCGGCGGCGCCATGGGCGCTGCCATCCACTACCTCCAGGTGCCCAGTTTTATCGTCACTCTGGCCGGCATGTTCCTGGCGCGCGGCGGCGCCTCGGTCATCACCCAGGATTCGGTGCCGATCGAGCATGACTTCTATCGCCTGCTGTCCGATCTCGTCATCCGCCTGCCCGGTGGCGGCCGGCTGAGCTTCATCGGCATGCTGATGGTGTTGGTCTTCCTGGTCGGCGCACTGCTGGCCCACCGCACCCGCTTCGGCTCCTATGTCTATGCCCTGGGCGGCAATACCACTTCAGCCTCGCTGATGGGCGTGCCGGTTGGGCGCACGACCGTACAGATTTACATGCTGTCGAGCGTACTCGCGGCTCTGTCGGGAATCGTCTTTTCGCTATACACATCGGCGGGTTATCCGCTGGCAGCGGTGGGCGTCGAGCTCGATGCCATCAGCGCGGTGGTGATCGGTGGTACACTGCTGACCGGCGGCTATGGCTTCGTGCTGGGCACCTTTGTCGGCGTCATGCTGCTGGGGCTGGTGCAGACCTACATCATCTTCGACGGTACGCTGTCGAGCTGGTGGACAAAGATCGTCATCGGCGTGCTGCTGTTCTTGTTCATCGTGCTGCAGCGGATCATATTTGCCGCCTCCGCCCCCGGAGAGAAGTCCGAGAAAGCGTAGCATGATCGAAGCAGGCAGCCTTATTCGCTCGTTATCCGGGCGACCTGCTGCACGGAATTTCCATACCTTCGTCATCAACGAAATCGGCCTGGGCATCGTCACCGGCAAGTTTCCGGTCGGCTCTATCCTGGCCAGCGATGCCGCCATGATGGAGAGCTACGGCGTGTCGCGCACGGTGCTGCGCGAAGCGCTCAAGACGCTCGAAGCCAAGGGCATGATCGAGGCCCGCCCCAAAGTGGGCACCCGCGTCTCGCCGGCCAGCCGCTGGAGCTTCTTCGATCCGCAGGTGCTGAGCTGGCATTTCTACGCCAAGCCCGACCGGCGCTTCTACGAGAGCCTGTTCGATATCCGCCTGTCGCTCGAAACCCGCGCGGCGCAGCTGGCCTGCGAGCGCCGCACCGCCGACAATATCCGCCTGATGAAATACTGGCTGCACCAGATGGACCTGGCCGAGGACAACCTCGAAGCCCACGGTCTCAGCGGCCTCGAAATCCACCGCGCCATCGCCGAAAGTTCCGGCAACACCCTGCTGCGCTCGGTCACCGGCATTGTCGAACTAACGCTGGCTCTGGCGCTCAAGTCGCTTGGCGATACCACGACGTCGGACTACCAGAAAACCGCGCTCGCCGCCCATACGGCACTGCTGACCGCGATCGAACACAACAAGCCATCCGACGCATCGACGGCCGTCGAACAGATCATCGCCCTCGACAATGCGCGGGCGACGACGCTGCTTTAGCCTTCCCCACCACGACCTGCCTTGTGCGGATTGAACCGCCTCGGCAATCTGCTATCCATCAGCAGGACCACCACAATGGCGGCAGGCAGCATGGAACGACGCTTTCTCGATCTCAGCCTGCCCGTCGGCCAGAGCCGGCGCATGCGCATCGTCGAGCGCCCGGGCCTATGGATGGCGCCCGATGCCCTGGCGAAGCTGGTCGCGCAGGTCCGCCAGATCGCCTCGCGCACGCTGGCCGACAAGGATCTCGAATATGGCATCTTCTCGGGCGACAAGTCGCGACTGGAATCGACCTTCATCACGCTTGTCACCGACAGCAAGACCGGCGCGCCCATCGCTTTCAACGCCCTGCCGGTCATCCCGCTCGAACTCGACGGTCGGCCGGTCGAGCTGCTGCATCTGGGCCTGGTCATGGTCGATCCCGAACAGCGCAGCAAGGGCCTGAGCTGGGTGCTCTACGGCCTCACCTGCTTCCTATTGTTCATCCGCAATCAGGGCCGGCCGATATGGATTTCCAACGTCACCCAGGTGCCCGCCGTGGTCGGCATGGTCACCGAGACCTTCTCGGAGGTCTATCCTGATCCCAAGACCAATGCGCCGCGCAAATTCCGCCATCTGGTGCTGGTCCGCCAGATCATGCGGTCGCACCGCTACGTCTTCGGCGTCGGCCCCGAGGCCGGCTTCGACGAAGCGACCTTCATCATGACCAACTCCTATACCGGCGGCTCGGATAACCTGAAGAAGACCTTCGAAGCGGCGCAGAAGCACCGCCAGCCGGTGTTCAACGACTTCTGCCAGACCCACCTGGACTATGTCAGGGGCGACGACGTGATCCAGATCGGCAAGCTCGACCTGGCCGCCGCCCGCCGCTACCTCACCGACATGGTGCCCAAGGGCGCCCTCGGCTTCGTCCTCGTCGCCTCACTGATGGCGCTGGTCCAGCGCGCCATCCTGCCCGTGGTGCAATGGCTCGACGCCGACCGCGAATTCGGCCGGTTGCGGCCCAGGAAGCCAGGAGCGAGCAAGCCATGAGCTTCACCTACGCCGAATTCACCAACCGCAATCTGGGCTTCATCGATGCGGCGGGGCAGGAGAAGCTGCGCCAGGCCACCGTCTTCGTCTGCGGCACCGGCGGCATGGGTGGCGCCGCCGTGCTGGCCCTGGCCCGATCAGGCGTCGGCAAGCTGATCCTGGCCGATATCGACACGTTCGAAATCGGCAACATGAACCGGCAGGTCTTCGCCTTCATGGATACCGTCGGCCAGCACAAGGCCGAGGCCACCGCCGAGCTGATCAAGACCATCAATCCCGAGATCGAAACAACAGTCTACAAGGACGAGTGGCCCGACCATGCCGAGGCCAGCATTCGCGCCAGCGCCGTCACCATCAACGGCACCGACGATCTTGCCGCCAGCCTCCTGCTCTATCGCACCGCCAGGTCAGCGGGCAAAACCATGATCGACGCCTATGCCTCCTCGCTCCCCTCGGTCTATGTCACCCGCCCCGGCGACCCCATGCCCGAGGAACGCCTCGGCTACCCCACCATTGGCACCGCCTGGAACGCCCTGACATCAGAGCAGCGCGGCGAGGCCTTCATGCGCGAGATCGAGCATGTGATGGTCCATTCCTCGGCCCGCAAATATATCGACATGGCCCTGGCCGGCGAAATGGCATCAGGCAAGCGCAAGCGCATGTCGTTCGCCCCCATGGTGATCACCACAGGCATGCTGATGGCCTATGAAACCATCGCCATCATCCTCGGCCAAAAGACCAAAACCGACTGCCGCGGCTGGTTCTTCAATCCCTATGAGGGCAAGGTCGAACGGCCCCTGCCCGGCATTCTCTCCGCCATCATCACCCCGATCGCCCGCCGCGAAATCGCCAAGCTGGTGAACGCCACGTGAGCGTCGAGCACTCGCTTCTCGCCGATAGCGTCGTATCCGGCACTGCCCTTGCCGGAACGCTGGCCGCCATCGTGGTCATCCGCGCCCGCGCCACCATGGACGGCCTGTCGAGCCGCTTCGTCTATGCGCTTGTCGTCGTCGCTCTCGTGCTTGCCATGCGGCTCCTGTCCTGGAATCTGCATCAGGGCATCTTCGAAACCCTGACCCGGCTCTTTGCCGCCTGGATACCGCTGGCGGCTCTGGTCGTGATTGAGGGCCTGCAGCGTCGCCATGCGCCGCAACTCCTCAAATATGCCGCGCTGATCGGCGGCATCATCTTCTCGCTCTTTGCTTTCCTCAGCGGCAATCTGGGCTTTCCGCTGTATTTCCTTCTAGCCTTCCAGCTCGCCGGCTTCGCTGCCATCTATCTTCTGGCGCTGTTCGGCAGCAATGAGGGACTGACCCAGCAGGAAAACCGCGTCATCGCCCGCATCCGCTTCGCTTTGCCGATCCTGGTGATCTTCCTCGCCAGCGACTACGGCATCTTCGAACAGGTCCTGCCGATCCGCGCCTCGGGCGTCGCCATCCTGTTCTTCTGCTGGATGGCCATCGGACCCACCAGCGCGACAACGGGCCGGCAGGAAGCCGCCTTCGCCTTCGCCGTCACGGCCCTCCTCGCCATCATCGTCGGCGCCGCGGCCACCAACATGTCGCAGATGGATTGGGGCTTTGCCGTACAGGTCTCGGCCATGGCCCTCTGCACCGGCATCCTGGCTCTGGTCCTCAACGAAGCCATGCGCGCCTTCGCCGAAGGCCGCCGCGACGACGTGCTCAAGGCCCTCGCCGCCGCCGACACATCCGATGTCCGCGCCTTCATGACCTCGGTGGCTGACGCCTCGCCCCTCGAAGGCTCGACCCTGCTCGACGACGACGAACTCTCCGACTTCGACGCCACCGCCCTGCGCGCCGCCTTCGCCAGCAAACCGGTATTGAGCCGCCGCGACCTACCGCTCTTTGCCGACGATGTCAGGCAACAGCTCGACAGCCTCTTCATCACCTATGACGCCACGCACCTCATCCTGCTCTCGGATACGCCGCTGATCCTGGTTGCCACCACGCTCCCCTCGGTGGGCCGCAATTCGGCAGTCGAAACCGAGCTGGCACTGGTCCAGCGCATGGCCATGCTCGTCTCGACCCGCGAGGCCCGCAATGGAACTGCGTGAGGGCGATTTCGAAGCCTTCTTCGCCGCCCCCTTCGCCGCCTATGGCGACACCACACCCTACGTCTCGCCGATGAAGTCCGACCTTCGCCGCTTCTACACAGCCGGCGAAAACCCGCTCTTCCCGACCTCGGACAATTTCGCCCTCTTCACCGCCCATCGCGACGGCCAAATCCTGGGCCGCATTGGCGCCCATGTTCACCCCGCCTCCAACGAGACCCACGGCACCAACAAAGCCTACTTCGCCTATTTCGATTGCGCTGATGACGCCGAGGCGGCCGCCGCTCTGCTGCAAGCTGCTGAAAGCTGGGCCCGCAAGCGCGGCTTCGACACCCTGGCCGGCAACTTCAACCTCACCGCCATGCAGCAGATCGGCGTCATGACCGGCGGCTTCGATGGCGTGCCCTATGTCGATCAAGTCTATGGCCCGCCCCACATCGCCAAACTGCTCGAAGCCAACGGCTACGAGGCCTATTTCCCGATGCAGACCTTCGAGACCGATCTCGAAGCCTTCCAGCCCTCCAGCATGCTGGGCCCGGCACAGCGTGAAATCCTCGCCTCACCCGACTGGAGCTTTGCCCCCGTCACCGGCAAGGACATCCCCGCTCGCCTCGACGACGCCCGCACCCTGCTCAACAGCGGCTTCGCCAACAACCCGATGTTCGTGCCCTTGACCCGGGAGGAATTCGACTTCCAGGCCAAGGAGTTGAAGTGGATCATCGACACCCGCATCACCTCCGTCCTGCACTATCAGGGCCAGCCAGCCGGCGTCGTCCTGGTCATCCCCGACCTCAACCCCTTCATCCGCGCCACTCGCTCGCGCTTTTCATGGACGACACCCTGGCATTTCCTCGTCAACCGCCTCCGGCGCGACCGGGCGCTGGTCGTCTATCTCTCGGTGCGCAGCGACCTGCAGGGCAAGGGCATCATGGGCGCCATGCTGGCCACGCTGCTGCCGAAGATGCGCGAGGCCGGCTACAAAAAGCTCGGCATCACCTGGATCTGGGACGAAAACCACGGCAGCCTGCGCCAGATGGAGCGCATTGGCGCCAAGCCGCTGCATCGCACCCATCTCTTCCGTAAGGCGCTCACATGACCCGCCTCGCCCCACCCGACCTGCTCGCCCTCGCCGCTGAGGCCAACCTCGCGCCCAGTGTTCACAACACCCAGCCCACCCGCTGGCGCCTTGAGCCCGGTGGCGACGTAACCCTCATCGCCGACGAAAGTCGTCGGCTGAAAGTCGGCGACCCCGCCGGCCGCGACCTCCGCGTCTCGCTCGGCGCCGCGCTCGAGGCCACTGTGATCGCACTGTCGGCCCGCGGGCTGACCTGGCAAACCGCTCCACTCATCGATCGAGCCGAGGCCAGCGGCAGCCTCCGCGAGGGCGCCACGACCGATCCCCTGCATACCGCGATCCCGAACCGCTTCACCTGGCGCCGCCCGTTTGCACCGGCGACAAGCCAACAGGCGCAGTCCCTTGATGGCTGGGCCGCGACCCGCGACGACATCACCCTCGTGGACCACGACGGCCTGGCTGCTATCTCCGAATTCAACGAACACGCCAGCCTCGGCTTCTTCCGCAATGCCAGCTATCGCGCCGAGCTGTTGTCCTGGATGCGCCTCTCCGCCAGCGACCCATGCTTCGGTCGCGATGGCCTGTCGGCGCCCGCGCTCGGCATGTCCAGGCTAGAAGCCCTGGGCGCCGGCGTGGTCTTGCGCGACCCCTGGTTTGGCCTCCTCGACCGCGTCGGCCTGGCGCCCTCACTGATCTCGGAGCACGCCCGCACGAAGACAGCGACCGCCGTCCTGTTGTTCCACCGCCCCGACGGCGAGAACCCGGCAGAGACCGGTCGCGCGCTCTATCGCCGCTTGCTCGAAATCACCACGCTGGGCTTTTCCACCTGGCCCATGGCCGTGCTCGCCGACGATCCAGATACCGCAGCCCAGCTCAAGCGCCGCCACGGCATTCCGGACGGTCACCGCCTGATCAATGCGTGGCGCACCGGCATCGTCCCGCAAGGCGCAGCAACGCCCCGCCGCGAACGGTTGCCCGCCGAAGCGCTCATAACAGCTTGAGATATTCCAAGAGCGCCGCCTTGTCCGGCTCGCTCATCGTATCAAACGGCAGCTCATGCCCCGTGGCATTGAGGCCCGGCACCGCCGTATCGATCCGCACCGGCTCGGCCCAGGGCACATAATCCGGCGGCGTCGCCCAAACGCCGCCCTGCATCACGCCCGCCACGCCGACCCGCGTCAGGTCCAGCGCATGCCCGCCCACATCGAAGGCAGCGGGCCGCTGGTCCGGATGCATCAAGTGCCATAGCGTCGGCACACTGCCATTATGCAGATAGGGCGCACTCGACCACAGCCCCGTCAGCGGCGGCGCCACATAGTCCGGCGCCAGCCGCCCCTTCAGCAGCCCGTCATAGCCCAGCCCGTTGACCACATCGACGGTGGCCTGGTCGAACAGCTCGATATAGGTCCGGTCCGTCCCCACATCGCCCTGCCAATTGGGGAATTCGACCAGTTCTGGCGCAACCACACCCGCGCCGTAGGCCCCGTGGCAGGCCGCGCAGGCATCGGCATAAACCGCGCTGCCGCGCTCAGCCAAAGCCGCGTCGATTGCCCCAGGAAACGGTTGCGGCTTGTATTGTTTGAGCCAGGCGAAGATATGCGCCCCATCCTCAACATGGCCAGCCGCCGTTGCCGGGCTGGTTCCCATGCTCGGCACGGTGAAGAACGCCGTCAGTCCCGCCAGCGCCCGTAGATGTGCATCGGTGATGTCCTCGGCCCGGACCACCCGCTGCGGTTCCTCGCCCGGCACGCCATAGGCGCCCGAGGCCAGGAGCGATGACCGCCATATCCGGCCCCCCAGTTCCGGCACCGAGATCGGTGCGTTGCGCTCGGTCATCTGGTCGATGGAAATCACGCCGAAGCGGGCCTGCAGCGCCTGAAGCCCATTAGTGGCACCCGAAGTGCTGACCTCGAACGGCAGCAACCGCCCGATCGTCGTCTCCTGCTGCGCTACCAGCGCATCGACCTTGGGCAGGACCACGGTCTTAAGCGCCAGCCATTCCCGCCAGTCGGTATCGGGATAGAGCTTCTCCACCGCCGCCCAGATGAATTCGTCGTCCTCAGGCCGGTCGCGCAGGGCCGCATAGAGCTCGGTCACATAGCGCTGCAAGTTGATCGAGCCATTGGGCGTGCCCAGCCACACCGCCGACGTATCCGGCCTGCCATCGGCGCCGTAGAACACGCTGGCATGGCATCCAGCGCAGGAAATATTGCTGATCGTCAGGCCAACCGGCGGCAACACCCGCCCGGCAAAGCCGATATTCTGCCCCAGCGGTCCCGACAGTACCGGCTCGGTCAAATCCTCCGGCCAGTTGGCGATCCGTGTCGGCGTCACGAAGCCATAGCTGCGGAACATCGCCGTCACCACATCGGGCGTTACGCCATCGAGATGCCCCCCGGCGTGGCGCAAGGCCAGCAAAGCTGTCGCCAGCTTCCACGGCGATGCCGACACCTCCAGTGCCTCAGAGCCCAGCGCCGAAAAATCGCCAAACGCGAAATAGACCGCACCCTGCTGCTCTGGTGTCAGCGCGACGCCGTCGAATTGCGCCATTGCCGCGCTGCGGGCTTGTAGGTGTCCCGTCAGCGCCCCGGCCGGATCGCCATCGACAACGAGGCCCGTGGCGAGCAAGCCAGCCAAGGCGACCACGGCAATGACGACTATCCGCTTGATCATGCCGACGCTAAGCCTGTCCCAGCGCCGACTGTTCGCGACAAATACGATCGACCAGTGCGTCGAACTCACCCTTGGGCGGACGATTGGCGGCAAGCCGCTGCCTGAGATGCGCAATCGGCTCGGCCAGGATCTCGTCGAGCGTATCGGCGCAGGTGAAGTCGCCTGCCACTTTCTTGACCTTGGAATTGTCGAAGATGGCGCACCACCCCTTGTCGCCGGTCAGCGGGCCGATCCACTCAGGATTGTAGCGCACCAGCGTATCGGTCGGCACATGCACGATCTTGGCCTCGACACCCAGCAGCCGCGCGATGGCCTTCTGGATATCGTCCCAGATGAAGGCCTTGTCATTGGTGATGTGGAACGCGTCCATGAGCGCCCGTTCGTTGCAGAAGAGGCCGACAAACGGCACCGCAAAATCCACCGACCGCGTCAGCGTCCACGGCGTATGCCCGTCGCCGGCCACGATGGTCGGTTCGCCATCGAGCATGCGGCGGGCCATGATGTCGCTATCGCCCATCATGATGGGCAGGCCGGTGCGCACGGTGTGGCTCGGCCGCACGATGGTCCAGTTGAGGTTCTGGCTGGCCTCAAGCAGCTTTTCGCAGGCGATCTTGTTCTGGCTATAGGGCCAGTAGGGATTGATCGCCGGCGTCTTCTCGGTGATCACATAATGGCTGGCCGGCTTCTCATAGACCGAGGCCGAGGAGATGAAGATGTACTGCCCGCAATGGCCGGCAAACACCTCGATATCGCGCGCCACCTGATCGGGCGTGAAGGCGATGAACTGGCACACCACATCGAAATTCGCGCGCGCCAGATCGGCATATTCCGGTCCGGCCAGCTCACCGACGATGGAGGTCACGCCATCGGGCAGCGCCTCGCCGCGCTTGCCGCGATTATAGACGCTGACCGCATGGCCCTGCGCCACGGCGCGCTCGACGCAGGGGTAGGAAATCTGGCCGGTCCCGCCGACAAACAGAATACGCAATGCCATCTGAAAAACCTTCAATCAAACCGAGTTAAGTCCACTGTTCTAGCCCGGAAACGGTCTTGTCGCGAGGCGTCCCGCGTGATGCGGCTGCGGGAAATGGAGCCGCATCAACCAGCGTGTAACATCCGCAACGCCGACAGGACGCGCTCCTGTACCGGTGGCGTGGGCGCCGGCGGCTCGAAGCTCTGCCCGGTAATCCGTTCATAAGCGTCAACGTAGGTCAACGCCGTCTTCCAGATCAGCTCGGGCGGAATTTCAGGCACTTCGGCGCCATACGGATCGCATCGCGCCGCGACCCATTCGCGAACCACGTCCTTGTCGAAACTGTCAGGGCGCTTTCCGGCAGCAAGGCGTTCGGGATAGGTGTCCGCCCGCCAGTAGCGGCTGGAATCGGGCGTATGGATTTCATCGGCCAGGCGCAGGTTGCCCTCCGCATCGAGCCCCAACTCATACTTGGTATCGGCGAGGATCAGTCCACGCTCGGCGGCCAGCGCCTGCCCCCGGGCGAACAATGCCAGCGCCGTTTCACTGACCTGTTGCCATAGCGCCGGGCTGAGCAATCTCCGCTCGACGATCTCGCTTGCCGTAAGCGGCTCATCATGGGCGCCATCGGTCGCCTTGCTGGTCGGGGTGATGATCGGCGTCGCCAGCTTCTGGTTGTCGACCAGGCCATCGGGCAGCACCTGCCCATACATCTGCCGGCGGCCGGCCCGATACATGGTCAGGATAGACGTGCTGGTCGTGCCCGCCAGATAGCCGCGCACCACCACCTCCACCGGCAGGATGTCGAGACGTCGGCCCACAACGATATTGGGGTCGGGATAGGCAAGCACGTGGTTGGGGCAGATATCGGCGGTGTGCTCGAAGGCCCAGCGGGCGATGCCATTGAGCACCTGCCCCTTGAACGGGACACAGCACAGCACCCGGTCAAACGCCGAAAGCCGGTCCGACGTGATCAGAATACGCCGCCCATCCGGCAGGTCGTAATTGTCCCGGACCTTGCCGCGATAAAGGCCCGGCAGACCGGGGTCGATCGCCTCCCTCAGTACCTGGTGGCGGCTTGCCTCCAGCCTGGTTTGGTCGATCGTGGACATGGCGGTCTCCCTGGCGCGGCAAATAAAATCGTCCGGCGAGCTGTCACGCAGGAGCCGGCGAAACATGCTGCAGACGCCACAGCAAAGTCCAGGGTTTAGTCGTGGCAATGGGCCGGCAGGTCGTCACCCACCGGCCCTCTTGGTTGATGCTATGCCGCTTCGGCGAGCTGGCCGAGCTTGACCTGAACCAGCAGGCTCAGCTCGTCATAGACGTTCCACTCGTCGACGATCTTGCCGTCTTTCCAGTGGTAATGGCTCATGCCCATCACCTGCACGCGCTTGCCGGTCGGATCGCCCAATTCGCCCAGGATGCCGTAGCCGAGGTGGTGGCCTTCCATGATCCAGCGCACGGCAACCTTGGTGCCGCCTTCGTCGCAGGGATTGGACGCCACATGCTGGACTTCGTAGCTGGCATCCGGCAGCGAGCCGATCAGCCCCAGATGCTGGTGGATGATGGCCGCGACGCCATAGAGCTCCTTCATCAGCGGACCATGATATTGCGCATTGGGCGCATAGTCCTGGGCGATGCGCCCGAACATGCGCTTGGTGAACACCTCGTGCAGCATCTCGATGGTCTGGGCTTCCACATCGTTGTGCGCCAGCGACGTATCGGCCTTCTCATTGGGCGGCGTCTGGCCGAGGAAGCGGCGGTTCTCGCCGATATCGAGTGAGGTGAGGCCAGCATCGAATTTCTGCTTGGCCGTCCGTGCTGCGAAGTGGTTCGGATCGAGCCCAAGCTGCTTGATGATGGCCATCTGGTCGGCCACCACCCACTCGCGATAGATCTTGTTGCGATGGATCATGCAGTCGGCAATCGTCCGGCTGACGAAGGGCTTGAAGGTCGGCTGGCCGAGATGGCCATACTGGGTGTGGCGGCCAGAACCGGTCACCAGATGGCTGGTGTAGAAGCCGTCCTGGTCATTGCCGTTCCAGATCACCTGCGTACCCATGCCGCGCCGCTCGGGGAACGAGACCAGCCGCTGGATGGTGTCGCGCACCACATCCTCGCGATTGTAGATCGTGCCGGTCGTGCCATAGAGCACGCAATTATGCGTGTAGTGGGTGTAGATCAGCCCGATATCGCGCTCGTCCCAGATCTTGTGGGTGCAGCGGATGATGTAGTCGACGATGTCGGTATAGATGTCATCGAAGCCATCGAGCGACTGGCTGCGCGGGCGATCGTTCGGCGCCAGGTCGGGATAGTCGCGGCGCTCGACCTGCAGTACATTTTCTGAGTTGCGGAGAGACGGAGAGCCGCCCTTGGCTTTGGGGTTGGTCTCATTGTCGCTCATGATTGCTCCTTGGTCGTCTGCCGGAATGGCGTGATCAATATCGGTCCAATCCAGCCACTGGCGCACATGACGCGCCACTGCGGCCGAATTTTCAAGCGGAGCGAAATGCCCCGCCGCTGGAATGGTAAAGAACCGGGCGCCCGGAATGGCTTCGGCCATCTCGCGATGCGCCTCAAGCGGGCACACCTGCTCCGCCTCGCCGGCCAGGATCAGCGTCGGCACACTGATCGCGGCCAGCCGTGTCCGGCTGTCGACGCGATGGATCGCCACCTCGGACTGGCTGGCCAGGAGATCGGCGCCCGCATCAACCGCCATGGCTGATATCACCGCCTTCAGGTCGGCGCTGCCGACATTCACAGGCGCGACCAGCCTGCTCCAGCTGTCCGCGATATAGCCCGCCATCCCGTCCACACGCGCCTTTGCCACGGCCGCATGGCGCGTCGCCGCATTGGCCTCCGGATCGGGTCGCGGCGTCGTATCGATCAGCGCCAGCCGCGCGATGCGCTCCGGCGCCTGCGCCATCATCTCCAGCGCCACGATGCCGCCCAGCGAAAATCCCAGCAGCGAGAACCGCTCCGGCGCATGCCTGAGGATGCGCGCGGCGAGATCAGGCGTCGATGCCGCGCCGCTCATGTCGACCACGGTGGCGATCGGCACGCCCAAACGCTGCAGCATCGGTTCGAACAGCCTGATATCGCAGACCGTGCCCGGCAGCAGCAATAGCGGCAGGGGCACCGTCACGGCACCCTCCAACTCAACCGATGCGGGGATAACTCTATTCATCGCCATCCGTTCGCCTCGACCATCGAGGCCCACCCCGACCAATGGCCGAGACCGATTTCACCAAAAAACTCTGGCAAAATTTGAATACGTATGCAAGATCAAAATCGGTTGGTCACCGAGCACTGTTTTGGCCGACCAAGAGCATCAAGACCTCCAGCATGCTTGCTGCATGCCGGTGACATTTCGCAATTCGGAGTTCCTGCGATGACCACCTCACCCTTCCCCGGCGTCACCTATGTAAAGGCCCCCGAGCGCTCTTCCATCGGCGACAATGCTCCGGTCGAGGCGCTGGTCAGCGAGATCATCGCCAATGTCCGCAAGAACGGCGATGCAGCGGTCAGGGAATATTCGGCCAAGTTCGACAAGTCCGACATTGCGGCCTTCGAAGTCACCCAGGCCGAGCGCGA
Source organism: Devosia sp. SL43 (assembly GCF_021729885.1). Lineage (NCBI taxonomy): Bacteria > Pseudomonadati > Pseudomonadota > Alphaproteobacteria > Hyphomicrobiales > Devosiaceae > Devosia > Devosia sp. SL43. The sequence continues at coordinate 2,418,955 of NZ_CP063401.1, forward strand.
GCAGGCTTTGGCCGAGCTCGACCCGCAGACCCGCAAGGACACCGAGTTTGCCATTGAAAACGTTCGCAAATTCGCCCAGGCCCAGCTCGCCACCATCCTGCCGCTAGAGGTCGAAACCCTTCCCGGCGTCCATATGGGCCACCGCGTCATTCCCATCCAGCGCGTCGGCTGCTATGTCCCAGGTGGCCGCTATCCCCTTCTGTCGGCTCCGATAATGACCATCGTCCCAGCCAAGGTCGCCGGTGTCGACGAGGTCGTCGCCTGCCTGCCACCCAACGCCCACAAGGCCATGATCGCCGGCTGCCACCTCTCCGGCGCCGATCGCATCTTCAAGATCGGCGGCGCCCAGGCCATCGCCGCCATGGCCTATGGCACCGAGACCGTCCCATCCGTCAATAAGATCGTCGGCCCCGGCAATGCCTTCGTCAACGAGGCCAAGCGCCAGGTGTTTGGCCCGGTCGGTATCGACCAACTCGCTGGCCCGTCAGAGATTTTCGTCGTGGCTGATAGCACCGGCGATGCCGAAATGATCGCCACCGACCTTCTTGCCCAGGCCGAACACGACATCCGCACCCGCGTCGGCCTGATCACCACAGACCGCGCCCTGGCCGAAGCCACCCTGGTCGAAGTCGAAAAGCAGCTGCAGACCCTCTCGACCGCCAATACCGCACGCGAAGCCTGGATCAACTACGGCGAAATCACCGTCTGCGAAGACGAAGGCGCGATGATCGCCTATTCCGATCTCATCGCCGCCGAACACCTGCAGGTCCACACGGCAGACGCCAAGGGCTTTGCCAAAAAGCTGCGCAACTATGGCAGCCTTTTCATCGGCGAACTGGCCAGCGTCGTCTATTCCGACAAGTGCAGCGGCACCAACCACACCCTCCCCACCATGGGGGCGGGTGCCTATACCGGTGGGCTGTGGGTCGGCGCCTATGTCAAGATCGCCACGCATCAGTGGCTGAGCGAAGACGGCGTCAAGCAGGTGGCGCCACCGGCTGCCAGGCAGTCGGCGAGCGAGGGGCTTGAGGGCCATCGCCGGGCGGCCCAACTGCGACTGGATCGGATGCAGGCATAGTTCTCGCAGTCGGGAATCCTCTCCCGCTTGCGGGAGAGGGGGACCACGCGTAACTGCGAGCTACGAGATATTATCCGCCTCGCCCCAAGCCGCCCTCAGCTTCTCGACCGTAAACCCCGGCGCCCGGGCAGCAGTGAGTATCGGCACTTCCTTGCGCATCACCACGTCGATCGCCCAGGCCATGCGCTCGATATGCTCGGCCGGAATCACGACCGCGCCGTGCCGATCGGCGTGGATCAAATCCCCTGGCCGCACTGTCATCCCGAACACCGTCACCGGACAATCGAGCTCGGTCACATGCACGAAGGCGTGGCTCGGTCCAACCGCCCCGGCAATCACCTGGTAGCCCTCGTCGAGCATGCCCAGGTCGCGCAGCACACCGTTGGTCAATGTCCCCGCAATGCCCAGGCCCTTGTGCTGCGCCACCTGCATTTCGCCCCAGAAACCGCCAATGACATGTGGGTAATCGGTGTCCTCGATGACCACAACGTTGGGGCCATCGCCACCGGCAACATACTCATAGTAGTGCATCCGCAGCGCCCGCACCTCGGCCGCAGGCTTCTGCGCTGGTGACGATGCGCGGATCTTGGCGGTGCGGGCAAAACCCACCACCGGCGGCAGGGACGGGTCGGCACAGACGACGGGGGTCTTGGTGAAACCCTCAGCGGTGCGACCGCCCATGACGTGTTCCAGGGCGTTGCAGACGGTGGGGGTGTCAGCCTTGCGCAGAGCGGTCAGGACTTCGGGTGAGATAGATGGCATTGAGGTTCCTCCTTGCAGGGAGGACCACTACGCCAGCCACACCCCGGATCGTCACCCTCGGGCTCGACCCGAGGGCTCTGTACTTGTTGCGCGTTCCGTCAGCGCAGTGCCCTCGGGTCAAGCCCGAGGGTGACGTGCTGTGGGTAGCTGGCTACTCCGCTGCCTGTGCGGTCGCGAACTGCGGCGCTGCCGGAGCCGCCGCCCCGCGCACCACGAACGCAATCGCATCAGCTGAAGCCGGGTTGCGGAAGCCATGCGCCAGGCCGATCGGAACGGTAAGGGTATCCCCCGCCCCAAGGATCAGCTTGCCGTCGGCCCAGTTGACCTCCAGCGTGCCCGATTGCACGAACAACACTTCCTGTTCCGCGCGGCTATGCGCGGGAATGGTCGCGCCGGTCTCAAGCTTCAAGCGGCGCAGCGCAAAGCCATGGTTCCAATGCCCGACGATGGGCCCGGCCTTGAAGCCATCGGCGGCGTCGACGTCGCCGATGAGAGCGGCCTCTTCGACACCCTCGCCGGCCAGGGCCGAGCCCGGATTGACCTTCATATCGGCGGCCTTGACCGCATACTTGGTCAGTTCCGACATCGGCGGCGTCGCCAGTTCCCTGAGCTTTTCGGCGGTCGGGGGCTGCTCGAGTTCGGCGCCCTCAGGCACCTTCTCGCCCAGCGTGGTGTCGATCAGCTTGCCGCCCTTGAGCAGTTTGAGACCGAAATCCTCGGCCATCTTGAACACTGATGGAGCCCAGACCACCTTGCCCGGATCGTCGTGGCCGAGCACGACATAGAGGAAGCCGGTGCCCTCGTCGCGCTTCTCGAAGCCGCGGAACATGTGGGTCGGCACGGTCGCCACATCGCCCGGCTCGACGTCGAGATAGCCCTCATCCTTGTTGGCGCCGAAGACAAAGCGCCACTTGCCGGTATGGACCACGAAGGTCTCGGCCGTCAGGTGCGAGTGCTGCGAATTGGTGCAGCCAAAGGGCTGCCGCGCGGCGCCAACGTTGAAGCCATGCGCCTCGGGGATATGCACCACCTGCGCCGGATTCTCGCTCACGCCCGGCCCGATGATGGTGAAATTCTCTTTCCGGTCCGAACCGGGCGTCCGCGCATCGATGAAGGCGTTGCGCAACCCCTTGAGGTCGGCATAGCGCACCAGGCGCTTTTCCATTTCGGTCTGGGTCCACTTGGTCATGGGGTCGGTCCTTTCACTCGCAAGACGGGGATAAGATGGATAGATTTTGCATACGTATGCGCAGCGCGCGCTAGACGCATGGAATCGTTGACAATCTGGCATGCGGTCGAAGAGGCGACGAGAAGTACAAGCATCACGCCTCCTTGGGCCGATAGATCTGCTGACCGTCGCGTTCGACGATCCCGGTCTTGGGCAGGCGCGCCGAGGTCCGCACGATCAGGTCGCCATTGAGAATGCGGTGCTCGGCCTCGATCTCGCCGCTGGCGATCTGGTCCATCAGGATGTCGATCGTGGCCTCCACCATGCGCTTGAGCGGCTGGCTCATCGAGGTGATGCCATAGGAAGTCCAGCGTGCCGGGCCGACATCGTCATAGCCGATGATCGACAGGTCCTCAGGCACATTCAGTCCGAACTCGTGTCGCGCAACATCCATGACAGCGACGGCCATATGGTCGTTGGCCACAAACAAAGCTTCGGGACGGTCGGGTCGCGCCAACATCTTGCGGGCGGCAGCTTCGGCGTCAGGGCGCGAATAATTGCCGGTTTCGATGATGACATCGGCAAATCCCGCCGCGGCCAGTCCTTCGATATAGCCTTGCTGGCGATCGCGATTGGTCGATGAATTCTCCAGACCCGCAATATAGCCGAAGCTCTTGTGGCCGCCGGCCACGAGGAATTCGGCGATGCGCTTGCCGCCTTCCCGGTTGCGGGTGGTGACGCTGGATACGGCGTCGCGCTCGGTCGTGCGGTTGAACAGCACCACCGGAATTCCGGCCGTGGCGCATTCTTCCGACAGTTCCGACGACAGCGAGGTCGAGGCCAGGATGATGCCGTCGACGCGATATTGCATGAGCTGGTCGAACACCGGATCGCTGTCGCGATCCTTGAAGCCGGTGAACAGCAGCAGGTGGTAATTCTCCGCCGACAGCGCCCGGCCCAGTTCCTCGAGCACATCGGGGTAGAACAGGTTTTCCAGATACGCCATCACTACCGCGATAATGCGCGAGCGGTTGGTGATCAGCGAGCGGGCGATGGCATTGGGCCGGTAGCCCAGCTCCTTGGCCGAAGCCAGCACCTTGGTACGGGTCTTGGAGGAGATCGAAGCACCCGGTGTAAAGGTACGCGAGACAGCCGACTGCGAGACGCCGGCATGCTCGGCGACCTGGCTGGAGGTAACGCCCGGCTTTTTTACTCCGATGTCCATCCGCCATCCACCAATAGAGAGGCGCCAGTCACCAGCGCAGCGGCATCGGACGCCAAAAACACGATCGGCCCCATAATGTCCTCGATCCGACCCAACCGTCCAAGCTTGATCTTGGACAGCACCCACCCGCGGAAATCGGGATCGCTGAGGTTCTTGGCCGTCAGCTCGGTCTCGATGAAAGTCGGGCACACTGTATTGACCCGGATATTATGAGGCCCCAGCTCGATAGCCATGGCCTTGGAGAGCCCTTCAACAGCAAACTTGCTCGCGGCATAGACGGCGCGGCGCGGTCCGCCGACATGGCCCATCTGCGACGAGATGTGGATGATCGACCCGGGCAGCCCCTGCCCCAGCAGCCGCGCCACCACCGCCTGCGAAACGAACAGCGTGGCTGAAAGGTTGAGGTCCATCACGGCCTGATAGTCCGCTGGCGTGATGTCACCAAAGCTCGAATGGCGCGCCGTTCCCGCCGAATTGACCAGCACCTGGAACGGCTCGACATCGTCAATGAAGGTCTTGACCGCCGCGACATCGGTGATGTCGAGCGCCACGCCCTCGGCTGACAGACCAGCAGCAGCCATCTCGTTGACCACGGCCTCGATATCGGTGGCTGTCCGCGCAGCAATCGTCACCGCGGCACCGGTTTCGGCCAAAGCCACCGCCGCACCCAGCCCGATGCCGCGCGTGCCCCCGGTGACGAGGGCGCGCTTGCCATCAAGACGGAAGCTGGGGGTGCGTGGCAGGCCCATTTTGTTACTCGGCAGCCTCGGTCCGTGGCGTGGCGCCCGTACCATAGGGGATGTTGCGACCACCATAACGGCGCACACGCACGTTGGCTTGCTCGGCATGGCCGACAAAGCCCTCCAGCATGCTCAGGCGCGAGCCATATTCGCCGATCATGGCCGAGGCCGCGTCGGTCGTGACGGTCTGCCACGTACAGGTTTTCATGAACTTCCCCACCCACAGGCCACCCGTATAGCGCGCTGCCTTCATCGTGGGGAGAGTGTGATTGGTGCCAATCACCTTGTCGCCATAGGCGACGTTGGTGCGCGGCCCGAGGAACAGCGCCCCATAATTGGTGAGATTGTCGCGGAACCACATGTCGCGGTCGGTCATCACCTGCACATGCTCGGACGCGATGCGGTCGGCCTCGACCAGCATCTCCGCATAGTCCTCGCAGACGATGATCTCGCCATAGTCGGCCCAGCTCTTGCGGGCGATCTCGCCGGTGGGCAGGATTTCGAGCAGGCGCTCGATTTCTGCCATCGTGTCGCGCGCCAGCTTTTCCGACGTGGTCAGCAGAATCGCCGGCGTTGTTGGACCATGCTCGGCCTGCCCCAGCAGGTCGGTGGCGCAGATTTCGCCATCGACGGTTTCGTCGGCGATAACAAGTGTCTCGGTCGGACCGGCGAAGAGATCGATGCCGACGCGGCCAAAGAGCTGGCGCTTGGCTTCGGCGACGAAGGCATTGCCCGGACCGACCAGCATGTCGACCGGCGCAATGGATTCGGTGCCGATCGCCATGGCGCCAATGGCCTGGATACCACCCAGGACGTAGATTTCATCGGCACCGGCCATCGCCTGTGCGGCAACGACAGCCGGTGCCGGCTTGGCTCCAAAAGGCGGAGCGCAAGTTATGACGCGCTCGCAGCCGGCCACCTTGGCTGTAATGACAGACATGTGGGCCGAAGCGAGTAGCGGATATTTGCCACCGGGGACGTAGCAGCCCACGGCGTTGATGGGGACGTGCTTGTGACCGAGCGTGACGCCAGGCAGCGTCTCGACCGCCAGATCGGTCATGGTCGCGCGCTGCGCCTGGGCGAAATTGCGCACCTGGGTCTGGGCGAATTCGATGTCGGTCAGGTCCTGGTCGGTGAGCTGCGCCATGCAGTCGTCGATTTCGCGCTGGCTCAGGCGGAAATCTGTGCGTTCCCATTTGTCGAACTTGGCGCTGAGCTCGCGAACCGCGATATCCCCGCGCTTCTCGATATCGGCCAGAATGGCTTCCACCGTCGCCCGGACCTGCCGATCCGCCTCGGCCCGCTCCTCGACATCCTTACCGCGCTTGAGCCAGACTGGCATGTGCCGCTCCCGTATTCTTGTTGATCTCATGTTGCATACGTATGCAAATTTGTAAACTGAGACGATGGTCGGGGGCGTTTTCCCCCGGGAATCGTCAGGTGATCTGAGGTGGTCGCTGCACCGAATGGTCGGTGGCGCGCTCGAAGGCGTCGCCGATCTGCACGATCCGCGCTTCGTCATGATGCTTGCCGATCAGCTGCATGCCGATGGGCAGCCCTTGGTGAAACCCTATGGGCAGGGCCAATACCGGATGGCCGCTGACATTGAAGCCGATCGTCCGCATCGGCGTCCACACTGCTTCCTTCTCGAAGGGCGCAGCCGGCAGTGCGGTGGTCAGGGCACCGATGGTAGCCAGCGCATCGCAGCGCGACAGCAGTTTGTCGATCTCGGTGCGGAAGGTGGCCCCTGCCCGCTTAGCAGCGGCCAGTTCATCGTCGGTCACTGCGACCCCTGCGGCGAGGCTCAGGAACGTGCGGCGGCCATAGGCCTTTGGATTCTGCCGCAACTGCTCGGCGTGATGATCGAAGCTTTCCTTATGCAGGATCGCCGCTGCTGCCACCTCGATGGCGAAATAGTCCGGCAGATCGACCTCTTCGATCACAGCGCCCAGCTGCGATAGGGTCGACATGGCAGCGTCCATGGCGTCGAGCACATCAGGCATGGTTTGCGGATCATTCGCAAACCAGTCGCGGGCGTAGCCGATGCGCAATCCCACCACCGACTGACCCAGCCGGGAGGCGGCGGCCGAATGATCGGCGATGACATCCAACGTTATCGCCACCTCAGCGACCGTAGCGCTGATCGGCCCGACGTGATCCATACTGGATGACATGGCGAGGACGCCCGCAGTCGGCACAGAATTGAAGGTTGGCTTGAGGCCGACAACGCCGCAGTAAAAGGCCGGGCCGCGTAGCGAGCCGCCCGTGTCGGTGCCCAGCGTGGTCCGCAACAGGCCTCCGGCAATGGCAACGGCGCTGCCGGAGGACGACCCGCCGGTAATGTGGTCGAGGCTCCAGGGATTGCGGGCGGGTGGAAACAGCCCGCTCTTGTCCGGTCCTACGGTGCCCCATTCATAGGTTGCGAGCTTGCCGATCAACACCGCGCCGCCGGCCCGCAGCCGCTCCACCACGGCCGCATCGGCGGAGGCAATTGCATCCGCACGTCCCGGCGCATCGGCCGTGGACGGCAGGCCAGCCACGTCGATCAGGTCCTTGATGCCAACAGGGATGCCATGCAGCGGACCGCGATCCTGTCCGGCGGCAAGCTCGGCGTCTGCCCGAGCCGCGTCGGCCAGGGCGCGCTCGCCGGTGACAACATAGAACGACAGATATGCACTATCGCGCTGCTCGATACGATTGAGATGGGCCTGCACGAGCGCCACCGAAGTCAACCGTCCGTCGCGTAGCATCCGGCCCTGCTCGACGAAGCTCAGATCGAGCGCGGTAGCTGCATCGACAAAACCTGCCCTGCCATCGAGCCGGCCGACACCCTCGCTGAGCCAGTCGGCGAGCTTGTAAACGCTGTCGCGTTCGCCGTCCGAGAGAGCAAGGCCATGGCGTGCCACTGCAGCGTCGAAAGCGGCGCGGCGCTCTTCTTCATTGGGGTCGATGGCCAAGGCGGATACCTGCGCAGACATGTCAGTTGGCAGCGATGATACGCTGACCGCTGGCGCGATCGAAGAGGTGACAGGCCGCCGGTGCGATATTGACCTTCACGCCGTCACCGATCTCGGCGCGATAGTCCTTGCCGACCTTGATCGACACCAGTTCTCCGGCCACCCGCATAGAGATCATCGTCGCTTCGCCGAGCAGTTCCACCGAATAGATCGGCGCTTCGATCTGGCCCTGTTCGCCGGCCAGAACGGCGTCTTCGGCGCGGAAGCCCAGGGTCACCGGGCCTTTGACGGACCTGGACAGGCCGTCGACGCGGATGTGATCACCCGTGAACACGCCATCGGCGATGTCGCCGTGGACGAGGTTCATGGCGGGCGAGCCGATGAAGCTGGCCACGAAGGTATTGGCCGGGCGGTCATAGATTTCCATTGGCGTGCCGACCTGCTGCACCAGCCCCTTGCTCATCACCACGACGCGATCAGCCAGCGTCATGGCTTCGATCTGGTCATGCGTCACATAGATCGTCGTACGCTTGAGCGTGTGGTGCAGGTTCTTGATCTGGGCACGGGTCGAGACGCGCAGTTTTGCGTCGAGGTTGGACAGCGGCTCGTCCATCAGGAAGGCATTAGGCTCGCGCACGATGGCGCGGGCCAGGGCAACACGCTGGCGCTGTCCACCGGACAGGGCCGCCGGGCGACGCTGCAGGAAGTCGTCGAGTTCCACCATCTTGGATGCCGCCATCACCTTTTCATGGTGCTGTTCCTGCGGCACCTTCCGCACCTTCAGTGGAAAGCGGATGTTCTCGTAGACGGTCATGTTGGGATAGAGCCCGTAGCTCTGGAACACCATTGAGATGTCGCGGTCCTTGGGCTCGAGCTTGTTGACCAGCCGGTCGCCGATCCAGATTTCGCCTTCGGTAATATCCTCTAGCCCGGCGATCATGCGCATGGTCGTGGTCTTGCCGCAGCCGGACGGTCCGAGCAAGACCAGGAATTCCTGGTCGGCGATATCGAGGTTGAAATTGTCGACACCGACGAAGTTGTGCCAGCGCTTGGAAACGTTCTTGAGACGGATCTGGGCCATTTTCTGGATCAGCCTTTCACTGCGCCGGCGGTGAGCCCGCTGACGATCTGGCGTTGGAAGAAGAGCACGAGGATGAAGAGCGGCACGGTCGCAGAGACCACCGCGGCCACCGCGAACATGACGTTGCCCTGCTCCTGCACCGAGCCGAGGAAGCTCGAAATCTTGGGCACCATGGTCTGGTTGTCGGCGCTGAGCAGCATCGAGGTGGTCGCGAAGTCGTTATAGGCAAGCAGGAAACTGAACAGGCCCGTCGTCACCACGCCCGGCCACATCACTGGTATGATGACCATGCGGAAAGCCTGAAAGCGGGTACAGCCGTCCACCATGGCGCTTTCGTCGAGGTCCTTGGGAATGCTCAGGAAAAATGAGTGCAGCATCCACAGCGTGAAGGGCTGGTTGATCGCCACCAGCACGATGATCGAGGTGGGTAGCACGCCCCAGATATTGAGCTGGAAGAAGGGCAGGAGATAGCCCGACACCAGCGTGATATGCGGCATGGCCCGGAACACCAGGGCCGCAATCAAAATCCAGAACGCGTAGCGCTGGCCGGACCGGGCCAGAGCATAGCCGCCCAGCGTTCCGAGTGTCAGCGAGATAACGGTGACGGACACGGTTACGACGAGCGTATTGCCGGCTGCGCGCCAGAATTCGCGGGTTATCCAGGCGCCGTAGTAGCCGTCGCCGGTAAAGGCCGCGCCGGTCTGGATCTGGGTATAGGTCCCGACGATGGCGTTCCACCAACTCTCGCGGGAGAAGAAGTCCGGTTCGACCTTGAACGATCCCCACACCGTCCAGATGAAGGGGAAGGCGGCCAGGCCAACCCAGACCACGAGAAAGACAGTGATCAGCAGCCTGAGCGGCAGCGGTCGGCGTTGCGTCAGCACAGCTTCGGACATGTCACACCACCTTGTGGTTGAATTCGCGCCAGGTGCGGATCAGCACCGGCATGAGGAGGACGATCACGCCGGCAATGGTCAGCACCGAAGTGGCGCCGGCCGAACCGAAGAGCTGGGCATCTCCCGAGAGATCGTTGAAGATCAGCCAGCTCAACGAGGTCGCATTGGCCTCGGCGGAGAAGCCGACGATCGGCTCGAACACGCGGAAATTGTCCATCAGCTGCACCAGCGCCACGAAGGTCGCGAGCGGCGCCAGATGCGGGATGATGACGTAGCGGATGCGCTCCCAGCGCGAGGCGCCGTCGATCATCGCCGATTCCAGCGTGTCGCCCGGCACGGTCTGGAGGCCCGCATAGAACACCACGAAGCTGAAGGGTGCATTGGTCCAGACGCCATAGAATAGCAGCGACGCCCACGTCAGCACCGGCGAGGCGCGCAGTGACAGGGTCGGGTCATTGAACAGGTTCTGCAGGCTGGCGCCGATGATGCCATTGGCCTGGATCATCCAGTAGAGGATCAGCGAGCCCACCAGCGGCGTGATGATCATCGGCAGCAGAGAGAAGAAGATCACTGGTCCCTTGATCATCTTGGGGATGGCATTGACTGCCAGCGCGATGACAAAGCCCAGGCCCATGGCCAGCGGCGTTACCACGAAGCAGAACACCAGCGTGAAGGCCAGGGCCTTGTAGAAGGGGAGGTTGTAGATGCGGGCGACGACATCCCCGAAGCCGCTATTGCTGGACAGGATGGCGCCGATCTCGTTGACGGCAAGATGGCCGCGATTCAGATAGGTGCCGAAGCCGTTGAACTGGCCCATCGGCTGCTCGGCCTGCAACTGCGCCATGGCGGCGCTATTGACCTGCATTTCCTTGGTGCAGCCACCGAACGGCTGGCAGTTCTCAACCTCGACCATCACCCGCGGATGCTCGACATGAAAACTCTGCACCACCACCGAGACAATCGGCAGCGCGATGAACAACACCATCGCAATCAGCGAGGGCAGGATGAAGGCAAAGAATGTCTTATGCGGCATCGAAGCCCCCTCGGAAGCAAAGCTGGCGAGTATGCACTGAGATCGGTGCGCCGATGTCTCAGTCGACACCCTCCCCCTTGTGGGGAGGGATCAAGGGTGGGGGTGGTTTGGCCCACAAATCGGGGCTCTCGCCACCCCCTCCCAACCTCGCCCATCGAAAGGGGAGGTGCCGTCTGGTGGATGCGGCGCGATCACGCCGCATCCGGATCGTAAGCCTAGAGGAAGCCGCCTTCCTTGGCAGCGGTGTCATAGGCAGCCTTGACGTCGGCCAGAGCCTGTGCGGCGTCTTCTGTGCCGGCCATGAACTCGGCCAGTTCGGACGACAAAGCCGTGTGCAGCAGGCCCATATAGGGCTGCATCGGATAGGCACGGGCACCGCCATTGGCGGTAGCGATCACGCCAACGGCTGCCGGGCCGGGCTCGTAGCCGGCGACCAGCCAGGTGGCGACGGCGGGATTGGCAGCGACCATTTCCGGGCTGATGCCATGCACCATGGCCTGGAACGAGGCCGCGGCGTCTTCGTCCGAGATGTTCTTGGCGATGGTGAAACCGTCCCACCACAGCGCAACCGCCGGGATCGAACCGCCACCGATGGTCGGCGCAGCGGCCAGCACGGTGTTGGCGACGACGCCTTCGGCAGCGCCTTCCTCGTCGATGGTGGCGCCAGCGAGCGAGCCCCACTCGACCATCATGGCGGTGTTGCCGGCTTCATACTCGGCCTTGATGGAATTGGCATCGAAGGTCAGGTAGTCCGGGTCCATATAGGCGGTGAGGGCGCGCATGGTCTCGAGAACCTTGAGCCCATTCTCATTGTCGATCGCCAGCTCCGCCGAGCCGGGCGCGAAGAAGTCGGCGCCGGTGCCGAGATAGGCGTTGACGAATTCAGCGGCGAGATCCCAGCCTGGCTTCACCGAAGCGGCGACTGGATATTCCATGGCGCCCGATGCCTTGATGGCTTCGGCTGCCGCGAGGATGTCTTCGTAGGACTTGGGCTCGGCAACGCCAGCGGCGTCCAGGACGTCCTTGCGGTAGAACAGGTGCTGGGCATTACCCATGAAGGCGATCGCCATCACCTTGCCGTCGATCTTGATTAGCTGGTTAGGTTGGAGGCTGGCACCATACTTGGCGACCAGATCGTCGAGCGGACGGATCAGGTCGTCGTTCAGCAGTGGCACGATGGAATTGTTGGCGACCACGGCGACGGTATATTCAGCCGGGTTGATCGAAAGCGCCGGAACCTGCAGGTTCTTGTGCTCGGCATTCGCATTGGCCGTAACGGTCACGCCATCGGCGGCGCATTCTTCGGCAGTGGTGTTGACGAGGCGCAGGGCCTCGAAGTCGTTGGACAGGATCCGCACCGAACCGGCGCCTTCGATCCCGCAGTCGGCGAAGGCGGCGCCGGCGGTGAGGCACAGGACCCCAAGCGATACAGTCGTCTTCAACATTAGCTTCATGAAAGTTCTCCTGACGGCTGAACGGCGCTCACTGGGCCAGATGCGCCTGCCATCCCCTGTTGTCGTTACGCTCCCGCGGCTGGCGTGATCCAAGCTCAACTTTCGACCGGCGCCAGCCTTTTGTCTTCCGCACGTCACAATTCGTAGCAGGCCTGCATACGAATGCAACACACTTTTGCATGCGTATGCAAAAGTGTGTTGCACCGACTGTGTCGCCTTGGATCAGCGAGGCGCGCCACCGGCTCGCTTGGGGCCGAAAGTCCGGCAGACTAGCAGCAGCCCGCTGCCTTCAGCGATGGCGCGCAGCAGGCTGCAGCCCCAGCCTGCTGCGCACGGTGCCGCGGCTTGCAGATGGCGGCTCGAACACCCAGCGTCAGGATCGCAGAATCCTCGGCGATGGCCAGGTCCGCAATATCGAAAACCTTCATGGCCTCGCCAGGCTGGCCGATCTCGATGGTGAGCCGGGCGTCGTGGTCAAGGCGTACCTTCCTGTCCACTTGCGCCAGAATGCTGCGGAACTTGCCGGCCGTCATCATTGGCCGGTCGTCCGTTGCCGGGATATCTTCGACCTGCAGCACCGTTTCCTGCCAGGCATCGGGATTGCCGCCGCAGTCGAGGGTCACAAACGATCCGGCCTTTACCTCTGTGACATGGTAGCCGGCCTGTACGACCCGGCCATCATAGGCAATCGACAATGCCTTCTCGTCATGACCCTCCAGCCGGGCCAGCACGGCAGCAAGCGTGGATTCAACTTCCTGAAAGGGAGTGGTTGCAAGCGCGTTCATGTTCGGATATCCGTTGTTTCAATAATCATTGAGATATTGAGATGAAATTGGACGAACCGCAAGCCCTTGATGCCTTTGGCGCCCTGTCGCAGGAGACACGGCTCCGCATGGTGCGCGTCTTGGTGCAGGCCGGACCCTCCGGATTGGCGGCCGGCGCCGTCGGCGACGCCGTTGGCGCGTCATCCTCCAGCGCCTCGTTCCACCTTGCACATCTGGAGCGCGCGGGCCTCGTCGCCTCGCGCCGCGAATCCCGCTCCATCATCTACACCGCGAACTTCGAGGGCCTCGGCGCCCTGGTCGAGTTCCTGATGCGCGACTGCTGCTCCGGCCACCCCGAAATTTGCGCGCCCGCGGCCGCCGTCGCTGCCCAATGCACCCCAGCCCAGAAGGAGACCGCCTGTGCCTGCTGATGACCGCATCTACAACGTCCTGTTCCTCTGCACCGGGAATTCTGCCCGCTCGATCCTGGGTGAAGCCATTCTCAACCACGTCGGCCAGGGCCGTTTCCGCGCCTTCTCGGCGGGCTCGACGCCGAAAGGGGCCGTCCATCCGATGACGCTGGAGACCCTCGCCAAGGTCGGCATCCCCACCGATGGTCTGCGCTCCAAGGCCTGGGACGAATTCGCCCTGCCCGGCGCGCCCCAAATGGATTTCATCTTCACCGTTTGCGACAACGCGGCCGGCGAGACCTGCCCCTACTGGCCCGGCCAGCCAATGACCGCCCATTGGGGCATCGAAGACCCGGCGGCCGTTGAGGGCCCCGAGTTCAAGCAGCGCGCGGCGTTCGAAGATGCTCTGCGTTATCTCCGCAACCGCATCGGCGCGTTCACCAACCTGCCGCTGGCCAGCATCGACCGCATGGCCCTGAACTCGAAACTCGAGGGCATCGGCGCCATGGACGGCACCACCACCAAGTCATCGAACGTTGCCTGATGCTGGTGTCGATTTCGTTCCGGCGAATGACTGGTCGCTGGGTCGTCGCGCTTCCCAATGCTGGAAAGACCGCTCCAGATGAGTGACCTGCCACGCCGTCTCGTTGCCGAAGCCCTCGGCACCGCTCTTCTGGTTGCGACCGTGGTGGGGTCGGGCATCATGGCCGAAACGTTGACCACTGACACCGCGCTGGCCTTGCTGGCCAACACGATCGCCACAGGGGCCATTCTCGTCGTGCTTATCAGCACGCTCGGCCCGGTTTCGGGAGCACACTTCAATCCGGCGGTGTCGCTGATTTTCGCTCTACGCCGGGATCTGCCACATCGCGACGCCGGGCTCTACGCCATCGTGCAGGTCATCGGCGGCATTGCCGGTGCCGTCGTCGCCCACGCCATGTTTGCGCTGCCCCTGCTCCAGGCCTCCACAAGGGTCCGCACGGGAGGGGCACAATGGTTCTCGGAAGGCGTGGCTGCCTTCGGTCTCGTTGCCATCATCCTTGCGGGGATCCGCTTCGAGCGGAAGGCGGTGCCGATGCTGGTCGGCCTCTATATCACCGCCGCCTACTGGTTCACCGCCTCGACCTCGTTCGCCAATCCGGCGGTCGCCATCGCCCGCTCGTTCACTGACACCTTCTCGGGCATTCGCCCGCTCGACCTGCCGGGTTTCATCGCAGCTCAACTGGCCGGCGCCCTCGTCGCGCTCGCGCTGATGTCGTGGCTGCTGCGGGCACCAGCCGGCAGTGACCTCCCTATCAATCCGGAAGACACATCCCCATGACCGTCACCATCTACCACAACCCGGACTGCGGCACCTCCCGCAACACGCTGGCCATGATCCGGCAAAGCGGGGTCGAGCCAGTCGTCATCGAATATCTGAAGACGCCGCCAGACCGCGCCCGCATTATCGCACTGGTGACCGCAGCAGGCCTGACCCTGCGGCAGGCGATCCGCCAGAAGGATACGCCCTATGAGTCGCTCGGGCTGGCGGACACCACCGTATCCGATGACGCACTACTCGATGCCATCGGCATGCATCCCATCCTGCTCAACCGTCCGCTTGTCGAAACGACCCTGGGCACGCGCCTCTGCCGCCCCTCCGAGGTCGTGCTGGATATCCTCGAAAACTCCAATATCGGCCCCTTCACTAAGGAAGATGGCGAAGTCATCATCGACGCCGGGGGCAAACGCCTTGTCTGATCTGCGCATCAACCGCAGCGTGGCCGGGTACCTGACGTCCCGCTACAGCGCACGCAAAGAGGCCGCAGGCAAACTCGAGGAGCGGGTCGGCCTCAAGGCGATCTGACAATCCATGCCTGCCACCACCCATTCCAACGCCGCCGCCATCTGGGCGCTCGGCGTTACGCAGGTTATCGGCTACGGCACGCTCTATTACAGCTTCAGCATTCTGGCTCCTGCCATCGCGGCGGAGTTCCGTGTTGCGGTCGAATGGATCTATGGATCGATCTCGCTGGCCCTGCTGGCCGGCGGGCTCATCTCGCCCTTTGCCGGAGCACTGGCCGACAAGCACGGCGCCGCGCGCGTTCTGTCGATCGGCTCGATCGCGGCTGCGGCATCACTGGTGGTGTGCGGACTGGCGAGCAGCGCCTTTCTGTTTCTTGCCGGCCTGATCCTCGTCGAGTTGGCATCCGCCTTTGTGCTCTACTCGACCGCCTTCGCGCTGCTGGCCCAGACCACGGGAACACAGGCGCAGCGCAGCATCACCTATCTGACCCTGATCGCCGGCTTCGCCTCGACACTCTTCTGGCCGCTGACGACCTGGATGCTGCAATCGCTCGACTGGCATCAGGTCTATTTCGTCTTCGCCGCCATGCATCTGCTGGGATGCCTGCCATTGCACCTGTGGTTGACCCGCTTCGCGCGGATCGCGGCCACGCGTCCGGTGGAAACCTCCACGCCGCCGCCGTTGACAAGCTCCGCTTCGGGCAAATTCACCTTCATCCTCGTGGTCATCGGCTTCTCACTTGCCGGCTTCGTCTCCGCAGCGACGCTTTTCCACCTCGTGCCGCTGCTGGCCGTGCTCGGACTTGGCACCAGCGGGGTGCTGGTCGCGTCACTGTTTGGCCCGGCCCAGGTTACCAGCAGGTTGGTCAACATGGCCTTCGGCAAGGACTTGCCCGCGCCGACGCTGGCGGTGATTTCCGCCGTGTTGATGCCATGCGCCCTGGTCGTGCTTGCCCTCACGGCCCCCTCGATCGCGGGCGCCGTTGGTTTCGCGGTCATCTTCGGGCTCGGCAGCGGGCTTTTCAGCATCGTATCGGGCACTTTGCCGCTTGCCCTCTTCGGCAAGGCGGGGTTCGGCAGGCGACTGGGCTGGATCAGTCTGGGACGTCTCGGCGTAGCAGCCGTTGCGCCGTTTGCGCTGTCGGTTGCCTTGGGCGCGACAGGCCCCCGCGTCTCGGTCTGGATGCTCGCTGCCGCGGGTCTCGCCTGTGTCGCGGTATTCGCCGATATATGGCGCCGCTTCAGGACATCATCCAGTCCCACAGGACTTGATGTCTACTGAACCTGGAACTCTTGAGGCAGTGAATGGCGGAGAGAGAGGGATTCGAACCCCCGATGGAGTTGCCCCCATGCCGCATTTCGAGTGCGGTGCATTCAACCACTCTGCCATCTCTCCGCAGATCGAAACGGACACCCTGGCGGGTGCCGGCTGGTCGACACGGGCGGGCTTATGACATAGCATTCGATGTGTCGCAACACCCTCGGGCAATATGCGCACATTGAGTGACCGCTAGTTGTGACAGTTCCTCCCCTGTTCCTTTTCGGCAGCGCGCGCGGCTCCGATATTCTTGCGGCCGTGGTCGAACGGGCGCGGGGCGCTAGCAGTCACATTTTCGTTGGTGGTGAACCTCCGTCATCAGCGATGCGTTCGTTGAACGCATAATTGGACGCAAAGGGAGAACTCGATTGGTACATCGTCGTAGCGTGGTTGCCGGCATGGCAACATTGCCGCTGGTCAGTGGGTTTCTGGGCGGCGGATTTCTGGGCAGCGCCCTGGCGCAGGAGGCGGCCCTGGAGGGCGACGCGGTCGCCACATCAGATGGCGACATCATCATTCACCCGGTCGATCATGCGAGCCTGCTGCTCGGCTTCGGCGATCAGGTGATCTATGTCGACCCCGTAGGCGGAGCGGCCCGCTACGAGGGCCTGCCGGCACCGACGGCGATCCTGGTGACCCATGGCCATGGCGACCACTTCGATCTGCCCACGCTGGAGTCCATAGCCGGTTCGGCACCCATCTTCACCAGCCAGGAAGTGTTCGACAAGCTGCCCGACGGCCTCAAGGCCAATGCCAAGGCCATCGCCAATGGCGGCGAGGACAGCCTCAATGGTATCGCCGTCAAAGCAATCGCGGCGCACAATATCACCGAGGACCGCATGAACTATCACCCGGTCGGCGTGGGCAATGGCTATGTGCTCACACTGGGCGACAAGCTCGTCTATGTGGCCGGCGACACCGAACCGACCGAGGACATGCTGGCTTTGACCGGCATCGAAGTCGCCTTCCTGCCGATGAACCTGCCCTATACGATGACGCCCGAGCAGGCTGTGGAAGCGATCAACACCTTCAAGCCCAGGATCGCCTATCCCTACCACTATGGTGACAGCGACCTCTCGGTGCTGGAAACCGGCGTCGGTGCTGATACCGAAGTCCGGCTGCGCAACTGGTACCCGAACGGCGCCTGACCCTTGACTCCACGGGCATTTGCCCCGATAAGCGCCACTGAAACACGCGCCGGCTTTGCTGGCGCGCTTTTCTTTGTTTGAAAACGCTGTTCGAGGCTGCCCGCTGGTTTGATCGCCGGCGCATGCAAGAAGACCGCAGGATCTGGGCTTTCACCTGCGGCGCCACAGAGCGCGACACAATGGGACCGGGCGTTTGACGCTCCCGGTTATGCAATGACTTTCGCC
Source organism: Devosia sp. SL43 (assembly GCF_021729885.1). Lineage (NCBI taxonomy): Bacteria > Pseudomonadati > Pseudomonadota > Alphaproteobacteria > Hyphomicrobiales > Devosiaceae > Devosia > Devosia sp. SL43. The sequence continues at coordinate 2,436,999 of NZ_CP063401.1, forward strand.
GTGATCAAAACCGGTGGCAAGCAGTACAAGGTTGCCGCCAACGACGTTCTCAAGATTGAAAAGCTCGATGCCGAAGCCGGCACGATCGTCACCTTCGACCAGGTGCTGATGATCGACGGCGAAGTCGGTGCCCCGCTGATCGAAGGCGCGCTTGTCGCCGCCGAACTGCTTGAGACCAAGAAGCAGAAGACGGTCATCATCTTCAAGAAGAACCGTCGCCACAACTATCGTCGCCGCAACGGCCACCGCCAGCTGCTGTCGACCGTGCGCATCACCGAAATCCTGACCGGTGGCGCCAAGCCAACGATCAAGGCCGCCGGTGCTATCGCACCCGCAGAAGCCGCGGTTTCGACCAAGCCTGCCAAGGTTCGCGCTGCTGCCAAGGCAGCCGCCGCGACTGAAGCCAAGCCCGCTGTCGCCACCGAGGCCAAGGCCCCGGCAAAGAAGGCAGCTCCCAAGAAGGCCGCTGCTCCCAAGGCTGAGCCCAAGGCCGCTGCCGCGACCACTGAAGACACCGCCGCTGCAAAGCCGGCGAAGAAGGCCCCGGCTGCCAAGAAGGCAGCTCCCAAGGCCGACAAGGAATAAGGAGCTCTAGAGATGGCACACAAAAAAGCAGGCGGCTCATCCCGCAACGGTCGTGATACCGCTGGCCGTCGTCTTGGCGTGAAGAAGTTCGGTGGCGAAGCTGTCGTCGCCGGCAACATCATCATCCGCCAGCGCGGCACCAAGTGGCACCCCGGCACCGGCGTCGGTCTGGGCAAGGACCACACCATCTATGCACTCGTCGACGGCAACGTCACGTTCCGAACCCGTGCGAACTCGCAGGTTTTCGTCAACGTCGCCCCGGCAGAGGCCGCCGAATAACCCGGCAGGTTTCTCGAACCAGCCGGTGACCAGTTCCCCGGCTCGTGTTCGCACCATGCGACATATCAAGGGGAACCGGTCCGCCGGTTCCCCTTTTCGCATTCTGGAACACGTAAAATGGACAGCATCAAGGACCGCCTCCCCGCCTCGATCACGACGGATCGCCTTGAGCTGACCACCCCGACCATGGCGCATGCGTCCGCTATCGCACGCCTCGCCAACAACCGGCGTGTGCATGAGATGATGGCGCGGTTGCCGTTTCCATATACCGACGCCGATGCACGCTTCTTCATCGAAGAGATCGTACCGACCGAGACCGAGCATTGCCTGGCCATAATGCTGGGCGGCGTTGAGTTCATAGGCATTGTCGGCCTGAGCTTTGGCGACGATCCGGCGCCCGAGCTTGGCTATTGGCTGGGCGAGCCCTATTGGGGCCATGGCTACGCGACCGAAGCGGCGATAGCGCTTGTCGCTGCGACCAGAAGCGCCGGATACGCAGCCCTGCGGTCGCGCGCTTTGCTGCACAATGCGCGCTCGCGCAACGTGCTGCGCAAGGCCGGCTTCACCGAAATCGGCGAGGCAACCGAAGCCACCAACAATCTTGCTGGGCAGCAGATGATGCTGATGCGGTTGGAGTTCGACAGATGATGCCGATCCACACGCAGCGTCTGATCCTGCGGGAATGCACGCTCGACGACGCGCCCTGCTATGCGCTTGGCGTCGGCGAATATGAGGTGGCCCGTTTCCTGACGCCGGTGCCCTATCCCTATACTTTGGCCATGGCCATCGACTGGTTGCGCCAGGCCCGGCCGGCGACGCCGGAAAAGTCCATGCTGATCGTCGATCTGCCCGGCAAGGGCGTGATCGGCTGCGTGTCGCTGCTCTCGGAACTGGGTTTCTGGATCGCGCGGCCGCACTGGAACAGGGGTTATGTGACCGAGGCGGCAACCGCCCTGCTGGACTGGCATTTTGCTGGTACCGATGCACAATCGGTGCCGGCAAGCGCGCATCACAACAATGTCGCCTCGCTTGCCGTGCAGAAGAAGCTCGGTTTTGTGACAACGGGACGAGAAATGCGGTTCAGCCAGACGTTGCAGCACAATGTCGAGCATGTGGTGACCAGCCTGTCGCGACAGGCCTGGCAGGCACGAGGTGCGCGATGACGCTTAAGCACCAGCTGCCCGAGACGGTTCGGACCGAACGGCTGACGCTGCGCGCGCCGGAGCCGAGCGACGTAGCCGATTTGGTCGCCATGGCCAACAATGCCAATGTATTCGCGACGACGGCCACCCTGCCCTTCCCCTATACGGTCGCGCATGCTGAAGGGTTTGTCGCCAACGCGGCGGCCAACCCTGACGTCAAAGCCTATGTGATAACGAGCGACGATGACCGGCCTATGGGCGTGATCTCGTTCAAGCTTGCGGCCGGGCCCTTGCCTGAACTGGGCTACTGGCTGGGCGAACCGCATTGGGGCAAGGGCATCGTCACCGAGGCCGCTATCGGCTTGCTGGCGGCGGTGGGGGACACTCCCGAATTCGCCGAGGTCGATGCGCGCGTGCTGGAAAGCAATATCGCATCGGTTCGCGTGCTGGAAAAGGCCGGATTCGTCCTGTTCGAATGCTTGGCCGGCATATTGGAGCGCCATCGCGGCAAGCCCATCTTCCTCATGCGGTGGAGGCGCAGATGAACGTCACACTCCGTACACCCCGTTTCATCCTGCGCCAGCCGCAGGTGGGTGATGCCGAGCCGATCGCCCGCTTCCTCAACGACTTCGCCGTGTCGGGCAATCTGGCGCGCGTACCGTTTCCCTATCACCTGAGCGATGCCAAGGCCTGGCTGCGCACCCGCGTGCCCGGCCTGCCGGTGGAAAACAGCAACTTCGCCATCGAACTCCCCGGCGAAGGGCTGGCCGGCCATGTTGGTTTCCACCCCGGTCCGCAGGGACCGGTGCTGGGCTACTGGCTGGGCCAGCCGTTCTGGAATCGCGGCATCATGACCGAAGCGGTCATTGCCAGCCTCGACTGGTTCTTTTCCGCCAGCCAGGCACCTGCAGTCTATTCGGGCGTCTTCCACTTCAATGCGGCATCGCTCGCCATTCAAACCAAGCTCGGATTTACCCAAACCGGGCGCTCCACCCTGCTCTGCCTTGCGCGCGGCGCCGAGGTGGAGCATATCGACACAATCATGACGCGTAGCGTCTGGAAGGCCAGACCGAAATGAAATTTCTCGACCAAGCCAAGGTTTTTGTCCGCTCCGGCGATGGCGGGGGCGGCTCCGTGTCGTTCCTGCGCGAAAAGTTCGTCGAATTCGGCGGCCCCAATGGCGGCAATGGCGGACGTGGCGGCGATATTGTCGTCGAATGCGTCGACGGCCTCAACACGCTGATCGACTATCGCTACCAGCAGCACTTCAAGGCGGATACAGGCACCCATGGCATGGGCAAGGACCGGGCCGGGGCCAATGGCGAGCCGACGGTGCTGCGTGTGCCCGTGGGCACCCAGATCTTCGAGGACGACAACGAAACGCTGATCGCCGACATGACCGAAGTCGGCCAGCGCATCGTGCTGCTCAGTGGCGGCAATGGCGGCTTCGGCAATGCGCATTTCAAGACCAGCTCCAACCAGGCGCCGCGTCACGCCAATCCGGGCATGCCCGGCGTCGAAAAGTGGATCTGGCTGCGTCTTAAGCTGATTGCCGATGCCGGACTTGTCGGCCAGCCCAATGCGGGCAAATCGACCTTCCTCGCCGCCGTTTCGGCAGCCAAGCCCAAGATTGCCGCCTATCCGTTCACGACGCTGCACCCCAATCTGGGTGTTGTGTCGATTGGCGAGCGCGATTTTGTTTTGGCCGATATTCCCGGCCTGATCGAAGGGGCCAGCGAAGGCATCGGCATCGGGGACCGGTTTCTGGGCCATATCGAACGCTGCGGTGTGCTCATCCATCTGATCGATGGGACGCAGGACGACGTCAAGCACCTCTATACCAGCGTGCGCCATGAACTGGCTGCCTATGACGAAAGGCTCGGCGAGAAGCCGGAAATCGTGGTGCTCAACAAAGTCGACGCCATCGAGCCCGACGATCTCAAGGAAAAACTCAAGATCCTCAAGAAGGTCAGCAAGCAGGATGTATTGCTGGTCTCAGGCGTCACCGGCAAGGGCACCGACATGGTGCTCTATAAGGTCATCGAGACGCTGGACGCAGAAAAGGCAGCCAGGCTCGAGGCTGCGCGGCGCAAGATCGAGCCGAACTGGGCCCCCTGATGAGCGCCAATGCCCTCGCGCCCTATAGGCGCCTGACCATCAAGATCGGCTCAGCCTTGCTTGTCGACAAGACCGGCAAGCTGCGCGCTGCGTGGCTGGCCGATCTGGCCGCCGACATCGCTGTGCTGAAGGCAGGTGGTTGCGAGGTGGTGATCGTGTCCTCGGGTGCGATCGCGCTGGGGCGCGGGCTGCTGGGATTGTCGGCGGTGGCACTGACGCTGGAGCAGTCGCAGGCGGCGGCGAGCGCGGGACAGATTGCGCTGAGCCAGGCCTGGGCGGAGGCGCTGGGACGGCATGAGATCGTGACGGGTCAGATTCTGATCACACCCAACATCACCGAAGAACGGCGCTACTATCTCAACGCCCGCACCACCATCGCGACGTTGCTGGGGCTGGGCGCCATTCCGATCATCAACGAGAATGACTCGGTGGCCACGGCGGAAATCCGCTATGGCGACAACGATCGGCTGTCGGCGCGCGTCGCCACCATGATCGAGGCCGATTGCCTGGTGCTGTTGTCGGATGTCGACGGACTCTATACCGCGCCGCCGGCCAAGGACCCCAATGCCAGCCACCTGCCGGTGGTCAAGGCGATCACATCAGCCATCGAAGCCATGGCGGGTGGGGCGGCGAGCCACCTGTCGCGCGGCGGCATGACCACCAAGGTCGAAGCCGGAAAGATCGCGACGCAGGCCGGCACGGCGATGATCATCGCCAAGGGCACCGAAGCCCATCCGCTCAAGGCGCTGACCGAGGGCGGGCGGCATACGCTATTCCTGCCCGCACAGAGCCGGGCACAGGCGCGCAAGCGCTGGATCATGGGCACACTGGCCGTATCGGGCACGTTGCAGGTCGATGCCGGTGCGGCGCGGGCTTTGCTGACCGGCAAATCGCTGCTGCCGATTGGCGTCACCAAAGTCACCGGTGAATTCGAGCGTGGCGATGCCATCGCTGTGACCAACCCTGACGGCGTCGAGATCGCTCGCGCCCTGGTCGGGCTCGATAGCGATGAGGCGCGGCTGGTGATGGGCAAGCGCAGTGACGCGGTGGTGGAACTGCTAGGCGCCGGCAACCGCGCCGCGCTGGTGCATCGCGACAATATGGTGCTGGTTGGCGCCCAGGAGGACAGCAATGAGCGCGCTTGAGGCTGAACAGTCCGTGACACAGATCATGGCCGAGATCGGCCGCAACGCCCGGATCGGCGCCAAGGCGTTGGCCATTGCCACGCCCGAGCAGAAACGTCGCGCGCTGGCTGTTGCGGCGGGCGCAATCAACGCGCATCGCAAGGCGATCCTCGCCGCCAATGCGCAGGACATGGCGGCAGCCGGGGTCAAGGGCATTTCCAAGGCCTTCCTCGATCGCCTGCTGCTGACGGATGCGCGCATCGATGGCATCGTCGAGGCGGTCAAGACCATTGCCGAGCTGCCCGATCCGGTCGGCGCCACCATTGCCGAATGGGACCGGCCCAACGGCCTTCATATCGAGCGCGTGCGCACGCCGCTTGGTGTCATCGGCGTGATCTTCGAGTCCCGGCCCAACGTCACCGCCGATGCCGGCGCGCTCTGCATCAAATCGGGCAATGCGGTGATCCTGCGCGGCGGCAGCGACAGTTTTCATTCGAGCAAGGCCATCGTCGAATGCATGCTGGACGGACTGCATGCCGCCGGGTTGCCGGTGGAGTGCCTGCAGCTCGTGCCCACCACCGATCGCGCCGCCGTCGGCGAAATGCTGCGCGGGCTCGACGGCAATATCGACGTCATCGTGCCGCGCGGCGGCAAGACACTCGTCGCCCGTGTGCAGGACGAGGCGCGCGTGCCGGTCTTTGCCCATCTTGAGGGGCTGGTGCATGTCTATATCGACAAGACGGCCGACCTGGAGAAAGCGGTCAATGTCACGCTCAACGCCAAGATGCGGCGGACGGGTGTGTGTGGCGCGGCCGAGACACTGCTGGTGCACAAGGATGTGGTCGCGACCCATCTCAAGCCCATCATCGAAGCGCTGATATCGAAGGGCTGCGAGATTCGCGGCGATGCGCAGGTCATGTCGCTGATCCCGACCGCCAGGCCCGCGACCGAGGAAGATTGGCGCACCGAATATGAGGATGCCATCATCTCGGTGAAGGTGGTCGACAGCGTCGAGGCCGCGATCGCCCATATCGAGCGCTATTCGAGCCACCACACCGAGGCGATCATCTCGGAAGATGCAGCTTCGGTCGAAAAGTTCTTCAACCAGATCGACTCGGCCATCCTGCTCCACAATGCCTCGACCCAGTTCGCCGATGGCGGCGAGTTCGGCTTTGGCGGCGAAATCGGCATTGCCACCGGCAAGATGCATGCCCGCGGGCCTGTTGGCGTCGAGCAGCTGACGAGCTTCAAATACCGCATCCGCGGCAATGGCCAGACGAGACCCTGATCCCTTTTGACCCTGCGCCATCCCATCCGCATCCCCGGAATAACCGAAATGCCGCCTTCCGGGGCCGGCATGCGCATCGGTCTGTTCGGCGGCAGCTTCAATCCGATCCATGAGGGGCATCGGCTGGTCGCCGAGGAGACCTTGCGCCGGCTGGAGCTGGACCAGCTCTGGGTGCTGGTGACGCCGGGCAACCCGCTCAAGAGCCACAGCGAGCTGGCGCCATTGGCCGATCGGGTCGCGGCGGCGCGGGCACTGCTCGACCATCCGCGCATCCGCGTCACCGGTTTTGAGGCGGCGCATGGCTTCACCTATTCCTGGCAGACCATCCGTTTCCTCACTGGCGCCATGCCCGACCGGCGCTTCGTCTGGATCATGGGGGCGGACAATCTGGTGCAGTTCCACCGCTGGGAACGCTGGCGCGATATCGCCGCCATGGTGCCCATGGCGGTCTATGTCCGGCCCGGCTCCGGCTCGCGCGCCCCGGTCTCGCCGGCAGCCCAGGCGCTGGCTCGCTGGCGCCTCGATGAGGACGATGCCGGCCGCCTCGCCATGCTGCCGGCACCGGCCTGGGTGTACCTGCATGGCAGGCAATCCCAGCTTTCGTCTTCGGCGATAAGGGCAAGGCGGCAACACGTTAAGTCAAAGTGAAGGCCCAATCTTGCGAAACCGTCATCAAACGCGCATATTGTAGTGCGTGATTTATAGTCACCAGAACAGGACTGAGTGCTTGTCGTTTGCCAAACGCCTGCAACATTCCGATCAACAACCAAGGATGCTGATCCCCCGCATGACCCATGCAACTGCATGGGCGGAAGGCCATTGCTGATGGCCGCGCTGCCCGAGAACACCGCCACCCGCCCCGAAGCGCCCGTCGCTGCCCCGGACCGTTCCATGATCGATGTGATCCTCACCTGCCTTGACGATGCCAAGGCCGAGGAAATCGTCGCCGTGGACATTACCGGCAAGTCGTCGCTGGCCGACCACATGGTCGTCGCCTCCGGCCGCAGCCAGCGCCATGTCGGCGCCGTCGCCGACCAGATGGTCACCGCCTTGCGCGAAGCCGGTTACGGCAAGCCGCGCATCGAGGGCCTGCCCCATTGCGACTGGGTGCTGGTGGATGCCGGCGACGTCATCGTCCACATCTTCCGCCCGGAAGTGCGCGAGTTCTACAATATCGAAAAGATGTGGCAGGCCGATTTCGCGGCCGACGCGCACTAAGCTTTTCGCATGCGGATCACGATCGCGGCTGTCGGCCGAATGAAGGCCGGGCCGGAGCGGGAGCTGGTCGCCCGCTATCTTGATCGCGCCGTCGGTGGCGGCAAGCCACTGGCGCTTGTTGGTTTCGACGTCATCGAACTCAGCGAATCGCGCGCCTCCTCTTCGGCCAGCCGCAAGGCCGACGAGGCCAAGGCCCTGCGCGCTGCTTTGCCCGACGGCATTGTCGTGGCGCTCGACGAGCGCGGCAAAGCCATCGGCTCGGAGGCCTTCGCCAAACAAATTCTCCGCTGGCGCGACGACGGCCGCCCGGCCGTCAGCTTCATCATCGGTGGCGCCGACGGCATCGATCCCGACTTCGTCAAATCCGCCGACCTCGTGCTGAGCTTCTCGCCCATGGTCTGGCCGCATCAACTGGTCCGCATCATGCTGGCCGAGCAGCTGTATCGAACGACCACGATCCTGAGCGGACATCCGTACCATCGCGGCGATTGACCGACAGGCAATCACCACATGGTTAAGCAACGTTAACCTGTGCTTTCCGGCGGGCTTGCTATGGTGCGCGGATTGATTCGGGTGCGTTGCGCCCCCTGCTGGAGACATCATGGCGCTGAGGCCGGGCAAGAGAGTGGGTCTGTTGTTGACCAGCGCACTGCTGGCGGGCATTTCGACCCTGCCATTGCTGGCGCAGAGCGAGACCGCAACACCCCCAGTCGACACGCCCGTAGCCCCCGAGGCAAGCCCGGCTGCACCTGCCGTTGCTGACCCGGTGGCGCCGGTGGCCCAGCCGGTTGAGAATGCGCCGGACCAGCCCGCTACGCCCGCCGCAACTCCAGCTGCCGTCCCCGCCGATCCGGTCGCTGCCCAAACCGACCTCGAAACCGTCGAATCCTCGATCACACTCAGCCAGACCCGCATTGACGAGCTCAAGGCCGAGATCGCGGCGATGGAGGGCGATCGGACCAAGCAGAATGCGGCCCTGATCGCTGCCGCCCAGCGCGTCAAGCTGGCCGAGATCGAAGTGGCCGATGTCGAGGAGCGGCTGTCGACGCTGATTGTCGACGAGCTGCAGGTGCGCGGTCGCCTCGATGGCTCCAATGCCGAGATTGCCAATGTGCTGGCAGCGCTGGAGCGCATCTCGCTCAATCCGCCACCCGCCCTGATCGTCGACCCCGCCGACGCCCTGGGCTCGGCCCGCAGCGCCATCCTGATATCAGCCATCGTACCGCAATTGCGGGCCAAGGCCGACTCCGTCACCGCCGATCTCAAGGCCCTGACCGACATCAAGATCGCGGCTTTGGCGGAAGAGGCGACGCTCAAGGCTAACTATTCGGTGCTCGAGGAAGAGCAACTCCGCATTGCCACTCTGATCGCGGCCCGCAAGCAAGGCATTGGTGTGCGCACCGCCCAGCTGGAGGCCGAAGAGGCCGAGGCCGTGGCGCTTGCTGCGCGGGCGACGACGCTCAAGGACCTCATTGACAGCCTTTCGGCCCAAGTGACCTCGGTCTCCACGGCCGTCGCCGCATCCAACGCCGCCGTCGATCCCGACGCCCCGGTCATGACCGCCGAGGCGATCCAGGTCGCCCTCGCAAATTCCGCCCGCACCGAGCCGGCTGTCCCCTTCGGCGCCGCCAAGGGCTATCTCACCATGCCGGCCAATGGCGTCAATGTCGTCGATTTCGGCGCTGGCGACGGCTTTGGCGGCATCAGCCAGGGCATTTCCGTGGTCACCCGCGCCGAGGCGCAGGTGGTGGCGCCAGCCGACGGCTGGGTGCTCTACAAGGGCCCCTACCTTAATTACGGCCAGATCATCATCCTCAATACCGGGCAGAACTACACCGCTTTGCTCGCTGGCCTTGAAACCATCACCGTCGATATCGGCCAGTTCGTCCAGATGGGCATGCCGCTAGGCACCATGGGATCACGCACAATTGGCCGCACGGTGACCACCAATGCTGGCGCTGACCAGCCGACCCTCTATATTGAACTCCGACAAAACAACGAGCCCGTCGATCCCACCGGATGGTGGGCGACCCCGACACAGAGTGGATAGAACCCTCATGCGCCTTACTCCCCTTCGCGCCCTCGCCGTTATCCTGGCGCTGTCGCTGCCCGTCGGCCTGCTGATCGCTCAGGAAGAGCCGGCGCCGACACCCGCCGAGGAAACGCCGGTTCCGACCGAAGCGCCTGCGCCGCCGGCCGAACAACCGGCAGAACCCGCACCCGGCGGCGAAGAGCCCGAACCGACTCCGGCCGAGGAAGCCGCCGCGCCGCGCGATCCGCTCGAAATCTATGCCGACCTCAACCTGTTCGGCGAAATCTTCGACCGCATTCGGGCAGAGTATGTCGATCCGCCGGACGAGCAGGAGCTGATCCGCGCCGCCATCCAGGGCATGCTGACCTCGCTCGACCCCCATTCCGGCTATCTGCCGCCGGCCGACTATGACGACATGCGCGAGGATACCTCGGGCGAGTTCGGGGGCCTCGGCATCGAAGTCACCATGGAAGAGGGCGTGATCAAGGTCGTCTCGCCTATCGATGACACGCCCGCCGCCAAGGCCGGAATCATGGCCAACGACTTTATCGTCGAGATCGACGGCGTGCAGGTGCAGGGCCAGACGCTGGACGATTCCGTCGCCAAGATGCGTGGCCCGATCGGCACCTCGGTCAAGCTGACCGTGGTCCGCGAAGGCGTCGATGCGCCGCTGACCTTCGAGCTCAACCGCGCCGTCATTGCAATGCGCGCCGTGCGCTGGAGCATGGAAGGCGGCGAAGAGGAGGGCACCGGCGACGTCGCCGTGCTGCGTCTCAGCCGCTTCTCCGAGCAAGCCTTTGTCGGTATCGAGAAGGCCCTCAAGGACATCTATGCCGCCCGTGACGGCGTGGCGCCCAAGGGCATCATCTTGGACCTCCGCAACAATCCCGGTGGCCTGGTCGACCAGTCGGTCTATGTCGCCGACGCCTTCCTCAAGCAGGGCGCCGTCGTCTTGACACGCGGTCGTATCCCCGAGGAAAGCGCCCGCTACGACGCGCAGCCCGACGCGCTCGACGCCCAGATCGCCGATGTGCCGCTGGTGGTGCTGATCAATGGCGGTTCGGCATCGGCCTCCGAAATCGTCGCCGGTGCGCTGCAGGATCACAAGCGCGCCACGCTGGTGGGCACCCGCTCGTTCGGCAAGGGCTCGGTGCAGTCGATCATCTCGCTTGGCCCCGATGGCGCCATGCGGCTGACCACGGCGCGCTACTACACGCCCAACAACCGCTCGATCCAGGCGCTGGGCATCACACCCGATATCGAGATCAAGCAGGTCGTGCCCGAGGAATTCCAAGGTCGCGACGAGATCATCGGCGAGGCCGGTCTTGCCGGTCACATCACGATCGAGGGCCAGGAAGAGACCAGCGTCGGTTCCTCGGTCTATGTGCCGGTGGAGAAGTCCGAGGACACCCAGTTGCAATACGCCATCCGCCTGATCGATGGCGAAGAGACCAACGAGGCCTTCCCGCCCAAGGCGGAATAGGCACTGGCTATGCTATGAAATTGAGGGGCGAGGCGGCTGATTCGCTGCCTTGCCCCTCTCCTCTTTGGGACCATGCCTTTGGCCAATGACCTCAGCACGCCCCTGACCGGCCGCAAGCGCAAACCTGGCGCCAAGCGGCACCTGCCCATCGCGCGCACGTTGTTTGCCGTGCTGGCGTTGATCGGCATAGCCTTTGCCATAAGACTGGTGATGGTGGACGATCCCGATGGTGGCCGGCCCAGCGAGGAGGTGGCTATCACCACCACGCGCAATGCCAACGAAGTGGCCAATGCCGTCTCGACCGAGCCGGTGACCATCACCGCCGATCCGCAGCAATTTCCTGCCGGGAGCTCGATCACCGCAGTCGATCCCGGCACAAGCAGCGCCGGTTCGATATCGGGCCTTCCCGACATGTTCGGCGCCCTGCCCGATCTGAGCGAGGAAACGGCAGATGGCCCCATCCCGCGCATCTCTGCCGCGGGGATGAAACCCTTCGACGCCTATGCTCGCCCGGCCGTTGCCGCTGTGGCCAGCGGCAGGCCGATGATCGCTATCGTGGTGACGGGCCTGGGCATCAACGAACAGGGCTCGCTCGATGCCATCGACCAGATGCCCGAGGATGTGACCCTGGCCTTTGCCCCCTATGGCAAGACGCTGACCACCACCGTCGCGGCCGCCCGCGCCGCCGGCCACGAAGTGCTGCTCGAAATTCCGCTCGAGCCGTTCGACTACCCGCAGAACGATCCCGGCCCGCAGACACTGCTGACCGGCGAACCGCCCCGCGCCAATCTCGACAAGCTGTTCTGGCTGATGGCGCGCTTCGGCGGCTACGTTGGTCTGATCAACAATATGGGGGCACGCTTCACCGCTTCCGGAGCCGATTTCTCGCCCGTCATGGAAGAATTGGGCGCGCGCGGGCTTGGCTATCTTGATGACGGCTCGTCCAATCGCTCGCTGGCGCCGCAGCTGGCACAGGGCAATCGCGTGCCATTCTCGCGCGCCGACCTGGTGATCGACGCCAATCCGTCCCGCCAATCCATTCTCGCAGCGCTTGCCAGCCTTGAAGCCAAGGCGGTGGAGAATGGCCACGCAATCGGTATTGTCAGCGCCCTGCCCATATCGATCGCCGCTGTTTCGGAATGGTCGCGCGAACTCGAAGCCAAGGGCATCATGCTGGTCCCGGCCAGCGCTCTCATGAAATAGGTTTGCCATGTCCACCCAGCGCCCCGACCGCCAGACCCTGCCCTATCGCGACTGTGTCGGTGTTGCTGTGTTCAACAGCCAGGGCAATGTCTTCATCGGCCGTCGCAAGCCGGACGAGAGCACCGAGGATCGCTCGGAAGTGGAGGCCCCCTGGCAGATGCCGCAGGGCGGCATCGACAAGGGAGAAGACCCGCTGCGCGCCGCTTTGCGCGAGCTGCATGAGGAAACCAATATCGTCTCGGTGAGCCTGCTCGCCGAGGCGCCGGAATGGATCTATTACGACCTGCCCGACGAGGCCCTCGGCATTGCGCTCAAGGGCAAATTCCGCGGCCAGCGCCAACGCTGGTTCGCCTTTGCCTTTACCGGCAAGGACAGCGAGATCGACGTGGCAAATCCCGGTGGCGGCAAAGTGCCGGCCGAATTCGACGCCTGGCGCTGGGAAAAGCTCAGCCGCACCCCGGCGCTGATCGTGCCGTTCAAGAAGGATGCCTATGACAAGGTGGTCGACGCCTTCGCCGATATCCCGCAGCGCTTTACTCACACCTAAACTGCTTCGAGCTTGGCGCCGGGGGCGGCCTGCAACGGGCAATCTCCTGCGCTTCCGGTCCTCACGTACCTGATGTACGCTCCGGTCCGGTTCTCGAAGAGCGCCCGTTTCGACTCGCCCCAACGCCAATCTCAGCGCAGTTACCATGAAAACGATAGGCCTCATCGGCGGCATGAGTTGGGAATCGACCGCCCACTATTACCGCGTGCTCAACCAGGAAACGGCGGCCCGGCTGGGCGGCCTGCACTCGGCGCCTGTGATCGTCCATTCGGTGGACTTTGCGCCAATCGCCGCGATGCAGTCGGCTGGCGACTGGGACGGCGCCGGGCAAGAACTGGCGCGGATTGCGCGCGGTTTGCAGACGGCCGGCGCCGAGGTGATTGGGCTGGCCACCAATACGATGCATATCGTCGCCGATCAGATCACCGCCGCCATTGATGTACCCTTCGTCCACATCGCCGACCCCACAAGCGATGCCCTGTTGGCGGATGGCTTTGCCACGGTGGGCCTCCTGGGCACCCGCTTCACCATGGAAATGGGCTTTTACAAGAACCGATTGGCCGAGCGCGGACTGACCGCGCTGATCCCCGAGGTCGATCGGACCAATCTTAACGGCATCATCTATGAGGAACTCTGCCGCGGCATTATCCGCGACGAGTCGCGGCATATCTACGTCACGGCCATCGAACGACTGGCGGCGCGCGGCGCCGAAGCGGTGATCTTGGGCTGCACCGAAATCACCATGCTGATCGACGATGCCGTAAGCCCGCTGCCGGTCTACGACACCACCGATCTCCACGCCAAGGCGCTGGTCGAGGCCGCGCTGACCTAAGCCGCGCGACGCCCGGACTGCACATTGCCGATCTGGAAGACCGCCACGATGCGGTCGAGCTCGCTGGCCTGGCCTTCGGTCTGTTCGATCGCCGCATTGGTTTGTTCGACCAAGGCGGCGTTGTGCTGGGTCATCTCGTCCATGGTGCGGACAGCGATGTTGACCTCTTCGATTGCCGAAGCCTGTTCGCGGCTGGCCCGGGCAATCGCATCGAGCGCCTGGTGGTTGTCGGTCACCGAGGCCAGCATATCGGCCAGCTTCTCGGCGGCTTCCGACACAAGCTTGGAGCCGCCCGCCACTTCATTGACCGACTGCTCGATCAGCGCCTTGATGTCGGACGAGGCAGACGCCGCCGACTGTGCCAGACGGCGCACTTCCACGGCCACGACGGCAAAACCCTTGCCGGCATCGCCGGCACGGGCCGCTTCCACCGAGGCGTTGAGCGCCAGCAGATTGGTCTGGAAGGCAATATCGTCGATCAGCCCGATGATGTTGGAGATCTTCGTCGAGCTCTCGGTGATGCGCTCCATGGCGGCAGTTGCCTTGCTCATCACCGCGCCACCCTCTTCGGCACTGCGCGACACGCCACCGGCCTGACGGCTGGCAGCTTCAGCCTTGGCAGCATTGTCGACCACCGTGGACGACAGCTGCTCCATTGCGGCCGAGGTCTCTTCGATCGTCGCGGCCTGCTTGGTGGTGCGTTCGCTCAGATCGTTTGCACCCGACAGGATCTCGCCGGTCGCGGTCTTGAGGGCGGACGAGGTGCCGCGCAGTTGGGTGACGATATCGGTCAGCCGGTCGGCCACCGCGTTGGTATCGTCCTTGAGGCGTCCGAAGGCGCCCTGATAAGCGCCGCGCACGCGCTGGTCGAGCTCGGCCCGCGCCAACGCACCCAGCACGCTGCTGGTCTCGTTGAGGCCGCTATCGACCACACCAACCAAATTGTTGACCGCACCGGCCACCTCGCGCAGCTCGCCATCCTCGAAGCCGGCATCGACACGGCGCGAGAAATCGCCGTTGGCGGCGGCGCCGACCACTTCGGCTAGGCTCCGGTTGAGCTGCAGCGACTGGCTGGCACGGCGGGCGTTGAGTTCGGCCGCTGTATCGGCATTGGCAGTGAGTTCGGCGCGGCTGCGCAAGGCATCGCGGAACACGCCGAGCGTGACAGCCATGGTGGCAATCTCGTTCACTGGCTGGTGTTCGGGGACCGGCACGTCAAGTTTGCCATCGGCCAGGCCTTGCATGCTCGAGGTCATGGCGGACATCGGCGCGATCACGAAGCGGCGGCTCAGCAGCAGCATGGCACCGGCCAACAGCAATATCGTCACCATGCCGACAACGTTGGCGATGCGCGACATCAGGATGGCCGAGGCCACAGCCTCGCCATTGCGTGTGTTGCCGGCTTCAATCGTGTCGGAAACGCTTTCCATTGCACCTTCAAGGTCACCGAAGCTGGTCTCGAAGCCGGCGAGCGCCACCTTGGCGCCGTCAATGTCGCCACCGGTCGACTGGGCGACAATGGCCTGCGACGAAGCGATATAGGCCTGCAGCACGGTCGCCACGCCATCAAGGGCTGCCCGAATATCGGCCGGCAAGGCCAGCGCCTTCTGGGCGTCGATGGCGGCAATGAAATTGTCGCCATATTCAACGATTTCGGCCTGGGTCTCGGCGGCAATGGCAGCGTCACCGGTACTCGCCGCATAAAGCGAGCGATAGACCACGCCCCGCATGGCGTCGTGCATCATGTCGGCAAACATCTGTTCGCGCATGGAGTGCATCAGCGTGGCCGATTCGGTACTGGTGGCCTCGAAGGCTCGGCCTACATAGTAGCTTGAGCCCACAAGCAGGGTGCCGGTGACGAGAACGGCGCCGCAAACGCCGGCCACAATGGTCGCAAACTTCATTTGGTGACGCCCTCGTTTCAGTTTGGGTCAGTATGGACCTAACTGCTTAACGAATAGGCAACCATGATCAGGCGGCGCGTCGGCCCCGGATCGGCGTTGCTTCTTCGTCAAGCGTGAATACATCGACAATACGGTCGAGCTCGCTCGCCTGTCCTTCGGTCTGTTCGATGGCGGCATTGGTCTCTTCCACCAAAGCCGCATTGTGCTGGGTCATCTCGTCGAGCTGGCGCACCGCGATATTGACCTCGTCGATAGCCGAAGCCTGTTCTCGGCTGGCCTGGGCAATGCCCTCGAGCAGAACGGTGTTCTCACGAACGGCATCACGCACGCCGTCAAGACGGCCAGCCGCTTCGGCAACAAGCCGCGAGCCGGCAGCCACTTCGCTGGTCGAGCGTTCGATGAGCTGCTTGATCTCTGCGGATGCACCGGCGGCAGACTGCGCCAGGCGACGCACTTCGACGGCCACCACGGCAAAACCCTTGCCGGCATCGCCAGCTCGGGCCGCTTCCACGGACGCATTGAGGGCCAGCAGGTTGGTCTGGAAAGCGATGTCGTCGATCAGCCCGATAATATTGGAGATCTTGGCCGAGCTTTCGGTGATGCGCACCATGGCCTCGTTGGCCTGGCTCATCACGGTGCCGCCGGCTTCGGCAGAGCGCGAGACGGCTTCAGCCTTGCTGCTGGCTTCGGCAGCATGGACCGCGTTCTGTTCGACGGTGCCGGCAAGCTGCTCGACAGCAGCCGAAGTCTCCTCGATGGTCGCGGCCTGCCGCGTCGTGCGTTCGGAAAGGTCATTAGCGCCGGTGAGAATTTCACTAGTGGCGGTCTTGAGCGCGCGCGAGGTCTGGCGCAGTTGGGTGACGATATGCGTGAGCTGTTCGCCCACCTGATTGGTGCTGTCCTTGAGGGCACCAAAGGCACCACGATAGTCGCCGGTCATGCGGACCGTCAGATTGGTGGTAGCAAGCGCGGCCAATACCCGTCCGGTTTCCGCCAGACCCGTATCAACCGTGGCGACCAGTTCGTTGACGCTGGCAGCCAGATCGTTGAGTTCGTCGTCAGGGAAGCTGGCATCGACGCGCCGCGTGAAGTCACCCGCCACTGCTGCGTCGACCACCTCGCCAAAGGCGGCGCGCAGCGACGACATCATGGCGGCACGTTCGCTGGCGACCCGGCTACGCTGCTGCGTTTCGGCCAAGCCCATCTCACCAACCTTGACGCCATTGTCCCTGAACACTGCCACGGCGCGGGCCATCTCGCCCAGCTCGTCTTTGCGGGTCATAGCCGGCACGGCTTCGACCGATGCCGGATCCTGCGCGATCTGGGTCGCGGCCCGGACCAGGCCCAGCAGCGGTCCGGTGACTGTGAGACGGATGAAGAAATAGAGGGCGATGATCATCGCCGCGATGACGGCGACGCCGACCATTGCCGCAGTAATCACGGTCTGGCCTTGTCGCGCCAGGCTCTCGGTCATATCCCACGCAAAGGCGGCGGTGCCAACCACGGCCTTGTCCGGCCCGAACCGAGCGGGCACTGCCACATAGATGATAGCGCCCTGGGAGTGCGCCTCGACAGCGCCACTGGCCAGGGCCTTGGCAGCCACGCCGTCCAGAGCGGCGGTATGGTCCGCACCATCGGCGGTCGCCGCGATCATGGCGCCCTGCGGGTCGTAGCTGGCACCGGCGGCGAACTGCGCGCCGAGCGAGGTCTCAAGGCCATCGTAGACGGCCAGAACCGTATCGGCCTTGCCGAAACGGATGCCACCAGCAAGCTGCTCGGTGCCGGCAATCGACACTGTGACATTAGCCTGCTCCAGTTCACTCTTGAGCAAGTTGGCGTTCTGGCTGGTAACGGCGTAGCTGATGGCGGCGGAGCCGACGATCAGCGCCAACAGCACGAGGCCGACGATCTTGCGGGCGAGAGTGAGCTTGAACATGTGCAGGTCTCTAGGCGGAGAAAGGGCACGGCCGCCAGTCAGTGGCGGCCGTAGAGGGATCAGAGCATGGAAACGTCGACGCCCACGGTGATGGCGCCGATAACCGCGCCGGTAGCCGGGTCGGTGATCGGTACAGACACCTGGCTCTGGAATATCTGGGTGCTTTCGTCCTGCTCGATCTCGCCGATATGGACGGCATCGGCACCGGCGCCGAAGCTGGCGGTGAACTTGTCTTCGTCGCCCTGCCAGTAGTCGGAGGTCAGCGTGCTCTGGCCAACATTGAGGCCCTTGGCATCCATGGCGAAGATTTCGGTGTACTTGCCAGCCGAGGCTTCCTGTACGCCGGCCAGATACTGCGAGGCAGCATTGGCCAGGGTGGCATCGATCAGCGGCTTGCTGGCAGCGCCCACTTCAGCGCGCCACTGCGTATCGAGCGCGTCTATCTGAGCCTGGTCATAAGCACCGGTAACGGCATTCTGCGCCGCGATAGCGGCAATCAGCGCCGGGTCGCTTGCGAAGGCAGCGATTTCGCCCTTGGCCAGCTCGGTCAGCGGCGCGGTGAATTCGTCCTGGGCGAAAGTTGCCGTGCCCAGTGACAGCACGGCGGCAAGGCCAAGGCCCATCAGGGCCGGACGCAAAAGGGTATGCATAGTCATCAGCTCATCTCCTCCGCCGCGCAATGAGCAACGGCTTTGGAGATGAGTATTGGCCACTACAGTAAAGAGTCGGTGAATTCCCTTAGTCGTAGAAGTTTAGAAACGTCATGCCGCGCGGTATCTGGGTCTTTCTTGGCCCGTCAAAGATGTTTGACCATCGGACAAAACGAAGATGTCGACGATGCCATCAAGCGTCCGGGCTTCCGCCTCAGTCTGCTCGATTGCCGCATTGGTCTCTTCCACCAGCGCCGCATTGTGCTGGGTCATCTCGTCGAGCACACGCACCGCGCCAGACACCTCCTCGATCGACGAAGCCTGGTCGCGACTGGCGCGGGCAATGGCCTGGACCAGCGCGCTGTTCTCGCGAGCCGCTTCCAGCATCTCGGCAAGGCGCGTCGCAGCATCGGACACCAGCTTGCTGCCGCCGCGGACTTCGCTGGCCGATTGCTCAACCAGGGTTTTGACATCGGCCGAGGCACTGGCCGCCGATTGGGCCAGGCGTCGCACTTCCACCGCCACCACAGCAAAGCCCTTGCCGGCATCACCAGCTCGAGCCGCCTCGACCGAGGCATTGAGCGCCAGCAAGTTGGTCTGGAAGGCAATATCGTCGATCAACCCGATGATATTGGAGATTTTCGCCGAGGACTGCGTGATGCGCTCCATGGCGGCATTGGCCTCGGTCATCACAGTGCCGCTTTCACCGGCGGTCTTGGACACGGCCATGGCCTTGCTGGCGGCATCGTCGGCCATGCGGGAATTGCCTGCCACCGTGCCGGCCAGCTGTTCCATGGCCGCCGAGGTTTCCTCGATGGTGGCGGCCTGCCTTGTGGTGCGCTCGGAGAGGTCGTTGGCGCCGCTGAGGATTTCGCCGGTCGCGGAGCGGAGCGAACGAGAGGTGGTGCGCAGCTGGCTCACCACGTCGGCAAATCGCGCGACGGTGCCATTGAGGGCATGGCGCAGCTCTTCAAATTCGGGCTGGAAGGCAGTCTCGATACTCTGCGTCAGGTCGCCCTTGGCCAGTTCGACTAGGCTCGCGCCCACGCTGGCCACCGCCTGCCGGCGCGCTGTGACATCGGTAGCGAACTGCACGACCTTGTAGGGCACGCCATCGAGCCCCAGGATCGGGCTGAACGTGCTCTGGATCCAGACCTCGCGGCCATCACGGGTCCGGCGGCGATATTCGCCGCTCTTGAACTGGCCCGCCGCCAGGTCGAGCCAGAATTGGCGGTAACTGGCTGACGTTGGCTCGGCATCGAACAGGAATTGCGCGTTGGGACGGCCGGCAATGTCGGCCAGCCGGTAGCCGAGCAGCTCCAGGAAGTTTTCATTGGCGGTGATCACGTCGCCGGTCATGGTGAACTCCACCACCATCTGCGACATAGAAATCGCGTTGAGCTGGCCTGTATGATCGGCGGCGGTCACCAAGTGGCGGCCGGTCTCTTCACCGAGCTCGGCGACGCGCTGCGAGTTGGTGCGGAACACTTCGACCGCACGCGCCATTGCGCCGATCTCGTTACGATTGCCGGTATAGGGGACCTCCGTCTGGAGCTCGCCCTCGGCGATGGCGCTCATCACCCCGGACAGGCGGGGGATCGGTCGCGTCAGGGCCCGCGACAACAGCAGCGCGATGACGCCCATGATCAGCAGCGCAGCGCCGCCGACGGCTACCAGGATGACAAGGTTCTGGCCGATCACGGCCTCGATCGGCGCCCGCGCGACGGCCACCAGCATGGCGCCGATGACCGTGCCATCGGCCATGGCAATGGGTTGATAGCGCGTGAAATAGCCGACGCCGTTGATGGTCTCTTCGGCCTGGACCGGCGTATTGGCCATCATCGCGTCGAACAGCGGTGTGCCGGCAAGGATCGGTGTGTCGAGCTGGCGCTCGCCGTCAGCCTTGAGCAGGCTCGATGTGCCGACCACGAGGTCGGGGCTGACTTCGGTATTGTAGACATAGACGGCGGCATCCTGCCCGGCCACCCGGGCTATGGTGTCGATCACGTCATGCGTGCGGAAGCGTGGCATGGAGCGCATGGTGAGCGCTGCGACATTGCCGGCCTCGTCGGAGGTAATTTCGAGGCTTGGCAGGTTGACCTGGAGGATGGATGTGCTGATGCGCGTAGCGCTGGCCACTTCATGGACCGCGTCGGCGCTGGCGGTATTGGAGAGACTGATAAAGAGCCCGGCGATCACTGCCGCGATGGCAATCGCCAGCGAGCAGATCGACATGGAGGCAATGGCAAAGGTGAGGCGAATATTGCCGAGCAGCGAACCCATTCTGTGTCTCCGGTAAGCCGGCGTCCTTCTGGACGCACTTTGCCTCTTCCCCGGCAGGCAGAGTGCCTTGTCTTCCTTAAGCGAGTGTTGATATTTGCATTTTTCGCATGCGGATCAATGAGTTGCTTAAATCTTGTGCACCCAACGACTTAGCGGTGAAGTCGCGTGCCAAAGCGCCGCCTGTGACGCGGTTATCGAATGGCGACGCATGCCAAGATGGCAGCGAGGGCGGGCCCCGAGGCGGCTTTCGCCCCTGAGTTTTAGTTTAGTGAGACGATCACCGCCTCGGGGTGCCGGTTTTTGGAACGTTTCCGGCGGCGGGAGGTCATAGCCTCTCACGGCCGAAACGCGAACCTGTGGGAGAAGGCAAAATCCCCACCCGACTCACCCCACCACTGTTCGCCTGCAGGCCGCCGTGTGGAGTGATGGGGAGAGTGTCGCACGGGTTTAGGGGGTGGGGAGAAGATGGATAAGTTGGGCCTCCGAGTGTGTGGCCCCAAGGGGGAGGTGTCCGCTCCACTCGTTTAGCTCGATGCAGTTCAACACACAGAACGGCACCTCCCCCTTGAAGGGGGAGGATGGGAGGGGGTGGTGGGTTGGACCCGATACCAGTGTCGTCGTTGGCTCGATCAAAGCAAAACGCCCGCGGATCGCTCCACGGGCGTTTCAAAATCCAGTAGCGCTGTCCTTAGTGGACGTGGCCGCCGTTGATCTGGCCGGCTTCGATGGCCAGGTTCAGCAGCGCCGAGACGATTTCCTGGGCGTAGGACTTGTCTTCCGGCGTCGCGGCGGTGGCCAGCTCGGCTTCGGCAGCCTTGATCTGGGCAGCGAGGTCGGCGTGATCGAATTCGGCGAAAGGCGAAGACTGTTCGGCCAGGATCGTCAGGCCCTCGGGAGAGACGTCGGCAAAACCGCCCTTGACGAAGTAGATCGCGTCCTGGCCGTTGAGGCCATTGACGGTGATGAAACCGGGACGCAGCGTCGTCATGAACGGCGCATGGTCGTCCATCACGGTGAAATAGCCTTCGGTGCCCGGAACGGTGACCGAGGTCACGACTTCCGACAGCACCAGCCGCTCGGGCGACACGATCTCGATCTTGAGGCCATCAGCCATTGTTTGGGTCCCTTAGCGGAAGAGAGGCTCGCCGCGTGCGACGAGCCCGATTGGTAGATTAGGCAGCCTGAGCAGCCAGCTTCTGGGCCTTCTTGACGGCGTCTTCGATGGTGCCGACCATGTAGAAGGCAGCTTCCGGCAGGTGATCGTATTCACCCTTAACCAGGCCAGCAAAGCCCTTGATGGTGTCTTCAAGCTGCACGAACACGCCCGGCGAGCCGGTGAACACTTCGGCCACGTCGAAAGGCTGGCTCATGAAGCGCTCGATTTTACGAGCGCGAGCAACCGTGAGCTTGTCCTCTTCGGAGAGCTCGTCCATGCCCAGGATGGCGATGATGTCCTGCAGCGCCTTGTACTTCTGCAGCACTTCCTGCACGCGGCGGGCAGTGTCGTAGTGCTCCTGGCCAACGACCGACGCATCGAGGATGCGCGAGTTGGAAGCCAGCGGATCCACGGCCGGGTAGATGCCCTTTTCCGAGATGGCGCGGTTCAGCACGGTCGTCGCGTCAAGGTGGGCGAACGAGGTCGCCGGTGCCGGGTCGGTCAAGTCGTCGGCGGGCACGTAAACGGCCTGCACCGAGGTGATCGAACCCTTGTTGGTGGTGGTGATGCGTTCCTGCATCTGGCCCATGTCGGTGGCCAGCGTCGGCTGGTAACCCACGGCCGATGGAATGCGACCCAGCAGAGCCGACATTTCGGCGCCGGCCTGGGTGAAGCGGAAGATGTTATCCACGAAGAACAGCACGTCCTGGCCCTGGTCGCGGAAGTTCTCGGCGACGGTGAGACCGGTCAGCGCGACGCGGGCACGGGCGCCCGGCGGCTCGTTCATCTGGCCGAACACCAGGGCGCACTTGGAGCCGGCAGCCGAGCCACCGTTCTCATGCGGGTCCTTGTTCACGCCCGATTCGATCATTTCGTGGTAGAGGTCATTGCCTTCGCGGGTGCGTTCACCCACGCCAGCGAACACCGAATAACCACCGTGTGCCTTGGCGACGTTGTTGATCAGTTCCTGGATCAGCACGGTCTTGCCCACGCCGGCGCCGCCGAACAGGCCGATCTTGCCGCCGCGTGCATAGGGAGCGATCAGGTCCACAACCTTGATGCCGGTCACCAGAACCTGGCTCTCGGGGGACTGGTCGACGAAAGCCGGGGCTTCCTGGTGGATTTCGCGCTTGGCGGTCTCGCCGATCGGGCCGGCTTCGTCGATCGGCTCGCCAATGACGTTCATGATGCGGCCGAGGGTTTCAAGACCAACCGGGACCGAGATGGCCGCGCCGGTGTCGCTGACTTCGGCGCCGCGAACCAGACCTTCGGTCGTGTCCATGGCGATGGTGCGCACGGTGTTTTCACCCAGATGCTGCGCCACTTCCAGAACCAGGCGCTGACCGTTGTTGACGGTTTCGAGCGCGTTGAGAATTGCGGGCAGGTGACCGTCAAACGTGACGTCGACGACGGCGCCGATGACCTGCGATACGCGACCGGCCTTTTTGTCTGCCATTTGTTCGTCCTCGCTTGTGCGTTAGAGCGCTTCCGCGCCCGAAATGATTTCGATGAGTTCTTTGGTGATCTGGGCCTGGCGCTGGCGGTTATAGCTCAGCTGCAACTTGCCGATCATTTCGCCGGCGTTGCGGGTGGCATTGTCCATCGCGGACATCTGCGCACCGTAGAACGAGGCGGAGTTTTCGAGCAAAGCGCGCAGGACCTGCACGGCAATATTGCGCGGCAGCAGATCTTCGACGATCGCCTCTTCGCTCGGCTCGTATTCATAGGGCACGGCCGAGGTCTCGGCAGCGCCTTCGGCCTTGGCAGGGAGCTTGGCTGGGATGATCTGCTGGGCCGTCGGCACCTGGCTGATCACGCTGCCGAACTTGGCGAAGTAAAGCGTCGCCACGTCGAACTCGCCGGCATTGAACATATCGAGCACCTTGTCCGCCACCAGCTTAGCCTGGGTAAACCCAACCTGCTTGATTTCGCGGAAGTTGAAGGTGTCGACGATCAGTTCGGGATACTGGCGCTTGAGAATATCGTTGCCCTTGCGGCCAACGGTCAGGATCTTGACTGTCTTGCCCTGGCTCAGCAGCTTGGCGGCATGCTCACGCGCCAGGCGGGCGATCGACGAGTTGAAACCGCCGGCCAGGCCGCGCTCACCGGTGGCGACCACCAGCAGATGCACCTGATCCTTGCCCGTGCCGCCAAGCAGCACAGGAGCGTTTTCCTGACCGTCATAGACCGCGCCGAGAGCAGCCAGCACCTTGCCCATGCGTTCGGCATAGGGACGCGCCGCTTCGGCCGCTTCCTGGGCACGGCGGAGCTTGGCCGCCGCGACCATCTGCATGGCCTTGGTGATCTTCTGGGTCGATTTGACCGAGTCGATCCGGTTCTTCAGGTCCTTTAGCGAAGGCATGGGCCTAAGATCTCCTGCTGGCCTTAGGCCGCGTAGGTCTTCTTGATATCGTCGAGGGCGGCCTTGAGCTTGGCCCGCGAGTCATCGGACAGCGCCTTCTCGGTGGCGATGGTCTTGAGCAGCTCGGCATGCTTGCCGCGCATGGCGCTCAGCACCGTCTTCTCGAAATCGGCTACCTTGTTGACCGGGATCGAGTCGAGATAGCCGTTGGCGCCGGCAAAGATCACCGCAACCTGCTCTTCCGTTTTGAGCGGAGAGAACTGGGGCTGCTTGAGCAGCTCGGTGAGACGGGCACCACGGTTTAGCAGGCGCTGGGTCGAGGCATCGAGGTCCGAACCGAACTGGGCGAAAGCCGCCATTTCGCGGTACTGGCTGAGCTCGCCCTTGAGCGAGCCGGCAACCTGCTTCATCGCCTTGACCTGAGCGGCCGAGCCCACGCGGGACACGGACAGACCCACGTTCACGGCAGGGCGGATGCCCTGGAAGAACAGGTTGGTCTCAAGGAAGATCTGGCCGTCGGTGATCGAAATCACGTTGGTCGGGATATAGGCCGACACGTCGTTGGCCTGAGTCTCGATCACGGGCAGTGCAGTCAGCGAACCCAGACCGTGGTCTTCGTTCAGCTTGGCAGCGCGCTCGAGCAGACGGGAATGCAGGTAGAACACGTCGCCCGGATAGGCCTCGCGACCCGGCGGACGACGCAGCAGCAGCGACATCTGGCGGTAGGCAACGGCCTGCTTGGTCAGATCGTCATAGGCGATCACGGCATGCATGCCATTGTCGCGGAAGAACTCGCCGATGGCGCAGCCGGTGAACGGCGCGATGTACTGCAGCGGCGCCGGATCGGAGGCGGTTGCGGCGACGATCACTGAATACTGCAGGGCGCCGGCTTCTTCGAGCTGACGGGCAAACTGTGCCACGGTCGAGCGCTTCTGGCCGATAGCGACGTAGATGCAATAGAGCTTGTCGGTTTCCGACGCGTTGGCGTCGTGGGCCGGCTTCTGGTTGAGGAACGTGTCCAGGATGATGGCGGACTTGCCGGTCTGACGGTCACCAATGATCAGCTCGCGCTGGCCACGGCCGATCGGGATCAGCGCGTCGATGGCCTTGAGGCCGGTCGACATCGGCTCGTGCACCGACTTGCGCGGCAGGATGCCCGGCGCTTTGACGTCGACGCGGCGGCGTTCGGTATGCTCGATCGGGCCCTTGCCGTCGATCGGATTGCCGAGGCCGTCGACCACGCGGCCGAGCAGGCCCTTACCGACAGGGGTGTCCACGATGGAACCGGTGCGCTTGACGACATCGCCTTCCTTGATGGAACGGTCGTTGCCGAAGATCACGACGCCGACATTGTCGGATTCGAGGTTGAGCGCCATGCCCTTGATGCCACCAGGGAACTCGACGAGCTCACCGGCCTGCACATTGTCGAGGCCATAGACGCGGGCGATACCGTCACCGACGGAAAGCACCTGACCGACTTCGGAAACCTGGGCTTCCTGGCCGAAATTCTTGATCTGGTCCTTGAGGATCGCAGAAATTTCCGCGGCTTTGATGTCCATTTATCCGACCTCTTTCATGGCGATCTTCATCGCGGCGAGTTTTGTCTTGAGGGAAGAGTCGATCATCTGGCTGCCGACCTTCACCTGAAGGCCGCCAATGAGCGATGCATCGACGAATTGATTGAGCGTGACGGTCTTGCCGATCTTGGCCTTGAGCGTCTCGCTGAGCGAGGTGACCTGATCGGCGCTGAGCGGCGCAGCCGAGGTCACATCGGCGGTGACTTCGCCGCGGGCCTTGGCTGCCAGCTCGCGGAAGCCGACGATGATGGCGTCCAGCGCGAACAGGCGGCCGTTTTTGGCCACGAGCTTGAGGAAGTTGCCGACCAGCGGATTGACCTTGGCCTTGGCGAGCAACGCATCGAGCGTGGTGGCCTTGGTGTCGGCGGTGATGACGGGCGAGCGCAGGAAACGCGCGAAGTCGGCGCTTTCCCCGATCAGGCGGGAAACGTCGGAAAGCGACGTCTCGACCGATGCCAACTGGTTCTCGCTTTCAGCGAGATCGAACAGAGCCGACGCATATGGCCGGGCGATCTGGGTAAGCACTGAATTCTGCGCTGCCAATGCCGCTACACCCTCTAGGTTGCCTGCCTGCTTAGCCGCCCCGTTTTGATCGGAAATCCGGGCGGTCGCTGACGCTTGTTCTTATCTGGGAAAGGGGACGTCCGGAGACCCCTTCAAAGTCGCGCCCGCTCTAGCACAGGCCCCGCGCGGCTTGCAAGGCTTGGGGGGCCGATTCAAATGCGGCGAAAGTGTCGCAGGCTCCGAGCCGTCCGTAGGCAAATCGCTCCAGTGGAGCGATTTGAGGCGAGGAGGCCATGAGGGCTATGCCCGAATGGCCGGCAACCCGGCTTAAGCATGACCAGCGCGATCGCTGGCAAGGCCATTCGATCCGGCGTAGCGTCGAGCACCATCTGGAGGGTCTGGCCGTGCTGAGGAATATCGTCGTCGTTGCTCTGCTGCTGTCGGCCACCATGGTGGGCCAGGCCGCCGAATGGGGCTCCATCGCCTATTCGCCGCGAACCGGCGCGACCGGCTATAGCTATAACTACGACACCAAGGGCATCGCCCAAGCCTGGGCTATGAGCTACTGTAAGGAGAGCGCCAGCGACTGCCGCATCGTGGTCAATTTTCAGAACGCATGTGGGGCCGTCGCCGTTGGCCGCAATGGCGGCTGGGGCGCCGACTGGGGTCCAAGCCGTCGCAGCGCCGAGGCCAACGCGATCTCGGTCTGCCAGGCCCATGATCGCGGGTGTCGCACCAAACGCTGGGTGTGCAGCCAGTAGCTACGTGTGGGACCGCCTCAGGGTGAAGTGTCTCAGGCCTTGCCCATGTCCAACCACCGGTTGATTGCGCTCCGCTGCCTTTTCGCGTCATGTGCTTTGGCTGGGTTTGCAGCAGGCGGGGCGGTCCGTGCGACATGGAGTATTTTGGAGTTCTCGGGGCCATCATTGTCGGAACGCATGTTCCGGGACTGATCGCCATGTGGCTGGTATGGCACGGGCTGCAATACCACTTCGGCTCTCGGTTCTTGTTGCTGGGTGCCGTCGGCGTGCTGCTCGCCACCCTGTTGGGTTGTGTGGTAGTGGGCTACTTTGACTTCATCACCTTGCAGGACCTGTACCCGGACCTATACCGGGACGCTAATTTCTGGGCCACCGTATTGACCAGGGCAATGCTCTGGTACGGGATATTCTCTGTGCCCTTGCTGGTATTTCTTGTCCTGATTGCAACCCCTGTCGCAGCCTTGGCTGTTCGCTTTAGCAAGACGCGCCGGGCTACATAAAGCTCATCGGATCGATATCCACCTGCACCCGCAGGTTGCCCGTCACTTTCTCAGCTGAGCCGATCCAGAATCGGACATAGCCCGACAGGTCGAAATCCTTGCCGGATTGGGCCAGAAGCCGCACGCGATGGCGGCCGCGCACCATGGCGATGGGGGCGTCGGCGGGGCCGAAGAGCTTGACGCCATCGGCCATTGGGGCGGCGGACAGCAGCTTTTTGGCGAAACCCATAGCGACGTCGTGCTCATTGGCGGAGACGATGAGGGCAGCCAGCCGGCCGAAGGGCGGCAGGCCGCCGGCTTCGCGGGCCAGCAATTCGTGAGCGTAGAAGGCCTCGCGGTCGCCCGTCACCATGGCCCGCATCACCGGGTGGTCCGGATGATAGGTTTGCAGGAACGCCTTGCCGGTCTTGGAGGCGCGGCCGGCGCGGCCTGCCACCTGCGTCAGGATCTGGAAGGTCTTCTCAGCCGCGCGCGGATCGCCATGCGCCAGACCCAGATCGGCATCGAGCACACCAACCACAGAGAGCTTTTCGAAGTGATGACCCTTGGAGACCAGTTGCGTGCCGATGATGAGATCGAACTCGCCGCGCTCAATTTCGGCGAAGCGCTCGCGCAATTGGGCATTGCTGCCCATGTCGGACGACAGGATGACGCGTCTTGCATCAGGGAAGCGCGCTGCCGCCTCTTCGGCAACCCGCTCGATGCCCGGGCCGACAGCGATCAGCGCATCGGCCTCACCACAGGCGCCGCACAACTTGGGCGTACGGATTTCGTGGCCACAATGGTGGCACAACAGCACGCCACGAAAGCGATGTTCTACCATCCAGGCCGAACAGTCCGGACATTGGTACTGATGTCCGCAGGAGCGGCACAGCGTCAGCGGGGCATAGCCGCGACGGTTGAGGAACAGCAATGCCTGCTCGCCGCGGTCCAGCGCGGCAAACACTTCGCGCGCCAATTGCGGGGCGATCCACTGTCCC
The DNA here is from genome assembly GCF_021729885.1 of Devosia sp. SL43. Lineage (NCBI taxonomy): Bacteria > Pseudomonadati > Pseudomonadota > Alphaproteobacteria > Hyphomicrobiales > Devosiaceae > Devosia > Devosia sp. SL43. The sequence goes on from NZ_CP063401.1 coordinate 2,465,463, forward strand.
TTTTCCGGACCGTCGACGCGCATGTCGATGGCGGTGATATTGGGCATGGCCGCCTCGGCATAGCGCGAGGTCAGCAGCACATGCGCATAGCGCCCGGTATTGGCGTTATTGCGAGTCTCGACCGACGGTGTGGCCGACGAAAGAATGACGCGGGCATTGGCCAGATGGGCGCGCACCACGGCCATGTCGCGGGCGTGATAGGTGATGCCGTCGGCCTGCTTGTAGGCGCCATCATGCTCCTCATCGAGCACCAGCATGCCCAGTTCGCGGAACGGCAGGAACAGTGCCGAGCGGGCTCCGACCACGGCGCGCACCGTGCCGTCGAGCACGCCGCGCCAGACTTTTGCCCGTTGTGCGGGCGTCATATCGGAATGCCACTCGGCAGGGCGCGTGCCGAAGCGTTTGGTGAAGCGGGAGATGAAGGTATTGGTCAGCGCGATTTCGGGCAGCAGGATCAGCGCCTGCCGCCCGGCGCGCAGCGTATCGGCCACCGCCTCGAAGAACACTTCCGTCTTGCCGCCGCCGGTGACGCCGTCGAGCAAGGCCACCCCGAACTGATGCGGATCGAGTGCGGTGATCTCGGCCAGTGCCTTCTGCTGATCTTCCGACAGCGTCGCCACGGCACCATCCGGATCAGGCGGCAACACGATGGGTGGCGCGGCCATTTCGAGCCGTTCCACCGCCCCTGCCCGCTCCAGCCCTTCGATCACCGAAGGCGAAACACCCGTTGCGCCGACCAGCGCCGCCTTGGGCCAGGTCATGTCGTCCATCAGCGCATCGAGCACGCGCAGCCGTGCCGGCGTCAGCTTTTCCGGATCGTGGCCGGTGCGGCGATAGCCGATGACGGGCTTGGGCGCATCGAGCGCTTCGGTTGAGCGCAACACCGCGCGCAGCACCTGGCCCGGCGCGGCCAGCGTATAGCGGGCGACCCAATCGACCAGCTTGAGCAGTTCTTCGCTCAGCGGCGGCACATCATAGGCATAGGCGATGTCGCGCAGCCGGTTATGGGCCACCATGTCCTTGGGTGGACCCCAGACCACGCCGAGCGTCAGCCGTGGACCCAGCGGCACGGACACGATCGAGCCGCGCGTCACCGCCATGCCGGGCGGGATGCGATAGCTATAGGGGCCCTCGACGGCCACGCCCACCATGACGGCGACAATGTCTGGACGGTCTTCCATTTGTGCCCGTTCTGTTCGCACCCGAACATAGGAAGCGCAAGTGATTCTGCCAAAGGCCGTCGCTGCTGACACGCTCTGTCAGCGGCTGGGCAGAGAGTGTTTCTCCAAGCACAGGAGGACGCCATGACCGATATGACCGCTCGCCACTCCACCGGCCAATCACTGCTCGACATCGTCGAGCGCGCCAGCCTCTTTGCCCTGCTGCAGCAGGCGCTCGAGCACCAGAAACTCCCGCCTGAGGTTCCGCGACGGCTTTATGACGACCTCGGTATTCCGCCCAGCCAGCGGCCGGATTTCGACACGCGCTTTCGCTGAGGCTTAACGATTTTTATCGTCGCACCGGCTAGGGTTGGCGCATGGTCGACTCAGCCTTTGCCACCGATGAATTCATCCGCGCCCAGATCGGGGCGTGGCAACGCGAGCTGGGCTCGATCAAGCGCCTCACCGCCAATACGCTCGAAGCCTATGGCCGCGACATTGACCAATTTCTGCAATTCCTCGCCGGCCACCACGGCGGACCGGTCACCCTGAGCACGCTGAAGGAATTGCGTGGCGCCGACATCCGCGCCTTCATGGCGCAGCGGCGCAATGAGAGCCTGGGCTCGCGCTCGCTGGCCCGGGTGCTGTCCGCGCTCAAGAGCTTCTTCCGGTTTCTCGAGCGCGAGGGCGTGCTGACGACCGAAGCGCTCAACGTGATTCGCACGCCGAAGATCCCCAAGTCGCTGCCCAAGGCGCTGACGGTGATCGAGGCACGGGCCACGACGACCGAAGTCCGGAACGAAGGCGAGGAGCCCTGGGTCGCGGCGCGCGATATGGCCGTGCTGTCGCTGTGCTATGGCGCGGGCCTGCGTATTTCTGAGGCGTTGGCTGTGACCAAGGGCGACCTCGAAAGCCAGGTCATCCGCGTTACGGGCAAGGGCGGCAAGGTTCGTATGGTGCCGTTGATAGAGCCGGTGCGAAAGTCGATCGACCTTTATCTCGAACTCTGCCCGTTCAAATCCTGGCCCGAAGAACCGCTGTTCCGTGGGGTCAAGGGCGGTGTCCTGTCGCCGCGGCTGATCCAGTTGCGGATGGTGAATTTGCGTAGCGCACTCGGCCTGCCGCCCTCGGCGACACCGCATGCCCTGCGCCATTCCTTTGCTACCCATCTGCTTGGCCGAGGCGGCGATCTCAGGGCGATCCAGGAATTGCTGGGCCATGCCAGCCTCTCGACAACGCAGATCTACACCGCGGTCGACACCGATCGGCTGCTCGATAGCTATCGCAAGGCCCATCCGCGCGGGTGAATTGCTCCGATGTCATCCCGGCGTAGGCCGGGATCCAGGTCCGCATCCATCGACAAGCCTGAATTTGCGGAGAACAACGGATATGGATTCCGGCCTTCGCCGGAATGACATCGCGGTTTGGACCCGGCACCGAACCGATATCGGCCGGTCAGCCTTGTCAGTCCCGTATCGGCAGCGCTACGACTCACCCATGCGATCGCCCGCCACTATTCTCCTTACGATTTGGCTTTCTGGCTCCCCTTGGGACCGGAACGAGCGCTGATACCCAGCTTTTCGTCATCCGGACCCGCCTTCAGGCGCTCCGGTGACACTGACAGGCGGGACCGTTCAGGAACCGCTTCATGTCGACGACCACGCCTGCCCCATCCAGCAACGACCCTCTCGGCTATGCCTTTGCCGTCATGGGGGCGATCCTGTTTTCCACCAAGGGCATCTTCATCAAGCTCGCCTATGGCCATGGCGTGTCGACCGAGATGCTGCTTAGCCTGCGCATGATCGTGGCGCTGCCGGTTTATCTCATCATCCTGGCCACGCTGCTGCGGCGCGAGGATAACCTGCGGCACCTGCTAACGCCGCGCATCGTGCTGGCGAGCATGGCCGTCGGCATCTTGGGCTATTACCTATCCAGCTATCTTGATTTCATCGGGCTCAATTTCGTCACCGCGCAATATGAACGGCTGGTGCTGTTCACCTACCCGTTCTTCGTGCTGCTGTTCGGCGTGTGGTTCTTTGGCGACCGCATGGTCTGGGGCGTAGTACCCTCCATGCTGGTCTCCTATGCTGGGCTGTTGGTGATCTTCGGCTGGAACCTTGCCATCAATCCGGACGGCCTGGTGATCGGCACACTGCTGGTGCTGGGCTCGGCCATCACCTTTGCGCTCTACCAGCATCTGGCCAAGCGGCAGATGCTGGTGATGGGTGCCGGGCTCTTTACCTGTATCGGCATGTCGACGGCGGCGGTCTGTGCCATTGCGCAGAACCTGATCCTGGCTGGTCCCGTCAGTTACCTGACGCTGGAGCCGGAAATCTGGGCCTATGGCCTGGCATTGGGTGTCCTGGGTACGGTGCTGCCGAGCTTCCTGATGAATGCCGGCATGGCGCGGATCGGAGCCCGGGCCACCTCCTCGACCGCCGCCTTCGGGCCTGTCGTCACCATCATCATCGCCGTCATCGTCCTGTCGGAACCCTTCACCATCTTTCACGCAGCAGGAACCGGACTGGTCTTACTGGGCTCTGTTCTATTTACCCGAGCTGAACGACGGGCTCGGAAAGCGTTCAAATGATTCTCTCTATTGGGCTTTTGACCGCCGCAAAGCCGCTGTAATGTACAGTCACGACTTGCGGCATACATCCGGGAAGGGACAACCGATGAACGCATTCTCTAGACTGTTGGGGGGCACAACATTGGCGCTCCTTCTCGCCGCTGGCCTCGCGGCCCCGGCCATGGCCGCCAAGATCGACAATAGCGGCGGCACACCGGCCACCACCGTCGCTCCTGCCGGAGATATCGACTTCGGCGACGATACCAGCGAGTGGGCCAATGACGGCGAGTGCGACGATCCGCGCTTCTCGGGCACCGGCTCTGCCGCCGAAACCCTCGATGCAGACATCCTCAAGGATGCCACCGACTGTAAGGCTGCCTATGACGCCGGCACGGTAACTTTCGTCGACGGTGGCGATGCCCCGGTCGCCACCACAGGCGCGGTCGAATTCGGCGACGATTCTTCGGAATGGGCCAATGACGGCGAATGCGACGATCCACGTTTCTCGGGCACCGGCTCTGCTGCCGAGACCCTCGACGCCGATATCCTCAAGGATGCGACCGATTGCAAGGCAGCCTATGACGCCGGCACCGTGACCTTTGACGGCGGTGACGCCCCGGTCGCCACCATCGCAGCTGTCGAGTTCGGCGACGACTCCTCCGAATGGGCCAATGATGGCGAATGCGACGACCCGCGTTTCTCGGGCACCGGCTCCGCTGCCGAGACCCTCGAAGCCGACATCCTCAAGGACGCTACCGACTGCAAGGCAGCCTATGACGCCGGCACCGTGACTTTCGTGGAGGGTGGCGATACCCCGGTTGCAACGGCGGCCGTTGATTTCGGCGACGACACCTCCGAATGGGCCAATGACGGCGAGTGCGACGACCCGCGCTTTCAGGGCACCGGCTCTGCCGCCGAGACGCTCGACGCCGATATCCTCAAGGACGCAACCGACTGCAAGGCAGCCTATGATGCTGGCACGGTGACTTTTGTCGGCGATGACGCTCCGGTTGACGTTGCCGATATCGACTATGGCGACGACACCAGCGAATGGAGCAATGACGGCGAGTGTGACGACCCGCGCTTCACCGGCACCGGTGTTGCCGAAACTCTGCTCGAAGCCGACCAAGGCCATGACGCCACCGACTGCCGCGCTGCCGTAGAAGCCGGGACTGCCACCTTCAATGGCGGCACGACCTCTGTCGACTACGGCAACGACACTGCCGAATGGGCCAATGACGGCGAGTGCGATGACCCGCGTTTCTCGGGTACTGGCGTCGCTGACGAGCCGCTGCAGGAAAATATCGGCCGCGATGCGACCGACTGCCAGGCTGCTGTCGAAGCAGGCACCGCCACCTTCAATGGCGGCGCTGCCACCACGCCTGTCGGCGTCTTCGACTATGGCAGCGACTTCAGCAAGTGGGCCAATGACGGCGAATGCGACGATCTCCGCTTTGCCGGCGAAGGCGTCGACAAGAAGCTGCTGTTGGAAGACATGCAGGGTGATGCCACCGACTGCAAGGCACTGGAAGCCGAAGGCAAGGTAACCATCAAGCAGGTCTATACGCCTGAATATGCCGCTGGTGGCCCCTACAGCACCGCCGGCATCTCGTTTGGCGACAATAGCTCCAGCTATGCCAATGACGGCCAGTGCGACGACCCGCGCTTCGAAGGTCCGGGCACCGCTTCGACCCTGCTCGACGGCGATCTCGAACATGACAGCGTCGACTGCATCCAGGCCTACGAAGCCGGCACGATCGTGCTGCGCTAACGTTCGGCCGCAATGACTGAGCGGCGGGGAGCGATCCCCGCCGCTTTTGTTTGAGGATATGGCGGAGCACCTACCGCCCTTGACTTCACGCCCCCCATGTCCGACATAGGCCGCAAGCGAGGACGACCTCCGCCCTGTCGGCACTTTTGTTCGGGACGCCCCGAATGCCCAAGGGGATTGTCATGCGCACGACGCGCGATCGTATTCGTCACGCCATCAGCTTTGAAATTATCGGCCTCCTGCTGGTCACGCCGCTTGGCGCGCTGGCCTTCGGCATGCCGCTACATGATATCGGGGTCGTTGTCCTGGGTAGCGCCACCATCGCGACCGCCTGGAATTATCTCTACAACCTGCTGTTCGACCGCTTCATGGCCTGGCGCTTTGGCTCAACCCGCAAGACCGTGGTGGTTCGGGTGGTGCATGCGCTGCTGTTCGAGGGTGGCCTGCTGGTCGCGCTCGCACCATTCATCGCCTGGTATCTCGGCGTCGACCTCTGGCACGCGCTGATCATGGATATCTCGTTCGCGCTGTTCTACCTCGGCTACGCCTTCGTCTTTAACTGGGTCTATGACGTGGTTTTTCCGGTGCCGACAGCAGCCGAGGCCTAGACGGACCAGACCGGCGCATTGTCCTCGATGTAGAACTGGGCGTCATTGGCCCTGCACCAGTGCTCCAGCTCGGTGCGGAGCTGGGGCCACAGGTCGATGGCCCATGCCGGCGCCTTGCCAGGCCAGGCTTCCTCGGTGGGAAGACAGGCCGAGAGGATCCCCATCGGCAGCTCCAGCACGAAGCTGCCGCCGGGACCGCTGACGACCAGCTCTTCCTTCCAGCGCGGCGAGAAGGTGAACATGGCTCAGTAAGCCGTGAAATCGCCGACGATCTCGACCTCGTCCGTCGCACAGTCGAAATCGCCGGCTTTGTCCGCCGCCTCGCGCGCCAGCTCGTTCGCATTGGCATTGGCCAGCGCGTCGACATAAGCGATGTGGCAGGTATTGCCATCGACCAACTGCGTCACGACAAGCACCTGTCCCTTGTCCTCGCCGGTTTCCGGATCGGCGGTGAAATAGCGCACGATGGTGGCGATGGGCATCCAGCGGCCGAGATCGTTGCTGAGCCGCCATTCGAGCTTGGAGCCCAGATTGTTGAACGGCGGCAGCGTCTGGAAGCCCGAGCTTTCGTCCTGGTTGAAGCCATATTGCAGCGAGAAGCGCAGGTCGCCCTCGCTGACCCGCAGCGGATAACCCTTGTAGCCGGGGCAGGACCAGGTCGCGCCGAAGTCGTCGGCATCGAGAACCAGGCACTCATCGAGATTGAGATCGGTATAGGCGCTGGTGAAGCCGGCATGGGCCGGGCTGACAAGCGTCAAGGCGACGAGCGCGCCGACTAGGACAGGTTTCATGGGTTTCCTCCGGGGCGTAGGGTGGCAGGACAAGGCTCTGTTGCACCAAACTGGCTTGCCTTTACGGCCTGTTCTGGGCACAAGTCCGCCACTTTGTCGCTCCTCCCGATGAACGAGACCTGAAAATGAACATCGACGCCATCCCCACCGGCAAGAATCCGCCAGACGACCTCAATGTCATTATCGAAGTGCCCATGGGCGGCGAGCCGATCAAGTACGAGATCGACAAGGCCAGTGGCGCGCTGTTCGTCGACCGCTTCCTCTATACGCCGATGCGCTATCCGGGCAATTACGGCTTCGTGCCCCATACCCTGTGCGGCGACGGCGACCCGCTCGACGTCATCGTGATGAACTCGCGCCCGCTGGTGCCCGGCGCGGTCGTGCGCTGCCGCCCATTTGGCGTGCTGTTCATGGAAGACGATGGCGGCCAGGACGAGAAAATCCTCGCCGTGCCGGTCAGCAAGCTCACCAAGATGTATGACGCCATCAAGGATATCGGCGACATGCAGGCCATCCAGGTCGAGCGCGTGAAGCACTTTTTCACCCATTACAAGGATCTCGAGCCCGGCAAGTGGGCCAAGATCAGCCATGTTGGCGGCTATGAGGACGCCAAGAAGGTGATCCTCGACTCCATCGAAATGCACAAGAACGCCAAGTAGGACCGATGGGGGCACGCGCTGCCCCCATCTCCACCTGACTAGCGACCGACGCCCATGCGGGCCAGCAGGTGGTCGCGCTTGACGAATTGATGCCACAGCGCCGCACCGATATGGCCGATCAGCAGGGCGATCAGCACGCGCGCCAGGATGCCATGCACGGTGAAGGGTGGCGCCAGGCCGAAATCGGGCAAGGGCAGCGGTGCGGCGCCGAAGAGCTGCAGGTTGGCGCCGGTGAGGATGACGGTGGCAAAGCCGCTCGACACCATGATTAGGATGACGGCGTAGAGCCCGTAATGCACGACATGGGCGGCGAGCGCCTGACCGCGCGACAGGCCAGCCGGATCGGCCGGGCGGCGATCGAGGAACAGCCACCAGACGATGCGGAGCACGGTGAGCACACCGAGGAGGCTCCCCATGACAGCGTGACCGCGCAGCAGCGTCAGCTTGGCAGCATCATCGGTCGCATTGGCGGCCAGCAGCCCGCTGATCAGCATGCCCAGGATGGCGAGGGCGGTGATCCAGTGGATGGCAATGGCGACGCTGCCATAGCGGGTTGGACTGCTCTTGATCGACATTGCACGCTCCTTGCGACTGCCGCATTTGCGCGATATAGATAGCACACTATGTATTTAGATAGCAAGCTATGTAAATGGCGCTGAGCCGCGAGACCTCGGCCGGTTACCTGACCAACTGGGCCGCCCGGCTGTTTGCCCGCGAGCTGGAGCGGCAGCTTGCGGCCAGCGGTATTGCCTCGGCCTATATGCCCGTCATCTTCGCCCTCGCCGATGGCAGCGCGCTGACGCAAAAGGAACTGGCCCGGCGCGCGGCGGTGGAGCAGCCCACCATGGCCTCGACCCTGAACCGGATGGAGCGCGACGGCTTCATCACCCGCCGACCCGATCCGGTGGACAAGCGCAGCGCCCTGGTGGCGCTGACGCCGCTGGCGCTGGGCCATGTCGAGACGGTGGAGCGCATTGTCAGCGCCATCAATTCGCTGGCCCTGGAACAGCTCGATCCCAATGAGCGACGGCAATATATGAGCCTGCTGCGCCGCGTCATCGCTGTGCTCGAAGCGCAGGACAAGGATCTGGCGCCGTGAGCCTGCTGACGCCCTATGATGGCAGCGCCCGCCTGTTTCAGATCGGCATCAAGCCGCTCGACCCCACCGAATGGATCGACGCCGATGAGAGCCTCGTCGCGCAGCTGGCGGAAAAACGGCGCGTGCTGGCGCAATATCCGGAAAAGACCTTCGTTGCGCAGGCGGATACCGAACACTCCCAGATCGAACTCCTGCACCTGCTGGCAAGCCATCTCCCCACCCGCTTCCCTGATATCTACCGGCGCGAGGGGGAGTGTATCGCCATCCGGCCCAGCGGGGACAAAGTCGATCTGGCCGCAAGACCGGCGCTGCTGACGGCGGCGCATCTGGTGGCCGAAGACCTGGTGCTGCTGCGCCGGGACGACAGCGGCTGGCGGCTCGTCGCGGCGGCCCTGGCCTTTCCGTCGAGCTGGGTGCTGGCGGAGAAATTCGGCCAGGTGATGCACGACATCCACGCTTCCGTCCCCGGCTTCGGCGCCGGGACGCGGCCCAGCCAGCTTATCGAGCGCATGTTCGACAATCTGCGCGTCGAGCAGCCGCTGATCCGCTGGAACTGGTCGCTCTATGGCGACGACAGGCTCTACCATCCTGATAGTGCCGGCCCGCGCCGCTTCGGCGAGGGTGATAGAGCCGATCCGGTGTTTCTGCGGGTCGAGCGGCAGACCCTGAGGCGGCTGCCCGAGAGCGGCGACATCGTCTTCACCATCCGCATCCATGTCGATCCGCTGGAGCGGCTGGCGGCGCATCCGCAGGCGCCGGCCATTGCGACCGCCTTGATCGAGCAGGTGACGGCCCTGAGCGACGAACAGGCCGACTACAAGGGCCTGACGCTGGAGCGGCCGCGCCTGTTGGCGCGGCTCGCCGAACTGGCGGGTTAGTCGGCGCGCTTCGCATAAGTCAGCACGACATTGCCCTTGGAGGTCTGCTGGCTGCTGACGAGGCTCAGCCGCGTGGTGGGCGTTGCGGCATCGAACAGGCGCCGCCCCTTGCCGCTGATGACAGGATGCATGATCAACGTCAGCTCATCCATCAGGCCCGAGATCAGCAGCTGCCGCACCAGCGACATGCCGGCCATGGCCGAAATGGTGCCGCCCGGCTGCGCCTTGAGCTCGCGCACGAAGGCTTCGAGCTCGCCCTCGATCAGGGTGGAATGGCTCCAGGCCATGTCTGACGGCTTGAGACTGCGCGAGGCGACGAATTTGGGCACGGCGTTGATGAAGCCGGCGAAATCCATGTCCTGCCCGGCATTGGGCCAGTAGCCGGCCCACTCCTCGTAGCCCTGGCGGCCCATCAGCACCGTATCGACCTCGGCCATGACGCCGCCGAGCATCTGGCCCAGTTCGTCGTCAAAGCTGTCGAACTGGAACTGATCGGGCGCCTCGGCAACGCCATCGACGGAATAGAACAGGCCGGCTGTGAGTTTACGCATATGAAGTCTCCCGTGTGTCTGGCCGTCCCTCTTGGTGGCCGTCTGACCAAGCGACGAGCGGCAGGGCGTGGCTTCGACATTTTGCGGCGGATTTTTCTGCGCACCGTTTGGGCGTGCCAGAGCGCCGCCTGCAATGCGGTTGTCCATAGGTCGCATGCCCAAGAGGGCAGCGAGGGCAGACCCCGAGACGGCTTTCGCCTCTGGTAAAGTAAAAAATGAGACGGAAGCCGTCTCGGGGTGCCGGTTTTTGGAACAGCACGGGAGGGTCGCGCACACGCTTCCGTCCGGGCCCGAACCTGTGGGAGAAGGCAAAATCCCCACCCGGCCCACTCCACCACTGTTCGCCTGCAGGCCGCCGTGTGGGGTGATGGGGGGAGTATGGCTCAGGATTTGGGGGCGGGGAGAAGAGGGATAAGTCGGTGCACTTGGCCTACCCCCACCCTCACTCCCTCCCCACAAGCCTGGCCGGCGCTACCCCGACTGTCTTGCCACGGACCGAGGCCTCCCTCCCCCTTGTGGGGAGGGATCAAGGGTGGGGGTGGTTTAGCCCGGATATAGGGGCTCTCATCCCACCTATGGAAATCGTTCCATGTTGCCACACACGCGATCGTCACCCTCGGGCTTGACCCGAGGGCTCTACACTTGCGGAGCGCTCGGTAAGTACAGTGCCTCGGGTGAAGCCCGAGGGTGACGGCCGGTGGGTATGGCAGCACTAGACCCCTGCCAGAAACGCCAGCACCCGCTGCATCACCAGCGCGGCTGCGTCCGCGTCATAGTCCGCCAGCGACGTGTCGGTGAACAGGTGCCCCGTGCCGGGATAGAGGAACATTTCGCCGTCCTCGGCCTCGGCCACGATCGCGCGCGCCGCGTCGATATCGCCGCTATCGACGAATTCGGGGTCGCCATCCATGGCGTGAATCTGCACCGGAACCTGGACGGGCCAGTGCGGCGAGAATTCGCTGACGGTTATGGCGCCGTGGAGGAAAATGGCGGCGCGGGCGCCGGGGCGGGTCTGCGCCAGATACTGCGCCGGGAGCACGCCCATCGACATGCCGAGATAGACGATGTCGGCAGGGAGGCTCTCCGTCGCTGCGGCGCCGCGGGCGATGATGGTGGAGAAGCCCAGCGTCTGCACATGGGCCATGCCATCGGCGATGGAGGCGAAGCGCTGGCCGTCGAGCAGGTCGGGCGTGTGGACGGTATGCCCGGCGGCTCGGATTGCGTCAGCGATGGCGATGACGCCGGGGGTTAGGCCTTGCACGTGGTGGAGGAGGAGGATGGTGGGCATGGCTGTCTCCTGTGTCGTTAAGAACGAGACGTTGAGAGTTCGGTGAAATCACCCGTCCCCCCATAAAGGGGAGGTGCTGTCTGGTGGGTGGGTGAGATTGTGCCACTCGGACCACTGAGCAGGCAAGCGCGATAGCAAGCATGGTGTGGCTGTTTTGTCTTTATGCTTGCAATATTTAGCAAGCATGCTATCCGTCATTCAGCAAGCATGGAGACGATTCGTGGACACACCTCAGAGTAAAGGCGGCAAGGCTCGCGCTGAACGGCTGACCGCCACTGAGCGCGCTACAATAGCTAGTCAGGCCGCTAAGGCACGGTGGGCAGAGACTGCAAATTTGCCTAAGGCCACACACATGGGGTCGCTGGTGATTGGCGACGCCGAAATCCCCTGTGCGGTCCTCTCGGATGGAACGCGTTTATTAACACAAGCAGGATTTCTTGGCGCACTAGGCCGCTCCACCAAGCCAAAGGGACGATCTCAGCAGGTAACAAACGATCTCCCCCCTTTCTTGGCAACTAAGAGCCTCCACTCGCTAATTACCCAGGAAATAATCGACGAAACCGTTCCCATTGCTTTCGTGACCACCACCGGCGGTAAAGCCTTGGGATACAGGGCGGAGTTGTTGCCAAAGGTCTGTGACCTCTTCCTTGAGGCGAGGACTTTGAACTTGCTGACGCCGCAGCAGAGTTCGATCGCAGAGAGCAGCGAGATGCTGGTTCGATCTCTCGCGAAAGTTGGCATTGTGGCCTTGGTGGATGAGGCCACTGGCTTCCAGACTGATCGTGACCGGGACGCGCTACACAAGCTGTTGTCAGCGTATCTTGTTGAAGAAAGATTGGCTTGGGCGAAGCGCTTCCCGGACGAATTTTACAAGCAGATATATCGGCTAAAAGGATGGGCTTGGCCCGTCAAAAACGCAAAAACCCCACTGCTTGGTCATATTACAAATGATGTTGTCTATGATCGCCTACCTGAGGGAGTTTTGCCTAAATTGCGTGAACTCAATCCCACGGACGAGGATTCAAAGCGCCGGAAATTCAAGCATCATCAGTTTCTCTCACAGGAGGTTGGTCAACCAGATCTGCGTGACCACATTCTTCAGATCCTACCCATCATGAAGATCTCCAAAGACTGGAAAGGCTTTAAGCGCCATCTCGACGTAGCCTTTCCAAAGGCCGGTGAGCAGATTGAACTAGATATCGATGACGAGAAATAGAAGGCCCGGGGTTTCCCCCGGGCCTTCTTCATTCCAGTCCCGCCGCCCTCGTGGTTCGATAGGCTCACCATGAGGGCTGCATCGGGGCTAACCCAGATGCGCCTGGGCTAACCCAGATGCGCCAGCACCGCCAACAGCAACAACGCCACGATATTGGTGATCTTGATCATCGGGTTCACGGCCGGGCCGGCCGTGTCCTTGTAGGGGTCGCCGACGGTGTCGCCGGTGACCGAGGCCTTGTGGGCGTCGCTGCCCTTGTGATGCACCACGCCGTGGCTGTCGGTGAAGCCGTCTTCAAAGCTCTTCTTGGCATTGTCCCAGGCGCCGCCGCCGGCGGTCATGGAAATAGCCACGAAAAGTCCGGTGACGATGACGCCCATCAGCATGGCGCCCAGGGCCGAGAAGCCGGCGGCGGGGCCGGCGATCCAGTTGATCAGGAAGAACACCACGATCGGTGACAGCACCGGCAGCAGCGACGGTACGATCATTTCCTTGATCGCCGCCTTGGTCAGCATGTCGACGGCCCGGCCGTAGTCGGGCTTTTCGGTGCCGAGCATGATGCCGGGACGCTCCTTGAACTGGCGGCGCACTTCCACCACCACCGATTGCGCGGCGCGGCCGACGGCTGTCATCGACATGCCGCCGAAGAGGAAGGGCAACAGGCCACCGAACAGCAGGCCCACCACGACATAAGGGTCGGCCAGCGAGAAGGTGAGCGTGCCCATGCCCTTGAAGATTTCGGGGGCATCAGGGAGCGAGGAGAAGTAGATCAGGTCCTGCGTGTAGGCGGCGAAGAGGACGAGGGCGCCCAGGCCCGCCGAACCGATGGCATAGCCCTTGGTGACGGCCTTGGTGGTGTTGCCCACGGCATCGAGCGCGTCGGTATTGTGGCGCACTTCCTTGTCGAGGCCAGCCATTTCGGCAATGCCACCGGCATTATCGGTGACCGGACCAAACGCGTCGAGCGCCACCACAATACCGGCAAGAGCCAGCATGGTGGCCACGGCGAAGGCGATGCCGAAGAGGCCCGCGATCGAATAGGTGACGATGATGCCGGCGATGATGACGAGCGCCGGCAGGGCGGTGGATTCGAGCGATACGGCAAGGCCCTGGATGACGTTGGTGCCATGGCCGGTGACCGAGGCTTCGGCGATGGAGTTGACCGGGCGACGGCCCGTGCCGGTGTAATATTCGGTGATGACGATGATGAGGCCGGTAATGACCAGGCCCACCACGCCGCACCAGAACAGGCTCATCGGGGTGAAGGTCTTGTCGTTGGCGGCGATCTCGACATTGAGGTCGCCGAAGACGAACCACAGCACCGGGAGCAGGGCGATGAGCGACAGCACACCGGTGGCGATGATGCCCTTGTAGAGCGCGCCCATGATGTTGTTGTCGGCGCCGAGTTTGACGAAATAGGTGCCGATGATCGAGGTGATGACGCAGGCGCCGCCGATGGCCAGCGGCAGCACCATGCCCATCAGCTTGAAGGCGTCGGGCAGGATGATGGCGGCCAGCACCATGGTGGCGACGATGGTCACCACATAGGTTTCGAACAGGTCGGCGGCCATGCCGGCGCAGTCGCCGACATTGTCGCCCACGTTATCGGCAATGGTGGCCGGATTGCGCGGATCGTCTTCCGGAATGCCGGCCTCGACCTTGCCCACCATGTCGCCGCCGACATCGGCACCCTTGGTGAAGATGCCGCCGCCCAGACGGGCGAAGATGGAAATCAGCGAGGCGCCGAAGCTGAGGGCCACCAGCGCATCGATGACGGTACGGCTGGTGGGCGCAAAGCCCATGCCGGTGAGAACCATGAAATAGATGGTGACGCCGAGCAGGCCCAGGCCAGCCACCAGCATGCCGGTAACCGCGCCGGACTTGAAGGCGAGGTCGAGACCCTTGCCGAGCGAGGAAATCGCCGCCTGGGCGACGCGCACATTGGCGCGCACCGAGACGTTCATGCCGATGAAGCCGGCCGCGCCCGAGAGCACAGCGCCGAGCAGGAAGCCAATGGCGGCATAGATGCCGAGCAGGAAATAGGCGGCGACAAGGATCACCACGCCGACAATGGCGATGGTGGTATATTGCCGCTTGAGATAGGCCGATGCACCTTCCCGGACGGCTGCCGAGATTTCCTGCATGCGGGCCGACCCCTGATCGGCATTGAGCAATTGCTGGGTGGTGTATGCGCCATAAACGATAGCCAGACCGCCACAGGCGACGATCAGCCAGAGTGCCAAAGTCATAGAAAGTCCCTCTAGATTTCCTCCAGGGACTCGACTGCCGGCCCGCCGGTCCTCCAACCGGTGTGGTGCCTGCCCTCCTACGAGCCCCTTCCAGCGTGGAAGATTAGCCAGATTGAGGGGTTAAGCAATGGATATTGCGATGATTTGTCGCGGTGGGTTGGTGCCACGCCCTCGTGGTTCGAGGCTCGCAAAGGGCTCGCACCTCACCATGAGGGCTACTGGGACACCGCACCAGGAGTAGACCTCATGGTGAGGGGGGAGCGTAGCGACCCTCGAACCACGAGGGCGTGGCACTAACCGAGCCCGCCGAGCAAGGCAGCCAGCGCCGCACCATCCCCCACCACATCAAGCGTCTTGAGCCGCGCCGTCCCCCCGCTCGTCACGCTCACCGCCGATTTGGGCACATCGAGCGCCTTGGCCACCAGCGCGACGACCGCGGCGTTGGCCTTGCCCTTGTCGGGCACCGCGCTCACCCGCAATCGCAGCACGGCCGTGCCATCGTCGCGGATCTCGACACCCTCGATGGCGTCGCGACCTGCATTGGGGGTGACGCGAACAAAAAGGCTCAGCCCGTTGGGGCTGAGCCGGTAGCAGAGCGGCGCGGTCAACGGCCTTAGAACACGTTGGGATAGATGTAGTAGGCGATGATGCGCTGGATGAAGAAGATGATGATGAAAAGGATGATCGGGCTGAGATCGAGCCCCGAGATATTGGGCATGATCTTGCGGATCGGGCGCAGCACCGGCTCGGTGAGCTGGTTGAGGATGCGCCACACCGCCTCGACGAACTGATTGCGCGTATTGATCACGTTGAAGGAGATCAGCCAGCTCATGATGATCATGGCGATCACGATCCACCAGTAGAGATCGAGGATCAGAAGAATGATGTCGAGCACGGCGCGCATGGGCGTCTCCGGAAAGAGCGTTCGCAGCAAAAGTGGCTGCCGGTTTTGCGTCCGCGAGAGCGGCCGACTTGGGTCCGGATTTATCTAGTGAATCGCGCGGCTGGCGGCAAGGGTGGGACGGAAAAGCATAGGGCCCCGCTCCGGTCGCACGGAACGAGGCCCCAATGACTGACTATCCGGTACGCAAAACAACACTCTCCGGACAGGCCTTCTAGTGCACGAAGCGTGCCAGTTGCAGGAGGTCCGGAAACCGGGAGGCAGAGATTAAAGTGTTGTCAACATTCGCATTTCAGCCCGCAGGCTGCGATGCAGAATGCGAGGGGATTCGCATTTTGCGAGTGTGTGAACTGTAGTCCCAGTCGACACCCTCCCCCTTGTGGGGAGGGATCAAGGGAGGGGGTGGGCAACGCGCACAGAGCTCGCGGAGAGATACCCCCACCCTGCTCGATTTACGGACTTAGCAAACGCTTAGTCCTATCTCGCTTCCCTCCCCACAAGGGGGAGGGTGGGCCAACTGATGGCGTAGTTTCAGGCGGCCAGGCTTTCCTTGGCACTCACACCCAGCATCAAGTTGAGATTTTGCACGGCGGCACCAGAGGCGCCCTTGCCGAGATTGTCATAGACGGCGACCAGCACCGCCTGCGCGCGCGCATCGTTGGCGAAGACATGCAGCGTCATGGTGTTGGTGTCGTTATGCGCCTGCGGATCGAGATCGGGTGTCTTGCCCAGGCTCGGATCATAGGGAGCGACGGCGACGAAGCTGTCGGGGATGGCGGCGAAGTGGTCGGCAATCGCGGCGTGCAGGTCCTTGCCCGATGGCACCTTGGCCAGGTGCCCAAGCTGCAGCGGCACGAAGGTGGTCATACCCTGGGCGAAATCGCCGACGGTGGGGACGAAGAGCGGAGCAACCTTGGTGCCGGTATAGGCGGTCATTTCAGGCACATGCTTGTGCTGGAAGGTGAGGCCATAGGGCATGAAGTGGCTGGCGGCGTCGCCCGCAGCCTCATACTCACCGATCATCGCCTTGCCGCCGCCGGTATAGCCGGAAATGCCGTTATAGCTCAGCGCATAGTCGGCTGGCAGCAAGCCGGCCTCGATCAATGGGCGCACATTGGCGATCAGCCCCTGCGGCCAGCAGCCGGGATTGGCGACGAAGCGCGCATTGGCGATCACTGCGCTCTGGGCCTTGTCCATCTCGGCAAAGCCATAGGCCCAGTCGGGGTGGACACGGAAGGCGGTGGAGGCATCGATGACGCGCGTGCTGCCGTTCTCGATCAGCGACACGCTCTCCTTGGCTGCATCGTCGGGCAGGCAGAGGATGGCGACGTCGGCCTCATTGAGCAGCCGTTTGCGCTCGTCCTGATCCTTGCGCTTGTCGGCGGAGATTGACAGCACTTCTAGGTCGCGCCGGCCGGCCAGGCGCTCGCGGATCTGCAGACCCGTGGTTCCGGCTTCCCCGTCGATGAAAATCTTGGCGACCATTGGCATTTCTCCAGTGCGGCAGCGTAAATGGACCTCTGATATGTCGAGGTCAAGACGCAAGCGGCCTCATGGTTGCAGTGCGTGCCGCGCAATGGCATTGCTTTGACCAACTGGACAAAATCGAGGGAGATCGACATGACGCCGCATAATCACGCCAAGCCGGGCGACTATGCCGAGGCTGTGCTGCTGCCGGGCGATCCGCTGCGCGCCAAATGGATCGCCGAGACGTTCCTGGAGGACGCAAAGCTGGTCAATTCGGTGCGCAATTGCCTGGGTTATACCGGCACCTGGAAGGGCAAGCGCGTTTCGGTGCAGGCCACGGGCATGGGGCAGCCATCGCTGTCGATCTACGTGCATGAGCTGATCAATGTTTATGGCCTCAAGACGCTGATCCGCGTCGGCACCTGTGGCGGGCTCAATGCCAAGGTCAAGGTGCGCGACCTGATCCTGGCGCAGGCGGCCTCGACCGACAGCGCCATCGTGCGCGACCGCTTCGGCGCCTATAATTTTGCGCCGATCGCCGATTTCGGTTTGCTGAGATCTGCCGCCGAGAAGGCCGAAGCGGCGGGCATGCGTTACCATGCCGGCAATATGCTGAGCTCGGACATTTTCTACCATGCCGACGGCATGGCGGGTTACGACAAGCTGCCCGACCATGGCGTCATCGGCGTCGAGATGGAAGCGGCAGCGCTCTATACGCTGGCAGCACGCTTCGGCGTCAAGGCGCTGACCATCTGCACCATGACCGACTGCCTGATCACCAAGGAAGAGATCGACGCGCAGGAGCGGCAGACCTCGCTCAAGGAGATGGTGACGGTGGCACTGGATGTGGCGGTGGAGGCTTAGGCTCCAGGGCTTGAGGTGTCGGCCCACAACCACCATGTCGGGTTGGGCTGCACTATCGCCGCAACACGAGACCACCAATGACCGTTCTCGACAAACTCTCCGGCGCTCTCGATCGGCGTGACGAGGCGCCCAACGTCGCGCTGGCTGAAACCATTGCAGCCAGCGGCGACCTGGCGGCTATCGCCGAACTGGCCGATGCTGTGCGCTCCGGACCGACCCGCCAGGCCAATGACGCCATCAAGGTGTTGTACGAGATCGGTGCCCGCAATCCCGAGCTGATCGCGGCGCAATGCCCGGTCTTCGTCGAGGCCTTGCGCAGCTCCAACAACCGCCAGGTCTGGGGCGCCATGTCGGCGATCGACACCGTAGCCGAGCGCCGGGCCCATGCTCTGGTCAACGAGTTGCCGGCCATCATTGCCGCGGCCGACAAAGGCTCGGTGATCGCCAAGGACCACTGCAATTCCATCCTGGTGAAACTGGCGCGTGCCGGCTATGGCGAGCTGGCCGTGCCCATCCTGGTGGAGCGACTGCGGACAGCCGCGCCCAACCAGTTTCCGACTTATGCCGAAGAAATCGCGCCGGTGCTAACGGCGGAAGCCAAGCCGGGCTTTTTGGCAGTGCTGAAGGATCGACTCGCCGGTCTGCTGCAGGAGAGCAAGCGGCGGCGGGTGGAACGGGTGATTGCGAAGCTGAATGGGTAGTTCGAGAAGCGCAGTGTCATCCCGGCGAAGGCCGGGATCCATGTCCGCATCCATCCCCTCCATCGGCGCTGCGAAAATATCCTGACGTGGATTCCGGCCTTCGCCGGAATGACATCGCGTTTAGTGAACCCGTCGTGCTCGCTCACGCCACCGTCATTAACCCCTGGCCGATCCCGCCCACATCTTGCCGCCATCGCTGTGTTAACGTGGTCTTAATCCTCGGGGCCCCGACACATGCAGCTCAAGCCGAACGCCTATCGCCTCAACGAAACCGTCAAGGGCGTCGAGACGATGACCCGCTTTGCCCTGGCCGTGCTGGCACTGGCCTCGGGCGTCTATACGTATCTCGGGGTGCGCGGCATTCTCGATGGCTCGGCGACCTTCGTGTTTTTCGCCGCCATCATCTATTCGGCGGCGGTATCGGTCGCCATCTATGCCTTCTGGAGCTTCATGCTCCGCTTCGTTCCACTGGTGACCTCAGGCGTGCAGCGCATCGGGCTGTTCATCACCATGGCCATCGGCTGCGCCATGATCATGGCGATGAGTTCCTGGCTCAATGCTGCGGCTTTGGCCGGTTCGGCGGCCACCGAACAGCATATGGCGGTGACGCTGCAGGGCTATGCCGAAGATCTCGACCTCGCCCATGCCAACGCCCTGGGCGCCCAGAGCCTGCTGCCCGACGTGCAGCGCGCCGCGGAGCGCTTTACCGGGCTGGCCAATGACGAGCGGGAATCGGGCGCCCTGACCGGCACCACCGGTTCGGGCAGTGTCGTGCAGTTGCTGACCCAGATGGGCACGCAGATGAACCAGCTAGCCACCACCATTACCGGCAGCCGCGACGAAGTGGCGGGCCTGTTCGAACAGGGGTCGCAGCGCCTCGCCACCATGCGCGAACTGGTATCGACCCCCGGCGCGGTCGAGCCGCGTGCCGACAGTTTCCAGTCCGAGGCGGTCCAGCTCTCGGCGGTCATCGCAGCGTTGCAGCAGACGGGCGTCGCCGCGTCGGTGAAGCGGGCCTCGGCCGACCTTTCAGCCGGCTTCATTGCGCCGGTCGCCGATGGCGGTTCCGCCGACCTGGCGAACCGGCAGGACCAGGTGATGGAGACGGTGCGGGCCTCGGTCGCCGCGCAGTCGGCAGCGCTGAGCGCTGCGGCCGACGAAATCCTCGCTACGCCGCAAGTCGAGCAGCGCCGCTTTGTCCCCCTGTCCAGCGCCGAAGCCGTATTGCGCTACTGGCAGGATTTCATTCCGAGCTGGGCCGGCGCCATTTCCATCGACCTGCTGCCGGTGGTGCTGGTGCTCGTGCTGATGATCGTGAACGACGCCATGCGCAAGGATTCCGAATCCCTGGAAGAGGCCGAGAACATCACGGCGGCAGAGATGCTGCGGGCCATGGCGCTGTTCCGCCAGATGGAGGCGGCGGGCATTGATGTGCCCACGGGACAGCCGCGTCCGGTGGCAGAGCCCCTGCCCGAGGCCGAGCCTGTCGATACGCCAACAGCCGCCGAGTTGCCACCCGACGATGGCACAGTAACCCCGATCAACGCCGCCCAGCGGCAACGTACCGACGGACCGCGCCCGGCATGAAGACGCAGGCTAATGCCCGCGCCACGACGCAGGATGGCCCGTTCTATCGCGGGCTGATCGCGCGCGTTGCCGCGCTCGATGACGGCAATATCCTGCGCGTCGCCTTCTTCGGCCTGCTGCTGGGCACGGCATCGGTGCTTTATGTCGACTACCGCGAGCTGACGGCCAATGAGGGGTCGGCGCTGTCGTCCCCCATGCAGCCCATCCTGCCGCCGGCATCGGATGGTCCATCGCAAGGACCCATGCCAAATGTAACGACCGGTCCGGATGTGCTTGAACAGCCTCTCGAAATCACGCTGGGAACCGGTGGACAACTGATGCTGACTGGCACGGTCGACCTCGGTTCGGCCGAGCGGTTTGCCACCGAGATTGCCGCAAGGGGCGAATACGTTCAGACTGTGGTTCTCGATTCGCCCGGAGGGTCGGTCGTGGATGCGCTCGCCATAGGCAGTCTGATCCATGAAAAGGGCCTTGCCACCAAGGTCGCCGCGGGGTCCCTTTGTGCCTCGTCCTGCCCTATCATTTTCGCTTCGGGTGCCACGCGCATCGCCAGCAACGAGGCGGCGATCGGGGTGCACCAGATCTATGCGGCGGCCCTGGCGGGCGATCCGCAAAACGCTTTGCGCGTTGCCGGCGCGGCAATGAGCAACGCGCAAACGACGACGGCCACGATCATCAGCCACCTGACCGAAACGGGCGTAGACCCGGCTTTGTGGCTGCATGCGCTCGAGACGCCGCCGGACCGGCTCTATTATTTCACACCAGAGGAGATGCAGCGTCTCAGGCTTGTCACTGAGTTCTCGGATTAATTGCGCAGGCGATGGAACCGGTGGAGGACCGGCACCGTTCGTGTTGGTTAGAGGGTTAACCAATGCCCCTTGGAGGAGAGGCCACATGACACAGATTCACACGCTCACGCGACATCGCGACATCCAGAACTGGGTGACCGACCGGCAGGGCATTCCCGCCATAACGAGGGTGCGCAATCGCTTCGGCGAGGAACACGCCCAGCTCAAGCTGAGCTTTCAGAAACGCGAAAAGGCCAAGCTAGAGAGCCAGGACGACGGCATGAGCCCTTGCTCATGGACGGCCTGGCTGGCCGAACTCGATCGCCAGCAACTGGCGCTCAAGGTCGACCTGGGTGCGGACGATTTCGAACTGGTCGAGCGGCGCGAGGCGAACTAGACGTCGCGACATCTGATCTGAGGCGTCGGCTGGCGGAGCCGGCGCTTCGTCTTATCCGCGCGGCGTCACCCCGAACGCCTCGGCAATCAGTGCGTAGCTCCGCCGCCGCAGCGCGTAGCTGTGGATGGTGGTGGTGATCATCACTTCGTCGGCCGCGCAGCTCTCGGCTTTGGCGGCGATGGTGTCGCGAACCGTGCTGGGCGAGCCGACAATCCACAGGCTCGACTGGTGGTCGATGACCGCCTGCTGCTGCGGCGTCAGCACGCGGGCATGGGCGTCTTCAGGGCTCATCAGCTTACGCTGTTCGCCGGTCGTGAACAAAGCCCAGCTCACCGCTTGCGAGCGCGACAGGTACTGCGCTTCTTCGTCCGTGGGCGCACAGATCACCGAAACACAGAGCATGGTGCGCGGTTTGGGAAAGGCTGCGTTGCCGGCAAAGGCGTAGCGATAGGCCTCGAAGGCCGGGGCCGGTGGCGTGTGGCTGAAATGGGCGGCAAAGGCATAGCCGATGCCCAGCTGCCCCGCCGCCGACGCGCTGGCGCCCGACGAGCCCAAGAGCCACATCGGCGGCAGCCGGATACCGCCCGGCGACACCGGCACGCGCGAGAAAGGGTGCTCAGGCGGAAAGCTGTCGTCGTCGAAGGCCATTAGCTCGGCCAGATAGGCCGAAAACTCCTCGCCGCCGCCGCTGCGCAAAGCGCGCATCGCATAGCCATCGCCACCGGGCGCGCGACCAAGCCCCAGATCGATACGGCCCGGATGCAGCGCTTCGAGCGTGCGATAGGCTTCGGCGATGCGCAGCGGCGCATGGTTGAGCAGCATCACGCCGCCCGAACCGACACGGATATTCTTGGTATGCGCGGCGGCGCTGCCGATCAGGATTTCCGGCACCGAGGAGGCGATGGAAGGCATGCCGTGA
The DNA here is from genome assembly GCF_021729885.1 of Devosia sp. SL43. Lineage (NCBI taxonomy): Bacteria > Pseudomonadati > Pseudomonadota > Alphaproteobacteria > Hyphomicrobiales > Devosiaceae > Devosia > Devosia sp. SL43. The sequence continues at coordinate 2,487,926 of NZ_CP063401.1, forward strand.
TGCTCGGCGTACCACAGCCTGGTATAGCCGAGCTGGTCGGCAGTCTTGGCCAGGCGAATGGTTTCGGCCATCGCCTCCGATGTACTGGTGCCCTCGGCAATGGGGGCGAGATCCTGGAGCGACAGGGCAAAGGGTGCGGTCATTAAATGTTCCGGAAGGCTTATATCGGTAAATGCCGATGATAACGCAGATCGGCAGCGGAGGAAACGGCAATCGCCGTGCCCATGCTGCACCACTCACATCAAACGTTCAGAGTTGACGTGGTACCAGTATTGACTTGAAGCATGACTTGGCGGCTTGGTATGGCCGACTTTGAAGGACTATGGCGTATGAATTGCTTGCATGCATCTGTCTTGGCCGTGGCGCTGACCACTGCTGCAATCGCCCCGAGCGTTGCTCAGGATTTGATGTACTCGCCCAATCCGATTGCCGACGTGGTGAGCGAGCTGCGCATCGGCGGGCATATTCACGACGTCCACTATGCCATGCTGCCCTTCATGGTGAACGAATGGGAATACGACAATATCGGCGACATCAGCTTCGACGTGCTGTTCCGCACGCCGGACCTCGATGCCTTCCGCTGGATCGGCTCGCCCCGCCCGGAAATCGGCGCCACGATCAGCCTCAACGGCTATGAGAGCCTGGCCCATCTCGGCCTGACCTGGCAGTTGCCGGTTTTCGATACGCCGATCTATCTCGAAGGTACGTTCGGTGCAGCCATCCACAATGGCTACCTGACCAATGCACCAGTGGGCTATTCGAGCTTTGGCTGTCGCGTCAATTTCTACGAGCGTTTCGGCATCGGCGCCCATGTCAGCGATAATGTCACCGCGACGCTGACCTATGAGCACACGTCCAATGCGGGCCTGTGCAGTGACAATGCCGGCCTCTCCAATGTGGGCCTGCGCGTCGGCTGGAAGTTCTAGGCGGCCTCGTCGTTAACGCGCGGTTAGTGACAATTTTAAGCAAATCTTGCCTGTGATGGCCGATGGCTGCGCAATTGCCCTTTGACGAGGGTGATGGCCATGTTCGGGTTTGCAAATAGACTGTTCTGGGCGCTGGCCGCTCTGCTCGCCCTCTCGGCCCCGACATTTGCCCAGTTCAACTTCCTGCCAGAGGTCCGCGTCGGCATCGGCGCCCGAGGCATTGATGATGGCGCCACCCTGCTCGACCCCAAGCGTATTGGCGACGCCAATGTCGAACTGCTGTTTACCGCGCCCGATCTCAATGCCTGGACGGTGGTCGGCGAGCTGCGACCGCATCTGGGCGCCACGGTGAGCTTTCGCGGCAAGGACAGCTACGGCTATGCCGGCCTGAGCTGGACTTTTCAGGCGCCGGTGCTGCCGGTATTTGTCGAGGCGAGCCTGGGCGGCGTGGCGCGGACATCGATGGTCACCGCGCCCGAGGGCGACCCGTCGCGCAATTTCGGCTGCGGCATCGGCCTGCGCGCCGCCGGCAGCGTCGGCGTGAACCTGCCAGCCGGAACCTCGCTGATCGCCACGGTGGAGCACTTGCCCGATTTCGGTACCTGCGGCGCGCCACGGGCCAACACCAATCTCGGCGTGAGACTGGGGTTCCGGTTCTAGGCCACCTGCCCGGCGGCCCAGCCCGAGGCCCAGGCCCACTGGAAATTGTAGCCGCCCAGCCAGCCGGTGACGTCGACGACCTCGCCGACGAAATAGAGGCCCGGCACATTGCGTGCCGCCATGGTCTTGGCATCGAGGTCGCGCGTGTCGACGCCGCCAAGCGTCACTTCGGCGGTGCGATAGCCCTCCGAGCCGACGGGCTTGAGCGTCCAGGCCTTGAGCATGGCTTCGACGGCGGCCAGCTTCTTGTCGGAGAAATCGCCGATCATGCCGGGCAGATCGAGTTCGTCGCCCAACAGTTGCGCCAGCTTCTTTGGCAGCATGCCACCCAGGACGGTCTGCACCTGTACCTTGGGATTGGCCTTGCGCGCCGCGCGCAGCTGTTCGGCCGCGTCCTGATGCGGCAGGAAGTCGATGGCGATGCTGTCGCCCTCGCGCCAATAGGATGAGATCTGCAGGATCGCCGGACCGCTGAGGCCGCGATGGGTGAACAGCAGCGCTTCCTCGAATGCCGTCTTGCCGTGGCTGACGATGGCGTCGGCGGCGATGCCGGAGAGCTCCTTGAGCTTTTCCAAAGCGCCGGTCTCGAAGGTCAGCGGCACCAGACCCGGACGCGTATCGGTGAGGCGCAGGCCGAACTGGGTGGCGAGCTGATAGCCAAGACCCGTGGCGCCCATCTTGGGGATGGACTTGCCGCCGGTGGCGACCACAACGCTGTCTGCCGTGATCGAGGATGTCGAAAGCTCGACCGCAAATCCCGTTTCGACCTGACTGACCCGCTCGACCGCGGTTTCGAGCACCAGCGTTACGCCGGCCTTGCGCATTTCGCCCAGCAGCATGGTGTTGATCTGGGTGGCAGGACCATCGCAGAACAGCTGGCCCAGCGTCTTTTCGTGGAAGGCGATGCCGTGTTCGCGCACCATGGCTATGAACATGTCGGGCGTGTAGCGGCTGAGCGCCGACAGGGCGAAACGCGGGTTCTGGCTGAGGAACCGATCGCGGCCCTTGTCCGTGGTCGCGTTGATATTGGTGAAGTTGCAGCGGCCGCCGCCGGAAATGCGGATCTTCTCGCCTGCATATTTGGCGTGATCGACCACCAGTACCGAACGGCCGCGCCGGCCGGCCTCAACGGCGGCCATCATGCCCGCGGCACCGGCGCCGAGAACGATCACGTCATAATGGGGCATGGTTTGGCGCCTCTAGTGAAGAAGTGCCACGCCCTCGTGGTTCGAGGCTCGCGAAGAGCTCGCACCTCACCATGAGGGCTGCTGATACACCGCGTTCAAAGTAGCCATCATAGTGAGTTGCGCGTCTTCAGCGCCTCGAACCACGAGGGCGTGGCAGCTGTGCTTTAGTCCAACCTTGTCCCCACCGCAAATTCATTGACTCTTTCCTATTTGAGAGTATGACTTCGCCTGCTTTTCAACCAAAGCAGTCACAGATGCGCAGCGCTTTCGACAGTGTCGACATGCCGACCACCCAGGCTTTCGCCGGTGGTAAAGCTGCCCTCATGACCAAAACCACCAAAACCGCCTGACGCTTTTCCCCGGGTCAACTCCCCGCCGGGGAGAGGCTCAAAAGCACTGACCGCAGCGCCAAGGCGTTGCGCGGGGGCGGAAATGGTAAGGGACTGGAGTTCCAAAAATGGGTTATCGCGTCGCTGTCGTCGGTGCCACGGGCAATGTGGGCCGGGAAGTTCTCAATATTCTGGCCGAACGCAAGTTCCCCGCCGACGAGGTCATCGCCCTCGCCTCCTCGCGCTCGATTGGCCGCGAGATCTCTTATGGCGACAAGATCCTCAAGGCCAAGAACCTTGACGATTTCGACTTCAAGGGCGTCGACTTCGCCATCATGTCGGCCGGCTCGACCATTTCCAAGGACTGGGGTCCGCGCATTGCGGCAACCGGCTGCATCGTCATCGATAATTCCAGCTTCTGGCGCTACGATTCCAACGTGCCGCTGATCGTGCCTGAAGTGAACGCGCATGTGCTCGAGGCTTGGCTGGCCAACCCGACGCGCCTCAACATCATCGCCAACCCGAACTGCTCGACGGCCCAGCTCGTCGTGGCGCTGAAGCCGCTGCATGACTTCGCCAAGATCAAGCGCGTCGTCGTCTCGACCTATCAGTCGGTTTCGGGCGCCGGCAAGGAAGGCGTCGACGAGCTGTGGAACCAGACCAAGGGCATCTTCGTCAATGACAGCCCGGGCCCGGGCAACAAGTTCCCCAAGCAGATCGCCTTCAACGTCATTCCCCATATCGACGTCTTCATGGAAGACGGCTCGACCAAGGAAGAGTGGAAGGTGATGGCCGAGACCAAGAAGATCCTCGATCCCAAGATCAAGGTGACTTGCACCGCCGTGCGCGTGCCGGTGTTTGTCGGCCATTCGGAAGCCGTCAATATCGAGTTCGAAAACCCGATTTCGCCCGACGAAGCCCGCGACATCCTGCGCGAGGCGCCGGGCGTTTCGGTCATCGACAAGCGCGAGCCGGGTGGCTATGCGACGCCGGTCGAAAGCGTGGGCGAATACGACACCTTCGTCAGCCGCATCCGCGAGGACGCCACCATCGAGAATGGCCTCAATATCTGGGTCGTCTCGGACAATCTGCGCAAGGGCGCCGCGCTCAACACCATCCAGATCGCCGAAACGCTGATCGAACTGGGCCTGCAGTCGCGCAAGGCTGCGGCTTAAGCTAAACAGCAGGGTGGCGCTGATGGACGGCATCACCCTGCGACAAGCCAACGCCGAGGACATCGCTGATGTGGCCGGGCTGTTCGCCCGGTCTCGCGCCGTCGCCCTGCCGTTTCTGCCGGTGCTGCATAGTGGCGCGGAAGACATCGCCTTTCTTGCCGGCTACCTCGAGCGCGGGCTACTGACCCTGGCCGAGAGGGACGGCAGGCTGCTCGGCTTCCTCGCCGAGACACCCGGCTGGATCGAACAGCTCTATCTTGAGCCCGATCAGCGCGGGCAAGGCATCGGAAGCAGGCTTGTCGACGCCGCGAAACAGCGGCAGAACCGGCTCGAACTTTGGTGCTTTGTCGACAACCATGCCGGCCGGGCGTTCTATATCAGGCACGGCTTCATCGAAATCCGGCGCACCGACGGCGACAACGAAGAGAAGTTGCCCGATATTCTTCTTGGCTGGCAGCGTCCGGCCTGACCACGACGGAACATCCCTTGTCCTTCCGCGACTTAGCTCTCGCCCTTGGCGTCGTCCTCATCTGGGGGCTGAATTTCGTCGCCATCAAATGGGGCGTCGATGAGGTTCCGCCCTTCCTGCTGACCGCCCTGCGTTATATCGGCTGCGCCCTGCCCGCCGTGTTCTTCATCCGCAAGCCGCAGGTCGGCTGGCCGATGCTGATCGCCTATGGGCTGACCGTCGGCGTGCTGCAATTCAGCTTTCTCTTTTCCGCCATCAAGCTGGGCATGCCGGCCGGGCTGGCGAGCCTGGTCATGCAGATGCAGGTGTTCTTCACCATGGGCCTCGCCATACTGTTCCTGCGCGACCGGCCGACGCCGGCCCAGTTGGGTGGCGCGGCCATCGCCCTGGCGGGTCTTGCCACGATTGGCGCCGAGCATATTGGCGGCGCAGTCTTACTGCCGCTGCTGATGACGCTGGTAGCGGCCGGGTTCTGGGCCATCTCCAACATCGTCACCAAGCGCGCCGGCAAGGTGGACATGTTCGCCTTCGTCATCTGGGGGAGCCTGGTGCCACCACTGCCCATGCTGGCTTTGTCGCTGATTGTTGAGGGACCGCAAGCGGTGACGGGTCTGCTGGCGATCAGCCCGCAGGCCTGGTTCTCGGTGCTGTTCATCGCCTATGGCTCGACGCTGCTCGGCTATGGCGCGTGGGCGGTGCTGCTGGGACGCTATCCGGCAAGCATGGTGGTGCCCTTTGCGCTGCTGGTGCCGGTGGTGGGCTTTGCGGCGGCCTTCGTGTTTCTGGGCGAAGCGGTCACGCCGCTCGAAATTGCCGGCAGCCTGCTGATCTTCGTTGGGCTGGTGCTCAACGTCTTCGGCCCGAGGCTCGTGGCAAGGTTACGGGCAGCCTGATGCCGATCCGCCATATCCTCCTGGCCCTGCTGGTCGTCGCCATCTGGGGCTTCAACTTCACCGTCATCAAGCTCAGCGTCGAGGCTCTGCCGCCCCTGCTCGCCGCTGCGTTGCGCTTCTTCTGCGCCGCCCTGCCGCTGGTGTTTTTCATCAAGCCGCCCAAGGCCGATTGGCGCCTGGTTGTCGGCTTTGGCCTGTCCTTCGGCTTCCTGCTCTACGCCTTCCTCAACCTCTCGATCGCCTGGGGCATGTCGGCGGGGCTGAGTTCGCTGGTGCTGCAGGTGCAAGCCTTCTTCACCATGGGCCTGGCCTTCCTGATCCTGGGCGAGCGGCCGAGCCGCTTCCAGGTCATCGGGGCGCTGATCGCCTTTGGCGGCATCGCCGTGATCGCCACCGAACGGCTGGGCGCCACTGCCCTGCTGCCGCTGGGCCTCAACCTGCTGGGCGCCTTTAGCTGGGGCCTCGCCAACGTGCTGACCAAGAAGGCCGGCAAGGTCGATGCTTTGGCCTTCACCGTCTGGGGCGCGCTGGCCGCGCCGCTGCCATTGCTGGCTCTGTCGTTGCTGGTCGAAGGTCCGCAGACGGTGCTGACCGCGCTGGCCGGCTTCAACTGGTCCGACGCGGGGCTGATCGCTTTCCTCGCCTATCCGGCGACGCTGCTGGGTGGCGCGATCTGGAGCTGGCTGCTGGGCCGGCACCCGGCGACGACTGTCGCGCCATTCACACTGCTGGTGCCAATATCGGGGCTGCTCTCGGGCTATCTGGTGCTGGGCGAAACCATCACGGCGATAGAGATAATTGGCGGGTTGCTGGTCATCGTCGGGTTGGGCGTGACGGTGTGGCGGAGACGGCCCCTCCAGATCGAGAAGCCGTGAAAAAGGCCACCCCGCCCAGGCGGGATGGCCTTCAGATGGACCCGTTTACGCTTAGTCGCCGGCGGTCGGGCTGAGCGATTCGGTGCCTTCGGTATCACCCATCGTGGAATCCTCATTATCGTCATCGGCAGGCGTACCATCCGAACCGGAGGGATTGCCCACGCTGCCCGCTCCGGTGGAAGCGGCTGGGTCGCCGGTCATGCCGGTGCTGATTGCTGTCAGTTCATCGGCGCTAAGGCCGCCGCTTGCATCGGTATCAGCTGCGGTGAAGGTCTCCTGGGTGAAATCGGGCCAGAAAACCTGCAGTTCGACGAGACTGGCATCGCCGCTCGTATCAGTGTCGATATCGGCAAAGGTCGCCGTCGTCTGGGCAAAGGCCATGGTGCTGGACAGGCCAAGAATGGCCGCGGTCAAAATGATCTTACGCATGAAATTTCTCCGTAATGATGGTCGAAACGACCACGAAAATTACTGCTCCGGAGGAGAGGGGCGTTTTTTTCAACGTCTAGGATCAGCCCCTGTTCCCCTGTGCACCTCACGCCTTCGCGAGGCGTGAGGCGATCTGGATTTCGGGCTGCCGGTCAGCCGCCGGCATTCGGAACCGGCTCGGCAGGCGCTTCGGGGGTAGCCGGCACCGCAGGAACCGCTGATGGCTGCAGGCTGTTGAGTTCGTCGGCCGTGAGACCGCCGCTCTTGTCCACATCGGCGACGTCGAATTCGGCCTGGGTCAGGTCGGGCCAGGCCACGACCAGTTCGGCAAAGCCAAGCTCACCATTGGCGTCGGCATCGACATCGGCAAAGGTGGTCGGCGTCTGGGCAAAGGCAACAGTGGCTGAAAGGCCGGCAATGGCAAAGCTGAGGGCAATCTTGTTCATGTCAGGTATCCAATGGACTGTGGAGGGGGCCGCAGACCGGCCCGAACTGAAGAAGCCACCCCGGGAGGCGAGGGGTGGCTTCAGGAGCGCCCTTGGGACGGGCGTCAGCTCTACATAGCCGGGGCGGGCGCCACGACTGCATACTCTTCGGCTGACAGCTCGCCGTTGGCGTCAACATCAGCGGCCGTGAAGGCCTCCTGGGTCAGGTCGGGCCATGCCACTTGCGCTTCAGCGAGCGAAATGCCGCCGCTCGCATCGGCATCGACCGAAGCGAAATCCGTGGCTGCCTGGGCGAAGGTCGCCGACGACAGACCAAGCACGATAAGGGAGGAAACAATGATCTTCTTCATGGGAGTTGAGCTCCAATGTTGGTGGAGATGTAAGCGGCGACCGGTTTGCCAGCCTCCGACGGGTCGCTCTCCGGCAGCCCGTGGAATGAACAATGATGTGGCAATGTGTTCCGTGCGGGTCCAGAAATCGACGCTGGCCAGGAGATTATTGGGCTAAATCCGGGCAGTATGCCTAGGGATCAGGCATAGTGTATCTTAGTGCGGTATTGCCGCATGACTGCTTCGGCGGGAAATATAACTGTCGCGATGTACTGAACAGTACTGCGACATTTATGCTCGCGTCGGAACAGTTGTCTGATTGTTGAACAGACTTTTGTTTGAAGCAGGAGACGGCACAGCACGTCGACTACTTCACGGCGCCGTGAAGCCAAGTAATGCGGCGGAAAAGATCAGAGCTGGGGGCGGACGAAGTCGCCAGTATCGCCATCCATCACCCAGAGCTCGCCGGTCGAAATGTCGAACCAGGCGCCGTGGACCGAGAGCTTACCGTCAGCCTCGAGATCGGCCACATAGGGGAAGGTGCGCAGGTTGCGGATGGAATTGCGGATGGAGATGCGCTCCATCGCCCGCTGCCGCTCGCTTTCGGTGAGCAGGCTGCCGCTCTGACCCAGTTGGCTGGGCAGATCGCCGAGCATGCTCATCCACTTGCCGATGAAATCCCCGGTATCGAGCGGGGTCGAACCGGGATTGAGCGCTGCCTTGATGCCACCGCAGCGGCCATGACCCATGATGACGATATGGGAGATGCCCAGCGCCTTGACGGCAAATTCGATGGCTGCAGACGTACCGTGCTGGCCGCCATCGGGCTGGTAGGTCGGCACCAGATTGGCGACGTTGCGCAGCACGAAGACTTCGCCCGGCCCCGAATCGAAGATCATTTCGGGCGCCGCGCGGCTGTCGCAGCAGGCGATGATCATGGTGGACGGGTTCTGGCCTTCGGTCGCCAGATCGCGAATCCGGTCTTTCTCGCGAACGTAGCGGCCTGCCATGAAATTGGCGTGGCCCTTCAGCAAGTGATCAGGAAACCGATGCATGGCGTTTCGATTAGCGCTAAGGAACAAGAAGATCAACTGGGGCGCACACGCGCCTGTGCATTGGGGCCATGCATGCTCATCTACCGCTTCCTCACCGGCGAGGACGACGCCGCCTTCTGCCACCGCGTCACCAAGGCACTTTCGGAGGGCTGGGAGCTCTACGGGCCGCCAAGCCTAGCCTATGACAGCCACAACAAGAAGATGAAGGCCGGTCAGGCGGTGACGCGTGTCGCCAAGGACCAGCCTTACGATCCGGACAAGAGGCTGGTGGACTTCTAAGCGGCCGAAGGCAAAATCACGCCAGTGGCGTGATTTTAGCGAAGAAGGCTATAAGGGCTAAGCCCGAATGGCTAGACTGCTTTGCCGCGCGCCAACCGCAGGGCCAGCGCCTGCAGCATGAGGATGGTCTTGGCATCGACGATCTCGCCGCTCTCCACCATGGCCAAAGCCGCGTCGAAGCCGAGTTCGAACACCTCGATATCCTCGCCCTCGCCGATGACACCGCCGCCTTCGGCGACCTTGATACCCGGACGATAGCGGCCGAGGAAGCAGGCGCATTTTTCGGTGAGCGAGCCGGGGCTCATATAGGCGTTGAACAGGAAGACCAGGCCTTCGGGCGCATAGCCGGTCTCCTCGATCGCTTCGCGATGGGCGGCCACGGCAGGCGCTTCGCCGTCGAGCATGCCAGCGGGTGCCTCGATCATCCAGGCCGGATCGCCATTGAGATGGGCCGGCAGGCGAAACTGGCGCGCCAGCACGACCGTGCCCTGCTCGGCGGAGTAGAGCAGCACTGCGGCAGCGCTGCCATGGTCATAGACCTCGCGCTTAACCGTCTGCGTGCTGCCATCGAGCCGGGCATGGGAAACCAGGTAATTGTCGAAGCGCCCCCAATTATGGCTGAGCTTGGTGACGCTTTCGATGATGACCCTGTCGTTCATGCGGCTAGCCCTCCATGCGCCGGAGCTATGCCGCAAGGGGCGCGCAAGCGCCAGTCCTTGTCATAAGGCGAGCTGCGCAGGACCCCCTAGAGGGGAAGGCCCAGATAGTTTTCCGCGAAGCTTTGCTGGGCCGAGACGGAGCCGGCCAGATAGTCGAACTCGGCGCGCTGGATGCGCCGGCCAAAGGCGCCATTTTCTGGAAACGTGTGCAGCAGATTGGTCATCCACCAGCTGAAGCGTTCCGCTTTCCATATCCGTCGCAAGACCTTGGCGGAATATCCATCCAAGGCAGCCAGAGACGAGTCGACATAGTGTTCGATAAAGGCATCTGCGAGGGCGGCGACGTCGCTCATGGCCAGGTTGAGGCCCTTGGCGCCGGTCGGCGGGACAATATGGGCGGCATCGCCGCACAGGAAAAGCTGACCGAAGCGCAATGGCTCAGCCACGAAACTGCGCAAGGGGGCGACGGATTTTTCGATGGATGGCCCGGTTCGCAAGGCTTCCGCGCTTTCCGGATTGAGCCGGGAACGCAGTTCGTCCCAGAAGCGGGCATCGTCCCATGCATCCGCCTTCTCGTCGGCGGGCACTTGAACATAGTAGCGCGATCGTGTGGCGGACCGCTGGGAGCACAGGGCAAAACCGCGTTCGTGATGCGCGTAGATGAGTTCGTCGGCAACCGGCGGCTGATCGACCAAAACGCCAAGCCAGCCAAATGGGTAGGTGCGTTCGAAGGTGGTGATGGCCGTTGGCGGAACGCTGGCGCGGGCAACTCCGTGAAAGCCGTCGCAGCCAGCGATGAAGTCGCAGTCGATGCGATGGGTCACCCCGTTCTTTCGGTAGGTCACCCAGGGTCTGCCGTCAAAGTCGTGAACAGAGACATCGTCAGCCTCATAGATGGTCATTGCCTGACGGGCTGCCATGAGGTCGCGAGTGACCTCCGTCTGGCCGTAAACCATGACATGACGACCCATGAGCTGCGTGAAATCAAACCTTTGGCGGTCACCATCAAAGCTGAGCTCCACCCCATGATGGATGAGGCCTTCGGCATGCATGCGGGCACCGGCCTGGGCGCGGTCCATCAGGTCGATGGTACCCTGCTCTAGGACGCCGGCGCGGATGCGGCCAAGCACGTATTCCGGGCTCTTGCGCTCCAGGATGACGGCGTCGATACCCGCCAGTTCGAGCAGGCGACCCAGCATCAACCCTGCCGGTCCGGCTCCAATAATCACAACCTGAGCGCGCAATACGATCTCTCCCTTTTGCGCTAGCATGCGTATGGGGGGCGGTTTGTGAATGGACACGACACGCAATCTATTGGACTATCCGAACATGAAGTCCATCCCAAGCTACGCCTTGTATGGCGAAGCCGATACCAGCCCCGAGCAGGATTGGCTGCATTGGGAAACCATCCAGTCGCGCAGCCGGCTGCATGGCTACCGCATCGCGCCGCATCGGCATGAGCAGTTCTTCCAGGTGCTGCAACTGACCGCTGGCCGGGCCACGGTATCGATCGACACCGTGCAGCACGAACTCGAGGCGCCGGCCGTGGTGGTGGTGCCGGCACTGACGGTGCATGCCTACGACTTCAGCGACGACGTCGATGGCGTCGTGGTCACGCTGATGGACCGAGACATGCGGGCCGTGGGCGCAGGCGAGATGCCGGCGGCCGTGTTCGGCGGTTCGGTCGATGTCGGCGAAGCCATCGACCGGCTGATCGCCGAGGCCGACCGGCCTGGCTCCGGACATGGGGTGGCCATGCGGGCGCTGATTGCGCTGTTGTTGGTGGCAATTGGCAGGGCACGGCAAGCTTCAGAGACGCTGGAAAGTATGGCGAGCAGCCGCAGCGTGCTGCATGCACAGGCCTATCGCTGGATGGTCGACCAGCGCTTTCGCGAAACACGACGGATCGCCGATTATGCCATGGCACTGGGCATCAGCCCAACCCATCTCAACCGGGTATGCCGCGAGGTACTGGGTGCCTCGGCGCTGCAGGTGATCGAGCGGCGTGTCGGATTGGAAGCGCGGCGGCAGTTGCTGTTTTCCGGCCTGCCGATCAAGCAGATCGGGGCAGAACTCGGCTACGACGACCCGGCGTATTTTTCGCGCGTGCTGGCGCGGGTACTGGGCATGGCGCCGGGGGCGTATCGGGACCAATCCCGCAGGACGGATCGCTAAAGCAGTCGCTGCGACGTCAGCCGAACAGCCTGCATGAAGGTTGTCGCGGCCAGGGTCGGGGTGGTGTCGGTGCGCGTGGTGAGGCCAACAGGTCCAATGGTCTCCCTGGTATCGAAGGGCAGCACGCTCAGCATCCCATCGGCGAGGTCTTCGGCAACGACGCCTTCGGAAATGAACCAGATGGCGTCGGTCTGGCGGACATAGGAGCGACCGAAAGCGTTGGAGACCGTCTCGACCTGGTCGCGCAGGTTGGTAACGCCCTGGGCCAGCAACATGCGCTCGACCACACGACGGATCACGGAGTCCGGCGTGGGCATGAGGCTCTGGTAGGCTTCGATCATGCCCAGGTTGAAATTGCGCTCTTTCAAGAGGGGATGGCCCGGACGGACAACCATCGCGATGCGCTCGGAATAGAGGTGTTCGAAGGAAAAGCCGAGCATGATATCAGGGTCCGCCATGCGGCCAATGACCAAGTCGACATCTCCGGTGCGCAGCAGCGACAACAGATAGGCGTTGGGTCCGGTAATGATGCGGGTGTGACAGCCGGTGCCATCGGCGGTGAACGCCTGGACAGCACTGGGCAGGATGCGCGCGGAGACTGTGGGCAGCGCGCCGACCTTTACAATGGTCGCCTCATGGCTGCCCCTGGCCGCGTCGATGCCCTGGCGCAGCGCAGCAAGACTGGTGGCGGCATAGCGATAGAACACTTCACCGAACTGGGTCAGAAAGAGGCTGCGGCGGCTGCGGTCGAACAGGGCGGCACCTAGGATTTCTTCGAGTTCCTGGATGGTCTTGGAGGCCGCGGGCTGGCTGATATTGAGCGCTGAAGCGGCGTTGACGACGCTCTTCAAACGCGCCACTTCCAGAAAACAGCTCAGATGGCGCAGCTTGACGCGAGGATCGATGGCACGCTTGGCCATTTGTCGACTCCGGTTATGTTATGGTCACAATTTGCCATGAAATCGAGTTTTCCGCATCAAATTTATAATCTGATGGTTATGTGATGCACCGAACAAATCATTTTACTTGCGCCCTGTCACCGCCTTAGATCGACGGGAGCGAGGGATCATGAGCTTTGTGCGGATCAAGGATGTGCTGCTGCACTATCGGGTAGACGGCAGCGCCGCCGCGCCCGTGCTGGCGCTGGTCAACTCCCTGGGCACCGATGCGCGCATCTGGGACGACGTCATTACCCTGGTCTCCGATCGCTTCCGGGTGATTTCCTATGACAAGCGCGGCCATGGGCTGAGTGACGCGCCTGCGGGCGACTATACGATCAACGATCATGTCGATGACCTCGAGGGGTTGCTGGACCACCTGGCGATCGATCGGCTGGCGCTGGCTGGCGTGTCGATCGGCGGGGTCATCGGGCAAGCCTTTGCCCTGCGGCATTCGCAGCGGTTGAACGCCCTGGTGCTGTGTGACACGGCGGCCAGGATCGGCGATACGGTCATGTGGAACGGACGGATGGCAGCCGTGCGCAGCGGCGGACTGGGCAGCATTGCCGGCGCCGTCATGGCGCGCTGGTTCACCGAGGCGTTTCGGCATGGCAAGCCCGATGACCTGGCAGGCTGGCAAACCATGTTCGAACGGATGCCGGTGGAAGGCTATGCCAGTTCCTGCGCCGCCTTGCGCGACGTTGACCTGACAGAGGCTGTGGCGGGGATCACGACGCCAACTCTGGTCGTGGCGGGTGACCAGGATCTGTCCACCCCGGTCGACCTGGTGCGAGCAACGGCCGAGAAAATACCCGGAGCGCGCTTCGGGATCATTGCCGACGCAGGCCATATTCCTTCGATCGAACAACCACGAGCGCTGGTGGCCTTGATGACAGAGTTTTTTGAGGAGGTTGGCCATGGCCGATGAGCGTTTTGAAATGGGTATGGCCGCACGGCGATCGGTACTCGGCGACGCGCATGTCGACGCCGCCACGGCGCGCATGACAGAAGTCGACAGGGACTTTCAGCGCTTCATTACCGAAGGTGCCTGGGGTTCGGTCTGGTCTCGGCCCGGCCTCAGCAAACGCGAGCGTTCGATTGTCACCATCGCGCTGTTGGCAGCCCTCGGCCACGACGATGAGGTCGCCATGCATGTTCGCGCCACCGTGAACACCGGTTGTTCGCAGCAGGATATAACCGAGGCCCTGATGCATGTGGCGGTCTATGCCGGCGTACCAGCCGCCAACCGCGCCTTCAAGATCACCAGGGAAGAGCTCGCAAAAAGGAATTCAACCCCATGAGCGGCATCATTTTACCGGGCGGCGACGGCATGCTCTTTCCACGCGACCGCGCCTGGCACCCACCAGCCGCCACGCCCGGCTATAAAAGCTCGACCTTCCGGGCCCCGAAGCACGCGCTGCTGTCGCTGGGTGCCACGGCCTCGGAACTGACAGGGCCAACCTTCGGCCATTCGAGCCTCAACCCGCTCGATAACGACCTGATCCGGAACTACAGCCAGGACGGCAGCGAGGCCATCGGCCAGCGGATGATCATCTACGGCCAGGTGCTCGACGAGAATGCGCGCGCCGTGCCCAATACGCTGGTCGAATTCTGGCAGGCCAATGCAGGCGGCCGCTACCGCCACAAGAGGGAAGCGTATCTCGCTCCGCTCGATCCCAATTTCGGCGGCTGTGGACGCGCCGTAACCGATGCGGACGGATTTTACTCCTTCCGCACCGTCAAGCCCGGTGCCTATCCCTGGCCCAATGGCGGCAATGACTGGCGGCCAGCACACATCCACTTTTCGGTGTTCGGCCATGCCTTTGCGCAGCGCCTGATCACCCAGATGTATTTCGAGGGCGACCCGATGATCTGGCAGTGCCCTATCGTCGGCGGCATCCCCGACAAGGCGGCCATAGACCAGCTTATCGCCCGGCTCGACCGCCACAACACCACGCCTATGGACGCGCTGGCCTACCGCTTCGATATCGTGCTGCGCGGCCGTCGCTCGACCATGTTCGAGAACAAGCTGGAGGGTAACTGATGCTGCACCCGGTTCCGACCCTCAAGGAAACACCGTCGCAGACGGCTGGTCCCTATGTGCATATCGGGCTGACGCCGAACTTTGCCGAGATCAAGGGCGTCTATGCCACCGACCCCGGCAGCACCATGCTGACGCCTGACACCAAGGGCGAGCGCATCGTGGTTTCTGGCAAGATCGTTGATGGCTCGGGGGCGATGGTCAACGACGCGCTGGTGGAACTGTGGCAGGCCGACGCTGATGGCGCCTATGTTGCACCGATGAGCCCGAACTCCAATTCGACACCGGCCTTTACCGGCTGGGGCCGCCAGCCCACCAATGCCGAGGGCGTCTTCAGCTTCGAGACCATCAAACCCGGTCCGGTTCCCGGCCCCGATGGCAAGCCGATGGCGCCGCATGTGGTGCTGTGGATCGTAGCGCGAGGCATCAATATCGGACTGCAGACGCGTCTCTATTTCGAGGACGAAGCCGAGGCCAATGCCAGCGATTTCGTGCTCAACAAGATCATGGACCCGCGCCGCCGCGCCACGCTGATCGCCCGCAAGGAGCCCGGCGCGGTGCCGCGCTACCTGCTCGACATCCACCTGCAGGGCGACAACGAGACCGTCTTCTTCGACGTCTAGTCATAGGAAATTCCAATGGACAAGTCCGTGGCCACTATGGCCGCAGCCATCGCCGACATTGCCGATGGCATGACGATCATGATCGGCGGTTTTGGTGGCTCCGGCGCGCCTATAGAGCTGATCCACGCGCTGATCGACCGCTTCCGCGCGACCGGCAGCCCCAAGGATCTCACCATCATCAACAACAATGCCGGCAATGGCCGGATCGGCATCGCCGCGATGATCGATGCCGGCATGGTCGCCAAGATGGTGTGCTCGTTTCCACGCTCGGCGGATCCGCGTGCCTTTACCGAGAAATACCTGGCCGGCCAGATCGGACTCGAACTGGTGCCGCAGGGCACCCTGGCCGAACGCATTCGCGCCGGCGGCGCCGGTATTCCGGCGTTCTATACGCCCACCAGCTACGGCACCGATCTTGCCGCCGGCAAGCCCACCGCCGAGTTCGACGGCCGCATGTATGTGCAGGAGCGCTGGCTCAAGGCCGATGTCGCGATCATCAAGGCCGAACTGGCCGACCGGCAGGGCAACCTCACCTATCGCAAGGCGGCGCGCAATTTCTCGCCGCTGATGGCGGCAGCGGCGGCCGTCACCATTGTGCAGGCCAGGCAGATCGTCGAGCCGGGAGAAATCGACCCGGAACAGGTCATCACCCCAGGCCTGTTCGTCAACCGCATCGTCGAGATATCGGATGCCCAGCAGGAAGAGGCGCTGATGCGCGCCGGAGTGGCCCACTGATGACCTCCAAGCTTTCCAACGCCCAGATCGCCTGGCGGGCCGCGCAGGATATTGTCGATGGCGCCTATGTGAACCTGGGCATCGGCTTTCCTGAGATGGTGGCCAAGTTCCAGCCGCCGGGCCGCGAGGCGATTTTCCATACCGAGAACGGCATCCTCAAC
This sequence comes from Devosia sp. SL43, assembly GCF_021729885.1. Lineage (NCBI taxonomy): Bacteria > Pseudomonadati > Pseudomonadota > Alphaproteobacteria > Hyphomicrobiales > Devosiaceae > Devosia > Devosia sp. SL43. The sequence goes on from NZ_CP063401.1 coordinate 2,504,310, forward strand.
TTCGGCGAGTCTCCGGCCGAAGGCGAGGAAGACTGGGATCTGATCAATGCCGGCAAAAAGGCCGTGACCTTGAAGCCCGGTGCAGCCTTCTTCCACCATGCCGACAGCTTCGCCATGGTGCGTGGCGGCCATCTCGATGTGGCGATCCTGGGTGCCTACGAGGTTGCCGAAACCGGAGATCTGGCCAACTGGAGCACCGGCCCCAAAGGCGTTCCAGCAGTGGGCGGCGCCATGGACCTGGTGCACGGCGCCAAGCGCGTGGCCGTTATCACCGATCATGTCACCAAGGACGGCAAGCCCAAGCTGGTGAAGCGTTGCAGCCTGCCGCTGACCGGCGTTGGCTGCGTCACGCGCGTCTATACGAGTCTTGCCGTCATCGACATCGAGGGCGGCCGGTTCGTGCTGCGCGAGAAGCTGGCGGCATTGAGCCTGGATGACCTGCAAGCCGTCACCGGCGGAGAACTCGTCATCGACGGCATAGTCGGCGACCTTATCGTACCGGAGCTCTGATATGGCCGAAGCCTTCATCTGTGCCTATCTGCGCACCCCCATCGGCCGCTTCGGCGGCGCGCTGTCCTCGGTCCGTCCCGACGATCTGGGCGCCATCCCGCTAAGGGCGCTGATGGCCACCAATACGGGTGTCGATTGGGCCGCTGTCGACGATGTGATCTTCGGCAATGCCAATCAGGCCGGGGAAGACAATCGCAACGTCGCCCGCATGAGCTTGCTGCTGGCGGGCCTGCCGGTCTCCGTCACCGGCACCACCATCAACCGCCTCTGTGGCTCGGGCATGGATGCGGTGATCGCGGCAGCCCGTGCCATCAAGTCGGGTGAGGCGGAGCTGATCATTGCTGGCGGCACTGAATCGATGTCGCGCGCACCCTTCGTGCTGCCCAAGGCCGACAGCGCTTTTTCGCGCAATGCCGAGATTTACGACACCACCATCGGCTGGCGCTTCGTCAATCCGCTGATGAAAGCACAGTATGGCGTCGATTCCATGCCTGAGACCGGCGAGAACGTGGCTCAGGAATTTGGCGTCAGCCGCGAGGCGCAGGATGCCTTCGCCGTCCGCAGCCAGGACAAGGCCGTCGCTGCCCAGGCCAATGGCCGGTTGGGCAAGGAGATCGTGCCGGTCAGTATTCCGCAGAAGAAGGGCGACCCCCTTAGCGTCGACAAGGACGAGCATCCGCGCGCTGGTTCCAGCATGGAAACACTGGGCAAGCTGCGGGCGCTGTTTCCCAACGGCACCGTGACTGCGGGCAATGCCTCGGGCGTCAACGACGGCGCCGCCGCGCTGATCATTGCCAGCGAAGCTGCTGCCAAGAAACATGGCCTGACCCCGATCGCCCGTATTCTTGGTGGGGCCACGGCTGGCGTTCCGCCGCGCATCATGGGCTTGGGCCCGGCGCCGGCGACGCAGAAGCTGTGTGCCCGGCTCGGCATGTCGGCCCTCGATTTCGATGTGATCGAACTCAATGAAGCCTTTGCGAGCCAGGGCATCGCCGTGTTGCGGGAACTCGGCATTGCGGAGGACGCCGAGCACGTCAATGCCAACGGCGGCGCCATTGCTCTCGGCCATCCCCTGGGCATGTCCGGCGCACGCATTACCGGGACGGCAGCGCTGCAGCTGTCGCTCACCGGCAAGAAGCGGGCACTCGCCACTATGTGCATCGGGGTGGGCCAAGGCATCGCCATCGCCCTCGAGCGGGTCTAGTCTGCGCCGATGACCCTGAAACGAACATTGCTCAGCACCCTGGCGGGTGATGAAGAAATCGAGGCGCTGCTGAGCGATACCGCTCAGCTCGCGGCCATCCTGCGCTTTGAACTGGCCCTGGCCCGGGCCGAGGCCGATGCGGGCATGATCGACCGTAGCGCAGCGGACGCAATCGCAGCGGGGCTTGAGGATTTCGTACCCGATTGGGACGACCTGTCGACAGGAATCGCCCGGGACGGGGTCGTCGTGCCGGCCCTCGTCGCCCAAATCCGCAAGACCATCGCCGAACCGCATGCAGCAACAGTGCATAAGGGAGCCACCAGCCAGGACGCTATCGACACCGCCCTGGTGCTTCAGCTTGTTCAGGCCATTGCGGTTCTGATCGAGCGCCTGTCCGGTGTGTTGGAAAGTATCGAGCGGCTTGACGCGCGTCATGGGACCCAGCCGCTGATGGCCCATACCCGCATGCAGCAGGCCCTGCCCTATACGGTGGGCGCCAAGCTTGCCACCTGGATAGCCCCACTCCGTCGTCACCTCGCCGCCCTGCACGCTGCGCGCCGGAGTCTGCTGGTGATCCAGCTCGGCGGTCCAATCGGCGATCGCAGCAGTTTTGGTGAACATGGCGAGGCGGTGGCCCGCGGCCTGGCCAGGCACCTCGATCTGGGCCTTGCCGAACCCTGGCAATCAGCGCGCGACCCGCTGATCGGATTTGCGTCCTTGCTGGGCCTGCTCACCGGCACGCTTGGCAAGATCGGCGCCGACATCAGCCTGCTGGCACAAAACGAGATCGCCGCTGTGACTATTGCTGGAGGCGGCGGTTCATCGTCGATGCCGCACAAGTCCAATCCGGTCAATGCCGAGGTGCTCGTTGCGCTGGCGCGGTATAATGCGGGCCTGGTGGGGACAGTTCAGCAGGCGATGATCCATGAAAATGAACGGTCCGGCTCGGCCTGGACCCTGGAATGGCTGACGCTGCCAACGGTCGTCATCAATGCCGGGGCCGGACTTCGGCTCGCCGGTCTGCTGCTGGCGCAGCTCCGGTTCTGACGGGACAGACACGCGGCCAACCTGCCCGGCTGATCACCCGCTGACCTTGGCTCCTGGCGATAGACCAAGCTTGCCGAGCCGGTAGTCCAGGCTGGCACGGGTCAGCTTGAGATCGCGGGCGGCGGCCGAAACATTGCCGGCATTCCGCTGCAGGGCTTTGCGATAGATGTCGCGCTCCATGTCTTCGAACGAGCCGGCCGGCGCAGGCGGATCCCCAAAGGGCTGCTGGTCCAACCTTCCATCCTGGGACAGGCGGACCGAAAAGGGCGGCAGGAGCTCGGAGCCGCTGAACAGATGCACGACGTCGATATGCCCGTCATTGTCGGCATAGACGGTGCCGCGCTCGATCAGGTTCTGCAGCTCTCGGATGTTGCCCGGATAGTCATACTTGAGCAGGGCCTCGGTGGCGCGGCGGGTGAAGCCGTGGATCTTGCGGCCATGCCGAGCCGCATAGAGCCGCAGGAAATGCGCCATCAGCAGCGGGATGTCATCGCGCCGTTCACGCAGTGGTGGAATGACCACTGGAAAGACGCAGAGGCGGAAATAGAGATCCTGCCGGAACCGGCCGGCCGCCACTTCCTGGGCGAGATCAACATTGGAGGCGGCGACAACGCGCACATTGACAGCGATGGTGCGGCTGCCGCCGACGCGCTCGATCTCCCGTTCCTGCAGCGCCCGCAGCAGCTTGCCCTGCGCCGAATAGGCGAGCGATGCGACCTCGTCGAGAAACAGCGTGCCACCGGAGGCACGCTCGAAATAGCCGGCGCGGGAGCTGGTGGCGCCGGTATAGGCGCCCTTCTCGACGCCGAAGAGTTCGGATTCTACCAGATTGTCGGGAATGGCCGCGCAGTTGATGGCGACGAATGGGCCTTCGGCCCGCGCACTCAATTCGTGAAGCTGGCGCGAGAACAGCTCCTTGCCGACGCCGGATTCGCCGACGAAGAGCACGGTCGCATCGGTCACGGACACCTTCTGCAACAGGTGCCTTGTGCGCATGAAGCTGGCGGAGACGCCAACCGCCACATCGCCGCTGGCCGGCGGTGGCGCTGCGTCCTCCTCGGCTTCCTGGGGGCGGCGGGGCACGGCATAGGTCCGGCGGTTCTTCCAGCCGAGGCCGAAATATTCGCGTTCAGGCGCGTCCTTTTCCCACGCTTCTGCATTCTGGCCGATCACCGTGCAGCGCTTGGCGCCCATGCCGACGCATTCGACCTCGCGGAAAATCACCGGCTTGCCGAAGAGCTTGCTCGTATAGCCCGAGGGATACCCCGTCTGCAGCCAGCACACTGGCTGGGTGGAAACGCCGTAGCTCGCCAGATGCTCGGCGGCTTCGGAGGAATCGTCCCACAGGAACTCGCCGAAATAGGTGCCCTTGTCGCTGTCGAACTCGAAATGCTTGGTGGTTACCTTGACGAAGCCTTCTAGCGTATGGACGCGGGGGCCGGCGGCGAGGGCGTGGGTCAGGTCCTCCTGCGGCCAGCGCTTCTGGATCAGCTCGGCATCGCGCACACCCTGCATGTAACCAATACGCATGAACATGGCGCGGGCGGTGTCGGTGCCGAAGGCGTCGATGATTTCCTCGCGGATGCGACCAAGCACCGAGGACTGCATCAGCACCACGCGCTGATCGTTCAACCAGATGCGCCCATCGCCCAGGGCGAAATGCAGCACCTCTGTCAGGTCCTCGAAAGTGGGCGACGCGCCGGTTCCCAGCTCGCTGCTGGCGCCGCGACTGAGAATACCCTCTGCCTGGCGCGACGCCTCGGCCAGCGAAATCAACCGGTCGGCCTTGTTCATCGGACGCTCCTCCCATAGTCACGATTTCACGATTTCATGAACTGGTCGAGACGGTTTTGATGAAATGGTGACTTCCCGGTCAGGTGGGGTCGCCGGCCATTCCCCTCCCATGTGCTCCCCGAGCACCCTGCCAGCACCCCTCAAGTGCTTGCAGTCATTCGGCATTGCATCGGGACGCTCACTGGCTCCACAGCCCAAAATCCCATCTGGCACGGCCTTTGCAATTGTGTCGACAAGCCCCGTTTGAGGAAGCGGGCGTGGGAGGACATCGACCAATCTGGTCTTCGTGACGGCCAATGCGACGGGCGGAAAACCGCTTGTTCGCCAACGCTATCGGCTTGCCTCGTGGCAGGCCTCGTCACCCCACGCCTTCTCCATCCAATGCGGCAAGCCGGCACAGGCCGGTCCGAGGAACATGGCCGCAATGGCGGCAGCAGGAGGAGCACGACATGAATATCCAGAGCCCCAATTTCATTGCCGTCGAGAAGTGGACCGGCAAGGCGCTGTTCAGCGACTGGCAGGCGACCGGCGCCGGCGCCATCGACGTGCGGGACCCCGCCACAGATGCGCTGCTGGCCAGCGTCGGCCTGGGCGGCCCCGCCGACATCGCCCGCGCCGCCGCAGAGGCCCGACAGGCGCAAAAGGCCTGGGCCAAGACGCTGCCCACCGCCCGCGCTGCCATCCTCAACAAGGCGGCCGACCTGCTGGTGGCCAATGGCGAGGAACTGATCGGCTGGATCATGCGCGAAAGCGGCTCGATCCATCCCAAGGCCAGCATCGAGATCGAGCATGGTGCCCTGTTCATCCGCCATGCGGCAGGCCTTGCCACGCAGCCCACCGGCCTCGTGCTCTCCGGCTTTGACGATCGCACCAACTACGCCAAGCGCGTGCCGCATGGCGTGGTGGGCGTGATCTCGCCGTTCAACTTCCCGCTGGTGCTCTCGGTCCGCGCCATCGCGGCTGCACTGGCCTTGGGCAACGCCGTCGTCCACAAGCCCGATCCGCGTACCCCGATCAGCGGCGGCATCATCATCGCCCGCATCTTCGAGGAAGCCGGTCTGCCCAAGGGCGTGCTGCAGATCGTGCCCGGCGGCGCCGATGCCGGCGAGGCCCTCTGCACCGATCCCAACATCGCCATGGTGTCCTTCACCGGCTCGGCCAAAGGCGGCTCAAAGGTGGGCGAGCTCTGCGGCAAGCATCTCAAGAAGGTGCAGCTCGAACTGGGCGGCAAGAATGCGCTGATCGTGCTCGACGATGCCGATCTCGATATCGCTGCCTCCAATGCCGCTTGGGGCGCCTTCCTGCATCAGGGCCAGATCTGCATGGCCACCGGCCTGATCCTCGCCCATGACTCGATCGCCGCAGCGCTGACTGAAAGGCTGGTGACCAAGGCCAGCCACTTGCCCGCCGGCGATCCGTCTTCGGGCCGTGTTGCGCTGGGTCCGATCATCTCTGACGGGCAGGTCGCGACCATCCAGGCCATCGTCGATGACGCCGTCGCCAAGGGTGCCAAGCTGCTTGCTGGCGGCACGCATAACGGCCGCTTCTACGCCGCCACCGTGCTCGATGGCGTCAAGCCGGGCATGCGCGCCTTTGAGGAAGAAATCTTCGGGCCGGTCGCCTGTATCGTGCGCTTCGGCTCCGATGCCGAGGCGGTCGAGATCGCCAATATGTCGGACTATGGCCTCGCCGCCGGGGTGATCTCGGCCGCGTCCGGCCGCGCCCTGGCGCTGGGCGAGCAGCTCAATGTCGGCCAGCTCCATATCAACGACCAGACGGTCAATGGCGGCCCCTTCGCCCCCTTCGGCGGACGCGGCAAATCGGGCAATGGCAGCCGCATCGGCGGGCCGGCCGATATCGAGGAATTTACCCAGTGGATGTGGATCTCGGTCAAGGACCAGGCCACCGCCTACCCGTTCTGATCTTTGAATCCAAAGGAATGCTGCCATGAACCTTTCAGGCAAAACCATTGTCGTGACCGGTGCCTCCTCGGGCATTGGCGGGGAAGTTGTCCGGCTCGCCCGCTTCTCGGGTGCCCGCGTCATCGGCCTCGACCGCAACGACCCGCTCATCACGCTGGATGGCTTCGTCAAGGCCGATCTGGGTGATCCCGCCAACATCGATGCGGCGATCGCCGCGCTGCCGGAGAAATTCGACGGGCTGGTCAACGCCGCCGGCGTTCCCGGCACTTCCCCCCGTGACCTGGTCGGGCGGGTGAACTATCTCGGCCTGCGTCACCTGACGGAGGGCGTGGTCAAACGGCTGAAACCCGGCGCGTCGATCGTCAACTTCGCCTCCGTGCTGGGCGGCGAGTGGCAGCAGCGGCTGGCCCTGCACAAGGCGCTGGCTGATGTCGATGGCTTCGCCCAAGGCGAAGCGTGGCTGGCGGCCAACCCCGTGCCACAAGACACCTGCTACCAGTATTTCAAGGAAGCCCTGATCGTCTGGACCTTTGCCCGCGCCCAGGAGTGGTTCCTGAAATCCGACATCCGCATGAACTGCGTCGCGCCCGGCCCGGTCTTCACCCCCATCCTGGGCGACTTCGTCACCATGCTGGGCCAAGAGCGCGTCGCCAACGATGCGCCGCGCATGAAGCGACCCGGCTTCGGGGACGAGATCGCGCCGCCCGTGACCTTCCTGCTTTCGGATGCCGCCCGCTGGATCAACGGGATCAACCTGCCCATCGATGGCGGGCTGGCATCGACCTACATCTGAGGGGACCACCATGTCCAAGCAACAGCTCGACTTCATTCTCAAGCTCAGCGCCGAAAATCCGCCACCGGCCAACGCCACGCCCCCGCAACTGCGCGAGTGGTTCGAAGCGATCAACGCCCAGACGCCGATCGCCGAAGGCGCCATGATCGAGACGATTTCGGTGGGACCCTGCTCGGCCGAGCTGATCCGACTGCCCGGCGGCGACGAGAGCCGGCTGGTGATCTACTATCACGGTGGCGGCTTCCTCTTCGGCTCGCCCCGTTCGCACCGCACCATCGCGACCCACCTCGCCAAGGCGAGCGGCGCCACTGTGCTGAGTGTCGACTACAGGCTGGCGCCCGAACATCCGGCGCCGACCGCGCATGACGACAGCCTGGCGGCATATCGCTGGGCGCTCGATGCCGGCTATGCGCCCGGTCGCATCTCACTGACAGGCGACTCGGCCGGCGGCAACCTGGCGCTGGCGACGGCGGTGCGTGCCCGCGATGCCGGCCTGGCTTTGCCATCGAGCATCGCCCTGATGTCCCCGGCCCTTGATCTGGCGGGCGATCTGGCCTCGCACACCACCAATGCCGACGCGCCGCTGGTGAACCGGCCATTGGCCGACCTGTTCACCGCTGCCTATGTGGGGCCTGGCGATCCGCGCTCGCCTTCGGTCACTCCGCTCAGTTCCAACCTCGCCAACTTGCCACCGGTACTCGTGCATGTCGGCACTTGGGAATTGCTGTTCGACGACAGCGTCACTGTGGTCGAGCGCATCAAGGCCTCCGGTGGCCGCGCCGAACTCAAGGTCTGGGAGGGCATGTGCCACTCCTGGCAGCTCTTCGCACCCATGCTGGAAGAAGGCATGGCCTCGATCAATGAGGCGGGGGCCTTCGTCCGGCGGCACGCCGCCTGACCAACATCTTTTACTGACGCGGTTCGGTTGGGAGGCCGGTCCGCACCACGCTCAAAAATCCAGGGAGGAAACCATGAGCATCTACAAGACCCTTAGCAGCAGGGGTGTCACCCGGCGCAGCTTCATCAAGACGGCTGGCGCCGTCGCGGGCGGCGCTGCAGCGGCGCTGACGCTGCCCGCCAGCGTCCGTTCGGCCTTCGCCCAGGGCGACGAGGTCATCCGCGTCGGCTTTATCGGGCCGCGCTCCGGCCCGCTCGGGGTGTTCGGCGAAGGCGACCCCTTCCTAATCGAGCAGTTCAACCGCAATATGGCCGATGGCGTCCAGGTCGGTGACAAGCGCTACGGCATCCAGCTCGTGCTGGCCGATACCCAGTCCGACCCGGTGCGGGCCAGCCAGGTCGCCAAGGACCTGATCAATGGCGAAGCCATCGACCTGATGCTGGCGTCCGCGACGCCCGAAACTGTCAATCCGGTGGCCGATGCCTGCGAGGCCGCCGGCGTGCCCTGCCTCACAACCACCGCGCCCTGGGAGGCGTTCTACTTCGGTCGCGGCGCCAAGCCGGGCGAGCCATCGCCGTTCAAGTGGACCTACCACTTCTGCTTCGGCGTGGGCAATTTTGCCAAGCTCTATGCCGACCAGTGGAGCAAGATCGAAACCAACAAGAAGGTCGGCGTGTTGCTGCCCAACGATGCCGATGGCGGCGCCATCCGTGGCCTGCTGCTGCCGGAACTGGAAAAGGCGGGCTTCACCATCGTCGATCCCGGTCCGTATGAGAATGGCACGGCGGACTTCTCCACCCAGATCAACCTGTTCCGCGACGAAGGCTGCGAGATCTTCAACACCTTCCCGTTCCCGCCCGACTTTCCGGTATTCTGGCGGCAGGCGGCGCAGAAGGGGCTCGCCCAGCAGATCAAGATCTGCCAGCTCGCCAAGGCCGGGTTGTTCCCCGCCGAACTCGAAGCCATGGGGTCGCTGGGCTACGGCCTCCATGCCGGTGCCTATTGGCACAAGCACTTCCCCTTCAGCTCGCCCTCGACGGGCCTAACCAGCCGGGTGATCGCCGAGGGCTACGAAGCCATGGTGGGCAAGCAGTGGAACCAACAAGTGGGCGCCAATGCGTCTTTGCTTGATGCCGCCGTGGCCGCACTCGCCAGCTCGGGCAACCCCAAGGACAAGGCCTCGCTGGCACAAGCTCTCTCGGTACTGAAAGCCGAGACTGCCGTTGGCCTCGTCGATTTCACTACAGGCCCGGTGCCCAATTGCGCCACGACAGGCGTTGTGGGCGTGCAGTGGGTCAAGGCGACAGAGGGTCCATGGGAGTTCGATCTGCCCATCGTCTCCAATGCCGACCATCCGTTCGTGCCGTTGACCGGTGAAATGACCGCTTACACGGTGCAGGGCTGAACCATGGCGGAAGCACCGACAATCGCCCAGCCCATGCTTGAGGCCTTCCGGATCGACAAGAGCTTTGGCGCCTTCAAGGTGCTTAATGCGGTCGATTTCGCGGTCGCCCCCGGCGAGGCGGTGGGCATTGTCGGTCCCAATGGCGCAGGCAAGACCACACTGTTCGGGGTATTGGCGGGGGCGCTCCTACCCTCTGCCGGAACAGTGCGGTTTGCCGGCGCCGACCTGACCGGCACCGGCGCCGCAGCCCGGTGCCGGTCGGGTATAGCCCGCACCCATCAGGTGCCACGCCCCTTTCTGGGCATGTCGGTGTTCGAAAATACACTGACGGCGGCGCAATTCGGCGCCGGCCTCACTGGCAGCGCGGCCGAGGATTGTGCTGCCGAGGCGCTGGAGCGGACGGCCTTGCTGCACCATGCCAACCGGCCGGCTGCGGCCTTGGGCCTGCTCGACCGCAAGCGCCTGGAACTGGCGCGGGCGCTGGCGACCCGACCCAGGGTGATCCTCCTCGACGAGATCGGCGGCGGGCTGACCGAGGCCGAACTCAATCTACTGGTCGCATTGATAAGCCAGCTCAAGGCCGATGGCCTGACCATCGTCTGGATCGAGCACATCCTGCATGCGCTGCTCAAGGTGATCGACCGGCTGGTCTGCATGAGCGCCGGCGCCGTCATCGCCGAGGGACGCCCCGAAGCGGTCATGGCCGACCCCGAAGTGCGGCGAGCCTATCTGGGAGGGGGGGCATGACGATGTTGGCGGTCAACAACCTGATTGCCGGGCACGGCCTGCTGACGGCGGTGCGCGATGTCTCCTTCGATGTCGAAGCCGGGGAGGTGCTCGGCGTCATCGGCGCCAACGGCGCGGGCAAGACCACGCTGTTCCGAACCTTGGCCGGGGTACACTCCGCCAATTCTGGCAGCATTGCGCTTGATGGCGTTGATGTTACCGCTCTTTCGGCATCTCGCCGCGTGGCTGGCGGCATTGCCATGGTGCCCGAGGGGCGGCGGTTGTTCGTCGACATGACCGTGCGGGAAAACCTGCAGGTGGCCGGCGAAAACGGCCGTTCGGGCGCCTGGACGCTATCGACCGTATTGGCGGCACTACCCGTGCTGACGTCGTTGCTCAACGTCGTGACCGGCGGACTCTCGGGTGGCCAGCGGCAAGCTGTGGCCATCGGGCGGGCGCTGATGAGCAATCCCAAGGTTTTGCTGCTCGACGAGGTGTCGCTGGGTCTGTCGCCCGTGGCCATCGAAGGGCTCTACGAGCAACTGGCTGGGCTCAAGGGCCGCGGCGATACGGCGATGATCGTGGTGGAACAGGATCTCGATCGCGCCATGGCCTTTTCCGATCGGGTGATCTGCATGCTCGAGGGGCGCATCGCGCTCGAGGGCAGACCGCGCGTGCTCGGCAAGCCGGCAATTACCGAAGCCTATTTCGGCTTGACGCACCCGGAGAGCACCCATGCTTGATGCATTGATCCAGGGCATTCTACTCGGCGGCTACTATGCCATCCTCGCTGCGGGCCTGTCGCTGATGTTCGGCGTCGTCCGCTTCATCAACCTAGCGCATGGCGACCTCGCCATTTTCGGCGCCTATCTGGTGCTGTTCGCCGTGGAAGTGCTGGGGCTCTCGCCCTGGGTTGCAGTGGCGGCCATTGTGCCGGTCATGGCGCTGCTCGGCTGGGTGCTGCAGGCGACGCTGTTTGCCCGCACCGTCAAGGGTGGCTTTCTTTTGCCGCTGCTGACCACCTTCGGTCTCGGTGCCGTGCTGCAGAACGGCATGTTCGGCCTCTTCGGCTCTGATACCGAATCGCTCGGCAACCACATCGGCAACCTCTCCTGGGCCAGTTGGCAGCTGCCGTTCGGCATCAGCGTCGGTCAACTGCCCGTCATCACCTTTGCCGTGGCAGTCGCGGTTCTGGGTTCACTGCAACTGGTGCTGAGCTTCACCAAACTCGGCCGCGCCATCAGGGCCACCGCGAGCGATCCGGAGGCGGCAGAGCTCAGTGGCATCGATGCACGCGCCGTGCATCGCGCAGCAGCCGCGATTGCCGTGGCACTGGCCGGGCTTGCTGGCGCCTTCCTCGCCATGCGGGCGCTGATCAATCCCTATGCCGGCCCGACCCAATTGATCTTTGCCTTCGAGGCGGTGGTGATCGGCGGCATCGGCTCGCTCTGGGGCACGCTGATCGGCGGCATCGTCCTGGGCGTGGCACAGAGCTTCGGTGCGACGATTTCGGCGCAAGGCTTCCAGCTAGCTGGACATCTGGTGTTCCTCGGCGTGTTGGGCGCACGGCTCTACCTCGCACACAGCCGCGAGATGGGTGGCTGGCGCGGCGCCCTGCGCCTGCCCGCCCCACCGCCAAAACCCGTCACGCAGCTAACCCAAACAACCAGCGAGGGCAGGTCATGACCACCTATGGCGTTGAACGCTGGACCCGATCAGGGCGGCTGACTGTCGGCGCCGCCGCCGCCGTGCTTGTGGTGCTGGCGCTGCTGCCCACTTTGGCCAGCGGACTGGTGATCGACAAACTCACCACCCTGTTCATCTACATCCTGCTCGCGGTGATGTGGAACCTGCTCGCCGGTTACGCCGGGCTGGTGTCGGTGGGCCAGCAGGCCTTCTTCGGCGTCGGCGGCTATCTGGCGCTGCGCCTCGTCGATGCGGGGATGACGCCCTATCTGGCGCTGGTCATCGGCGCGGTGGGCGCCGGCCTCGTCGCCATCCCGATCTCCACTTTCGCCCTGCGCCTCAAGGGCGGGGAATTCGCCATCGGCATGTGGGTCATCGCAGAGGTGCTGCGCATCGTGGTGATGTTCGATCCGCTGGTGCAGGGGGAAACCGGCACCTCGCTGCTCGCCCTCAACGCCTTCGACCCCGAACTGCGGCGCAATCTCACCTATTGGCTGGGACTGGGCAGCATGGCCCTCATGCTCTCGGCCACCCTGTGGCTGCTGCGCAGCCGGATCGGCGCTGCTGCCCAAGCTATCCGCGACGACGAGGAGGCCGCTGCCTCCATCGGCATCGACGTGATGCGGATCAAGCAGATCATCTTTGTTCTGGCCGCTTTCGGCTGCGCGCTCGCCGGCGCCATCTGGCTGGCCAGCGCCATCACCTTCCTGCCACGCACCAATTTCGGCGTGCAGTGGACTGTGTTCATGCTGTTCATGGTGCTGGTGGGCGGCCTCAAGACCTTCGAAGGCCCGATCATCGGCGCCGTCATCTTCTTCCTCTTGCAGGAAATCTTCGGTGATCTCGGCGTCTGGTATCTCACCGGCCTGGGCGTCATCGCCGTGGGCTTTGCCCTCTACCTGCCAGACGGGCTGTGGGGCACCTGGCGCCAGCGCACAGGCATCGACCTGCTGTCGGGCGGCGTCATGCTCAAGCAACCGACCAAGGCGCCGCTCCCCTGATCTCAAGACGCGAGCCTGCGACCATGGTCGCACAGGCTTGCTCTTGAAAAATGTATACAACTGGTATTTGATTGTGCGCGAGATTGCTCGCAGGGAGAGGAGCCCAGTGATGACCACCCAGACATTTCCAATGAACGCCTGGTATGCGGCCGCGTGGGACACCGAGATCAAGCGTGAGCTACTGCCGCGCAAAATCTGCGGAAAACCTGTGGTTATGTACCGCAAACAGGATGGAACGCCGGTGGCGCTGGCCGATGCCTGCTGGCATCGCCTGCTGCCGCTCTCCATGGGCGAGCTCTATGGCGACAATGTCATCTGCGGCTATCATGGGCTGGAATTCGACGATGCCGGCCGCTGTGTATACATGCCGTCGCAGGACACCATCAATCCATCAGCCTGCGTCGTGTCCTATCCGCTGGTCGAGAAACACCGCTTCATCTGGCTGTGGATGGGCGATCCGGCGTTGGCCGACCCCGCCAAGGTCCCGGACCTGCACTGGAACGACCACCCGGACTGGGCGGCCGATGGCAAGCTGATCCACGCCAAATGCGACTACAGGCTGGTGATCGACAATCTTATGGACCTGACGCACGAGACCTATGTGCACGGCTCGTCCATCGGCAACCGTGCGGTGGCCGAGGCGCCATTCACCGCCACCCATTCCGACAAGACCGCGACGATCACCCGATGGATGAAGGACATTGATGCGCCCCCGTTCTGGCGCGGACAGCTGGGCAAACCGGGCAATGTCGATCGCTGGCAGATCATCAATTTCGAGGCGCCCGCCACCATCGCCATCGATGTCGGCGTGGCCGTGGCCGGTACGGGCGCTCCAGAGGGTGATCGCAGCCAGGGCGTCAACGGCTTCGTGCTCAACACCATCACGCCCGAAACCGACAAGACCTGCCACTATTTCTGGGCCTTTGCCCGCAACTACAAGACCTCCGAACAGCGTCGCACCCATGAATTGCGCGAGGGCGTGGCCGGCATCTTCCGCGAGGATGAGCGCATCCTGGAAGCCCAGCAGGTCGCCATCGACAACAATCCGGACCACGTCATCTACAATCTTAATATCGATGCCGGTTCGATGTGGGCGCGCAAGCTGATCGACGCGATGATATCGGACGAGCAGCAACACCGCATGGCGGCAGAATAGATCATGGCCGTCTCTCCCCAGACGCGGCAGCAGCCGCAATCGCTGAAGGCGCTGATGGGCGTACGCGACCTTGTCCTGGGCGGCCATGCCCGCCCGGGTGAGCGCCTGTCCGAGGTGGCGATTGCCGAAAAGCTCGGCATTTCCCGCACGCCCATCCGCGCTGCCCTGGCCCGGTTGGAGCAGGAAGGTCTGCTCGAACTCATCCCCTCGGGCGGTTACGCGGTGCGCGGCTTTGCCCGCGAGGAGGTGATCGACGCCATCGAACTGCGCGGCGTGCTGGAAGGCACGGCGGCGCGGCTAGCGGCCGAGCGCGGGGTGCAACCCAACCGTCTGCGCGCCATCAAGGAACTGGTGCGGGCGCTGGACGAGACGGTGCGCGACCGCCCCGAGGACATGGAATTTGACCGCTATGTCGAACTCAACGCCGCCTTTCATGAGGCGTTGGCGGGCCTGTCGGGTAGTGAGACTATTCGGCGCGAGATCGAGCGGGTGACGCGCCTGCCCTTTGCCTCGCCCAGCGCCTTTCTCGACCAGCAGGCCGATGTGCCGGCCTTCCGCCAGTCGCTGCTGGTCGGACAGGCGCAGCACAAGGCCATCGTCAATGCCATCGAACTGCGCGAGGGCGGCCGAGCCGAAGCACTGGCGCGCGAGCATGCTCGGCTCGCCCGTCAGAACCTGGAATACGTTGTCGAGCAGGATCGCAGCCTGCTGCGCCGCGTGCCGGCTTTGGCTTTGGTCGGCGAATAGGGGGAACGCCATGCGCAACAGACAGGAATGGCGCCAGGGCATCGTCACCCGCGCAGAGAGCATCGCCGACGATGTGCGGCTGCTCGAATTCGCCGTCGAAGGGGCATTGCCCCGCTTTGATCCGGGCTCGCACAGCAATTTTCGCGTGAGCCTGGGCGAAGGACAGGCCATCCGCACCTATAGCTGCCTGCCTGCCCCAGCCGGCCACATCAGCGTGGCCGTCAAGCATCACGAGCATAGCCGGGGTGGCTCGCGCTTCATGTGGACTCTCGAAACCGGGACGGCGATCGACCTCAGCGTGCCGGAGAACCGCTTCGAGCTGGCCTGGCGCGCGCCCTATTACCTGCTGATGGCCGGAGGTATCGGGATCACCCCGATCTATGGCATGGCGCTGGCGCTGCAGCGGCGCGGCATTCCGTTTCGGCTGGCCTATGGTGGCCGCAGCCGCTCGGTCATGGCCTTCGCCGATATGCTTGAGGCGGAGCTGGGCGATCGTGTCGCCATCCATGCCGGCGATAGCGGCAGGCGCATCGACGTTGCCGCCGAAATTGCCGCCCTGCCCGCCAATGGTGAGCTCTATGTCTGCGGTCCGATCGACATGCTCAACGCGGTCAAGGCCGCCTGGGCCGCTGCCGGTCGGCCCATGGGCCGGTTGCGCTATGAGGTGTTCGGCGATAGCGGCCTGTTTGCCGAGGGGCCGTTCACTGTCGAAGTCCAGGGGCTTGGCCGCTCGGTTTCGGTGCGGCCCGACCAGACCCTGCTCGAGGCGCTGCTCGGGGCGGGCGTCGAGATGATCTATGATTGCCAGCGCGGCGAATGCGGCCTCTGCGCCGTCGATATCGTCGCCCATGATGGCCCCATCGACCACCGCGACGTCTTCTTCAGCGCCGAGGAAAAGCACGAGGGCACCCGCATGTGCGCCTGCGTCTCGCGCCTCGCCAGCGGTAAGGCTGTGATCGACGTCGGCTACCGCGCCTGATTGTCGGCAAAAAGAAGGGCGCCGAGGCGCCCTTCAAGTCGTCAGGATTTCGAGATCGGTTACTGGGCCGATTCTGCCGCAACCATCGACACGGCCTGCTCGTAGAGTGCCTTGCCGTCGAGACCCAGAGCTTCCATGTCAACAAACCACTGGTCGATGGTCGGCTGCGCAGCCGCCTTCCAGCGGGCCGTTTCAGCTTCGTCGAGCGTGATGATGTTGTTGCCCAGACCAACGGCAATCGCAGCACCGGCGGCATCGCCCTTGTCCATGGCGCGTCCAAAGAATCGAGCGGTTTCGACGCCGGAATTGGCATCGATGATTGCCTTGAGATCGTCGGGCAGCGCGTCGTAGCTTGCCTGGTTCATAACGAAGGCAAAGGTCTGGGTGTAGAGGCCGTTAGCGCCGGTAAAGCCGGTGTGGTTCTTGACCAGTTCGGCAATCTTGAGCGATGGCGTTACTTCCCATGGAATGGTTGTGCCGTTGATCACGCCCTTGGACAGGGCCTCGGTCACTTGCGGGACGGGCATGCCGATCGGTTCGGCACCGAGCCGGCCAAGCATGTCCGAAATCACGCGCGAGCCGCCGCGGATCTTCATCCCGGCCAGGTCTTCCAGCTTCGTCACAGGATTCTGCGTGTGGAAGAGGCCGGGGCCATGGGTGTGCACGGCGATCAGGTGAACGCCTTCGAACTCATCCATGGCATTGGCTTCGACATACTTCTGGAACGCCACCGAGGTCGCCTCTGCAGAGGTGACCAGGAAGGGCATTTCGAACACTTCCGATTTGGGGAAGCGGCCAGGTGTATAGCCGAGCACAGTCCAGATGATATCGACCACGCCATCCTTGGCCTGGTCGAACAGGGCCGGCGGAGCGCCACCCAGTTGCATCGCCGGATACAGCTCGAACTTGATGCGGCCGCCCGACTGTTCCTCGATCGCCTTGGCCCACGGCTCGATCGCCTGGGCAGGAATAGTCGCCTGTGCCGGCAGCATCTGGTGGATGCGCATGGTCACTTCCTGGGCCAGCGCGCTGCCGCACATCAGTGTCGCAGCGATGGCGCCGGTCAATGCCGTCTTGAATAGGTTCATTGTTTCACTCCCTTGTTTGCGCTTGGAAAGCGCGTTGCAGTTTCGTTGTCCGCGCCCGCCTCCACGGGCGCGGACAGGCAGTTTCAGTAGAGCAGGCGCACCAGGAACAGCGAGATGACCGGGAAGCCGGCCAATATGGCTGTGCGGATGAGATCGCTCGCGACAAATGGCAGGACGCCCTTGTAGGTCTGGCCAAGCGAGGTGCCCTTGGCCATGGAGTTGATGACGAACAGATTCATGCCCACCGGCGGGGTGATGAGCCCCACCTCCACCACGATGAGAATGAGAATGCCGAACCAGATGGCGAACTCTTCCGGCGGCAGGCCGAAATCGAGCGCCATCATCATGGGGAAGACGATCGGCACGGTGAGCAGGATCATGGACAGCGAGTCCATCACGCAGCCCAGGATCAGGTAGAGGACCAGAACTGCGATCAGCACGACCCACGGGTTGAACCCCTGCGCGGTGACCCATTGGGCCGAAACCTGAGGCAATTGCGACATGGCAAGGAACCCATTGAGCGCGGCGGCGCCCAGCACGATCAAGAAGATCATGGCGGTGGACGACGCTGTCGCGAGGATGGCTTCGATGAAGTTCTTGCCATTGAGGCTGCGGTTGACCAGCGAGATGATCGCTGTGCCGGCCGCGCCGATGGCCGCCGCTTCGGTGGGGGTGAACAGGCCGCTATAGATGCCGCCGATCACCACGATGAAGACGACAAGCACTGGCCAGACCCCGCCCAGCGCCGCGAAGCGTTCGCGATAGGGCACCCGCTCGGCCGACCCTGCGGACTCGGGGTTCACCCGCGCATAGATGGCGATGGTTATCATGTAGCCAATGGCTGCCAGGATGCCCGGTACGAAGGCGGCCATGAAGAGCTTGGAAATATTCTGCTCGGTCAGGATGGCATAGATGACCAGGATCACCGAAGGCGGGATGAGAATGCCCAGCGTTCCGCCGGCTGCCAGCGTGCCCGTCGCCAGGGCACCGGAATAGCCATATTTCTTGAGTTCAGGCAGCGCGACCTGGCCCATCGTGGCAGCCGTTGCCAGTGACGAACCGCAGATCGCTCCAAAGCCGGCGCAGGCGCCAATGGCCGCCATGGCAACGCCACCCTTGCGATGGCCAAGCCAGGTTGCAGCGGCCTTGAACAATGCGGCCGACATACCGCCCAGCGTCGCGAACTGTCCCATCAGCAGGAACAGCGGCACCACCGACAGCGAATAGCTGGCGAAAGTGCTGTGAGTCAGGCTCTTGAACTGGGCCATCACGGGATTGAACGAGCCGGTGATCAAATACGAGCCGCCCACACCGACGGCAAGCATGGCCAGGCCGATCGGAATGCGCAGGAAGATCAGCAGCAGGATGACCGGAAACGACCAGAGCCCAAGTTCAACATTGCTCAATGGGAGGCTCCCGAAGTAACGGCTGGTACGCGTCCGGCCACGGCATCGGCCAGGCTGCGGACAAGGAGATAGAGGGCGACAATGATCAGAGTGACGGCGCCAACCAGACCGGCGGCAAAGGACCAGCCCAGCGGCATGCGCAGCAGCAGCGTCGTTTCGCCATAGTCGAACTTGTCGATTGTGCCCAAGGCATGCCGCCAGGTGAGGAACACCGCCACCGCGAGCATCAGCGCGTCGCAGAACACCAATAGCCAGGCATTGAAGCGCGGCCCCAGCATATCCGTGAAGATGGCAACCACGGCATGGCCGCGCGTCAGGTGTGCCCAGGGCAGGAAGGCGAAAACGGCAAAGCCGACGCCAGCCTCGACCAGTTCATAATCGCCCAGCACCGGACCGAGCCCTGCCCAGCTCAGCGAACGGCCAATGACGCTGACCACGATCAGCACGACAATTGCCACGAGCACCAGGCCACCGGCAATCGCCACCGCCTTGGCCAATCCGGCGACGAACCGGCCGGCTAGAGTATTGTCCATTTCCAAAGGCTCCTCCCTTCGTCAATGATTGCCCTCATTGCGCCTGCGGCAAAAGCGATTTTCTAGACCGTTTGTATAACCCCCAAACTATATTGTCGGCTCGCTTGACCGCTCAGACAAACTTCGGCTTGCGCTTTTCGAGAAAGGCCCGCAACCCCTCGTCGGCGTCTGCGCCCGTCTGGCTCAAGGCGGCCGCAAGGCTTTCGGCGTAGAGGCCGTCCTCCGACGACATGTTGGCGATGCGCGCGATCGACTGGATGATCAGATAATTGATCGTACCCGAATTCCGGGCGATCTGTCCGGCCAGTTCCAACGCTTTGGCCAGTCCGCCGCCCTCGGTCGCCAGATAATGGGCGAGACCAAGCCGTTCGCCCTCCTCGGCGCTATAAGTCCGGCCCGTCAGCATCATTTCGGTCAGGCGGTCGGGGCCGATAATCCCGGCCAGGCGCACCGTGGCGCCACCACCCACAAAAATACCGCGCTGGCCTTCGGGCATGCGGAACATCGTGCCCGGCTCGGCGACGCGGACATGGCAGGCCGAGGCGATTTCGAGCCCGCCGCCCATCACGGCTCCGCTCATTGCCGCAACCACGGGGATGCCGCTGAACTGGATGAGGCCCATCACCGCGTGCCAGTTGCGCGAATGGCGCATCACCTCCTGCGGCTCGCGCTTGACCTGCTCGCTGAGGTCGAGCCCAGCCGAGAAATGCCCGCCCTTGCCCGACAGCACGACAACGCGCACGCCATTTGGAATCGCGCTGAAGAAGCGGCGCAGGGCCTCGATTGTCCGGTCGTTCACCGCATTGCGCTTGGCCGGGCGGTTGAACTGCAGATGGGCAATGGCGCCATCGACCTGCACGTCCAGCACCAACTCGTCTTCGATCATTCTTCACCCCGAGCGTTCATTGTCGGCGATCCGTTTTTCCGATATCACCGTGCCCAAGATTGTTCTACTATATAACAATTCGGGATACCAGCGGATGATGCGTCAACACGACGATATTGTTTTCGCCCTGCGGGCGGTGGGCGCCACGGGCGCGTGGGATCTCCCCGAATGCGAGCGCGTGCTGTCGGCCTATGGTGACTTCGTCGATAGTCGGGTTGCGCCCAGCAATATCGAGGGTGATCGCGAGGGCTGCCGCATCAAGGATGGTCGCGTTCACCTCCCGGCAGGCTTGCCGGAACTCTATCGCGACTATGTCGATCTCGGCTGGCAACTGCTGCCCCTGTCGCCCGGTATTGGTGGTATCGGCGCGCCCCATGGCGTCTGTTGTGCTGCCACCGAAATGCTCGGTGGCGCCAACCACGCCTTCCAGATGCTGGTGGGTCTCGTGCCTGGAGCCATCAGGGTTATCGAGCGCTTCGGCACAGCGGCCCAGCAGGCAGAGCTGATCCCGCCGCTCGCAGCCGGCACGGCGCTGGCCACCATGTGCCTCACCGAGCCCGGTGCCGGTTCTGACCTGGGCGCAATCGGGACGGTCGGGCGCTCTGATGCTCAGGGCGACTGGGCGTTGACCGGCGACAAGATATTCGTATCTGGCGGCGATCAGGACCTCAGCCAAACCATCCTGCACCTGGTGCTGGCGCGGACCGGTTCAGCCGGCGAGGGCACCAAGGGGCTGTCCCTGTTCGCCTGTCCCTCGCACCTACCTGATGGCAACCGCAACGCCATCCACCTGCTCCGCATCGAGCAAAAGCTGGGCCTGCACGCCTCGCCCACCTGCCAGTTGCGCTTCGAAGGCGCGGCAGCGCACTTGCTGGGCCGGCCGGGCGAGGGCCTCACGGCCATGTTCGTGATGATGGATCACGCCCGGCTCGACGTCGCCATGCAGGGCGTTGCGCATGCCGCACGCGCCCACACCCTGGCGCGCGACTATGCAGCGCAGCGCCGACAGGGCGGACGCATCATTGCCGAACACGGCGACGTGGCACGGATGCTGCTGGAAATGGACGCCCTGGCCATGGGCACCCGTGCCATGGCCCTTCGTACGGCAGCCCTGCTCGACGATACCGATCTGGCGTCCTTTCTGACCCCGGTCTGCAAGGTCTTCTGCACTGAAGCCGCAACGACCGTGGCGGATAACGGCATCCAGGTGCTGGGCGGCTATGGCTATCTCCCCGAATACGGCATGGAGCAAATCTGGCGCGACGCCCGCGTCACCCGCCTCTATGAAGGCACCAATGGCGTCCTCGCCATGACATTGGTGAAGCGCCTGCTGGGTGGAGCCGGCGAGACGGCCTTTCGGCGCGAGATCGAAGCCGCGATGGCCCTGGCGCCATCACCCGCAGTGCGGCAAGGCGCAGAGACCGTGTTAAGCGCCTGGCACACAGCGCGGACCGCCATTGAGCCGATTGCCGATCGCGGCATGGTCGCTGCGCCGTTCATGCGCTTGACCGGGCTGCTGTATTTCGCTGCCTGCTGGATCCGGCTCGAAGCGGCCGGTTCCGACGCTGCCGACCCTGGACGGATTGCGCGCCCGGCCCGATTTGTGCGCGCGGCACTCTTGCCCGAGGCCATCAGCTTGCGGATAAGGTGCGAAGCGATGGCCACTGCCGACGAGGATCAAGGGAATGGATGACCAACGAGCGGCGCCACCAGCCAAGACGCCGCGCCGTGGTTTTCGCGCCGATGTCGTGACCGACATTGTCGGCTATCGCCTGCGCCGGGCGCAGATTGCCATCTTCCAGGAGTTCACGGCGCGCTTTGCCGACCATGACCTCCGCCCCGCCGAATATTCGGCGCTGGCGCTGATCGAGGCCAATCCGGGCAGCAAGCAGATCGAGATCGCCAAGGCGCTGGGGATCAAGCGCGCCAACTTCGTGGCGCTGATCAACGGCATCGAGGCGCGCGGCCTGATCGAACGCCGCCTGCCGCCGGACGACCGGCGCTCGCAGGCGCTGTTCCTGACGCCGTTGGGGATCGAGACCATGCGGGTGCTGAATGCGGCCCAGGCCGAGTTTGAGGCGCATTGCGTCAAGAAGCTGGGCGGGCCGGCGGCCCGGGATCAGCTGATGGATCTGCTGTCTCGGTTGCTTGACGACGCCGAATAGCTAGCGCGACAGCGCCGCGACGACTTCGGGTGGAATCGATCGCGATTTGATGCCGCCGGGCCTTTCGGGATCGGCCCCGGCCCAGACGCGGATTTCATGCGCCTCTATCGCCAGGTCACCACCGCTAAAGAGCTTGTGGCCGACCACGAAGCTAGACCGCCGGAACTCGGTAATCGTGCTTTCGATGCTCACCACATCCCCGAAGCGCGACGGCTTGGAGAATTTGGCGCCGGTATCCACCATGGGGATGCCGACAATGTCGAACTGGCGGATCCAGGCGATCTTCTTCATCCCCAGTGCCGCCTCGAACAGATGCGCTGTCGAAGCATCGAACATACGGAAATAGTTGGGGTAATAGACGATGCCGGCGGGGTCGCAGTCGCCGAATTCGATCTCGACTGTCCTGGTATTGACGAGCATGCCCGCCTCCTATTTCGGCTGCATACGCAGCGCGCCGTCGAGCCGCACGATTTCGCCATTGAGGTAATCGTTCTCGACCATGGCAGTCACCAGCTGGCCGAACTCAGCCGGTTCGCCCAGCCGTGCCGGATAGGGGATCGAGGCACCCAAAGCGTCCTGAGCCTCCTGCGGCAGCTCGGCCAGCAGCGGCGTTTTGAACAGGCCCGGCGCAATGGTCAGCACGCGGATGCCAAAGCGCGCCAGTTCGCGCGCCACCGGCAGCGTCAGCGCCGCGATGCCGCCCTTGGAGGCCGCATATGCGGCCTGGCCGATCTGCCCCTCGAAGGCCGCCACGGAGGCTGTCGAAATGATGACACCCCGCGAGCCGTCCACCGGCTCAGCCACCGACATCTCGGCTGCCGCCAGCCGCAACATGTTGAAGGTGCCGATGAGGTTGACGCGAATGATCCGCTCGAAGGCATCGAGCGGCAGCGGGCCGTCGCGTCCGACGACGCGCCCTGCCCCACCGATGCCGGCACAGTTGATCAGCATGCGCGGTACGCCCAGTGCAGCCCGGCTGGCCGTCAATGCCGCCGTGGCACTATTGGCGTCAGCCACATCGCATTGCGCGAAGAAACCATCGATATCCGCTGCGACCGCCGATCCGGCGTCAACGTTGCGATCGAGAATGGTGACACGCGCGCCTTTCGCCGCCAGTGCCCTTGCAGTGGCAGCGCCGAGCCCCGAACCGCCGCCGGTGACAAGCGCAATCGATCCCTCGATCTTCACGATGCCGCCTCCGTGTTTTCGATGAGCAGGGCAATGCCCTGGCCGCCGCCAATGCAGGCCGAGGCGATGCCATAGCGCAACCCGCTGCGTTTGAGTTCGCGGGCCAGCGTCAAGGTGATACGAACGCCGGTCGCGCCCAGCGGATGGCCGATGGCAATGGCCCCGCCATTGACGTTGACCTTGTCCTCGTCGAGCCCCAGCTCGGCGATACAGGCCAGGATCTGCGCCCCGAACGCCTCGTTGATCTCGATGCGATCGATCTGTCCCAGGCTGAGTCCGCTGGCATCGAGTACGGCGCGGATGGCCGGAGCCGGACCGATGCCCATGATGTGCGGCGGCACGCCCACTGATGCGCTCGCAAGCATTCGCGCCAGCGGCTTGAGCCCTTTGGCCTCCACATAGCCGGATGAACCGACCAAGGCCGCCGCCGCACCGTCGACAATGGCCGATGAATTGCCGCCGGTCTGCACCCCGCCAAACGCCGGGCGCAGACGCGACAGCACCTCATAGGGCGAGGGGCGGATATGGCTGTCCACAGCGACGCTCTCAACGCCCTTGGCGAGCTTGATGCCGCGCGTCTGCAGTCCATCGATGGCAAAGTCCTCGGTAACGACAGGCGCGATTTCTCCAGCAAGGAACCCGCTGTCCCGCGCCGCAATGGCCCGCTCGAAACTACGCACCGCGAAGCGGTCCACCGTCTCGCGCGCGATCCCATACTGCTTGGCCAGGTTCTCGGCCGTATCCCCCATATTGCACAGCACCGCCGGGTCCATCAGCGCTTCCCACAGGAAATCCTTGAACTCCACCTGCCCCATGGCAAAGCCGTTACGGTGGGTATAGGCGGCGATTGGGTTGCGGCTCATCGACTCCGTGCCGACGCCCAGCGCCAGCTCGACCCGGCCCAGCGACACAGCGTCCGCCGCCTGACTCAGCGCCTCGATGCCGGTGCCGCAGATGCGCTGCACCAGGTGCGCCGGGCGCTCCACCGGCACCCCGGCATAGAGTCCGATATGGCGCGGCGTCACATAGGCGTCGAACGAGGCCTGCGCCATCGAACCGGCAACGGTAGTGCCGATATCGGCGGGATCCACGCCCGCCTTGGCGATGGCCGCCCGCGCCGCCTTGATGCCCAGGTCGATCGGCGAAATGGCCGACAGGGCCCCCCGGTAATCGACGAAGGGGGTTCGCATGCCATCGATCAGATAGGCGTCTTCGAATGTGGCCACGAGGCCCGATTGCTTGCTCATGTCATCATGCCTTTCGGGCAAAGGTCAGTACGGTGGTGGGGGCTGGTTCGGCATAGAGATCGGCAAAGGCCTGTGCCCGGGCCGCGATCACGGCCCGCTGGTTGATCGATCCCTTGTCGGTGATTTCTCCGGCATCGATGGATGGAGGAGCCGCCAGCAGCACGGCGCGCGCAATATGGCTGGCGCTGCCCGTCGCCTTGGCGGCGAGAGCGTCGAACCGCTCCTGGAAAGCGTCGCGCACCGCGGGATGGGCAACGATGTCAGCACCGGACGCTCCGGCATCCAACCCGGCGACCTTGCGGCAGGCCTCGAGGTCCGGAAAGATCAGCGCACCGATGAAATTGCGGTCGGCCCCGGTCAGCACCACATCGCGCAACAACGGTGTGCCCACCCCAATGGCGCCGATGCGCACCCCGCCTGCATTGACCCAGGTGCCGGTGGCCAGCTTGAAATCCTCGGTCACCCGCCCGTCAAAGACGAAGCCTTTGCCCAGATCATCCGGGTCGGCAAATTTGAGGGCGTCACCGATCCGGTAATAGCCCTCTTCGTCAAAGGCTTCGGCGGTCTTGTCGGTCTGTTTCCAGTATCCCGGCGTCACATTGGGTCCGCGCAGGCGCAGTTCGAGCTTCTCGTCGCCCGGCACCAGCTTGATTTCCATGCCCGCCGCCGGCAACCCAACCAGGCCTGCCCGGTCCACAGTCCAGGTGGTGGTAAAGGCAAAGGGCGCCGTTTCGGTCGAGCCATAGCCGGTGATGATGCGGATGCGCTGGCCAGTGGCGGCCCTAGCGGCCGCGTCGAGCCCGTCCCAGACATGCTGGGCCAGGCTGGCGCCGGCATATTGCATCACTTTGAGCTGGCTGAAGAACGTGTCGCGCAGCGCCGCATTGCCGCTGAGGTGTTCCACCAGGAATTCATAGCCCTTGGGCACGTTGAAATAGAGCGTCGGCGCAATCTCGCTCAGGTTGCGCGCCGTGCGCTTCATACCCTCCGGGGTGGCCGAGCCGTCGTCGATATAGAAGCTGCCGCCGTTGTAGAGCGCGATGCCCAGATTGTGGCTACCGCCCGCGACGTGGTTCCACGGCATCCAGTCCACCAGCACCGGCGGTTCGTCGGCGAGGAAGGCGAGGGCCGTGCGGATCATCTCCTGGTTGCAGGTCAGCATGCGCTGGGTGGTGATCACAGCCTTGGGCATGCCGGTCGAGCCGGAGGTGAAGAGGAACTTGGCAATGGTGTCGGGCGTGACAACAGCATTGGCCGCCGCTACCGCCGGAGTCGGCATTGTCGCCAGCAGACTGTCGAACAGGCCCGCCGGGCGATCTGCCGGCGGATTGCGGCGCACTACCAGCGGTGTGGTTGGGTCGATGGTGGCGGCGATGGCGGCGCCAAATTTGGCGCCGTCACTGGCATAGACCATGCCCGGCTCCAGCAGCTCCACGATATAGCGAAGCTTGGCAAAGTCCTTGGACACCAGCGAATAGGCCGGCGACAGCGGCGCATGCGGCACCCCGGCCAGCATGGCGGCATAACCGAGCAGGGCATGCTCGATTTCATTGCCGGAAAGGATCAGCAGCGGATGCTCGGCACTGAGACCGGCATCAACAAGAACCTGTGCCAGCGACTGCACGCGGGCATGCGCCTCGCCGTAGGTCAGTCGCCGCCAGGCGCCGTCTTCGCCGCGATCGGCCAGGAACACCCGGTCCGGATCGCTGGCCGCCCATTGCGCCAGCCGGTCGGTCATGGCGCGTGGATAGGGTGCCAGTGCTTCCTGCGACCGCACATAATGCGTGCCGTTTTCGACGGTCCGCAATTCTGCCCGCATGTTGCCCATGCGGACAGGCCGGTACTCCGGTAACTCTGCCATGACACCCCTCCAGTATTGTTATATAGCATAACAATGTTGGCGCACTAATCAAGCCCGTGTTACGAGGCGCTTGAGAACCGATCGGAGCTGCAAGGAAAGCGGCCTCTTGCAGAGAATGTCATCGCAACGGATGACGAACAGCGCTCCAGATTCGGCTCTAAATGGAGCTTTCTGGTCGGCTTAGAACTATTTGACACTTGCGCGAAACGCCTATCCGCGTTCATGGCAATCCCGGCCCGAACTCCACAGGCCGCGGGAAATCCAGAAAGGGACCGCCGATGTCCGCGACGACAGACAACAAGCGCCTTACCATTCGCGATATCCATGCGCTCCGCCGCGGCGGCGAGAAGATCGCCATGCTGACGGCCTATGACTATGTCACGGCCGGGCTCGTGGACCAGTCCGGGGTCGATATCATCCTGGTCGGGGACAGCCTGGGCAATGTGGTGCTGGGATACGAGACCACTTTGCCAGTGACGCTGGATGACATGATCCGCCATGCCAGTGCAGTCTATCGTGGGACGACGCGGGCCATGGTGGTGTGCGACCTGCCATTCGGCACGGCCAGGGACCCCGAAACTGCGCTGAGCAGCGCCATCACCGTATTGCAGCAAAGCGGTTGCCAGGCGGTCAAGATCGAAGGTGGCGGCGCGGCAGCGCCAATCGTGGCGCGGTTGGTGGAACAGGGCATCCCCGTCATGGGCCATATCGGGCTGACCCCACAGGCGGTGCACCAGCTGGGTGGCTACTACAAGCACGGCCGGGACGCGCCTGCGGCCCAGGAGCTGATTGCTGCGGCACGCGATCTGCAAAAGGCCGGGGCCTTTGCCCTTGTTCTGGAATTCATCGTGCCTGAGGTAGCCGCGGAAATTACGCGGCAACTGGACATACCCACGATCGGCATCGGATCGGGCCCCGATTGCGCCGGGCAGGTTCTGGTGATCAACGATCTCATCGGCCTCAACACGCGTCCGGTGCCCGGCTTCGCGCGGCCCAGGGCGGACGTCGCCGCTATCATCCGCCAGGCCGTCGGCGAGTATGTTTCGGACGTCAAGCAGCATGCGACGGCTCAGACAAAGGAGGCCGCCATTGGCTGAACACTGGCTACTGCTCGACATCGGCAATACACACACCGTTGCCGGGCTGTTCCAGCCCGACAGACACAGGGTGGCCGAGGTGCGGTTCCGCACGGACCCGCAATGCACGGCAGACGAATATCGCATGCAGCTGCGGCAACTGTTCAGCGACGCATTGGGGCGCAACGTCTGGGAAATGGCGGATCGCGCCATTGTCTCAACCGTCGTACCGGCACTCGAGGCCACGGTTGCCAAGGCCTGCGACGCCGTTCCGCTCCTGTCGATCAATGCGCGGCTAAGGCGTGATTTCGAGCTCGATCTGCCCCATCCAGAGCAACTCGGCGCCGACCGTCTTTGCAACGTCGCTGGTGCATTGAGCCTGGTCGGGGCACCGATGCTCATCGTCGATGCCGGTACGGCCACCACATTCTGCCTTGTCGATGACAGGCAGGCTTATGTTGGCGGGGCCATTGTGCCCGGACTCGATACGAGCTGGCGGGCCTTGCAGGCGCGGGCTGCGAAGTTATTCTCGGTGGAGCTCACACGACCCGATAATGCCGTGGGCAATACTACCGAGCTGCAAATCCAGAGCGGAGTGTTGCAGGGCTACGAGGCACTGATCGAGGGCATGGCCGATCGGCTGCTGCGCGATGCCGGCTTCGGGCAGGCCACGCTGATCGCAACCGGCGGCTGCACCAGGCTGATCCGCCTCTCCGACCGTTTTCGCATGGAGCCGGACCTGACACTCCTGGGTCTCTTCCGCTATGGGCAGTTGAATGGCTAGCAACATCCTCATCGCCGTCACGGGTAGCATCTCGGCCTACAAGATTGCCGATGTGGTCTCCGAACTCAGCAAGCGCGGGCACCGGGTGCAGTGTATCGTGACCGAAAGCGCGACGCAGTTCGTGACGCCGCTGGTGCTGGAAACGCTGAGCGGTCGGCCGGTGAAGTCCGCCCTGTTCGGCCCTGGCGTATCGGGGACCGAGCATATCGATCTGGCGCGATGGGCCGACATCTTCGTGGTGGCCCCGGCCTCTGCCAATATTCTGGCCAAGCTGGCACTTGGATTGGCCGATGATCTGCTGACCACCGTGGCGCTGGCGACCACCGCCCCACTGCTGATCGCGCCGGCCATGAACACGGTGATGTGGGACCACAAGGCCACACAACAGAACCTCGGGACACTCGTGGGCCGGGGTGCATCGGTGATCCATCCGGCGGCGGGCACACTGGCCTGTGGCGAGGTCGGCGTTGGCAAGCTGGCACCCGTGCCGGCAATCGTCGAGGCGATAGAGGCGGCATTGGTCGAGCCCAAGCGGGATCTGGAAGGCGTCAAGGTGCTGATTACCGCAGGACCGACGACGAGCCCGATCGACGCCGTACGCTACATCACCAACCATTCGACCGGCCGAATGGGCGCTGCCATGGCTGAGGAGGCGCTGCGACGTGGGGCTGAGGTGCGCTATGTGCTGGGCGTGGACAAGGGCGTGGTTCGCCCTGAGGCGCCCAAGGGCAGCGCTGACCGGCTGACTCTGGTCGAGGTGCGGACGGCAGAGGAAATGGCCGCCGCAGCTTTGCGCCTCCTGCCCGGTGTCAACGGAGTGGTCGCAACGGCCGCTGTGCTGGACTACCGCGTGGCGAACGCGGCTGCGGGTAAGCTGAAGCGGGCTGCCGAGGCCACGGTGCTGGACATGATCCCGTCGGTTGACGTGCTGGGATCGCTGCGGGCGGCGGCGACGGACCAGTGGTTCGTGGGTTTTGCCGCGGAGACCGACAATGTCGAGGCCAATGGCCGTGGCAAGCTCGAAAGCAAAGGGCTGGATTTCTTGTTCGCCAATCCAGTGGCGCGTGTTGGCGAAACCAGTGACACGGGATTTTCGGTTCCGACAAATGCCGGAACCTTGCTGCGGCGCGATGGCGATGCGGTCAGCTTGCCGGTCATGAGCAAGGCAGAACTGGCGCGGCGGCTGTGGGACTTGATCATATGACCGTCATATTGCGGACGGTGGCCGAGGTCCGGGCCTGGCGTCGGGCCTTGCCTGCAGGGCAGGCTCTCGGCTTCGTACCGACCATGGGCGCGCTGCATGCCGGCCATATCAGCCTGATGGAACTGGCAAAAGGCCGCGCCGCAGCGACCATTGCCAGCATTTTTGTCAATCCGCTGCAGTTCGGCCCAAA
Source organism: Devosia sp. SL43 (assembly GCF_021729885.1). Lineage (NCBI taxonomy): Bacteria > Pseudomonadati > Pseudomonadota > Alphaproteobacteria > Hyphomicrobiales > Devosiaceae > Devosia > Devosia sp. SL43. The sequence goes on from NZ_CP063401.1 coordinate 2,533,806, forward strand.
GGAGGACCTGGCGAAATATCCACGGCCAATCGAGCAGGACCTGGCCCTGCTGGAACGTGCCGGCGTCGATGCCCTGTTCTTGCCTGAGGTAAGCGCGCTCTACCCCGAGGGCGCATCGACCTTCGTGGTCGAGGAAGACGTATCGGGGCCAATGTGCGGCGCAGTCCGGCCCGGGCATTTCCGGGGTGTGACTACCGTCGTGCTCAAGCTGTTCAACATCGTACAGCCCGATCTCGCCGTGTTCGGGCAGAAGGACGCGCAGCAATGCGCCGTCATTGAGCGGATGGTGCGCGACCTTGCCCTACCGGTCGAGATCATGCGTGGGCCGATTGTCCGGGAGCCCGATGGCCTGGCACTGAGTTCGCGCAATATCTATCTCAGCCCCGAAGATCGGGCCGCAGCGCCGCTGATTTATGAAAGCCTGCAAGCGGCAAGGACAGCGTTCGAAGGCGGAGAGCGCCAGGCGGCCATGATTGCGGCAATCGGCCGGAAGGTAATGGCCACAGATGCACGGTTTACCCTGCAGTATTGGGATGTGCGCGATCCGATGACGCTTGAGGCGCTCACGACCATTCCGGCAGGCGCCGGTGCGCTCTTTGCGGTTGCGGCGCATCTGGGGCCGACCAGACTCATCGACAATATCACGGTCTGACCACGCGCGCGATCCTGCTGCAACGTCCAGTGCCTTAGTACTGGAGGCATCGCAGGAACGGGCATGGTCGGCTTTGTGAACGGTGGCCAAACGCCCGGTTCAGGCCATGGCCAAGCCGATCTTGCTAGAACGGCCATGGAGGGATGGGGTGGATTGAGGGCCGGAGTGACCCAGGTCGAAGCCTTGAATCCACCCCAACTCCTGCGTTCCCCGCACATGACGTGCGCTTTGCGAACAAAGTGCGGAATGCGCCAAAAGTCTCAGAGCGATGCTTTGATTTTGTAAGCTTTGGGCGCTAGAAGTCTCGAACCATTCCAAACTAGCGGCCCCCTCCCGCAAGGAATTCTCATGACGGTTCGAGCCCGCCCGCTTTCCCCCCATTTGCAGATCTACCGCTGGACCATCACCATGGCGATGTCGATCGCCCACCGCGCCACCGGCATCGCCAATTATGCCGGTACGCTGTTCCTGGTGATCTGGCTGGCCGCCGCCGCCTGGGGGCAGGAGCCGCTCAATGTGGTCAATTCCATCTATGGCAGCTGGTTCGGCCAGCTGGTGCTGTTCGGGTTCACCTGGAGCCTGATCCACCACATGCTGGGCGGGATCCGCCACTTCATCTGGGATTTCATCATCGGCATGGAGCCGGGGCAGCGTGAAATGCTGGCCTGGGGCAACCTCATCGCTTCCATCGTCCTGACCCTCCTGGTCTGGACCGTTTTCGTCTGGATGGCATGATGCGCGAACAGATCATTACCCGCGACATGGTCGCCAATCCCAAGTCGGCCTATGGCGACAAGAAGGCCTCGACCCGCCACTTCATCACCCAGCGTCTGACAGGCGCGATCAACATCGCCTTCCTTATCCTGCTGCTGTTTGTGGTGGTGCGGCTGGCCGGACAGGACCGGCCCGACATGGTGGCCGTGATCGGCAATGGCTGGATCGGCATTCCGCTGGCCATTCTCCTCGTCATCGTCACCATCCACATGCGCAACGGCATGCGCGACACGCTGGAAGATTATCTCCACGGCCGCCTCTACCGCTTCGCCATGCTCAAGAACACGCTGTTCTGCATCATCATCGGGCTGGTGGGCGTCGTTTCCATTCTCAAGCTCGTCTTCTGGGGTTAGTCGCCATGGCGCAATACGAACTCATCGACCACGAATTCGACGTGGTCGTGGTGGGCGCCGGCGGCGCGGGCCTGCGCGCCACGCTCGGCATGGCCGAGCAGGGCTTCAACACCGCCTGCATCACCAAGGTCTTCCCGACCCGCAGCCACACCGTGGCGGCGCAGGGCGGCATCGCGGCCTCGCTGCAGAATATGGGCCCAGACTCGTGGCAGTGGCACATGTACGACACCGTCAAGGGGTCGGACTGGCTGGGCGACAACGACGCCATGGAATATCTGGCGCGCGAAGCGCCGGCCGCCATCTATGAGCTCGAACACTACGGCGTGCCGTTTTCGCGCACCACCGAAGGCAAGATCTACCAGCGCCCCTTCGGCGGCCACATGACCGAATTCGGCGAAGGCCCGCCGGTGCAGCGCACCTGCGCCGCCGCCGACCGCACTGGCCACGCGATCCTCCACACCCTCTATGGCCAGAGCCTGCGCCATAATGCGCAGTTCTATATCGAATATTTCGCCCTCGACCTGATCATGGGCGACAATGGCGAATGCCAGGGCATCATCGCCTGGAAGCTGGACGACGGCACGCTGCACCGCTTCCGCGCCAAGCTGGTCGTGCTGGCCACCGGCGGCTATGGCCGTTCCTATTTCTCCGCCACTTCGGCCCATACCTGCACCGGCGACGGCAACGGCATGGTCGCCCGCGCCGGCCTGCCGCTGCAGGATATGGAATTCGTGCAGTTCCATCCCACGGGAATCTATGGCGCGGGCGTGCTGATCACCGAAGGCGCGCGCGGCGAGGGCGGCTATCTCACCAATTCGGAGGGCGAGCGCTTCATGGAGCGCTATGCCCCCAATGCCAAGGACCTCGCGTCGCGCGACGTCGTCTCCCGCTGCATGACGCTCGAAATCCGCGAGGGGCGCGGCGTCGGTCCCAAGAAGGACCACATCTACCTGCACCTCGACCACCTCGATCCCAAGGTGCTGCATGAGCGCCTGCCGGGCATCACCGAATCGGCGAAGATTTTTGCGGGCGTCGACCTGACCCGCGAGCCCATCCCGGTGCTGCCGACGGTGCATTACAATATGGGCGGCATCCCCGCGAACTATCATGGTGAGGTTCTCGACCCGACGCCTGACAACCCTGACCGTATCGTGCCCGGCCTGATGGCTGTGGGCGAGGCCGCCTGCGCCTCGGTGCATGGCGCCAACCGGCTGGGCTCCAATTCGCTCACCGACCTCGTGGTCTTCGGCCGCGCCGCCGCCATCCGCGCCGGCAAGGTGGTCGACAAGGCAGCGCCAATCCCTGGTATCAACGCGGCGCAGGACGCTAAAATCCTCGCCCGCTTCGACCGGCTGCGCAACGCTTCAGGCTCAAAGCCGACCGCCGAAATCCGCGACGCCATGCAGCACACCATGCAGGAAGATGCTGCCGTGTTCCGCACCTCGGAGTCGCTCAAGTCGGGCGTGGCCCGCATGACCGACATCTATGGCCAGCTGAGGGACGTCGCCGTTACCGACCGGAGCCTGATCTGGAATTCAGACCTCGTTGAAACGCTCGAACTCGAAAACCTCATGGCCAATGCCATGGTTACTGTGGTCTCGGCCGAAGCCCGCCACGAAAGCCGCGGCGCCCATGCACACGAGGACTTCCCCAGCCGCGACGACGAGAACTGGCGCAAACACACGCTGAGCTGGCTCAACATTGAGACTGGTGCCGTCAAGCTCGGCTACCGTCCGGTCCATGTCGATCCGCTGACGCCCGAAAGCGAGGGCGGCATCAACCTCAAGAAGATCGCGCCAAAGGCACGCGTGTACTGATCATGCGTTTGGCGGTTGCCTCAACGGTTGTTCTGGTGCTCGGCGCTGCGGCGCCGGCCAATGCCGTTTCGGAAACCGCCGAAGGCTTTTCGCGCGCCATGCAGGGCTGCTGGAATCGCGTCGACACGAATGATGACGCCTCGCACCAGATGTGCCTGGATGGCGGGCTTACCGGCACTTTGACCGTGATGGAGTGCCAAACCCACGACGACCTGACGGAATGCTCCAGCCAGGAAGGCCGCTACGAATTCCGGGACGAAAAGTTCTGGCGTAGCTATGCGGACGGCCCGCTTGCCGGCGGCCTCGACAATTGCGACGTGCGGCTTGAGGCAGGCAAGCAGGTCGAACTGCACAATTGCCAATGGACCACTGAGCCGGCTTTGGGCGCTTCGGCTGACGACGCGGTCTATGAGAGGGCGTTCGGGCAATGACTGACATCGGCTATTCCGGTACGCCTCTCGCACAAAAACTCGGCCTCAAGGTTGGGCAGCGGGCGCTGTTCATCGACCTGCCGCAATCGCTGGCCGATCTGACGACTGCCCGCGCGTTCATCGAATCCACCCGCATCACCGTCGAGCAGCTTGGCGACACCGCCAAGGGCTATGATTTCATCCATCTTTTCACCGCTGCCCGCTCGGTGCTCGAAGCCTTGGCCCAGCCGCTGATGAACCTGGTCGCGCGCGACGGCATGATCTGGATCAGCTGGCCAAAGAAGGCATCCAAAGTTGCCACCGACATAACCGAAGACGTCATTCGAGAAGTCGTGTTGCCGATAGGATTGGTGGATGTAAAGGTATGCGCGGTCGACGAGGTTTGGTCAGGACTGAAACTCGTCATCCGCAAGGAACTACGGTGACTTTACTTTAATCCAACCACAGGGAGACCAGCATGAAGACTATTGTTGCGACGACCCTCGGGGCCGCCATGGCGCTTGCCGCCATCCTGCCCGCCAGCGCCGGCACCATCGGCGACGGTTATGACAAGTGGACCATCTATTCCGACGACACCATTGCCTGCATCGAGTCCGACGCAGCCGCCAAGCTGACGCCGGTCCAGTACACCTATCTGGAATCGATCATGGACAACCAGGTGAACGCCTATGAGACCTGGAAGGACAACGGCCTGACCCTGTCTGACACGGTCAAGGTGCATACCTTCGTCTGGGCCGCCGGCCCCGATTGCGTGCTCAAGAGCTAAGATCAATGCCGGGCGGTCTGCCGCCCGGCACCCACTCTCCAACAGGATTGCCTCAATGTCCCTGCTCCGCCTGTCCGCCCTGGTGCTTGCTGCCGCGCTGATCCCCGTGAGCGCCGCGCAGGCCGCTCCGACCGCCGAGCAGAAGGCCGAGTTCTACCGGGTCTGCATGGGCATCGCCGAAAACGATACGCTGTGTTCGTGCAAGGCGGACGCGGCGATGACGCTGATCGATGAGCGATTCATGGACGTGGTGATTGCCGGCATGAAGGGCGGCGCCACCGCTCCTGAAGATGCGGTGCCCTACAACACCTACGTCGCCAAATCGAACCAGATCTGCAAGCCGAACTACTGATGATGCACGGATGCGCCACCATCGCGATGTCATCACGGCGCAGGCCGGGATCCATGCGGTGAAGCCGTCCCGGACACTGCGTTTGCGGCGAGCGCCGGACATGGATGCCGGCCTGCGCCGGAATGACCCGGTGGATTGTTGAATACTTGGGCCGCCCCTCGAGCCCGCGTTGAGAAGGAATGCGACCCATGGTCGAACTGATGCTCCCCAAGGCCGATCGGCCGACCAAGGGCAAGACCTGGCCCAAGCCGGCCAATGCCAAGCGCCTGCGCGAATACCACATCTATCGCTACAATCCGGACGAGGACGCCAATCCGCGCATCGACACCTATTTCGTCGATCTCGACGATTGCGGCCCGATGATCCTGGATGGCCTGCTGTGGATCAAGAACAAGGTCGATGCGACCCTGACCCTGCGCCGCTCCTGCCGCGAGGGCATTTGTGGCTCCTGCTCGATGAACATCAACGGGCTCAATACCCTGGCCTGCACCAAGGGCATGGATGACAGCTCGGGTCCGATCAAGATCTACCCGCTGCCGCACATGCCCGTGGTCAAGGACCTGGTGCCTGATCTCACCACCTTCTACGCCCAGCATCGCGCCATCGAGCCCTGGCTCAAGACCACATCGCCGACGCCGACCAAGGAATGGACCCAGACCGTTCCCCAGCGCGCCAAGCTCGACGGGCTCTATGAGTGCATCCTCTGCGCCTGCTGCTCGACCTCGTGCCCGAGCTATTGGTGGAACGGCGAGAAGTATCTGGGGCCCGCTGCCTTGCTGCAGGCCTATCGCTGGCTGATCGACTCGCGCGACGAAACCACCCAGGAGCGTCTCGACGACCTCGAGGACCCCTTCAAGCTGTTCCGCTGCCACACCATCATGAACTGCGCCAAGGTCTGCCCCAAAGGCTTGAACCCGGCCAAGGCCATCGCCGAAATCAAGAAGATGATGGTGGAGCGCAAGGCGGCTTAGGCTAGCCAGCGCCTTGGCTGGGCGGTAGGATTCGCCGCCGTCCAATCGGGCAAGGGAGCTTTCATGAGCGACGCTGGCACATCGACGACGGCGGGGTCCCCGCCGCGACCGGCCCGCATTGCCCCCATGCCCAAGGGCCTGCCGATATTGGGCCATCTGGTCGATATCGGGCTTGATCCCTTCACCGCCTTCGAGAAGTGGTCGGCCGAATATGGCGATATCGTCCGCCTGAAGCTGGGCAACTGGCCGACGTTGCTGGTCAGCGGCTCGGACCTGATCGAGCAGGTGCTGGTCAAGCAGCACGAGAACTTCACCAAGCATCGCTTCTTCTGGCGCCATGTGACGCTGGCTGCCGGCACGGGCCTGTTCACCAGCGAGGGCGCCCTGTGGCAGCGCCAGCGCAAGTTGGCGGCGCCCGCTTTCGCCGGATCGCGGCTGACCAGCTACGACACCGCCATGACTGAAATCACCGAGCGGATGCTGGAGGATTGGCCCGATGGCGAGGTCATCGACCTGCTGCCGCAGATGATGGGACTGGGAATCCGCATCGCCGCGCGCACCATGTTCAGCGCCGAGCTCGAAGCCGACGTCAAGGTGATCGACGATGCCATGAACGACATCCTGTCCGAGATCACCCGTCGCTATTCGCGGCTGTTCCTGATCCCCGACGCGGTGCCCCTGCCCGGCCATATCCGCTATCGCAAGGCCGTGGCCACCATCGAAAACATCGTGACCCGCATCATTGCCGAACGGCAGGGCGGCACAGACGATCGCGGCGACCTGATCTCCATGCTGCTGGCGGCGCGCGACGAGCAGGGCCAGCCTATGACGCCCCGGCAGCTGCGCGACGAAGTGCTGACCATGCTGATCGCCGGCTACGAGACTTCGGCAGTCACCATGTGCTGGGGCCTGCATGCCCTCAGCCAGCGGCCGGACCTGCAGGACGCCATTGCCGCGGAAGTGCGCGAGATCGTCGGCGACGGGCCGATCCGCCACGAAAACCTGGCGCAGATGAAGGTCACCGAAAACGTCGTCATCGAGACGCTGCGCCTCTATCCGGCGGCCTGGGCCTTCGGGCGCGAGGCAAAAGCCGATTGCCGCATCGGCGATTACGACGTGCCGGCGGGGACCACGGTCTATATCAGCTCCTGGGCCATCCACCGGAATCCCGCCTATTACGAGGATCCGCTGGCTTTCAAGCCGGAGCGCTGGACCAGCGAGCTGCGCAAGAGCCTGCCGCGCTTCGGCTACCTGCCCTTTGGCGGTGGGCCGCGCATCTGCATTGGCAATCGCTTTGCCATGATGGAGGCGATGCTGCTGATCGGCACGATCTGCCGTCGCTTCCGCCTGGAGGCGCATGGACCAAAGAGCCTCAAGCCGCGCCCGACCCTGACCCTGCGACCGGCAGGCCAGGTGCTGGCCGGCGTCAGCCGGCGCGAGACCGCTTAAGCCGTACGGGTCTGGCGATTGTCCAGCGCGCTCTGGCGACCGACATCGTCGACGAACTGATCGAGCAGCTGGTTGAAGGTGTCAGGCGCGTCGAGGAACGGGGCATGCCCCACTTCGGGGATAACATGGCACTGGCCGTGCCAGAGCGTGTTGTAGGCGAGGCTGTTGACATAGCTCAGTCGGGCTATGGGCTCATGGGCGCCATTGACGATGGCTACCGGCACGGACGCGTGTTCGACGGCCAGCTTCTGGTCGGACCAGTCGCCGCGCGACAGGCCCCGGAAGATGGCCGTCCGCACCCGCCCGTCGGCCCGGGCGATGGATTGCAGCTGCTCGGGCTGCGGATGATCGCCATAGCACAGCCGCCCGAAGCGCTCGATGTCACGCAAGTTGAACTGTTCCTTGGAGGTCAGCAGCATGTCCCAGCTGGTGTGGAAGGCGCGCAGCATGGCGAGCGGCCCGCGCGACACAGGCGGCGTGCCCGTCAGCATCAGGCCGGCAACGGCCTTGTTGTGTTCCAGCATGTCGATGGCGACATGGCCGCCCAGCGACCAGCCGAACACCGCGACATGGGTCAGGCCGAGCTGGTCAATGACCTCGCCGACCGTGGCGGCCATTGCCTGCAGCGTATAGGCAGCCTGCGGATCGTCCGCATTGGCCGACGCGCCGTGTCCCGGCAGATCGAGCGCAATCATCCGGTGCCTGTCGGCCATGGGATGGGCAAACTGGTTGTCGAACACATCCTTGCTGGCACCCGACCCATGCAACATCAGCAGCGGCATGCCGGTGCCGCGCGATTGCCGGACGCTGATCTGGCCGTTGGTTGTGTAGAGAATGCTGTCTATGGTGTTCATGCTGTGGCCAATCGCCGGTTTCTGCGCGAAAACCATGCCATGCAAAGCTTCTCTATCCCGTTGATGGAGACGGTGAAGGAAGCCATAAGCCGAACGGTAAAGTTTGTCGGCAGTGAACGGGGGCCCGCATGCAGACCATCCTCGATACCATTGTAACGCTGGTTGGGCTGGCAACGGTTGGCCAGTATGCCTGGTCACTGCGGGCGCACTTTGCGTCCGACCAGGTGCCCACGGGCACCAAGGTGATTTCGCTGGCCGTGGTGCTGAGCCTCGTCAGCTACCTCTACCTGCAATGGACAGTGGAGCAGCCGGCCTTCGCCCAGATCATTGGCCTATTGCTGATGCTGGCGAGCCTGGCCTTGTTCTGGGCGGCAATCTTCGCGTCGCGTGAGGCCAATCTCCTCTTGGCCTTCGACGAGAAAAAACCGCATGGCATCGTGGCGATCGGACCATACCAATATGTCCGCCACCCCTTCTATCTGTCGTACCTGATCTTCTGGGGCGCCTGGGCGATCGCCAGCTGGCACCTGCTCGGCGCCCTGCCGTTTATCGCCATGCTCGCCATCTATGTGACTGCGGCACGCGGCGAAGAGCAGAAGTTTGAGAACTCGCCTCTGGCGGAGGACTACCGGGCCTATCGCAAGCGCGCCGGCTTTCTCTGGGCCAAGTTCTAGACCGACTTACGCCGTTGCGGATTTGCCGATCTGATTGCGCAGGATCGTCCGGTCGCGGCTGGAGACGCCGATGAGTTCGGCGACGCGCCAGACCATGTTGTCCTCGAGCTCGTGGTTCTTCTTGTCGGCAAACACCACGGTCCACATCATGCGGATGATTTCGAGGCGGTCCTCGTCTTCGAGCGAAGACAGAGCCGAAGTAAACCTGTAGAAATCCACCGCCTCGGCATCACGCAGGGCGGCTTCCTTGACCAGCCGTTCCACACCGGCTTCGTCGAGGTCATAGTGATCGATCAGCGCGCCCTTGATGGCCTTGCGCTCATCGTCCTTCATCTGCCCGTCGACCGACGCCAGATGCACCAGTAGCACGGCTACGGCGAGCTTGGGATCATGACTATCGAGCGCCGTTTCGGGCTTGTTGAACAGGCGAGTGATGGCCTCGAACATGGCAGAGGGCCTCTTTCGGGGAGCAAACAGAGCAAAATGGGTTGGCGCGCCGGGAGAAGCGCGCTGCACAAGACTTAGCGGTTCACCCGATTTGTGAAAGGGCCTGAAACGCCGGTCACGCGGTCTTGACCGGTGCTGATGCGGAAGCGCCACACCGGCTCGCCACAAAAAGGACTCGACTCCCAAAAGATTCGGAGTCAACATGTTCCTGTTTTGTTCACTCAGGAAGGTGGCTCGATGAGCACCCCCGACCGCCAACAGCGCCTGGCCGCGCTGCGCGATGCCATTGCCGATATCGAGCGCAAGCCTGCTTTGGCCGAGGCACGCGCTGTCGTGGCGGACAAGACCCGGGACTTCCCGGTTTTGGCGGGCGGCCTGTTGCAGGAGGTCTTTACCGATGACCGTCGCAATGCCGGCGCCCTGCTCGGCTTTGCCCTGGGACAGGCCAAAACCCTGCTCACCAGCCAGCGCCTCGCCATCATCTACCTGCAGTTGGCCGACGAGGGCCAGAAGCTGGGCCTGCCCTATGGGCCGGGCCTGCTGAGCTTCGGGCTCGATCCCGATGCCCTTATCCTGGTGCGGGTGGCCAATATGGCCGAGCTGCTCTGGGCAACAGAGGAGGCTATTGCCTGTCGGGCCGTGGCCGCTGTGGTGGCCGATATCGGCAGCCATTCCAAGCTGCTCGACTTTACCGCCAGCCGCCGCCTCAGCATGCGAGCCGCCAATACCGGCGGCTCCATCTTCATGCTGCGCTATGGCGTGGCGCGCGAGGCCAGTGCCGCCCATCTGCGCTGGCGGCTGATGCCGGCCCACAGCGCCGGCCAGCGCCATGACATCCATGCGCCCGGACCACCCCGATGGCGGGCACAGCTCGAACGCGGAACGATCATGCATCAGGCCGAATGGCTGCTGGGTTGGACGGAAAATGGATTTGCAACATTCCCTGCTCGGATCGGCAATGCAGACCGGGTCACTGGCCTGCCGCCGGTTCCTCGTGCTGTTCCTGCCCCATTGGCCCACCGATTGCCTGAAACGGCGTGAGCCCGGACTGATCGGACCCCTGGTGCTCTATGAGCGCATCAAGGGCGGCCTGCGGCTGGCGGCCATTGATGCCGATGCCGCCAGAGCCGGTCTTTCCGTCGGGCAGAACCTGGCCGATGCCCGCGCCATGGTGCCCGATATCACCGTGCGCGAGATCGACCGGCCCCTGCTCGAGGCCGTCTTCGCCGATTTCGCCGACTGGCACTCCAATGCCAGCCCTCTGGTTTCTGTGCTGACAGATGCCGCCGCCTTCGGCGACCTGGTGCTCGACATAACCGGGGTGGCCCATCTGTTCGGTGGCGAACGCGCCATGCTGCGGCTCTTGCTGACCCGACTGCGCGAGCTGGGCTATACGGTGTCGGGCGCCATCGCCCCCACCATTGGCGCCGCCTGGGCGGTCAGCCATTTCGCCCGCAGCCAGGTGGTGGAGGCCGCCGACCTCGTGCCTATCCTCGATACCCTGCCCGTTTCCGCCCTGCGGCTGACCCCGGCCCAGATCGCCGGACTGACCCAGATGGGGCTCAAGACCATCGGCCAGGTTCGGCCCCGCGACCGCAAGCCTTTGCAGGCACGGTTCGGGCTCTCGCTGCTGACCCGGCTCGACCAGGCTTTTGGCCTCGTCGAAGAGCGGATGACGCCGCGCCTGCCCCCGGCCGAGCGCTATGCCGAACGGCGCTTCGCCGATCCCATCGGGCTGATGGACGACGTGCTGATGACGACGCATGACCTGGCCATCCAGCTGGGCATCCGGCTCGAAGCCGAGGGGCTGGGTGGACAGGCCTTTCACCTGTTCCTCTATCGCGTCGACCACAAGGTGATGACGCTCTCGGTCAATTCTGCTCGGCTGTCGCGCGATCCGGACCATATCACCAAGCTCTTCTCCAACCGCTCGGAGCGCCTGTCGGGCGAATATGATGCCGGCTTCGGCATCGACATGATCCGGCTGGCGGTCAGTTCGGTCTCCGAACTCGATGCGGTCCAGCTCGGCGCCTTTTCCCATCAGGGGGTCGCCGAGGATCTCGACCAGCTCAATGACCGCATGAGCAGCCGGCTGGGTACGTTGGCGGTGCTGCGCACGCAATTGGTGGCGAGCCATATTCCTGAACGGGCCGCCCGCCTGGTCCCTGCGCTGGCTGCCAGCCCCAATCCGCCCGATCCCCTGCGGCCCAACCTCACGCGCCCGCTGCGCCTTCTGCCCATGCCCGAAATGGTCGCCATCAATGCCGAAGTGCCCGATGGTCTGCCGGCCTCGATGATCTGGCGGCGCCAGAGCTACAAGATCGAAAAGGCATCCGGCCCCGAGCGCCTGGGCGCCGAATGGTGGCGCAGCGGCCAGCGCCTGCAACTGGTGCCGCCCAAAAAGCCCGAAAAGGGCGAGGAGCCACCCTATATCCCCAACCTGGTCCTGTTCGATCCCGAGGCGAGCACCCGCGACTACTACGTCGTCGAAGATGCCCAAGGGCACCGCTTCTGGATCTACCGGCATGGCGAGCATCAGCCGGACGAGCCGGCAATCTGGTATCTGCACGGCATCTTTGCATGAGCCAGGTCATTGCCTTCGAACCCCGGGCGCGGCCGCGACCTCAGCCGTCCCCTCCAGCGCTGGCTTTCGCAGAGCTGGTCGCCACCACCAATTTTTCCTTTCTCCATGGCGGTTCCCACCCGGAGGAAATGGTGTCCGCTTCCATGCATCTGGGCCTGACCGCCCTCGGCGTTGCCGACCGCAACAGCTTCGCCGGCGTGGTGCGCGGCTATGTGGTGGCGCGCGACAACAAGGAGGAATACCCCGGCTTTCGCTACCTGGTCGGCGTGCGCCTCTGCTTTGCCGATGGCACGCCCGACATCGTCGCCTATCCCACCAATCGCGTCGCCTATGGCCGCCTCTGCAAGCTGCTGACCGTGGCCAACCAGCGCGGCGAAAAGGGCAAGCCGGTGCTCTATTTCACCGATCTCTTCGGCTCCGGCCATCCCGCATCCCAAGTCGAGCAGGGTCCGCCGGAAAACTACGCCCAGAACCAGCTCTTCATCCTCATTCCGGACGAGCGCGATTGGGGCCTCACCGAACAGACGCTGGATTATTTGTCCCGCATGGCAGCGGGCCGGGTCTGGCTGGCGGGAGCCTGCCGGTTCGATGGGCAGGACCGCGCCAGGCTTAATCGATTGGATCAACTCGCCAGGCGCCATCAAGCGGCCCTCCTGGCCACCAACGATGTGCGCTATCACGAACCGGACCGGCGCATGGTGCAGGATGTGGTGACCTGCATCCGCGAACACCTGACGCTGGAAACGGCCGGCTGGCAGCTCGCCGCCAATGCCGAGCGGCATATCAAGCCGGCGGGCGAAATGCTCCGCCTGTTCAGGGAACATCCCGATGCCGTCGCCGAAACCCAGCTTTTCATCGCCCGCATCGGCTTCTCGCTCGATCAGCTCAAATACAATTATCCCGAGGAGACGGTGGGTAACGGGGAAACGGCCCAGCAGACGCTGGAGCGGCTGACCTGGGCTGGCGCAGCCAGGCGCTATCCCGGCGGCCTCTCGGACAAGCTCAAGCGCAGTCTCTGGAACGAGCTCTGCCTCATCGGTTACAAGGGCTATGCCGCCTATTTCCTGACCGTGCATGACATCGTCATGTTCGCCCGCAATGACCGCAAGATCATGTGCCAGGGGCGCGGATCGGCCGCCAATTCAACGGTCTGCTTTTGTCTCGAAATCACCGAGGTCGATCCGGAAAACGCCAACCTGGTGTTTGGTCGTTTCATCTCGACCGAGCGCGACGAACCGCCCGATATCGACGTCGATTTCGAGCATGAGCGCCGCGAAGAGGTGATGCAGTATGTCTACAAGAAATATGGCGGCAAGCGCACGGGCCTGACCGCCAATGTCATCTCCTACCGCTCCAAGAGTGCCATCCGCGAGAGCGCCAAGGTGTTTGGCGTGTCCGAAGACACCGTGGCCGCCCTCAACCAGTTGCACTGGGGCTGGGGCTCCAAGCTCGGTCTGGCTGAAATGACCAAGATCGGGCTGAGCCCCGATGATCCAACGCTGGCGCAGATGTTCGAGGTCATCAAGGTTCTGCGCGGCTTTCCGCGCCATCTCAGCCAGCATGTCGGCGGCTTCGTCATCACCCGCGACTCCCTCGAAAGCCTGGTCCCCATCGGCAAGACGGCCATGGACAGCCGGATGATCATCGAATGGAACAAGGACGACATCGACGCCCTTGCCATTCTCAAGGTCGATGTGCTGGCGCTGGGCATGCTGAGCTGCCTGCGCCGTGGTTTCGAGCTGATGCAGGTGCATTACGGCCAGAAACCCAAGCTGGTCGAACTGCTGGCCGAAGAGGCTGGCAAGGGTCCGTTCGCCAAGGAACGCGTCTACGCCATGACCCATCGTGCCGATACGATCGGCGTGTTCCAGATCGAGAGCCGGGCGCAGATGTCGATGCTGCCGCGGCTCAAGCCGACGAAATTCTACGACCTAGTTATCGAGGTTGCCATCGTCCGGCCCGGACCGATCCAGGGCGGCATGGTGCATCCCTATCTCAAGCGCCGTGACGGTATCGAGACATGGGCGGCCAAACCAGGTGACCGGCTGGATGCTGTTCTCGAACGCACCCTGGGCATCCCGCTGTTCCAGGAACAGGCCATGCAGATGGCGATCGAGGGCGCCGGCTTTTCTGCCGGCGAGGCCGATCAGCTGCGGCGCGCCATGGCGGCATGGCGGCGGACGGGCAGAATCCAGATTTTCGAGAAACGCTTTCTCGATGGCATGACCGCGAACAATTACCCGCTCGAATTTGCCCAGCGCTGTTTTGCCCAGATCAAGGGCTTTGCCGAATACGGTTTCCCCGAAAGCCACGCTGCTTCGTTTGCGCTGCTGGTCTATGCCTCCTGCTGGCTCAAATGCCATTACCCCGATGTGTTTGCCTGCGCGCTGCTCAACAGCCAGCCCATGGGCTTTTATGCGCCCAGCCAGATCATTCGCGATGCGATCGAGCATGGCGTTGAAGTGCGGGAAGTCGACGTCAACCTGTCCGATCTCGAATGCGTGCTGGAGGGGAACAGCCGCCCGGCTGCCGCGCATCTTTGGCCGCAACATGCTGATATGGCTGGTGATATTCACTCCGACAAAGCCATTCGACTGGGCTTTTCGCAGGTCGTCGGGGTGCCAGAGGCCGATATCAACCGTATCGTGGCGCGACGCGGCGGCGGCTACGATTCGGTACGCGATCTCTGGCTGCGCACCGGCGTGCCGATCGCCACGCTCGAAAAACTGGCTCGGGCCGATGCCTTTGCCTCGCTGGGCCTGTCACGGCGCGAGGCCTTGTGGGCGGTCAAGGGGCTGATTGGCACCCACGGCGCCGATACGCTGCCGCTATTCGAAGCCGCCGGCAGGGTCACGACCGAGCGCGATATCGAAGCCGACCTGCCCAGGATGATGCTTGGCGAGGAGGTCATCCACGATTATTCGACGCTGTCCTTTTCGCTCAAGGGCCATCCGGTGCAGTTCCTGCGCCCCATGTTGGAAGCCCGCCGGGTGACGCGCTCCAGTCAACTCGCTCAGGCAAAACCCGGCAGCCGTATCGAAGTGGCCGGCCTTGTGCTGGTACGGCAACGGCCGGGAACCGCCAGCGGGGTGATCTTCGCTACGCTCGAGGACGAAACCGGCATCGCCAATATCGTGATCTGGCCAAAGGTCTTCGAGGCCAATCGCAAGACCATTCTGGGCGCGCGGCTGCTGGCGGTGCGCGGGCAGTTGCAGTGCGAAGGGCTGGTCATCCACATCATCGCCGAACAGCTGACCGACATGACGGGCCACCTGCTCGATCTAGCGCATGGTCAGGATATCGGCACCCGCATCCTGGCGCGCGGCGACGAGGGGCGCTCGGACCCCGGTCCCGGTCGCGAACGCACGGCGCTGCTCGAAATCGAAAGAGCCCGTCGCCTCGCCTATGCGGCGCTACCGGGCGGTCGCAATTTCCATTGAGCCAGGTTCTAGGCGACGATCTTATCGATCGCCTGGGCCAGAGCCACGTCCTTGGCGCTGAGCCCGCCGGCATCGTGGGTCGACAGGCTGATCGTGACGGTATTGTAGCTATTGGCCCAATCGGGGTGATGACCGGTCTTTTCCGCCGCCAGCGCGACGCGTGTCATGAAGGCGAAGGCCTCAGAGAAGTCCTTGAACTTGAACACATGGCGAATGGCACCGGCAGCTTCGTCAAACACCCAGCCATTGAGTGTCTTGAGACCGGCTTCGCGTTCTGCCGCACTGAGCTTATCCACCATGCCACTTCTCCAAAATGCCTGGATCAAATCCGCCATCGTCAAGCATTAGGCCGTCGCCCCGCTGACAGCCCTTCACTAGAGCCGCAAAAGCGACCCTTCGATGGCACAGGCCCAACGTGGTGAAGCCGCTATGTCACTTAGCGCTGCGTTCCCAAGACGCACCGACGGCACCGATCAGGCCAATCATTAAGCGCCGATTCACTTTTCCGGCGAATTCCCATCCGTCCAAGCAGCCAATTTGTTCAGCTGCAACACCCTCTTAACCGCCCTGCTGTTGACTGGGTCGGTACACGAGGGTTGCGATGATGCGCGCCGCCAACACCAGACTGCAGCAGATGCAGCGCCCGGGCTCTATTGACCCGCGGCGCGAACGTGCTCGCCTGGCCGTTGGAGGCATGCAGGCATGATCTTCGAACCCGCCCACCGCATCCTGCCGCCCGTCGATTATGTGTCGATGATCCGCTCGCTCTATGCGGACCGTCGCTCCATGCTGCTGGGCGCCTTCGGCTCCGCCATCGCGGCGGCGGTGGCTGCCCTGCAGGCGCAGTCGCCGTTGCTGGGCATCTTCTCGGTCCTGTTCATTCTGGTCAGCCTCGTCCGCAACGCGGACATGCTGGCCTTCGAGAAGGTCAAGCTTGCCGATACCGATGTGCGCAAGGCCGTACATTGGGAGATGCGGGCCACCATCGGCGCTGCGGCCATCGCCGCCACCTATGGCACCTGGTGCATGGTCAGCTTCTGGATGGTCAGAACGCCCTTTGCCGAACTGACCGCCGCTTCGGTCTCGGTCTCGGTGCTGATCGGCGTCTCGCAGCGCAATTTCGCCGTGGACCGTCTGATGACCATCCAGGTCCTGCTGATCGGCGTGCCGCTGGCCATTGGGCTGCTGCTGGTCGGCGACATCTACTATGCCTTGCTGACCATCCTGCTGGGACCGTTCTTTGCCAGCCTGCGGCAGATTGCCGGCAATGCGCGCCAGATCCTGCTGCGCGCCGTGCATGGCCGCCTTGCCGCTTCGGCCCTGGCCGGCCAGCTCGATACCGCGCTGGCAACGCTCGAGCATGGCCTGCTCATGCTGGACTATAATGGCAAGATCGAAGTGGCCAATGCGCGGGCACTCGATGCGTTCGAACTGCCCGACTCGGAAGGCTGGGTAGGCCACCCAGCAACTGCCCTGTTCGACGTTGCCGTTGCCAAAGGCAGCATGCCCCGCGCCGCGCACGACCAGCTGCTGGCCCTGATCGGCGCCCGTTCGAGCGGCAAAGTGCTGCTCAGCGTCCGGGCCGGCAAATATTATGAAGTGTCGGTGTCGTCCCGCCGGTCCAAGACCGTGCTGCTGCTCGAGGACATTTCCGAGCGCGTCATCGCCGAAGAGCGCATCAGCTACATGGCGCGCTATGACGCCCTGACAGGGCTGCCCAACCGCGGCTACTTCGCCGAGCAGGTCGAAGCCGCCCTGCGCGAACGGCGCGAGACCGGCGAGCCGGGCAAGGCCGCTCTGTGGATCGTCGATATCGACGACTTCAAGCATATCAACGACACGATGGGCCATCTGGCCGGCGACCAGGTGCTGGCCGCGCTGGGTCGCCGCTTGCGCGATGCCTTTGGGCCCGGCACGATCTGTGCGCGGCTTGGCGGCGACGAATTCATCGCCTTCCGCCTCGATGGCGCCTCGCCCGAAAGTCTCGTCGGCGCTGCCGAAGCTGTCATTGGCAGTATGCGCGAGCCAGTCGCCATTCCCGGCCGCAAGTTCGTTGTCGATATCAGCATCGGCGTGGTGATTTCCGACGACCTCGAAGACACGCTCGAAAGCCTGATGGTCAAGGCAGACCTCGCCATCTATGCCGCCAAGGCCGACGGCAAAGCCAAGGTCGTGCAGTTCCACGATCGCATGGATACCGAGTATCACATGCGCCAGCAGCTCAAGGCCGATCTCAAGGATGCCATCTTCAAGGGCGGACTGACGCTGGCCTATCAGGCCGTGATCGACCCCCGGCAGAACCGCATCGTCGGCTGCGAGGCGCTGGCCCGTTGGACCCATTCCGTCTATGGCGCCATCTCGCCGGCAACCTTCATTCCCATCGCCGAGGAAACCGGCCTGATTACCGACCTGACGCGGGCCGTCCTGATGATGGCGACACGCGATTGCCAGGCCTGGCCCGGCCAGACCACCGTCGCCGTCAACGTCTCCGCCCGCGACTTCCGCGCCGGCGACGTCGAGGCCATGGTCATCGCCGCGCTCGAAGCCTCGGGGCTGCCACCACAGCGCCTCGAAATCGAGGTGACCGAGACAGCAGTGATCGAGGAACGCGAGGCGGCCTATGCGGCCCTGTCGTCGCTCTGCAAACGCGGCGTCGGCGTGGCGCTCGACGATTTCGGCACCGGCTATTCGTCGCTGAGCTACCTGCAGGCGCTGCCGCTGACCAAGCTCAAGATCGACCGCAGCTTCGTTATCGACATCGAAAACGACCCGCAGGCCCTGCGGCTCGTCGCCAACGTGGCGCAGTTGGGCAAGGACCTCAACCTCAAGATCACGGTCGAGGGCGTCGAGACCGAGGGCCAGCTTAACCTGCTCGTCGCCGAGACGCGCATCGATCAGATCCAGGGCTTCGTTTACGGGCCGCCGCTTAGCCTGGAGGCCATGACGCGCCTGCTGACCGCCCACCATGGCAGCCAAGTTGCCCCCAAACTCGCTATCGCTCGCCGCTGAGCATCCGGCATGTCGGACGCATGTTAACCATGAATTGGTTCGCGCCTTCATTAAGGGTTAATCAATTGTTAACGTAGCCCCGAGATTTGTAGCGGCGGGCTCTTCATGCATATCGATCCTGACAGTGCGGCCGCAGCGCGGGCCGGCGCACCTTCACGCTTTTCGGGCAGTCTGCTCGATATCCTGGACCAAGTAAGCTATGCGCGCGTCGATCCGGCGGTGATCGACGATCCGATCTATCGGCTGCGCTATCGCGCCTATACGCGCGAAGGCTTCATGGATCACAATCCGGACGAGATCTGCATCGACGACCTCGATAGCGCGCCCAACAATATGAGCTTCGGCATCTATATCGATGACGAACTGGTCAGTTCGATCCGGCTGCACCATCTGACGGCCACCAATCGCACCTCGCCCAGCCTCAGGGTCTTCCCTGACGTGCTGGGGCCCATGCTCGATGCCGGCATGACCTTCATCGATCCCAGCCGCTTTACCGCCGACCGTGAGGCGTCGCTGGCCTATCCGGCCCTGCCGTTCCTGACGCTGCGTATCGCCGCCATGGCTTCGGTGCATTTTGGCGCCGACCAGTGCCTGGCACTGGTGCGGCCCGAGCATGGCCCGTTCTACAAACGCGTTTTTGGCTCAGAGCGGCTGGCCGACCAGCGCAGCTATCCGGGCCTGCATTTTCCGGTGGCCCTGTTCGGCGCGACAGTCGATTCAATTCGCGGCCGGGTCGCCCAGCGCTTCCCGTTCTTCCTCTCGACGGACGAGGAACGCCAGCTGCTGTTCTCGCAGACTGTGGGGCAGCACGAGAACCGCCATGTCCGCGCCTCGGCCCGTCAGGCCTATGACGCTGCGCTGGCGGCTTTAGAGCCGCGCTAGCTACATATCGCGCAGCAACAGCGCCGGCCGCGTCGATGCCGCCCGCAGAATGGTCATGGCGCCTAGCACCGCCGTCATGATTGCCGCCACCGCCAGCACGACCAGCAGCACGTCGGCATCGAACGAGAAGGCGACATCCAGCATCACCATGCCCGCCAGCCAGGCGAGGCTGATGCCCAACGCGGCAGCCGGTATCGTCGCCAGCACGGCAAGGATGAAATACTGCACGAAGGCCATGATGAGGAGTTCGACGCGCGTGGCGCCCAGCACCTTGCCGATAACCGTATCGGCCTCGCGCTGCCGGCGCCCGGCCGCAAGGCTGCCCGTGAGCACGAGCAAGCCATTGCCCACCGCCAGCCCACCTACCAGCGTGGCGGCAAAGGAGAGCTGGGTCAGCGCCGCGGTGATCTGCTGCAGCGTATCGCCGATGGCAACGAAGCGGATATCGGGCAAGGCCACGGCCAGAGCACGCTCGACTGCCTCCTCGCGGCCCGGATTGGCCGTGACCGCGACAAACAATGTCGTCGGATAGGCATCCAGTACTCCCGGCGAGAACGTCGCCAGAAAATCGATGCCACCCTGCCACGAGTAATCTCGGAAGCTGGCGACCTCGACGGTCACCATCTCGCCGAAGATGAGGAAGGTCAGGCTGTCGCCGATATTGACGCCCAACCCCGAACGAAGGCTCTGATGCAGCGAGACCAGGCCCGGTCCGGCATAGTCTTGCGGCCACCATTGTCCGTCGACCAGCTTGGACGAAGCCGGCATGGCGGCACGGAAGGTCAGCGGCACTTCGCCCGAGAGCAGGAACGTCGCCTCCGGTCCGCGCGTGCGCAGGCTGGCGACATCGCTGCCGTTGACCTGGGTGAGCGCCCCGCGCAGCATCGGCGTGACCACGGACTGAGTGATATCTGTGCCTGGGCCCGACATGGCGGCGAGGCTATCGACCTCGTCGGGGAAGAGGTCGGAGGCAACGAAAGTCGGTACATCGAAGGACGATGCGCCCAGGAATTCCTGGCGCAGATTGTCCTGCAGCACCAGCACCACGATCAGCATGGTCAGCGCCATGCCCGCCGCCATCACCACCGATGCGGCATTGGACCCGGTGCTGGCAATGGCGCGCAACGCGTGGCGCAGAATACGCCAGCGCGGCTCGGGCAGGCGACGCATCGCCCAGCGCACCAGGGTGACGAAGAGCTGCAGCACCAGCACCGACAAGGCACTGGCTGCGGCAAAGCCCGCGACAAGCAGGATATCGCCCGTCATCGCCACCGCCAGCAGCAGGAAGACCACGAGAATGACGACCAGCGGCAGCACCTGCCAGGACGTCAGCAGCCCGCGCCAGTCGACCGGCGGCGCCGACAGGCCCTTGGAGCGGAACAGATGCACCGGCCGGATGGCCTGCGCCTGCTGCAGCGGCAGATAGGCAAAGCCGAATGCCGTGGCAAAGCCGGCCCCTGCCGCGATCAGCAGGGGCTGCAGATGCAGCGTCGCCGGCAGGTCGATATCGACCGCCTGCCCGACCAGCGGCAGGATGAAATAGGCGACCGAGCCACCGACCAGCAGGCCAATGCCCACACCGATAGCGGCCAGCATGCCGACCTGGGAGAAGAAATGCAGGAGTACCCGCCAGCGATCGGCACCGACGCTGCGCAGGATGGCGATGACATTGGCGCGCTCGGCGATATAGGCCTGCATACCGGCCCAGACGCTGACCCCGCCAATCAGCAGCGAACCGAGGCCGACAATGACCAGGAAGCGCATGAAGAGGTCGTAGTAGCGCACCATCGGCCCCAGGCCGTCGCGCGCCGTGCGGATGGTCCAGCCGCTGCTGGCGAACTGGTCTTCGAGCCCCGTTCTTGCCGCTTCGGCATCCTGCCCATCGAGCCGGATCTTGTAGCGGAACCAGCTGCCCAATCCCGGCAGCGGCGAGGTCCGGTCGGAGACGGCAGCAAAGCCCTCGGCGGTAATGACGGTGGTCAGACCGAGCCGGAAACCGCGCACGGGTGCATCGGGCAACTTGGTGAGGATGCCGCGCGCCTCGAATTCGGTGCCACCGAGCTGAAACCGGTCGCCGACCGCAATGCCGAGTTGATCGAGCATGAGTGGATCGACCAAAGCCCCAGGAAAGCCATCGCGCTCCGCCAGGAACTCGCCAACCGATGTGCCCAAAGGCATCTGGGCACTCTGGACCGCGCCGAGCAACGGGTAACCGTCACCAACTGCCGCCAGATCGACGAAGGAGTCACCCGCAGCCGACTGCGCCCGCAGATTGGTATCGACCACCGAGGCCACGACACCGAAAGCCGCTATGCCCCGCAACTCTTCCGGTGTTGCCGGACGATCGGCTCGCGACAATTCGAGGTCGCCGCCCATCAGCTCGGCCGCGCTGCTGTCGACGGCGATTGCAACGCTGGTGCCCACCGAATTGACGCCGGCAATGAGCGCCGTGCCGACGGCAAGACACACCACCAGCAGCACGAAGCGCCGGATATCGCCGCGCAGGTCTAGTAGGCCAATGCGAATGGTCGCCCAGATGGCACGCATCAATGGGCCGCCGCAGCTTCGGTCAGCTCGCCCTGCATCATGGTCAGCGCGCGATCGGCCCGTTTCGCCAGACCCGGATCATGGGTGATCATCACCACCGCTGTGCCGCGTTTGCGCGCCAGGTCGAACATCAGGTCCATCACCAGCGCGCCGGTTTCCTGGTCGAGATTGCCGGTTGGCTCATCCGCCAGCAGCAGCGGCGGGTTGGTGACCATGGCGCGGGCGAGGCCCACGCGCTGCTGCTCACCGCCCGACAGAGCCGTCGGCCGGTGATCGAGGCGCTGCCCCAGACCCACGGCGGCCAAGGTCGCGGCTGCGGCGGCGCGCACCTCTTTCATCGACAGCTCCGGCGAGGCGATCTCGAGGGCCAGCGCCACATTGTCGAGCGCGGTCAGCGACGGGATCAGGTGAAAGCTCTGAAACACGATGCCGAGCGACTTGCGCCGAAACCGCGCCAGGTCGTCCTCGCCGATCTGCGACAGGTCCTGCCCGCCCACCATCACCCGCCCCGACGTGGCACGCTCAAGTCCGGCCAGCAGCATCAGCAACGAGGTCTTGCCGCTGCCCGAGGGGCCGACAATGGCCACGACCTCGGCAGGGTCGACGCGCAGCGATACACCCTTGAGAATATGCAGCGGCTCCCCTGCAACCTCGAGACTATACGTCACATCGACTGCATTGATGATCGGCACGCCGTTCTTGACCGGTGACAAATCCATCTTCCCTCATTCGCCCAGCAGACCGTGCAACCCCGCAGCACCAGACAGGCTGGCGCAGCTATGCACGAGTCAGGCTATCGGGAAAAGGGGACCGATGCCGTCAGGACATCACCGGAATTGTTGAACTCGACCTCAAAGTTGACCGTAATGCCGTCATTGACCAGCACGATCTGCGAACCGATGCGCACATCGCTGCCCGACTGATCACGCTGCCGCTCACGCAGGTCGAAGGTGATCTGCTGCCCTGTTAGCTTGCCTATGGCAAGCCCGGTGAAGCCGGCATTGGAGCTCATGGCGGCTTCGTAGCGCTGGCTCTCGTCATTGAAGGCGATGGTGCCGCTGATGGATAGATTGGCGCTGACCAGGCTGCAGCGCCCGGTATAGGTCACCTTGGTCTGGTTGCCTTTGGCCACGGCCAGACGGCAGCGGAACGGCTCAGGTTGGTCGCCGCCAACCAGCGCGCCCTCACCCTGCCAGTTGCCGATATACGAGGTCAGAACGGCCAGTTCGGTCTCCCCGGCCGAAACTGGCGCTGCGCCGGCCCCGATCGCGAAAGCCAAAAGGCCAGCGCCGAGACCCTGAAAAACCGCCCGCATACTACTTGCCCTCTTAAATCACCGACGCTCGCCCGCCGGACTCCCAATGGTTCAATACTAGCGCAGTTCCTGCCGCTTGACGCGGTCTACTCTACAAAGTCCCGTGATAAGCTCAATAGGTCACTAATGACAGCCCAAGCCATCATAAAACAGACCGGCAGCATGGAGGAATGGTGCCGCATAGGTGACTCGAACACCTGACCCCATCATTACGAATGATGTGCTCTACCAACTGAGCTAATGCGGCAACGGCTGGCCTTTTACGTGGGGTTTTGGGCCGGTGCAAGAGGCAAGGGCGCCTCGGCGGGCAATTGTGCCGGTGGCAGGGGCGCCGCGGGCCGGCCCGTGAGGGTGACCGGCACTTTCCATTCGAAGGCATCGAGCCGTCCGGTCACCGGCGACACCGGCTCCCATTCGTCGCTGATCAGGCCGTCGGCGGTCCAGGCCGGATCGCGCGGTGCCCGCATGGCGCGGGCCAGCCATTCGCGGGCTTTGCCCTGGTCGCCATTCTCGCCCTCCTCGATCTCGGCCATCAGGCTGGCGACACCCTGCGTAACATCGGTGCCGATGAACGGAGCCAGCGCCTTGCGCGCCAGCGGCCAGTCATAGGCGTCGATGGCGGCGCGGGCCAAGGCCAGGCCGGCGGCGCGATGCGGCGGGGGCGTCTCGATGATCTCACCGAGGCGCTTGAGGCGATCGACCGCCGAAGCGCCCGGTTGGGCATGGGAATAGAGCGCCGCCACATCGGGATGGCCGGTGGAGCGCCAGATGCGGCGCAGCAGGCTCATGGCCTTGCGCGCCTCGCCGCGATTGCTGTGAATGCGCGCGGCAATCAACGCCGCCGGCACGAAGTCCGGCAGCAGCTTGAGCGCGGTCAGCGCATGCTCGAGGGCGACCAGCGGATTGGTAGTCTCGGCCTCGCGGGCACGGGCCGTTTCGATCACGGCCTGACGGCGGCGCTTGCGCGCCCGATCCTCGCGGCTGGTGGCCTGCTCGACATTGACCATGGCCACCGCATCGGCCCATTGGCCGCGCCGAGTCAGATCGTCAAACACGGCATCGGCAGCCCAGCCGCTATTGGGGGCGAGGGCCAGCGCCTTGCGGGCAAAGGTCAGCGCGGCTTCCGGACGATGCTGGGCGCGCGCCTGATCGTAGAGGCCGGTGAGGGCGGCAACTGCCGTCTTGTCGCTGGCAATGAGCGCACGATAGTGCTCCCGCGCCGCCGGCATGTCGCCAAGCGCGAGATCGGCGCGGGCTTCCAGCAGCCGCGCCGCGGCATTTTGTGGCAGCCTGGCCTGCGCCTCGCGAGCCAGAGCCCGGGCTCGGGCCGGGTCGCCAGCCTGCAAGGCGATGACGGCATCGCCCAGTGCTTCCACGCCCTGCTCGCGCCGACGCTCGCGATTGCGCCGCGCCATGGCGCGTGGGGCCGAGATGATGCGCCGGACCACTGCCCAGACGGCGATGACCAGCAGCGCCACGATGATGACGATGAAGACCGCCGTGCCCAGGCGCGGCTGGATGCTGTAGCCGGCCGCCTCCAGCGTCAGCGTGCCGGGCAGCGAGATCAGCCAGGCAGCGAGCGCTGCGACCAGGAGGCTACCGACAATCCAGGAGGCCAGACGGATCATTGCGCCGCCTCGCCGCTCAGCGCCTGATTGCGCAGAGTTTCGAGGAATGTCGCGGCCTCCGCCTGAACCTTTATCAGGGCCGGCACGTCCTCGGCCGCCGCCTGCATCGGTGCGGGCAAACTGGCCAGCAGGGTCGCGGCATTGGCGAAGTCGCGGCGCTCCACGGCGCCGACCAGCCGTGACATCACCGCTTCGGGCGTGTCGCCTTCGATCTCGCCGGTCGGGCGCAGCGCGACGGCAGCAGCAAGCCAGTCGAGCGCGCCATCCTGCCACTGTGCGTTCGGATCGGCGGGACGCCCGGCCAGCATGGCCGGCAAGACCTCGTCGAACCGCCGCGCAATGGCGTCCGGACGGACGAGGCCGGTGGCCGCCGCATTGGCGATATCAGTGGGGATCACGGCGCCAGGCACAGCGGCGCGCAGGGTGGCCAGCTCCGTCTCATAGGGGCGGCCGGTGGCAAAAGCGGTTTCGAAGCCGGAGAGAATCAGCGGCAGCTGCAGCACGGCGCCGATATCGCTGGGCTGGTCGGCCAGGGTCGCAGTGGTCTGGGTGACCGTGGTGTCGAGCGTGCGCAAACCGGCCTCCGCCGTGCCGACGCGAGCGGCCAGCTCGTCCAGCCTGGTGCCAAGCGCCGCCAGATCGGTGCGGAGCGTCTCGATGCCACCATCAGGCGTGGCTTCCCCTGTCCCCAGCACATCGAGGCGCGCACTGAGAGCAGAGATGTCGGCCTCGACCGGTCCGAGATCGGTCGCGGTAGGGGCTGCCGCTGTGGCCGCCGGCGCCGGAGCGGTTTCGAGCGCGCCGACCCGCTGGGTCAGTGTCGCCAGTTCGGACTGGGTGGTCTGCGTCACCGTTTCGAGTTCGGGAATGGCGGTGGCGAATTGGGCAAGGCGTGGGTCGGCGACCACCGGGGTGGAGGGCGCCGCGGGCCAGAGACCGAAGAAGGCCAAACCATAGGCGGCCGCGAGGCCAAGGGCGCCGCCGGCTATCGTCGCGCCGAGCGGGAAGCCGCCAGCACTGGCAGCCGTCGACGCCGCAGGTTTCTCAACGGGCTTCTCCGCCGGCTTCGGCTTTGGCGTCGATTCGGGCGCATCGGTTCCGGTGGCGCGTGCCTTGAGATCAAGCACGGGCGGCTTGACCGCGCCGGATTTAACCGCCTCCGGCTTGCTGTCGACTGGCTTGCTATCACCAGGTTTGGGTTCGTTCCCCTTGCTGTCCGCCATCTCAGGGTGTCCTCTTCTTGGTGCCGATCATGGCGCAGTTTGCTCGCGGGCAACAGCCAGTGCGAGCGTCATCATCGCATCTTCGTCAGGCCGGTCGGCCAGGCTGATACGGTGGAAATGCGCTTCGAGCAGCGGCCCGGCCACGGCCTCGCTGAGACACAGCATGGCGATGCGGCGACGCTGGGCCGGATCGAGCGCACCGGCCAGTGTCGCAAAAATTTCCGCCGTGCGACGAGAATAGGCGAGAACCGAGCCGATGCTGCCATCGGCAAGGGCGGCCAGAACCGCATCGGGCAAGGCCTCGATCGCCACCATGTCGTAGATTTTGGCCGTCGCCACCATCACGCCCAGCGGGGCAAGCGCCTTGGCCAAGTCGCCGCTCTGATGGCGGGCCGTGGGATGAAACAGCGGCCCCTTGAGTCCTGAGATTCGGATCGCGTTGACCAGATCGCTCAGGGCGCCGGCAGCGCTGCTGACCTTGGCAAAGCCGGCCTCTTCGGCCTCGCGGGCCGTGCGGTCACCCACCGCCAGCACGGGCAGATGGGCATAATCAGCGAGCACCCCACGATCGGACAGTGACCGGACCGCATTGGCGCTGGTCAGCACAACGGCGGCAAAGCCATCTGGTGGTGGCAGGCTGGCATCGAGCGTCTCGCGCACCATCAGCGGCGCCGCCGTCGCCTCGATATCGAGCGCCCGCAGCCGCGCCAGCGTCACCTGCGCATCCGGTTCGGGGCGGGTGACCAGCATGCGCATCATGTGCGGGCCCATTGCGCCAGCCACTCGGTGCCGGCCTGGGCGATGAGATCGTCGCCGACCTGCCGGCCAAGCGCGATGGGATCGGTGCCGGTCGCGACACTGTCGAAAGCAGTCTTGCCGTCCAGACTCAGGATTTGCCCCTTGAGGGTCAGCGTGTCGCCATCGAACCGGCTGAGCGCCCCGACCGGGGTGCGGCAGGAGCCGTCCAGCACCGCCAGCATGGCGCGCTCGGCCGTGATGGCCGTGTGCGTCGGCGCATGATCGAGCGCTGCGACCAGACCGGCCATGCGCGCATCGTCGCTGCGCACCGCGATGCCGATGGCGCCCTGGGCAGGCGCCGGCATGAAGATATCAGGATCGAGCAGGGCCGTGGCGCGGTGGCCTTCGCCCAGCCGGTTGAGACCGGCCATGGCCAGCATGGTGGCATCGGCCACGCCGTCGAGCAGCTTCTGCAGCCGCGTCCCGACATTGCCGCGAAACGGCACGATCTCAAGATCGGGCCGTACCCGCAGCACCTGCGCAGCACGACGGATCGACGACGTACCGAACTTGGCCCGTTCGCCCAGGTGATCGAGGCTCTGCACCTTCACCGACATGAAGGCGTCACGCACATCCTCGCGCTCGAGGAACGCCACCAGCGTAATGCCATCGGGCAGGCGCGTCGCCACGTCCTTGGACGAGTGCACGCCAATATCGACGCGGCCTGATAGCATCGCGTCGTCGATTTCCTTGGTGAACAGACCCTTGCCGCCGATTTCGACGAGGCTGGCATTGCTGGCCTGGCTCCGATCGCCACCGGTCGAAATCACCTCAATGGCGATATCGTCCTCGCTGACACCATGCGCCTGTGCCAACAGGCTACGCACCAACCGCGCCTGTGTCAGCGCCAGCGGGCTGCCACGCGTTCCGATGCGGGCGAAAGGTGTCGATGATTGCAAAGTCCGAACGTCCTATAGTAGGCAGGGGACAACCCCCTGAGGGAGTAACCAGTTCATCGTGACCGGGCAAGCGCCAGCCATCATCCTCGGCATAGAGACCAGCTGCGACGAAACCGCGGCGGCCATCGTCGTGCGCGACCAATTCGGCAATTCAACGATTCGTTCCAATGTGGTCCGCAGCCAGCTCGATGAACATGCGGCATTCGGCGGCGTGGTGCCCGAACTCGCCGCCCGCGCCCACGTGACCTATCTCGACCACATCATCGCCCAGGCCTGCCGCGAGGCGGGTATCGCACTTGGCGATGTCGATGCCATTGCGGCCACCGCCGGCCCGGGCCTGATCGGGGGTGTGCTGGTCGGCCTGACCACGGCCAAGGCGCTGGCGGCGGCGCTCGACAAGCCGCTGATCGCGGTCAACCACCTTGAGGCTCACGCCCTGACGGCGCGGCTGACCGATGGGGTAGCCTTCCCATACCTCATGCTTCTGGTCAGCGGCGGGCATAGCCAGTTCGTGCTGGTGCGCGGCGTCGGCGACTATGAGCGCTGGGGCACGACCATCGACGATGCGCTGGGCGAGGCCTTCGACAAGGTGGCCAAGTTGCTCAGCCTTGGGCATCCCGGCGGACCGGCAGTCGAAGCCATCGCGAAGTCGGGCGATCCGAAGCGCTTCAAGTTTCCCCGCCCCCTGCTGCGCGAAGCCCGACTCGATTTTTCCTTCTCCGGCCTCAAGACCGCCGTCCGGTTGCAGGCCGAGGCGCTGGCGCCGTTGCGTGACCAGGACGTGGCCGATATCGCCGCCAGTTTCCAGGCTGCGGTGGCGGAGATCGTCGCTGTGCGCGGCCGACAGGCGCTGGCGCGGTTCAAGGCGGAGCTGCCAGGCCATGAACCGAGGCTGATCGTTGCCGGCGGTGTCGCCGCCAACCAGGCAATCGGTGCCGCTTTGCGTCAGGCCTGTGCCGAAGCCGGCGCGAGCCTGATTGTGCCCCCCATCGCCCTCTGTACCGACAATGGCGCCATGGTCGCCTGGGCCGGCGCCGAGCGCTTTATGCTGGGCGCCATCGACCCACTCGATGTCGTCGCCCG
Organism: Devosia sp. SL43; assembly: GCF_021729885.1. NCBI lineage: Bacteria > Pseudomonadati > Pseudomonadota > Alphaproteobacteria > Hyphomicrobiales > Devosiaceae > Devosia > Devosia sp. SL43. Next base: position 2,562,754 of record NZ_CP063401.1, read on the forward strand.
CCCCCGCTGGCCATTGGATCTGCCCGACATGAAGGTGACTTCAGATGCCGCTTGAAACCGTCAGCGTCATCGGCGGCGGCGCCTGGGGCACGGCATTGGCCCAGGCTGCAGCCATGGCGGGACGAACCGTGTCGCTGGTCGTGCGCGACCAAGCGCAGGCCGACGAGATCAATACAAAACATACAAACAGCCGGTATCTTGGCGAGCAAACCCTGCTCCCCACCCTTTCGGCGAGCGTTTCGGCAGAGCCGGCCGATATCGTCATCCTCGCCGTGCCGGCGCAATCAAGCCGCTCGGCGCTGGCTGCCCTCGACCCGGCCCTGCTGGCGCACCGTCCGGTCATCCTGTCCGCCAAGGGCCTCGAAACCGGAACGCTTGACCGACAGAGCGAAATCCTGGCCGATATGGCGCCGTCGGCGATCCCCTTCGTGCTGTCAGGCCCTAGCTTTGCCGCCGACGTCGCCGCCGGCCGACCAACCGCGGTAACCCTGGCCGGCGACGACGCCAGCCAGACCTCGGACCTTGCCGCCGCGCTCGCCGGCCCAAGCTTCCGCCCCTATGCCGCCGATGACCGCATTGGCGTCGAGGTCGCCGGTGCCCTCAAGAATGTCTATGCCCTGGCCTGTGGCGCCGTGGATGGCGCCAATCTTGGCGCTTCGGCCCGCTCGGCATTGATCGCTCGCGCCTATGCCGAAATGGCGCGCATGGTCTCGGCCATGGGCGGATCGGCCACCACGCTGACCGGCCTTGCGGGCCTGGGTGACCTGACGCTGACCTGCACCTCGGTGCAATCGCGCAATTACCAGTTCGGCATGGCGCTGGGCCGCGGCGAAACCGTCGAAGCCATCATGGCTTCCGGCGCCAAGCTGGCCGAAGGCGTCAGCACCACGCCGGTTGCCGACGCCCTGGCCCGGAGCCTCAATGTCGACGCACCGCTGATTTCGGCCGTGCATGCCGTGCTGGGCCGCAAGGCCGATATTGCCACAGTGGTGGCGGGACTGATGTCCCGGCCGCTCAAACGCGAGGACTGACAATGCCGCTATTCGCCATGATCGCCAAGGACAAGCCTGATATGGGCGACAAGCGCATCGCGACCCGCCCGGTGCATCTGGAGCATCTCAAAGCCATGGGCGAGAAACTGGTGCTGGCCGGCGCCCTGATGGGTGCCGACGGCAACCCCGAAGGCTCGCTCCTGGTACTCGAAGCCGACACAATCGAGGCCGCCACCGCCTCCTTCATGGCCGATCCATTCGTCGCCGAGGGCATTTTTGGTTCGGTTGAAGTCAAGCCCTGGCGCGTGGCCATCAACCACACAAACCGGGAGTTCTGAGCCATGGCCTATTGGCTGATGAAATCGGAGCCGGACGTCTTCTCGTTCGATGACATGGTGGCCAAGACCAAGCGCGGCGAACCTGAGCAGTGGCACGGCGTGCGCAACTACACGGCGCGCAACAACATGGTGGCCATGCAGCTGGGCGACCTCGCCTTTTTCTACCACTCCAATATCGGCAAGGAGATCGTCGGCATCATCAAGGTGATCGCCCTGGCGCATCCCGATTCCACCGCCGAGCCCAATGACAAGGGCAACATCGTCTGGCAATGCGTCGACGTCGAAGCGGTCAAGCCTCTGCCCAAGCCGGTGACGCTGGCCACGGTCAAAGCTACGCCCGAGCTGGCGGAACTGGAGTTGGTCAAATACTCCCGCCTGTCGGTGTCGAAGGTCAGCGAAGCCGAGTGGAACCTGATTTGCAAGATGGGTGGCCTGTAGCGTCCGCTAAACGAGCGCGCTAATCTCCCCGCGCGCACTCGCGCTTGGGGGACACATCATGATTTCGCATTTCGCCGTCAACTGGCTGGCCGTCGTGCTGGCCACGGTCGCCAGCTTCGCCTTCGGCGCCGCCTGGTATATGGGCCTGTCCAAGCAATGGATGGCCGCGCTGGGCAAGACCCCAGCCGAGCTCAACGTTGGCTACACGCCATTCATCTGGTCAGTGGTCGTCGAGTTCATCATGGCCTATTTCCTGGCCTTGCTGGCGCCGGCTCTGCTTGGCGAGGTGACCGTCCTGGGCGGCGCCATCGTCGGCGCGCATATGTGGCTGGGCTTCGTCATCACCACCCTGATCCTCAACCACCGCTATGAAGGCCTCAAATGGTCGCTGACCATTATCGACGGCCTGCATCTGCTGGGCGTTCTGGTGATCCAGGGTGTGGTTATCGGCCTGTTTGCCGGTGGCGCTGTGCCTGCGGCCTGAGGCACATCAAGCTGGTCCGCGTCTGCGGATCAGCTTTCCACCACGATGGGCGGTACATGGGCCGGCTCGCTGGCCGGGGCATACTTGTTGAGCAGCGACAGCTGGCTGATCGAGAAGATCACCGTCAGCGGCATCACGCCCCAGACCTTGAAGGCCACCCAGATATCGGTCGAGAAATTGCGCCACAGCACTTCGTTGATGATGGCGAGAACGACGAAGAACAGGCCCCAGTTGAGTGTCAGCTTGCTCCAGCCCTCCGGCTTGAGCTTGTAGACATCGCCAAACACGTATTTTAGCAGCGAATGGCCAAACAGCAGGCCACCCAGCAGCACCGCCGCGAACAGCGAATTGGTGATGGTCGGCTTGATCTTGATAAACGTATCGTCCTGCAGCCAGAGGGTGAGGCCGCCAAACACCAGCACCACGACACCGGTCACCAGCGGCATGACGGCGATCTTCTTGAGGATCAACCAGGTCAGCACCAGCGAGATCGCCATGGCGCCCATGAACCAGGCGGTGGCGACGAAGATGTCGGCCCGCGCATTGGCGATGAAGAAGATCACCAGCGGCCCCAGTTCGAGTGCCATCTTGATGATCTGCGGGCGCAGTTCGTCCCAATTGATCTCGGGCTCGGCGGCTTTATCGGTCATGGACAAATCTCAATCGGCAACAGGGGCAATGTGAGCGCAAGCGCAACACCATGCAAGGGCGGGATAGGCCGCAAGCGTGGTAAGATTACGGCTAGTCGCGCCCAGCGATGGCCTTGGCGAAGTCGCTGGCGGTAAACGGTTCGAGATCGCCGACCCCTTCGCCGACGCCAATAAAGTGTACCGGCAGGCCGAATTTCCTGGCGATGGCGACCAGAATGCCGCCCCGCGCCGTGCCATCGAGCTTGGTCATGACCAACCCCGTCACGCCTGCCCGCTGGCCGAAAATCTCCACCTGCTTGAGCGCATTCTGCCCTGTCGTAGCATCGAGCGTGAGCAATGTGGCATGCGGCGCAGACGGGTCGACCTTCTTGATGACGCGGATGACCTTTTCGAGCTCGTTCATCAGCTCGTCGCGGTTCTGCAGCCGTCCGGCCGTATCGATGATCAGCACGTCGCGACCTTCGGCCCTGGCCTGCGTTACGGCATCGAAGGCAAGCCCCGAGGCGTCCGACCCGGCAGGACGGCTGATCACGGTTGCATTGGTGCGCTGACCCCAAATCTGCAGCTGCTCGATGGCTGCGGCGCGGAACGTGTCGCCGGCCGCCAGCATTACCGAACGGCCCTCGGCCGCATATTGCTGCGCCAGCTTGCCGATCGTGGTGGTCTTGCCCGAACCATTCACCCCGATCATCAGGATGATGAAGGGCTTTTGCGCGGTATCGACGACCAGCGGTCGCGCCACCGGGCCGAGCACCTTCTCGACCTCGGCAGCCAGCACGGCCCGCACGTCTTCGCCCGACACATCGCGATCGAAACGATCGCGGCGCAAAGTCTCGGTGATCGCCATCGCCGTCTCGATACCGAGATCGGCCTGGATCAGCACATCTTCCAGTTCATCGAGCGTCGCCGCATCGAGCTTGCGCTTGGTGAAGACCGAGGTGATCGAGCCGGTGAGCTGATCCGACGAGCGCTTGAGGCCGGTGGCAAGACGCGCGAACCAGCCTTGGCGCGGCGCTTCTACGGGCACCTCGAGCACCGCAGGCGGGTCGAGGGCGACCGGAATGGTTTCCACTGCCATGGCCGCAGCGGCTTCCTCGATGTCTTCGACATAGTCAGGCGTGGTTTCTGGCGGACCGGGCAGCGGTACCTCTTCGGGCGCCGGTTGCGGTTCCGGGGCAGGCGTCGGCTCGACAGGCTGTGGCAGCGGAACCGGTTGCGGTGCCGGCACAGCTTCCGGCGGCGCAGGCGGCTGCACCGGCTGCTCGCCGCCGAACAGGCGCTTGAAAAATCCCGGCTTCTTGTCGGTCATAGTTCGCTTTCAGTCTGTGCCACGCACTCGTGGTTCGAGGCTCGTGAAGAACTCGCACCTCACCATGAGGGCTACTCCAAACTCGATGCTCCAGCAGTCCTCATGGTGAGGCGGAAGCACTTTGCGACCCTCGAACCACGAGGGCGTGCCCAGATCAAGCCGCTTCTCTCAGCGCTTCACCGACGAGGCCGTCGGCTAGGGCACCCGTAATCCGAACGGCCAGCAGCTGACCCGGTTGCTCACCCGGCATCGCAACCGGCATGAACTGCTCGGTTCGCCCCAGGCCACCGCGCTCCACCAATACCGATTCGATAACCCCAACCCGCGACGCCGCGAGCTTGGCGAACTGCTTGTCCCCCTCTGCCCGCAACAGCATTGCGCGGTCACGGGCCACGCGCCGGCTGACCTGCGGCATGCGGGCCGCTGGCGTGCCTTTGCGCGGTGAATAGGGGAAGACGTGGAGATAGGTCAGCCCGGCCTCATCAACGATGCGAAGCGTGTTTTCGAACATCGCATCCGTCTCTGTCGGAAAGCCGGTAATGATATCGGCGCCGAACACAATGTCGGGCCGCAGGCTGCGCAGCTTGGCGACAATGGCCAATGCATCGTCGCGCGAATGGCGACGCTTCATGCGCTTCAAGATCAGGTCGTCGCCCGATTGCAGGCTGAGATGCAGATGCGGCATCAGCCGGCGGTCAGACGCCACTGCATCGTACAGAGCCTCATCCGCCTCGATCGAGTCGATCGACGAAATCCGCAGGCGCGGCAGGTCAGGCACATGACGCAAGATCGACTGCGTCAGCTTGCCCAGCGTCGGCTGGCCCGGAAGATCGGGACCATAGGAGGTGATGTCGACGCCGGTCAGCACCACTTCGCGACAGCCATTGGCGACGAGCTTCTTGATCTGCTCGACCACGGCGCCCATCGGCACCGAGCGCGAAGGGCCGCGGCCAAACGGGATGATGCAGAAGGTGCAGCGGTGATCGCAGCCATTCTGCACCTGCACGAAGGCCCGCGTATAGCCGTCCATGCCCTCGATCAGGTGGCCCGCGGTTTCCCGCACGCCCATGATGTCGTTGACCTGCACCTTGTCGTTGAGCGGCGCGCCGAACACCATCGGCTGGTAGCTTTCGGCCTTCATCTTGTCGGCATTGCCGATAACGAGGTCGACTTCCGGCATGTCGCCAAAGGAGCGGCCCTCGGTCTGCGCCGCGCAGCCGGTGACGATGATGCGCGCTAGAGGATTGTCGCGCCGCGCCTTGCGCACTGCTTGTTTGGCATGCTTGACCGCCTCCTGCGTCACGGCGCAGGTATTGACGATGATGGCATTGTCGAGCCCCGCCCTTTCGGCCTCGGCCTTCATCACCCCGGCTTCATAGGCGTTGAGCCGGCAGCCGAATGTCAGCGTTTCGACAGCCATCAGGCCGCGGCCTCGCTGCGCGTCCAGGCGCCGGTGGCCGGATCGAGCGTGCCGGTCCATTCGAGCTCGGCCGGCCCGGTCAGCACGACATGGTCGTCATCGCGCCATTCGATGAAGAGATCGCCACCCGGCAGTGTCACGGTCACGGCACGTCCAGTGCGGCGCGTACGGGCGCCATTGACCACGGCGGCGCAGGCAGCGGTTCCACAAGCCTCGGTAAGGCCGGCGCCGCGCTCCCAAGTGCGCAGGATGATCTTGTCCGGCGCCATCACCTGGGCCAACGAAATATTGGCGCGCTCGGGGAAGATGGGATGGTTTTCCAGCATCGGGCCGAAGCGGTCGAGGGCGTAGCTCCACACATCCTGGTTGACCCAGAAGGTGGCATGCGGGTTGCCCATTGAGGCCACCGACGGCGAATGCAGCACCGGTGCATCGATCGGCCCGATCTGCAGCTCGATCTTGCGCGTATCGGCGAATTCCTCGGCCAGTGGAATGTCGTACCAGGCGAATTTAGGCGTCCCCATATCGACGGTGATCATGCCATCGGGCTGCTCTTCGCCGAACAGAATCCCCGCGACCGTCTCGAAGGTGAAGGCCTGCCGGCCCTGTTCCGCCGTCAAGGCCTGTACCACGCAGCGCATGCCATTGCCGCAGGCTTGCGCCTTGCTGCCATCGGAATTGATGATCTCGATATAGTTGGCCGTGCCCGGCGTGCGCGGATCATGGATGGCCATGATCTGGTCGAACTTGGTTCCTGATGTGGCATTGATGGCGATCGCAGCAGCGGCCGTGACGCGGTCGGCACGACCGCGCATGTCGACCACGACAATCTGGTTGCCCAGCCCGTTCATCTTGAGAAACGGCACGCCGCTCACAGTCTGCCTCGCCCGCAATTGGAAGGATTGGTTCCTATATGGCTGATGATGGCGAAAATTGCCAGTCCGACCGGTTTCCTGTTGAGCCCGAGGGCAAAACAGGCCGGGTGCGAAGTTAAAAATATTCATATATCAGAAGGGTTTCACACTTCATGGCGCCTTAACCAGAGTCCGAGCTTGGCCGCGCCAAAGCTGATCTTGTGCGTTACCTTCCGACCAGATGCTGAGGATCGACCCTTTTCTGCCATCCATTTGGAGCCCGGCCCATGAATATGACCATGCTGACCGACCAGATCATCACCGACTGGCAGCCGCACTTTCCGTCCCTCTTCGGCAATCACTCGCTGGCTATGTCGCATAGCCTGGCCAACTCGCCGCTGTTCACCGATGATGCGCTTGCGGCGTTGATCGACAAGACCCCGCGCGAAGCCTATCACGTCAATTATTCGCAGAAGACGCCGGGCAATCCGCCCAAGCGCCGCGAAGGCGAGATCAAGGGCCTGACCGGCCACCAGGTGCTCGACGTCGTCAAGTCGGGCAATATCTGGGTCAACCTCACCGCCCCGGCCAAGACCGACCCCGCCTATGGCGCGCTGCTCGACAGCCTCTATGCCGAATTTGAGGAACGCGTTCCTGGCTTCAAGAGCTACAAGCGGAACCTGACCATCCTGATTTCGTCGCCGAACGTCTCGGTAAAGTACCATTCTGACGTGCCCGGCCAGAGCCTGTGGCAGGTGCGCGGCACCAAGAAGCTCTATGTCTATCCGGCTTCCAAGCCTTTCATCAGCCAGCCCGCGCTGGAAAAGCTCATCCTGGGCCAGTTGCGCGAAACCGACATGCCCTACGAGCCCTGGTATGACGACTATGCCGAGGTCCACACGCTGGACGCCGGCAAGATGATCCACTGGCCGCTCAACGGGCCGCATCGCGTTGTCAACCATGGCATGCTCAATGTCAGCTTTACCACCGAGCATTGGACCGACGAGCTGCGCAAGCATTACGCCGTCAACTATGCCAATGGCATCCTGCGCTCCAAGCTGGGCATGAACAATCTCAGCCAGCAGGTGACGGGGCTCTCCTACCTCGCCAAGCTGGCAACGGCTGCTGCCGTCAAGTTCACCCCGCTCAATCCTCAGAAGAAGAAGGTCTACAAGGTCGACTTCCAGGTCGATCCGGCCGCTCCTGAAGGCGTGCGCGACATTGAGGGTTATTCCTTCAGCAAATGAGCTCACTCAGCGCCCTTCCCAGAGCCGATGAGCGGCGGCGGTCTACCGCCGCCCTGGTGCGCGATACCGCCAACGCTCGGGCCGTCCGCGCCGACGTCGTGAAGACGCGCGAGGCCTTCGACGCCATCGCCTATCAATGGGAAGGGCTCGAGACTCAGGCCGATGGCGCTGTGCTGTTCCAGGGCAGCGGCTGGGCCAGGGCGATCTTCGATTTCGAAGCGGCCCGCGGCAATGCCGATTTCGACCCTGTTATCGTCGCCATTCTCGACGGCCAGCGCCTGGTTGCTGTACTGCCGCTCGAGCGCATCCGCACGCGGGCTCGCACGGTACTGGCGCCGCTCGGCCATGCCTTCAGCCAATATTCCGACGCCCTCATCGCCTCGGGTACAGACCCCAAGGACGCTGTGTCTCGCCTGCTGCGCGCCGCCATATCAGCCGCCCCATGCGACGCAGTGAGCTTTCTCAAGGTGCGCGACGACAGCGTGCTGGCCAAGGGCATGCCGGCCAATCACCTGGTCACTGGCTCCGAGCAAGGCGCGCCCTACGTGGCGCTCAATGCCTTCGAGGACTATGCCGCCTATTTCCAGACCATCAAGCCCAAGACGCGCAAGAACATGCGCAATGATCGCAATCGGCTGGAGCGCGAAGGCACCCTCGTGCACCACATCGCCGAGACGCCAGAGGAAAAGCTGGGTGTGATCTGCCGCACCCTGACTGGCCGCGCCGAGCGCCTGCGCGATCAGGGCCTGACCTCGCGCGCCTTCCGCGACACCGCTTTCACCGATTTCTGCAAGACGTTGGCCAGCCGCGAGGACATGCCCGTCATGGCCATGTCGCTGCGCCACAATGACCAGCCCATCGCCGAGCAATGGGGCTTCGTCCACAACCAGCGCTATTATGCCTTCGTCGCCTCCCGGGACTTCGGCAATTCCGACGAAAGCCCGGGCAAGCTGCATCTGGGCGAGGTCATCCATGCCTGCGCCAATGCCGACCTCAAGGGCGCCGACCTGATGGTGCCGGTCATGCCCTACAAGCTCACCTGGGCCACCGAAGTCGTCACCGTCCGCGACTATGCCCTTCCGGTGACGCCACGGGGCCTGCTGGTGTTGAACCTCTGGGACAAGACCATGCGACCGTGGTTCAAGCAGCTAGTGCTGAACATGCCCAAGGGCATGCGTGGCTTGCTGATGAAGGCGAGTGGCCGGAGTCTATGACCCACATTCAAACTGTCAGGCCTTACTTCTCATAGGGTACGTCAGGGTCCGCGCAATAATCGTGGCCAAGCTCAGTCTCATTTACTGACAAGATGTCGGCCAGCACTCGGCACATCCGCTTGGGTTGGAGATCGATCATTCCGAAAATAGTGGCATTGCTCTCGACTCTACGGGTCATGAGTTCCTTGATTGGCGCTGCGTGGCTTGCCGCCGCCGCGCCACCATAAGCAAGGGCATAGGCCAGTTCGTAGAGGCGATTCCGGGTGTCCCAGGCGATCACATCATCCTTGGGTAGGGTGGCCAGTAGATCGGCCATCAGCCGTTCAACAGAGTCGAGGGCCCTTGGATGTTGCCCAGCCACCGCGACTTGCGCCGCACCCGTCCCCATCGAGTCATGTGCCGATATCTCGGCAAAAGCTCTCCCGGCAAAGGGCGTGGCGACCAACCCCAGGCTGGCAAGGGTGGCGCGGGCGAGGGGTCGCAGGTCGCGCCGTGCAAAATACTCCGACTCTTGGGGCGTGTCGTTGAAGGCGCTGGCAGCAACAATGGCCACAAGCTCGCTGTGTGGCCCAGGAAGGCGCGCGATGAGGTTCAGCGTATACTCCACCGGACGCCCCCTCCGTAAATGGTCGGAGCCATTGATCAACTGCACCGCCCGTTGGAAGGATTCGAGGCTGTCGCAGACAGGTTGACCCACGTCACGGTACCTGCTGTTCGCAAGGAACTTATGCGCGCCGATCGCTAGACTTCCACCCTCTTGGGCGGAAAAGGACAACACATCAATCGCCGCCAATGTGAGGGCGTATTCTCGCTCGGTGGGAATGGCACAATCGTCGCGACCAGCAAGCAAAAGTCCGGCTGGAGGCTCAGCTCGCACTAATTCATATGCCGGGCTGGCAATCGGTCCAATCCACGTTGTGGGGCTCATTCGGCCAAGCACAAAGCCCGCAGTCAGGACGAGCGCGGACAAACACAGGGCGACCAACAACACAAGAAGTCGCCGCAACCAGGCGGCAAGCGTATTCATTTCTGTGTCCCCTGACAGGCGCTGCGTTCGCCCCAGTAATATGTCCAGCCTCGCTTAACGAAAGCTTGGAGGCGATGACTAAAACCGGCCTTCCTTGACTCTCCCGCCCGTTTCCCCTAAACGCAGCCCATTCATCAGGCCTTGTTCCTGACCAGCCGACCGGGGCGACCGATACCGATCCCGGAGGCCACCATCCACCAGCGCGTTGCGCCCGTGGGTGGGTTTGGCGTTTGGACCGATGGATCCCATATCTCCTCGGATCATCCGAAGAGACAAAGGACGGCACGATGTTTGAAAGCCTGAGCGACCGGCTTGGCAAAATCTTCGAAGGTCTTCGCGGACGCGGCGCGCTCAACGCTGCCGATGTCGATGCGGCCATGCGCGAGATTCGCCGGGCGCTGATCGAGGCCGACGTCTCCCTTGAAGTGGTCAAGGCCTTCGTCGAGCAGGTGCGCGAGCGCGCCGTTGGCGCCGAGGTTACCCGCTCGGTGACGCCGGGTCAGCAGGTCGTCAAGATCGTCAATGACGAGCTGGTCGCCGTACTCGGCGCGACAGCCGTCGCTATCGATCTCAATGCCCCGGCACCCGTGACCCTGCTGATGGTGGGTCTGCAGGGCTCGGGCAAGACGACAACCACAGCCAAGATCGCCAAGCGCCTCAAGGACCGGAACAAGAAGAAGGTCCTTCTCGCTTCGCTCGATACCCGCCGTCCGGCTGCCATGGAGCAGCTGCGCGTGCTCGGCGAACAGGTCGGCGTCGATACGCTCCCGATCGTCACGTCCGAGAACCCGGTCCAGATCGCCCGACGCGCCGAGCGCGAGGCGCGCCTGGGCGGCTATGACGTGCTGATCCTCGATACAGCCGGCCGCACTCATATCGACGAAGAGCTGATGGCCGAGACCGTCGGCATCAAGGACGTCGCCAAGCCGCACGAAATCCTGCTGGTCGTCGACGCCCTCACCGGCCAGGACGCCATCAACGTCGCCCGATCCTTCGACGGTCGCCTCGACATATCAGGCATCGTCATGACCCGCGTCGACGGCGATGGCCGTGGCGGCGCAGCGCTCTCGATGCGCGCGGCCACCGGCAAGCCGATCAAGCTGATCGGTGTCGGCGAAAAGATGGATGCGCTGGAGGATTTCCACCCCAGCCGCATCGCCGACCGCATCCTCGGCATGGGCGACATCGTCTCGTTGGTCGAGAAGGCCGCCGAGCACGTCTCTGCCGAAGACGCGCAGAAGATGGCCAAGAAGCTCAAGAAGGGCTCCTTCGACCTCGACGACCTGCGCAGCCAGCTGATCCAGATGAAGAAGATGGGTGGCATGGGCGGCCTGATGGCCATGATGCCCGGCATGGGCCAGGTCAAGAAGGCCATGGCCAATTCCAATGTCGATGAGAAGGTGTTTGATCGCCAGATCGCCATCATCAATTCGATGACCAAGAAAGAGCGCGCCGAGCCCGACCTGCTCAATGCGTCGCGCCGCAAGCGCATCGCCGCCGGCGCTGGCGTCGAAGTCAGCGAGATCAATAAGCTGGCCAAGCAACACCGCCAGATGGCCGACATGATGAAGAAGGTCGGCAAGGGTGGCATGGGTGCGCTGGGCGGCATGTTCGGCGGCAAGATGGGCAATATGCTCGGCGGCATGCCCGACCTGTCCAAGATGGATCCGGCCCAGCTCGAGCAGATGGCCCGCCAAGCCGGCATCGACCCCAACCAGCTTAAGGGCCTGCCCTCCGCGCAAACCCCTCAACTCGCCGAAAAGCTCCCGACTGACGTCGGCGCCCTGTTCAAATCCGCTGGAACCGGCCTGCCCGGTCTCGGTGGCGCTCCCCGTTTCCCTGGCCTTCCCGGCCTGGGCAAGAAGAAATAATCGAACCTAACTCACTCAAGGATACCAAAATGGCCCTCAAGCTCCGTCTCGCCCGCGCTGGCACCAAGAAGCGCCCGTTTTACCACATCGTCGTTGCCGATGCCCGTTCGCCCCGCGATGGCCGCTTCATCGAGAAGCTGGGTACCTTCAACCCGCTGCTGGCCAAGGACAATGAAGGCCGCGTCGTGCTCGACACCGAACGCGCCAAGCATTGGGTCTCGGTTGGTGCCCAGCCGACCGACCGCGTCCTGCGCTTCCTCGACGTTGCCGGCATCGTGACCCGCGAAGCCCGCAACAACCCCGAGAGCGGCAAGCCCGGCGAAAAGGCTGTCGCCCGCGCTGAAGAGAAGGCCGCCAAGGCTGCTGCCATCGAAGAAGCCAAGAACGCACCCAAGGAAGCTCCGGCGGCTGAAGAAGCTGCTGCCGAGTAATCGGTGGTTCCATGAATTGAAAAAGCCCCGGTGCGATGCGCCGGGGCTTTTTTGTTTGGTCTCGACCTCTTCACAATCACAGGGTCATTCCGGCGTAGGCCGGAATCCATGCGGTGAACCATCCCGCGCACTGCATTTGCAGAGGCATGCGGACATGGATCCCGGCCTACGCCGGGATGACATCGCGCCTGTGTCAGGCCTTGAGCTTACCCAGGATCGCCGCGCCCATTTCTTCCGTGCCAACCGTCTTGCGATTGTCCTGAGCGATATCGCCCGTCCTCAGCCCATCGCTGAGCACTGCCGAGATCGCATTCTCGATGCGCGTGGCCAGCTCGATCTGGCCGAACGAATAGCGCAAAGCCATCGCTACCGACGCAATCATAGCGATCGGGTTGGCAATTCCCTTGCCGGCAATGTCAGGCGCCGAACCGTGCACGGGCTCATAGAAGGCCTTGCGCTTGCCGGTGACCGGATCGGGCGCACCCAGCGAGGCCGAGGGCAGCATGCCCAGCGAACCGGTCAGCATGGCCGCGACGTCGGAGAGAATGTCGCCAAACAGGTTATCAGTCACCATGACGTCGAACTGCTTGGGATTGCGCACCAGCTGCATCGCGGCGTTGTCGGCCAGGATGTGGTGCAGTTCCACGTCCGAATAGTCCTTGGCGATGCCCTTGACCACTTCGTCCCACAGCACGCCGGACTTCATCACGTTCTTCTTGTCGGCCGAGTGCACCTTGTTGTTGCGCGTGCGGGCCAGGTCAAAGGCGACGCGGGCGATGCGGTCGATTTCGTAGGTCTCGTAGACCTGCGTATCGATGGCACGCTTCTGGCCGTCACCCAGATCGGTGATGGTCTTGGGCTCGCCGAAATAAACGCCGCCGGTCAGTTCGCGGACGATGAGGATATCGAGGCCTTCCACCAGCTCGCGCTTGAGCGAAGAGGCATCGGCCAGCGCCGGATAGCAGATGGCGGGGCGCAGGTTGGCGAAGACGGCCATTTCCTTGCGCAGGCGCAGCAGCGCGGCTTCGGGACGATGCTCATAGGGGACATTGTCCCACTTGGGACCGCCCACGGCGCCGAAGATCACGGCATCGGCCGCCTTGGCCTTTTCGGTATCTTCATCGGTGATGGCCACCTGGTGCTTGTCATAGGCGGCGCCACCGGCGAGGCCCGTATCGGTCGAGAAGTCGGTGAGCTGTTCTGAATTCGTCCAGGCGATCAGCTTTTCCACCTCGACCATGATCTCGGTGCCGATGCCGTCGCCGGGCAGCAGGAATAGGGAATGGGTGGCCATGTCGGTCCTCGCCGTACTGGTGGTTACGCCTTGTTGCCGCGCACATAGCGTCATTTCTATCAGGGGCGCAAGGGCGCCCTTGGCGTGAACGCTGACTGAATACCGGGCTCAGTGCGAGTTCAACGCCAAGAGAGCAGAACAGCCTCAACGATCCGGCCTGCATGCCGGCCCACCGAGGACACTGAAATGGTCAAACTGATCCACATTGCCGCCCTGGCGGCCATCACGCTGGTCGGCGTCACCGCGGCCCACGCCAAGGTCAACACGCTGGCTGAATGCTATCAATCGGTCATCGCTGACTGCAACGCGGGCGACCGCCCACAAAGCTGTGCCAATGCCGGCATGGACGAGTGCGACGCGCTCTTCACCACGCCGCTACCCCGCAATCCCGGCCTGTTCTTCGGCGACGAGCCCGGCGAGACGATTCGCTAGACGAAGCCGTTGCGGTCGAAGAAGACCCAGAAGGTCAGCACATTGGTCAGGACATGCGCGATGGCGACCCAGAACACCGATCCGGTGCGCCAGGCGATCCAGCTCCATAGCAGCCCAAGCGCCGCCGCCCCGCCGACCAGGCTGACCCAGCCGCCGTCAAAAGCCACGCCATGGCTCAGCGCCAGCGGGATGTGCCAGGCGGTGAACAGCAGCCAGCCCAACCAGAAACCCAGGCGCGGCTTGTCGACAAACCGCACCATGAAGCCACCACGCCAGGCTGCCTCCTCAAGCGGGGCATTGATGATGGCGATAGCCGCGGCCAGCATGGCGCCGCGCGTCGTCAGATGCGTCGTATTCTGGAAGAATGCCGCGATCCCGATCGCCACCACCTGCAGCAGCAGCAGCAGCGGCACCCACCAGTCGCGCCAGGCGAGCTTTTCCGAGAACAGCCGCCCATCATGGCGCTTCCAACTATGCAGCGCGATGACAGGGATGCAAAAGCCCAGCCAATAGACGGTGAGGCTCAGCAGATATCCGAGTTGGCCACCGAGCGCCTGGGTCAGGGCCGGAACGAGCAGCAGCAGCGCTGCGATCACCACGAGCGCGTGAAGGACGAGCGTCGACTGGCTTCGGTTCATCAGTAGACCTCATCCTGAGCTCGTCGAAGGACGAGGTCGTGGCGGGATGGCGGGCACGACCTCCTGGTTCGACAAGCTCACCATGAGGTCTACTGGGAGGCCGTCTATCCTAGCTTTTGGCTGCGCCGATCCGAGCGGTGACTTCGATCTCGATCTTCATGCCGGGCTCGATCATCTGCACGATCAGCATGGAAGCAGCTGGCCGGATGTCTTTGAAGACGGGACCCACGGCCGCGACCACCGCGCTGACGTCATTGCGGTCGCCGACATAGTAGACCACGCGGACCGTATCCTGGATGGACGAGCCGGCTTCCCTCAGCGCCTTGTCGATGGTGGTCAGGGCATTGGCCGCCTGCTGGCCGACATCGTCGGGCATAGTCATGGTGGCATAGTCATAGCCGGTCGTGCCGGAGACATAGACCGTGTCCTCGTGCCGGACCGCACGGGAATAGCCAAAGGTCGCCTCGAAGGGCGATCCGGTGGAGACGCGCTGTACCATCAGAACCTCAGAGCCAGGGGCGGTCGGCCGCCATCTTGTTTTCGAAAGACGAAATCGACGGATCGGACTTCAGCGTGCCGGCGATATCGTCGAGGCCTTCGAGCAGGATCTGCTTGCGGCTCGGATCGATATCGAAATGCAGCGTGCCGCCATCGGGGCCCTTGATGGTCTGGCTTTCGAGATCGACCGTCAGCGTCGCGTTCGAACCGCGCTCGGCATCGTCAAGCAGCAGCTTGAGCTGCTCGGGCGTCACCACCAGCGGCAGGATGCCGTTCTTGAAGCAGTTATTGTAGAAGATGTCGGCGAAGCTGGTGGAGATGACGCAGCGAATGCCGAAATCGAGCAAGGCCCAAGGCGCATGCTCGCGGCTCGAGCCACAGCCGAAATTGTCTCCGGCCACGATGATGGTGGCGCCGCGATAGCCGGGCTTGTTGAGCACGAAATCGGGGTTCTCGGTGCCGTCTTCGTTGTAGCGCATCTCCGAAAACAGCGCGGTGCCCAGACCCGTGCGCTTGATGGTCTTGAGATACTGCTTGGGGATGATCATGTCGGTATCGATATTGATGATCGGCAGGGGCGCCGCGACACCGGTCAGACTGGAAAACTTGTCCATGAGGAAACCTCGCTTTGAAGAGCGTATTCGCGCGAAAGCGCGGCTCAGGTCAAGCCGCGATGCCGCAAATCCGTTCGCCGCTCAAACGGCCTGCTTGCTTGGCTTCCAGGTGGCGACCTTGAACAGGTAGAGCAGGACGACGAGGCCGAGCACGATATAGCTCAGCGGATCGAGCACAACTTCGATCGTCTCGTAGTGCTCATGCAGGATGTAGCCGGCCAGTGTCAGGATGGTGTTCCAGATCAGCGCGCCAACCGTCGAGGCCAGCAGGAACACCGGCAGGCTCATGCGGGCGAGGCCCGCCGGAATGGAAATCAGCGTCCGGATGATCGGCATCAGGCGGCCGAACAGCACGATTACGGGGCCGAAACGGGTAAACCAGCTCACCGCGGTGTCGATCTCATCGGCATTGAACGCCATGATCCGGCCGAAACGATCCGCCAGCCAGCGCACGCGCTCCAGTCCGAACAGCCGCCCGGCGAAATACCACGGCAGCATGCCGACCACCGCGCCCAAGGTTGCCGTGGCGATGACACCGAACAGGTTGAGATCGCCATTTGCGGCAGCGAAGCCGGCAAACGGAATGATCAGCTCGGACGGAATCGGCGGAAAGATCGATTCCGCCAGCATGACCAGGAAGATGCCGGCGTAACCCCAGTTGGAGATGGTCTGGATGATCCAGTCGGTCATGGGGTTTCCTCCGGATACCCCCCACCTAGCCTCCCCCTGAAGGGGGAGGGACAGTGCGGTAGGAGGGGCAGCATCTTGCCAACAACTGGATGGGTTCCTCCCCCTTCAGGGGGAGGTTAGGTGGGGGTGGGGCAAAGCCCACCGCCCTCCGGCGAACCTTACGCCGACTTGGCGGCGCGGCTCATGCGCTTGCGATCGTTGGGGTCGAGCCAGATCTTGCGCAGGCGGATCGACTTGGGGGTCACTTCCACATACTCGTCTTCGGCGATGTAGCCGAGCGACTGCTCCAGCGTCAGCTTCTTGGGTGTGGTCAACCGGACCGCTTCGTCCTTGGACGTGGTGCGGATGTTGGTCAACTGCTTGCCCTTGAGGGCGTTCACTTCGAGATCGTTCTCGCGGGAATGCTCGCCGATGATCATGCCTTCATAGATATCGACGCCGGAGTCGATCATGATCGGACCGCGGTCCTCGAGATTCCACAGCGCGAACGCCACCGAGGTGCCCGTACCGTTGGAGATCAGCACGCCAGTGCGACGGCCCGGCAGGTCGCCCTTATAGGGCACGAAGGCGTGGAACAGACGGTTGAAGATCGCCGTGCCACGGGTGTCGCTCAGCAGTTCCGGCTGGTAGCCGATCAGCGAGCGTGTGGGAACCAGCAGCTTGATGCGGGTACGGCCGACGCCGGACGGACGCATATCGGTCAGCTCGCCCTTGCGCTCGGTCAGCTTCTGCATGACCGTGCCGGTGAATTCGTCATCGACGTCGATGATGACTTCCTCGATCGGCTCGTGGCGCACGCCGTCGATATCCTGCATCAACACCTTCGGGCGGCCGATGGTCAGCTCGAAGCCTTCGCGGCGCATGTTTTCGATCAGCACAGCCAGCTGCAATTCGCCACGGCCGGCCACGTCATAGGAGTCGTTGTCGTCACCGGGCGTCACCTTGATGGCGACATTGCCTTCGGCTTCGCGCATCAGGCGCTCGCGGATGACGCGGGACTGCACCTTGTCGCCTTCGCGACCGGCCAGCGGGCCGTCATTGATGCGGAAGGTCACCGACAGGGTCGGCGGATCGATCGGCTTGGATGCGATGGCCTTGGTCACCGACGGGGCGCAGAGCGTATCGGCCACGGTCGAGGTCACGAGACCCGCAATGGCGACGATGTCGCCGGCTTCGCCGATGTCGACCGGCGTGCGCTCGAGGCCACGGAAGGCCAGGACCTTGGAGATACGGCCCTTCTCGACTTCCTTGCCCTCACGGTTGAGCGTGTGGATGGGATCGTTCGCCTTGACGGTGCCCGACGTGATGCGGCCGGTCAGGATACGGCCCAGGAAGGGGTTGCGCTCGATGGTGGTGACCAGCATGCGGAACGCGCCTTCTTCGACGGTCGGCTGCGGCACGTGTTCGACGACCTTGTCGAGCAGCGGGCCCAGGTCGTCCTTCGGACCAGCCGGGTCCATGGCCATCCAGCCCTGCTTGGCCGAACCGTAGAGCACCGGGAAATCGAGCTGCTCGGGCGATGCGTCCAGCGCGATGAAAAGATCGAAGATTTCCTCGAGCACTTCGAGGTGGCGCTCGTCGGCCTTGTCGATCTTGTTGATGGCAACGATCGGACGCAGGCCCTGGGCCAGCGCCTTGCCGAGCACGAACTTAGTCTGCGGCATCGGGCCTTCGGCCGCGTCCACCAGGATCACCACGCCGTCGACCATCGACAGGATGCGCTCGACTTCACCGCCAAAGTCGGCGTGGCCGGGGGTGTCGACGATATTGATGCGGGTGTCCTTCCACAGCAGCGACGTGACCTTGGCGAGGATCGTGATGCCGCGCTCGCGCTCGATATCGTTGCTGTCCATGGCGCGTTCTTCGACGCGCTCGTTTTCACGGAACGAACCGGACTGCTTGAGCAGGACGTCGATCAGCGTGGTCTTGCCGTGGTCAACGTGGGCGATGATAGCGATGTTGCGCAGCGTCATAGGGGTCAGGCCTCTTTGGCATGATCCCAAAACCTTGGGCCGCGAGAAGGAGCGGCGACATCAGGCTGAACCATGCTGGAATAACAAGCGCGCCAACTTGCCGTCAGAAGGACGGGATTGGCGCATTTGGCGCTGCCATACAGGAACAATGGGTTTTCCACAAGCGCAGGGCACGCAAGGGTGGGTTGCGACCGGCCTGAACCGGCCGCCATGGTTACTTCAGCGACCGCGGCAAGTCCCCCGATTGCCAGAGCCCGAGGCCAAAGCCATCCGGGTCCAGAAAGTCGCCGCTCCAGCCGCCCGGAGCCTCCGACACCGGCGTGACGATAGTGACGCCCTGCTCAACCAGCCCGGCGACGATGTCGTCGATGCCACCCTCATCGACGGTAAAGATCAGCGCCGGCGTATTGCCGCGCACGCCATCCATTTCGAAGAAGATCAGCTCAAGTCCGCTGGCCAGCCGGCCCTGCAGCCAGAACGGTTCGGCCCCTCCTCGCGGGTCAGTTCGAGACCCATGGTCTCATTATAGAATTTCTCGGTGCGGACGATATCGCTGACATAGAAGACGACGCTGGCACTTTTTGGTTTGAAGCTCATGGAGCCCTCCTGAGTTGCTTTACGCTTCCAGTTGCCGTGGCACCGGCTTTTGTGAGCGCCGGACGATAAAAAGATGCCCATCCGGATCATGGCTAGCAAACACCCCGCCATCGCGCAGCAGGTGCGGCAGCAGCGCATCGCGAATGCGGCCATAGGCCAGATCGAGATTGAGGCCCGGCAGGTCGCTGGGTAAAGCCAGTCCTGCCTGCACGATTTGGCGCTTGAGCGCCACGATGCGCTGGCGCAGGGCCGGGTCGGACAGCTTGAGCAGATAGGCGATCTCGCGCCGCCTGTGGCCGGACAGGATCAGCGCGGCGACCGCCTTGAGCGACGACGGCAGCGGCGCAACGAGCTTGGCCAGTTCGCTATCCTGCTCGGTCGGCTCTGAAGGCGACGAGGCAGCGAGCCATTGCCCGTCGCGACTGCGCCGCCGAGCCGCGCTGCGGGCAGCCATGCGCGCTTGGTTGCGTAGCGTGCCGACCAGCCAGCGGGCGTTGTCGGGGCGCTCGAAATCGGTGCGGCCGGCCAGCACCGCCGCCAGCAGGGCCTCCTGCACCATGTCTTCAGCCGCGCTCACATCCCGGCCTTCGCGGCGGGCAACGGCACAAAGCTTGGCATAATGGCTGGGACGCATGCGCCAAATTGGCAAAGCGGGCCGACAAACGCAATCGCCGCGCTCCCGGGGGAACGCGGCGGTCGGTTTCAAGCCTGTAGGCGACTGTCAGGCGAGGAAGGGTGTAGCGGCAGCGAGGACTTCTTCCTTGGTCATGGGCTCGTCGAAAGCACCATCCCAGGGCTTCTTGCCACCGATCTTGCGGACGATGGCCGCGTGGCGGGCCTCGACCGAATGGATCTGCAGCGCCACCGTGAGGATGTCGTCATTGACGGCAACCACACCGGCCTGGCCCTTGTAGGCCGCGACGCCCAGATCCTCGAAGGTCTGGCTCAGCGTCAGGTAGGTGTCGAAGTTGCTCAGCGCGTCGGCATACTTGCCGCCAGCGGTGAGGTCGAGCGCCGGACGCTTGATGGCGGCCGAACCCAGGGCCGTGGTGAGGAAGGCCACATGGGCTGCCTCATGCTTGCCGATCTGGTTGAAGATGCCGACATACTCGTCCGGGATGAGGCCAGCGGTCTCGAGGCCCGAGCGATAGAAAGCGTCCTCGATATGCTCGAGCGTCAGTGCGAAAACCAGCACATCGACGACCTCCTGCGGCAGGTCCTGGCCGAAGGCGTTCTGTGCCGTCATCGCCAGCAGCACCGGCGCCGAAGCCATAGCGCCGAGCTTGAGGGCAGACGAGCGGAAGAATTCGCGGCGGTTGGAGACCAGGATGTCCTTGATTTCGGGATCAAGGCCGGCGATCAGGTGGTTGGTTTGATTGATCATGATGGCTCTCCTCAAACCAGCGCGTTCGCGGTGACTTCGGTCTTGATGAATGGATCGGCTGCGGTCAGGACCGTGAGCGGATCGTTGACCACATCGAGGCCGTTTTCATCGACGACATCGTCGCCGGCAAAGGACACGCTGTTGGGGTTGAGCAAATCGCGGATGGCGGCGGCATGACGAGCCTCCACCGAGACGATACGGCCCGCTTCGGCCAGATAGGCAACGTCTTCGATGAGCTTGCCGGCGCCGTTATAGGCCGAGACGCCAAGGTCTTCGAAGACCATCGCAGTGCCCAGTACGCTGGCACGGTCGGTGAAATCCACGGCCGAGAAATCGACTTCCAGATCGGGAATAGCGCCATCGGCAAGCGCGCCCTTGAGGAAATCGCGGTGCTCGACCTCGTGATCGCGGATATCGGTCAGAAGCGCGGTTTCTTCGGCAGTGATACCCTCATAAGGGCTCTCGATGACCTTGGTGTAGAAGGCCGCTTCGAGCTGCTCAAGAGCGTAGGCATAGTTGAGAATGCCGACATCGCCTTCGCCCAGATCGGCGGCGAAAGCGGCTGACATGCCGAAATTGGGCAGCCAGACACCAGAGACGGCAACGGTTGCAGCGGCAGCCCCACCCCACTTGAGCAGGCGACGTCGAGACGTATCGTGCGTGATTTCCATTTTGAAAATATCCCGTGTTGCAGGACGTACGCCCTGCGGCTTCTTGACTGACGCTTACGTTCAGTTACGGCCCACAACAGAAGAAGTTTCAAAAATGTTAAGGCGATCCCGCGCATATATATTGCTGGAATACTTCAGAATATATGGAACGGTACGTGCCAATTCAACGTTTGCGCGAGCCAATTTGAAGTGACAATTGGCTGCAAGGCTATGAAGCCTTCTTGCGATCGACCTGCGCCTTGACGGAATCCGAGTGCAGCAGGTTGGCCAGTGCCGCCGGTGGCAAAGGTGGCGAGAACAGGAAGCCCTGGACTTCGGTGGCGCCGTGCTTCCGCACCATTTCGAGCTGTTCTTCGGTCTCGACGCCCTCGGCTGTCGTCGTCATGCCCAGGCTTTTGCCCAGTCCGATGACCGCCTGGATGATCGCCTGGCTGTCGCCCCGCGTGGTCAGGTCGCGCATGAAGGAGCGGTCGATCTTGATCTTGTCGAAGGGGAAGCTGCGCAGATAGCTCAGCGACGAATAGCCAGTGCCGAAATCGTCCATCGAGATGCGGACACCCATGGCGCGCAGCTCGTGCAGCGCCTTGAACGTCGTCTCGTTCTCTGCCAGCAGCAGGCTTTCGGTAATTTCGAGTTCGAGCCGCGTGGCCGGCAGATGCGCATCGGCAAGTGCCGAGCGGACCAGGGATGTTAGGTCGCGGCTTTTGAACTGGATGGGAGAGAGGTTGACGGCAACGCGGACATCGCCCGGCCAGGTGGCGCAGGTCTTGAGCGCTTCGCGCAGCACCCACTCGCCGATAGCGACAATCAGGCCGGTCTCTTCGGCGATCGGGATGAACTCGACCGGCGAAATCGTCCTGCCGTCATGGTCCCAGCGCAGCAAGGCCTCGACGCAGGTGACGCGGTTTTCGGCCAGTCCCAGCAGCGGCTGGAAGACGAGCCGCAACTCTTCGCGCTGCAGCGCCAGCCGTAGGCCCGCTTCGATCGAGCGGCGCTGCTGCAGCTCGGCATCCATGCCGGTTTCGAAGAAGTGGTAGGTCGAGCGCCCCTCGCTCTTGGCCTTGTAGAGCGCCAGATCGGCATTCTTGACCAGCGTGTCGGTCTTGACGCCGTCGCCCGGCCCCACGGCAATGCCGACGCTGGCGCCGATCTCGATCTGCTGTCCACCGATGATCATCGGGGCGCCAATCGACTTGATGATGCGATCAGCTACCTTGGCAGCATCGGAGACATGCTCGATCGGCCGCATCAGCAGGGCGAATTCGTCGCCACCCAGCCGCGCCAGGACGTCGGTCTCGCGCGTCGTGCCCCAGAGCCGCGCCGAGGCCTGCTTGATCACTTCGTCGCCTACGGCGTGGCCCAGCGTGTCGTTGACTGCCTTGAAGTGATCGAGGTCGATATAGAGCACGGCGGCCATTTCGCCGCGGCTCAGGCCCGCCTCGGTCTTGGCCATCTGTTCGAGGAATTCGATGCGGTTGGGCAGGTCCGTCAGCGCATCATGCCGCGCCAGGTGGCGGATGCGCGCCTCGTTCTGCTTCTGCTCGGTAATGTCCTCATGCGTCGACACCCAGCCACCATCCTTCATCGGATGGTGCTGCATCATGATGGTGCGGCCGTTGAGCTCGTGGACATTCTTGCCATATTCGCGGCGGGCGATGACATCGCGGCGCCAGGCGATATATTCCTCGCGGGTGCCGCCGGCACTCATGCCCATGTCGAACAGGTGGCTGAGGATGTCTTCTAGCTGGGTCCCCGGCTTGATCAGCCGTTCGGGCAGATTGTAGATGCGCGCATAGGGCTCGTTGCAGATGATCAGCCGCCCCTTGGCGTCCATCATGCACAGACCCTGCGAGATGTTGTTCACCGCCGCATCAAGGCGAATATTCTGCCGTTCGAGCTCTAGCTTGCGCTTCTGCACCACTTCGGTGCGGGCGATCTCGTCGGTGATGTCCTCATGCGTCACCACCCAACCCAGAGCCGGCGAGAAGACATGCGCCGTCTCGATGGTGCGCCCGCCATGCACCACTTCCTGGTTCTTGGTGCGGGCGCCGCTCCTGTTGGCCAGCAATTGACTGGAATAGGCCTCGTAGAATTCGTCGGGACTCTGGCCGGGATGGTTGCCGAGCTGGGCGCTGAGCTGCACCACTTCTTCAAGGCTCATGCCGCGATAGATAGCCTCGGCAGCAAAGCCGTAAAGGTCGCGATAATGCTTGTTCCACATCACCAGGCGGAACTGTGGCGACCAGACGCAGAAGCCATAGGGAATGTTCTCGAGCGCAGCGTCGAGCAGCAAGGCCTCAGCCATTTCGCTCAAGCTGCCAGCGTCTTCTGCTCGCACTCGTCGATTCCCCAATATCAATGCTTCTGCATGACGCTTTGGGAAAGCTAGTTCGTTCCGCTTAACGAGCGATTAAGTTCTGGGCGTCAATCCCGCCAATGTGATCGGCGGGCTTGATCGTTTCGATCAGCGACCGGCCTTCTTGTTGCGGGCAGCATAGGTCTTGAGGCGCAGACCGTTGAGGCGGATGAAGCCCTCGGCATCCTTGTGGTCATAGGCCACGGCGCCTTCTTCGAAGGTGACGAGGTCCATGTTGTAGAGAGAATAGGGCGAGGTACGGGCGATGACACTGGCCGAGCCCTTGTAGAGCTTGATGGTCACTTCGCCGGTGACGAAGGCCTGGCTCTTGTCGATCAGCGCCTGCAGCATCTCGCGCTCGGGGGCAAACCAGAAGCCGTTATAGATCAGCTCGGCATATTTGGGCATCAGCTCATCCTTGAGATGCGCCTCGCCACGATCGAGCGTGATCGATTCGATGCCGCGATGCGCCACCAACATGATCGTGCCGCCGGGGGTCTCGTAGAGCCCGCGCGACTTCATGCCGACAAAGCGGTTCTCGACCAGATCGAGCCGGCCCACGCCATGCTTGCCGCCCAGTTCGTTGAGCTTGGTAAGAAGGTTAGCCGGGCTGAGCTTGACGCCATTGACCGAAACCGGATCGCCCGTCTCAAAGCCGATAGTGATGATCTCGGCCTGGTCAGGCGCCTTTTCCGGATCGACGGTGCGCTGGGCCACATAATCGGGCGCGGGCACCGCCGGATCTTCCAGCACCATGCCTTCGGATGAGGTATGCAGCAGGTTGGCGTCGACCGAGAACGGGGCCTCGCCACGCTTGTCCTTGGCAATCGGGATCTGGTTGCGCTCGGCATATTCGAGCAGCTGGGTGCGGCTGCGCAGGTCCCACTCGCGCCACGGCGCAATCACTTTGATCGCGGGATCGAGCGCATTGGCGGTCAGTTCGAACCGTACCTGATCGTTACCCTTGCCGGTGGCGCCATGCGAAATGGCATCGGCACCGGTTTCCTGGGCGATTTCGACCAGGCGCTTGGCGATCAGCGGGCGGGCGATGGAGGTGCCCAGCAGATAGACACCCTCATAGACCGCATTGGCGCGGAACATCGGGAACACGAAATCCCGCACGAATTCCTCGCGAAGGTCTTCGATGCGGATATCCTTGATGCCGAACATCTCGGCCTTCTTGCGTGCCGGCTCGAGCTCCTCGCCCTGGCCGAGATCAGCGGTGAAGGTCACCACCTCGCAATTGTAGGTCTCCTGCAGCCATTTGAGGATGATGGAGGTATCGAGCCCGCCCGAATAGGCCAGCACGACTTTCTTGATTGGGTTCGCCATTGGCATCCGCTCCAGTTCTAGTTAGTGACAGGATAGACCAGCCGTTGCGCAATGAACTTGCGATTATCGCAGGATTGGCGCACATTTTGGCACATTCTGCCAACTATTGAAGTCCAAGCAGCCGCAAATGCCAGAACAGCTTGACGCTATCGACCGCCGCATCCTCCGAGCATTGCAGCGCAATGCCCGCATCTCCAATGTCGAGCTGGCCAACGAGGTGGGCCTGTCGCCCTCACCCTGCCTGCGCCGGGTCAAGCTGCTCGAGGACCGGGGCATCATTGACCAGTACACCGCCATTCTCAATGGCCCGGCGATCGGCCTCGGGCTCACCGTCTTCGCCCGCATCTGGTTCAAGACGCAGGGGGCTGAGACGACCAACCAGTTTGCCGAGACGGTGCGCAAATTCCCTGAGGTCGCCGAGTGCTACCTCACCACCGGGGAATGCGATGCGATCATGCGTATCGTCACCGCAGACCTGCACGCCTATTGGCGGTTCCAGTCGGACTACCTGATGCGCATTCCCAGCGTGCAGAGCATCAAGACCGACGTGCCGATGGAGACGATCAAGCGCGGATTCGAGCTGCCTTTGGCCTAGCTACTCTCCTCAGCTTTGGTAGAAGGGTGTACCACCCAGCGGAACGCGCCCATGCCCGCCTTCATCCCCGACCTGTCCGTCATCCTCGCCTTTGCCCTGGCCACCGTCGTCCTCGCCATCACGCCAGGACCTGACATGGCGCTGCAGATGTCCCGCGCCATCAACTATGGCCGCGCCCATGGGCTGGCTGCGATGTTTGGTGCCATGGCCGGTATTCTGGTCCACACCATGCTGGTGGCCTTCGGCGTCTCGATCCTCATCATCGCCGCGCCGCCGCTCTTCCTGGCGCTCAAGATCGCTGGCGCCGTCTATCTGCTCTATCTGGCCTATCAGGCGGTGTTCCATGGCGGGGGCCTGCGCCTCGCCGAAGCGGCCAAGAAGCCACCGACCGTGCGGCAGAGCGTTGCCACCGGCATCGGCATCAACCTGCTCAATCCCAAAGTGGTGCTGTTCTTCGTCACCTTCCTGCCCCAGTTCGTCGACGCGCATGATCCCGGTGCCACCGGCAAGCTGATCTTCCTCGGCCTCGAATTCGTGGCCCTGTCGATCCCGCTCGGCATCGTCACGGTGCTGCTGGCCGAAAGGCTCGCCGCCGCCTTCCGCTCCAGCAAATGGGTCGAACGCGCCCTCAACTGGAGCTTCGCGGCGATCTTCACCGCCTTCGCTGCCACCATTCTCACCGCACAAGCGCGCCACTGATGAACTATCGCCACGCCTTCCACGCCGGCAATTTCGCCGATGTGGTCAAGCATCTGATCCTCGTCCGCATCCTCGACTACCTCAAGCGTAAGGATACCGCCTTCCGCGTGCTCGATACCCATGCCGGCGTAGGGCTCTATGACCTGCAAGGCGACGAGGCCGGACGCACTGGCGAATGGGTCGATGGCATCGGCCGGCTCATCGAACAGGGACTGACCGGTCCCGCCGCAACGCTGGCCGCGCCCTATCTCGATGCGATCAGCGCACAAAATCGCGAAGGCGGCCTGCGCTTCTATCCCGGCTCGCCCCTGATCGTCAGGCACCTGCTGCGCGAACAGGACCGCCTCTTCGCCCTCGAACTGCATCCTGACGATGCGGAAGCCCTGCGCGAAAACTTCGCTGGCGACATCCAGGTCCGCACCACTCATCTCGACGGCTGGGCCGCTCTGGGCACCCATCTACCGCCCAAGGAAAAGCGCGGCCTCGTCCTGATCGATCCGCCCTTCGAGAAAGCCGGCGAGTTCGACCGCATGGTGGCGGGCCTGATCAAGGCCCACCAGCGCTGGCCCGGCGGGATCTATGCCTTCTGGTATCCGGTCAAGGACCCACACGAGATATCGGAATTCATCGACAGCCTCGAACGGACAGGCATCCGCAAGATCCTGCGCATCGAACTGAATGTGCGCCCGTTCTCAACCCCACCACGCCTGCACGGCACAGGGATGATCGTGGTCAATCCGCCGTATACGCTCGAAGCGGAGCTCAAGTTGTTGCTGCCGGAATTGGCGAGGCTGTTGGGCGAGGACGGCAAGGGCAGGGTGCGGATGGAATGGGTGGCGGGGGAGTAGCGCTACGACAAAGTTTCGAAGAACCTCAAGAGGTAGCCATCCGGGTCGGTGACGCAGAACTGACGCTGCGCAACGTCGCCGGCCAACGTGCTGTAGGTCTTCGTTTCCAGCGGCAGGAAAGGCGCGATGCCGGCGACAGCTAGCCGATCGAGAATCGGTGCCACAGCATCAACCTCGATCTGAAAGTTGACGCCACGACCAAAGGGCCGTTCCAGCGGAGCAGTGATCCATTCGCGGCCGGTGCCGAGTTGGTCGAGCATCAGCTCTGCGGCTCCCAGTTCCAGATACGCAAAGCCCTCTTCCGGACGCTCATAGCGCAGCGCAAAGCCAATGATGTCGCAATAGAACCGGCGACTGACCGTCATGTCGGAGACGGAAAGCTCGGGAACCAGGGCGGCCATCAAACCCCCGCCAGCGCGTCCCGATCCTTCTTGCTCATCCGCTCGCTCTCGCTCTTGAGCTGCCCGCATGCCGCAAAGATATCGCGCCCGCGCGGTGTCCGCACTGGCGACGCATAACCAGCCTTGTTGACGATATCGGCAAAACGCTCGATGCGCGAGCTCGGCGACGTACCGTAGTTCGCACCCGGCCAGGGATTGAACGGGATGAGGTTGATCTTGGCTGGAATACCGGCCAGCAGCCGCACCAATTCGCGGGCTTCGGCGTCGCTGTCGTTGATGCCGTCGAGCATCACATATTCGAAGGTGATGCGGCGGGCATTGCTGAGGCCGGGATAGTTGCGGCAGGCTTCGAGCAGTTCTTCGAGCGGCCACTTCTTGTTGATCGGCACCAGCACGTCGCGCAGATCGTTGTTGGTGGCATGCAGCGAGATCGCCAGCTGCACGTCGATCTCGCGCCCGGTCGGCTCGATGAACGGCACGACGCCCGAAGTCGACAGGGTGATGCGGCGCTTGCTGATGCTCATGCCGTCGCCGGCCGAGGCGATCAGCAGCGCCTGCTTGACGTTGTCATAGTTGTAGAGCGGCTCGCCCATGCCCATCATCACGATATTGGTGATGGCGCGGGTGTCGCCATTGGGCACGAGTCCCCCGTCGTCGGGGCGCACGCCGCCGGGGAAATCGCCCAGCCGCTCGCGCGCCATCAGGATCTGGCCGAGGATTTCGCCCGCTGTCAGGTTGCGCACCAGCTTCTGCGTGCCGGTATGGCAGAACGAGCAGGTCAGCGTACAACCCACCTGGGACGAGACACACAGTGTCCCGCGATCCTGCTCGGGGATGTAGACGGTCTCGACCTCGACGGGCGGATAGGCCGGGTTGGCCGGATCGCGGAAGCGGAACAGCCATTTGCGGGTGCCGTCAGTCGACACCTGCTCGGTAACGATCTCCGGGCGATCGAGGATAAAGGTATCGGCCAGCTTCTGCCGCACGGGCTTGGCCACGTTGGTCATACGGTCGAAATCGGTCGTACCGTTGACATAGAGCCAGTTCCACAACTGGTTGGCCCGCATGCGCGCTTCCTTGTCCGATGCGATGCCAGCCGTGGTCAGCGCCTCAGCCAGATGCGGCTTGGAGAGACCGATCAGCGACGGCCGGCTGGCCGCGGCGGGGCGGATAGCGGTCGAATGGTCAAGGTTCAGCGCAATGCTCATGGCGTGGCGAAAGGTCCGGAAGATGCGGGATTGGCGCGGCCAATAGCATATGGGGATGAAATGCGCAAAGTCACGCCTGTGGAACCAAGCATTGCGAAGGACGCATCAGCCAAATTCGATCGTCACCCTCGGGCCTGACCCGAGGGTGTTTCACTGCCGGAAATGGAGAGTGTAGTGCCCTCGGATCAAGCCCGAGGGCGATCAGCACTCGCTGCCGATCGACTGCTGTGCCGCTGTAGCGCCCGAGAGCGAATAGGCCTGCACCACCTTGATACCCGCCGCCGTCGTGCCTTCGACGGTCATCGACGAACCGGCGCGGATGGCGCTGGCCAGGGCGTCGGACTGGCTGGCGTCGTCGAGCCAGGCAGCATCGTTCTGGGTGAAGAGGTTAAAGGTCTGGCCGCCAACACTGACCGTGGCGACACTGTCGGGCTGAAAAGCGAAGCCAGCGACGAGGTTGAACTCGCTGGCCACGTTTTCGGTCGGTCGATTGGTGATGTAGATATAGGCTTGGCTATAGCCGTCGGGCGTGGGCGTCACGCTTTCGGGCTTGGTCATGGCGAAACAGACCGCACCGGCCGCGTCGCTGGCGCCATAGCTCGACCAGGCCCGGTGTTCGCCCAGAAGCCGCACCTGCTGGGCGCTCGCGACTGATGTGAGGGACAGGGTCGCGACAAGGGCGAGTGCCAGGGTGGACTTGGTCATCGGGGCCTCAGAAAAGACTTTGGGCGAGGGGCCGCAAGACCCACCGCCCAGTTATGGCGGATTGCCCCGACCGGGCAACCCGAAAAATGGCCTATTTGCAGGCCGTATCGATGGCGTTCATCGCCGCAGTGGCGCCGCTCAGCGAATAGGTATCGCTGGTATTGGTGCCGCGCTGGCTGGTGCCCTTGATGACGAGGTTGCTGCCGGCCTTGAAGGCCTGCACGAACCCGCCTTCATCACCCGTCGAAGCAAGCCATGCGGCGGAGCCTTCGGTGACCATGGGGTAGGACTTGCCATCGACCGCCGCGCTCGCATTGGGCGTGGTGGCATTGTACGGATAGCCGATAATGGTCTGCACTTCGTTCTTGGTGCCCATCCCCTTGCGGTGGATGATCATGAAGTGGATCGGATCGCGATTGGCGCCGGCTGGTTCGCTCTTCTGCGGTGTGGCCGAGATATAGCAGATCACGCCAGAGGCGTCGGTGGCTTGCCAGGCGGTCCAGGCATTGAAGGTCCCAAGCTCTGTGGCCTGCTGTGCCTGCGCGGCAGGCGCCAGAGCCATGATCGCGCCGACAGCGAGCCCAAATGCGAGGCTACCGGTTTTCGTCATCGCCAATTTCATCCTCATTCTAAGGGTCCGCTATTGGGGAGAGCTGCCCGCCAAGTCTGCCCTGAACATGGTTACCAAGATGTCAAATGCCGCCACATCCGACTGGATTTGCATCAATAGCGAGGCAATCACGGCGGCATTTTGACGGGACCGGACACGTTCACTCCGGTTTGCGCCGCCAGGGTTAACATTTGGCTAACAGTTGCGTGACCGTGATCGGCGCTCACGCCGCCAGTGGATAGCTCTGCTCGACCACATAGGGGCCGCCGCCCACCGAATCCTTGCTCGAAAACAGCACGAAGCGCCCGACCGGAAAGCTCAGCGGCTCGAACCGCCCGGCAGCGGCAATGAACTGCGCCACTTCCATCGGCCCGCCGCCACGCAGGCGCGCCAGCGACACATGCGGCACGAACTTGCGACCCTCCGGCGGCAGCCCGGCCCGCTGCAACACCCGCTCCTGCGCCGCCTGCAGGCGGGTCAACGCCTCGCTGGGCTCGACTCCGGCATAGAGCGCGCGGGGTTTGTCGCCGCCGAAGGTACCCAGGTGGGTGAGGCGCACGGAGAATCGCAGCGAGTTCGACAGCCGGTCGAGACTGTCGGCCACCTCGTCAGCAGTCTGGTGATCGACGTCACCGATGAATCTCAAGGTAATGTGATAATTCTCGGCATCGATCCAGCGCGCGCCGGTGAGCCCGCCCCGCTTCAGTGACAGGGCAAATCCCACATCGGCCGGGATTTCGAGGCCGGTGAAGAGCCGGGGCATAGGGCCCTCCTCTGTCTAGGATCAGCACGATTCGCCCTTCGACCGTAGCACAAGCGATCTTCTCGGCCAGTCGATTCGTCGCAGCGGGGCAAGATCACTTGTAAACAACTGGCACCGCATCCATATTGCCTCATCAAGTGGCAACCAATGCCCACCGGCGGTGCAAGAGACCGCATTAATTGGGAAAGGAACCGACTATGGCTGAATATGACCGTCAGACCCTCGGAGCTCGGGCCGGCTCGGCCTTGGCCATCGACGAGGGCCTTCGCAGCTACATGCTGCGCGTCTACAATTATATGGGTATCGGGCTGGTTGTGACAGGCGTTGCGGCCTACTTCGCCGCCGCCGCCGCCATCACCACCAACCCGGACGCCGCCGTTGGCCAGCTGGCCAATGGACAGCTCGTGACCCAGTGGGGCGCATTGCTGTTCGCAAGCCCGCTGCAGTGGGTTGTGATGCTCGCGCCGCTCGCCTTCATCCTGGTGCTGAGCTTCGGCATCAACAAGCTCTCCGTGCCGGCCGCTCAGGCCACGTTCTGGGCGTTCTCGGCCGTCATGGGCCTGTCGCTGAGCTCGATCTTCCTGGTCTATACCGACGCTTCGATCGCCAAGGTGTTCTTCATCACCGCCGCGACGTTCGGTGCCATGAGCCTCTACGGCTACACCACCAAGCGTGACCTGACCCAGATGGGCAGCTTCCTGATGATGGGCCTGATCGGCCTGATCATCGCCTCGCTGGTCAATATCTTCATGCAGTCGTCCATGCTCGAATTCGCCATCTCGGCGGTCGGCGTGCTGATCTTCGTGGGCCTGACCGCCTACGATACGCAGAAGATCAAGGAAGGCTACTCGGAGTCCTACGGCGCCGATGTACTGGCCAAGGGCGCCATCATGGGCGCGCTGAACCTCTACCTCGACTTCATCAACCTGTTCCTGATGCTGCTCCGCCTGTTCGGCAACCGCGAGTAAGCACCAGAGCGCTTGATCCTGGTATCAAGCAATTTGGTTGGACGATATCTCGGACCGCAGCCTACAAAGGCTGCGGTCCTTTTCATTGTGCCCGAGCATCATGTCCGACGTTATTCTGCGCGCCTTCGCCTGGAGCGACATTCCCGCCATCACGGCCATCTACCGGCACTATGTCGATAACACCGCCATCACCTTCGATACTGAAGCGCCGGGCGAGCCCGCCATGGCGGAAAAATTCGGGCACCTGGTGGCACTGGGCCACCCGCTGATCGTGGCCGAACAGGACGGCCAGGTGCGGGGCTATGCCTATGCCAGCTTCTACCGGCCGCGCGCCGCCTACCGTTTCACCTGCGAAGATTCGATCTACCTGCACCCCGACGCCACCGGGAAAGGTCTCGGCCGCATCATGCTCACCGAACTCATCGCCCGGTCCAAGGCCTTCGGCTTCAAGCAGATGATTGGCGTCATCACAGCCGATACGAAAAACTCCATCGCCATCCACGAGAAATTCGGCTTTCGCTATGTCGGCAAGTACGAGGCCGTCGGCTACAAGTTCGACCGCTGGCACGACATCGTGCACCTGCAGCTGACGCTGTAGCCGTGGCTGTCCTGACCCTGATGGTCGGTTTGCCAGGATCGGGTAAGACCACGCGTGCCAAGGCACTAGCCGAAACGACCAAAGCCCTGCGGCTGACCCCCGACGAATGGCAGACGCGACTGTTCGACGACGACATGCATCACCCGGACCATGATCGCCGGCATGAAGAGATCGAAGCCATCATGTGGGAGATTGCCGCCTACACGCTCTCCCGAGGCGGCGATGTCGTCTTGGATTTCGGACTTTGGACCCGTGAGGAGCGGCGGCAGTTTGCGGCCAGGGCGGCCTCGCTTGGTGCCATGTGCAAAGTCGACTTCGTGGCCGTCCCGCTCGAAGAGCTTGAACATCGCATTTCCGACCGGAACCAGCTGGTCGGAAGCCACTTCGCCATCCCTGTCGCAATCCTGCGGGATTGGGCGAAGTTGTTCGAGGCACCAGACGCAGAAGAGCTTGCAGGGCGGTTCGGCTAGAAGCTCGATTCATCCGCTGCCCTGGAGCGTCTTGCTCATCGGGTAGCCCGCTTCCGGCGTGCCGCCATCCTCGTCGATCCAGCCGATGCCACGATAGAAGTCCCGTGCCGTCGCGGTGCTGTCGAGCCTGCCGCGCACAACACCGCCCGCAACCATCGCGGCCTCCAGAGCGACCATGAGCGCTTTGCTTATGCCACGGAAGCGATGATCCGGATGCACATAATTCAACGTGACCTTGTCGCCGTTGATGCCACCGACGGCAACCACCACGCTCTCGCATTCCGCCACTATCAAGGTCACATCCGGACGCACCAGGAGTTGCCGAAAGGTCTCGACAGACTGGTTGTTGACCCAGCGCAACACCGTCGCCGGGTCGTCGCCGTGGTCCGGCCTGCATAGCTCGATGATGGAGTCCGCGCGTATCTCGTTCATCACGACGCAATCGTCGTGCTCAGCCAGCCGGATTGTCAGCTGCGGAAGCGGATGCATTCGTCGATGGCCTCGAGCGCCTCGTCCGAACCCTCGAGGCTGATATCGCCGAGTTGCTGACCGTCCAGGCTGATCTGCACGCTCTCACCATTGCGCATGGCCGACACCAGGCCCTGTGTCAGAATCGAGCCCTCCGCCTCGCGCATATAGGCAAAGGTATCGCTGCTGCCGGGCTCGAGCTCGATGGGCAAATCGAAGGTCTCTGCCCCGATCGTGAATGTCAGGTAGGTCAGCGGCTGCTTCTTGTTGAAGCTGGCCCCCGCCGCAGGCGTGAACAGCAGGTAAAGTTCGCCGAAATTGCTGAGCCCACCTTGTGGATCGCCGCATTCCAGGCTGAGCCAACCCTCTTGCTCGCTACCACCGCCGGCGGCAAATGTGCCCATGTTGTAGTCAGTACCCCAAGGCGCAGCCAGGGCGGGCACCGCCAGCGTGAGGCCAGCTAGCACGCTTATCGCCAACCTGATCATCCAACCACCGCCAGTTGTGGATCAAGCACCCGCAGCACGAGGCCGAGCTCATGCCCGCGCTTGAGGATACGGCCCTGCTGGTTGGTCACCGCGTATTGCCCCTGCCGATTGCGCAGGCGCGGCGTCTTCTCGATGATGAATAGCGGGCGTTCCGAGACACGCGCATAGATCGAGAACACGGCACGGTCGCGCAGGAAGTCCATCGCATAGTCACGCCACTCCCCCTGGCCCACCTTGCGGCCATAGACATTGAGGATCAGCGCCAGTTCCTTGCGGTCGAACGCCACAATGGCCGGGATCTTGGATGGAAAATTTGTTACCGGCTCGCTGGCATGCACCAGCGAGAGGGAAATGGTCTTGTTATCAGGCGTGCGACCCTGCACCGTTCCGATAGTCTCCGTGTCAACGCATTGTCATGATTGCGGCATTCGCCCGCGGATGCAAGACCAAGCCGATGCCCAAGTAAAATTCCCCATTCCGGTCACAATTTGTCCCTGAACGCGCCAGATTGACGCATCAGGGTGTGGTCATTGCCTCCAGTGGCTGGCGCCAGGGCTGACCGAGCCCCCAAACCTTGAAGTCCCGGTGCCAGCCGCCCTTATTTTTAGTTGACCAGTCAGTACTGTCCCGTCCTTGCCCCAAAGGACGGGACTTTTCTTTGTGCGCTGCGTTTGATCAGGGCTCGAACGAAGCAGCGCCCAGAATCGGGCCGGGCATGCCGTTGCGTTCCTGCTGCACGATCACGGCGATGCCGGTGCTGTTGTCTGATAGCACTTCGGGAATGGGCAGCTTGAGATTTGCGCCGGTAGCGCCCTCCCACATGCCCAGCACCTGCCGGTTGGTCACCACCTGGGTATAGACCATCGACTTGCCGGCATTGTCGCCCTTGTCGATCGTCACATCGGCCCGATCGAGATAGGTCACCATCCACACCACCGCATCGTCGAGCGAGGTATTGGGCGGGATGGCGATCTTGAGCATGTCGCCATAGCGCGAAATATCGACGGCCAGCGGCAGGCTGGCCCCATCGAGCGCCGCATGCACCTCGCCGCGACGCGATCCCACGACACCCTTGGCGCCATTGACCACCATCTGCGGCGTATAGATACGCGACGTACCCCAGCTCTCGTTATAGGCGCGCTGGCGATCGGAAAAATCGGCGTCGCCGAATGTATCTTCCCAGCCCACATAATCCCAATAGTCGACGTGATAGGCCAGGGCGATCACATCGCCTTCCTCGGCAAGACTGGTCAGTAGCGCATCGGCCGGCGGGCAGGAGGCACAGCCCTGGCTGGTGAACAGTTCCACCACAGCCTTGGGCCGTGCGCGCATGTTTTCGGCGCTGGCCGGATGGACCAGGGCAACGAGCGTGACGATGCCAAGGACGGTGCCAAAGAGGGGTCTAAGCGTCATGGGCACGGTTGTAAGCCGGGGCGACAGAGCCCCGCCAGTCAAAAGAGGGTGAGAGGCGGAGAATCTCGCGAAGCTTCAGAGTCTCCGCCAGCGCTCGACCGTGATGGCGTAGAGCGTCGCATCGAACTCATCGTCACCATCCCGAAGCCTCGCCTCGTGAAGGCAACTCATGCCAAGCCGCTGCATGACCGCGATGCTGCGGTGATTGGGCGTATCGGCCATCGCGACGATGCGGTCTCGACCGAGGACCTCGAAGCCATAATCCATCCAGGCGCGGCCCGCCTCGGTGGCATAGCCCTGGCCCCAATAGGCGGGAATCAGTCGCCAACCGACCTGCAGGTCATCGGGATACCACTGCTGTTCCACGCCGAGACCAGCGGCACCCAGGAAGACGCCATCGCTCCGGCGCTCAACCGCCACCATACCCTCGCCGCCGCGGGCACCGGCATTGGCACGGCCCATCGTGGCTTCCGTCCGTTCGGCACTCCACACCCCACCAAGAAACTTCATCACCTCGGGATCGGCACAAATCCTCTGGTAGAGCGGCACGTCATCGCGGCGGAACATGCGCAGGATCAGGCGGTCGGTGGTGAGGATGGTTTCGCCGGTCCAGATGTCTGCCATGTCATTCACTCACAGGGTCATGTAGTCAGGCGCCCCAAACAAAAAAGTGGCGGCCCGAAGGCCGCCATTGCAACTCAATTCGATGCCCCTACGCCGCGACGAGACTGCGCAGCACAAAGTGCAGAATGCCGCCATGCTTGTAGTAGTCGAGCTCGTTGGCCGTATCGATGCGGCACAGCGTTTCGATGCTGACCACGGAGCCATCGGCCCGGGTGATCTTGACCGTGACCTTGGCGCGCGGCGCGATTTCGGTGACGCCTTCGATATCGATGGTTTCCGACCCGTCGAGCCCTAGCGTCTGCCAGCTCTCGCCATCGGCAAACTGCAGCGGGATCACACCCATGCCGACCAGGTTCGACCGGTGGATGCGCTCGAAGCTCTGGGCAATGACGGCGCGCACGCCGAGCAGGTTGGTGCCCTTGGCGGCCCAGTCACGCGACGAGCCGGTGCCATATTCCTTGCCGGCGAAGATCACCAGCGGCGTGCCGGCTGCCTGATAGGCCATTGCAGCATCGTAGATCGCCATCTGCGAACCGTCGGGTCCCTTGGTATAGCCACCCTCTACACCTGGGAGCATCTGGTTCTTGATGCGGATATTGGCGAAGGTGCCGCGCATCATCACCTCGTGGTTGCCACGACGGGCGCCGTAAGAGTTGAAGTCGCGCGGCGCGACCTGACGCTCCTCGAGATACTTGCCGGCCGGTGTGCTCGCCTTGAACGAGCCGGCTGGCGAAATATGGTCCGTCGTAATGGAATCGAGGAACAGTGCCAGCACCTTGGCCCCAGCGACATTGGTCACCGGCTTGGGCTCCATCGACATGCCTTCGAAATAGGGCGGGTTCTGCACATAGGTCGAGCTGGCATTCCAGCCATAGGTCTCGCCACCTTCGATGGCGATGTTCTGCCAATGCGTGTCGCCCTTGAATACATCGGAATAGCGGCCCTGGAACATTTCCTTGGTCACGTGCTTGCGCACGATCTCTGCGATCTCGTGGTTGGTCGGCCAGATATCCCTGAGATAGACCGGCTGCCCATTGCTGCCGACACCCAGGGGCTCGGTGGTGATGTCGATCCTGACCGAACCGGCCAGCGCGTAAGCCACCACCAGCGGCGGCGAGGCGAGGAAGTTCGCCTTGACGTCCGGATTGATGCGGCCTTCGAAATTGCGGTTGCCCGACAGAACCGACGTCGCGACCAGATCGCCAGCCTGAACAGCCTTGGAGATTTCAGCCGGCAGCGGACCGGAATTGCCGATGCAGGTGGTGCAGCCATAACCGACCAGGTTGAAGCCCAGCGCATCGAGATCTTCCGACAGGCCCGCGCTATCGAGATAGTCGGTGACGACCTGGCTACCGGGCGCCAGCGACGTCTTGACCCACGGCTTGCTGACGAGGCCGAGCGCCCGCGCCTTGCGAGCCAGCAGGCCCGCCGCCACCAGCACGGAAGGGTTTGACGTATTGGTGCAGGAGGTGATTGCGGCCACCACCACGTCGCCATGGGTCAGCGTATAGTCCTGGCCATCGACCTGGATCGCCGGATCGTCGGTCTTGCCGAATTCCTTGGGCAAAAGCTCAGTGAACTTGGCCTTGGCATCAGCCAGCACGATGCGATCCTGTGGCCGCTTGGGCCCCGAGATCGACGGCACCACGGTGGTGAGATCGAGTTCGAGCGTCGCGGTGAACACCGGATCCGGCGAATTGGTTTCGCGGAACATGCCCTGGGCGCGCGAATAGGCCTCCACTAGCGCCACGCGCTCCGGATCGCGGCCAGATGTAGTCAGGTATTTCAGCGTGTCGGCATCGACAGGGAAGTAGCCGCAGGTCGCGCCATATTCGGGCGCCATATTGGCGATCGTCGCCTGATCTTCGAGGCTCAGGTAATCGAGACCCGGCCCGTAGAATTCGACGAACTTGCCCACCACGCCCTTCTTGCGCAGCATTTCGGTGACGGTCAGCACCAGGTCGGTGGCGGTAATGCCTTCGTTGATGCGGCCCGTCATCTTGAAGCCGACCACTTCGGGGATCAGCATGGTGACCGGCTGGCCCAGCATGGCCGCCTCGGCCTCGATACCACCAACGCCCCAGCCCAGCACGGCGAGGCCATTGACCATCGTCGTATGCGAGTCGGTGCCGACCAGCGTATCCGGATAGGCAACAGTTTCCCCGTCCTCTTCCCTGGTCCACACGGTCTGCGCCAGGTATTCGAGGTTCACCTGGTGGCAGATACCAGTGCCGGGGGGCACGACGCGGAAATTGTCGAAAGCCGACTGGCCCCAGCGCAGGAACTCGTAGCGCTCGCCATTGCGCTCATATTCGAGCTCCACATTATCGTGGAACGAGGAGGCCGCGCCAAAGCTGTCGACCATCACCGAGTGATCGATGACCAGGTCCACCGGCACAAGAGGATTGATCTTCTGCGGATCGGCGCCGAGCTTGGCCGTGGCATCGCGCATCGCCGCCAGATCGACCACGGCGGGCACGCCGGTAAAATCCTGCATCAGCACGCGCGCCGGGCGATACTGGATTTCGTATTCGGACGTCCGCGTCACCAGCCAGTCGGCAATAGCCTGGATATCCGCCTTCTTGACCGTGCGGTCGTCTTCGAAGCGCAGCAGGTTTTCCAGCACCACCTTCATGGAATGCGGCAGTGCCGAAACACCCTTGAGGCCGTTCCTTTCGGCTTCGGCGATGGAATAGTAAGTGTAGGTCTTGCCGCCGACCGTGAGGGTCGATTTCGACTTGAAGCTGTTTACCGAGGTCATGGTTTCCGCCTGTTCTGTCGCTGCGGCAGGCGCGCCGGCTTGGGGCAAAAGGCCCGAAACCGCTCAACAGCGCTGCCTTTGCTGGAATGACTCCAAACTACAAGGACATATAGAGAAACGCGATTGGGCTTGCCAGCGTTGCCTTTGGTTCAATACGAGATGGGGTCATGACGCCAAGGCAAGTCCATCCCCCGATTGTGGCGCGCGCGCAGGGACTTGCCTGTGGTCGCGGCGGCATGGTCCTGGCCGAGGGGCTCGATTTTTCTGTCACCAACAGCCACTGCCTGCTGCTGCGCGGACCCAACGGCACCGGCAAGACCACGCTGCTGCTGACGCTGGCCGGCATCGTCGCGCCACTGGCGGGGTCCTTTGCCCTCAATGGCGCCGATCCCGAGCTGCCGCAGTTGCACTATTGTGGCCACCGCAATGCTATCAAGCCCCGCCTCAGCGTCGCCGAAAATCTCCAGTTCTGGGCCGAGGTCAACGGCCCGACCGGCATGCCCGCCGCCGATGCCATCGTCGAAGTGGGCCTGGGCGGTCTTGACGGGCTCGACGCTGGCTACCTTTCGGCCGGTCAGTCGCGGCGACTGGCGCTGGCGCGGCTTCTGGTCAGCCAGCGCCCGCTCTGGCTGCTCGACGAGCCCACCGCTGCCCTCGATATCGAGGGGCATGCGCTCGTCACACGGCTGATCGATCAGCATCTCGATAGGGGTGGCCTCGCCATCGCCGCCACGCACGATCCGATCACCCTGCCCGATCCGGCTCGCATGGAAACCCTGGCGTTGGGTGGCGTGCCATGAGCGGCTTTGCGGCAATCATCCAGCGCGAACTGCGCCTCTCGCTGCGCGGCGGCGGCGATATCCTGACGCTGGTGCTGTTCTTCGTCATCGTTGGCGCCATCGTCCCCTTCGCCGTGGGTCCGGACCGGACCCTGCTGGCCACCATCGCCCCCGGCATCATCTGGATATCGGCCTTTCTCGCCATGCTGCTCGGGCTCGACCGGCTGTTCCGGCCCGATCATGAAGACGGCTCGCTCATCCTGCTCCGCCAGGCCGACTTGCCTCTCAGCGCCGTGGTTGCCGCAAAATTGATCGCCCACTGGCTGGTCTCGGCTGTGCCGCTCATCGTCGCGTCGCCTGTGCTTGCCGTACTGCTCGCCATGGAGCTCGACACCTTCTGGCGCACCCTGCTGTCGCTGCTGCTGGGCACCCCGGCGCTGGCCGCCTTCGGCGCCATCGGCGCCGCGGTTACCGTGGCCATCCGGCGCGGTGGCCTCATCGCCCCCATCCTCATCGCGCCGCTTTCGGTACCCGTGCTGATCTTCGGCGTCGGCAGCATCACCTCGCCGCAATCCTCCGCCGCCCTGCTGTTTCTTGCGGCATTGAGCCTCATGGCTGTAGCACTGGCTCCCTTCGCCGCCGCCCTTGCGATATCATCGGCCGAGGACTAGAGCCCTAAGCCCATGAGCATCGATAGCGCGCCCAAGCAAAGCTGGTGGAACCGGATCGCCAATCCGGGGCAGTTCGTCGCCTGGACGACGCCCCTGCTGTGGCCGCTGACCATCCTCACGGCCGTACTCTTCGCGCTGGGTCTGTGGTTCGCTTTCTTCAACTCGCCGACCGAAACACCCAATGTCGGCAGCACCTTGCGCATCATGTACGTGCATGTGCCCAATGCCTGGTTGAGCCAGTTTGTCTATGGCGTGATGGCTGTCTCCGCGCTGGGCACTCTGGTCTGGCGCCATCCCATGGCCGATGTCTCGATGAAGGCGGCTGCCCCACTCGGCGCCCTCTTTACCGCATTGGCCCTGTTCACCGGCGCCCTCTGGGGCCGCCCCACCTGGGGCACCTTTTGGGAATGGGATGGCCGCATGACTTCGACGCTGGTCCTGCTGTTCATCTATCTCGGCATCATCGCCCTGTGGCGCGCCTTCGACGACCAGCTCCGCGCCGCCCGCGTCATCGCCGTCTTCACGCTGGTCGGCGCGATCAATATCCCGATCATCAAGTTCTCGGTCGACTGGTGGAGCACCTTGCACCAGCCGGCATCCGTCTTTCGCCCAGACGGTCCACGCATGCCGGGCTCCATCCTGATGCCGCTGTTCCTGATGTTCTTTGCCTTCACCTTCCTGTTCCTGGTGCTGCACCTCAAGGCCATGCATACCGAGGTCAAGCGCCGCCGCGTCATGACGCTGCAGCGCAAGGCCGCGCAGGCGGTGCGCGCATGATCGATCTCGGACCGCACGCCGTCTTCATCGTCTGGGCCTATATCGGCGTCGCCATCGGCGTTGTCGGCCTCGTCGGCTGGACCATGCTCGATGCCCGCGGGACGGCTCGGAAACTGGCCGACCTCGAAGCCAACAGGCCCACCCGCTGATGCGCTACGTCCTCTTCGGCCTGCCATTGCTCCTGCTCGTCGGCCTTGTCGTCGTCTTCGCGCTGTCGATCGATCGCGATCCCAACCTCGTGCGATCCGTGCTGATCGACAAGCCGGCCCCAGCTTTCGCCATGGACGCTGTTCCCGATCTCGGCGTGCCCGGCTTCGACACAGCTTCCCTCAAGGGCGGCGTGACCGTCGTCAACGTCTTCGCCAGCTGGTGCATTCCCTGCCGCGACGAGCATCCGCTGCTGATGGCGCTCAAGGACGTCAACGACATCAGGCTCTTCGGCATCAACCAAGCCGACGCCCCCGAGAACGCCCGCGCCTTCCTTGCCGAACTGGGCAATCCCTACGACGCCGTCGGCGCCGACCGCGACCGCCGCGTCTCCATCGACTGGGGCGTCTATGGCGTGCCGGAAACCTTCGTGGTCGACGCAGACGGCGTGATCACCTTCAAGCATGTGGGTCCATTGACGCCGGAGACGATCGAGATGGAGCTGCTGCCGGCGATCGAGGCGGCGCGCTGAACCACATTCATCCTCGGTGTCATTCCGGCGAAGGCCGGAATCCATGTCCGTGGTCCACCGACGCACCCAGCGCCAGGGGCGTTCACCGCATGGATCCCGGCCTCCGCCGGGATGACATCGCGTGTGAGGCGGAATACGAGCCTCAAAAGTCGCTGGTCAGCCCCTTGATCTCCCAATCCCCATAACGCCCGGGCTCCAGCCCACCGCGACCGCCCTGCTCTTTGGGCGCAAACGCGCCCTTGGCATCGATCTCCGCCCGCCGCGCCTTGGCCTCGGCCAGCGCCCGCTTCGCCGCGTCACTGAGCGGTGGTCGCGGGGCCTCTTCAACAGTCTCTTCGTCGCTCATCGGTCATTCCGGATTACGATTTGGTCATGCCGCTTGCATGGAACCTCAGTGTACCCAACATAATTGGTCAGAGCCCGCTTGGAAACGCGCTGCGGCGAAACAAGTGGCGGTGCTTCCAAGCGGCTCTAGAGAACACGAACCCAAGGGCTCCTGATGTTCAATGCGTTTCGAACCACGATCCTGCTGGCAGCGCTGACCGCGCTGTTCATGGTCGTTGGCTATTTCATCGGCGGCACCAGTGGCATGGCGATTGCCTTCGTCTTTGCGCTGGTGACCAATCTCTTCGGCTACTGGAACTCCGACAAGCTGGTGCTGCGCATGCAGAATGCCGTGCCAGTCGAGCGCTCCCGCGTGCCCGAACTGTACGACATGGTCGATATCCTGTCGCGCAAGGCCGGCATTCCGACGCCCAAGGTCTATCTGATCCAGTCCGACCAGCCCAACGCCTTCGCCACCGGCCGCAATCCGCAGAATGCCGCGGTCGCGGTCTCGGCCGGCCTGCTCAAGCATCTCGAAACCCGCGAGGTTGCGGCCGTGGTCGCCCACGAGCTGGCCCATATCCGCTCGCGTGACACGCTGACCATGACCATCACCGCCACCTTTGCCGGCGCTATCTCGGCTTTGGCGCAGTTCGGCCTGTTCTTCGGTGGCGGCAACAACCGGGACAATCCGCTGGGCGGCGTTGGTGCCCTCCTGATGGTGTTCCTCGCCCCCGTCGCCGCCATGCTGGTGCAGATGGCAGTCAGCCGCACCCGTGAATACGAGGCCGACAAGGATGGCGCCGAGATCTCGGGCGACCCGCTGGCGCTGGCCTCCGCCCTGCAGAAGATTGCAGGCTTAGCCGGCCGTCAGGTCAATGTCGCGGCCGAGCGCAACCCGGCCATGGCCCATATGTACATCATCAATCCCCTCTCCGGGCAGCGGATGGACAACCTGTTTTCCACCCACCCCGATACCGGCAATCGCATCAACCAGCTGCGCAAGCTTGCAGCCGAGATGCAGGTGGACGATAAGGGCCGCAGGCCTCAGCCTCGCCCTGCGCCGGTTTCGACCGGTCGCGACATCGGCGGCGGCTGGCGCGTGCCGACCGTCGGACGGACCGACGAGGACGGTGGACAACGCGGTCCCTGGGGATAGAACAGAAGCGTGGCGCATAACAAACCTGATCCGGCGGGGCTCAAGCTCCGCCTCGTCGCGGCCCAGCGACTCAAAGACGTCCTGGCCGGCGACAACTTTTCGCCGCTGACCGCGACGGACCTGGCCGACGGGCGCGACCGCGCTTTGGCCAACCGGCTGATCACCACCGCACTGCGGCGCCAGGGCCAGCTGAATTTCATCATCCACGCCTTGCTCGACAAGGGCATGCCTGGCAAATCGGGCACGTTCGAAGCCGTGCTGCGCCTGTCGCTGGCTCAGCTGGTTTTCCTGCCTGATCTCGGCGCCCACAGCGCGCTGTTCCTCGCCGTCGAAGCCACCAAGCGCGATCCCAAGGCCCGCCATCTCAGTGGCCTGATGAACGCCGTCCTGCGCAATGCCCAGGCCAATTCGGCCAAGTTCGGCATGCTCGACGATGATCTGCTGATCCCGGATACCTTTGGCGATACCTGGCTCGAAGCCTATGGCGAAGACGCCATTGACGGCTTTTCCGGCGCCCTGCTCGCTGGCGCCGCGCTTGACCTCACCCTCAAGGACAGTGATCCGGACCTCATTGACCAGCTCGGCGCCGAGCCTGTCATGGCCGATACGGTCCGCATCGAACAGCGCGACCGGCCCGTCGAAGCCCTGCCCGGTTACAGCGAAGGCCGCTGGTGGGTGCAGGACGCCGCCTCGGCCATTCCGGCACGGCTGCTCGGGCTGTCGGCTGGCGCCCGCGTCCTCGACCTCTGCGCCGCGCCGGGTGGCAAGACTGCCCAGTTGGTCAAGGCGGGTCACCTGGTGACGGCGCTCGACAGCGATGCAAAGCGAATGGAGCGGCTCAAGGAAAACCTGGCCCGCCTCGACTACAAAGCCGAAATCATCGTCGGCGATGCCGGTACTTTCGCGCCCAATTCGCCCTATCAGGGCGTGCTGCTCGATGCGCCCTGCTCGGCCACCGGCACCTTCCGCCGCCACCCCGAAGTGATCTGGCATCGCTCGGTCGGCGACGTTGCCGGCCGCGTCCGGTTGCAGCGGGCGCTGCTCACCAACGCCTTCCGCTGCCTTGATGCGGGCGGAGTCCTCCTCTATTGCGTGTGTTCGCTCGAACCGGCCGAGGGC
Organism: Devosia sp. SL43; assembly: GCF_021729885.1. Taxonomy (NCBI): domain Bacteria; kingdom Pseudomonadati; phylum Pseudomonadota; class Alphaproteobacteria; order Hyphomicrobiales; family Devosiaceae; genus Devosia; species Devosia sp. SL43. The sequence goes on from NZ_CP063401.1 coordinate 2,606,635, forward strand.
GAGGAACAGGTCGACTGGGCGCTGCAATCGCTGCCGGGACTGGAGCTCTGGCCGGTGACAGCAGAGGAACTCCCCGGACTTCCTGAGGCGGTTTCCGCCAGGGGACTGGTCCGGACCCATCCGGGCATGGCGCCGGGTGGACGGGACGGAGGAATGGACGGATTCTTCGTGGCGCGCTTCCGCCGCCGCTAGAGATATCACAGGCGTCTGGGGAGGCGCCGAACAAGGAACTGGGTCGTTTGACGGGCAGACACACAGCGACGCTGGCTGGTTGGGCCGCGCGGCGGACGGAGGCGGCCTGATGCTGGCCCGCCTGCGCTACGCCACGCGCCGCTTCGCCTATGGCTTTGCCGATACGCTGGTCACCTTGCCCATTCTGCGCTGGACCTGGCGCGGGCTGGCCGACGACGCCTTTGCCGGCGACCTGCCCGAATTCCGCCCCGCCGACCGTGACGCCGTGCGCGACATGATGGCCGGGCGGTACCTTCTGGCCAGCAAGCTGGTCGAAACATCAGGCGCTTCGCCCTTTTCGCTCGATGTCGATCACCTCGACTGGTGGCTCAACCTGCACGGTTTTTCCTGGCTGCGGCACTTCCGCGATATCAGGGATAATGGCGAGCGCCGCTTCGCCCGCACCCTGGTGCTCGACTGGATCGGCCGCGAAGGCCAGTTCCAGCGCGACACGTGGGCTCCGGCGCTGACCGCGCAGCGCGTGCTCAACTGGCTGCGGCACCTGCCGCTGCTGCTCGACGGCGCCACACCCGAGCAGGGCAAGACCATCCAGCGCGTGCTGGGCGCCCAGATCCAGAGCCTCAAGCTGCGCGGACGCCTTGCCAGCGACCCGACCGATGAGCTGTTTGCCGCCATTGCCCTATTGGGGGCCGAGCATTGCGAGCAAGGCGACAAGACCGACGTGCCGGGTAAAGTGGAACGGCTCAACGCCATCCTCGCCACCCAGATCAATGCCGATGGCCTGCACCTATCACGCAATCCCAAGCTGCAATTGCAGCTGCTGGTCGATCTGCTGAGCATTCGCCGGATTGCCGCGGCCGGCAAGTCCGAGGCCGCAAATGAACTTGGCGCGCAGATCGATCGCATGCATGAAAGCCTCGACGCGCTGACCCTGTCGAGCGGCGAGCCGGTCTATTTCAATGGCTGCGGCCACCTGCCTCACGACGTGCTGATCGCCATCCAGTCCAACAGTCCCGGCCGCCGCCGCCGCTCCACCATGCTGGGCGGCTACGGCATCCTGCGCGATGGCGAGACCGTGGTCATCGCCGATTCCGGCGTCGCGCCGCCATCGGGCTTCGACACCGATGCCCATGCCGGCGCGCTGGCCTTCGAATTCTCCCATGGCAGCGAACTGGTCCTGGGCAGCGTCGGCCCGGCTCCATCAGACTTGCTGGGCAGCAAGGCGCTGTTCCGCCAGGGCGTCGCCCATTCCGGCCCGACCATCGATGCCGAAGACGCCGGCGCCCAGCCGCCGCCGGTCATGACCCTCGATGCCGCCGATCAGCTGCTGACCCTGACCACATCCGGCTATGCGCGGCGCTTTGGCGTCGATATCGAGCGCCGGATTACGCTCCTGTCCGAAGGAACGACACTGGTCGGGCAGGACCGCATGATTGCCCGGGGCACTCCATCGGGCCTCTTGGCCGTGCGCTTCCACCTGGCGCCCGGCGTCATGGTGCGGCGCAATCGCGGCGAGGGCATCGTGCGGCTGGTTCTGCCCAATGGCGCGGTGTGGAGCTTTCTCTGGGAAGGGGCAGAGTTCCGCGAAGACGAGAGCGTGCGCCAATCGGCCTATGTCGGGCTGCAGAAGACGCGCCAGCTGGTGCTCGAGGCCGACGTCGCCGCCGATGCCGAAGTGGCGTGGATCTTCACGCTCGAGCAGCGCTGACTCCAGCTCCCCGGCAACCCCCTCATCCGGCGCTGCGCGCCACCTTCTCCCGCAAAGGGGAGAAGGGGAGCTGACTGAGAATTCCGAGTTGTCGCCTTCTCCCCTTGCGGGAGAAGGTGCCCGAAGGGCGGATGAGGGGCGGGGCACCGCAGCCAAAGTTCGCGCCAGCGATTGGCACCACCCCCGCTTCGTGCTAGCGAGCGCGCCAATCACATCACAAGGCGAAACTTCCTCATGGGCAAGACGGTCAAGGTCGGGCGGGCGCTGCTTTCGGTATTCGACAAGTCAGGCATGGTCGAATTTGCGCGGGGCCTCAGCGCTGCCGGCGTGGAACTGGTCTCGACCGGCGGCACACACAAGCTGATCAAGGATGCGGGCCTGCCTGTCCGGGAAATCGCCGACCTCACCGGCTTCCCCGAAATGATGGACGGCCGCGTCAAGACCCTGCACCCCAAGGTGCATGGCGGACTTCTGTCGGTCCGCGACAATGCCGAGCATACCGCCGCCATGGAGACCCATGATATCGGCGGCATCGACCTGCTGGCTTCCAACCTCTATCCCTTCGAAAGGACCATCGCCTCGGGCGCCAGCTATGACGAGGTCATCGAGAATATCGACATCGGCGGCCCCGCCATGACCCGCTCGGCTGCCAAGAACCACGCCTATGTGACCGTCGCCGTCGATCCTGCTGACTACCCCGCCATCCTGGCTGCCATCACCGAGACCGGCGGCGTGCCCTATGAAATGCGCCAGAAGCTGGCGGCCAAGGCCTTTGCCCGCACCGCTGCCTATGACAGCGCCATCTCAACTTGGTTCGCCAAGACCCTCGACTACCCCGAAATCCCCTATCGCAGCTTTGCCGGCAGCCTGCGCGAAGTCATGCGCTATGGCGAAAACCCGCATCAATGGGCTGGATTTTACGCCAATGGTGAGAACCGCCCCGGCGTCGCCACCGCCACCCAGGTGCAGGGCAAGACGCTGAGCTACAACAACATCAACGACACCGACGCCGCCTTCGAGCTGGTCTCCGAATTCGATCCGGCCGAAGTCGCTGCCGTCGCCATCATCAAGCACGCCAATCCCTGCGGCGTCGCCGTGGCCAGCGACCTAGTGACCGCCTACCACAATGCCCTGCGCACCGACCCGGTCTCGGCCTTTGGCGGCATCGTCGCCACGAACAGAGAGATCGACGCCGCCACCGCCACCGAGATCGTCAAGGTCTTCACCGAGGTGATCGTGGCGCCGTCGGCCACACAGGAAGCCCAGGACATCATCGCCGCCAAGAAGAACCTGCGCCTGCTACTGACAGGCGGCCTGGCCGATGCCAAGGCCGATGGCTTGGTGGTCAAGTCCGTTGCCGGTGGCCTTCTGGTCCAATCGCGCGACAACCGCAATGTCGATGACTGCGACCTCAAGGTCGTGACATCAAGGCAACCCACAGCAGCTGAAATGGCCGATCTGCGCCTGGCCGCCAAGGTGGCCAAGCACGTCAAGTCCAACGCTATCGTCTATGTCAAGGACGGCGCCACAGCAGGCATTGGCGCGGGACAGATGTCGCGCGTCGACTCTGCTCTCACCGGTCATCGCAAGGCCATCGACGCGGCCAAGGCGGCGGGCATCGAGGGATCGCTAAGCCAGGGGTCGGTTGTCGCCTCCGATGCCTTCTTCCCCTTCGCTGACGGTCTAGAGGCCCTGGTTGCGGCCGGTGCGACGGCCGTGATTCAGCCCGGTGGCTCGATGCGCGACGACGAGGTGATTGCTGCTGCCGACGCGGCTGGCATCGCCATGGTGATGACCGGGATGCGGCACTTCCGGCACTAGGCCCTTTTGACCTCTCCCTGGGGAGAGGTCTGCGGCGCAGTCGACGGGTGAGGGGGCTTTGCCAAAGCACCTCACCCGGTATAGGCCGGCCCTGGGGCGGGTCGACGCCATCCCTTCATTACCGATCCGTAATTTGCGCCACCCGCGGAAGGTAAGAGCTTCCTAAGGTTGGCATGGCAGATTGCCAAGGTCGCGGCGGTGCCAGTCGCGGCCCAGAGGCCTCTCTAGATGCGGTTACCGATACCCTCCGACCTCAGCGCTGTGCTCCATGCCGGGCTCTGGCGCTCGGTGGGTTCGCTCGGCATCAAGGTCGCCACCGCCGGCCTCACCTATCTGACCTACGTGGTTCTCTCGCGTACCCAGACGGCCGACGAATATGGCCATTTTGCCTTCGGCCTGGCCCTGGCAACGCTGCTGGCCATCGCCGCCGGCATGGGGCAGCCGACGGCCATCCTGCGACTCTGGTCCGAGGAAACCGTCGCCGGTCGCAAGGACAAGGCTGTCGATGCCGTACAGGCGGGCTCGATGCTCACCATATCAGCCAGCATCGTCATTGCCCTGGCCCTCTGCGCGTCGACCTGGCTCGTTCTGCTGGTCGTTCCACTTCAGGGCACCGCCAACCATTTCTACGGCGCTGCGTTCCTGATCCTGCCTATGGCCCTGGCCGAATACAACTCGGCTGCCCTGCGCGCTCAGGGCTCTTTGTGGACCGCCCTGGTTCCACGCGACATCATGTGGCGGATCGCCTTTCCAGCCCTGGTCATCGGTTGCTTTGCGCTGGGCTATGTGTTCAGCGGACCCGACGCCCTTGTGCTCTCGGCGTCGCTCCTGTCCGGCATGCTGGCCTTGCAGTTCTGGAGCGCCATCAAGCGCGGCTATATCCTCGCGCCCAAGCGCGGCGTCACCCGCACCTATTGGCGCGAACGCGGCAAGATCGGCACCTGGCTCTTGCTCGGCGCTGTGATCGAAACCGCCGCGCTTAATGCCGACGTCATCCTGGTCGGCCTCATGCTCAACCTCGAGAGCTCCGGCATCTACTTCAACGCCTTCCGCACCGCCGGCCTGATGACGCTGTTCACCTTCGCCATCGAGCTAGTAATCGCCCCCATGGTCGCGCAGCACTTCCATGCCGGCGACATGCGCAAGGCCCAGGCCATCACCGCGCTCGGCGCCGGCGCCGGCTTCGTCTTCTCGCTGGTGGTTTTCGTCGCCTTCGTTGGCTGGGGCGACTGGATCCTGAGCCTGTTCGGTCCCGCCTACGAAGAGGGCACGCTGGTCCTGGTCCTGCTATCGCTCGGCCTGCTGTTCGACGCGGCCACCGGCCCCTCCAAGATCGTCATGATGATGACCGGCCACGAGCGCGCCTATGTCATCATCTTCGGCTCCATCATGGCCGTCGGATTCCTCGTTCAGATCCTCGTGATCCCCACCTATGGCATCGTCGGCGCCGCGGCCGCCAATATGGGCGCCCGCATCGTCGCCCAGCTCGCCATCGCACTGTGGTGCCGCCTGCGCATCGGCCTCGACACCAGCCTGCTCGGCGTCATCGCCATCCGCACGATCAAGGATCGCACAGCGGCGTAACCGTACCCATGAGTACGGTTACGCTTGACCCCCGGCGAGTCACGGCTTAGAACCACCCCAAACTCCAGCCGGAATACCGCTATGACCAAGGCTCGCACGCTTTACGACAAGATCTGGGACGACCATCTGGTGCAGAACAACGAGGACGGAACCTCGCTGCTCTATATCGACCGGCATCTCGTGCATGAAGTGACGAGCCCGCAGGCCTTCGAAGGCCTGCGCATGAACAACCGCAAGGTGCGTCATCCCGAGCGCACGCTGGCCGTGGTCGACCACAACGTCCCCACCACCGACCGCTCGCTGCCCAATCCGGACCCGGAAAGCGCCATCCAAATCGAGACGCTGGCTGAGAACACGCGCGATTTCGGCATCGAATACTTTGACCCCTTCGACAAGCGCCAGGGCATCGTCCACATCGTCGGCCCCGAACAGGGTTTCACCCTGCCCGGCATGACCATCGTCTGCGGCGACAGCCACACCTCGACCCACGGCGCTTTCGGCGCGCTGGCCCACGGCATCGGCACCTCGGAAGTCGAACACGTTCTGGCCACGCAGACGCTGATCCAGCAGAAGGCCAAAAACATGCTGGTGCGTGTGGATGGGAAGCTGCCGCCCCATGTCACCGCCAAGGACATCATCCTCGCCATCATCGGCGAGATCGGCACTGCCGGCGGCAATGGCCACGTTATCGAATTTGCCGGTGAAGCCATCCAGGCGCTCTCGATGGAAGGCCGCATGACGGTCTGCAACATGACCATCGAAGGCGGCGCCCGCGCCGGCCTGATCGCCCCCGACCAGACCACCTTCGACTACGTCAAGGGCCGCAACCGTGCGCCGACAGGCAAGGCCTGGGACATGGCGCTCGATTACTGGAAGACCCTTTATACCGACGAAGGCGCCGTCTACGACAAGGTTGTCATCCTCGACGCCGCCAAGCTACCGCCGATCGTCAGCTGGGGCTCCTCGCCCGAGGACGTTATCTCGGTCACCGGCGTCGTGCCCAATCCTGATGACATCCAGGACGAGAACAAGCGCGCCTCCAAGTGGCGGGCACTCGACTATATGGGCCTCAAGCCCGGTACCCCGATTACCGACATCACGGTAGAGCGCGTCTTCATCGGCTCCTGCACCAATGGCCGCATCGAAGATCTGCGTGCCGCCGCTGCCGTCATCGGTGACCGCAAGGTCGCTGCCGGCGTTGATGCCATGGTCGTGCCCGGCTCGGGTCTGGTCAAGGACCAGGCCGAGGCCGAGGGCCTGCACACGGTATTCCTCAATGCCGGCTTTGAATGGCGTGAGCCGGGCTGCTCGATGTGCCTGGCCATGAACCCCGACAAGCTCAAGCCGCAGGAACGCTGCGCCTCGACCTCGAACCGCAATTTCGAGGGCCGCCAGGGCTTCAAGGGCCGCACCCATCTCGTGTCGCCCGCCATGGCCGCCGCCGCCGCGATTGCCGGCCACTTCGTCGATATCCGCGAGTGGCAGTAAGCGTTGCTGACTGGGGGGCGCGGTTCGCGCCCACCCTCGACGATATCGAGGCCCTGGCCAGCCAGGCGCTGAAAGAGCTGCCCGAGCCGTTCAAAGGCCTCGCGGCCGACGTCACCTGCTCGGTGGCCGAATTCGCCGAGGATGATGTGCTCGAGGGCTTCGGCATGGAGAGCCCGTTCGAGTTGATGGGCCTGTTCGTCGGCACCGGCCTCACCGAAGACGGCGCCGTGCCACAGACCGGGCAATTGCCCAACACCGTCTTCCTCTACCGTCGCGCCATTCTCGACTACTGGGCCGAGAATGACGACAACACGTTGGGCGAAGTTGTCACCCACGTTCTGATCCACGAACTGGGCCACCATTTCGGCTTCAGCGATGAGGACATGGAAGCCATCGAGGCCGCGGCCGACCGGGAGTGAAGACCTAGTCGCGTGGCACAAACTCGAACTCCGCCTCGCTGCCGCCGGACGGATCGTCCGACACGCGCAAGGCAAGCTTGTTGGCTTCGAGGGCCTCAAACCACTCCGTCCAACTGACCAGCTGGAACCCGCCGACCCGATCAGGACCCTGATTGCCGTCACTATTGAGCGCCTCCTGGCCGAATGTGAGCTGCAAAAGCGTGCGGCTGCCGGTGCCCTCGGGTGTATCCATCAGCATGGGACTGCCGGCGCGCGCGATGGCCCACTGGCGGATGTCTTCGCGGTCGATGAGTATTTTGGCCATTATCGGCTCCCTGCTTCTGTTGTCTCATCAATAGCACAGCTCATGGTTGGTTCCGCTCCAATTCCCAAGCCGCGCCGGGCCTGCTAAGAGCACCGGACCAGCGCCGGAGCCGCCAGGACAATTAGAGATGACCGCCAAGACCAACCGCATCCTGCTCGGCCAGATCGGGGCCGCCCATGGCATCAAGGGCGAGGTGCGCATCGCCACCCACACCCAGGATCCGCTGGCGATCGGCCGCTATGGTCCGCTCGATACCGACACACCCGGCGTGACCATCACGCTATCCAAGATGCGCGTTCAGAAGAATGTGGTCGTTGCTCACATCAAGGGCGTGACCGATCGCACCGCCGCCGAAAAGCTCAACGGCACCAACCTCTATCTCGATCGCAGCAAGCTGCCCGAAACCGACGACGAGGATGATTTCTACCACGCCGACCTGCTCGGGCTGGAGGCGCGGCTGGAATCCGGCGTTGTTCTTGGCACGGTCTCGGCGATTCCCAATTTCGGCGCCGGCGACCTGATCGAGATACGCGATCCGCAAAGCGGCGATACCTATCTCTATCCGTTCACCAAGGCCGTCGTGCCGCATGTGCATATCGCCGACGGCTTCCTGACCATCGTCGTGCCGCTCGATGTGGAAGAAGGGGACGAAGAGCCCAATTGAGCTTTTCCGCTGATATCATAACCCTCTTTCCCGAACTGTTCCCCGGCCCGCTGGGTGCATCCGTGCTGGGCCGCGGCATGGCCGATGGCCTGTGGTCGCTTGAGGCGACGCAGCTGCGCGACTTCGCCAGCGACCGCCATCGGACCGTCGATGATACGCCCTCGGGCGGCGGCGCCGGCATGGTGCTCAAGCCCGACATTCTGGCCAAGGCCATCGACGCTATCTCGCCCGTTGGTGATCCGCGCCCGCGTATCCTGATGTCACCGCGGGGCAGGCCGCTGACACAACAACGGGCCCATGAACTGGCCGAAGGCCCAGGTGCCGTAATCGTCTGCGGCCGCTTCGAAGGCATCGACCAGCGCGTCATAGACGCGCGCCAGCTTGAAGAGATTTCCATCGGCGACTATGTGCTGGCCGGCGGCGAAGTCGCCGCCATGGTGCTGCTGGAGGCGGTGGTGCGGCTCATCCCAGGCGTGCTGGGCAAGGCCGAAAGTCATGCCGATGAGAGCTTCGAGAACGGCCTGCTCGAATACCCGCAATATACCCGCCCGCAGACCTTTGAGGGCGTCGATATTCCAGCGGTACTGACTTCGGGTGACCACGGCAAGATCGCCAAGTGGCGGACTGAACAGAGCCAGACACTGACGGCGGCAAGGCGGCCGGATTTGCTGGGGAAGTAGCTGCCACGCCTCGTGGTTCGAGGGTCGCTACGCTCCCACCTCTCCATGAGGCTACTTGGACCTCGATACACGAACAGTCCTCATGGTGAGGTGCGAGCCCTTCGCGAGCCTCGAACCACGAGGGCGTGGCATAAACCCTAGACTCCCGGCCCGTTTTCCCCTATAGCCGCGCCACTACTCGCGTGGCCGGGCTAATCGGACCCGTCTCGCACCAATAAAAAGACGACAAACCTCCGTTACCAACCAAGACCGGGCGAAACGAGCCGAGAGGCCCGCCAACGCTCCTTTGAAAAGATTCAGAACGGAATCGACATGACCAATATCATCGAACAGATCGAGGCCGAGCAGGTTGCTGCTCTCGCCGCCAAGCGCGAACTTCCCGAATTCACCCATGGCGATACCATCAAGGTGTGGGTCAAGATCCGCGAAGGCGACAAGGAACGCCTGCAGGCCTATGAGGGCGTCGTGATCGCCGTCACCGGCGGTGGCATCACCTCTTCCTTCACCGTCCGCAAGATTTCCTACGGCGAAGGCGTGGAACGCGTGTTCCCGCTCTACTCCCCGAACGTGGCGTCCATCGAAGTCCTCAAGCGCGGCAAGGTCCGTCGCGCCAAGCTGTACTACCTGCGCGATCGTCGCGGTAAATCGGCCCGTATTTTCGAATCGACCAACTCGCGCACCAAGAAGATCGAAGCCGGCGAGCGCACTGCCGCCCAGGCTGCTCGCGAAGCCCGCGAAGCCGAGAAGATCGCCGCTGCCGAGGCCTTTGCCGCCGAACAGGCCGCCAAGGATGCTGAAGCCGCAGCTGCCGCAAAGGCGGCTGAGCTGGCTGCCGCCGCTGCTGCAAGCGAAGAAGCACCCAAGGCTGAGTAAGCCCTGGCGCACCGCTGAATTAAGAAACCCGGTCGCAAGGCCGGGTTTTTTGTTGCGCCGATTTACGTGAAACAGCGCACATTCCATTCGATGGAACGCCGCATATCGCGGCAATTGGCTGACATCTTGTTAGCGTGGCAGCGCCATTTCCGGCTTGTCCGACTCCCCGCCCTTGGCGATAAGAAGTGCCCTTCAGCCAAAGGCCAAAAATGCCCGTCTCGATTGTCACCTGGAACATCAATTCGATCCGCCTGCGCCTGCCGATGGTGCTCGATTTCATCGCGAACCATGCGCCCGACGTGATCATGTTCCAGGAGATCAAGTGCCTGGACGACCAGTTCCCGCGCAATGCCTTCCGCGATGCCGGCTATCCGCACATGGCTGTGCATGGGCAAAAGGGCTATCACGGCGTCGCCATTGTCTCGAAGTTCCCGCTGACCGACGTGTCGAGCCGCATGTTCTGCGAGATCCCCGAATCGCGGCACATCTCGGCCCTCACCGATTTCGGCCACGGCCCGGTGACGTTGCACGATTTCTACATTCCGGCCGGCGGCGACGAACCCGACCCCGAGATCAATCCCAAGTTCAAGCACAAGCTGGGCTTCCTCTCCGAACTCACCACCTGGTTCACCGATCCAATCTTCCAGCGCGGCCATCTGATTGCCGGCGATTTCAACATTGCGCCGCATGAAAACGACGTGTGGAGCCACAAGCAGCTGCTCAAGATCGTCAGCCATACCCCGGTCGAGACCGAGGCGCTCAACGCCATCCTCAATGGCGGCCATGGCTGGACGGACCTCGTGCGCAAGCATGTGCCGCACGACCAGAAGCTCTATTCCTGGTGGAGCTATCGCAGCGCCAACTGGGAGCTGGCCAACAAGGGCCGCCGCCTCGACCACATCTGGGCAACGTCAGATATAGCCGAACATTGCATCGGCACCGAAATCGCCAAAGCCTATCGCGGCTACGCCACCCAGCCGAGCGACCACGTACCGGTCATCGCCCGGTTCGCGGGGGTTTGAGCCTCGTGCCACGCCCTCGTGGTTCGAGGCGCTGAAAAAGCGCACCTCACCATGAGGGCTGTTGGTGCATCGCGTTCACAGTAGCCTCATGGTGAGGCGGGAGCGCAGCGACCCTCGAACCACGAGGCGTGGCGGGATGCGCAACTATCAACTAATCCGCCTTCATCTTGCGGCGCGCCGGCTCCAGCGCCCCGAGATAATTGCCCAGGTCACGCTCGACCTGCGCCACAGCACGCTGCGCCAGTTCGGGTGATTGCTGCACCAGTTTCATGAAAGCATGCCGCGGCACGAACAGCGCTTCGCAATCGGTAACAGCGGTGACGGTCAGCGGGCGCGGCTTGGCCAGGATCAGCGCCATGGCGGAGACGATGCTGCCGAGTTCGGAAATCGCATAGGGCTTGCCGTGCCCGTCGGGCTTGGCCTTGAGCGTGCCCGAGATCAGCACGAACGCCCCCTGGGGCACGTCGCCGGACTGGTAGAGCACGGCATCGGCATCAAAACGGCGGCGGTCGCTGGCAAAGGCAAGCATGCGCCTTTGCTCGTCGTCACAGATATCGAAGAATTCGGCCTGCGATAGCGCGTAAGCCGCATCGTCCCTGATCATATGCCCCAATCCGGATGCGCGTGCTGCCCCGCCGAAGCGGGGCCGCTCATCCTATAGGGCATTTTGCCTGCCTTTGTACCGGATTTTGTGCCGGTCCACCGCCTTTGCCCTATGGCACCAGGCGATAGCCGCCTTCTTCGGTGACAAGCAGCCGCGCATTGGACGGATCACGCTCGATCTTCTGGCGCAGGCGGTAGATATGCGTCTCCAGCGTATGGGTGGTGACGCGGTTGTTGTAGCCCCAGACTTCCTTGAGCAGCACGTCGCGCGTGATGGTCTTGGGGCCCTGCCGATAAAGATACTTCAGAATGGAAGTTTCCTTGTCGGTCAGCCGCACCTTGTTGCCGTCATTGGCTTCGAGAATCTTTGCCGACGGCTGGAAGCTGTACTGGCCGATGGTGAAGACCACGTCCTCGCTCTGGTCGTGCTGGCGCAGGGCCGCATTGATGCGGGCCAGCAGCACCGGGAAGCGGAAGGGCTTGGTCAGATAGTCATTAGCACCCGAATCGAGGCCACGGATCTGGTCTGCATCGGTATCGTGCCCGGTCAGCATCAGGATGGGGCTCTTGTAACCCTCGGCGCGCAGGACTTTGACCGCCTCGCGACCATCCATGTCTGGCAGGCCGACATCGAGAATCATCAAGTCGATATTGTTCTGCCGCGTCGCCTTGAGTGCGTCATTGGCCGTACCGGCCTGCAGAATATCGAAGTCTTTCTCGGTTTCGAGCTGCTCGACCAGCGTCTGCCGCAGATCCGCATCGTCGTCCACCAGCAGGATGCGTCGCTTGTTCATTGTTTTCTCCGGTCTTTTTTGCGTCGGCCCGCCCAAGGGTCACATTATTGCGACCGGTTTTGGACCAGCCAATCACAACGGCGTTATTGACAAGAGCAACGAAGAAGAACGGAGCAAAGTTGCAGTTTCCATCGATGCAGCCGGCGAATTCCTGTCATGTCGTTCTAGATGAGCGGCGGACGATGCCCGAAAAGCGCCGACCCCACCCGGACATGGGTGGCGCCCATGGCGATGCCGATCTCGAAATCGCCACTCATGCCCATGGAAAGACTGCCGACACCGGCGTCCCGCCCCAACGTCGCCAGATGGGCAAAATAGGGCCCGGGAGGCACGCCATCGGGCGGTATGCACATCAGGCCAACAATATTGAGCCCATGCACCGAGCGGCAGCGCTGAACGAATTCGACAGCTTCGGCAGGAGCAATCCCTGCCTTCTGGTCCTCAAGCCCGATATTGACCTGCACGAAGCACGGAAGCGTGCGACCGGCCCGCGCCATTTCGGCAGCAAGCACTCCAGCAAGCTTGTCGCGATCGACCGTTTCGATGACATCGAACAGCGCCACCGCCTCGCGCGCCTTGTTGGTCTGCAGCGGCCCTATCAGATGCAGCGTCACGTCAGGGTAGAGCTCACGGAACGCTGGCCACTTGTCCTTGGCCTCCTGCACCCGGTTCTCACCGAATACCCGCTGTCCGGCGGCCAGAAACGGCTCTATCGCCTCCGCGTCGAAGGTCTTGGACACGGCCACAAGTTCGACACGTTCGGGCGGCGCACCGAAGCGCGCATGCGCCCTGGCGATGCGCTCATTGATGGCGGCGAGATTGCTGGCGGCATCGGCGTCCATGCTTTCGCCCTGTTCCTGTTGACCTTGGTGGGGATTTCTGGTGATGGTCCGGTAGCCAAAATCCCCCATAAACGCAAGCTGGCCCGGTGATTTGCGCCGCTTGCCGATATTACTCCGAAGGACGAGATAAGTGAGCGGCGAACGCTACAATCCGCGCGAGATGGAACCGAAGTGGCAGAAGGTCTGGGACGATGCCCAGAGCTTTGTCGCCTCCAATGACGACACGCGCGAGCCCTACTACGTCCTCGAGATGTTCCCCTACCCGTCTGGCCGCATCCACATGGGCCACGTGCGCAACTATTCCATGGGCGACGTGGTGGCCCGCTACCACCGCGCCAAGGGCAAGAATGTGCTCCATCCCATGGGTTGGGACGCCTTCGGCCTGCCCGCCGAGAACGCGGCCATCGAGCGCGGCCTCAATCCGGGCACCTGGACCCGCCAGAACATCGCCTCGATGAAGGCCCAGCTCAAATCCATGGGCCTGGCCATCGACTGGACCCGCGAAATCGCCACCTGCGAGCCAGAATATTACCAGCATCAGCAGTCGATGTTCATCGACATGCTGGCGGCCGGCCTCATCACGCGCAAGAAGTCCAAGGTTAACTGGGACCCGGTCGACATGACCGTCTTGGCCAACGAACAGGTGATCGACGGCAAGGGCTGGCGCTCGGGCGCCGTCGTCGAGCAGCGCGAGCTGACGCAGTGGTTCTTCAAGATCTCCGACATGGCCGAGGAGCTGCTGCAGGGACTGGACGGACTGACCGACTGGCCGGAAAAAGTCCGCGTCATGCAGCGCAACTGGATCGGCAAGTCTGAAGGCCTGCGCCTGCGGTTCGAGCTGGTTCCGAGCGATGCCACCGCAGCGACCAGCGTGGAAGTGTTCACGACGCGGCCGGATACCATCTTTGGCGCGTCGTTCCTGGCGCTGTCGGCAGACCACCCGCTGATATCAGAACTGGCCGCGAACAACCCGGAACTGGCCGAATTCGTCGCCGAAAGCCGCCGCATCGGCACGTCGACCGAAGCCATCGAGACCGCGGAAAAGCGTGGCTATCGCACGGCGTTGACCGTGAAGCATCCCGCCATCGACAGTGCGGTGCTGCCGGTCTATGTCGCCAACTTCGTGCTGATGGACTACGGCACCGGCGCCATCTTCGGTTGCCCGGCGCATGATCAGCGCGACCTCGACTTCGCGCGCAAATATGACCTGCCGGTCAAGCCCGTCGTGTTGCCCACTGGCGGCGACGCCGCCAGCTTTGCCGTGGATGATGTTGCCTATACCGACGCTGGTTCGATCTACAATTCCGGCTTCCTTGATGGCCTCTCCATCGACGACGCCAAGAAGGCGGCCGCTGCCCATTTCGCCGCGCGGACGGTTGATGGCCAACCGCAGGGCAAGGTCGAGGTGAACTATCGCCTGCGCGATTGGGGCCTGTCCCGCCAGCGCTATTGGGGCGCGCCCATCCCGATCATCCACTGCGAGGTCTGCGGCACCATTCCAGTGCCCAAGAAGGACCTGCCGGTGGTGCTGCCCGACGATGTGAGCTTCGACAAACCCGGCAATGCGCTCGACCACCACCCGACCTGGAAGCATGTGAACTGCCCGCAATGCGGCGCTTCGGCGCGACGCGAGACGGACACCATGGACACCTTCGTCGATTCGTCGTGGTACTTCGCTCGCTTCACCGCACCCCATGCCGATACGCCGACCGTGCCCGAGATCGCCAATCGCTGGCTGCCGGTCGATCAGTATATCGGCGGCGTCGAGCACGCGATCCTGCATCTGCTCTATTCGCGCTACTTCACCCGCGCCATGAAGGCGACCGGCCATGTCGGGATGGATGAGCCCTTCAAGGGCCTGTTCACCCAGGGCATGGTGACCCACGAGACCTACAAGTCGCCCACTGGCGAATGGGTCGCGCCGGTCGACATCGTGGTCGAGACCTTCGGGGAAGGCCGCCGCGCCAAGCATCTGAAGTCGGGCGAACCTATAACAATTGGCTCGATCGAGAAGATGAGCAAGTCCAAGCGGAACGTGGTCGATCCCGACGAGATCGTCGCCACCTATGGCGCCGATACCGCGCGCTGGTTCATGCTGTCGGACTCGCCGCCGGAACGCGACGTGCAGTGGACCGAAGCCGGCGTTGAGGGCGCCAGCCGCTTCCAGCAGCGCGTTTGGCGCCTGGTTGGCGAAACGATCGATATTGTAAAACAATCTTCTGAGACTGTTCGAACTTCGGACGACGACGAAGCTCTGGGCCTGCGCAAGATCGCCCATCGAGCGGTCCACAATGTCGCCGGCGATATCGAGGGCCTGCGCTTCAATCGCGCTGTGGCGCAGATTTATGAGCTGACCAATGCGCTGGTGCGTTCGGCCGGTCTGGTTGCCGCCGCTCCGGCGGCGCGGATCGATGCGCTGGAGCAGGGCGTGAGCCACCTGATCCAGTTGATCGCCCCGATGATGCCGCATCTGGCCGAAACCTGCTGGGAAGCCATGGGCAAGACCGGGCTGGTGGCCGACGCGCCCTGGCCCGACGTCGATCCAGCGCTGCTGGTCGACGACACTGTGACCCTGCCGATCCAGGTCAACGGCAAGCGTCGCGGCGAAATAACGGTGGCCAAGGGGCTGCCCGCAGCGGAAGTGGAGAGCAAAGTCTTGTCTCTGGACGAGATTGTCCGCATTCTGGACGGCAAGGCACCCAAGAAGATCGTCATCGTCCCGGACAGGATCGTCAATGTCGTGGTCTAAGCCACTCCGCAGTATGGTGTTCGCCGGGCTCGCTCTGGGCCTGGCGACGTCGCTGGGCGCCTGCAGCTTCGCGCCGGTCTATACTGGTCCGCTGGCCAGCCAGCCGATGCTCAATCTGGCCTATGCCAAGCCCAATAGCCGCCTCGAACAGGTAGTCTACCAGGAACTCGCGCTTCGCTTCGGGTCTTCGGACGCGGCAACGGCGCCGCTGGCCACGGTCAGCGTATCGTCTTCGGCTGCCGATACCATGTTGTCGGCCACCGCCAACCCGTCGAAGGCTATCGAGGTAACCGTGACGGCCACGCTGACCATTACGGCACGTGATGGCAGCACGGCGCCGGCACAGAGCTTCACGCGCATGGCCACCGCCAGCTATACGCGCAATGGACAAGTGCTCGCTGACAATGCAGCCGCAACCGAGGCGGCCGAGCGCGCTGCCAAGGCGGCCGCCGAATCGCTCCGCCTGGCAGTCTTGGCTGGCCTCAGCCGCTGATGACGGCGCTCAAGGCCCATGAAGTGGCCCGTTTCCTGGCACGCCCGGACATTTCCGAGGGAATTTTCCTCGCTTATGGCCCCGATACAGGCCTCGTGCGCGAAACCGCCCAACGCCTGATTCGTGAGTTGAGCGGCGACGATCCGGAGGCAGCCAGCATTGTGACGCTGGATGGTGCTGAAGTCGACGCCGACCCATCGATCCTCGCGGTCGAGGCCAAGACCATGTCGCTGTTTGGCGGCAAGCGCATCGTGCGGGTGCGCGGCGCCGGCAAGAGCCTGGTGATGACGCTGACCGAGTTGCGCGACGACCCCGGCGGCGCGGCGATCGTGCTTGAGGCCGGCAACCTGCCACCCAAGGACGCCTTGCGCGCGCTGGTCGAGGCCGCTCGTAACGGCCGCGCCCTGCCCTGCTACCCTGATAGCGACGAGGCACTGCAGGCGCTGATTCGCGAGACGTTCAACCAACAAGGCATTCGCGTCGATGCCGACGTCATCACCACCTTGCGCGAAATCCTCGGCAATGACCGCGAAATTACGCGTCGGGAACTGGAAAAGCTCTGCCTCTACGCGGCCGCGAGCAAGGTTTTGACGCGCGACGACGTGCTGCTGCTGTGTGCCGACAATGGCATGCTGGTGATTGACGCCATTTTGGATGCGGCTGGCGGCGGCCACGCCGAGAAGCTGGAGCTTGCGCTCAATCGGGCGCTGTCATCGGCAGTCGACCCACAACGCCTGCTCGCAATGACCACCATTCATTTCGCCAACCTGCGCCGCTGGCGCAGCGAGGTCGATACGGGCAAGTCGCCCCGCCTGGTGCTGGAGAATCTACGTCCCAAGCCGCACTTCTCGCGGGTTTCCGCACTGGAGCAGCAGTTGCGCCTGTGGTCAGACACTGCCCTCAGCACGGCCAGCGAGCGCATCCTGCAGGCGACGTCTGACACCCGCCGCCGGCCGGGCATGGCCGAACCGACGCTGCGGCGCACTCTATTGGCCATCTGCATGATGGCCGCCGCCCACTAGCAACGCCGACGTTTCACGTGAAACGCTTCTAGTTGCGGTGGCCGGTCAGTTTGAGGCAGAGGCTGTCGAGCTGCTCCAGCGTCTTGTAGCGAATCTCGAGCTTGCCCCCACGCTCGCCATGCGCCAGCGACACCGACAGGCCCAGTGCGTCCGACAGGCGGCGTTCCAGCGCGACGGTGTCAGGATCCCGGTCGCCTGAGGCCTCGCTCGGCTTCTTCTTGCCTGATATCTCGCGCTGCTGGCTCAGGGCCTCGGCGTCACGCACCGAAAGTCCGCCGCTGACGATCTGCCGCGCCAGGGTGGCTGGATCTTCGGCAGTGATCAGCGTCCGCGCGTGACCAGCCGTCAATGTTCCGCTGGCCACCATTTCCCGCACATCTTCCGGCAGGCGCAGGAGGCGCAATGTATTGGCGACATGCGAGCGGCTCTTGCCGATCACCTGCGCCAGGTCTTGCTGGGTGTACTCGAACTGCTCGATTAGCTGGCCATAACCCATTGCTTCTTCAAGCGGATTAAGATCGGCACGCTGCACATTTTCGATGATGGCGAGTTCGAGCGCTTCCTTGTCGTTGACGTCGCGCACGATGACCGGGACGTCATGCAGGCCCGCCTTCTGCGCAGCGCGCCAGCGGCGCTCGCCGGCAATGATCTCGAAGACGTTCGGATCATCGCTGGGACGGACCAGCAGCGGCTGCATCACACCCTTTTCGCGAATCGAATTGGTCAGCTCTTCGAGCTGATCGCTGTTGAAGGTGCGGCGGGGATTGGCCCGGTTGGCAATGATGAACTCGACCGGCAGGCGCTTGACGCCACCCGACTCGGTGACGCGGACGCCCTCGACCGTGGCCATATCGCCGATCAGCGCCGCGAGGCCGCGACCAAGACGAGTGGGTTTGTCGTTCATATCGGGCTCTCCTGGAGTGTTTTCAGCAAAAGTGGACTCCACTTTTGCGGTTCGAAAACACGACAATGTAAAAACGCATAGATCACCTCCGCTTGGTGATCTATGCCGCGTTGAGCTGCCGCTCGCGGCGGATCACTTCGGTGGCCAACCGCAGATAGGCCTGGCTGCCGGCGCTCTTGAGATCATAGAGCAGCGCCGGCTTGCCGTAGGACGGCGCTTCCGCAAGCCGCACATTGCGCGGAATGACCGTGTCATAGACCAGGTCACCCATTTCGCTGCGCACATCCTGCAACACCTGTTCGCTTAGGCTGTTGCGCTTGTCGAACATGGTGATGACCACGCCCTGGATGGAAAGGCGCGGATTGAGCGTCGATCGAATTTGTTCAATAGTTTGAAGCAGTTGGCTGAGTCCTTCCAGTGCGAAGAACTCGCACTGCATCGGCACGAGCACCGCATCGGCGGCCACCAGCGCGTTAATGGTCAACAGGTTCAGCGACGGCGGGCAGTCGATCAGAATGTAGCTGACCGGCTTCTCGTTGATACTGAGCTCGCCCAGCCGCTTGAACGCATTGCGCAGCTTGAAGGCGCGGTCGGCCTGGCCAGCAATAGTCAGCTCGACGCCGAGCAGGTCCATCGTGGACGGCACGATCGCCACATTGGGCACTGACGTCATGATGGCCGACTGGGCCACGGTCGCCTCGCCCACCAGCAGGTCATAGGACGAGACCTCACGGTTGGTGCGCGTGATGCCGAGGCCGGTCGAGGCATTGCCCTGCGGGTCGAGGTCGACGATCAGCACACGCTCGCCAATCGCGGCCAGAGCCGTGGCAAGATTGATGGCAGTCGTGGTTTTACCCACGCCACCCTTTTGGTTGGCCAGTGTCAGGATACGGGGCGCCACAACAGGCCTCCAACTCGTTCGTCGCTAACTAACTGATTTCACGCTCAAATTCGTGAGTGTGAGCAGGACACCGCTTCGATCAGTATCGCTCTCAGTTATTACCACGTCATAGTGCCAACGCGTAACCGTTTCCGCCAGTTCATCAACATGTTCCCGCCCTTTATGCAGGATCGCCCGGGTTTGCGGCTTGAAAAACGGTGCCATCCAGCTGCACAGCTGCGGTAATGAGGCCAGAGCCCGCGACGTGATGACATCAGGCGTCGGTGTTTCACGTGAATCAATCTGGTCACTGCGCCGGCCCTCGACTGTGACGAGAAGCCCGAGTTCCCGGGCGACAGTGCGCAAGAAACTGACCTTGCGGCCATTGGGCTCAACCAGGGTGAAATGCCGATTGGACCCCTTGAGCGCAATAGCCAGTGGCAGCGCTGGCAATCCGCCGCCGCTACCAAGGTCAAGAAAGCTTTGATCCGTGGGCCTCAGTAGCGGAAGAACCTGCAGGCTGTCGGCAAAATGCCGTGTCCAAACCTCATCCAGTGTTTCACGTGAAACAAGATTCTGCACCGCCTGCCACTTGCGCAGCAATTGAGCATAGGATTCCAGGTCACTCGCCACCTGGTCGAGTGGCCGAACGAAATGCGGGGCGTAGGGCGAAATGACCGATGTATCGGTCATCAACTGGCCTTGCGCAGATCATGGCGACGGATAACGGCCAGGAGGAGGGTGATCGCTGCCGGCGTCATGCCATCCATGGCTTGGGCTTGGGCAATCGTCTGCGGGCGCACCAGTTGAAGCTTCTGTCGGATCTCAGCAGAAAGACCGGAAAGCCCCGCATAATCAAGGCTATCGGGGATGGCGCGCTGTTCGTCGCGGCGCACCGCGTCGATGTCGTTCCGCTGCCGGTCGAGATAGACCGCATATTGCGCATCGACCACAAGCTGCTCCACAACCGGCGCCGCAATGCTGGCGATTTCCGGCCAGAGCCGGATCACGTCAACAGGCGTCACATCGGGATAGGACAGAAGCTCGAAGGCCGAGCGTATCTTGCCGTCTTCATTCACGGCGATGCCGGCGCGACGGGCAACCGTGGGCGATGCAGTCAGCGTGTTCAGCAGATCACGCCCACGACCCATGGCGTCGGCCTTGCGGCTGTAGATCTCGCGGCGTTGCTCCCCAACGAGCCCCGTCTCCATCCCAAGCGGCGTCAAGCGCTGGTCGGCGTTATCGGCACGCAGGTGCAGCCGGAACTCCGCACGGGACGTAAACATGCGATAGGGCTCGCTGACGCCGCGCGTCACCAGGTCGTCGACCATGACACCCAGATAGCTCTCGGTACGCGACAGCACCATGGGTGCGCGCCCCGACGCGGCGAGCGCCGCATTGGCACCGGCCAGCAAGCCCTGTGCGCCGGCCTCCTCATAACCGGTCGTGCCGTTGATCTGGCCAGCGAGATAGAGGCCTGGCTGGCGCTTGACTTCCAGCGTCAGCCGCAGCTCGCGCGGATCGACATAGTCATATTCGATGGCATAGCCGGGACGGACGATGCGGACATTTTCGAGTCCGGGCATGGAGCGCAGGAATGCCTCCTGCACATCCGCCGGCAACGATGTCGACAATCCGTTTGGATAGATGGTTGGGTCGTCAAGTCCTTCCGGCTCAAGGAAAATCTGGTGGCTGTCGCGATCGGCGAAGCGGACCACCTTGTCTTCGATGGAGGGACAATAGCGCGGGCCGCGGCTCTGGATGCGGCCGGAATACATGGCTGAGCGATGCAGGTTGTCCGAGATAATCCGGTGCGTCTCTGTGGTGGTACGAGTGATATGGCAGCTGACCTGCGGCGTGGTGATTTCTGCGGTCAGCGCCGAGAAGGCCTCTGGCGGCGTGTCACCCGGCTGCTCTTCCAGCACGGAGAAGTCGATGCTGGTCGCGTCCAGACGAGCTGGTGTCCCGGTCTTGAGACGGCCGAGCTGCAGGCCAAGGGCTTCAAGGCGCGTTGATAGACCCAGGACAGGCTTTTCGCCAACACGACCGGCGGGCGTGGTTTCTTCGCCGCGATGGATGAGCCCGCGTAGGAAGGTCCCAGTGGTCAGCACGACCGCCTTGGTGCCGACACGACGTCCGTCCAGCAGCACGACGCCGCTCACCATGCCATTGGTGACTTCGATATCGTCGACTTCACCCTCGATAACATCGAGCTGGGGTTGGGCGCTGATGGAGGCCTGCATAGCCTGGCGGTAGAGCTTCCGATCGGCCTGGGCGCGCGGTCCGCGCACCGCGGGGCCCTTGCGGCGATTGAGCACGCGGAACTGGATGCCGGCCTGGTCGGCGACACGACCCATCAATCCATCCAGCGCATCGATCTCGCGCACCAGGTGTCCCTTGCCGAGGCCGCCGATAGCGGGATTGCAGCTCATTTCGCCGATGGTGGCGAAGCGATGCGTTACCAGGGCTGTGGGAACACCAAGCCGTGCCGAAGCGGCAGCGGCTTCACAGCCGGCGTGACCACCTCCAACGATGATGACGGCATAGTCGCTCATGGAAATTTCTCCGAAGCGCCTCAATAGGCCAATGTTTCACGTGAATCAATTCACGCCGGATCTGCTGCCATTCGAGCATAGCTCTCATGGCCTTCTCGCCTCAAATCCCTCCACTGGAGCGATTTGCCTTCTAGGACGGCTCGAAGTTTCACGTGAATCATTTCCCGATGCAGAAACTCGCAAAGAGGCGATCCAGCACGCGCTCCGCGTCGAGCCGTCCAAGCATTCGCTCCAGCGCCTGCGAGGCCAATCGAAGGCTCTCCGCGGCGAGTTCAGGCACCTCCAGCTGCCGACGGGACATGGTGAGAGCATCGACAGCTGATGCCAGGGCCAGGCGGTCGCGCTCATGGCTGAGGAGGGACGGCTCACCCCCGACAAGCTGCTGACCGAGCCTCTCGATTGCGGCCAACAATTCGACAAGGCCCTGCCCTGTTGCGGCTGATACGGCAATATCGACGTCACATGCAGTGGCAAGGTCGCTCTTGGTTCCAACTCGGATGTCGGCGGCGGAGCGCTGGGTGGGGTCTACGTCCGCTATCTCAGGGGCGCTCAGCCACAATACAATGTCCGCCTGCTCGATAGCCAAACGGGCGCGACGAACGCCCTCGGCCTCGGCCTTACTGTCTGTTGCCCTTAACCCGGCCAGGTCGAGCAAGATGTAGAGCTGGCCGTTAATGTCGAGCGGTACTTCCCGAACATCGCGGGTGGTTCCGGCCTCATCGGTGACGATGGCGATATCGGACCTGGCCAAGGCATTGAGCAGGCTAGATTTTCCGGCATTTGGCGCACCGGCAAGTGCAACGCGGATGCCCTCGCGAACGATGCGACCATGCTCAACCGAGGCCAGTGCAGCGGCAATATCGGCGCTCAAGTCAGCGAGCTGCGTACCAAAGCTCGCCGGCAAAGCATCGGCGACGTCGCCTTCGTCTGAAAAGTCGAGCCGCGCTTCAATTTCGGCGCGCAGATCGAGAAGTTGATCGCGCCAGGCGTCGATGCGTTGGCTGACGCCGCCCTCGAATCGGGCAAGGGCCTGGCGTCGTTGGTTTTCGGTTTCGGCCTCGAGCAGATCGCCAAGACCTTCGATCTCGACCAGATCCAGTTTGCCGTTCTCAAAGGCCCGGCGGGTGAATTCACCTGCTTCGGCCAGCCGGGCGCCTTTGCCGGTGATGAGCTTGAGAATGGCACGGACCCCGGCTGGCGAGCCATGAACCTGCAGTTCGGCGCAGTCCTCACCGGTAAAGCTATGTGGTGCCGGAAACCAGGCGACCAAGCCGCGATCGAGCACGGATTCGCGCCCGATGGGTCGCAGCGTCAGTCGCCGCGGCTCGGGTATGGTTCCTGCAATATCGTTGAGGATGGCCGCTGTGTCAGGTCCAGAGAGGCGAATGACCGCCACGCCGGATGGCGGTGCCCCGGAGGACAGCGCCACGATTGTATCGCCCGACCGCATGAGCGGCTTAGGTGTTCATCGAGTCGAAGAAGTCGGAATTGGTCTTGGTCTGGCGGACCTTGTCGACCAGGAATTCCATGGCGTCGATTGTGCCCATCGGATTGAGGATGCGGCGCAGGACATACATCTTCTTGAGGATGTCGGCCTCGACTAGCAGTTCTTCCTTGCGGGTGCCGGACTTGGTGATATCCAGCGCTGGGAAGATGCGCTTGTCGGCGACCTTGCGGTCAAGGATGATTTCCGAGTTACCGGTGCCCTTAAACTCTTCGAAGATCACTTCGTCCATGCGCGAACCGGTATCGATCAGTGCAGTGGAGATGATGGTGAGCGAGCCGCCATCCTCGATATTGCGGGCGGCGCCGAAGAAGCGCTTCGGGCGCTGCAGGGCATTGGCGTCCACACCACCGGTCAGCACCTTGCCAGAGCTCGGAACGACGGTGTTGTAGGCACGGCCGAGGCGGGTGATCGAATCGAGCAGGATCACCACGTCGCGCTTGTGTTCGACCAGGCGCTTGGCCTTCTCGATCACCATCTCGGCGACCTGGACGTGGCGCGAGGCCGGCTCGTCGAAGGTCGAGGAGATGACCTCGCCGCGCACCGAGCGCTGCATATCGGTCACTTCTTCGGGCCGCTCGTCGATCAGCAGCACGATCAGATAGCATTCGGGGTGGTTGGTGGCGATCGACTGTGCAATATTCTGCAACAATACGGTCTTACCAGTACGCGGCGGCGCAACAATCAATGCGCGCTGGCCCTTGCCGAGTGGCGCCACCAGATCGAGCAGGCGCGCCGAGCGATCCTTGACGGTAGGATCGGGCAGCTCCATGCGGAGCCGTTCTTCGGGGTAGAGCGGGGTGAGATTGTCGAAGTTGACCTTGTGGCGAACCGCCTCGGGATCTTCGAAATTGATGGTGTTGACCTTGAGCAGCGCAAAATAGCGCTCGCCATCCTTGGGAGACCGGATCTGGCCTTCGACCGTGTCGCCGGTGCGGAGACCGAAGCGGCGAATCTGGGATGGGCTGACATAGATGTCGTCAGGGCCCGGAAGATAGTTTGCGTCCGGGGAGCGCAGGAAACCAAAACCGTCAGGCAGGACTTCAACGACGCCTTCGCCGGTAATGTCCACTTCCTGGGCGGCCAGTTCCTTGAGGATGGCAAACATCAATTCCTGTTTGCGCATGGTCGAGGCGTTCTCGACCTCGTGTTCTTCAGCGAACACCAGGAGTTCGGCCGGTGATTTGGCCTTGAGCTCGCTGAGCTTCATATTCTGCATGTAGCGGGAGACCCTATTGGGAAACTGTAATCGTCGTCTGAGGCGATATATTTGGGAGGGGTAGGCACCGCGCAGCGACCGGGGAGGTCAGCTCTAGATTGGGATGCGTTACGAGGCATGTAGCGCGAACCGGCGTTAGTTTCAAGGACGAAACCACCGCCGACTGCGCAGATTCACGTGAAACAGCCCCGTCAGAACGGTTTCACGATCACCGCTATGACGATGATGATGGCGATCACAAACGGTATCTCGTTGATGGCACGATAAAAAGTGTGTGGCCTGGTATTCTGGTCGTTCTGGAATTTGCGCATCAGCCCGCCATACCAGCCGTGGACGCCTGATAGTGCCAGCACCATCGCCGCCTTGAGCCACATCCAGCCCATCGAGAAATCAACGATGCCGAAGCCGAAGGCCAGCCACAGGCCGAAGATCCAGGTCGCGACCATCGCTGGCGTGATGATGCCGCGATAGAGCTTGCGCTCCATCACCTTGAAGGTCTCGGACTTGTCCGACCCCAGCTCGGATTGGGCGTGATAGACGAAGAGACGCGGCAGATACATCATCCCGGCCATCCAGGCGATGACCGAGATGACATGCAGCGCCTTGACCCATTCATACACGTCTCGAACTCCTCAACAGTCCGTCGGCACTAGCCGTTCTTCACCCGGTTGACCAGGCGGGCAACATGCTCGATCGGGGTTTCTGGCACGATGCCATGGCCCAGATTGAAGATGTGGGGCCGGTCGGCAAAGCTGGCAATGATCGCGTCTATTCGCGCATCCATCTGTGCGCCACCGGCCACTAGACGTAACGGATCGAGATTACCTTGCACCGGCAGATGCGGGGACAAGGTCCGGGCGAAGTCGAGCGGCGTGGCATAATCGAGGCCCAGCGCGTTGACGCCAGTCTCGGCAGCATAGCGCGCCAGATTGCCGGCCGCGCCGCGGGGAAAGCCGATGATCGGCGCATCGGGAATGCGCGCCCGCACACCTTCGACAATCCGGCGATTGGGTTCGATGACGTGGCTGGTAAAGGCGTCGTCGTCGAGATTGAGCGCCCAGCTTTCGAACAGCTGCACCACATCGGCGCCAGCTTCAAGCTGCGCCACCAGATAGTTGACGCTGGTTTGGACCAGCACATCGATCAGCGCCGTAAAGGCTTCCTGGTGGCGCAGGGCAAACAACCGCGCCGCCGCCTGATCCGTCGAGCCCCGACCGCCGATCATATAGGTCGCCACGGTCCAGGGAGAGCCACAGAAGCCGATCAGCGTCTGTGCCGGGGCGATGGCCGCCCGCAATCGCCGTACGGTCTCCAGGACCGGCGCGAGATGCTCCAGCGGATCCTTCTCCTTCCCCAGCCCGGAGATGCTTGCAACGCTCACCGGATCAAGGATGGGCCCCTCGCCGGTTTCGAAGCGAACCGATTGGCCCAGGGCATCGGGAATGACCAGGATGTCGGAGAACAGGATAGCTGCATCCAGATCGAAACGGCGCAGCGGCTGCAGCGAGACTTCGACGGCGAGATCTGGCGTGTAGCAGAGCTCGAGGAAGTTCTTCGCCTTGGTGCGGGTCTCGCGATATTCAGGCAGATAGCGACCCGCCTGGCGCATGATCCAGATCGGCGGTCGCTCCTGACGTTCGCCGAGCACCGTCGCGAGCAGAGGCTTGTGGGTCACGTTACCCTTCCCTTCCAAACCCCAAAAGAGTCTTTCTGACTTGGTATTTGTATTATCATGGCGGTGTTTTGAGCCAATTCACGGCCGTCCACAATCGCCCTCATGGCGGCACAACGGCGCAGGCATATGGTAAATGGAGCGTTAACGGCAGTGGGGACAGTCTCCGCCACTGGGTCAATCTGAATGGTTAACGAAGCCTTAACGAGGCGACTCCGGAGTCAACGATTCGGACTCGGCTGTGCAAAACCGCTTGGCGATGTCGTTATCGTCGCGAATGGTTTTCCCCAGACCTATCCATCGCCTGCCGCCTCTCTCCCGGCGAGTCCGACTGTTAATGATTTGGTAACCAAGTCGAACAAGTTTGGCATTCGGCAAAAGTCATGAGTCATTGTCACAGCTTGGGCTTGAGCTGTGGATGACAGTGTGGAAAACATCTCAGTCATGCTGATCCTCGCATCCAAGAGCAACACCCGTAAAGCCTTGCTGCAGCAGGCCGGACTGGCCTTTACCGCCGAGCCGGCCAGCATAGACGAGCGCGCGCTGGAAATCGCCGCGATCGACGCCGGTGGCGATGGGCGCGACGTTGCCCTGCTGCTGGCACAACGGAAGGCTGCAGCCGTCGCCTTCGCATATCCTGGCGCAATCATTATCGGTGCCGACCAGACTTTGAGTCTGGGTACCGAGCTTTTGCACAAGCCGGCAGATCGGGCGGCAGCTGTGGTGCAGCTCGATCGCCTGCGCGGCAAGACCCATAGGCTCCATGCCGCGGTGACGCTGGTGCGGGACGATCTGATGCTGTGGTCCGATGTCCAGACTGCCGAGCTGACGATGCGCGACTTTTCCGATGCCGAGCGCGACGAGGTGCTGGCGCGCGAGGGCGATGCTATCCTCGAAGCTGTTGGCGGCTATAGGCTCGAAGGCCCGTCCATCCGTCTGTTCGAGACCGTCATCGGCGACTATTTCACTATTCTGGGCCTGCCGCTGTTGCCGCTCCTGGCGGCTTTGCGCGACATCGCCCCCGAGACGCTCACGTGACCACCAAAGCCTTCGTTATTGGCCACCCCATCAACCATTCCCGCTCGCCGCTGATCCACGGCACCTGGCTGGCCGAACACGGCATTGATGGCAGCTACGAAGCGATCGACGTGACGCCTGACGAGCTACCGGCCTTCTTTGCGCGGCTACGGACGGGCGAGTTTGCCGGTGGCAACGTGACCATTCCCCATAAGGAAGCCGTGTTCGCGCTCTGCGACGAGGTCGATCCGCTGGCCCGGACCATCGGTGCGGTCAACACGCTGGTGGTGCGCGACGGCCAGGTGCTGGGCACCAACACTGACTATCTCGGGTTTCTGGGCAACCTCGATGCCGGTGCGCCCGGTTGGTCCGATGGCCCCAACGATGCCTTGATCATCGGCGCCGGCGGTGCGGCGCGGGCCGTGCTGGTGGCGCTGCGGCGGCGCGACGGCGGCAAGGTGCATGTGCTCAACCGCACGCTCGCCAACGCCCAGGCGCTGGTCGACGATATCGATGGTCCATTCGAAGCGCATGGTTTTGATGCCTTCCCCGAACTGGCGCCGCGCATTGGCCTTGTGGTCAATACCAGCTCGATCGGCATGCATGGCAGCCGATTCGACTGGCTTGACCTGTCGCTATTGGACAAGGGAACACTGGTCACCGACATCGTCTATGCGCCGCTCGAAACGCCACTCTTGGCCGACGCCAAGGCCGCCGGCCTGCGCACGGTCGACGGCTTGGGTATGTTGCTGCATCAGGCTGTGCCGGGCTTTGAGGCCTGGTTCGGCGTAAGGCCAACCGTCACGGCGCAATTGCGGGCCTGCGTCGAAGCCACGCTGGGGCATTGAGCATGTGGCGCATCGGCATGACGGGCTCGATCGCGACAGGCAAGACCACCGTGCTCAAGGCCTTTGCCGACCTAGGGGTCCCGATCTTCTCGGCCGATGCGGCGGTGGCTGAACTCTATGCTGGCGAGGCCGTCGCGCCGGTCGAGGCCCTGTTTCCGGGCGTGGCCAGTGGCGGCGTCATCGACAAGGCGCTGCTGTCGCAGAAGCTCGCTGCCGACCCTGCCGGTTTCAAGCGCCTCGAGGCTGTCGTGCACCCGCTGGTGCGGGCCCGCATTGCCCGGTTCATGGATGAGGCCGAGGCCGCCGGGCATGCGCTGGCGGTGGTGGAAGTGCCGCTGCTGTTCGAAAGCGGCTATGACTATGGCTTCGATGCTATCGGCGTCACCTGGGTCGATGAGGCCATCCAGCGCCAGCGCGCCTTGGCTCGGCCGGGAATGAGCGGGGAAAAGCTTGATACCATCCTTGCCCGGCAGCTCCCGCAGGCGGAAAAGAAGGCTCGGGCCACCTATCTGTTCGATACCGGCATGCCACTGGCAAAGACGGTCGACATGGTCGCCGCGCTGGTCGCCAGCATCCGAGCCAAAGGGCCAAAGATTTGAATCGCGAGATCGTCCTCGATACCGAAACCACCGGCCTGTCGCCCGCCATGGGCGATCGGCTGGTTGAAATCGGCTGCGTGGAACTGATCAACCACATTCCATCCGGTCGCCACTACCACGTCTATATCAACCCGCAGCGCTCGATGCCCGAAGAAGCGTTCCGGGTGCACGGGCTGAGCGAAGACTTCCTCGCCGACAAGCCGCTGTTCAAGGCAGTGACTGCAGACTTTCTCGATTTCATCGGCGATGCGCCGCTGATCATCCACAATGCCGCCTTCGATATCGGCTTCCTCAATGCCGAACTGGAGCGCGCCGGGCATCGGCCGCTAGGCAACCCGGTCATCGATACAGTGATGCTGGCACGCGACAAGCATCCGGGCGCCCGCGTCAGCCTCGACGCCTTGTGCAAGCATTACGGCATCGACAATTCGCGCCGCACCCTGCACGGCGCTTTGCTCGACAGCGAGATCCTGGCCGAGGTCTATCTCGAGCTCATCGGCGGCAAGCAGGTGAGCCTGGCGCTGATCGCCGAGACGCGGGTGTCGGGGGCCGATGCCATCGCGACCCGCATCGTGGCGGCCCGCCGTCCGGTACCGCTGCCGTCGCGGCTCCTGGCCGATGAATTTGCTGCGCATGAAAAGCTGGTGGCGACCTTGGGTCCTGAATCGATCTGGGCCAAGTATGCCGACGTCATGGGCGGCGGGGATAACGTCGCCGCGCAATGAAAAAGCCCCGGCGCATGTCCGGGGCTTTGTCTTATCAGACCTACTAGATCAGTTCGGCTTGTCGCTGCCCTCGCCCGTAGGGGCGACCAGCGGAGCGCCGCCCTGTTGCGCGGCAAGCTTGGCCAGGTTCTGGCGATAGATCGCGGCGAAATCGACCGGTTCCATCATCAGCGGCGGGAAACCGCCTTGCTGGGTGACGCTGGCGAGCACCTGGCGCGCGAACGGGAAGATCAGCCGTGGGCACTCGATCATCAGCAGCGCGCTGAGCTGGGCTTCGGGCACGTTCTTGAGGCGGAAGACGCCGCCATAGACCAGCTCGACGTTGAACAGCACCACGGCTTCGCGGTTGGCCTTGGCGTTGAGCGTCAGCTCGACGGCATAGATGTCGTCAGCCTGCTTCTTGACGCCGACCGAGATCGAGACGTTGAAGGCCGGATTGCCACCGCCTGCCATGATCGAGCCCGGCGCGCCCGGATTCTCGAAGGAGAGGTCGCGGATATACTGGCCAACCATATTCATCGAGGGTGCAGTGGCCTGGGCGGCTGCGCCGCCCTGGGTCTCGTCAGACATATTCGGATCCTTTGCCGAAAAAAGCGTTGGCGCTGGCTAACATCTTTGCCCTGAAGCCACAAGCGCGGCCCCGGTGGGACGGTTACTGCGGGCGATAGTCGTCTTCGTCCAGATCGATGGTGCCGGGTCCACCGACGCGCGGATCGTCCGGAGACGCCTGGCGGCGGTAGCTTGTCGTATCCACGACGGTGACCCGACTGGCCAACGTTGAATAAATCCAGCTCCGCACCGGCGGCACCAGCAAGGCCAAGGCTACGATATCGCTAAGAAATCCCGGCAGGACCAGGAAGATCGAGGCCAGGCCGATCATCATCGCATCGGCAATGGTCTTGCCCGGCATGCGACCGGAATTGACGTTGCTGCGCAACTGCGTCAGGACCGACAGGCCCTGCTGCCGCAGCAGCAATCCGCCCAACACGGCAGCGCCGATCACCAGCCCCAGAGTGGGGAACAGGCCGATCGTCTGGCCCACTTTGATGAAGATTGCGATCTCGATAATCGGCAACAGTATGAGGCCGAAGGCAAAATATCGTGCCAAGGTCAGGTTTCCTTCTCGCGGCAGGCGCGGCAAAACGCGTCTCGCCCCAACGTGAACTGGTTTTGGGGTGAGGCTTTCCCTATATATAGGTCAAATCGAACGCTCAACGAGCGTCCCAGCGACATTTGTCGACTATTAGCCGACGGTAAGGTGCATTGCCCAATGGAAGACTTTTTCGATCTGCCGACCCTCATCGTGATTGCCGTAGCGGTTTTCGTGCTGTTTCGTCTGCGCGGCGTGCTGGGGACGAGGACCGGCAATGAGCGGCCACCGGTCGAACGGCGCAAGCCCGCCGAGGCGGCCCAGGCCGAAGATACGGTCGTGCCACTGCGTCCGCGCGGCGCCGGCAACCCCGAGCTGAGCGACGATCTGCGCAATCGCAAGCTCGAAGCCGAGATCGAGCAATTCTCCAAGGGCAACCCGGAGCTGGCTGCCGGCTTCAAGACCGTCGCCGAGGCTGATCCGGGCTTCTCCCCCAAGAGCTTCCTCGATGGCGCCAAGCAGGCCTATGAGATGATCGTCACGGCTTTTGCCGAGGGCGATCGCCAGACGCTCAAGAACCTGCTCGAAAAGGACGTGTTCGAAGGTTTCCAACGCGCTATCGCTGATCGCGAAGCGGCGGGCCAGAAGATAGATTTCACCTTTGTTGGCCTGCCCAAGATCGAATTCTCCGATGCCGAATACGACAAGAAGAACGTGCTGGTCACCGTGCGTTTCCACGCCGAGGTGGTTTCGGCCACCCGGGACAAGGATGGCAATCTGGTCGATGGCAATGCCGATCAGGTGCAGACTATCGCGGACGAGTGGACGTTTGCGCGCAATCCCAAGTCGCGCGATCCGAACTGGAAGGTCGTGACCACCAGCCAGCTCGACTGACCGGCAAAGGCAGGCCTTCGGCGCATCAGCATGTCCAAGCGCGATCCCAAACGCCTGCCGCACGACTTCCACCTGTGGACGGCCGTCGCATCGACGATCGATCCGTTGCGGCGCAAGGGCCTGCTCAAAATGGGCAATGTGCCCTTGCCGCTGCCGGTTGAGGAACCGCCGTCGGTGGCGGTCACCAAGGCCCCGCCCAAGCGCCAGGCGCCGCGCAAACCCTTCCTGCCGCCCTACCAGGCGCCCCTCCCCTCCGCCAACCTGCCCGAACGCGCCGTCGATCCGGCGATTCGCAAGAAGGTGGGCCGCGGGCGTATCGAGATCGATGGACGGATCGACCTGCATGGCATGACACAGAACGAGGCGCGTTCTGCCCTCCATGGCTTCATCCATGCCCGGTTCAATCGGGGTGACCGCACCGTACTGGTCATCACGGGCAAGGGACTCAAGACCGACAATGACTATATCGCGGCCATGACCGAGCGCGGCGTGCTGCGCACCATGCTGCCGATCTGGCTCAACGAGCCAAGCCTGTCGCCGATGGTCTCGGGCTGGAGCGTGGCGGCGCGCGGTCATGGTGGTGAGGGGGCGTGGTATGTGCGCCTGCGACGGCTATGACCCCGCTTGGTGCAAAAATCCGCGAACTGCGCGAGGCGCGCGGTATCTCGCTCAAGGAGATGGCGGCGGCGCTCAACGTGTCGAGCGCCTACCTCTCTGCCCTCGAACACGGCAAGCGCGGCAAACCCACCGGCTTCCTGCTGCACCGCATGATCGCCTTCTTCAACGTCATCTGGGACGAGGCGGAGGAGCTGCAGCGGCTGGCCGAGATGAGCGACCCCAAGGTGACGATCGATACTGGCGGCTTGGCGCCTGAGGCCACCGAACTCAGCAACCGGCTGGCGGCCGATATCGGCAAGCTCGATGCCGAAGACCTCAAATTCCTGCTCAACGAAGTGGTTCGTCGGTCGGGCAAGCCACGCGCCTAGCCGCTGGCTAAGACCGGACGTAATCAAACTCGGTGTCATCCCGGCCTTGAGCCGGGATCCATCCTGAGATTGTGCCACCGCCGTCAGGTGGTTCGCAGGCCCATTGATGCCGATCGAAGAAATTGCAGGATGGGCCCCGGCTCAAGGCCGGGGTGACACGGTGGGTGGGTTGGGCCTTGGCTAGAGCACAAACTTGCTCAGGTCCTGGTCAGCCGCCAATACCCCCACCTTCTCCGCGACAAACGCGGCATCGATGGTGATGGTCTGGCCCTGCTTGTCCGGGGCTTCGAAGCTGATGTCTTCCACCAGCCGCTCCATCACGGTCTGCAGGCGGCGGGCGCCGATGTTTTCGACTGAGTTGTTGACCTTGACCGCCGCGTCGGCGATGGCCTCGATCGCGTCCTGGGTGAAATCGAGGGTCACGCCCTCGGTCCCCATCAGGGCGACATACTGCTTGATCAGGCTCGCCTCGGTGTCGTTGAGGATGCGGATAAAATCCTCGCGGGTCAGCGCCTTGAGCTCGACCCGGATCGGGAGCCGGCCCTGCAGTTCGGGCAAGAGGTCGCTTGGCTTGCTGACGTGGAAGGCGCCCGAGGCGATGAACAGGATATGGTCGGTCTTGACCGGGCCATGCTTGGTCGAAACCGTCGTGCCTTCGATCAGCGGCAGGAGGTCTCGTTGCACGCCTTCGCGCGACGGACCGCCCTGGGCACCGCCATCGCGCTGGGCGACCTTGTCGATCTCGTCGATGAAGACGATGCCGTGGTTCTCCACCAGCTCGATGGCCTCGGTCTTGAGCTGTTCCTGGTCGAGCAGCTTGTCGGCTTCCTCGGCGATCAGCGGCTCGTAGGCGTCCTTGACCTTGATCTTGCGCTTGACGCCGCGGCCGCCCATCGCCGACTTGAACATGTCACTGAGGTTGATCATGCCGATGCCGCCATTGGGCATGCCGGGGATTTCAAAACCGCCGGTATTGGGCGAGGGCTGCATCTCGATTTCGATCTCGCTGTCGTCCAGTTCGTTGGCGCGCAGCTTCTTGCGGAAGGAATCACGGGTCGAGGGCGCGGCCGACTGGCCGACCAGCGCGTCGAGCACACGGTTTTCCGCATTCTGGTGCGCCTGGGCCTGCACATCGGCGCGGCGCTTGTCGCGCAGCAGGGCAATGCCGGCCTCCACCAGGTCGCGGATGATCTGTTCGACATCGCGGCCGACATAGCCCACTTCGGTGAATTTGGTGGCTTCCACCTTGATGAAGGGCGCTTGCGCCAGACGAGCAAGACGCCGGGCAATCTCGGTCTTGCCGACGCCGGTTGGCCCGATCATCAGGATATTCTTGGGCGTCACCTCGCGGCGCATTTCGGGGCCGAGCTGCTGGCGGCGCCAGCGATTGCGCAAAGCCACGGCCACAGCGCGCTTGGCGTCATGCTGGCCGACAATATTGCGGTCGAGCTCGGAAACGATCTCGCGCGGGGAAAAATTGGTCTCAGTCATCTTCTTGTCTTTCCTGGTGCCTCATCGAGGAAGCGCACCATCATGTGTTCGTCGATATATCGACCGTTCACGAGGAGGCAGCGGGGGTCGGTGCCATAGGTTTTGAACCCCGCCTTTTCGTAGAGCCGGATAGCCGGCGCATTGTGGGCACCGACCATCAGATGGACCTGGATCACATGCGCACGAGCATGTTCGGCAACCGCCTCGAGCAAGGCGAGGGCCGCGCCGGTACCGCGCAGAGCAGGCTTGAGATAGACCTGCATCACCCAACCGCGGTGCCGTTCCCGCTCGCCATCATCGATAGCGAAGGCGGCTATGCCAGCCAGATCGCCGCTATCGGTGATGACACCGAAATAGGTCAGGTTGGTCAACTGCGTGACCAGCGTCTCATCGGTTCGCGCCGAGAATGCCTCCGGGGAGGTGCCGTAGGATTCTGGGTGGTTGATCAGCGCCTCGAGGCGCGTGGCGCGATAGGCGTCGACGTCATTGCGGGTCAGCCGGCGGATCGAATAGCTCACGCGTCGAGCTCGATGGTTTCGAGCGTGACATTGCCATTGGTGTAGACGCAGATCTCTTCGGCGATCTTCATGGCGCGGCGGGCAATGTCCTCGGCGTCGAGCTCGGTCGCCTGATGCAGGGCCAAAGCCGCCGAATGGGCATAGTTGCCGCCCGAGCCGATGGCGATGACGCCATGGTCTGGCGTCAGCACGTCGCCGGTGCCGGTCAGCACCAGCGTGTCGGTCTTGTCGGCCACGATCATCATGGCTTCGAGCTTGCGCAGGTAGCGATCGGTGCGCCAGTCCTTGGCCAGCTCGACGGCGGCCCGCATCAGCTGGTCGGGATACTGTTCAAGTTTTGCTTCGAGGCGTTCGAAGAGGGTGAAGGCGTCGGCGGTCGAACCGGCAAAGCCGCCAATCACCTTGCCGCCCGCGAGGCGCCGAACCTTCTTGGCGGTGTGCTTCATCACGGTGGGGCCCATGGACACCTGGCCATCGCCGGCCACCACGACCTTGTTGCCCTTGCGCACGGAGACGATCGTCGTCCCGTGCCACAAGGGGAAATTGCTGTCACTCATTGGGGGAGATACTCCAG
Organism: Devosia sp. SL43; assembly: GCF_021729885.1. Taxonomy (NCBI): domain Bacteria; kingdom Pseudomonadati; phylum Pseudomonadota; class Alphaproteobacteria; order Hyphomicrobiales; family Devosiaceae; genus Devosia; species Devosia sp. SL43. The sequence continues at coordinate 2,641,369 of NZ_CP063401.1, forward strand.
AACTGTTCGCTGATATTTAGGAGGCTCTTTCCGGAATGCAATGCGCGACGAAGCGCCGGACGGCCCGCCAGGCCTCCGGAGTGAACTGCTCGGATGGCGAGGCCATTGCCCCGGTGCGGGTCGTCCGCAAACAAAATGAGGCAAGGGCCTCGCCATCGCGCCGGCATTTTGGGCAGGTTCGGACCAGGTACGCTGTATCGCAAGCGCAGCTGCCGGGTTTCCCCTGCCGGATCGGACGACTCCGATCCCACCGGCATCCCCGCACACGACCGTTCGTCGCGACCGCGCAGTATTGTGCGGGAATGCAACGAGTATGGCGCAGGCCCTGGCGGGCGGGGATAAGTTTTTCGCGCCGCAGTGCCGCGCAACGCAATCTTCACGCGATCATGCCTATCTGCTACTGAGCCGCCGTATCTCCGGAGACCGCCATGCGTACCGCCACCATCGCCCGCAAGACCAACGAGACCGAGATTTCCGTCTCGATCAATCTCGACGGGTCAGGCGCGCACAGCATGAAATCGGGCGTCGGCTTCTTCGATCACATGCTGGATCAGCTCAGCCGCCATTCGCTCATCGACATGGACGTGACCTGCAAGGGCGACCTGCATATCGACTTCCACCACACGGTGGAGGATGTGGGTATCGCGCTGGGCCAGGCCATCAAGCAGGCTTTGGGGGACAAGAAGGGCATCCGCCGCTACGCCTCCTGCGACCTACCGATGGACGGCACGTTGACGCGGGCTGCGCTGGATGTGTCCGGCCGCGCGTTTCTTGTGTTCAAGGCGGAGTTCAGCCAGAACAAGATCGGCGAGATCGACACCGAGCTGTTCCGAGAATTCTTCCAGGCGCTGGCCATCAATGCCGGCATCACGCTGCATATCGAGAACTTCTACTTCGACAACAACCACCATCTGGCCGAGTCGATGTTCAAGGCGGTGGCGCGGGCTTTGCGCGAGGCCGTCGAGATCGATCCGCGTGTTGGTGATCGGGTGCCCAGCACCAAGGGTACGCTGTAGGTTTCGTGGCACGCCCTCGTGGTTCGAGGGTCGCTACGCTCCCACCTCACCATGAGGGCTGTTGAGACACCGAGCAAAGAGTAGCCCTCATGGTGAGGTGCGCTTCTTCAGCGCCTCGAACCACGAGGGCGTGGCACTGCCCTTCCACCCGCGCCAAAATTCCTCTAAGTCCTGCCTCAACTCGGTCCGCACCGGCAAGGAAGCCGCCATGACCCTCTACGCCATTTTTGATCCGAAGCCTGGCAGGCGCGATCTGCCGGCGGTTGTGCCGGAGAAATTCTCCGGCTTCGCCGCGTTGCTGCCGCCGCTGTTCCTGCTGCGACACGGGCTCTGGCTTGAATTGGTGGCGTGGTTGGTCAGCGTCGTGGCGCTAATGGTGCTGTCTGGCTATATCGGCGACGCGGCGACCTTTGCGCTTTACCTGCTCACCGCCATCTGGCTCGGCTTTGCCGCGCCCGGTCTCCGTCGCCATGCCTTGCAATGGCGCGGTTGGAGCCCGCGGGGCGATCGCGTTGCTGCCAGCGCCGATCTGGCGCAACTGGAGGCGCTGCGATGAGTCTGGTCACCATCATCGACTACGGCGCCGGCAATCTGCACTCGGCTGCGAAGGCCTTCGAGCGCATGGCCAATGGGCTGGGCGGTATTACCGTGGAAGTCACCGCCGATCCCGAGCGCGTGCGTATTGCCGACCGCATCATGCTGCCCGGCGTCGGCGCCTTTGCCGATTGCAAGGCCGGGCTCGATGCTGTGCCCGGCATGGTCGATGTGCTCGAAGAGCGCGTCATCCGTGGCGGCGTGCCCTTCCTCGGCGTCTGCGTCGGCATGCAGCTGATGGCGTCCGAGGGTCGCGAGAAGATCGTGACGCCGGGCCTGGGCTGGATCCCCGGCGCGGTGCAGAAAATCACCCCGTCCGATCCGGCGCTGAAAATTCCGCATATGGGCTGGAACACCATTTCAGTGACCAAGCCGCATCCGCTGTTCGAAGGCATCCCGGATGGTCCGGACGGGCTGCACGCTTATTTCGTGCATTCCTACCACCTAGTCACTGAGAGCGCAGATACGCTGCTGGCCACGACGGACTACGGTGGTTCGGTCACCGCCTGCGTTGGCCGCGACAACATGTTCGGCACCCAGTTCCACCCCGAAAAAGCCAGGCGCTGGGGCTGCGGCTGATCGATAATTTCCTGAGGTGGACGCCGTGATCCTGTTTCCCGCCATCGATCTCAAGGACGGCCAGTGCGTGCGGCTCAAGTTGGGCGACATGGATCAGGCCACCGTGTTCAACGACAACCCGGCGGCGCAGGCCAAGGCGTTCGAGGACCAGGGCTTTGAGTATCTGCATGTCGTCGACCTCAACGGCGCCTTTGCCGGCGAGAGCGTCAATGGCGCGGCCGTGGAAGCCATCCTCAAGACGGTGAAGTTTCCGGTGCAGCTGGGCGGTGGCATTCGCACGCTGGACCATATCGAGAGCTGGCTCGACAAGGGGCTGGCCCGTGTCATCCTCGGCACGGTGGCGGTGCGCGATCCGGCGCTGGTTAAGGAGGCCGCCAGGAAATGGCCGGGCCGGGTGGCTGTCGGCACCGATGCCCGCAAGGGCATGGTGGCGGTGGAGGGCTGGGCCGAGACGTCGCAGCTCTCGATCATCGAGCTGGCCAAGCGCTTCGAGGGCGCTGGCGTGGCGGCGATCATCTATACCGATATCGATCGTGATGGCGTGCTGGCTGGCATCAACTGGGATTCGACGCTGGAGCTGGCGCGCTCGACCACGATCCCGGTCATCGCCTCGGGTGGCCTCGCTTCAATGGCCGATATCGAGCGGCTGACACAGCCGGATGCGGCCGTGCTGGAAGGCGCAATTTCCGGTCGCGCGCTCTATGACGGCCGGATTGATTCACGTGAAGCACTCGCCATGCTGAAGGCGGCCGCCTGATGGCAGCTGCGCCGCGCCATGTGATGATCCGCCGAGTTGTCTGGTGGTGGTATCTGGTCCCCATTGTCCCCATCTTGGCTCTGGGCTATGCGGCGCTGACCAATATGCTCCCCTCCTGGGCGCTGCTGGTGGCGCTGTTCGCCTTTTTCATGTGGCTGATGTCGCTGGTTTTCACCGTCTTCCGGACGGTGATGCAGCGGTTCGGAGCCAATAAGGAACCTCGTCAATGACGCTCAAGACCCGCCTCATTCCCTGCCTCGACGTCATGGGCGGCCGTGTGGTCAAGGGCGTGCAGTTCGAAGCGCTGCGCGATGCTGGCGATCCGGTCGAGGCCGCGATGGCCTATGACGCAGCGGGCGCCGACGAGCTGACCTTCCTCGACATCACCGCCAGCCACGAGGGCCGCGACACCATCTTCGATGTGGTGGCGAGGACCGCAGAACATTGCTTCATGCCGGTGACGGTGGGTGGCGGCGTCAAGAGCATCGAGGATATCCGCAAGCTTCTGCTCGCCGGCGCCGACAAGGTGGCGATCAATTCGGCAGCGGTGAACGATCCGGACTTCATTTCGCGAGCGGCCGACAAGTTCGGCAATCAATGCATCGTCGTCTCGGTCGACGCAAAGCAGCGGCTCGACCGGCGCGTGGGTGGCGACAACCGAAGTGAATGGGAAATCTACACCCATGGCGGACGCCGGCCGACGGGTATCGATGCGGTGGAATTTGCCGTGCGGCTGGTCGAGCGCGGTGCCGGCGAATTGCTGGTGACCTCGATGGACCGCGACGGCACCAAATCCGGCTTCGATCTCAAGCTGACGCGTGCGATTGCCGACGCAGTGGAAGTGCCTGTTATCGCCTCGGGCGGCGTCGGTTCGCTGCAGGATCTGGTCGATGGCGTGGTGGAGGGCCATGCAAGTGCCGTGTTGGCGGCGTCGATCTTCCACTTCGGGACGTTCACCATTCCCCAGGCCAAGCAGTATCTGCGTGATCATGGCGTGCCGGTTCGGATGGACCGGGCGGCTTAGGTCGTAGTGACCCGCCGGACGTTTTCTGCTTTAAGCCTGCCCCAAACACCGATGTCACCCTTTCGCCGGAATGACCCCGTGGGTGTGGAAGGACCGCGCATGACCCTCGACGACCTCGAAACCCGCATCGCCACCCGCGCTGCCGCGTCGCCGGATGAGAGCTACACGGCCAAGCTGATTGCCCGCGGCATGGAGAAATGCGCGCAGAAGGTCGGTGAGGAAGCCACCGAGGCCGTCATCGCCGCGGTGACGGGCAACCGGCCCGAGCTGGTCAAGGAGAGCGCCGACCTGCTCTATCACCTGCTGGTCGTGTTGCGGGCTGCCGAGATACCGCTGGCCGAGGTGATGGCCGAGCTCGATGCGCGCACGGCCCAGTCGGGCCTGGCCGAAAAGGCATCGCGGACGGAGCAGACCTGATGGCCAAGCGTCCGCCCGTTCTCGCGCCCTATCATCGGTTCACCAAGAAGCAATGGAGCGCGCTGCGCGCCGACGAGCCGATGACGCTGACGCGCGAAGACGTGTCGCGCCTGCGCACGCTGAGCGATCCGATCTCGCTCGAAGAGGCGGAGGAAATCTACCTGCCGCTGACCCGCCTGCTCAGCTTCTATGTGGAAGCCATCCAGGGCCTGCACAATGTGTCGACGCGTTTCCTCGAAACACCCGACCAGAAGGTGCCCTTCATCATCGGCGTGGCTGGCTCGGTGGCGGTGGGTAAGTCGACGACGGCGCGTATCCTGCAGGCGCTGCTGCAGCGCTGGCCGTCGAGCCCCAAAGTCGATCTCGTCACCACCGACGGGTTCCTCTACCCCAATGCCGTGTTGGCCGAGCGCGGCATCATGGAGCGCAAGGGTTTCCCCGAGAGCTATGACCGCACCCGTTTCGTGCAGTTCCTGTCCGATATCAAATCGGGCAAGGGCGGCGTCAAAGTGCCGGTCTATTCGCACCTGGTCTATGACGTGGTCGAGGGCGGCGAGATCGTCATCGATCGGCCCGACATTCTGATCGTTGAGGGGCTCAACATCCTGCAGCCAGGCGAGCTGCCTAAGACCGGCAAGCCGATCCTCTTCGCCTCCGATTTCATCGACTTCTCGATCTATATCGACGCCGACAATGATGATCTCGAAGACTGGTTCATGGAGCGCTTTTTTCGCCTGCGCGAGACGGCGTTCAAGGACCCGACCTCGTTCTTCCGCCGCTTTGCCGAAATGAGCGAGGCCGAGGCAGGTGAGTTCGGCCGCATGGTGTGGCGGACGATCAACCTGCCCAACCTGCTCGACAATGTGCTGCCAACACGGGGACGAGCCGATCTGATCCTCAAGAAGGGCAAGAGCCATATGATCGAGGATGTGCAGCTGCGGCGGGTTTAGGTAGCACGCCCTCGTGGTTCGAGGCTCGCGAAGAGCTCGCACCTCACCATGAGGGCTACTGATACTCGATCCAACAACAGCCCTCATGGTGAGGTGCGCTTCTTCAGCGCCTCGAACCACGAGGGCGCAGCAGAGGACTAGTAAGTCCCGTGCTGCGGCTGGCTGAGTGTGATCGTGTTACCGTCCTGATCGCGAAACCGTGCCGTTTTGAAGAAGTCGCCCATGGATTTGGCGACCGGCATCAGACCGTGCAGGCTCAGCCGGCCGAGTTCCTCGGCGAGATCGTCGACGATGAGTGTCAGCGTGGAGGCCCCGGCGCGGTCGGCGTCGGTGGCGACATGCACCCAGCCGCCGCCGGGCAGCTTCCATTCGGCGACATCGTTGATCGGGCGTGCGTCGGGCTTGCGGCCGAACAGGCGCTCGTAGAAATCGATGGCATCGTTGATGTCGTCCACCGCGATGCCGGCCAGCGCGTTGGTGATGGTCAAATCGGCGTCCTTGGTTCTGCGCTTTGCGTGAGACCCTATCATGTTGACGGCAATGGGGCAGTGGTGTTGGCGTTTGCCAAAGGCGCTGCTATAGCCGGAACGAACGGGAGAGACGGGCGATGAGCGAACTCAAGGTCGTGGTGGCGGGTGCCGGCGGGCGCATGGGCGCTGCCAATATCCGCGCCGTCGCGGCGCTGTCCGGTCTTGCCTTGCATGGCGCCGTGGTCAATGCACGGACGCTCAAGCTCCACGCGGCGGTCGATCGTCCCGGCACGCCGGCCATCGGGCAGGATGCGGGTCTCTATGCCGGCATCGCCGCGCTGGGTGTCGTGATCTCCGACGATATGGATGCGGCGCTTGAGGGCGCCGATGCGGTGATCGATTTTACCGCGCCGGCAGCCAGCGTGGCCCTCGCCGCCAAGGCCGCGAGCCTGGGGCTGGTACATGTCATCGGCACGACCGGCTGCTCGGAGGCCGATGATGCGGCCATCGCGACCGCGGCCGGCAATGGCGCTATCGTCGTCAAGTCGGGCAACTTCTCGATGGGCGTCAACGTGCTGGCCAGCCTTGTCAGGAAGGCCGCTTCGGTGTTGGCTGAGTACGACATCGAAATCGTCGAGATGCATCACAACAAGAAGGTCGACGCGCCCAGTGGCACCGCTCTGCTACTCGGCGAGGCTGCCGCCGCCGGACGGCAGATTGCGTTGCGCGATCACTCTGTGCGGGTGCGCGATGGCCATACCGGGCCGCGCGAGGCCGGTACGATTGGCTTTGCCACCCTGCGCGGCGGTACGGTGGTCGGGGACCACCAGGTGATCCTGGCCGGCCCGTCCGAGCGGATCGAGCTCAATCACCGGGCCGAAGACCGCACCATCTTTGCCAACGGCGCCGCGCGCGCCGCCCTCTGGGCCGCCGACCAGGCGCCCGGGCTGTATTCGATGAACGACGTTCTCGGCCTCAACTAAAGGACCCAATGATGACCGGCACCCTGATCCTCGTGCGCCACGGCCAAAGCGAGTGGAACCTCAAGAACCTCTTCACCGGCTGGCGCAACCCCAACCTCACCGACCAGGGTATCGAAGAAGCCCGCGCCACCGGCAAGGCGCTCAAGACCGCCGGCATCGTGCCCGATCTCTACTACACCTCGGCCCTGCGCCGGGCCCAGCATACGCTCGACCTGATGCTGGAGGAGATGGGTATCCTCAACGTGACGATCACCAGGAACATCGCCCTCAACGAGCGCGACTATGGCGATCTCAGTGGCCTCAACAAGGACGACGCCCGCGCCAAATGGGGCGAGGAACAGGTGCTGATCTGGCGCCGGTCGTTCGACGTGCCCCCGCCGGGCGGTGAAAGCCTCAAGGACACGGCCGCGCGCACCCTGCCCTATTACGACGCCGAGATCGTGCCGCTGCTGCAGGCCGGCAAGACGGTGCTGGTGGCGGCGCATGGCAATTCGCTGCGCGCCATGGTGATGGCGATCGAGGGCCTGACGCCGGATGAAATACTGAAGCGCGAAATCGGGACCGGGCAGCCGACCGTGTACCGGATTGGCCCGGATGGGAAGCTGGTGGAGCGGGTGGAGCTTTAGGCTTCGGCGCTCGTTGCCCCACCCCCACCTATCCTCCCCCTGAAGGGGGAGGGACCGCGCGGTGGTCGTGGCACGATTATGCCAGATGCTCGATCAGTCCCTCCCCCTTCAGGGGGAGGTTAGGTGGGGGCGCTTGCCCACCGATTCACTTGAAACTAATGCGCTGCCGAGATGACCCCGGCTTCCCAGCCCAGGATGGCCCGCTTGCGTGGGACGCCCCAGTGGTAACCGGTCAGGGCGCCTGAGGTTCCCACGACGCGGTGGCAGGGCACGACGAAGCTGATCGGGTTCTTGCCCACGGCGGCGCCGACGGCGCGGGCGGCGGTGGGTTTGCCGATATGGTTGGCGACGCTTTGGTAAGTCGTGGCCTTGCCGCAGGGAATCTTCAGCAGCGTTTCCCATACCTTGACCTCGAAATCGGTACCGATCAGTACGACCCGCACCGGTCGATCCGGCGACCAGCGGCTGGGTTCGAAGGCCTCGGCCACCATCGGGGCGATGCGGGCGTCGTCACGGACAAACCGGGCATTGGGCCAGCGGTTGGCCAAATCCTCGAAGGCCTGCTCGATCGTGGTTTCCTCGTCGGCAAAGCCGAGGCCGGACATGCCATATTCGGTGGCGGTGACCACGGCCATGCCGAAGGGCGACGGCGCAGCACCCCAGATCATGTCGAGCCCTTCGCCACCGGCCCGAAATACGCCGGGCGGCATGGCTTCGTAGGTGACGAACAGGTCATGCAGCCGCGAGGTCGAGCTGAGGCCGACTTCATAGGTGGTGTCGAGCACGCTTTCCTTGGCGCGAAGCAGGCTCTTGGCATGGTCGAGCGCCACGGCCTGGGCGAAGCTTTTGGGGCTGAGGCCGCACCAGCGGCGGAAGAGATCGGTCAACTGCCGCTCGGTCAGGCCAAGCGAGCGCGCGAAGCGCGGCAGGTCCGATTCGTCGGGGCCGTTCTCGCTGAGATAGCGGATAGCCGCGCGGATCGTGTCGTAATCCGTCGCCGTGCTCATAGGGATCATCTGGTTCATCGCAACACCCGCCGCGTCATGCATCTGTTGGGTGTCTATCTATGAATTGGGTCGGGGCAAGGCGACCCGGTTTTGACTAGGCGGCACGGGCCTTGCGCAAGGCGGTCCCGAGGGCCTTGGCGAAGCTCGACTTGTCGTCGGCAGCGAGGAACGCGCCGACTTCGAGCTCGTCCTTGCCGTTGCGCAGGCGGATAGTAGTGGTCTTCTCGTCCGCGTCACGATCGAGCTGCAGGCGAACCGTCCTTGGGTCGAAGCGGCGCAGCACCTTGGTGCCCTTGGCATTGGTGGCTGTCCATTCGATCTGGTCGGACCAGACGGTGATCTGCTCGCGTCGCCGACCCGTCCGTAGCGACAGGAACAGCGTCAGGCCGATGGCGACGATATCGGCCAGCATCAGGCCGATGACAGGCAGCCAAGGCAGTTCGGCCACCACGGCCAGGCCGGGCAGAACGGCCAGGGATGTGCCAAGGCCGAACAACAGCATGCCACCGCGCTTGCCGAGCGAGCGGTGTGGCGTGAGTTGGGCCGAAAACAGCGGCGTCGTGGTTGTGGCTTGCATTGGCATGGCGAACTCTTCGACACTGACTATAGGCGCAGAATCAGGGTCGAGAGAATGGCTGTGGCGAAAAAAGTGAAGACCCTGCCCAAGGCGGATATCGAGGCGATCTTCGCCCGCTTCCACGAGATCGAACCGGAGCCCAAGGGCGAACTCGATTATGTCAACGCCTTTACGCTGCTGGTGGCGGTGGTGCTGTCGGCGCAGGCGACTGATGCCGGCGTCAACAAGGCGACCAAGCGTTTGTTCGAACTGGCGCCCTCCCCTCCGGCCATGGTGGCTCTGGGGGTCGAGCAGATCACCGACCTGATCAAGACGATCGGTCTCTATCGCGGCAAAGCCAGGAACGTGTTTGCCCTCAGCCAGATGCTGATCGACCTGCATGGCGGCGAGGTGCCCGAGGATCGCGAAGCGCTGGAGGCCCTGCCCGGTGTCGGCCGCAAGACGGCCAATGTGGTGCTGAACATCTGGTTCAAGCAACCGACGATTGCCGTCGACACGCATCTGTTCCGGGTCGGCAACCGCACGGGCATGGCGCCGGGTGCCAATCCGCTGGCAGTGGAACAGACGCTGCTCAAGGTGATCCCCCAGCCATATATGCTGCACGCCCATCACTGGCTGATCCTGCACGGGCGCTATGTCTGCAAGGCCCGGAAGCCTGAATGCTGGCGTTGCGCGATCGCAGAATGGTGCAGGTTCGAGCCGAAGACGCCGTTGCCGAAGGGGGTCTAGCTTCCATAGCCGCGCGCCATGGCGGCGGCGAAGATGGGGATGAAGAGCAGGATGGCGGCTTGCAGGTGGATGAAGCGTCGGTTCGTCGCGATTTCGGCGGCCGGGATTTCGTAACTGCCATCTGCAGCTGCCGCCTTGAGCCAGCGCCGGAACGCCAGGGTCGGTGGTACGGTGAGCAGGCCCATGATCAGGAAGGCGCCCATCTTGCCCCAGAACATGTGGTTGCCGACGTAATACTGCCAGCCGGCGGCGCCGAAGATGACGCGGACAATACCGACCACGATGACGAGGCCTGCCACCGCACCATAGGCAGCGTCGATTTGTGTCAGTTGCTTTATGCGTGGACCGGCAAGGCCGGGCCGCAACATGGCGAATTCGGCAGCGAACAGGCCCACCAGCGCGAAGACGGCCAGGTGGTGGGCCGAGGCGAGAATCAGGTCGATATCCATTTGGAACCCTCAACGCTCCATGTTATCAGTGCTTACATATATCGGACCATATGTGATCAATGTCAACATCGTCGAATTCCCCCTATCACCACGGTGACCTGCGTCGTGCGCTGCTCGAAGCGGCGCTGGTCATTCTGGAACGCGAGGGCGAGGCCGGGCTCGGCCTGCGCGACCTGGCGCGGGCGGTTGGTGTGTCGGCTGCGGCGCCGTATCGGCATTTCGACAGCCGGGCAGCCTTGCTCGAAGCGCTGGCTGTCACCGGATTTCAGCGCTTCACGGTGGCGATGGAGGCTGTGGCGGCAAGCGAACCGCCTGACGTGCTCTCCGCCATGGGCAAGACCTATGTGCTGTTCGCGCTCAATAATGCCGCCTTGTTCCGCCTGATGTTTTCCCCAGCGGTGCGGCGCGACAACCGGCCCGGACTGCGCATGGCCGCCGAGGTCGCCTTCCAGACGTTGAGGCATGTTTCGGGTGGCGACACCCGCACTGGTCGCATTGCAGCTCTGGCGGCCTGGGCTCGCGTTCATGGGTTGGCCGTGCTGCTGCTGGATGGTCAGATCGCCATCCAGGCCGGCGAAGATATCGAGGCGCTGATCAGCGAGATCATCGAGCGGCACTAATCCAGCGCCGCGCGGGTCTCTGCCAATGCCAGCACGGTCGCATCGGTCGGCCTGAATTCGAGCCCGGCATAGCCGGTATAGCCATTGGCCACGAGCCAATCGAGGCTGGCCTTGAGCGGCAGCTGGCCGGTGCCCGGCTGGTTGCGGCCGGGATGGTCGGCGATATGGATATGGGCGATGCGGTCGACACGGCCCTGCGTCACGGCAGGCACGCCCTCGCCCATGACCATGGAATGATAGAGGTCGTAGAGCAGTGCGATCTCAGGCCGGTTGACGGCGTCGATGATGTCGAGGCCTTCACTCGTCTGGTGCAGGTAATAGCCCTGGTGGTCGACCAGCGTGTTGAGCGGTTCCAGCGCCAGGCGCACGCCCGAGCCCTTGAGCACGTCGGCCGAGCGCGCCATGGCCTCCACCAATGCGTCATGCTGCTGCTGGCGGGGTATGCCCACGAGCTCCGGCCCGGCCTGGGCGATCATCACCTTGGTGCCGAGGCGCTGGGCGACCTCGAGGCTTTTGGCCAGGCCGTCGAGAAAGCGATCGTGATCAGTGATGCGGGTCAGTTCAGCGAAGGGCTCGGCGACGATGCCGGCCAGCGGCAAGCCGGTTTCGTTGAGCGCGTCCTCGATGGCGTTGAGATCCTTGTTGGACCAGAGCCAGAATTCCACCGCATCCATGCAGGCCGCCTTGGCGAGGCGGATGCGCTGCGCGACGTCAGCCGTCTCGCGCGTGAACAGCATGTCGATGCAGGCAGAATAGCGGGTCATGCGAACCTGGTTCCGGTGTTCATTTCGCTGAGGATGGCACGGGCGGCAGCGGCAGGGTCGGCCGCTTCGATGATCGGACGGGCAACCACAAGGTGGCTGGCGCCTGCAGCCAGCGCTTCGGCCGGGCCCATGATCCGCTTCTGGTCGCCGCTCGCGCTACCGGCTGGGCGGATGCCGGGCGTGACGATAGCCATATGTGAGCCGATGATGGTGCGCACCATTGTGGCCTCATGCGGCGAGCTGACCAGACCACCGATCCCGGCATCGCGCGCCTGCTGCGCCCGCAGGGCGACGAGGCCCGCCGTATCGCGGGCAAAGCCGGCTTCGGCCACGTCGGCATCGTCCATCGAGGTGAGGACCGATACGCCCAGCACGCAGAGTTCGGAGCCGGCGGCGCCGCGCACAGCGGCGCGCATGCATTGCGGATAGGCGTGGACGGTCAGCATGGTAGCGCCAGTCTCGGCGATGGCCGCGACGCCCTTTTCAACTGTGTTGTCGATGTCGAGCAGCTTGAGATCGAAGAACACCTTCTTGCCCGCCTTGAGCAATTCCTTGCCCAGCGCGAAGCCATCGGCGCCGTAGAAGCACTGGTAGCCGATCTTGAAGAAATCCACCTGCCCATCGAGTAAGGTCACGATCTCCTCGGCGCGAGCGCGTGACGAAACGTCGAGGCCCACGATTAACTGGCCAGCCATTGAGTCTTCCTCCGATGTCGATGTTGGGCTGGGACTAGAGCAATTTTGGCTGCGCCGCAACCTTAGCCAAACCAGCCCGGCGCGAATTGCTCCATCGCCGTCCACTCGCAGAGCAGCTTTCCGGCCGCCAGATCGAAGACGAAACAATTGCCGCCGCCGCGGTCGGCGTGGCGGCTTTGGTCTTCGCTGCGGGAGATTGGCCGGCCGGCGACATGGCATTTGAGCAGCGTTCCGACGGCGCCGTGGCCGCAGAATATGGCGGGTGTACCGTGCGGCACACTGGCCAGGGCGGTGGTCACGGTATCCACGATCCGCGCCTGTGCATCGACGGCGCGCTCCCAGCCATCGACGCTTTGCTCCGGTTCGGCGAAGAAGCGGTCTGCGGTGGCCTCGAACAATTCCGGCGGCAGGAAGCCGGTGGCGCTGCGATCGTTCTCGCCCATCAGGTGATCGGCCAGCACGAGCGTGCCGGTGACCTTGGCCAGGATGTCGGCCAGCTCCATGGCCTTGGTTTCGCGGCTGGAAAAGATCATCGCGCCCTTGGGTACGACGCCGGAGGCGGCGAAGGCCTCGGCGCGCTGACGACCGAGTTCGGTAAGACCCCAGAGCGGCACCGGTACGTTGGCGTCCATCCTGACTTGCGGGTGGGTCACGTACAGGGCGCGCATCGCGACTATCCCCGGGTGATATGAGTGAGGTCATGCACCATGGCGTCGACCTTGCGAATGATTGCCGGTTCGATGAAATCGCCCTTCTCGTCGAAGACTTCGGCATCGGGGCCGATGCCAAGCAATCCGGGAACGACGAGCCCGCCCACCTTGCTCAGCGATTCGCGCAGGTGGCTCAGGGCCCAGGTCGTGCCGTATTTTCCTGAGCTGACGCCGCCAATGCCGATAACAGGGTGACGGAAGGGGCTGGGCTTCTGCCGGCTGATCCAGGCCAGGGCGTTGACCAGCAGCGGCGGCAGGCCGCCATTATATTCGGGCGTGGCGATGAAGACGATATCATGCGTGCGCCACAGTTCGGCCAGCCGGCCGGCGGCCTCTGGCACGTTGTCCGGCTCAAGATCCTCGTTGAAGATCGGCATGGGGAAATCGCCGAGGTCGATGGCGTTTACTGTGACACCGGCCGCTTCGAGCTTGCGGCCCATATGGGCCTGCAGCATGCGATTGACGGAGCCTTTGCGGATGGAGCCGGAAAGCGTGAGGGCGGTGGGCATGGGAAGTCCTGTTGTTTCAACGGACTGTGCCCCGGTCGCACGACGTTCGCAAGACGCGGCTTAATTCGTTCCGGCAATCCGATACACACACTCGATCGTCACCCTCGGGCTCGACCCGAGGGCGTTGTACTTAACGGACGTCCTAAAAGTGTAGAGCCCTCGGGTCAGGCCCGAGGGTGACGGCTGGTGGGGTGCGGAGCGTTCGTGCCATTCGGGCGTAGCCCTTATGGCCTTGAGCGCTAAAATCGCTCCACTGGAGCGATTTTTCTACGCGCTCAAGCCTCGAACATCTTCTTGATCTTGTCGAAAAAGCCGTCCGATGTCGGGTTGGTCTCGCCCGTCGTGATGCGCTGGAACTCTTCCAGCAGCTCGCGCTGGCGGCGGCTCAGGGCCTGTGGCGTTTCGATGTCGAGCTGGACATAGAGATCGCCGACATCCTTGGAGCGCAGGACGGGCATGCCCTTGCCCTTGAGTCGGACACGCTGGCCCGGCTGGGTGCCGGCGGCGACCTTCACCTTGGCGCGGGCATTGTCGAGCGTCGGCACCTCGAACTCGCCGCCGAGCGCCGCTGTCGTCATGGCAATGGGCACGCGGGCATAGAGATCGGCGCCGTCGCGCTGGAACAGGTCGTGCGGCTTGATCGAGATGAAGATATAGAGATCGCCCGGCGGGCCACCGCGGAGGCCTGCCTCGCCTTCATTGGCGAGCCGAATACGGGTGCCGTCTTCGATGCCCTTGGGAATATCGACCGAGAGCTTGCGGTTTTCCTGGCGCCGACCCTGGCCACCGCAATCGGTGCAGGGCTGGTCCATCATCTGGCCGCGGCCCTGGCAGACCGGGCAGGTGCGCTCGATGGTGAAGAAGCCCTGGGCGGCGCGCACCTTGCCGTGTCCGTTGCACTGGCGGCAGGTATGGGTGCCGGTGCCGGGTTTGGCGCCCGCGCCATCGCAAGTCGTACAGCCGACCAAAGTCGGCACGTCGATCTCGACGGTGCGGCCCTCGAAGCTCTCTTCAAGACTGATTTCAAGATTGTAGCGCAGATCGGCGCCGCGCAGCTTGGCGGCACCGCCGCCGCCGCGACCACGGCCACCCATGAAATCGCCGAAAATGTCCTCGAAGATATCGGACATTGAGGAGTTGAAGTCATTGCCGAAGCCACCGGAACCAGGGCGACCCCCGCCATTCTCGAAGGCGGCATGGCCGAAACGGTCGTAGGCGGCGCGCTTCTGGCCGTCCTTGAGCGTTTCGTAGGCCTCGCTCAGTTCCTTGAACTTGTTCTCGGCCTCGGTGTTGCCGTGGTTACGGTCGGGATGGTGCTGCATGGCGAGCTTGCGATAAGCGCTCTTGAGCGCCGCATCGTCGGCGTCCTTTTGTACGCCGAGCACCTCGTAGAAATCGCGTTTCGCCAAAAGAAAGTCTCCAAATGCCGCGAGTCGCGTGTGGCGCGCCTCGCCAAAACCTAGCCCCTAGATGGCAATCGACCCCACGCCCCGCAAGGGGTCTGGGGTCGTAAGAACCGAAACCATTGGCCGCTCATGTAGCAAGAGCAGGCGTCAGCTTCAATATTGCTGTTGGCAGGGCTTAGCTGCGTCGGCTGGGTCCAAAGGATCGGGCCAGCGCTTCAGCGGCGTCTGATTGGGCAAACAGCGCCTTGGTGACCACCAGGCCCAGGCCGAAGAAGCCCTGCGTCACGCCTTCATAGCTCCAGCAATTGACGGGGACGCCGGCCTGTTCCAGCGCCTCGGCAAGGGCTTCGCCTTCCGATCGCAGCGGGTCGATATCGGCAAGGATAATGGTGGCCGGCGCCACCCCGGCAAGGTCGTCGCGATGCACCAGATCGAGACGCGGATCGGCCAGCGCTGCTTCGTCTTCGAGCAGATGCCGGAAGCGCCAGCGCATGGCCGGCATGCCCACCGGCTGCACGCGCAGGGTTTCGCCGTAGGAGGCGGTGGTCATGTCGGTGCCGGCCATGGGGTGGACCAGCAGCTGATGCACCGGTTGGGTGGTGTGCTCGTCACGGGCACGGAGCGCGATATAAGCGGCCAGGTTCGCCCCGGCATCCTCACCGGCCACGGCCAGCCGTCGCGGATCGCCGCCGAGATCACGCACCTGCCGGGTTAGCCACGTCCAGGCGGCCCAGGCATCCTCATGTGCGGCGGGGAATTTGTGCTCGGGCGCGAGGCGATAATCGACCGAGATGACGATAGCGCCGGTGCGCCGGGCCAGGGCGCGGGCCGAGGCGTCATGGGTATCGAGGCTGCCGGTGACGAAGCCGCCGCCGTGGAAATAGAGGATGACAGGATTGAGTCGGCTGAGCAGGCCAACCGGCCGGTAGATGCGGCTGGCAAGCGTCCCCTCGCCATTCTCGATATCGAGGTCCTCGGCGGCAACACCGTCATCGACAACCTCGCGGCCCTGACGGGCGAGGATCGCCGCCACCACATCGGCCGCCTTGGGCTGGCGTCGGGCCGCGATGGGCATCGAAATCTCCAGCGGTCGTGCGCCCAGTTCGCCCAGCGCATCGAGCACGTGCTTCATGTCGGCATCGATCCGGGCCATCGGATCACCGCTGATAAGCTCGGCAATACGGCCGATGGAATCGGTCTGGTCAGGTTGCTGGGTGGTGGAATCGGTCATGGCGGGCCCCCGCTGGATGAATGATCCACCCTTGGAGCCCCAAATCGGGCCGCCAGTTGGGCTCAATCAAGCCCATTTCGGGGCAAAGAAAAGGCCCTGGATCGCTCCAGAGCCGTCATGGATTCACGTGAAACTTCGAGCCGTCCGTTAGGAAAAATCGCTCCAGTGGAGCGATTTTAGGCGAGAAGGCCATGGGAGCTGTGCTCGAATGGCCAAGCAACACGCGCTGGACTCAAGGTAAAACGGCCTAAGCCGCCGCGGTCTCGCTCATCGAGACGCCATGGTCCATCATCTTCTTTCGGGCGGCATTGACCACGTCGACGCTGAAGCGCTCCTCGTGCCGCAGCACGATGGCCTCGGCGGTGAGATCGCTGCGGCCATGCGCCACCAGCTTCTCGAAACCGTCAGACAGGCCCTCTTCCATCATCTGGTCGGAGAGCACCCGCAGCGCGCCGACGCGGCGATGCTTGGAGCGGATTTTGACAAGGCGCGTCACGCGGCCATTGTCCGCCGTGCGGAATTCTTCGGCGGCGGCAAGGCCGGTCCAGAAGGCGAGCTCGATATCGTCCTTGAGCTCGGCATTGTGGGTGGCGCCCGCCAGTTCGGCGATACGCATCTGGCAACCGAAAGCGAGGTCGTTGTAGCCAAGGCGGACGGCATTGGCCATCAGCTTGCGCAGCTTTTCGGGGTCGGTGAAGGTCTGGGGGTCTGGAATGTTCATGGCGCACCCTACGGCATATGGCGCGCAATAGCGAATGCTAAGCGAATCAGTTGTCTTGCCTCAAACACCGGCCGTCACCCTCGGGCTTGACCCGAGGGCTCTTCACTTGCCGCGCGATTGGTAAGTGCAGTTTCCTCGGGTCAAGCCCGAGGATGACGGCCGGTGGGTGGGAGACCATGGCGGCCATCGCCACAAACAAAAAGGGCCCGGTGTTTCCACCGGACCCCTCAATCTCAAACCAGAAGTGGCTTAAGCCGACTTCTTGTCTTCGTCGTCCTTGACCTCTTCGAAGTCGGCGTCGACGACGTCGTCTTCGTCCTCATCGTCGGTGCCATTGGCCTTGGCTTCGGCTTCGGCCTGCGATGCCTTGTACATGGCCTCGCCCAGCTTCATCGCGGCCTGGGCCAGCGCATCGGTCCTTTCCTTGATCACGTCGCCATCTTCGCCATCGAGCACGGCGCGCAGGTCAGTGATCGCGGCTTCGATCGCGGTCTTGTCCTCGGCCGAAACCTTGTCGCCATATTCCTTGAGCGACTTTTCGGTCGAGTGGATCAGGCTCTCGCCCTGGTTCTTGGCTTCGACGGCTTCGCGCTTCTTCTTGTCCGATTCAGCGTTCTGCTCGGCTTCCTTGACCATCTTCTCGATGTCGGCATCCGAAAGGCCACCCGAGGCTTGGATGCGAATCTGCTGCTCCTTGCCGGTGCCTTTATCCTTGGCCGAAACCTGCACGATGCCGTTGGCATCGATGTCGAAGGTCACTTCGATCTGCGGCACGCCGCGCGGTGCGGGCGGAATGCCAGTCAGGTCGAAATTGCCGAGCAGCTTGTTGTTGGCGGCCATTTCGCGTTCGCCCTGGAACACGCGGATGGTCACGGCGCTCTGGCTGTCTTCGGCGGTCGAGAAGGTCTGGCTCTTCTTGGTCGGGATGGTCGTGTTGCGATCGATCAGGCGGGTGAAGACGCCACCCAGGGTTTCGATGCCCAGGCTCAGCGGGGTCACGTCGAGCAGCAGCACGTCCTTGACGTCGCCCTGCAGCACGCCGGCCTGGATGGCAGCGCCAAGCGCCACCACTTCGTCCGGATTGACGCCCTTGTGCGGCTCCTTGCCGAACAGTTGCTTGACCACTTCCTGCACCTTGGGCATGCGGCTCATGCCGCCGACCAGCACGACTTCATCGATCTGCGCGGCGGTGAGGCCGGCATCCTTGAGCGCCTGCTTGCAGGGATCGACCGTCTTCTGAATCAGGTCGTCGACCAGCGACTCGAACTTGGAGCGCGAGAGCTTGAGGGTCAGGTGCTTGGGGCCTGACGCGTCGGCGGTGATGAAGGGCAGGTTGATTTCGGTCTGCGTCGAGCTCGACAGTTCGATCTTGGCCTTTTCGGCAGCTTCCTTGAGGCGCTGCAGAGCCAGCTTGTCGTTGCGCAGGTCGATGCCCTGCTCTTTCTTGAACTCGTCGGCAAAGTAGTCGACGAGGCGCATGTCGAAGTCTTCGCCACCGAGGAACGTGTCGCCATTGGTCGACTTCACTTCGAAGACGCCATCGCCGATTTCGAGCACGGAAACGTCGAAGGTGCCGCCGCCAAGGTCATAGACCGCGATCGTGCCGGCGGCCTTCTTGTCGAGGCCATAGGCGAGCGCCGCAGCAGTCGGCTCGTTGATGATGCGCAGCACTTCAAGGCCGGCAATCTTGCCTGCATCCTTGGTGGCCTGGCGCTGGCTGTCGTTGAAGTAGGCCGGAACGGTGATAACGGCCTGGGTGACGGTCTCACCGAGATAGGACTCAGCGGTTTCCTTCATCTTCTGCAGGATCATCGCAGAAACCTGCGAAGGCGAATACTTTTCGCCCGAGGCTTCGACCCAGGCGTCGCCATTGTCGGCCTTGATGATCTTGAAGGGGACGAGGTTCTTGTCCTTGGACACGACCTGGTCGTCGAAACGACGGCCGATCAGGCGCTTGACTGCGAACAGCGTACCCTCAGGGTTGGTGACCGCCTGGCGCTTGGCCGGCTGGCCGACAAGACGCTCGCCGTCCTTGGAGAAGGCGACCATCGAGGGGGTGGTGCGCGCCCCTTCCGCGTTTTCGATAACCTTGGGGTTGGAGCCGTCCATAACCGCAACGCAGCTATTGGTGGTGCCCAGGTCGATACCGATGACTTTAGCCATTATACATGCCTCTCTTTCAGCAAACCCATGATGAGACCCCTCTCGCGAGGCAGTCCCGTGGCCGCAAGGGCCGGGTTCCTTGCAACTGGAATGCGCCCATTGCTGGGCTTGCTGGCTATATAGGGGGGTCGCCTTGTGGCTTCAAGCGCTCAAAGGGCAGATTTGCCGCGGGTTTGCGACATTGCCATCAATAGGCGTGCGGCGCCATTCGTCGGCTGACGGTATTGGCGTGCCATCAGGAGCCGATTGTGCTTTCTGAGTTGGCAGGCGCTCGAAAAGCGGCGCGATTCTGGGGCGGGTCTAGCGATGAAAACCATAAGGCGCGTGGTGCTCTGGTGCCTTGTGGTGATCGTTGTGCCGATCGTGCTCGCGATCTTTGGCACGCTGATCCCCAACCCCTGGGTTTTCTCCGATGAAGATAGAACGCCGACCAGGCACATTCTCGTCGTTTCCAACACACTGCACACCGATATCGCCATCCCGATCGACCCGGAATCGCTAACCGTGTTCGACTTTCTCGTTGATACGACGGTACCGATCACCCACCCCAATGCCCGGTGGCTGCTGATCGGCTGGGGTGGGCGCTCGTTCTACCTTGAGACGCCCAGCCTTTCCGATATCAAGCCGGGGCCAACATTCCGTGCCCTGACCATCGATAGTTCAGTCATGCATGTCGATGTGCTGGGCGAAATCGTCCCAGGCAGCCCTGACGTAACGGACATCGCCATCACCGAGGCCGCCTATGCCAACTTGCTATCGGAGATTTCTGCCAGCTTTGCCCGCCCGAACGGCTCAGTTCAGCCCATTGACGGTTTCGCTTTTGGTACCACCGACAAGTTCTTCGAGGGCGTTGGCAGCTTCAACGCGCTGCTGGGCTGCAACGTCTGGACGTCACGCATGCTCAGAAGCGCGGGGATGAGAACTGGCATTTGGAATCCTCTGCCCGGACTGCTGACATTTTCGCTTGGCGTCTACAATGGCGAGGCCGTCTCGCCCGGCTGAGGGACGACGACGGCCTAATGGGCTCAGTCGTAGATCGTATAGCTGCCCAGCTCGCAGATATCGATGCGGCTGACCACGGTCTCGCTGCCGTCTTCCATCACGAACTTGAAGTCGTAATTGCATTCGGTGGAATCGTCGGCAATCGTCACCGTGCCCTCGTAACCGGCGCGTAGCGTGTGGCCGCCCCGCAGCAGGTCGGGACCCCAGTAGTCTTCGATGGACGGCGCCGCATAGAAATAGTGCAGGTCCCGGCGGCTCTCGTTGATCAGGGTGAAGTAGACGTCTTCCGCGGCAACCGGCAGCACGGTGCCCGCAAGCACCAACGCCGCCATGCCGCTCTTGATGAGCAAATGCATGATGCGTCCCCAATTGTCTCGGCCAGGCTGGCCGGAAACCGATGAGTGGCATGCCGCAGATACCGCTCCAACCCCTGTTCAAGGGGGCGAAGGCCGGCGGTCCGCCGGCCCTCCCGAGGCGAATCAGTCGGTCAGCGTGTAGCTGCTGAGTGAGCAGATATCGACTTCCGGCACTTCGAGCAGATCGCCTTCGCCGCTCTCGAAGCGGAAATCGTAGAGACACTGGTCGGAGCCGTCGCCGATGGTCACGGTGCCCTGGTAACCGGGCTCCAGCGTGCCATCTGCACCCAGCAGATCTTCGCCCCAGCTGTCTTCATTGCTGGGCGTCGTATAGAAATAATGCAGCGATACCGAGCTGTTGTTGATCAGCGTGAACTCGACAGTCTGTGCGGCTGCTGGCAGCACGCCGGCCAGCAGCGCAAGGGCAGCAAAGCCGCCCTTGATATAGGTATTCATGGGAAGTCCCTCTTAAGCGCTCATGCGCCAAGCCATATTAGAGGCCACAGGGGAATTTATCCAAGGGGGTGCGCAGCGGGCGGGTGCTTTTATTTCACGCGCCAAGGCCCTAGAAGCGCGTCATGTTCGCTCCCGGCACCGTATTGTTGCATGACACGCTGAACCCTGGTGGGGACAACCTGCTCTTCGCTACGCCGCGCGCGATTCTGGTAGCCCATGACGCAGCCGCGGCCAGGTCGGCGCTGGCGCAACTCGAGGGGGCGCAAAGCCGTGGACTCTGGGCCGCAGGCTTTCTGGCCTATGAGCTCGGTTTTGTGTTCGAGGAGCGGCTGATCGATAGGCTGCCGCCGCCCGGCGAAACGCCCTTGCTGTGGCTCGGACTCTATGAGGCGCCGCAGCGCCTGACGACTGACGAGACGGAGCGATATCTCGCGGATAGCAGCGGGACCGGCACTGGTCGGGCCCTCGACATCGTGCCCAGTGTCGATCCTGAGCAGTATCGGCATGCCTTCGATCGGGTCGAACGTCTCATCGCCGCTGGCGACACCTACCAGGTCAACCTCACCTTCAGGGCGCGGTTCAGGCTGGAGGGCGATCCGGTCGCGCTGTATCGCGACCTCGTCCGCCAGCAGCCCGTGGCCTATGGCGCGCTGATCAATACTGGCACGCGGTGGATATTGTCGCGCTCGCCCGAGCTGTTCGTCGCCAGCCGCGACAATCTGCTGTCGGCGCGGCCGATGAAGGGCACGCTCAAGCGTGGGCGCACCCTGACCGAGGACCAGGCCGGTCGCGCGGCGCTGGCGGGTGATGAAAAGAACCGTGCCGAAAACCTGATGATCGTCGACCTGCTCCGCAACGACCTGGGTCGTATCGCCGAGATCGGCTCGGTCAAGGTGACGGACCTCTATACGGTTGAGACCTACCGGACGCTCCACACCATGACCTCGGGCATCACTGCCCGGCGGCGGCCCGACGTCACGACCACAGATCTGCTGGCCAACCTCTTCCCCTGCGGCTCGATCACCGGCGCGCCAAAACTGCGCGCCATGGAGATCATCCACGAGGTGGAGGGTGGCCCGCGCGGCGTCTATACCGGCTCGATCGGCTATTTCGCGCCCGGTGGCGATCTGATGCTCAACGTCGCCATCCGCACTGCGGTGATCGGCAATGATGGTCATGGCGAAATCGGCATTGGCGGCGGCATCGTCGCTGACAGCACCGCCGAGGACGAATATCGCGAGGCGCTGCTCAAGATGGCCTTCTTTGCTAACCCCGCCCGGAAAGTGACGCTGATCGAAACCATGCTGTGGGAACCGGCTTCCGGCTTTGCGCTGCTGGACCGGCATCTGAATCGCATGGCGGCCTCGGCGACCTATTTTGGGCTGACCTTCGACCGGGCGGCCGTAAGCGCCCTGCTCCATGCCCAAGCATTCCAGTCCGACCGCATGCGGGTTCGCCTGACGCTGGATGACAGCGGCCCGGCGGTCACATCAGTGCCGCTGCCGCCTAATCCGGCTGTGTTCCGCTTCGCCATCGCGCCGGAACGGCTTGATTCGCAAAGCCTTTGGCTCGTCCATAAGACGACCAATCGCGCCTTCTACGACGAGCCGCGCATCCGGGCTCATGACGCGCATGGCGTCGACGAGGTGGTGTTCCGCAACGAACGCGGCGAACTCACCGAGGGGTCGATCACCAATCTCTTCGTCGAGCGCAGCGGGGTGCTGCTGACGCCGCCGCTGTCGTCGGGCCTGCTGCCGGGCACAATGCGGGCCGAGCTGATCGCCACCGGCAAGGCTGTCGAGCAGGTTTTGACACTGGACGATCTCGAAGACGCCGAGGCAATCTGGCTGGGCAATTCGGTGCGAGGTTTGATCCGCGGCGAATGGGTCAAGTTTGAAGGAGACGGACGATGACGATCGAGATCACCACCAGGGATGTGCTGGTCGTCGTCGACATGCAGTATGATTTCCTGCCCGGCGGCAGCCTTGCCGTGACAGGCGGCGACGAGATTGTGCCGCTGATCAATACCCTGGCCAAGCGCTTCACCAACGTGATCTTCACCCAGGACTGGCACACGGCCGATCACATCTCCTTCGCCAGCCAGCACCCCGGCAAGGCGCCGTTCGAGACCGTCGAACTGCCCTATGGCACCCAGGTACTGTGGCCGGACCATTGCGTGTGGAATAGCCATGGCGCCGCCCTGTCCGCCGATCTCGACATCCCCCATGGCCAGCTGATCATCCGCAAGGGCTATAACCGCCTGATCGATAGCTATTCCGGCTTCCAGGAAGCCGATCGCGAAACCCTGACGGGGCTGGCGGGATATCTGGGCGAACGCGATGTTGGCCGGCTCTATGTGGTGGGTCTCGCGACCGATTTCTGCGTCGGTTGGACGGCCATCGATGGGGCGGCGGCTGGGTTCGATGTGACTGTCATCGAGGATGCGACGCGGGCGATCGACAATGCGGGGTCGTTGGAGCGGGCCTGGTCGGATATGGCGGAAGCGGGCGTTGAGCGGGTGATGAGCAAGGATATTTTGGGGTAGTTGCCGGCCTTGGCTTACCCACAGGGCGTCACCCTCGGGCCTGACCCGAGGGCTCTTCACTTGCCGCGCGTCCGATAAGTGCAGTGCCCTCGGGTCAAGCCCGAGGGTGACGATTCGCGAGCTTGGGGACTGCGAAGCTCCAAATGATCCTCTTGTGCGGATTCACGTGAAACGTCAGACCAGCGCACAAACACACACCTGCCGCATGCTGGTGGCGTCGAACGCACTGCGGTCAAATCCGCCAAAGCGCTCGACCAGCCGGAAGCCGCCGCGTTCGAGCAGCAGGGGCAGTTCCTGCGGATAGATCTGGCGCATGGTCAGCGGCGTATGCCGGAAGTCCGGATGTCCCGGCCGCGACCAGTACCAATCGGCGCGGCTGACCTGTCGGACTGGATCATAGGCAATAGTCTCTTCGATGGTGATCACGCCCAGTTCGGGATGCGAAAATTCGCCCATATGCTGCCGCTCGCCATGCGGCCGGCTGAGGAGCCACGCGCTGGGCACGAAGATGTCGAAGATCAATTGTCCATCAGGCTTGAGATGACGCTTCACCGCGGCCAGAAAGCGCAGGATGTCGGATGTCTCCGTCAGGTGCAGCAGCGAATTGGCGGCGATGGTCACCGCGTCGAAGCGCCGACCCAGATCGAAGTCCCGCATGTCGAGTGCGGCGAAGGTGATGGTTAGGCCCGCTGCATTTGCCCGCTGCCGGGCGCTTGCGAGCATGGTCTCGGACAGATCGCCGCCGGTGACAACAGCCCCGGAGCGCGCCAGCGGCAGGGTGAACCGCCCGGTGCCGCAGGCCAGATCGAGCACCTGGCGACCCGCACCACCGGCTGCCGCGACATAGAACTGCTCCATGTCGGGATCATCC
Organism: Devosia sp. SL43; assembly: GCF_021729885.1. Classification (NCBI taxonomy): domain Bacteria; kingdom Pseudomonadati; phylum Pseudomonadota; class Alphaproteobacteria; order Hyphomicrobiales; family Devosiaceae; genus Devosia; species Devosia sp. SL43. The sequence goes on from NZ_CP063401.1 coordinate 2,665,596, forward strand.
GGCAGGACCAGATCATAGAGTTCGGGCTGGTCGTAGAGATCGTCTGCCATTCCATCCTCCCAAACAAAAAGGGCGCCATTGCTGGCGCCCTTCATACCGATATGCGTGCGGTATCAGACGCTCTTGTCGATGGCTTCGTCGGCTGGGGCGTGGCTTGGGCCGCCCTTGGCGACGCCGACCATGGCCGGGCGCAGCACGCGGTCGCCGATGGCAAAGCCCGCCTGGACTACCTGCACGACCGTGCCTTCCGGGCGCGAGGGATCGGGGACTTCGAACATGGCCTGGTGGCGATGCGGATCGAACTTCTGGCCTTCGGCCTCGATCGGCTTGACGCCATGTTTGGCCAGCAAGCGCTGCATTTCGCGCTCGGTCATCTCGATGCCTTCAATCAGGCTCTTGGTGGTCGCGTCGCCATTTTCGCGCGCTTCGGCCGGCAGCACCATCAGGGCGCGGCTCAGCGCATCGGTGGCCGACAGCATATCGCGGGCAAAGCCAGCAATGGCATAGCTGCGCGTGTCATTGACGTCGCGCTCGGTGCGCTTGCGCAGGTTTTCCATCTCGGCGATGGTCCGCAGCACGCGATCCTTGAGCTCGGCATTTTCGGCGCGCAAGGCCTCGACCGGATCGACCTCTTGGGTCTCCAGGATTTCGACTTCAGGCGTCTCGCCAGAGGCGGCGTTTTCGTCGCTCATCATTGTGTGTTCCGCAATTACTGAATTTGTCCCGCATATCGGCCAATCCAGCGGGATTTTCAACCCTTACCGCTTGCGCGCCATCATCGCCGTGATGACGTTGGCGGTATAATCCACCACCGGCACGATGCGGGCATAGTTGAGGCGCGTCGGGCCGATGACGCCCAATACCCCCACAACCTTGTCATTGGCATCCTTGTAGGGCGAGAGGATGACGGAGGACCCGGACAGCGAAAACAGCTTGTTCTCCGAGCCGATGAAGATGCGGACGCCCTGCGCTTTCTCGGCGTCGCCGAGCAGGTCGAGCAGGCCTTCCTTGCTTTCCAGCTCGTCAAACAGCTGGCGCATGCGCAGCAGGTCGTCGCTGGCCATGGCGTCGTTGAGCAGGTTGGCCCGGCCGCGCACGATGACGGTTGGCTGGCTGGTGGCCGAGGGCTGGCTGAGCGTGGCGATGCCGGCATCGACCAGCTTCTGCGTCAGCTCGTCGAGCTCGGCGCGTTGTTCGGCGCGTTGTTCGGCCAAAACCTTACGCGCTTCGGCAATGGTGCGGCCCACCACGTGATGGGCCAGATAATTGCCCGCCTGGGTCAGTGCCGATGCGGTGAGGCCGGGCGGGATATCCATGATGCGGTTTTCCACCTGCCCGTCCTGGCCCACCATGATGGCCATGGCGCGGGTCGAATCGAGCCGCACGAATTCGATATGGCGCAACACCATGTCGGCCTTGGTGGCGATGACCACGCCGGCGCCCTGGCTGAGGCCTGACAGCAGCTGGCTGGCTTCGGTGAGGACGTCTTCGACCTGCCCGCGATGTTGGCCCTCGATCTGCTTGGCGATCTGGCTGCGCTCGCTTTCGTTCACCGAGCCGACTTCGAGCATGGCGTCGACGAAAAATCTTAGGCCTTCCTGCGTCGGCGCCCGTCCCGCCGAGGTATGCGGCGCCGCGATCAGGCCCAAATCCTCGAGATCGGCCATCACATTGCGCACCGAGGCCGGCGACAGGCCGGTCTGCAGCATGCGGCTCAGGTCACGCGAACCGACCGGCGAGCCGGTGTCGAGATAGCGCTCGACGATCTTGCGAAAGATGTCCTGGCTGCGGGCGTTGAGCACACTCAAAAAGTCTTCGGGGGGCTTGCTCATCCGGTTCGATAAAATCGTCCGCTTTAACTGTGGTGCATCATTTAAGCGCAAAGCCGCCCTGCGCCAAGCCGCCGCCGCTTGTGAGCGCGTCCGCATAGGGTTAAGAGGCGGTTAATCGCAATTTTCTTTCGGATTCTTGATGCGCCCTTCCGGACGTGAGCCCAATCAGATGCGCGCCGTGACCATCGAGCGCAATGTCTCCCAGAAAGCGGAGGGCTCCTGCCTCGTTTCCTTCGGCAATACCAAAGTGCTCGTCACTGCCTCGGTCGAAACCAGCCTGCCCGGCTGGCTGCGCGGCAAGGGTCAGGGCTGGGTCACCGCCGAATACGGCATGCTGCCCCGCGCCACCGGCTCGCGCACCCGTCGCGAAGCCACGGCCGGCAAGCAGTCCGGTCGCACCCAGGAAATCCAGCGCCTGATCGGCCGTTCGCTGCGCGCGGTGGTCGATATGCAGCTGCTCGGTGAAAACCAGGTGACGCTCGATTGCGACGTGCTCGAAGCAGATGGCGGCACGCGGACCGCCTCGATTACCGGCGCCTATGTGGCATTGGCCGATGCCATTGCCTGGATGGACGAGCGCAAGCTGACCAAGGGCAAGGCCCTGCGTGATTCGGTCGGCGCGGTCTCCTGCGGCATCTATCGGGGTACGCCGGTGCTCGATCTCGATTATCTCGAAGATGTCGAAGCTCATACCGATGCCAATTTTGTCATGACCGGCTCGGGCAAGTTCGTCGAAATCCAGGGCACCGCCGAACAGGTGCCGTTCTCGCGCGATGAACTCAACGCGCTGATGGAGCTGGCGGAACAGGGCATTGGCGAATTGACGCTCCTCCAGCAGACGGCGCTTTCAGCATGATCGCCTGGTTGATGAAGAAAATCGCGCCCGCCCCCAAGCCGGTGCAAGCGCCGCGCAGCATGTCGCCCGAAAATTGTGCCCTGTGGCGCGACGTGGCGCGTGCCCTCGATGCCAAGCCCAAAGGCGTCATCAAATGAGTATCGCCCGGCTCCGCGAAGGTGATCGCCTGGTGCTGGCCACGCACAATGCGGGCAAGCTGAGGGAATTCCAGGAGCTGTTCGAGCCCTACGGTCTTGAGCTGGTGTCTGCCGGCGAACTTGGCCTACCCGAGCCGGAAGAAACCGGCACGACCTTTGCCGAAAATGCCCGCCTCAAGGCCCATGCGGCCGCGCAAGCTTCAGGAATGCTGGCGCTGAGCGATGATTCGGGCCTGTGCGTCGATGCGCTCAACGGCGATCCCGGCGTCTATACCGCCGACTGGGCCGGTGTGCCGCGTGACTTCAACCACGCCATGAAGCGGGTCGAAGATGCGCTGCAGGCGGCCAATGCCACCTCGCCCAGCCAGCGCAAGGCCAATTTCAATGCCACGTTGTGTCTTGCTCATCCTGACGGACGCGACGTGATCTATCACGGCCGGTGTTTCGGTACTTTGGTCTGGCCGCCGCGCGGCGACCGCGGTCATGGCTATGATCCGGTGTTCATGCCCGATGGCTACGACATCACTTTTGGCCAGATGCCGCCCGAGATGAAGCACTCCTGGTCACCCGGCCAGCAGGGCCTGTCCCATCGCGCGCGCTCGTTTGCGCTGTTCGTGGAGAACCAGATTGAGCAATAAGCCGAACGACATGTTTGGCGTCTATGTGCATTGGCCCTTCTGCGCGGCCAAGTGCCCCTATTGCGACTTCAATTCCCACGTCCATCGCGGCCCGTTCGACGAGATCGACTATGTCGCCGCCTATGAGCGCGAGATCGCCACGGCCGCCGAACTGGCGCCGGGCCGGGTAGTGCAGTCGGTGTTCTTTGGCGGAGGCACGCCGTCGCTGATGAACCCGCAATCCACCGGCCGCATTCTCGATGCGATCGCGAAACACTGGACCGTCGAGAAGAACGCCGAAATTACGCTCGAGGCTAATCCGACCAGCGTCGAGGTCGATCGCTTCAAGGGCTACCGCGCCGCTGGGGTGAACCGGGTGTCACTTGGTGTGCAGTCACTGCGCGAGGGTCCGCTGGCGGAACTCGGTCGTCGTCACACGGTGGATGAGGCCATCGCCGCCGTGCGTATCGCCCAATCGGTCTTCGAGCGTTCGAGCTTCGACCTGATCTATGGCCGCCCCAAGCAGACGCTCGAAGATTGGGAAGACGAACTCAAGGAAGCGCTCTGGATGGCGCGCGGCCATATCAGCCTCTACATGCTCACCATCGAGCAGGGCACACGCTATTTCGACCTGCACCAGGCCGGCAAGCTCAAGATGCCAAATGAGGATCTGGCGGCCGACTTCTATGAGCTGACTCAGGAGCTTACGGCCGAAGCTGGCCTGCCGGCCTATGAGATTTCCAACCATGCCCGCCCGGGCCAGGAGAGCACGCATAACATGCTCTACTGGCGCTATGGCGAATATGCCGGCATTGGGCCGGGGGCGCATGGCCGGCTGATGATCAACAATCAGCGCCACGCCACCGCCGCCGAAAAACTGCCCTTCGACTGGCAGAAGCTGGTGACGTCAAAGGGCCACGGCATGGTGGTGGACGATGTGCTGACCTGGGAAGAGCAGGGCGACGAGTTCCTCGTCATGGGCCTGCGCCTCAAGGAGGGCATCTCCCCTGCCCGCTTCACCGCCATTTCCGGCCGGCAGATCAGCAAGACGCAGATCGAGGCGCTCAAGGGCTATGGCTTCGTCGAGACGCTGCCGAACGGCAATCTGCGCGTGACCGATAAGGGTTTTCCGGTGCTGGATGCCGTCGTGGCGGACCTGGCGGCTTAGTGCAGTCGGCTACAACTTCGCGCCCCCGACCACCACCGCCCCGCCGGGCGCTATCTGCTTGAGCACCAATGAATATTCGGCGCGCCCATTGCTGAGGAACCGGAACACGCCGTCGCGACCGTTGAAGCCCGAGGGCGAGGTCATCAGGCCCGGATTATAGGGCGGGTTGGCCAGGGACAGGGTGTTAACGTTGGCCAGGATCGTTGCGGTATAGGCGATGGTGGCCAATGGATGCGGCTGGCTTTGAAACTGCGCCTGATAGTCGAGGCTGATGGTGGCGAGGCCGTTGCTGTCGACTGCGGGATAAATCGCGCCGACCAGCTGCGGCGCGGCGGCGATGGCTGGGTCGCCTTCCCAGTCGGCTGAGCCGACAATCTGCAGCGCACCCGGATTTATCCCGGCCTGGCCGAGTAGCGTGCCGAAGCTGGGCGCGGTGGCGCGGTCGGGCAGGAACAATGTGTCGATCGTGCCCTGCTGGATCAGCGGTTGCGCCTGGGAGACGATCTGCTGCGCCTCCTCTATCGAGGCGAAGGTGTAGATGGCTGACGGCGCAAAGCCGGCGGCGGCGGCCTGCTGGCGGAATGCGGTTTCCTGCGCCTGGCCGAATTCGGTGGCCGGAAATACTCCAGCAATGCCGCGCTTGCCCTGCGTCTTGAGGTAATTCAGCGAGCGCTTCATCTCCATGTCGGGCAAGACGCTGAGGAGATAGACGCCGGGACCGGCGGCAGTCGGGTTGTTCGAGAAGCCGATCAGTGGCACGCCGGACGAACGCGCCACGGCGCCGGCGCCGGTGACCTGATCGGCGCGCAGTGGCCCCAGGATCAACTTGGCGCCATCCTGCACGGCGGCGCTTGCCGCGGCGGTGGCGCCCTGAACCGTCGTGCCGGTATCGCGCAGGGTGATGGTGATGTTTTCACCGATATTGGGATTAGCCTCGATGAAGCTGATGGCCAGGCGGCTGGCATTGGCGAGCGAATTGCCGACGGTGGCCAGATTGTTATCCCCACTCAATGGCAGCAGCAAAGCCACCTTGACCGGGCCACGCCCGAAGCTCTGGCTGGGGCCAGATGGCAGGATGGGTTGGGCGGGGATAGATTGGGCCGGGGCATCGCCGCCGAAGTCGAGGGTGCGGGAGCCGAGCTGGAAACTACCGGGGCTGCAGGCGGAAAGGACGAGGATGGCCACGGCGCTCAAGGCGCGTCTCATGCCGTGACGTGACATTCGATGTGTCGCCACACTCCGCCCCGAAATGCTAGCAGTGTGTTAACACTTTGCCTTCCATTGCTTAACCAATTCTCAACCGGACGGATCGCGGCGCATGGCCGACTCGAATTCAGGCTATTTCATCGCCGGAAACACCTTCGTGGCGCCGCCTTTGGCGCCCGGCCTCTATGTCGTGGCGACGCCGATCGGCAATCTCCGCGACATCACCATCCGTGCGCTCGAGACGCTGGCGGCGGCCGAGGCGATCCTCTGCGAGGACACCCGCATGTCGGCGCGGCTGCTCGACCACTATGGCATCAAGGGGCGCCGGGTGGCCCTGCACGAGCATAACGAGCGGGCCAAGGCCGACGACATCGTCAACCGCATCGCCGGCGGTGCGGCGCTAGCGCTGATTTCCGATGCTGGTACGCCGCTGCTGTCTGACCCCGGATTTCCACTGATCCGGGCGCTGGCCGAGGCCAATCTGCCGGTGTTTGCCATTCCAGGGCCGTCGGCTTTGCTCTCGGCGCTGGTGGTGGCGGGCCTACCGACCGACGCCTTTGCCTTTCATGGTTTTTTGCCCCCGAAGGCTGGGGCAAGGGCCAATGCCCTCAAGGCCCTGAGCGATTCACGTGAAACGCTGGTGTTCTACGAAAGTCCGCGCCGGCTCGACGACACGCTGGCCGCCATGGCCGAAATCTGGGGCACCAGGCAGGCGGCAGTCGCGCTGGAGCTGACCAAGCGCTTCGAGCGCGTGCATCGCGGGACGTTGGCCGAACTGGCGGCGGAATTCGCCGAAGCTGAAACCAAGGGCGAGGCGGTGATCGTCGTTGCCGGTGCGGCCGAGGCGGCGGGGCCCGATGCAGCAGACTGGCAGGCAGCGTTGGTCGCAGCGATGGCAGATCAGCCTCTGCGGGCCGCCGTGGATGCGGTGACCGAGCAATATGGCCTCAAGCGCAAGGATGTCTACGATGCCGCCCTCGCCCTCAAAGCCGAAAAGTAAGGCACGCATCGCGGCCTATCGGGGTGGGCATCGCGGCGAGGCGCTGGCGGCGTGGTTCCTGCGGCTCAAGCTCTATCGCATTGTCGCCCGGCGCTACAAAACCCCGATGGGCGAAATCGACCTCGTCGCCGAGCGCTGGGGCACCACTGTCTTTGTCGAGGTCAAGGCGCGCAGCCGGGCCAGCGAAGAGGAGGCGATGCTGGCCGTCAACCGATCGCGCATCAGCCGCGCGGCGCAGTATTGGTTGGCGCGCCACCCCGGCAAGATGGGAACGGACTTCCGCTTCGACGTGATTCTCCTTGCGCCGCGCCGATGGCCGCGCCATGTGGTCAATGCGTTTGATGCCAGCTGAGAAATACCATGAAACTCAAAGTCGCGGTCCAGATGGACCATGTCGCAACCATCAATCCGCGCGGCGATTCCACCTTCGCCATGATGTTGGAGGCGCAGGCGCGCGGCCATGCGCTGCTGCACTATACGCCCGACACGCTGGCCCTCCGCGGCCATACGGTTTCGGCGCTGGCCCAGCCGATCGAGGTGTTCGACAAGCCCAAGGGCGAGCATTTTGCTTTGGGCGAGGCCGTGCGCGTCGATCTCAGCACGCAGGACGTGATCCATATGCGCCAGGATCCGCCCTTCGACATGAACTACATCACGCTGACACATCTGCTCGAGAAGCTGCATCCCAAGACGTTGGTGGTGAACCCGCCGGCCGCAGTGCGCAATGCGCCAGAGAAAATCCTCGTAACCGACTTCCCCGAGCTGATGCCGCCGACCCTGGTGACGCGTGACCGGACGATGATCCACGATTTCCGCAAGGAGCACGGCAACATCATCGTCAAGCCGCTCTACGGCAATGGCGGGGCCGGCGTGTTCTTTATCCAGGAGGGCGACCACAATCTGGCAAGCCTCTTGGAACTGTTCGAGAGCAACTACCGCGAACCCTTCATGATCCAGAAATACCTGCCGGACGTCCGCAAGGGCGACAAGCGCATCATCATCATCGATGGTGAGCCGGTGGCGGGGCTGAACCGCATTCCGGCCGATGGCGAAGCACGCAGCAACATGCATGTCGGCGGCCGTCCGGAACTCAGCGAACTCACCGCACGTGAACTCGAAATCTGCGCGACGATCGCGCCGGCACTCAAGGAGCGGGGCATGATCTTTGTTGGCATCGACGTCATCGGCGATTACCTGACCGAGATCAACGTCACTTCGCCGACAGGCATCCGCGAGATCAAGCGCTTCGGCGGCCCCGATATCGCTGTCATGATCTGGGACGCGATCGAAAAGCGCCGCGCCTAATGTGGTTGCTGATCGCGGCCGTACTAGGTGGCGTCGGATTTTTCGTCTTCCGGCGCTGGCGCAAGAGCCAGCCGGTTGATCAGCGCCTGACCATGCCCTACTGGCGCAATACTCTGTTTGTGCTCGGCATCTATCTGCTGTCGATCCTTGCCGGCGCCGGCATTACCCGCGTCATGGTCGGCTTCAACCGCCCCGGCTGGCCGGGCGTGTTGATGGCGTTGTTCTTCGTCTGCTGGGTGCTCTATGGCGCGGTCTGGCTGGTGCGATTCCTGCCAACGACCCGGCCGAAACCGGCATGGCTGGAGCGTGGACGCGGCTGGATCGATGGGGCGGCGTTGATTTTGCTGGCGGGGTTGGCGACCGGGGCACGGATGCTTTGAGGCGCTGAATTCCCAGTCGACTTCCCTCCCCCTTGCGGGGAGGGTCAGGGTGGGGGTGGCAACGAGCACTGAGTTCGTGGAGAGCTACCCCCTTCCTGCTCGATCACGGACTTAGCAAACGCTAAGTCCTATCTCGCTTCCCTCCCCACAAGGGGGAGGGTGGGCCCTGTGGGCGCTGCGAGATAGCGGATCATCACTCAGAGGGCTCGTTCAGGCTCCGCCAAACAACCCCGGCAAATCGGCAATGCTCTCCACGATGATATCGGCACGCGGCGCCAACTCTTCCCGCGTGCTGTTGCCTGACAGCACGCCGATGGCGAGGCCGGCGCCGGCGGCGTGGGCCATTTCGAGATCGTGGGTATTGTCGCCGACCATGGCGATGGCGCTGGCGGGGAGGCCCGTGCGCTCGGCGAAGAGGTGCAGCTGGTCGGGCCAGGGCTTTGGCCTGATGACCGAATCGTAGCCGATGATGGCGGCGAAGTAATCGGTGAGGGCAAGCGCCGTGGCGGTGGCGCGGGCTCCGGCTTCCGAATCATTGGTGGCGATGCCGAGCTGGAAGCCGCGCGCGACAAGCGTTTCGAGTGTGTGATCGAGACCGGCAATGCCGGCGGCGCGGCGGCTGCCTTCGTCGACGGCCACGTCGTTATAGCCGGCAATGCGGGCTGTGCGATCGGCGGCCGGCAGGTTGGGGTGCCAGAGATCGACCAGGTCAGCGACCGTACCGGCCGCGACCACCGAGCCGCCGACGAAACGCTGCTGCTGCCAGTCATAGCCGCCCTGCTCGGCCAGCGCGCGTGCCGCCGCCTCGTCATCATCGGCAATGCTGCGGGCCAGCGTCATGATGATGCCGAACCATGTCTGGTTGAAGTCGATCAGGGTGCCATCCTTGTCGAACAGGATGCCGCGGATGGCAGACGGATCGGGCATGCGACGGGCTCCTCGGTGGACCGAGCGAGCCTAGGTTGCGTATCGCGCGCTGGCAATTGGCCTCGGCGCGCAAATGCCGTAGTGGTGGTGGAAACCGGAGCCGCGCGTCACATGCCCACCACCACATTCCTCGTCGCTTTCGCGACCCTGTTTGCCACTGTGGGCGTGGCTGATATCGCCTTCATCTTCGCGGCGCTGACCAAGCGCAATACGGCCCAGCAGCGCTTTGCCTTCGCCACGCGCGGCGTGATCATCGCCGGGGTGATCCTGCTGCTGTTCGCCCTGCTGGGTAATCCGATTCTCGAAATCTTCGGCATCACCATTCCGGCCCTGCGCACGGCCGGTGGCTTGCTGCTGTTTTTGATCGCCATCGACATGGTGTTCGCCCGCCATTCCGGCGGCACCGACATTACCGATCAGGAAGAGGTTGAGGCGCGCTCGCGCGACGATATCGCGGTGTTTCCGCTGGCCATGCCGCTGTTGGCCGGTCCGGGCGCCATCAGCGCGGTGATCCTGCTGACGACGGGGACGCACAATCCGGCCGAATTCTGGGCCGTGCTGATCGCCATCGTGGTGATCCTGTTCCTGGCCTGGCTGACGCTGCTGGTCGCCATCCCGATCCAGCGGCTGCTCGGGGTGACCGGGCTGGCCGTGGTGTCACGCGTCGTGGGTATCCTGCTGGCGGCCCTGGCCGTGCAGTTCGTCTTCGACGGGGTCAAGGCCAGCGGGCTGTTGTCGGGCGCCGCCTGAGCCGTGAAAATTTCGTAAAATTGCTATGTTAATCAAATCTTAACGCTGGCATTGACCCTGCCGGCGCGGAGGCGCAAACACGCTGCAAGAGACCTCGTTCGAGGACGAAAGATGCGTGTAGCGGCGGTACTGACCCTGTTGATCCTTGCCATGCTGGCTGCCAGCTCCAGCAACGTTACAGTCGCGCGCTCGGAGACGTTGCTGCCCCTGTCTGCAGTGGCCAACTAGGCTAAGCCCTGGCCTGTCCCCATCCACCGAGTCATTCCCGCGAAGGCGGGAATCCACTCTTCTTCACGGCTGCCGAAAAGGATGGATTCCCGCTTTCGCGGGAATGACGCCGTGGTTAAGGGGAGCAGGAGCGTAAAATGAAATTGCCCGGTCGAGCCGGGCAATGACGAAGGCGCAACGGGATCGAGCAGCTTACTTCTTGGCGGAGTTGCCGGCGCTGCCCGAACCCAGGCCGGTGATCGGCTTGGCGGCGGCGAGCTTGTCCTTTTTCGGCTTCTTGGCTTCCTTGTTGCTCTTCATCTGACCTTTGGCCATGTCCTGTCCTCCTCGCTGCGGGCCTGATGGCCCGGATCAATGCTGGCGCGAGGCTAGACCTGCCGCCAAGGGCTGGCAAGTCCCCGGTTTGATTGACAAATAGCCTACTTGGCCGATTGGCAGCGACCGGTCGGGCCAAGCGAAGCAATGGCGCGCGGATCGCAGCCGGTGAGCAGGAAGGTGATCCAGTCATTCTGGCTGCCATAGAAGGCATTGCGGTCGACCTCGCCGCGCACGCCGCGCACGACGCCGGTCTGCGTCCACTGCCAGAAGGTCCAGGTGCGGTTGGAATAGCGCTCATGCGGCTCGGCAGCGGTGGAGCGCAGCCAGAAGGCATTGGGGAAATATTCGCCATTGAGGACGTCGCGGTGGAAGTTCATGTCGGTATAGATGATCGGCAGCTTGCCGGTATGCCGCTCCATGGCGTCGAGCATGTAGCGGATCTTTTCGAGCGCATCGGCGCGACTTGGCTTGGTCTTGCAGCTCGAATGGTTGTTCCATTCGAGATCGAGTACCGGTGGCAGCGCATCGGGATCGTTGGGCACATTGGCGATGAACCAGGCCGCCTGTTCGGAGGCCAGCGAGCACCAGGTCATGAAGTGATAGGCGCCGCGCGGCATGCCGGCATCGCGGGCGCGTTGCCAGTTCACGCGGAAATTGGGGTCGATGTAGTCGCGGCCCTCGGTGGCCTTCATGAACACGAAATGGATGCCCGAGGCGAAGGCCTGGCGGAAATCGATGTTTTCCTGGTAGCGCGCCACGTCGATGCCCTGGATGGGCAGGCCACGCGCCCGGTCGACGCCGGCATGCGGGCGATTATCGCCCTGGATGGGACCATAGAGCCCGCCGCCTGATGAACAGGCCACCAGCACCACGGCCAGCATGGCCGACAAAGTTCCCTTTGCGATCGCGGAAAACAAGGGAAACGGCCGGCTGAAACGCATCGGGCAGAACTCTACGCAAATACAAAATGAGCCTTTGATTCAACATGGGGCGGTTAATGGAGGATTAGGTTTACCTTTGTGGCAAACCGCGTGGTTAACAGGCCGTATTTTGTTCGCTTTACGTTCTCAATCCGGTTTGCTAATCTCGCCCCAGGCTTGGGGAATTGGGCATGGTCACCCGCGTTGCCACCGTGGCGTTTCAAGGCATCGAAGCGGTGCCGGTCGATGTGCAGGTGCAGATCGTGCCGGGCTATCCGGCCTTCGTGCTGGTCGGCCTGCCCGACAAGGCGGTCAAGGAATCGGGCGAGCGGGTGCGCGCCGCCCTCGTCGCCTCGGGGCTGGGCGTGCCGCCCAAGCGCATCACCGTCAACCTGGCGCCGGCCGATCTGCCCAAGGAGGGCAGCCATTACGATCTGCCCATCGCGCTGGGCATCATGGCCGCCATCGGGGCTATCCCGCAGGATGCGCTTGATGGCTATCTGGCGCTGGGCGAATTGGGGCTCGACGGGCGGCTGGCCCATGTCGGCGGCATCCTGCCGGCCGCCATCGCGGCGCAGGGGCGCGACCTGGGGCTGATCTGCCCGGCGTCTTCGGGGCCGGAAGCGGCCTGGGCGGGCGAACATCTCGATATCGTCGCGGCGGATAGTCTGCTGGCGCTGGTCAATCACCTGACCGGCCATCAGCTGGCGACGCGGCCGGCGCCGCGCAAGCACCTGCCCAATACAGGGCTGCCCGATCTCAGCGATGTCAGGGGGCAGCTCGTGGCCCGGCGGGCGCTCGAAGTGGCGGCGGCCGGTGGGCATAACCTGCTCATGATCGGTCCACCCGGCGCCGGAAAATCCATGCTGGCGGCGCGACTGCCGTCGATCCTGCCGCCGCTCAATCCGCGCGAGCTGCTCGATATCTCGATGATCCAGTCGATCGCCGGGGAACTGGCCGGCGGGGCGATTTCCGATCGGCGGCCATTCCGTGCGCCGCATCACTCGGCCTCGATGGCGGCGCTGGTCGGTGGTGGCCTGAGGGTGCGTCCGGGCGAAGTGAGCCTGGCGCATAATGGCGTGCTGTTTCTCGACGAGCTACCGGAGTTCCAGCCCAATGTGCTCGACAGCCTGCGCCAGCCGCTCGAAGCGGGCGAGACCGTGATCGCGCGGGCCAATGCGCGGGTGAGCTATCCCAGCCGCGTGCAGCTGATCGCGGCGATGAATCCGTGCAAATGCGGACTGGCCGGCACACCGGGCCACACTTGCCGTCGCGGCAAGGCTTGCGCCGACGACTACCAGAGCCGCGTCTCGGGGCCGTTCCTCGACCGCATCGATATTCGCATTGACGTCCCCGCGGTGACCGCCGCCGACATGATCGCGCCATCGGCAGCAGCGGAGAGCTCGGCCACCGTGGCCGAGCGGGTGGCTCTGGCCCGCGAACGCCAGCGCCAGCGCTATGCCGAACACGGCGCCGGCGATATCTTCACCAATGCCCAGGCCGGCTCGACGCTGATCGAGGCGGTGGTCAACCCGGACAAGGAGAGCCAGAGCCTGCTGCTGCAAGCCGCCGAGCGCTTCAACCTCTCGGCCCGCGCTTATCACCGTGTCCTCAAGGTGGCCCGCACGCTGGCCGACCTGGCAGGGGTCGATCGCGTGGCACGGCCGCATATTGCGGAAGCGCTGAGCTATCGAATCAATTTCGGGACGGCTTAGGAGATGGCAGACCGAATCGTGCCCCAGACCAGCCTGGTGCGCACCTGATAGGTCAGGCGTCCTTTGTCTGCATGAGGCTGCAGGATTGCCTCAAGCTCTCGGTCAAAGTCCGCAATGTTTGGGCCCAACCTCGATGAGGCGAAGGTATCGCGCGAGTGCTGGCAGCCGATGAAGTCGGCAACGCTTTGCTCGAACGCGTCCGAGATAAAATACTCGTCCCCAAGAATGTCGAGGCCGCTGCGATAGCTGTCCCAGATTGGTGTCTTTGTCGCGGGGTCGTACTGCTCGCCGGTAATCCTCGGCACCCAGCGTTGCAGGAAGGCGAGCCACTCGTCCCGCCAGGGTGGCTCGAAAGCATCGTCACCCGAAACAACCGCTATGATGTGGCCCGGCCGACCATGTTGTGCCAAGCGGGGGAAGAGCCGCTGGTGATCCATCCAGTGAATGCTTGCGGCCGCGACGGTCAGGTCGAAACGGCGCTCCCCTATCGGAAACTCCTCGGCGAAACCCTCGATCCACTCGATATTGGCGGCGTCGCCACCCGGCAGCGATCGGCCTAGCGCGATCATGTTGCTCGAAGGATCCACGGCGGTGACGCTGCCGAAAAGCCGGGTAAGGGGCCGCGCCACCTTGCCGGGTCCGCAACCGATATCCAGCGCTGCCACCCGGGCGGGGGATATCTCGGCAAGCCTGGCAAAGATGGCGTCGGGATACGGTGGACGGAACACGTAGTTCTCGACAACATCCGCCTCCTCGAAGGAGGCGCCGGCGCGTTCCGTCATGATGGTCCCGCCGGGATTGCGTGAAGGTGACTGGTCGAACATGGTGACAGTACCGCCGTAAGGCAACCGGCTCGGGAACGGCATTTGTGGTCACCAAGCAACCCATCTCAACACCAGGAGCCCCATATGCGCCATCGTATTTCAGCCGGCGTGCTGACCGTGCATGACGGCAAAATCCTGCTCGTGCGGCATTTTCGGGCCGGACTGCATGATTTCTGGGCGCCGCCGGGTGGGGGTGTCGAGGGTGGCGAAGAGCTGGCTGATGCGGCCGAGCGCGAGGCGCTGGAGGAGACCGGGCTGGTGATCGCGGCCGGACCGCTGGCCTATATCGATGAGCTGATCGACGACAGCGAGAGGATGATCAAGTTCTGGTTCCTCGCCCGCTATGTCTCGGGCGTGATCGATGTCGACAGCAATCCGGCCGAGGGCGAATCCATCATCGAGGCGGGCTGGTTTGCGCGGAATAGCCTGCCGGAGGGCTATGTGTTCCCCGACCCGCTGCATGACCGGTTCTGGCAGGATTTGGCGACGGGCTTCCCCGCGCCCATCAAGCTGCCCCTCAAGCGGGCATTGTTCTAGCCGCCGCGAATACTGATGCGGTGATCACGCCATCAGGGCTTCCGGCTGTGCATAAGCCTGTGGATAAGTGTTTCACGTGAATCCGTTCCGGCGGCGAATTCTAACCCGATTGGGCGCAACCGTATGGCGCCGCTCAGACCGCGTTAACGCTCGCCGCATAAATGTCATCGTCAGCGGTCAACACGTTGACCAGAGGCCAACAGATTGACGATGCAACGTTCGGGCGAACTCGTACAGTGGAACAATAAGGGCGGCTTCGGCTTCGTGCGCGACGAGGCTGGGCATGACTATTACGTCCATATTTCCAAGCTGGCGCCCGACCAGGGCCGGCCACGCCTCGGCGATACCCTGAACTTCGAGATTGCCAAGGGTCGCAATGGCCGACCCGCCGCTGTCAATGTGCGGGTCTCCGCATCGGCTCCGATCGCCGCGCCAACCATGCGCGATGTCAAGCGCATGCCGGACGGCGTCTCGCGCTTCAAGCTGGGGCTGCGCACCGGCGCGGCGACGATCATGACGCTGCTGATCCTGTGGGCGATCGGCACCGGGCAAGCGCCGGTCTGGCTGGGCGGCATCTATGCACTGATGGGCGCGGCCTCAGCTTTGCTCTATCGCTTCGACAAGCTCTACGCCCTGAACGGCAGCTGGCGGGTGAGCGAGACCAACCTGCATGTGGTCGACCTGTTCGGCGGCATTATCGGCGGGCTGTCGGCGCAGGAAGTCTATCGCCACAAGACGGTGAAGCCGCGGTTCGTGGCGATGACCTGGACGATTGCATTGCTGCATACGCTAGGGCTGGCGGCGCTGGCCTTCGGTTGGCTCGGCGCCGCCGTGCCCGGCTTCTAGTGGAACTGCGCGGTCTCGGTTGATTCCCCCATCGCCGTGGTCGCGCTCTTGCCGTCGCTGACAGCCATCGACACCGCGTCGAAATAGCTGGTGCCGACTTCCCGCTGATGCCGTACTGCAGAGAAGCCGTGCTTTTCGGCGGCGAATTCGGCCTGTTGCAGGCGGGAATAGCCGGCCATGCCATC
The DNA here is from genome assembly GCF_021729885.1 of Devosia sp. SL43. Classification (NCBI taxonomy): domain Bacteria; kingdom Pseudomonadati; phylum Pseudomonadota; class Alphaproteobacteria; order Hyphomicrobiales; family Devosiaceae; genus Devosia; species Devosia sp. SL43. The sequence continues at coordinate 2,681,347 of NZ_CP063401.1, forward strand.
GGCCTTGTAGGCGCGGGCCAGTTCGAACGTGGTGAGGCTCAGGTTGTGGAAGCCGGCCAGGGTGATGAACTGGTACTTGTAGCCCATGGCGGCAATTTCGCGCTGGAAACTGGCCATGGCGGCCTCGTCCATATGCTTGGCCCAGTTGAAGCTGGGTGAGCAATTGTAGGCCAGCATCTGCTCGGGATGCACCTTGCGCACCGCTTCGGCGAATTTCCGGGCCTCGGCTAGGTCGGGCTTTGACGTTTCGCACCAGATCAGGTCGGCATAGGGCGCATAGGCAATGCCGCGGGCGATGGCCGCGTCAATGCCGCCCTTGAGCTTGTAGAAGCCTTCAGGCGTGCGCTCGTCGGTGACGAAGGGGGCATCATAATCGTCGATATCGGAGGTGATGAGGCGGGCCGCTTCGGCATCGGTGCGGGCCATGATCAGCGTGGGCACGCCCATCACGTCGGCGGCCAGCCGCGCCGCATTGAGGGTGCGGATGAACTGGCTGGTCGGCACCAGCACCTTGCCCCCAAGGTGGCCGCATTTCTTCTCGCTGGCCAGCTGATCCTCAAAATGCACCGCCGCCGCGCCCGCTTCGATCATCGCCTTCATCAGCTCGAACACGTTGAGCGCGCCACCGAAACCGGCCTCGGCATCGGCAATGATGGGCACGAAGAAATCGAGATCGGTGGTGGCGATGCCGTCGGCCTGTTCCATGGTCTGGATCTGGTCGGCACGCTGCAGAGCCTTGTTTATGCGCTTGACCACCGAGGGAACGCTATCGACCGGGTAGAGACTCTGATCAGGATACATATTGCCCGAGGTATTGGCATCGGCAGCCACCTGCCAGCCGGAGAGGTAGATGGCCTTGAGGCCCGCCTTGACCTGTTGCACCGCCTGATTGCCGGTGAAGGTGCCCAGCGTCGGCACGAATTCCTCGGTGTGAAGGAGTTCCCACAGGCGCCGGGCGCCGTTCTCCGCCAAGGTATGGCGGATTGGCAGCGAGCCCGATAGGCGGGCGATATCGGCCTGCGAATAGGTGCGGGCAATATTGCGCCAGCGGTCGGGAGCATAGTCGGGCGTGGGGAATATTGGCTTGTCGAGCATGGTGTCTCCTCCTTGGAGCATGGCTTCGCCGGTCCGTTGGGACGGCTGATTCACGTGGAACAAAATTGCTTTGGCTTGGACGTTTCAGTCGACACCCTCCCCCTTGTGGGGAGGGATCAAGGGTGGGGTTGTTTGGCCCGGATATCGGGGCTCTCGCACCCCCACCCTGCTCGATTTACGGACTTAGCTGAAGCTAAGTCCTATCTCGCTTCCCTCCCCACAAGGGGGAGGGTGGACCCGGTGGGTTGACCAAAATCACCCCAAGACCTTCCGGCTGAACGTCGCGGCGATCATGCCGTTGCCGGAGAACAGATCCGTGCTGCCGTCGCCGCCGACCAGGCTGAACTGGTGCCGGCCGATCTTGCCGGCAATGGCGTAACCCTGCTTGTCCAGATGCCTGGCCTTGAACTGGGCCATGGCTTCACCGGCCGTGGGGGCGATGATGGTCAGGTACTCTTCGCGTTCACTGATGGCAGGGCTCATCCGAAAGTCTCCTCGTTTCGTTGGTGTAAACATTTGACAAAACGCTGAGACATGCAAGAACTAAGCGCAAATAGGCCAGTAAAGCTGTAAAGCAGTGGTCAAGTTTCGCTGACAGAACTGTAAAGTCTGTCAAGAAGTGTCGGAGGACACGCCATGAATGATGCTGCGGAGATGCAGATCGGCGGCCGTATCAAGCGGCTGCGGCGACTGCGTAAGCTGGCCCAGGCGGATCTGGCGACAGCGCTCGGGATCTCGGCCAGCTATCTCAACCTGATCGAGCACAACCGGCGCAAGGTCACGGTGCCACTGCTGTTTTCCATTGCCGGCTATTTCGGCGTCGAGCCGGGCGAGCTGGTCGATAGCGACGAGGGGCGTTTGCTCGGCGACCTGATGGAGGCGTTCGGCGACGACATCTTTGCCGATAGCGACGTGACCAACCTCGAAATCCGCGACCTGGCGCAATCCAACCCGGCGGCGGCGCGGGCCATCCTCAAGCTCTACGATCGCTACCGGCTGGTGGCCAAATCCGGTCCGGCACCGGCAATACCTGGCGAGGCCGAGCCGTTCCACCTGGCGACCGATGCCATCTCCGATTTCCTGCAGGAGAATGCCAACCACTTTCCGGCGCTGGAGGCGGCGGCCGAGCGCATTCGCGCCGATATCGACCATTCCGGCGACAACTTCGACTATGGGCTGCGCACCTATCTGTTCAACGTCTTCGGTGTCGAGGTGAAGCTGGCCTCCCTGCCCCATGGCATTGCGCGGCAACTCGACCAGCGGCGGCAGCACCTGCTGGTCTCCGATATCCTGCCGGCGGAATCGGCTCTGTTCCTTGTGGCCCATCAGCTGGGGCAGCTGGCGGTCGGCAACGAGATCGACGCCATCATAGCCGCGTCCTCGCTGCCCGAGGGCGATGCGCCGGGCCTGGCGCGCAATGTGCTCTCGGCCTATTTCGCTGCGGCTTTGGTGATGCCCTATGAGCCGTTCCTGCGCGCCTGTCGCGACTATCGCTATGATATCGAGCGGCTGGGACGGCGGTTCGGCGCCAGCTTCGAGCAGATCTGCCACCGCATGACGACCCTGCAGCGCAAGGGCGCCGCGGGCATTCCGCTGCATCTGGTGCGCACCGATATTGCCGGCAATATATCCAAGCGCTTCTCGCTGTCGGGCATCCATATCCCGCGCCATTCGGGTGCCTGTCCGCGCTGGAATGTCTATTCAGCTTTCCTTTCGCCCGAGCGGATCAATATCCAGCTCAGCCAGATGCCGGACGGCCAGCGCTATTTCTGCATCGCCCGCACCATCGCCAAGGGCGACCATCGCTACAACGCGCCACGCCGCTACATGTCGATCGGCCTGGGCTGCTCGATCCATCACGCCAAGGAGATGATCTATTCCGACGGTGTGGACCTGGGCGGCGAGAGCCAACTGGTGCCGATCGGGGTGGGATGCCGGATCTGCCCAAGGATGGAATGCGGCCAGCGGGCGCATCCGCCGGCCGATCATCGATTCAGGCTGGATGACAATGTGCGGCCGGAGAGTTTGTATGGGCGGATGGTTTAGGGGCACGCCCTCGTGGTTCGAGGCTCGTGAAGAACTCGCGCCTCACCATGAGGGCTACTCTTCGTTCGGTGTTTCAGCAGCCCTCATGGTGAGGTGCGCCTCTTCGGCGCCTCGAACCACGAGGGCGTGGCACTACCGATGGAAATCCGCCCCGCCGGCCCGGCGGTCCCACTCCCAAGTCTCCCGCCATTCCTTCTCAAGGATAGCGCGGCGCTTGCCGTAGCGGTCGTCGGTGGCGGTCAGGGCGACGATGCGGTCGGTGCGGAAATTGCGGAAGGCGGTGCGCAGGCAGCACCAGGCGGCGATGACCTGCTTGCCCTCGTAATAGGCAAGTTGCACCGGCCAGATGGTGCGCTCGGACGGGTTGCCCCCCTCGTCTTCGTAGGAAATGGTCAGCGCCCTTTCGGTGCGCATCGCCTGGCGCACCTGACCCAGTATCGGCATAGGCTGGCGCGAATTGGCGCTCCACACCGCGACGGGCCAGAGGCCGGTATCGTTGATGCGGTCGCGCAGATCTTCCGGTGAGGCGGTGGCGATCTTGGCGAGCGCGTTGCGGGCGGCCAGGCCCAGCCCATCGTCGGGCTGGGCGCCGACCCAGCGGGCGCCGAGCACCAGCGCTTCCAGCTCCTCGGGCGAGAACATCAGTGGCGGCAGGAAGAAGCCAGGCTTCAGCATGTAACCGACCCCCGCTTCGCCATCGATGGGCGCGCCGAGGCCAATGAGGGTCTGCACGTCGCGATAGAGCGTGCGCACGGAAACGCCCTGTTCCTCGGCAAGCGCGGCCGCTGTGACGGGGCGCCGATGCCGGCGCAGCGCATCCATGACCGCAAACAGCCGCTCGGTCTTGTCCATGCTTTGTTCTCCTCTGGGCGCCCTTGATGCCAGATTCCCGTGACCGGGCCAAGACCGGTGGTGCTACGAAATCTGGCCATGGAAGGCGCGGATGTCGTGGGCCATGGCCTCGGTTTCCTCGAGTGCCGGGAAGTGGCCGCCTGAACTCAGCTCGGTCCAGCGCACGATATTCCACAGATTGCGTTCGCCCCAGGCGCGCGGCGCCGGGTTGTCGGCGGGGAGCAGCAGGATGGCGTGCGGCACGCTGTGTTTCGGCGCCTTCCGGGAGAGTTCCGGGTCCGCAAACGCCTCTTTGTAGAGGCGGACCGAACTGCCGATGGTCTGGGTGAACCAATAGACGGAGAGGATCGTGCAGAGGTCATCGAGCTCGAAGGCATTGAGGATGTCGCCACCGGTATCGCCCGACTTGTGGAAGTGTTCGAGGGCCCAGCTGGCCAGTCCCGCAGGGGAATCGTTGAGTCCCACCGCCAGCGATGCCGGCTTGGTCATGTGGACCATAGCATAGGCGCCCTCGGCAAAGCCCCAATAGTCGACTTTGCCAAAATAGGCCTGCTCCTCCGGCGTCGGATCGGCAGGGCGCGGATAGCCGAAATAGACGTTGAGGTAATGCGCGCCGATGATGCGCTCGGGGTGGTCGCGCACCAAGGCCATCTCGGCGCCCGATCCCAAATCTGAGCCGGACACGAGGAACCTGTCGTGGTCGAGCCGGGTCATCAGCTCGGCCATGAGGGCGGCGACGCGGGTCAGGTTCATGCCGGGCCGGGTCGGCTGGCTGGAAAAGCCATAGCCGGGCAGTGAGGGAATGACGACGTCGAACGCAACGCCGTCCACCGGCTCGGTCAGGAGGGGTACCAGCGGCAGCAGTTCGACGAAGTTGGACGGCCAGCCATTGGTGAGCAGGATCGGAACATTGGTGGTTCCTCGCCCCTTCACCTGCACGAAATGCACAGTTTCGCCGTCGATCACCTCGGTAAACTGCGGGAAGGCATTGAGCCGGGCTTCCGCCGAGCGCCAGTCATAGTCCCTGCCCCAATAGTCTATGAAGCGGCGGAGGAAGCTGGCGTCGGTGCCATCGCCCCAGCCGACACCATCGATGGTCTTGGGGAAACGGGTGGCGGCGAGGCGGGACTTGAGGTCGGCGATGTCGGCGTCGGGGACGGCGATCGTGAAGGGCGTGGGCATGGGACTCTCCAGGTCTGTTGGAGAGACATGCAGCTAGGCGCTGACAGGCGATGGCAGGACGATTGCTGACAGGATTTGGCAGCGGGTTCTGCTGCCGAACTTTCAGCCGACACCCTCCCCCTTTGTGGGGAGGGATCAAGGGTGGGGTGGTTTGCCCAAATATCGGGGCTCCCTTACCCCCTCCCAGCCTCCCCCATCAAGGGGGAGGTGCCGTCCGGTGCAGCGGCGAGATCATACCATACGCCAAATGCGATAGCCCTCCCCACAAGGGGGAGGGTGGGCCGCGATGGGGGTGGCGGGAGGAGCGACTGAGAGCGCTCTAGGCGATCTCGAATTCGCACCAGTGACTGTATGGGCGATCCGGCGAGTGGATGACGTTGGGGAAATGCGGGTTGTGCACGGCGTCGGCGAAGGACTGGTCTTCTAGGCAGAAGCCGGCATGCTTCTTGTAGGTCTTGCCATTGAGGCCGGGCACCGGGATGTCGGTCCAGACGCCATTATAGACCTGCACGCCTGGGCGGTCGGTCCAGAGCTTGAGGGTCAGGGCCTTGTCGGGGCTGACCACGGTGGCGATCGGATCGGCGTGGTTGCGGCCGGTATCGAGGGTCATGCCGATATCGTAGTCGACCGGCTGGCCGGATGCGTCGCGCATGGTGCGCGGCTGGCGCAGGTCATAGATCGTGCCTGCCGATGGCAGGATGGCGCCGGTTGGGGCGAGGTCGTCGCCGAGCGCGGTATAGGCGGATGAATTGACCTGAATGGTGTGGTCAAGAACGGTGTCGCTACTGCCCAGGTTGAAATACTGGTGCTGCACTAGGCTGATCGGGGTTTTCTCATCAGTCGTGGCCGAGAGATCGAGGCGCAGGCGGTTGCCTGATAGCGTGTAGACAGCAGTTAGATTCAGGTTGCCGGGATAGCCCATGGCGCCCGCCGGGCTGAGATGGGTGAAAGTCACGCTATTGGCGGCGGTGTTGACAAAACCGTCCCAGACCTGGCGGCCGAGGCCCTCGTCGCCGCCGTGTAGTTGCAGCGTTCCGGCATTTGCAGGCAGCGTGTATGTTTTGCCATTGAGATCGAAGCTGGCGCCCTTGATGCGGTTGGCAACGCGGCCGGCGAGCGAACCGAAATGCGGGCTGTGCTGCACATAGGCGTCGAAATTGTCGAAGCCAAGCACAACCGAACGATCACCGCCACCGGCCACCGGCACACGCCAGTCGCGCACTGCGACACCATAGCCGATGATATCGACCGACACGCCGGTATCGCTGACGAGACGGAACTGATCGACGCGCTTGCCCTTGAAGTCGCCGAATGTCGATACCGCTATTGTCATACTTATCCCCTCAAAATGGCGGGCAAAGCTGTAGCCTGCTTTCTTGGACCACTGCAACGTCGCACTTGACCTTTTCTGGCACTCCGCCAAAGCTCGCCTCAAAACACGATGGGGGTCAGGTGAACGAGATCGGATTGAGGCGCCGGGCAACCGTGCATGACGTGGCGCGGGCGGCAGGGGTGTCGCTGGCGACGGTCGATCGCGTGCTCAATGGTCGCCCCGGCGTGCGTGCGGCCACGGTGGAGAAGGTCGAAGCTGCCATCGCCGAGATCGGCTTCCAGCGCGACCTCGGTGCTTCGCTGCTGGCCCGGGCCCGCGACCTCAACGTCACCTTCATCATCCCCGACAGCTCCAATGAGTTCATGGCGAGCCTCGCCGAGGCGGTGGATCACCGGGCCCGGCAGGCGCTGACCGACCGCATGCATATCGAGACCCTGCGCTTGCGCGCCCTCGATGCCGATGCCATCGCGCAAAGCCTCGATGCGCTCGATCCGCGCCACTGCGACTGCGCCATCATCGTGGCCAGCGAGGAGCCATCGGTGCTTGCGGCGGTCGATAGTGCCACGCGGCGCGGTGTGCTGGTGATGACGCTGGTGTCGGACCTTCCGGGCTCGCTGCGGCGGCACTTCATCGGCATCGACAATGTGGCGGCAGGACGAACGGCAGCCTCGCTGCTGGGGCGGTTCCTGCCACAGGGCGGTAAAGTGGCGGTCATCGCCGGCTCGCTGCATCTGCGCGATCACTCGGACCGGCTGGAGGGTTTCCGGGCTGCGTTGGGCGCCGAATTCGGCAGCATAGAACTGATCGGACCGGTGGAGGGTCACGACGAAAGCCGCGAGACAGAGGCCATCGTCGCCGACCTCCTAGCGCAGCATCCCGATCTGGGTGGGCTCTACAATCTGGGCGCCGGCAATGCCGGGCTGGTGGCAGCGCTCGAAGCGTCCGGCCGCTCCGGCGCCATCCGCGTAATCGCCCACGAGCTGACCGAGCCGACGCGGCGAGGGCTGAACTCAGGCGCCATCGACGTGGTGCTCGACCAGAATCCGGACGGCGAAATCCGGGCTGCGCTGGCGGCGGCGCGCGGCCTGGCTTTGGGCGGCAACGGCAAGGGCGTCAACGACCCCATTGAAATCGGGATTTTCCTGCGCGACAATCTGCGCTAAGAAGCACGCCATTCATCAAACCGGCGTGGCCCGAAAATCGGGCTGGGAGGACGTTCCGATGACTTGCATTCCCCGTCCTGAGGTACGTGCCTCATGACTTATCTCGGCATTGATATCGGCACGTCAGGCGTCAAGGCGCTGCTGATCGACGAGCATGGCCGCGCCCTGGGCGAGGCCTCGGCCGCCGCCGTCGAGCCGGTGCGTCCGCATCCGGGCTGGTCCGAACAGAACCCGGCCGACTGGTGGACGGCGACGCTATCAGCCGTCGATAAACTCAAGGCATCCCACCCGACCGAACTGGCTTCGGTGCGCGGTATTGGCCTTTCCGGCCACATGCACGGCGCGACATTGCTGGGCAAGAATGAAGAAGTGCTGCGGCCCTGCATCCTGTGGAATGACGGGCGCTCGGCGGCCGAATGCAAGGAAATGGAAGCGGCGCTTCCAACCCTGCGCCAGCTCGCCGGCAATATCGCCATGCCCGGCTTCACCGCCCCCAAGATCGCCTGGGTGCGCAAGCATGAGCCTGCCATCTACGAAAAGATCGAAAAGGTACTGCTGCCCAAGGCCTATGTAAGGTTACTGCTGACGGGCGAGCATGTCGAAGACATGTCCGATGCCGCCGGCACGCTGTGGCTCGATGTGGCCAAGCGCGACTGGTCTGACGAACTATTGGCCGTGACCGGCCTCAATCGCAGTCATATGCCGCGCCTCGTTGAAGGTTCGGCTGTATCCGGCCATCTCAAGCGCGAGCTGGCGCAGCGCTGGGGCATGGACGGCCTGGTTGTGATTGCTGGCGGGGCCGGCGACAATGCGGCTTCGGCCGCCGGTATCGGCGCCATCCGTCCCGGTGAGGGCTTCGTGTCGCTTGGCACGTCGGGCGTGATCTTTGTCTCCAACGACAAGTTCCGGCCCAATACCGAGGGTGCGGTGCATGCCTTCTGCCACGCCATTCCCGATACCTGGCACCAGATGGGCGTGATCCTGAGCGCCACCGACAGTCTCAACTGGCTGAGCAAGATCACCGGCCAGAAGCAGGCCGAACTGTCAGGCGCCGCCGAGGAGCAGTTCAGCGGGCCGGGCGAAGAAATCTTTCTGCCCTATCTCTCGGGCGAGCGCACGCCGCACAATAATGCCGGAGCGCGCGGGTCCTTCGTGGGCCTGAGCCACTCCACCGACACGGCCAAGCTGGCCCAGGCCGTGATGGAGGGCGTGACCTTCGCCTTCCGCGACAGCCAGCGCGTGCTGCATGACGCCGGCACGAAAATCGACCGCTTGCTCGCCGTCGGCGGTGGATCGAAATCTGCACTGTGGCTCAAGATGATCGCCACCAATCTCGATATGGAAATCGCCCTGCCCGAGGACGGCGATTTTGGCGGTGCGCTCGGCGCCGCCCGTCTAGGTCTCTGTGCTGCCGAAGGCGCAGCGCCGAAAGACGTGATGACCATGCCGCCGATCAAGACTGTCATCGCGCCCGACAGAAGCCTGTCTTCCGCCTATTCCGACCAATATGCGCGTTACCGCGCGCTCTACCCTGCCATCGAGGAGGCACGTTCGTGACTGATTTCTTCAAGGGGATTAACCCCGTCAAATTCGAGGGTGCAAACAGCACCAACCCGCTGGCCTACCGCCACTACAACAAGGACGAAATCGTCCTCGGCAAGCGGATGGAAGACCATATCCGCCCCGGCGTCGCCTACTGGCACACCTTTGCCTGGGAAGGCGGCGACCCGTTCGGCGGCCGCACCTTCGATCGTCCCTGGTACGACAAGGGCATGGAAGGCGCCCGCCTCAAGGCCGATGTGGCCTTCGAGCTGTTCGACCTGCTCGACATGCCCTTCTTCTGCTTCCATGACGCCGATATCGCCCCCGAAGGCGCGACGCTCAAGGAATCCAACCGGAACGTGCGCGAGATCGGCGAGATCTTTGCCCGCAAGATGGAAACCAGCCGCACCAAGCTGCTCTGGGGCACGGCGAACCTCTTCTCCAACCGCCGCTACATGTCGGGCGCCGCGACCAATCCGGATCCCGAAGTCTTCGCCTATGCCGCCGGCCAGGTGAAGAACGTGCTGGAGCTGACCCATGAACTGGGCGGCGCCAACTATGTGCTGTGGGGCGGCCGCGAGGGCTATGAGACGCTGCTCAACACCAAGATCGGCCAGGAACAGGACCAGATGGGCCGCTTCCTGCACCTGGTCGTCGAGCATGCTGAAAAGATCGGTTACAAGGGCCAGATCCTGATCGAGCCCAAGCCGCAGGAGCCGTCCAAGCACCAGTATGATTTCGACGTCGCCACGGTCTATGGCTTCCTCAAGAAGTATGGTCTCGAAACCAAGGTGAAGTGCAATATCGAGGTCGGCCACGCCTTCCTCGCCAACCACTCCTTCGAGCACGAACTGGCCTTGGCCGCTTCGCTGGGCATTCTCGGCTCGGTCGACGCCAACCGCAACGACCTGCAGTCCGGCTGGGATACCGACCAGTTCCCCAACAACGTGCCCGAAACGACGCTGGCCTTCTATCAGATCCTCAAGGCCGGTGGCCTTGGTTCGGGTGGTTGGAATTTTGACGCCAAGGTGCGCCGCCAGTCCATCGACCCGGCCGACCTGCTGCATGGTCACATCGGCGGCCTCGACGTGCTGGCCCGTTCGCTCAAGGCGGCGGCGGCCATCATCGAAGACGGCACCTACGACAAGATTGTCGACGAGCGCTATGCTGGCTGGCAGCAGAAGGGCGCGCAGGCCATGCTCAAGGGCGAACGCACGCTCGAAGAGATCGCTGCCTGGGTGGAAGCCGAGAATATCAACCCGCAGCCCAAGTCGGGCCAGCAGGAATATCTCGAAAACCTGATCAACCGCTTCGTGTGACCGAATGGGGGCGAGGCAGAACCTCGCCCCTACCACAGATCGTCACCCTCGGGCTTGACCCGAGGGCCCTTCACTTGCCGGGCCGCATCGCAAGTACAGAACCCTCGGGTCAGGCCCGAGGGTGACGCGCGGTGGCGATGGCTGAAATTATTGCTCCGTCCGGAGTCGACCATGCCCCAGATCACCAATCCCATTCTGCCCGGCTTCAATCCGGACCCGTCCATTCTCCGGGTCGGCGATGACTATTACATCGCCACCTCGACCTTCGAGTGGTTCCCGGGCGTGCAGATCCATCACAGCAGGGACCTGGCGAACTGGGAGCTGGTGACCCGCCCGCTGACGCGAAAAACCCAGCTCGATATGCGCGGCGATCCGGACAGCTGCGGCGTCTGGGCGCCCTGCCTCAGCCATGACGGCGAAAAATTCTGGCTGGTCTATACCGACGTCAAGCGCAAGGACGGCTCGTTCAAGGACGCGCATAACTACATCGTCTGGGCCGACAGGATCGAAGGGCCGTGGAGCGACCCGGTCTATACCAATTCGTCCGGCTTCGATCCCAGCCTGTTCCACGACGATGACGGCAAAAAATGGTTCGTCAACATGACCTGGGACCATCGCCGCCGTCCGCTGCTGTTTGCCGGCATTGCGCTGCAGGAATTCGATCCTGTCGCCGGCAAGCTGGTGGGACCGATCAAGAATATCTACCAGGGCACCGATCTCGAACTGGTCGAAGGCCCGCATCTCTACAAGCGCAACGGCTGGTATTACCTGCTGACCGCCGAAGGCGGCACGGCCTATAGCCATGCCTGCACCTTCGCCCGCTCGCGCACGATCGACGGGCCCTACGAAACCCATCCCGACCAGTACATCCTGACATCCAAGGATGCGCCGTTCGCGGCGATCCAGCGCGCTGGACACGGCGATCTCGTCGAAACCCCTGAGGGCAAGACCTATCTCGTCCATCTCGGCGGTCGGCCGACGACGCAGGAGCGGCGCTGCGTGCTGGGTCGTGAAACCTCGATCCAGGAAGCCCATTGGCGTGACGACGACTGGCTCTACGTCAAGAACGGACCGGTGCCATCGCTGCATGTCGACGTGCCCGGGACGCGCGACGAGGCCAAATACTGGGCCGAGCAGCGCTACAGCTTCGACGACGGCCTGCCCATCGATTTCCAGTGGCTGCGCACGCCGGAACCCGAGCGGATCTTTGCCCTGCAGGACAACAAACTGCGCTTGTTTGGCCGCGAATCGATCGGCTCGTGGTTCGAACAGTCATTGGTGGCGCGCCGCCAGACCCACTTCTCCTACGACGCCGAGACCACACTCGATTTCAAGGCGACTGACGAGCGGACCATGGCGGGCCTTACGGCCTATTACAGCCGCTACAACTTCTTCTATCTGGCGGTGACGGCTCATTCGGACGGGCAGCGCGAGCTGCTGATCATGAGCTCGGAGATGAGCTGGCCCGACGGCAAGATGACTTTCCCGGCCGCTCCCGTGCAGATCCCCAATGATGGCAAGGTCAGGCTGGCACTGACGATCCGGGGGCCCAAGCTGCGGTTTTTCTATGCGCTCGAAGGCCAGGACCTGCAGCCCATCGGGCCGGTGCTGGACGCTTCGCTGCTCTCGGATGAATGCGGTGGGCACCAGGCCCATGGCAGCTTCACCGGCGCCTTTGTCGGCGTCGCCGCGCATGACCTCAATGGCACGGCCAGCCCGGCGGATTTCGACTATTTCATCTATCGGCCAGTGCGGCACGAAAGCGATCGCTACGAAATCTGATGGCTTCACAATTTGCCGATGCGGGGGCGACAATCCGCCGCATCGGGTCTACACTTCTCCGTGCAGACTAGCGTTCGCCTTTGCGCCGCCTGTAACAATTGCGGCCTGTCCGGCGAATGTCTCTGCAGCGACAGCGGAGAACAGCCATGGCAAACTTCCACGTCATTTCAGGTACCGGCGAAAAGCTGGACTTGCCGATCCTTCGGTCTATTACGCTTGCCGATCTCTTTGATGCCTTGCGCCTGGGGGTCGAAGACTTCTGGGAAAAGCCCAGCCACTACGTGATGCTGACCATTATCTATCCCATTGTCGGCATCGTGCTGGCGGTGTGGATGTCGGGCTATCACACCTGGCCGCTGCTCTATCCGCTGGTCGGCGGCTTTGCCCTGGTCGGTCCTTTCGCCGCCATCGGGCTCTATGAGATTTCGCGGCGGCGCGAGGCCGGCGAGGACACGTCCTGGCGTCACGCATTCGGCGTTTTGCGCTCGCCCGCCATCGGGTCGATCGCCGCCGTGGGCGTCATGCTGCTGGTGGTGTTCACGCTGTGGCTGACCTCGGCGCAGGCGCTGTATGAAGGGCTGTTCGGTTCGTCGACGCCGCAGACGCTGACCGGGCTGCTGGGCCAGATATTCACCGAACCGGGCGGTATGACGCTGCTGATTGCCGGCACCATGCTGGGCGGGATTTTCGCGCTCTTCACTTTGTGCACCACGGTCATTGCCTTCCCGCTGCTGCTCGACCGCGACGTTGGCGCCTTCGTGGCGGTGGAAACCTCGTTCCGCGCGGTGATGAAGAACCCGGTGCCGATGCTGGCCTGGGGCATCATTGTGGGGAGCGGCCTGTTTGTCGGCGCCCTGCCGCTGTTTGTCGGGCTGGCGGTGATCATCCCGATCTTCGGGCACTCCACCTGGCATTTGTATCGCAAGCTGGTGGAACCGGCTTCGGCGATCCGGGGAATGTGAGGGCCGCTTTCCTTCTCCCTCCCCCTTGTGGGGAGGGTGGCCCCGAAGGGGTCGGGTGGGGGTTTCGCGAACGCGGTGCGCGCGACTCACCCCCACCCTTGATCCCTCCCCACAAGGGGAGGGAGACGACTGCACAAGCTGGGCAAAGTCGTCTCTGGCGATTGGATTTCCACCCCGAAACCCATAAGCTCCCGGCTTTCCCGCCGAGACCAGTACCTGATGGACCAAACGCCGATCCAACCTCAGCTGACGCCGATGATGGCGCAGTATTTCGAGATCAAGGCGGTCAATCCGGGCTATCTGCTGTTCTATCGCATGGGCGATTTCTACGAGCTGTTCTTCGAGGACGCCGAGATCGCCAGCGCCGCCTTGGGCATCGTATTGACCAAGCGCGGCAAACATCTGGGCGAAGACATCCAGATGTGCGGCGTACCGATCCATGCTGCCAACGACTATCTCAACAAGCTGATCCGGCTGGGCCATCGCGTGGCCCTGTGCGAGCAGGTGGAAGACCCTGCCGAGGCCAAGAAACGCGGCGCCAAATCCGTGGTCAAGCGCGATGTGGTGCGGCTGATCACGGCCGGCACGCTGACCGAGGACGATCATCTTGATGCACGGGCCAGCAATTTTCTCGCGGCTTTGTCGATGGTCCGCCATGGCGAGACCGATTTTGCGCTGGCCTGGGCCGATGTCTCGACCGGCGAGACGTTTACGGCTGACCTGAGTGCCGAGCAGCTGCAGGACGAGTTGGCGCGGATCGATCCAGCGGAGCTGCTGCTGGCCGGGGCGACGCAGGCGGCACTGGTGGAGCGGCATTTGTTTGCGCCGGCCTGGGTCGGGATCACCCACGCGGCGCCAGCGGAGAGTTTTGACAGCGAAGCGGCAACGCCAGCGCTACGGGCGGCCTTTCCGAGCGGGGATTTCGATCCGACGGCTCTCTCTCGCGCAGCGCGTGCGGCGCTTGGCGCCATCGTCGCCTATGTCAGCGAATCGCAGAAGGGCGTCGGTGTCGCCCTACGCGCCCCGGTGGCCGAGACGGCCACAAGGCATATGGCGATCGACCAGGCCACGCGGTCGAGCCTCGAACTGCACCAGACCCAGCGCGGCCAGGTCAGGGGGTCACTGCGGCAGGTCATCGACCTGACGGTGACGGCGCCCGGCTCGCGGCTGCTCTCGGCGCGGCTGGCGTCGCCGCTGGCCGATGCGGCTGGTATCAACGAGCGGCTCGATGCGGTGGGTGTGCTGGCCAATGACACCATGCTCAACGGGCGGCTGCGCGCCGACCTCAAGTCCGTGCCCGATCTGGCGCGAGCGCTGACCCGGTTGGCGCTGGATCGCGGCGGTCCGCGCGATCTGGCCGCCATCGGCAAGGCGGTGGCGGCCGCCGTCGCCCTGTCTCGACACTTCGCACAGCTCGAGGATGCGCCTTCTGTGCTCGCCCGTCTGGCATCAACGCTGGCCGCGGCACCCCTGCCGCTGGCCTCCGAGCTGGCTTTGGCGCTGGACGACGAACTGCCGCTGCTCAGCCGCGATGGCGGCTTCGTGCGCAAGGGCTATGACGCAACGCTCGACAATGAGCGGGCTTTGGCCAGCGAGACGCGGGCCGTGGTGGCGGCCCTGCAGGCGCGGCTGATCGACGAAACCGACGTGCGGTCCCTCAAGATCCGCCACAATGGCGTCCTTGGCTACTTCGTCGAAGTGCCGGCAGGGCATGGCACCAAGCTGCTCGAAGAGCCGCATCGGCAGACTTTCATCCATCGCCAGACGCTGGCCAATGCCATGCGCTTTACCACGACCGAACTGGCCGAACTCGAGGGCCGCATCGCCCGGGCGCATGAGGCGGCGCTGGAGATCGAGCTCAAGGTGTTCGCCAGCCTGCGCTATGACGCGCTGAGCCGCACAGCCGAGCTGCGCGAGCTCGCTGATGCGCTGGCGGAACTGGATGTGACGACGGCTTTGGCCCATCTCGCCGCGACGCGCAGCTATACAAGGCCCGAGATCGACACTTCGCTGGCCTTCGCAATTCATGGCGGTCGCCATCCCGTCGTCGAGGACATGGTCATGGCTGAAGGCCAGAGCTTCGTCGCCAACGACGCCAACCTCAGTGGCGACGACTCCATCGGCGGTGGCCGGCTCTGGCTGGTCACCGGGCCTAACATGGGCGGTAAATCGACCTTCCTGCGCCAGAACGCGCTGATATCGATTCTGGCG
The DNA here is from genome assembly GCF_021729885.1 of Devosia sp. SL43. Classification (NCBI taxonomy): domain Bacteria; kingdom Pseudomonadati; phylum Pseudomonadota; class Alphaproteobacteria; order Hyphomicrobiales; family Devosiaceae; genus Devosia; species Devosia sp. SL43. The sequence continues at coordinate 2,696,834 of NZ_CP063401.1, forward strand.
CAGATGGGCAGCTTCGTGCCAGCGACCTCAGCCCATATCGGGGTCATAGACCGCCTCTTCTCGCGCGTCGGGGCCAGCGACGATATCGCCCATGGTCGTTCCACCTTCATGGTGGAAATGGTCGAGACGGCGGCCATCCTCAATCGCGCCACGCGGCGCTCGCTGGTTGTCCTGGACGAGATCGGCCGCGGCACGGCGACCTTTGATGGCCTCTCCATCGCCTGGGCGGCCGTGGAAGCCCTGCACGAAACCACCGGTTGCCGGGCGCTGTTCGCCACTCACTTCCACGAGCTGACCAGTCTGGCCAAGACGCTGACCCGCGTTTCCAACGTCACCATGAAGGTGCGCGAATGGGAGGGCGAGGTGGTGTTCCTGCATGAGGTAGGGTCCGGCGCAGCCGACCGCTCTTACGGGATACAAGTTGCGCGGCTGGCCGGGCTGCCCGAACCTGTGCTGGCGCGGGCGCGCCAGGTGCTGACCGTATTGGAGCAACGCTCGGCCGGTACCGCCTCTTCCAGCCAGAAGGCCAGCGTGCTAGACGATCTGCCACTTTTCGCGCATCGGCCGCCTCCGCAGCCGGTGCGGCAGGATGCAGTACACATAGCGCTCGACGCGGTTCGCCCGGACGAGATGACCCCCAAGCAGGCGATCGAGGCGCTCTACGAGTTGAAGAAAATCCGCGATGACGCTCGCCGAAGCTGAGGCAAAGCCGCGAAAACCGCTATTCGCCCTGAAATCCGCCGAGACCATCTTCGGCGAACTCGATGCGGCAATCGGCGAAGAGGCCCCCAAATCCACGGCGGCGCGGGCCATCGTCCTGGCCCATGTGCGCAAGACCCTGGCCGAAGCGCGCAAGAGCGCCGAAGCCGAATTGGTCGCCTCGGGCAAGGGTACGCGCTGCGCGCAGAACCTGAGCAACGCCCAGGACGAGATCATCACGGCAGTGCATATGTTTGCCACCCGTCGGGTCTATCCGGTCGATAATCCGTCCGGCGCCGAAGCTATCGCACTCTCAGCCGTTGGGGGCTATGGCCGCGGCACGCTAGCGCCGGGCTCCGATATCGATCTGCTGTTCATCCTGCCCTACAAGCAGACGCCCTGGGGCGAACAGGTCACCGAATATATCCTCTATATGCTGTGGGATCTCGGCCAGAAGGTCGGCCATGCCGTGCGTTCGGTCGACGAATGCCTTCGTATGGCGCGGGCCGACATGACGGTGCGCACCGCGACGCTCGAAGCGCGGTTCCTGACCGGTGACAAGGGGCTGTTCGATAGCCTGGTGCATCGCTTCGAAACCGAGATCATGCCCCGGACCGGCCCCGAATTCATCGCCGCCAAGATGGCCGAGCGCGATGAACGGCACAAGCTGATGGGCAATACCCGTTACGTGGTCGAACCCAACATCAAGGACGGCAAGGGCGGGCTGCGCGACCTCAATACGCTGTTCTGGATCGGCAAGTATTTCTACCAGGTCAAGACCTCGCATGAGCTGGTCGGCAAGGGCGTGCTGTCAGCGTCGGAATATCGCCTTTTCTCGCGCGCCGAGGATTTTTTGTGGGCGGTGCGCTGCCACCTGCATTTCGTCACGCATCGTGCCGAGGAAAAGCTGACCTTCGACGTGCAGCCCGAACTGGCCGAGCGCATGGGCTATGCCCAGCGCGTCGGCATGCTGGGCGTCGAGCGCTTCATGAAGCGCTATTTCCTCGTCGCCAAGGATGTCGGCGACCTGACCCGCATCATCTGCGCTTCGCTCGAATTCAACCACGCCAAGGACATGGACATTGTCGGCCGCGTGCTGGCGCCGTTCCGCTCGGGCAAGTCCAAGATCAAGGGCGAGACCGATTTCGTCCTCGATACCGGTCGGCTCAATATCGCCAGCCCCGATGTGTTCGAGAAGGACCCGGTCAATCTCATCAAGATTTTCCTCGTCGCCGGGCGCGAACAACTGCTGTTCCACCCCGATGCCATCAAGGTCATCAGCCGTTCGCTTCGGCTGATTGACAACAAGCTGCGCAACGATTCCAAGGCCAACGAGCATTTTCTGACCATCCTGACGGCGCCGGTATCGGTCGAACGCATCCTGCGGCAGATGAACGAGAGCGGCGTGCTCGGCAGGTTCGTGCCCGATTTCGGCAAGATCGTCGCCCTGATGCAGTTCAACATGTACCACCACTATACGGTGGACGAGCACCTGATCCGCGCTGTCGGCGTCATGGCCGACATCGCCAATGGTGGACTGCGTGATCAGCTGCCGCTGACCCATGAATTGCTGCCGCAGCTCAACGATACCCGCCTGCTCTATGTCGCGCTGTTCCTGCACGACATCGCCAAGGGCCGGCCGGAGGATCACTCCATTGCCGGGGCGCGTATCGCCAAGAAGCTGTGCCCGCGCTTCGGGCTCAGCGCCGCCGAGACCGATACTGTTTCCTGGCTGATCGAATATCACCTGCTGATGAGCGAGATCGCCCAGGCCCGCGACATCCAGGACCCTGAAACCGCCAAGGCCTTTGCCGATGTGGTGCAATCGCCGCAACGGCTGGCGCTGCTGATGATCCTCACCGCCTGCGATATTCGCGCGGTGGGTCCGGGCGTGTGGACGGGCTGGAAAGGCTCGCTGCTGCGTGCCCTCTATTATGCCACTGAGCCGCTGCTCTCGGGCGGGCATAGCCAGGTCACGCAGTCCGACCGCATCTTCACCGCGCGGCGCGAGCTGACCCAAGCGCTCGAAGCTTGGCCGGTCACCGATGTCGAGGCCTATACGGCCCGCCACTACGACCATTACTGGCTGCGCGCCGAACCGGAACTGCAGGTGGAACATGCCCGCATGATCCGCCAGGCCGACATGGCGGACGAGGCCTTTGCCGGCTCGATCCGCGTCAAGGCCTTCGAGGGCATCACCGAAGTCAGCTTCTACACGCCCGACCATCCGCGGCTGCTGTCACTGATCGCCGGCGCCTGCACCATGCAGGATGCCTCCATCATCGGGGCACAGATATTCTCGACCCGCGACGGCCGCGCCATCGACACGTTCCGACTGCGCCGCAGCTTCACCTCGGACGAGGACGAGAAGGTCCGGGCCACCCGAATCATCGATACGGTCAAGCAGTTGCTGCAGGGCAAGCGCACCATCCTGATCGATGTCGGCAAGGAAAGCCGCCACAACAAGCGGCTCAAACCGTTCGCGCTGCCGGCGCAGGTTTCGGTGTCGAACGCTCTGTCGGAGAAGTTCACCGTCATCGAGGTCAGCGGCCTGGATCGCACCGGCCTTCTGCATGCGCTGACGCATCAGATTTCCGACCTGAACCTCACCATCGGCTCGGCCCATATCGGCACCTACGGCGAAAAGGCCGTGGACGTGTTCTACGTGACCGATCTGACTGGGCAGAAGATCATGGCCAAGCCGCGCCAGCGGAAGATTCATGACGCACTCATGGGCGTGTTCCAGCCGGTGCAGAAGGTGGCCAATGGGTAGCGCGCCCTGCCACGCCCTCGTGGTTCGAGGGTCGCAAGGGCTCCCACCTCACCATGAGGGCTACTGCAATACCGAGCCTAGAGTAGCCCTCATGGTGAGGTGCGAGTTCTTCACGAGCCTCGAACCACGAGGGCGTGGCACTTGAGCCTCTACCGCAATTTCCTCTCCGTCGGCGGCCTGACCCTGTTGTCCCGCATTGCCGGTTTTGCCCGCGATGCACTGATGGCCGCGGTGCTGGGTACAGGCCCGGCGGCGGACGCGTTCTTTGCCGCCTTCCGCTTTCCCAACCTGTTCCGGCGCCTCTTCGCCGAGGGCGCTTTCAACACCGCCTTCGTGCCGATGTTCTCTGGCGCACTCGAACAGGACGGGCCGGACGCGGCGCTCGATCTGGCTGCCCGCATCATGAGTTGGCTCGTCGCCATGCTGGTCGTGGTGACCATCCTCGCCGAAATCTTCATGCCGCAGCTGATGGTCGCCTTCGTGCCGGGCTTTGTCGATGACCAGGCAAAGTTCGATCTCACGGTGCTGCTGACGCGCATCATGTTCCCGTACCTGGCCTGCATGTCGCTGATGGCAGCCTATGGGGCGATCCTCAATTCGCTGGGCCGGTTCTTTGCGGCGGCCTTCGCGCCGGTCATCCTCAACCTCGTCAATATCGCGGCGATGATCCCGCTGGTGACCTTCTGGGTGCAGGACCCGGCCGGAGCCGCCATCTGGGTCGGCGTCGCCACCATGGTTGGCGGCCTGGCGCAGCTCTGGCTGGTCTGGTCGGCGATCAAGCGGGCCGATTTCGTGCCGGAATTCCGCCTGCCCCGGCTCGACGCCGAAGTGCGCCGCTTCTGGGTGCTGGCCATTCCGGCCATCCTCACCGGCGGCATCACCCAGATCAATATCTTCGTCGGCACCATCATCGCTTCGGGCGCCGACAATGCGATCTCGATCCTCAATTATGCCGACCGGCTCTATCAGCTGCCGCTGGGCATTATCGGCATCGCCATCGGCACCGTGCTGCTGCCTGAGCTCAGTCGCCATCTCAAGGGCAAACGCGAAACCGAGGCGCGGGCGACGCAGGACCAGTCGCTGCTGATCGCCATGCTGCTGTCTATGCCGGCCGCGACGGCGCTGATCGCCATGGCCGAGCCGATCGTGCGCGTGCTGTTCGAGCGCGGCGCCTTCGACGCGCTGGCGACCCAGCAGACGGCGCAGGCGCTGATCGCCTTTTCCACGGGCTTGCCCGCCTATGTGCTGATCCGCGTGCTCCAGCCGGGCTATTTCGCGCGCGAGGATACCGTGACGCCGACCATTTTCGCCGGCGTGTCCGTCGTCGCCAATATCGGCCTGTCGCTGCTGCTGTTCCCAAGCCTCGTGCACGTCGGCATCGCCATCGCCACCTCGGTGTCGAGCTGGCTCAATGCCGGGCTCTTGGCGCTATTCCTGGCGCGGCGCGGGCACTTTGCGCTGACCGGCCGCGAATGGATCAAGCATGGGCTGATCATCGTCATCAGCGGGGTGATGGGCGGCGCGCTCTATGTGCTGGCCCAGCGCGGCGCCGGCCACATGATGACCACGGCGCCGGTCTGGGAACAGGTCGGCGTGCTCGGCCTGCTGACGCTGTTCGGCATGGTGGTCTATTTCACGCTGGTGCATGTGAGCGGCGCCCAGCCGCTGGGCCAGCTGCTGCGGCGGTTGCGGCGCACCAAGTAGCTGCCTATCCCTGTGTCATTCCGGCGAATGCCGGAATCCATGTCCGTGGCTTGCCGCCACATCTGGCGCCGGGATGGTCCACCGCATGGATCCCGGCCTACGCCGGGATGACATGGTGGGTGAACAGCGATAAGTGTTCCCCAACACCGACTACGAGTTCCTCCATGACCTTCACCCCCCGCGTCTTTTCCGGCATCAAGCCTTCGGGCGATCTGCATCTGGGCAATTATCTCGGCGCTATCCGCCGCTTTGTGCCGCTGCAGGAAACGCATGAGACCATTTATTGCGTGGTCGACATGCATGCCATCACCGTGTGGCAGGAGCCGGAAGACCTCAAGCGCTGGACCTATGAGATCGCCGCCGCCTATATCGCGGCCGGGCTCGACCCCAAGCGCTCTGTTATCTTCAACCAGTCCCAGGTGATGGAACATGCCGAGCTGAGCTGGATCTTCAACTGCGTCGCCCGCATGGGCTGGATGGCGCGGATGACCCAGTTCAAGGACAAGGCCGGCGAGAATTCGGAGAATGTCTCGCTGGGGCTTTTTGCCTATCCTAGCCTGATGGCGGCCGACATCCTGCTCTACAAATCGACCGCAGTGCCTGTCGGCGAGGACCAGCGTCAGCATCTCGAACTGACGCGCGACATTGCCAAGAAGTTCAACCACGACTTCAAAAAGCAGATCAAGGCGCACGGCCACAAGGGCGACTTCTTCCCCATCACCGAGACGCTGGCCACCGGCCCGGCCATGCGGGTGAAGTCGCTCAAGGACGGCTCCAAGAAGATGAGCAAGTCGGATGCGTCGGATATGTCGACCATCTACATGATGGACGACGCCGATACGATCGCCAAAAAGATCAAGCGCGCCACCACCGATGCCGATGCGTTGCCGAGCGAAGCGGCGGGTCTTGAAGGCCGGCTTGAGGCCGAGAACCTGGTCGGCATCTATGCCGCTTTGTCAAATCGTTCTGTCGATGACGTTCTGGCCGAGTTCGGCGGTAAGGGCTGGGGCGCGTTCAAGCCAGCTCTGGGCGATCTGGCGGTTGCCGTGTTGTCGCCGATCGCCGAGGAGATGAAGCGCCTTGTGGCCGATCGCGGCGAGATGGACACCATCCTGCGCGATGGCGCCGCGCGGGCTCGGGCGATTGCGCAGCCCATTATGGAAGACGTCCGCAATATCGTCGGTTTCATCCGCTAGGAGCATCGCGCCAATGTATGACAGCGAATACAAGCGCAAATTCCTCGTCGTCATCGACGAGACCCCAGAATGCGAGCGGGCGCTGACCTTTGCCGCCTATCGGGTCAAGCGCACCGGCGGCACGGTGGTGCTGATGAGCGTGGTGGCAAAGCCCGAATTTATCGGCCTGGGCGTCGAGGATGTGCTGCGTGCCGAGGCGGTGGAAGAGGCCGAGCGCAATCTCGATACGCGCCTGGCCCGCATCCGCGATATTGGCGACGTGAAGGTGGAATCGGTCATTCGCGAGGGCGAGGCTGCCGAAGAAATCGAGCGCGTCATCGACCAGGACCGCGACATCGCCATTCTGGTCCTGGCGGCCTCGACCTCGGGCGAGGGTCCGGGACCGCTGGTGGTGCATTTCGCCAACCGCGCCAACGCCCTGCCCATCCCGCTGACCGTGGTGCCGGGGCGGATGAGCGACGAAGAGATCATTGCGATCTGCTGACTGAGAGGTCTCAGTCGTCTCCCTCCCCCTTGTGGGGAGGGATCAAGGGTGGGGGTAGGCTCCACCCACCGAACTCGCGGAGAGTACCCCCACCCGACCCCTTCGGGGCCACCCTCCCCACAAGGGGGAGGGAGTCGCGAACTGAGGGACGGACGCATACCTCACCACACGCCTTTGCCCTTGCATCCTGAGCGCAAAAGTCTATTTTAGAAGCGTTCTAATCGTATCCGTCAGGACTACCCGATGTTCATCCAGACCGAAGCCACGCCCAATCCCTCGACCCTCAAATTCCTGCCGGGGCGCGATGTGCTGGTCGGCGAGCCGCGCGATTTCCGCAGCCCGGAAGCCTCGGTCAATTCGCCGCTGGCCCAGGGCCTGTTCGGCATTTCGGGCGTCAACGGCGTGTTCCTCGGCTCCGACTTCATCTCAGTGACCAAGGACGACACCAACTGGGCCCATATCAAGCCGGCCATCCTCGGCGTGATCATGGATCACTTCCTGTCGGGCAAGCCCGTCATCGTCGAGGGCGGCGTCGACGTCGCCAATTTCGATGAGGTCGACGAGTTCTTCGAGGAAGAAGACAGCGAGACCGTCGAAGTCATCAAGGAACTGCTGGCCACCCGCGTGCGTCCGGCCGTGGCCATGGATGGCGGCGACATCACCTTCAAGGGCTTCAAGGAAGGTACGGTGTTCCTTCACATGCAGGGTGCATGTTCGGGTTGCCCCTCCTCTACCGCCACGCTCAAGAGCGGCATCGAGAACCTGCTCCGCCATTTCGTGCCGGGTGTTGAGTCCGTACAGCAGGTCTGAGCCAACAAGTTTAGCAGCAAGCCAGGGGCCCTGATGAGCGATCATCGGGGCCTCTTGTTTTGTGCGTCACTCATAGCGGGCGCGATGGCAAGCCACCCGCCGCACGTCACCCTCGGGCTTGCCCCGAGGGCTCTACACTTGCGGAGCGCTCGGTTAAGTACAGTGCCCTCGGGTCAAGCCCGAGGGTGACGACTGAGGGGGCAGTGCCCCCGGCAAAGACAAAGGCCCGGTGATCGCTCACCGGGCCTTTTTGTTTTTCTGCCCATCCGGGCCAGTGTCGCGACAGCAGCGAACTTCACTTCGGTGACTACGGATTCCGAAGCAAGGCTCCCCGCTGCCGCGGCATTGGCCCGGCGGCTTTATGCGTTGATCACCACGACCTTGGCGCCTACAGGCACGCGGGCATAGAGATCGATAATGTCCTGGTTCATCAGGCGGATGCAGCCGGACGACACGTTGGTGCCGATCGTGTAGGGCTCGGTCGTGCCATGCAGCCGGAACAGCGTGTCAGCGCCGTTCTTGTAGAGATAGAGCGCGCGCGGGCCGAGCGGATTGGTCGGGCCGCCCGGCAGGCCGCCGGCATAGGGGCCGTAGCGGTCGGGCTCGCGGGCGATCATCGACTTGGTCGGCGTCCAGCGCGGCCATTCAGCCTTGCGTCCAACAGTGGCGGTACCACGGAATACCAGGGCCTCGGTCTTGCCGACGCCGACGCCATAGCGCAGGGCGCGGCCGCCTTCGAGAACCAGATAGAGGAAGCGGTTGGGCGTATCGACAACCAGCGTACCGGGACGTTCGCTGGTCGGATACGGCACTTCCTGGCGCCAGTATTGCGGATCGACGCGGCGCAGATCCATCGCGGCCACCGGGAACGGCTCGCCGATCACATCGCCATACATGCGCTGATAATAAGGGTCGATCATCGGCTCCTGCACTACGGGCGTGCGGGTCGACGAACAAGCGGCGAGGGCGACGGCGGGCAGGCCGATCATGAAAAGGCGGCGAGAGAGCAAGGTAATTCCCTGAAACGCGGGTGACGCAAATAATGTGTGTGGTCAGTGGGTAAGCTCTGGGTGAGAGCTTCGCTAGTGCAGGAAAGCCTCACTCCCCCAACGGGCCGTTAAGGAGCGGGTTCCTCGCACAGATGTGATGAATATCACCTGTTGCATGAACGGCACATGAAGGCGGGCCAGCTGCTACCGGAGCAAAGACCCAGGGCCAACCTATCGACAAACCTCCGGTCTGCCCGCAACGATCGCCGGACCAACCATCACAGGCTCCAATGGAACAGACCACCGAAGTCCCGATCTACGTCCAGCTCATTTCCGGCACCATTCTGGGCGTGGCGCTCGCCAATCTGCTTGGCGGCGCTGCCAAGTTCATCCAGCAACCCAGCACGCACAAGTTCAATATCCTGCATGGCCTGTGGATCGTCTTCATCCTGGGCGCCATCCTGGTCTTCTGGTGGCAGGAGGGGCTGACCTTCGCCAATGTGCAATGGACGTTCCCGCTCTACCTGTTCCAGACCGTCTATTGTGCCACCTTCCTGTTCATGACGGCCATGCTGCTGCCCGAGAGCATCGACGGCTACGACACGCATTACGATTATCTGATTGGCCGCCGCGCCTGGTTCTACGGCGCGCTGATCCTGAGCTATGTGCTCGGCATCGGCAACGAGCTGGTCAAGGAGGGCTGGGACGACATCTTCGTCGACCCAACCTATATCGTGATGAACCTGATCATCGTCGCCATCCTGGCCTGCGGCATCGTCTTAAAACGCCGTTGGGTGCATATCGCCGTCGCCAGTATTCTGGTGCTGCTGGTGGTTGGGGCGATGCTGGTGGAATAACGTTGCCAGCAGAGCTTGCGGAGAGAACTCCCACCCTTGATCCAGCCATTCGAGCGCAGTTCTCATGGCCTTGGTCGCTCAAATCGCTCCACAGGAGCGATTTGTCCCTGTGGGACCGCTCGCAAGCCCCACAAGGGGGAGGGAGACAACTGAACCGTAAGCGCACAACCTGCGCCTCCCTCCCCTTGATGGGGAGGGAATGAGGGTGGGGTGACGGGAGCACGATAGTCATGACCCAATGACAAAAAGGCCCGGATCGCTCCGGGCCTTACTAATTCGTCAGCAGCTCCGATTACTCGGCGGCGGCTTCGGCGTCCTTGGCGACTTCCTTGCCGGTTGCCTGGTCGACAACCTTCATGGACAGGCGGACTTTGCCGCGCTCGTCGAAGCCCAGCAGCTTGACCCAGACCTTGTCGCCTTCCTTGACCACGTCGGTGGTCTTGGCGACGCGGGCTTCGGCCAGCTGGGAGATGTGCACGAGGCCATCCTTGGCGCCGAAGAAGTTCACGAACGCGCCGAAATCGGCGGTCTTGACGACGGTGCCCTGATAGATGGCGCCCACTTCGGCTTCGTCGGTAATCGAGCGGATCCACTTGATCGCGGCTTCGATCTGCGCGCCATCAGAGGAGGCGATCTTGATCGTGCCATCGTCCTCGATGTTGATCTTGGCGCCGGTCTTTTCGACGATCTCGCGGATCACCTTGCCGCCGGTGCCGATCACTTCACGGATCTTGTCGGTCGGGATCTTCATGGTCTCGATGCGCGGAGCGAACTCGCCCACTTCCGAACGGGACGCGGTGATGGCCTTGGCCATTTCGCCCAGGATGTGGATACGGCCGCCCTTTGCCTGCTCGAGAGCCTGCTTCATGATCTGCTCGGTGATCCCAGCGATCTTGATGTCCATCTGCAGCGAGGTGATGCCCACATCGGTGCCGGCCACCTTGAAGTCCATGTCGCCGAGGTGATCTTCGTCGCCGAGAATGTCGCTGAGAACAGCAAACTTCTCGCCTTCGAGGATCAGGCCCATGGCGATACCGGCCACCGGACGCGCCAGCGGCACGCCGGCATCCATCAGTGCGAGCGAGGTGCCGCACACGGTTGCCATCGAGGAGGAGCCGTTCGATTCGGTGATCTCGGACACGATACGGATCGTGTAGGGGAACTCTTCGACCGACGGACGGATCGGGTTGATGGCGCGCCAGGCGAGCTTGCCATGGCCGATTTCGCGACGGCCCGGGGACCCCATGCGGCCAGCTTCACCCACCGAGTAGGGAGGGAAGTTGTAATGCAGCAGGAAGTTCTGCTTCTGGGTGCCTTCGAGCGAGTCGATATACTGCTCGTCTTCGCCGGTGCCGAGCGTGGCAACGACCAGCGCCTGGGTCTCGCCGCGGGTGAACAGCGCCGAACCATGGGTACGGGGCAGCACGCCGACTTCCGAGACGATCGGACGGACGGTCGACAGGTCACGGCCATCGATACGCAGGCCGGTGTCGAGCACGTTCCAGCGCACGATCTTGGCCTGGAGGTTGTGGATGACTTCGCTCAGCGCTTCGCCCGAGACTTCACCAGCCTCGACCTTGGCGGCAAAGGCGGCCTTGACGGCCTTCTTGGCGGCGTCGACAGCGGCGTAGCGGTCAGCCTTGTCGGTGATCTTGTAGGCGGCGCGCAGATCGGCTTCGGCAACCTTGAGCACGTCCGCTTCGAGCGCCGAGTAATCGGGCGCCTGGAAGTCGCGGGGCTCCTTGGCAGCCAGCTCGGCCAGCTTGATGATCGCCTGGATCACCTTGCGGCTTTCGGCGTGGCCGAACATCACGGCGCCGAGCATGATCTCTTCGCTCAGTTCCTTGGCTTCGGACTCAACCATCAGCACGGCGTCTTCGGTGCCGGCCATGACGAGATCGAGCTTGGACTCGCTGCGACGATCAACCGGAAGGTTCAGCACATACTGGCCATCGACATAGCCGACGCGCGCTGCGCCGATCGGGCCCATGAAGGGCACGCCGGAGATGGTCAGGGCAGCCGAGGTCGCGACCATGGCCAGGATGTCAGGATTGTTTTCCATGTCGTGCTGGAGAACCGTGACGACCACCTGGGTCTCGTTGCGGTACCCATCGGGGAACAGCGGGCGGATCGGACGGTCGATCAGGCGAGACGTCAGGGTCTCGTTCTCGGTCGGACGGCCTTCGCGCTTGAAATAGCCACCCGGGATCTTGCCGGCGGCGAAGTATTTTTCCTGGTAGTTGACGGTCAGCGGGAAGAAGTCGATGCCGGCCTTGGCGGTCTTGGCGCTGACAACAGTGGCCAGCAGCACGGTCTCGCCCAGGGTGGCGAGCACGGCGCCATCGGCCTGGCGGGCCATCTTGCCGGTCTCGAGCGTCAGGGGCTGACCGCCCCAGTTGAGCTCGACCTTGTGGTAGTCAAAATTGATCGTGGACATGTAATCGTCTTTCCATTCTGCCGGTGAGCGGTAACGCAGGGGCGTAGGTCATCCCGCGAACTCATCCGGTGCGCCCGCACCCGCCACCACACCCCATGTGTGACGCGGGCTCAAAATCAGGCGCGGTTACCGTCTTTGGCGAAGACGAAACATGGGCAAGACAACAAGCAGCTCCCCGAACTGGGATGCCTCACGTGACCAAAACCAAGAGTTTGATTTTGCGAGCGTGAGGCGGAGGGAGCGGCCAATAATCCTGCCATGCTCCGGCATTCGCCGGTCTACGCTTAGAGACCTTTTCGGCCTCTGATCACCCGCCGAAGCGGATGAAGGCGAATGCGGAGATCACCCCGCATCCGCAAGTCAAACGGCGCGCTTAGCGGCGCAGGCCGAGCTTTTCGATCAAGGTCTTGTAACGGTTCTCGTCGACCTTCTTGACGTAGTCGAGAAGGCTGCGGCGGGTCGAAACCAGCTTGAGCAGGCCGCGGCGGGAATGGTTGTCCTTGCCGTGATCCTTAAAATGCTCGGTGAGGTTGGCAATGCGCTCGGACAGGATAGCCACCTGGACTTCCGGCGAACCGGTATCGTTCGGCTTGATGGCATATTCGGTGATGAGAGCGGTCTTGCGCTCGGCAGTGATCGACATCGGATGATCCCTTCAGAAGGAGGATTGGGTCGCCCCGGCCGGGATGTCGTCCAGGAGGGGCCATGAAAGCCGAAGGCCCAAGGGCCGACGGCTGGCGTCCCTATAGTGCAAAGGGGCCCATAATGCCAGAATTTATTCGTCCGCCGCCGCGGCAGCCGCAGTGGCCGGCACATGGTCCGGATCGAGCGCGGCCAGCGGGATGGCAAAGCGCCACTCGATGCCGTCGCTGTGGCACACGCGCTCGACCTCGGCACCCAGCGAATGGCCCACCATGGTCTTGAGCACCGTGGTGCCGAAGCCCACCCGGTCATTGGTCTCGAGCAGCTGGCGCACGGTTTCGCGCCAGGTGAGGTCGAGCCTGGCATCGACGATTTTCCATTGCACGAGCAGGGTGCCGTCATCGCCGGAAAAGGCGCCATATTTGGCGGCATTGGTCGCCAGCTCATGCGCCGCCATGCCCAGGATTTGTGCCGCCTGCACATTGAGACGGATCACCGGCCCGGTCAGCCTGACGCGCTTGCTGTCGGGCGGCGCAAAGGCTGCGATCTGGCTTTCCAGCAATTCGCCCAGCGCGACGCCGGCCCGACCGTGGGTCAGCAGCAGGTCGGTGGAGCGGGCCAGGCCCATAATGCGGCGCTCGAAACTGGCGACATAGCTGGGCACGTCGCTGGCGCCACGCGCCGTCTGCCGGGCCATGGCAGCAATGACGGTCATCTGGTTCTTGGAGCGATGCGCCACTTCGCGCATCAGGAAGCGCACGTCGTTGTCGGCGGCCTGCCGCTGCGCCGAAGCGTCGGCCAAGGCGCGGGACACTTCGGCTATCTCGGCCACGGGATAGGTCTTAGCCGCCAGGGCCTCGCCGCGCCCCAAGCGCCTGGCGTCGCGTCGCAGCCCACGCACTGACTGGCTGATGCGCTGGGCGATCAGAAAGGCGATGAGTGCCGCAGCAATGGCAATGATCGCGCCCCAGGCCGCCAACCAGAGCAGGGAATCGTCGAGCGGCCGGGCAATAGCCTCGCCCGAGGCCCAGGCGATGACGCGCCAGCCCGACAGGGCCGAGCGCCATTCGGCGGTCACCACTTCCTGGCCGTCGAAGCGCTCGCGCTGCCATTGGTCGGGCGCCGAATCCAGAGTCTGGCGCATCGGCAGCACGTCACCCGTAGCAAAGCCGGCATCCGGTGTTGCCGCGATCACCAGATTGCCGCCATCGACCAAGGCCGCGTGCCAGCCGCTAGGCAATTGCCGCGATTGTAAGGTACCGGCCAGGTTCTGCGCATTCTGGGTCAGCCCCAGCAACACCGCCCGGGCGTTGTCGGGCACTGGCAGCAGCACATTGAACACCCAGCGCTGGGCGGTTTGGCCGAAGAACAATCCGGATACGGTGGGGAGGCCCCGCTCCAACGCCTCGCTTGCAGTGGCGGGGTCGGAGGTGCGGCCCAGCGGCTCGCCATAGGCGACGCGGGTATTGAGCAACTGGCCGAAATCGGCATCGAGGGCCAGTAGGTAAGCCCCGCTCCCGGCCAGCGCGGTGACGGCGCGATTATGAAAGTGTTCAAAATTGTTGGCGACCAGCGATTCGCTGGTCGACAGCACACGCAAGGTGGTGATCATGCCAGCGATCTCGCGATCGACCGATTGGCCCATGGCTTGCACCGTGGCATTGGTCAGGCCGCGCACCACCTCTTCCTGCGCATGGTTGTTGCGGTTGAGCAGCACCAGCGACACGATGAGCGCTGGAATGAGGATCGCGAGGACCAGCGCAAAAAGATAGAGCGCAACCGGCTGCGACCGCGTCCATAGACGCCGCCGCTCCTGCCGGTCCTGGACCTCCGCCGCGCTGTCCTGGTCTGACGCCGCCATGCCGCACTTTCTGCGGCCGATTCTACCTCGCACGATGCCGCCGCCGGACCATAGCGGCCCTGGCGGTCGGCGCGAAGCGTTAGAAATCCCTAGCTGTTTAAATGATGAGCCAGGATTGCATTAATGCCACGACACTCAGTATTTGGCGCTGGAATCGCTGGCCGGAAAGCTTTCATCCACGGCCTCGTCCTGCTTATCCCAGTCCTTGGGCTTGTCGGCTTGCGCATCCTTGCCCGCAGGCCGAACCTGCACCGGTGAATCCTTGGGGCCTGGCTTCTTGCCATTCTTCATCGCGGCGGCGTCATCGGCCGTGCTCGTTGGTTTCTGGGTCATTGTCGTCTCCCGTTGTTGGAGAGACAACACTTCGGCGCACCAACCGGTTGCAGCCACTTTGAGCCTTGCCACGCCATCCGGGCGCAGCCCTACTGGCCTTCTCGGTTTGAAAGGCTTCACTGGAGCCTTTCAGCGGCTATGCCGCTTACCTCGAAGTCTGGTAAAGAGCCGGCATGACCGAGACGCGCGCCAATACCAAGAAGCTGTTCATCAAGACCTATGGTTGCCAGATGAACGTCTATGACAGCGACCGCATGATGGATGCGCTGGCGCCACACGGCTATGAGACGACGCTGGATATGACCCAGGCCGACCTCGTGCTGCTCAATACCTGCCACATCCGCGAAAAGGCTTCCGAGAAGGTGTTTTCCGAACTCGGCCGGCTCAAGGAATTGCAGACCGAGCGTCGTGCTTTGGGCGGCGACATGATGATCGGCGTGGCCGGTTGCGTGGCGCAGGCCGAGGGCGAAGAGATCGCCCGGCGGGCCCCTGTCGTCGACATGGTGTTCGGCCCGCAGGCCTATCACAAGCTGCCCAGCATGCTGGCCGAGGCCGAGGCCCAGCGGCACATGCATCCGAGCCTCAAACGCGCGGTCATCGACACCGATTTCCCCGAGGAAGACAAGTTCGAGCACCTGCCCGCCGCCCGCAAGGAAGTCACCATCAAGCGCGGCCTGACGGCGTTCCTTACTGTGCAGGAAGGCTGCGACAAGTTCTGCTCGTTCTGCGTAGTGCCATACACCCGCGGTGCCGAAGTCTCGCGACCGGTGGCACAGGTGATCGCCGAGGCACGCGGTCTGGTCGAAGCCGGTGTGAAGGAAATCACGCTGCTCGGGCAGAACGTCAACGCCTATCACGGGCTTGACGGTGCGGGTCGCTCAGTGGGGCTGGGCGAACTGGCCTATCTGCTGGCCGAAATCCCCGGCCTCGAACGCCTGCGCTATACCACCAGCCATCCGCGCGACATGGACGACGCGCTGATGGCGGCGCATCGCGACCTCGATATCCTGATGCCCTATCTGCACCTGCCGGTGCAGTCGGGTTCGGACAACATTTTGAAGGCGATGAACCGGCGCCACACGGCGGCCGAGTACCTTGACGTGATTGAGCGCATCAAGACGGCGCGGCCGGACATGGCGCTATCGGGCGATTTCATCGTCGGCTTTCCGGGTGAGACCGACCAGGATTTCGAGGACACGCTCAAGATCATCGCTGATGTCGGCTATGCCTCGGCCTATTCGTTCAAATACTCGACTCGACCGGGCACGCCGGGTGCAAACCTGGGCGACCAGATCGCCGAAGAGGTCAAGAACGAGCGCCTGTGGCGGCTGCAGGACTTGGTCAATGCCCAGACTACGGCATTTCACGCCAGCTGTGTCGGCAAGACGCTGCCCGTCTTGATCGAACGGCCCGGCCGCATGCCGGGTCAGGTGGGTGGGCGCTCGCCCTATCTGCAGGCGGTGCATCTGGAGGGAAGCACCGAGCTGATCGGGGCGATCCATCAGGTGGAGATCGTGGGAACGAGCACGAACTCGCTGGTGGGACGGCTGAAGGTGGCTGTGGCGGCTTAGTCGGGCATCGTAATTTTTGCGAAGAACGACACGGGGAATTGCTATTCGCCGCCGCAGTGATAGAGAGGAATTCCGGCTTCCATCCATGAGGTGATCATTATGCCGGACTTCTCCACGATCATCCTATTTGCCGCCGCTTCGCTGGTCCTTACCGCGACACCTGGTCCGGATATGCTACTGATTGCGTCGCGCAGCGTCAGCCAGGGCCGATCCGCCGGGTTCCTGACCTATGCCGGAATAGCGCTTGGCACCTACTGTCATGCTCTCGCCGCAGCGCTCGGCCTATCGCAAGTCTTCCTGACCGTTCCAATCGCCTACGAGATCGTGCGGTGGGCGGGTTGCGCCTACCTTCTCTACCTCGCCTACAAAACCGTTCGCGCAGAGGGGGCCGCCTTTTCACCGTCATCCACATTGAAGCGGCTGTCCAGAAGACGGATTTTTGCGGAGGGTCTTGCGACAAATCTCCTCAATCCGAAGATGGCGCTTTTCGTCCTGGCGCTCTTTCCGCAATTCGTCGCGCCCGAGGGCGGCTCGATGATTGTTCAGATGCTCGTTCTCGCCACTGTCCTGAACGGAATCGGTTTCGTTGTGAACGGTAGCGTCATTCTTCTTGGAAGCCATATTCGCGGCAGACTTCGCGGAGTCAGCCGTTTTCCGAAGCTGCCGCAATATCTTCTTGCAGCCGTGTTTACGGGGCTGGCATGCCGTTTGGCTCTGGGAACAAGGAGCTAGTCTGGGCACCAACGTCAGGGGAGAAGGTGGCGGTCGCAACCCACCCCCTTGTGCCCGCCCCAGCCATTCGAGCGCGGCTCTCATGGCCTCCTCGCCTAAAAACGCTCCACTGGAGCGTTCTTGCCGCCTTGCGGCCGGCGAGGAGCGTCACAATATTGCTACAGACAAGGCACCCAAATCATCCTAGCCTCGTTATTGTATTCGCGGCGCAAGCCCGCAGCCGCGCGCAGCGTGGAGCCACACCAGTTTGAGCAGGCACTTGTCACCGACCGCAGACAACGCACTCGCATCGCAACTCGAACTCGCTTTTGAAGACAATCGCCTCGCGGCCCAGCTGTATGGCGATTTCGACCAGAACCTGGCGCTGATCGAACAGCGGCTCAAGGTCTCGGCAACTCCCCGCGGCAATCACGTCCTGCTCAAAGGCGCGGCCTCTTCGGTCGACCAGGCCCGGCGTGTGCTCGAATCGCTCTATGGATCGCTGGAAGAAGGCCGCTCGGTCGATATCTCCGATGTCGACGGCGTCATCCGCATGATCCAGACCGAGGACAGCCAGCTCACGCTGCCGACGCTGGAGCGCAAGGGCAAGGTGCGCATGGCACAGATCGCCACGCGCAAATCCACCATCGTCGCCCGCACCCCGGCGCAGGACGCCTATATGCGCTCGATGGAGCGCAATGAGCTGGTCTTCGGTGTCGGCCCCGCCGGTACCGGCAAGACCTACTTGGCGGTCGCACACGCGGCGAGCCTGCTGGAACGCGGCGATATCAATCGCATCATCCTTTCCCGTCCGGCAGTCGAAGCCGGCGAGCGCCTGGGCTTCCTGCCCGGCGACATGAAGGAAAAGGTCGATCCCTATCTGCGTCCGCTCTATGACGCGCTCTACGACATGATGAAGCCCGAAAATGTCGAGCGGTGCATCACCTCGGGGATCATCGAAGTGGCGCCGCTCGCCTTCATGCGTGGCCGCACGCTGGCCAATGCCGTGGTCATTCTCGACGAGGCGCAGAACACCACATCGATGCAGATGAAGATGTTCCTTACCCGTCTGGGCGAGAATTCCAAAATGATCGTCACCGGCGATCCGACTCAGGTCGATCTGCCGCGCGGCGAGAAATCGGGGCTGGTCGAGGCGGTGAACCTGCTCGATGGCGTCGAAGGCGTGCATGTCAGCCGCTTCAACGACAAGGACGTGGTGCGCCACGCTCTTGTCGGCCGCATCGTCCGGGCTTACGAGGCGGATACTGCCAAGCGCCTTGCCGACAAGGAAAGCGAAGGGCTGGCCCGGACTTTGGCCGCTGCGCCGCCGCGGAGCTAGGACGCAAAGTCACGCCACGCCCTCGTGGTTCGAGGCTCGCGAAGGGCTCGCACCTCACCATGAGGGCTACTTTGAAATCGAACTCCCAGTAGCCTCAGGGTGAGGTGGGAGCGCAGCGACCCTCGATCCACGAGGCGTGGCAGCGAGCAGCGCATGGATCGAATGCCAACAGCACCCCTCGATATCGCCGTCATCATCAACGACGACGCCTGGCCCGAAAACCTCGACGCACGCGCCGAGGCGGCGGTGCTGGCTGCGCTCAAGCTGGCCAAGCCCAAGATCAAGGGCGCGGCCGAGTTGTCGATCCTGCTCACCAATGACGAGGAGCAGCATGAGCTCAACAAGCAGTGGCGCGGCAAGGACAGCTCGACCAATGTGCTGAGCTTCCCGCAGATCGAGCCGTTTGGTCCGGTGATCGGCATCCTGGGCGACATCACCCTGGCGCGCGAGACGCTGGAACGCGAGGCTGTTGAGCAGGGTGTGAGTTTTGAAGCCCATTTCACCCATCTGGTGGTGCATGGCTTCCTGCATATTCTGGGCTATGACCACCTTGATGATGAGGAAGCGAACCAGATGGAGAGCCTCGAAACATCGATATTGGCCACATTGGGGATAGACGACCCCTATGCCGATTAGCTCCTTGCCCCTATATTAGCCGCGCCGATTTCTCCTTAGAGGATTGAATGCCGCCCAGTTCCGGCGGCGCATAAGATGAACGACAGCGACAGTCTGGGCCCGACAGCGCCCACCAATCCCGAGCCTCCTTCTAGTCCCGCCTCCGTGCCAGCACGGGGGCCATCGATCTGGAACCGCATCAAGGCCCTGATGGCCATGCGGACCATGTCCTTGCGCGACGACCTGCAGGTCGCGCTCGAAGACCAGGGCAGCGCCGAGGCCGATTTCTCCGAAAGCGAACGCACGATCCTGGCCAACGTGCTCAAGCTCTCCAACGTGTCGGTTGCCGACGTGATGGTGGAGCGTTCCGATATCCAGGCCATCGAAGCCGATGTGAACCTTGGTACGCTGATCGCCAGGTTTCGTGAGGTCGGCCATTCGCGCCTGCCCGTCTATGATGACGGGCTCGACAACATTCTGGGCTTCATTCACGTCAAGGACGCGCTGAGCAAGATCACCGAGCCGGTGACCGACACCAGCAAGGACGTGCCGGTCAAGCTGGTCTCGACGGTGCTCAAGCACAAGATCATCCGGCTCGACCTGGTGCGCGACGCCATGTTCGTGCCCACCTTCATGCCGGTTGGCGATCTGCTGCAATCGATGCGTGCCTCCCGCGTGCATATGGCTATCGTGGTCGACGAATATGGCGGCACCGACGGGCTCGTCACCATCGAGGATCTGCTCGAGGCGGTGGTGGGCGAGATCGAGGACGAGCACGACGAAATGGCAGCGTCGCTGATCCGCAAGGTCGGCGTTGATACCTATATCGCCGATGCCCGCGCCGAGCTGAGCGATGTCCGCATCATGCTAGGCCCCGATTTCGACCCGGGCGACTATGCCGAGGATGTCGACACCATCGGTGGGCTGGTCTTCGATCTGGCGGGCCACGTACCCAAGCGGGGCGAGCGCGTTTCCAAGCTCGAGGGCTTCGAATTCGAAGTGCTCGCCGCCGACAGCCGCCGTATCAAGCGCCTGCGCATCCGTCGCAAGCGGGAAGAGCTGGGCGAGCCGCTGGCCATTACCGACCAGCGTAGCGAAGAACAGAAGGCTGCGGCCGAGTAGGAGCTTTGGTCATGACGACGCACCGGCTGGTTCCCACGGCCTGGCACAATGTGCTGGGCACCGTGCCACCGGCGCTGACCATTGCCGACGGCGACAGCGTCGTCACCGAAACGATCGATGCCGGTGGTGTCGACAAGGACGGGGTACAGCGCTGGCCCGGTCCCAATCCGATGAATGGACCAATCTTCGTTGACGGCGCCGAGCCGGGCGATGCGCTGCAGGTCGACATCATCAGGATGACGCCGGTGCGTGAGAACGGCTGGACCCGCGCCGTGTTGGCCGCCAATGTGGTCGATCCCGAACGGGTGCGCGACCTGCCGCCGCGCGATCGGGCCGATTGGATCATTGATGCCGACGCCGGCACGGTGCGGCTGGAACGGCCCGTGCCGGGCCTGGAACATCTGGTGCTGCCGCTCGAGCCGATGATCGGCTGCTTCGGTGTCGCGCCGGGCCTTAGTCAGGCCTTTTCGACCGCCACCAGCGCCGAGAACGGCGGCAATATGGATTATCGCGGCTTCGGACCGGGCTCTCGTGCCTGGTTCCCGATTGCCGTGCCTGGAGCACTGTTCTTCCTCGGCGATTGCCACGCCATCCAGGGCGATGGCGAGATCGTCGGCACCGGCGTCGAGACCGCGATGGAAGTCGAGATTCGGCTGAGCGTGGTCAAGAACCGCAGGCAGGTTTGGCCGCGCGGCGAGAATGCCGATGCGATCTTTACCGTGGGCAATGCGCGCCCGCTGGAGCAGGCGTTGCAGCATGCCACGACCGAAATGCTGGACTGGTTGATGGGTGACTATGGGCTGTCCGCGGTGGCGGCCAGCCATCTGCTGGGGCAGGTGGTGCGCTACGACGTCGGCAACGTATTCGACCCGGCCTATACGATGGTCTGCAAGGTCGAGAAGAAGTGGCTGCCGAAGCGGTAATAGTGCCACGCCCTCGTGGTGAGGTGCGCTTCTTCAGCGCCTCGAAACACGAGGGCGTGGCAGGGTGGCACCTAAATAAACAAGGGCGCGGTTTGCACCGCGCCCCTTTTTCATTTCCGATGGCGAAAACCTTACAGCGAGCGCTGTACGGTCTCGACGCGGAAGCATTCGATGACGTCGCCGGCGCGCATGTCTTCGTAGTTTTCGAAGGCCATGCCGCATTCCTGGCCGGTCTGCACTTCCTTGACTTCGTCCTTGAAGCGCTTGAGCGTCTTGAGCTTGCCTTCGTGGATAACGACGTTGTCGCGGATAAGACGCACGCCGGAGCCACGCTCGACCATTCCTTCGGTGATCCGGCAGCCGGCGACCTTGCCGACCTTGGTGATCGTGAAGACTTCGAGGATTTCCGCGTTGCCGATGAAGGTTTCGCGACGTTCGGGCTTGAGCAGACCGCTCATCGCATTCTTCACGTCATCCACGAGATCGTAGATGATGTTGTAATAGCGGATTTCGATGCCGTCGCGGGTGGCCAGGTCCGTTGCCTGCTTGTTGGCACGGACGTTGAAGCCGATGACGATGGCGTTCGAAGCCGAAGCCAGGGTCACGTCGGATTCGGTGATACCGCCCACCGCGCTCATCAGGATCTGCGCCGACACTTCGTCGGTCGAGAGCTTGTTGAGCGAGGCCACGATGGCTTCGACCGAACCCTGCACGTCGCCCTTGATGATCAGCGGGAACTTGGCAATGCCGGCCACCTTGAGCTGATTCATCATCTGCTCGAGGCTGGTGGCGCCGCCGCCGGCCGTCTTTTCACGGATAGCGCGCTGACGATATTCGGTGACTTCGCGGGCCCGCGCTTCGGTCTCCACGACCGAGAAGCGGTCGCCCGCCGATGGCACGCCGGTAAAGCCCAGCACTTCCACCGGAATGGACGGACCGGCTTCCTTGACCTGCTCGCCCTTGTCGTTGATCAGGGCACGCACGCGGGCAAACTCGGTGCCGGCGACGAGAATGTCGCCGATCGCCAAGGTACCGCGCTGCACCAGCACCGTTGCAACCGCACCGCGACCGCGATCGAGCTTGGCTTCGATCACGAGGCCTTCGGCGCGGCCATCACGGGCCACGCGCAGCTCGAGCACTTCGGCCTGCAGCAGGATGGTTTCGAGCAGCTTGTCGAGACCGGCCTGCGTCTTGGCAGACACTTCAACGTCCAGCACGTCGCCGCCCATCGATTCCACGAACACTTCGTGCTGCAAGAGCTCGGTGCGGACGCGGGTCGGGTTGGCTTCGGGCTTGTCCATCTTGTTGATGGCCACGATGATCGGAACACCAGCCGCCTTGGCATGCTTGATGGATTCGATCGTCTGCGGCATGACGCCGTCATCCGCCGCCACGACCAGCACCGCGATATCGGTGGCCTGGGCGCCGCGAGCACGCATGGCGGTGAACGCCTCGTGGCCCGGAGTGTCGAGGAAGGTGATTTTCGCACCGTTCTTTTCGACCTGGTAGGCGCCGATATGCTGGGTGATGCCACCGGCTTCACCACTGACGACATTGGCTTCGCGGATCGCGTCGAGCAGCGAGGTCTTGCCGTGGTCGACGTGACCCATGATGGTCACGACGGGCGCACGATCGGTCAGATCCTCGGCCTTGTCGTCCGCCGGGATGTCATAAAGGCCGGCTTCGACGTCCGCATCGCTGACGCGCTTGACCGTATGGCCCAGTTCAGCCGCGATGAGTTCGGCGGTGTCGGCATCCATCACATCGTTGATGGTGGCCATGGTGCCCTGCGCCATCAGCATCTTGATAACGGTGACAGACCGCTCGGCCATGCGGTTGGCCAGTTCGGCCACCGTAATGACTTCGGGGATGATCACCTCGCGCTGCAGCTTGGGCGCTTCCTGCTGGTTGCGGCCCATCTTCTTGTCGCGACGGCGACGCATGGCGGCGAGGGACGGGCCCTTGTCGCGATCGTTTTCCGTGGTCGCACTGGAAACGGTCAGGCGGCCACGAGCGCTGGCATCGTCACCGGCACGGCGCGTCGGCCGCTCCGGCGTCGCACGCGAAGCGCGGCGGGCATTTTCCAATTCGGCTTCTGTCGTGGGACGGGCCGAAGGAGAAGCGGTGCGAATCTTGCGGCCATCGGCCTCATTGGGGCCGGCGGGCGGCACATTGCCGATCGGAGCCATGCCTGCGCCGGCAGGACGACGCTCGCCCGGCGGCCGCGTGGCGGTACCCGAAGGTCGTGCGCCAGGAGCACCTGGGCGGGCACCCGGAGCGCCTGCGGCGCCCGGCTTGATAAAGGCATTGGCACCGCGTTCGCTTTCCGGGCGGGTATTGCTCGGTCGGTCGGTACGCATCGGGCGCGGCGGCTGGCCCGGACGGCCGGCAACCACACGCACGCTGGACGGACCGGCATTGCGCTGCGATGCGGGCGGCGCAACCGGTGCTTCCTCGGCAGCGGCAACAGCAGGAGCAGCCGAAGTGGCTTCTGCTGCAGGAGCGGCTGCGGCAGGGGCCTCGGCGGCTGGTGCTGGCGTTTCCGCAACTTCGGGTGCTGCGACCGCGGCTTCGCCGGCGGCGCGTTCACGCTCGGCCTGCTCGGCTTCTTCGCGGACCTGGCGGCGGCGCGCATCTTCCTCGACGCGACGGGCCTCGTCGGCCGCAAAGCGTTCCTGATCCTCGGCCGCACGAGCGCCGGCCAAGGCCAGAGCGCGCTGGCGGGCTTCGGCTTCCGCAGCCGACAGGCCCAGTGGCGCACGCTGCTGCTGGGCTGGCCGGCCCAGTGGTGGGCGGCTGCCTAAATTGCTTGGCGCGGCCGATTGCGGCCGCTGAGGCGCACCCATCGGAGCATTCGGCTTGGGCACCAGGCGGGTGCGCTTCTCAACAACCACCGTCGAGCGGGAAGGACCGCGCGACATGCCCGGACGGTTGCCCAGGCCTGGGCCACCCTTCAGTGTCAGCGTCTTCTTCGCGCTAGTGTCTTCGGTGCGATTGTCGTCGTTATCAGCCATGTATCTCGCGTCTTTCGTCGGTGGCCTCGGGCAAAAGGTCACCGTCAACCGCTGCGCGGCCGGTGTCCATTTCCGTTGGTTTGGCAGCATAAAGGGCCAGTTTGCGGGCCTTTTCCACTGCCGATTGGGCTGCTGCCCCTCTTGTGAGGGCAGCATGTATCACATTTTCAAGCCCGAGTGCCAAACCCATTTGCTCAGAGGTGAGCAATTCGAAATGGGGCACGCTAAAGCCGTCCATGCCTTCTTCTTCCGCCGCGTAATGCAGGGCCTTGAGCGGTCCTACCATCTTGCTGCGACCATCCTCGGCGGCGTCGGTCGCGGTGATCAGGGCGATCAGATCGCCCGTCCTTATCAATCCCTGCACCTTGGTGGCGCCGAAGATGATCTGGCCGGCCTTGCGAGCCATGCTCAGCGCGTTGAGATAGCGCTGTTCGAGCCGCAACTGCGTCAAGCCAGGCAGGTCGTCCGGCACGGTCACCTCGGTCTTGAGGCTGCGGGCAAACACCTTCTTCTTGACGGCTTCGGCGACCAGCTCGCGGTTGAGGCTGATCCAGACGCCACGGCCCTCGGCTTTCGCCTCGGTATCGGGCACCAATACGCCATCGGGGCCAAGCACGAAACGAATGAGCTCTGCCACGGGCTTTTCCGCCCGTGTCAGTGCGCACATCCGCGTCGTTTCTTCGCGCCGGGCCATCTGGTCCCTCGCTCCGAAACGGCCTAAGCCGTCGCCTCGTCAGCAGCCAGTTCTTCTTCCTGCAGCTGCGGCAGGTCTTCCTGGTTGATCCAGCCGGCCTTGATGCGGGCCTGCATGATCATGTCTTCGGCTTCTTCGCGCGACACCGGGAAATCCTTGAAGGTGCCTTCGAAGCGCTTGGTTTCGCCATCCTTGCGTTCGCTCCAGCCGATCAGATCGTCTGCAGCGCAGCCGGCAAAGTCTTCCACCGTCTTGATGTCTTCCTTGCCCAATGCGACCAGCATGGACGCGGTGAGGCCGGCGATCTCATAGAGTTCGTCCTCGACGCCGAGCTTCTTGCGCTCTTCGTCATGGGCCCGATCGATGGCCGCCAGGTATTCGGCGGCACGGTTCTGGATTTCGCCGGCAGTTTCTTCGTCGAAGCCATCGATCGACGCGATTTCGTTGGCGTCAATATAGGCCAGTTCCTCGACGGTGGAGAAACCTTCGGAAGCCAATAGCTGGGCAACCATCTCGTCAACGTCAAGGGCCGCCATGAACAGGCTCGAGCGCTCGGTGAATTCCTTCTGGCGGCGTTCGCTTTCTTCCTGCTCGGTCAGGATGTCGATATCCCAGCCGATCAGCTGCGAAGCGAGGCGCACATTCTGGCCGCGGCGGCCAATGGCCAGCGACAGCTGTTCATCGGGCACGACGACTTCGATGCGCTCGGCCTGCTCGTCGAGCACCACCTTGGCGACATCGGCCGGCTGCAAAGCCGAAACCACGAGGTCGGCAATGGTGTCGGTCCACGGGATGATGTCGATCTTCTCGCCCTGCAGTTCGGCGACCACGGCCTGGACGCGCGAACCGCGCATACCGACGCAGGCGCCGACGGGATCAATCGAAGAGTCCGACGAGGTCACGGCGATCTTGGCGCGAGAACCCGGATCGCGAGCGATCGAACGGATGGTGATGACGCCATCGTAGATTTCAGGCACTTCCTGCATGAACAGCTTGGCCATGAACTGCGGATGGGTGCGGCTGAGGAAAATCTGCGGGCCGCGCTGTTCGCGGCGCACGTCATAGACATAGGCGCGGACGCGATCGCCATAGCGGAACATTTCGCGTGGGATCAGCTCGTCGCGGCGGATGATGGCTTCGCCACGACCCAGGTCGACGATGACATTGCCATATTCGACGCGCTTGACGGTACCGTTGACGATCTCGCCGATGCGGTTGAAGTATTCGTCATACATGCGCTCGCGCTCGGCATCGCGCACCTTCTGCACGATGACCTGCTTGGCCGACTGCGCGGCGATACGGCCGAATTCCATCGGCGGCAGCGGCTCGGTCAGGAAGTCGCCGATCTTGGCTTCGGGCGACTTGAGCTGGGCGCGCTTGAGATCGATCTGGCGGCTGTTCTCTTCGATGACCTCGACGATTTCGAGCAGGCGCCACATGCGGGTTTCGCCCGAGCGCGGGTTGATCTCGACCTTGATCTCGGTCTCGGCGCCGTAGCGGCCCTTGGCGGCCTTCTCCATGGCGTCCTGCATTGCCTCGATCACGACCATGCGGTCGATCGACTTTTCACGGGCAACGGCATCTGCAATCTGCAGCAGCTCGAGGCGGTTCGCGCTCACAGCCATTTAATGGATCTCCTCGGAGTCATCAGTATCGTCGTATTCGACAGTTTCAGTATCGTCGTCGTCGATGGGGTTCGCTTCCTGGTCGAGGCGCGCCTTTTCCATCAGGGCATCGGTCATCACCAGCTTGGCTTCGGCAATGGTCGACAGCAGCAGGCGATGGTCAGGATCGGTCCCGGCCGGGGCGTCGGGCAGGGTGATCACCACCGCTTCGTCATCGGCAGACTTGATGAAGCCGCGGAAACGCTTGCGGCCATTGATCATGTCTGACAGTTCGATCTTGGCCTCGTGACCGACATAGGCGACGAAGTCACGGCGGCGCACCAGAGGCCGGTCGATGCCGGGGGAGCTGACCTCGAGGTGATATTCGCGATCAATCGGGTCTTCGACATCGAGCACCGGCGAGAGGTCTTTGCTCAGCGCTTCGCAGTTGACGATGGTGAAGCGCCCGTGCTCGTCCTCGGCCATGATCTGCAGCGTCATGCCGTTTTCCTGGGTGATCTTCACTCGGACCAGGGCAAAGCCGAGACCATTGGCCACCGGCTCGACAATGCGGGAAACCCGGGCTTCGAGGCCGGTTTCCTTGATAAAGCGCTTTTCGGAGAGATCGAAGCTCATCGGTCTTTCTGGGTAATAAAAAAGAGCGGGGCCGGGCGGCTCCCACTCTGCAAACTTGCTGAGATGTTGGCGCCTGTATAGCGCCGAAGGCCGGATGGCGCAAGGTGTCAGCAAAGTCGCGACTTACCGGCCCGCGCTGCCCGGTCGCCGCGTTGCACTTCCGGATTTGCGACACCGACCGAGCCGCAGCGAAGTTTTTTGCGATTCTTCGAAAAAATTCTGCGTAGCTCTTGTTTCCGTCGGGGTGATCAAATCTGGGGCGAGCGGGGTCTCGTGGCCGCCTCTTTGCCTATGCGAAAAGCGGTCCCGCACGGCGCAAAGCCCGGCGCGGCCGAGCGGCACATCAAGGGTACGTAGTTGCCTGGAAGAAACCTGGGTTCCTTGGAAACCCTTGATATCTTTGATAAAACTCTGGCGACGAAGATGCGAAGTTCAAGGGCAAGATTCATGGAAATCGTCACTTGAGGGTTTGCCGGGGCAGGATCATCTCCGGGGTGTTCAAACGAAAGGAACACCTGAAATGATCAAGAACATTGTACTCGCCGTCGTCGCCGTCGCTTCCGTTTCCGCCGTTGCCCTGCCGGCTTATGCCGGTACCGGCATCACCCCCGTCTTTGGTACGGGCGACAATGACGACCAGGACTGGGTTGCCAGCACCATCGTCGACCGTCTCAACGAACAGGGCGTCAATGCCACGTCGGTGGAAAACTGGGGCGGCCTGATCCGCGCCTATGTGACCCTCGAAGACGGCTCCGAAGTGATGCAGTTCTACACCCCCGGTTCGCTGAACCAGGTTTCGCTCTAAGCGTGCCGCACATGGCGCCGCCGGTTCGCCGACGGCGCCTGTTGTCTCACTCGGCGTGGATGAGCCGGATCACCGGCTCGCCACCCGAGGCGTCGAAGCGCTCGCGGGCGGCCAATACGCGCTTCCGATTGCGCTCGGCAAAGGTCCTGAGGCCGTCGGCCAGGTCCAGCAATTCCAGGCCGAGTTCGGTCAATTCGTAATCGACGCGCGGTGGAATGGTGGCGAACATGGTGCGGGTGATGAACCCGTCGCGTTCCAGCTCCCGCAGCGTCACCGTCAGCGTCTTCTGGGAAATGCCCGAGGCATGGCGCTTGAGTTCGTTGAAGCGCAGCGTTTCGCTCCGCAGCAGCGTGACGATGGTCAGTGTCCACT
Organism: Devosia sp. SL43; assembly: GCF_021729885.1. NCBI lineage: Bacteria > Pseudomonadati > Pseudomonadota > Alphaproteobacteria > Hyphomicrobiales > Devosiaceae > Devosia > Devosia sp. SL43. The sequence continues at coordinate 2,725,025 of NZ_CP063401.1, forward strand.
TGCCCGGCCGCGCCATCAGCACGTCCTCGTCATCGTGGTGAACGCGGCTGGATTGAACAGACATGGCAGGCCCCGACGCTGATAATCGAAGTCCGCATATGGGGCGCGATTGCGGCGGTTCCAGAGCGGCAGATCATTAAACTTTGACATGCCTGCCATGCCGGCGTGCCGCCTAAACTCGCGTGAAACTCAGGTAGAAGCTGATCATGCGGCCTTCGCGGCGGGCCTTCTGCTCGTAGCGGGTGGCTTCCCAGCCGGGATAGGGTTCATGCCAGCCGCCCGGCCTTTCCGGCGCAAAACGGAAGGCCGGCGCCCTTACGATATGGGCCAGGGTCCAGTTGGCATAATCCTCGATATCGGTGGCGAAGTGGAACACGCCGCCAGGCCGGATCACCCGCGCCAGCTCGGCCAGCGTGGTGGGCGATACGAACCGCCGCTTGTGATGACGCGTCTTTGGCCAGGGATCGGGATAGAGCAGGTAGACTTCGTCGAGCGAGGCGTCGGGCAGCTCGACCAGGAGTTTGAGCGCATCGTCGGTGAAGAGGCGAATATTGCGCAGCTCCTGGGCGGCGATGGCCTGCACCATCTTGCCGATACCGCCGGTGAATACCTCGCAGCCGATATAGCCGGTATCCGGATGCCTGCTGGCTTCGAGCGCCAGGTGTTCGCCGCCGCCATAGCCGATCTCGACGATGATCCTGTCCGCATCGGGAAACAGCTCCCGCGGGTCAAGATGTCCGCTGAGCTTGATTTCAAGGGCGGGCAGGGTGGCGTCAAACACCGCCTGCTGGCCGCCATGCAATTTCTTGCCGGAGCGGCGGCCGAAAAACGCGCGCGGCGCGCCGGAACGCGTTTTTGGCAGTTCGTGGGACAAGGCTGTTACTTCACCGCAGCCTTGAGGGCGCTGACCAGGTCGGTCTTTTCCCAGGAGAATGAGCCGTCACGGCCGGCCTTGCGGCCGAAATGCCCATAGGCAGATGTGCGGGCATAGATGGGTTTGTTGAGATCGAGATGGGTGCGGATGCCGCGCGGGGTGAGGTCCATCACCTTGGACAGCGCATTCTCGACCACCGCTTCGTCCACCTTGCCGGTGCCGTGCAGGTCGACATAGATCGAGAGTGGCTGCGCCACGCCGATGGCATAGCTGAGCTGGATCGTGGCACGATCGGCAAGGCCAGCCGCGACCACGTTCTTGGCGAGGTAGCGCGCGGCATAGGCCGCCGAACGATCGACCTTGGTCGGGTCCTTGCCCGAGAAGGCGCCGCCACCATGCGGGGCTGCGCCGCCATAGGTGTCGACGATGATCTTGCGACCGGTGAGGCCAGCATCGCCGTCGGGGCCGCCGACCACGAACTTGCCGGTCGGATTGACGTGCCAGACGGTGTCCTTGGTGATCCAGCCCTCGGGCAAAGCCGAGCGGATATAGGGCTCGACGATCTTGCGCACATCGGCCGAGCTCAGCGAGGCGTCCAGGTGCTGGGTCGACAGCACGATCTGGGTGACGCCGACCGGCTTGCCGTCTTCGTAGCGCACGGTCACCTGGCTCTTGGCATCGGGGCCGAGCACCTTGGCCGGGCCGGTGCCTTCCTTGCGGGCCAGGGTCAGCACTTCGAGGATCTTGTGGGCGTAGTAGATTGGCGCCGGCAGCAGTTCGGGCGTCTCGCGGCTGGCATAGCCAAACATGATGCCCTGGTCGCCGGCACCAACATCCTTGTTGTCCTTCTCGTCGACGCCCTGGGCGATATCGGCCGACTGGCCATGCAGCAGCACGTCGATCTTGGCGATCTTCCAGTGGAAGCCGGCCTGTTCGTAGCCGATGGCGCGGATGGCCTTGCGGGCGGTGGACTTGAACTTGGACGGGTTGACCACCGGGTGGCCGGCGGCATCGAGCAGCACCTTGCCGTCCTTGCCCTTCTTCAGCAGCGAATCGGGCACGCGCACCTCGCCGGCAATGACCACGCGATTGGTGGTGGCCAGCGTCTCGCAGGCGATGCGGACCTTTGAGGGGTCCATGCCGGTCTTCTTGGCCTCGCGGAACACCAGGTCGACGATTTCATCGCTGATCCGGTCGCAAACCTTGTCCGGATGGCCCTCGGAAACCGATTCCGAAGTGAAGAGATAAGAAGACCGTGCCAAGCGAGAATCCCCTGAACTTGCCGAAAATCGCTCAAAACGAGCTATTCTGAGGGGTTTGTGACATCCATAGCCATGCGGGTCAAGGCGGATATAAAGAAAGCTTGATATGTGGTGACCTAATTTCGGAGCAGGAATTGGCGCTGCTCGCGTGCGGCACCGGCCGGGTTGCTTTGCTGGCGACAAGGGCCCACAGTAATAATCGGTCGCAATGCGCCAGACATTCCTATTCATTGTAGCTGTTCATACCTGCCGGGTCTGGCTTTCGCACCGCGAGCCGCCGGCATGAGGGCCATTTTTCATGGCAAGCCTCCCGCCGTCTGCCGACGCGGCCTCGAGCCTCATGCTCGCGATCGTCATCACATCGAACACGCCAATCATCCTGCTGGATCGCGACCTCAGAGTCGTGGCGGCCAGTGCCTCATTCTGTTCCGCCTTTGGCCTCGACCCCGCCAGCGTGCCGGGAAGCCTGCTGGCCGAATTGGGGGGCGGTGAGTGGAACGTGGCTCAGCTCATGGCCGGGCTGGTATCGGCGATGTCTGGAAAATCTGCCATTAACGGCTACGAGATGGCCCTGAAGCGCACAGGTCAGGGCGACCGTGACCTGGTGCTGGAGGCTCATCGTCTTCACTACGGCAAGGATGAAGACATCCGCATCATGCTGTCAGTCGTGGACGTGACCACCGCCAAGGCGGCCGAGAAGCTGAAGGACAATCTGCTGCGCGAAAAGGCCATCCTGCTGCAGGAACTGCAGCATCGGGTGGCCAACAGCCTGCAGATCATCGCCAGCGTGCTGATGCAGAGTGCCAGTACCAGCGGGTCCGAGGAGGCTCGCGGTCAACTCAACGACGCGCATGACAGGGTCATGTCGGTCGCCAGTCTGCAGCGCCAGCTGGCAGCGTCGCGGCTGGGCGATGTCGATCTGCGCAGCTACTTCACCGACCTATGCCGCAGCATCGGCGCGTCGATGATCCGCGACCGCTCCAAGATCAGCATCGAGGTGACATGCGATGACAGCGTCGCGGTTTCCGAAGTGTCGGTCAGCCTGGGCCTGATCATCACCGAACTGGTGATCAATGGGCTCAAGCATGCCTTCCCGGCGAAACGAAAGGGCAAGATCGTCGTCGACTATCGCTCTGATGGAGCGGATTGGACCCTGACCGTTTGCGACGATGGCGTTGGCATGCCGACATCGCCCGGCAGCGCCAAGCCGGGACTGGGGACCAGCATCGTCGAAGCTCTGGCCAGGCAGCTGGGGGCCGCAATCGTCGTGACCAATGCCAGACCAGGCACCCATGTCGCTGTTGAACACCTGGATATCGTCGATCTGGCGCCAAGGCTGTCGCTCGCAGCTCACTAGACGTATACACGGCGCCACAAACCGGAAAAGCAAAAGCCCCGGTCGTGACATCTGTCACGACCGGGGCTTAAAACTTGGTGCCCAGAAAAGGACTCGAACCTTCACACCTTGCGGTACACGGACCTGAACCGTGCGCGTCTACCAATTCCGCCATCTGGGCAGGCGCGGTGTAACTAGGGGCAGCGCCGGACGATGTCAACCGGCTTTCGCAATGGCGTCACAATGCGTTGGCCGGAGACGCAAGCCGTTACCAGTTGGCCCCGTCCCAGTGCTTGATGCTGCTGCGGTCGACCAGGGGCATGTCGTCCAGGCAGTTGACGTTGATCATCACCAGCTCGTTGCCCTTGCCGTCGCTGCCGCGGGCGAAGGATTCGATGCCGCAGGTCTTGCAGAACAGATGGTCGATGGTTTCGGTATTGAAATGGAAGAGACTGAGATTGTCCTCACCGCTTTCGAGCGTGAAGTCGGCTGCCGGCACCGACTGCATCACCCAGCCCAGGCGCTTGCAGCGCGAGCAGTTGCAATCGCCCATCGAGGCGAGGTCGGTGGTGGCGGTGTAGCGGACGGCGCCACAGTGACAGTGGCCTTTGTAGGTCTTGCTTTCGGACATGGGGCATTCCTCACTCTGTGTAGAACGAAACAAGAACATATACCTGCGCGAGTCAAGCCGATTCCTGCCTCCGGCCCTCGACAGTGGCGCTCGCCTTGCGATAGAAGCGGCACCAGCAAGCCCTCGCTCCGGAGCCTTTGAAAATGGACAATCTCGACCGCAAACTCGTCACCGTCTTCGGTGGCTCGGGCTTTGTCGGCACGCAGATCGTGCAGCAGCTGGCCCAGCATGGTCATCGCGTGCGCGTCGCGGTGCGCCGGCCGGACCTGGCGGGGCACCTCAAGACGCTGGGCACGGTCGGGCAGATCGTGCCCGTACAGGCCAATATCCGCAACGCGAACTCGATCCAGCGCGCCGTTGCCGGCGCCGATATCGTCATCAACCTGACCGGCATCCGCAACGAGCGTGGCGCGCAGACCTTTCAAAGCGTGCATGTGGATGGCGCTGGCGCCATTGCGCAGGCGTCCAAGGCTGCCAAGGTCAAGGCGCTGGTGCATATGTCGGCGCTGGGTGTCGATAGCGCCGCCAGCGTCAGCGCCTATGCATCGTCCAAGCTCGATGGCGAAGCCGCCGTGTTCAAGGCCTTTCCGGAGGCAGTGGTGCTGCGCCCGTCGATCATCTTCGGCAAGGGCGACGGTTTTTTCAACCTGATGGGCGCGCTGGCCCGCTTCTTCCCGGTCCTGCCGTTGATCGGCGGCGCATCGCGCTTCCAGCCGGCCTATGTCACCGATGTAGCCGCCGCTTTCGTCGCCGCAGGCGAGGGCAAGGTCAAGACCGGTCGCGTCTATGAACTGGGCGGGCCGCAGGTCGAAACCCACAAGCAGCTGATCGAGCGCGTGCAGCGCGAGACGCAGCGCAACCGGCCGATGCTGCCGCTGCCGGCGGGCATTGCCAAGCTGCTGGCGCTGCCCTTCGCCATCCTGCCGTTCCCGCCGCTGCTGACAGCAGACCAGGTGGATTTGCTTGGCCAGGACAATGTCGTGTCCGAGGCCGCCATCAAGGACAAGCGGACCTTTGCGGCGTTCGGGATCACGCCGGTCGCTATGGATACGATCCTGCCGAGCTATCTCTACCGCTATCGCAAGCACGGCCAGTTCGACCGTGACGTGCCGGTGGTCGATAGCTCCGCCAGCTAGGCCCTATTCGGCAACGATGACCAGGGCCAGACCGCCCAGGATCGTCAGCAAGCCATAAAGCCAAAGCCCGACCGGCCCTTTTCGCCGTTCGGGCTTTTCGCTGTCTGCGGGCTTGGCTGGCTATTTGGTATTACGCATGATCTCCTCCGTCATGGAATAACCCGTATCGCTTAACGCACAAGTCGGCGCCAAGTTCCCTGATAACAGCGCAGTGCTGCCTAGACTTTGAGCGGCTCAAAAACAATCGTAAGATATATCTTGAAAATGCCGAAATCAGCACCGATCTTGGTTGTCAATGACATCAAGATATATCGGAGACTCATCATGAATGGATATTGGAGAAACGGCGAGCCCAACTGGCGCCGCATGGAAGCCATGGCGCGCCGCGGCTGGGGCCGCTTTTCGGCCGGCATGGAAGGCGGCGAGGGCTGGGGCAATATGGGCGGCAATTTCCGCATCGGTCGCATGCTGGCCTCGGGCGACCTGCGTCTGGTCGCGCTGTTCCTGATCGAGCAGCAGCCGCGCCACGGCTATGACCTGATCAGGGCCATCGAGGAAAAGTCGAACGGCTTCTATTCGCCCAGCCCCGGCATCGTCTATCCGGCGCTGACCTTCCTTGAGGAAGCGGGCTACGTTACCTCGCAGGTCGATGGCAACAAGAAGCTCTATACCATTACCGACGAAGGACGGACGCATCTGGCCGACAACCGCGAGGCGATCGAATCGACACTGGGCTTCCTGGCCAAGGCCGGCGAGCAGATGAACCGCTTCCGCGAATTCGCCAAGGCCGACTGGCCGTTCACCCGTGACGAGAACGGACCCGGCTTTGGTCCGCGTCGTGGCGGCTCTCATGGCTCACATGGCGGCCGCGACGAGAGCGGCTCGTTCGACCGCGCCGATCGCGACCTCAAGGATGTGGCGCCCGAGCTCAACGATGCCCGCAAGGCGGTCAAGGCCGCCATCAAGAAGGCCCGGTCCGGTTCGCATGAGCAGCATCTGAAAGCGGCCGAGATTCTGCAGCGGGCAGCTGCGGAGATCGAGGCTCTGGGCGAAGACGACGTCGACATCTGAGGACGGCTCACCCTCTCCCCTTGCGGGAGAGGGTGGTTCTTCCGCGTTCAGCGGAAGAACCGGGTGAGGGGTTCTGCCGTGAGCTAACTTGCGACGCCATACCCCTCATCCGCCCTTCGGGCGCCTTCTCCCGCAAGGGGAGAAGGCGAAGGACCAAACTCTCCTTGGCCCACATTGTCTTCCCCCCAGATTCCCGGCATGCTCGCCCCAACCAAGGTAACTCGTTGAGGGAGAAGCCGAATGAGCCTGTCAGAGCGCGACCGCCAACTGGGCATGGATCGCCCGATCACGAGGCGCGATTTTCTCAACGGCGTGGCTTTGGCCACGGCCGGGATCGCGGCTACGGCGCTGATGCCGGGCGCGGCGCATGCGCAGGGCAGCGCCTATCCACCCAAGATCGCCGGCCTGCGCGGGCATAGCGAAACCGCGATGAACATCATGCATGCGGTGCGCGACGGCACTTTCTGGGACTCGGCGCCCGCGGTGAGCGACACCGGCGAAAGCTACGATCTCGTGGTCGTCGGCGGCGGCATTTCGGGGCTGTCGGCGGCGCGGCTCTATCAGCGGCAGGCGCCGGGCGCCAAGATACTCATCCTCGAAAACAATGACGATTTCGGCGGCCATGCGCGGCGCAACGAATTCGTCGCCAGCAATGGCAAGACCATTCTGGGATATGGCGGCAGCCAGTCCTTGCAGACGCCGACCTATTTCTCGCCGCTGGTCAAGGATGTGCTCGCCGATATCGGCGTGCAGGTTGAGAAGTTCGAGGACTACTACGACGAGAGCTGGCACGAGGATCGTGAGCTGGGCGACGCCATCCTGTTCCGCAAGGAGGATTGGGGCACCGCGTCGGACACGCTGGTGGTGACGGCGGAGACAGCAGCGGAATGGGTGCCGAATACCCCGCTCAAAGACGCGGCCAAGGCCAATCTCATCGAATTGATCGACGCGCCACCCGACTACCTGCCGGGCAAGAGCCGCGAGGAGAAGCTGGAGCTGCTGTCGCAGACCACCTATGCCGCCTTCCTCACCGAGATCTGCGGCTACGACGCCGAGCTGGTGAAGTATTTCCAGCATTCCACCGAAGCCTATTTCGGCATGGGCATCGAGGGTACAACGGCGCTCGATGCCTGGGGCAACTGGAATCCAGGCTTTGACGGCATGGACCTGGGCGACATGCCCTACAAGACCATGAGCCCGTCCGGCCGCTTGGCGCTGACTGATCCGGACCCCTACATATATCACTTCCCCGACGGCAATGCCGGGGTGGCGCGCTCGCTGGTGCGGACGCTGATCCCTGACGCGCTGCCGGGTTCGACCATGGAAGACCTGGTGACGACGCCGGTCGACTACGCGCTGCTCGATGTGGCGGGCAATGATGTCAGGCTTCGGCTCAACGCGTCGGTGGTGCGGGTCAAGCATGACGGCGATCCGGCAAATGCCGAGAGCGTGACGCTGACCTATCTGGAGGGGGAAAGCCTCAAGACGGTGAAAGCCAACCAGGTGGTGCTGGCCTGCTGGCACCGGATCATCCCCTATCTCACTGACGAGCTGGGCGAGGCGCAGATCACCGCGCTGCAGGACCAGCATAAGGTGCCGCTGATCTATACCAATGTGCTGCTGCGCAACTGGGAGGCCTTGGACAAGGCCAAAATTGCCGGGATCAGCGACGTCACCGGCTTCTGGGGCGGCGCCGAAATCGATTTCCCGGTGTCGATGGGCGACTACAAGTTTGCCGACACGCCTTCCGACCCGATCATTCTTCATCTCTCGAAAATTCCATTGACCGGCGATCCGGCCATGTCGGCGCGCGAGCAGGCGCAGGCGGGGCGCTATGAGCTGACGGGCATTTCGTTCGAGGATATGGAGCGGGAAATCCGCGACATGCTGGATCGGGCGCTGGGATCGTTCGGCTTCGATGCGGCCACCGATATCGAGGCGATCACCTGCAACCGTTGGAGCCATGGCTATGCGCTCGAATATATGCGGCCCTGGGACAGCTATTGGCCCGACGGTCCGCTGCCGATCGAGACGGCGCGCCAGCCCTGGGGCCGCATCGCCATCGCCAATTCAGACTCCGGCGCCTATGCCTATGTCCATTCCGCCATCGACCAGGCGGCGCGGGCGGTGCATGACCTGCTCGGCGACAAGGCGACGCTAACCGACTACAGCAAATTCCCCGGCCCGCCGCGCGAGATGGTGGGGCTCTAGCGCCAGAGCCCCAGGATCAGGCCCATCACGGCAAAGCCGACAGTCAGATAGCCGCCGTTGATCAGGAAATAGCTCAGCGGCCGGCGCTCGAACAGGGTGAGCACACCGACGCTGAGCGCGGCCCAGCCGAAGCCGGCGGCAACGGCAGCGCCGATGGCAAAGCCGAGTGTCGTCTCGGGGCCGGCGATGAAGAAGGCGAGGTTTGCCGCCATGATCAGGGTGAGGATGAACGCCACCCCGAAGATCACCGCTGGACTGCCGCGCGCCACGTCCTGGTCGCTGAGATTGGCGGCGCGGCGCCAGGCCTTGTCGAACAGCAGGGGCGAATACCAGATGCCGCCGATGACGAACATCGACAGCGCCGCGGCGATCACCGCCAGCCAGTTGACGATAGGCATGCTTGAATATCCCCCGATTTGGTTGAGCCGATCATGCCGGGATGCCGCGGTCTTAGTCTTGTAAATTTCCGCAATCCGGCGCGACGACAATGGGCAGGAAATCGGTGAGCCCGGCATAACGGGCCGCGTAGGCGCCGGGCGTCATACCGGCAAAGGCTACGAATTCGTGGCTGAGATGGGATTGATCAAAGTAGCCTTGGGCGCCTGCAAGATCGGCCCAGTCGGGTTCCATGCCCGCGGTCAGGCCGCCAATGACGCGCTGGAAGCGGCGCATGCGGGCATAGTGCTTGAGGCTGGTGCCCAACCAGCGTCGGGTCAGCAGCTGGATGTGGCGCTCGGAGCGGCCGGTTTCTTCCACCAATGCCCGGATTGGCAGGCCACCCGTCTCGATGCGGCGGGTGAGGTGCACGATCAGCGGATCGCGCCTCGCCGCACCGCCGCTGCGCTCGAGCAGCCAGCTCTCCGCCAGGGCGAACATCGCCTGCGGATCACGCCCCGACAGCACGCGGTCGCGCAGGCTGGTGGCACTGCTGCCCAACACCGCATCGAGCCCGAACACGCTGTCGGTGAGCGCATCGGTCGGGGCGCCGATGAAGGGCATTGCGCCGCCGGGCGTGAAGGCGATGACCAGCATCTCCGCCATGGCCTGCGCCTCGATGACGATGGGCCTGCCATGCACGCCAGAAATCCACGCCTTACGGAAATCGTCGCCTGCAGTGGTGGTCTCGTCGCGGAACAGCCGCTTGGGGCGGTCGGTGAGATCGACCACGAGCTCCATCATGCCATCGGGCAACAGCTTCTCGCGCTGGAAATCGGGCATGAAGCCGGAAAAATGGATCATCGCCGCGACACAGTCGCTGAGATGCGGACCCGGACGGTGCACGGTCATTTCCATGATGGCAGCAAATCCCTGCGCCGGGCTGCTGACAAGACCCTTCGCAGTGATCGGCTGACATGTTAGCTCTTGGGCATGCAGCAAGCCGTCCTCTCCGCCCCACCCCTTCACCAGAAAACCCCCGACCGGCAGGCGGCCGGAGAGCGGGTTGCTGCGCGGCTCAAGGGCAAGGTGGGCGGCCGGATTCATACTGATCCGCTCATGACTTACGCCTGGAGCGGCGATGCCAGCTCGTACCGGCTGATCCCCGCCGTGGTGGTGTTCATCAATTCCGAGGACGAGGTGCGGGCGGTGATGGCCGCGGCGCGGGCGGAAAAGCTGCCGATTACCTTTCGGGCGGCCGGAACGTCGCTGTCCGGGCAGGCGGTGACCGATGGGGTGCTGGCGGTTTTGGGCGATGGCTGGCGCAAGCTCGATATCCATCCTGACGCCGAGCAGATCACACTGGGGCCGGCGATCATCGTGGCCAATGCCAACAAGGCGTTGAAACCGTTCAACAAAAAGATCGGCCCCGATCCGGCCAGCCAGGCCACCTGCAAGATCGGCGGCGTGGTCAACAACAACTCGTCGGGCATGTGCTGCGGGGTGGCGCAGAACACCTATCATACCATGGCGCGGCTGCGGATCGTGCTGACCGACGGGACGATGCTCGACAGTGGCGATGCGGCGAGCCGCGATGCGTTTCGCGCCAGTCATGCCAGCATGCTGGAGGGCTTGCACCGGCTGCATCACGAGGTGATGGCTGATCCGGACCTCGTGACGCTGATCCGCAAGAAATACCGCATCAAGAATACGGTCGGCTATTCGCTCAATGCGCTGGTCGACTATCACGACCCGCTCGATATTCTCATTCATCTGATGGTGGGGTCGGAGGGTACGCTCGGTTTCGTCTCCGAGGTAACCTACAACACGGTGCCCGAGCATCCGTTCAAGGCGACCGCTTTGGTGCCCTTTCCCGATCCGCAATCGGCGGGGCGGGCGATCATCGAGATGGCCAATGGCGGGGTGCAGGTGACGACAGGTGTCACGGCGGCCGAATATATTGAGCGGCGGGCGCTGGCGACGGTGGAGCATTTGCCACCGATGGCGCCGCTGCTGCCGTGGTTGACGGACAATTCTCCGGCCGTGTTGATCGACGTGACGGCGCCTGATGCGGCGACGCTGGCGGCTGAGACGGACAAAGCCTTAGCCCTGCTGCGCCGGCATGGCGCGACGCATGTCGATTTTTCGACCGATGAGGTCAGAAGCCACGCTTTGTGGGACATCCGCAAGGGCTTCTTTGCCACCGGCGGCGCGGCGCGGCCTAAGGGCACAGCGATGATGACCGAGGACGTGGCGGCGCCGATTGAGCGCCTGGCTGAGTTCGTCGTCGCCATGCGGGGACTGCTCGACGACCACGGCTACGAGGACGCGATCATCTTCGGCCATGCGCTGGCGGGAAATCTGCATTTCCAGATGAGCGACGACTTTTCCAAGCCGGGTTCGGCGGAAAAATTCGATATGTTCTCCAAGGCTTTGAGCGACCTCGTGTCGGTGCAGTATGGCGGCTCGCTCAAGGCCGAGCATGGCACCGGCCGGGCCATCGCACCCTTTGTCGAGGCCGAATGGGGCAGCAAGGCCTATGCGCTGATGTGGCGGATCAAGGCGCTGTTCGATCCCGAGGGGCTGCTCAATCCGGGCGTGCTGCTCAACGCCGACGACAAAGTGCATATCAAGCATCTCAAGGTCATGCCGCCGGCTGACGAGCTGGTCGATCTCTGCATCGAATGCGGGTTCTGCGAGCCTGCCTGTCCCAGCCACCAGATGACGCTGTCGCCGCGCCAGCGCATCGCCGTGACCCGCGAACGAGAACGGCTGCGGGCCAGCGGCGAGGATGATGCGCTGCTCAAGCGCATGGACGAGGATTTTCAGTATCCCGGCCTCGACACCTGTGCGGCCTGCAATCTGTGTTCAGTGCGCTGCCCTGTCGGCATCGAGACTGGGACCATGATCATCGGGCAGCGGGCGCAGCGGCGCGGCGGCACAGCAAGGTCGGTGGCGGGCTTTGCGGCCGATCATCGCGGCGCGGTCGAGAGCATGATGCGCGGTGGGGTGGGCCTGGCCGATGTCGCGCGCAAGGTGGTTCCGGCGTCTGCCGTGGAAGCCATCACCGACACGGCGCGGCGGTTGACCGGCAACCATGTGCCGCGCGTGTCGCGGGCCTTGCACCACGGACCCGGTGCGCCGAAGGTCGCGCCGAACCGACAGGATCCGCGCCAAACCGGTTTCCCGGTGCCCATCGCCCAGACCGGGCGGCAATCGATCGTCTATTTCCCCAGCTGTGCCACGCGCATGTTTGGCGCGCCCAAGACCGAGCATGACCTGCTCGATGCGCCTGATGCGATGCTGGCGCTGTTGGAGCGGGCGGGGTTTGACGTGATCGTGCCCGAGCATCTCAATGGCCAGTGCTGCGGCCAGCCGTTCCAGTCCAAGGGCTTTCCAGAACAGGCCGCCAGCGTTGGTGGCGAGCTGAAGCGCGAGCTGTCGGCTTTGTCGGATGCCGGGCGGCTGAGCGTGGTCACCGACGCTTCGACCTGCGCCAAGCATCTGCGCGAGTTTCCCGGCGATGCGCCGGTGCTGGATTCCGCGCAATTCCTGCTGGCTCAGGTGCTGCCCAGGCTAACCGTGACGCGCAAGCTGCCCACCGTGGCGGTGCATCACAATTGCTCGGCACAGCGACTGGCCGAGCAGCCAATGACCGAGGCCATTGCTGCCGCCTGCGCCGACAAGATTGCGGTGCTGAGTTCGGTGACATGCTGCGGCTATGCGGGCGACAAGGGATTGTTCTTCCCCGAGCTTAACGCGCATGCGACGCGCTTTGCCAAGGTCGATATCCCGGCTGGATGCACGCTGGGTGTGTCGACCGTGAGCACCTGTGCCTCGGGCCTCAGCGAGCATGCCGGTGTGCCTTTCGTGGGTCTGGCGAGCCTGCTCGAATGGGCCAGCCGACCGCTCGCCTAGTCCGTTTTTCTTGTGCTAGGCTCAGCGCGCGGCGTGGAGATGGGACATGCGAGCATTTTTGAGGACACTCCTGGCGGTAGCACTCCTACTGGCCAGCTACCCGGTTAGCGTGGCGCAGGCCGCGTTCTCGCCCAAGCAGATGGGCCCCGAATGCGTGGAGATTTATCGCGACTGGCTGACGCAGCCATCGCCTCGCGCCTTTGCGCTATCCACCAACAATGTCGACTGCGGCGCCGCCTGGGCGCATACGACAGTTGATGAGGCGCGCACCGACGCTCTCGACCGCTGCAACAGCACCGGCGCACCCGGTTGCGTCGTCGTTGCCGAAGATGCGACGCCGCTGCCCAGCGTCACGGTGGGCGACGCTGTGCTGATCGGCGACTGCACGGCCGACTACGCGGTCTGGCTGGAGCAGGCAGGACCCAAGTCGTTCTACGCGACGGAAGATGGCCGCAGCTGCGGTTCGGCCTGGAGCTACGACACGCTGCAGCAGACCCGCAAGGAAGCGCGACGGCTCTGTGTGCAATATGGCGACCCTTGCACGGAAATTTCGGTGGTGGAGTAGCGGTCGGCCTATGGCAGGTTGCCACGCCCTCGTGGTTCGAGGCTCGCGAAGGGCTCGCACCTCACCATGAGGACTACTGATACTCCGAACTAACAACAGCCTCATGGTGAGGTGCGCTTCTTCAGCGCCTCGAACCACGAGGGCGTGGCGCAAGGCGGGGTGACCTTTGGGTGCAAACCGGTTACTGAAGCCGCAGCAAGCCCCGGACACCAATGACCATCACTGCCACCATTACCAGCCTCGGCCATAAGGGCGAGGGTGTTGCCGAAATCGAGGGCCGCAAGGTCTTTGTGCCGCTGACGTTGCCCGAGGAAGTCGTTGAGATCGACGTCGAGGGCGAGCGCGGCACGCTGCGGGGCGTGGTGACGCCGGCGGCCAACCGCATCGAGCCCTTCTGCCCGCATTTTGGCGCCTGTGGCGGCTGCCAGCTGCAGCATATGAACCGACCAAGCTACGAGGCCTTCAAGATCGGCTTGGTGGAGACGCCGCTGCATTTCGCCGGCATCGACGAAAGAGTCAGCCGCTTCATCGATGCATCGGGCGATGGCAGGCGGCGGGCAACCTTGCATGCGCGGCGCGAAGGCGCTGGCTATATGCGGCTGCGCAGCCATGAGGTGGAAGACCTCGATACCTGCCCGATCCTGGTGGCTGGGCTGGCCAAGGCGCCCGATATCGCGCGGGCCGTGATGCAGGCGGTGGGTGAGGCCGATGTGAGCTTCGCCGCGACGCTATCAGGGCTCGACGTTGCTATTCGCAGCGAGAAAAAGCAGGCGCGGGCCGACCGGGTGGCGCCGCTGGTGCAGCGCTTCAAGCTGGCGCGACTGGCGCTCAATGGCGAGATGGTGCTGCAGGCGCAGCCACCGATCGTGCAAATGGGCAAGGCGCAGGTGGAACTGCCGATCGGCAGTTTCTTGCAGGCGACGGAAGCAGCCGAGCAGGTGCTGGCTGACTATGTGCTCGAGGCGGTGGGCAAGGCCAAGACCGTGGCCGACCTGTTCTGCGGCGTTGGTCCGTTTGCGCTGCGGCTGGCAGAGCAGCGGCCGGTGGCGGCCTTCGATAGCGACAAGCCCGGCATTGCCGCCCTCGAAAAGGCATGGCGCTTCACCAAGGGCATCCGTGAGGTGACGGCCAAGGCGCGCGACCTGTATCGCGAGCCGCTGACCCAGTTCGAACTGCCCTATGAAGCGGTGGTGCTTGACCCGCCGCGCGCCGGCGCCGAGGCGCAGGTCAGGGAATTGGCCAAGTCCAAGGTCAAGACGGTGGTGATGGTTGCCTGCGATGCGCGCACCTTTGCCCGCGATGCGGCCATTCTGGTTGGTGGCGGCTACAAAGTGGGCGGAATTGTCGCAGTCGACCAGTTCTCCCAGTCTACGCACATCGAGATTGCTGCCACATTTCGCCGCTAGGCAGGTATGCAGCGTCGTCAACGCAACCGATCTGACTCTGAGTGCGTTGGCCTACTGTCAATAACATCAATAGCGACTGCGTCGGGCGGGCGTTTTCGCTTGGAGTATACGTATGAACTTTCTCAAGACCACTCTTGCCACCGCCGTTCTTTGCGCTGCTGCTGCAATGCCCAGCTTTGCCCAGGACGCATCGGCCACACCTGACGGCTTGTTCGTCGACACCTACGGCACGTCGTTCGAATTCTCGCTGTGCGGCGAGTCCGGCACGGACCTTTGCGGTGTCCTGACCAACCTTGAGGGTGAGTCTGCGACACCTGAAAACCTGGCCTTTGTCGGCAAGCAGGTGATGCAGGCAGAGCAGGTTGCCCCAGGCCAGTGGAAGGGCGCCCTGACCGCCGGCGGCATCAGTGCCGAGGCCACCGTAACCCAGGTTGGCGCCAACACGATCGAGATCCAGGGCTGCCGCGCGGCAATCCTGTGCCAGACGCTGCCGTACAATCGCGCATCGTCGTAAGTCTTCAGCGCATACTGAAAAGCCCCGGACGCCGTCCGGGGCTTTTGCTTGTCTAGCAGACCGTCGCGACACGATCCTTGATCACGGATAGGACTTCATCGCCTGGGCGCTTCCACCAGTTGTCCTGGCTGAAGATTTCCACCTCCTGGGGGCCATGAAAGCCGGCATCTTCGATCATCTTGCGGATGCCCTTGAGGTCGATGACCCCGTCCCCCATCATGCCGCGATCGAGCAGCATGTCCTTGGTCGGTACCAGCCAGTCGCAGATGTGATGGGCAAAGATGCGCTTCATACGGCCGGCGCGGGCAATGGCCTGGGCCAGCCTCGGATCCCACCAGACATGATAGACATCGATGGCGACGCCCACGGTTTCGCCGAGGATCTCACAGGTATCGAGCGCCTGATCGATGGTGTTCACACAGGCCCGATCGGCCGCATACATGGGGTGCAGCGGCTCGATGGCGATCTTGATGCCGGACGCCTTGGCGTGCGGTAGCATGGCGGCGATGCCGTCGGTGACCATCTGGCGGGCGCCGGCAATGTCCTTGGAGGCGCCAGGCAATCCGCCCACAACCAGAACCAGGCAATCGGCATTGAGCGCGGCAGCTTCGTCGATGGCGCGGAGATTATCGTCGATATTGGCCTGACGACCAGCTGCCGTCTCGGCCGGGAACATGCCGCCGCGGCAAACGCCGGTTACCTGGATCTTGTTGGTCTTGACGATATTGGCGGCTTCGGCGAGGCCGATGGCTGATATCTGGTCGCGCCAGGGCGAGATGGCGGTGATGCCGGCGCGGAGGCAGCCGTCGACGGCGTCGGCAAAACCCCAGACCTGACGGGTGGTGGCGAGGTTCAGGGAAATGACGGTGTCGGCACTCATGCCGCCACCCCATGCACCGCGAGGACGGCGCGCATGCGCGATGCCGCCAGATCGGGATCGGCGAGAACCCGGGCCTTGTCGGCAAGGCGGAAGAGTTCAGACAGATGCTGGGCCGAGCGGGTCGATTGCTGGCCGCCGATCATGGCGAAATGGTCCTGCAATCCATTGAGATAGGCGAGGAACACCACGCCGGTTTTGTAGAACCGGGTCGGCGCCGCAAAGATATGGCGGCTGAGCGGCACGGTGGGTTCGAGCAGGTCGAAGAACTCGTTATTGTTGCCCTTGCCGAGCGCAGCGAGGCCGGCCGAGGCGGCCGGGGCGATGGCGTCGAAAATGCCGAGCAGGGCGTGGCTATAGCCCTGATCGTCGCCGGCGATAAGTTCGGCATAGTTGAAATCGTCGCCGGTATACATCTTGACCGAGGCGGGGAGCCGCCGGCGCATGGCGATCTCTTTCTCGGCCGAGAGCAGGGAAATCTTGATGCCGTCGACATTGTGGGCATTGGCGGCGATGACGTCGAGGCAGACATCCATGGCGGCGTCGTGGTCGACATTGCCCCAATAGCCCTGCAAAGCCGGATCGAACATCTCGCCCAGCCAATGCATGATGACGGGTTGTTTCACTTGGCTGAGGATGCGGCCATAGACGCGGGCATAGTCATCCGGCGACTTGGCGGCGGTGGCGAGGGCGCGTGACGCCATCAGGATGACGCGGCCGCCCTGGCCCTCGACGAAGCCGACCTGCTCTTCATAGGCGTCGATGATCTGGTCGATGGTGACATTGGGGCCGGGCATCAGGTGATCGGTGCCGGCGCCATAGGCGATGAGGCTATCATCGCGGCTGCGGGCTTCGGCCTGGGCGCGACGGATCAGCTCCTGTGCGTCGGTCCAGGTCAGGCCCATGCCGCGCTGCGCGGTATCCATGGCCTCGGCGACGCCGAGGCCGAGATCCCAGAGGCGATGGCGGAATTTGAGCGTCGTATCCCAGTCGATGGCAGGGGTGAGCCAGGGGTCGTTACTGGCCAGCGGGTCGGCGACGACATGCGCTGCGGCATAGGCGATGCGGGAAAAATCCGTGGCCTTGTGGCGGACGAAGGGGATGGGCTCGCCTGTCAGCGTGTAGCTGGTGATGGAGCGGTCGGCATTGGGCAGGTTGATGGTGGTCATGTTCGACTTCCTCAAAAGTCTCAACAAACTCGATGTCATCCCGGCGAAGGCCGGGATCCATGTCCGTGGTCCGCCGAGACGCCGAGCGTGCGGGGCGTTCACCGCATGGATTCCGGCCTTCGCCGGAATGACATCGTGGGTGGGGTGTCCGGTGGCTAGAACTCCAGCTTCGGCACATCGAGCCAGCGGCGTTCGGCCCAACTCTTGAGGCCCAATTCCGCTAGCTGCACGCCCTTGGCGCCAGCTTCGAGACCGTATTCCCATGGCGCGTCTTCGGCGACGTGCTTCAAAAACATTTCCCACTGCGCCTTGAAGCCGTTCTGGGCTGGCCAGTTGTCGGGGACTTCTTCCCAATCGCCGAAGAAGTTCATCGTCTGCGGCTGGTCGGGGTTCCACACTGGCTTGGGCGTGTTGACGCGGTGCTGGCTCCAGCATTTGTGGAGGCCGGCCACGGCCGAACCGTGCGTGCCGTCGACATGGAAGGTCACGAGGTCATCGCGGCGGACGCGGGTGGTCCAGGACGAGTTGATCTGGGCGACCACGCCGCCTTCGAGCTCGAAGGTCGCATAGGCGGCGTCATCGGTATCGGCCTTGTAGCGGTTGCCCTTTTCGTCGACGCGCTCGGGAATGTGGGTGGCGCCCAGGCACGAAACGGCCTGCACTTCGCCAAACAGGTTGTCGAGCACATAGCGCCAGTGGCACAGCATATCGAGGATGATGCCGCCGCCATCGGCCTTGCGGTAATTCCAGCTCGGGCGCTGCGCCGGTTGCCAGTCGCCCTCGAACACCCAGTAGCCGAACTCGCCGCGGACCGAGAGGATTTTGCCGAAGAACCCGCTGTCGCGCAACATCTTGAGCTTCATGAGGCCTGGCAGGAACAGCTTGTCCTGCACGACGCCATGCTTGAGGCCCGAGGCGCGGGCAGTCTTGGCAAGATTGACGGCAATCTCGAGCGAGTCCGAGGTCGGCTTTTCGCAATAGACATGCTTGCCGGCAGCAAGCGCCTTTTCGATGAGGCTGGCGCGCATCAGCGTGGTGCCGGCATCGAAGAACACAGTGTCTTCGGGATTGGCGAGGACGGCGTCGAGGTCGGAACTCCAGCGGGCGATGTTGTGCTTCTTGGCCAGGCGCTCGATCTTGTCGGCATCGCGACCGACGATGATCGGATCGACCACCAGGCGGTCGCCATTGCTGAGCGCCACGCCGCCCTGATCGCGGATGGCGAGGATGGAACGCACCAGATGCTGGTTATAGCCCATCCGTCCGGTGACGCCGTGCATGATGAGTCCGAGCCGTCTGTCCGCCATAAAATCCTCCGTGCCGTTTCAGGCGTGTAACTGATTAGTTACTTAGCTACACGCCACACAAGGGCGACGTCAAGCGTCGTTGTGGGCCTACGGCGAATGGTCAGTTCCGCCTCACCCTTTACCCCACCGGCCGGCGCTGTTATCTCAGGACCAGAACATGCCTGGGTAACCGACCCGTTCGCATGCGAGGGGATATGGACCAGCGGCTCGCGGACAAAGCAGCGCCTGTCAAACGCGCCAGGAACTCGGAAAAGACCAAGGCGGCGATCCTTGTCGCCGGTCGGGCCGAATTTGCCGAGCGGGGTTTTGAGGGCGCCCGGGTCGATGCCATCGCGGCCCTGGCCGGTGCCAACAAGCGGCTGCTCTACCATTACTTCGGCAACAAGGAAGATCTCTACCGGGCGGTGCTGCTCGACGCCTATCAGGAGATAAGGCGGGGCGAGCGGGCGCTGAGTCTCGACCAGTTCGGTCCGGTCGACGCCATGGACCGGCTGGTGCGCTTTACCTTTCGGCACTTCCTGGCCAATCCTTGGTTCCCGCGCCTGCTCGGCACGGAAAACATCGAGAATGCTCGGTTCTTGAAGACCCTGCCGGATATCCAGGCCCTGCATTCGCCGCTGGTGGGGCAAATCCGCACCATCGTCGAGCGCGGCGCCGATGCCGGCATTTTCCGCCGCGACGTCGATCCGGTGCAGCTCTACATCTCGATCGCCGCGCTGGGATTCTTCTACGTGTCCAATATGGCGACGCTGTCGGTGATCTTTTCGCGCGATTTGTCCGGTATCGACATGGTGCAGGAGCGCGAGGCCCAGGCGGTGCAGATGGTGGTGGACTATCTGCGGACGCGGTCGGGGTAGTGCCACGCCCTCGTGGTTCGAGGCTCGCGAAGGGCTCACACCTCACCATGAGGACTACGGGACACCGAACCAACAACAGCCCTCATGGTGAGGTGCGCTTCTTCAGCGCCTCGAACCACGAGGGCGTGGCACGGTCTACCCCAAGGCCGGCAGCGCCGCCCTTGCCGCAGCTTCTAGCCACGCAATCAAATCTGCCACCCTTGGTTCGTCGGCCCGCTCGTTCAGCACATAGATGCCGATCATGCTGCGGCGGGTGGGTTCGGTGACGGTGACGCGCTTGAGGCCGCGGCGCTCGAATTCGGCTTCCATCACGTCGGTGTGGTTGATCACCGCTTCGGTGCGGGCGACGAAATCGAGGCAGGCGGCCAGCGAGTTGGAGGCAAAGGCATATTTGCCCTGGTCGAAGGCGGCGCTGCTGCCGGTGGTGCGGCTCCAGGTTTCGAAGAAGCGCTGGTGCCGGGTTTCGGGCATGGAACTGGTGACGGCCGGATAGGCCTCGATCTCGGCGATGCTGCGGGGCGCCCGCAGCAACGGATGACCGGCGCGCACGAAATAGCCCTGACCGATCTCGGCCAACGGAATGAACCGCGCCCCAGTGCTGCGGTTGAGACCTTCAATTTCGTGGGCGACGAACAGCGAAATGTCGCCTGATAGCAACTGGTCCATGCAGCGCAGCTGGTTGCCCAGGCTCACATGGATGCGCGAATTGGGAAAGCTCTGCGAATACTCGACCACCATGTCGCGGATGAAGAAGGTCCACCAGGAATAGCCGGTGCCGATGCTGAGGCCCTGCTCGGTGCGGCCGCGCTGGTTTTCGATGGCCTTGAGCGTGTTGTCGTAGAGGCGGCGCATCAGCCGCGCGTTCTGGTAAAGCGTCTCGCCATAGGGCGTGAGTTCGACGCCGCGCGACGAGCGGGTCAGTAGCGGCACGCCCATCGTCTCTTCGAGCTTCTTCATATTGAAGGTCAGCGTCGGCTGCGTGACGAAGAGCGCCGTCGCCGCGCCGCTGATGGTGCCGGCCTCGGCCACTGCCAGGAATTGGTTGAGCAGCTTGTCCACCCTTACCCCATAGATAAACTCTATAGTGCGCAGGATATTTCGTATTTTTCTTTTGGTCCAGTCTGGTCCAAACTTTCATTCATACGTGAGGATCGCCGACCAACGGCGACGGAGGCGAGGTGCTGTCGGCCGGAGGTGTTGGCCGCAAAAGTATAAGCAAAGCAGGCAATTATCAGGGCGCGATAGGCGCCGGACGTTCGCATTCACGACTTCGGCAATCTTCCATACAAGTCGATTGCGCCGCGTCAAATCAGTGTGCTATGTCGTAACCAGCCGGTTATTTTGTGGATTTTGCGTGATGGCATTTCAGCAGAAGGCGCTTAGGCCCGCTCTTGACAGCTTAGTTGGGATGCGCGGGTATGTAACCGGTTAGTGATTTAGCGGCGGGGAGGTCGCTGCGTCATATCTGTTCCGCAGGCCGGAACGACCAAAAGTTCATGGGAGGAAACCTGATGACTATCTCTATCGATCGCCGCAAATTCCTGATGGGCAGCTCTGCCCTGGTGGCCGCCGGTGCGGCCGGCGTCATGCCGAGCTGGGCTCAGGCTTCGAACCTGCGCCTCACCTTCTGGGGCGGCCAGGCTCGTGCCGACCGTACCTATGTCGTGACCGACCTCTACACCGCTGCCAAGGGCACGACCGTCGAAGGCGAATTCCTCGCCTGGAACGACTACTGGCCCAAGCTGGCCACCCAGACTGCCGGCGGCAATGCCCCCGACGTGATCCAGATGGATTATCGCTACATCGTCGAATACGCCAAGCGTAACGCTATTGCGCCGCTGGATGAATTCGTTGGCGGCGTGCTTGATCTCTCCAGCTTCGATGCCGATCAGCTCGAAGGCGGCAAGGTCGATGGCAAGCTCTATGGTATTTCGCTGGGCGCCAACTCGGTCGCCACGCTGATCAATACCGCGGCTTTCGAGGAAGTTGGTATCGAACCGCCGACCAATGCCTGGTCCTATGACGACCTGATGACCATTGGCGAGGCCTTCAACTCAGCCAATGTCCGTGGTGGCATGAAGGCGATATCGGACGCGTCCTATACTGAACCCATGCTCGACAACTGGCTGCGCCAGCGCGGCAAGGCGCTCTATACTGCCGATGGCAAGCTCGGCTTTGACGAGGCCGATGCCGTCGAATGGTACCAGCTCTGGGCCAAGCTGCGGGAAGCCGGCGTCTGCGTTTCCGCCGAAGACCAGGCGCTCGATACCGGCGCCGTGGAATCGACCATGCTCGTGCTGGGCAAAGCTGCGCTCATGCCGTCCAACTCCAACCAGCTCGTAGGCTACCAGGCCGTCGTGCAGGACAAGCTGGGCATGATCGGCTATCCGCGCATCGCGCCCGGCGTTGGTGGTGGTCACTACCGCAAGCCGTCCATGTTCTTCTCGGTTGCCGGCTCGTCCGCCAACAAGGAGGCAGCGGCCGACTTCCTCAACTTCTTCATCTCCGATGCGGAAGCGGTCAAGGCACTGGGCGTCGAACGCGGTATCCCCTGTGTTGCCGCGTCCCGCGATTTGGTTGCACCGACCCTCGACGAGCAGAGCCAGATCGCCCTGAACTTCGTGGCCAACCTGGGCGACCTACTTGGCCCGCTGCCGCCGCCGCCGCCGGCTGCTGCCGGTGAAGTCGATTCGTCGCTGATCCGTACGCTGGGTCAGGAAGTCGGCTTCGGCGCCAAGACGCCGGAACAGGCTGGTGCCGAACTCGTCACCGGCGCAACCGACATCCTCAGCCGAGCATAATGATATGACCGCGCGCTCCCTTCAATCGGGCGCTCCCGCAAGGGAGCGCGCGGCCACCCCCTCCCTTTGGTCCCGGATCTGGCAAAACGATGCCCCCGGATACCTGTTCCTGCTGCCCTGGCTGATCGGCTTCCTTGGCCTGACCATCGGGCCGATCATCACCTCGCTCTATCTGAGCTTCACCGATTTCGACCTGCTGACCTCGCCCGACTGGGTCGGCGCCGACAACTATGTCCGCATGCTCACTGCCGATCCCAAATTCTGGACGTCGATGCGCGTGACCATGATGTTCGTCATCTTTTCGGTTCCGCTCAAGCTCGCCTTCGCGCTTGCTGTGGCCATGCTGCTCAATCGCGGCATGCGAGGTCTGCCGCTCTATCGCGCGCTGTTCTATCTACCGAGCCTTTTGGGCGCCTCGGTGGCCATCGCCATCCTGTGGCGGCAGATCTTTGCGCGCGACGGCCTGGTCAACGACTTCCTGTCCATCTTCGGCATTGTCGGTCCGAGCTGGATCTCGAACCCGAATTATTCGCTCTGGACCATCATTATCCTCGCGATATGGCAGTTCGGTTCGCCGATGATCATTTTCCTCGCTGGCCTCAGGCAAATCCCGACCGACATGTATGAGGCGGCGAGTCTCGATGGCGCCAGCAAGTGGCGCCAGTTCATCAAGATCACGCTGCCGCTGCTGACCCCGGTCGTGTTCTTCAACGCCATCATCCAGACCATCGAGGCGTTCAAGAGCTTTACGCCGGCCTTCATCATCTCGGGCGGCACCGGCAATCCGATCAATTCGACGCTGTTCTACACGCTCTATCTCTACCAGGAGGCCTTCGGCTTCTTCCGCATGGGCTATGCCTCGGCTCTGGCCTGGGTGCTGCTGGCGCTGGTGGGCGTATTCACCGCCTTTTCGTTCCTGACGTCAAAGTACTGGGTGCACTACGATGAGTGATATCGCCCCAAAACTCACCGTGGTCGGCGAGCGCCAGCTGACGCCGACCCAGCGCAAGATCGTCTCGGTCTTGACTCACGTCGCGCTGATCGCGGTGTCGATCCTGATGCTCTATCCGCTGCTCTGGCTGCTGGCGGCATCGTTTCGTCCGGAAAACGAAATCTTCACCTCGGCCAGCATCTGGCCGTCCAGTTGGAGCATTGACTCCTATATCCGCGGCTGGAACGGCTTGCGCACCAGCTTTTCCACCTTCTACATCAACAGCTTCATCATTTCGGGCCTGTCGGTCGTCGGCAATGTGCTGGCCTGCTCGATGGCGGCCTTTGCCTTTGCCCGGCTGAACTTCAAGTTCAAGAACTTCTGGTTCGCCATGATGCTGATGACGCTCATGCTGCCCTACCAGGTGACGCTGATCCCGCAATATGTGCTGTTCCGCCAGCTCGGCTGGGTCAACACGTTCCTGCCCCTCGTGGTGCCAAAATTCCTTGCCGCCGACGGCTTCTTCATCTTCCTGATGGTGCAGTTCTTCCGCGGCCTGCCCAAGGAACTGGACGAAGCGGCCCAGATGGACGGCTGCTCGCCCTGGCGCATCTATTGGAAGATCATCATTCCGCTGTCCATGCCGGTGCTGGCCACTGCCGCAATCTTCACCTTCATCTGGACCTGGGACGATTTCTTCGGGCCGCTGATCTATCTCAGCGAGATGAAGACCTACACTGTCATGCTGGGCCTGCGCACCTTCACCGACTCGACCGGCGAAAGCGACTATGGCGGACTGTTCGCCATGAGCGTGCTGTCGATCGTGCCGATTTTCCTGTTTTTCCTGTTCTTCCAGCGACTGCTCATCGAGGGCATCGCCACTACCGGTATGAAACGCTAGACCTATGACCGATATCAAGTTTGCCGCCATCGGCATCAATCACGCCCATATCTATGGGCAGGTGGACTGCCTCAAGGATGCGGGCGCCCAGTTCGTCGCCTTCCATGCTGTCGAGGACGATCTCGCGGCGGCCTTCGGCGCCAAATATCCCGAGGCTAGGCGGGTCGGCGATCCGCGCGCCATCCTCGAGGATGCATCGATTGCCGTCGTGCTGACCTCGGCCATTCCGGCCGACCGTGCGGCGATTTCGATCGCGGCGATGCAGCACGGCAAGGACGTGCTAACCGACAAGCCTGGCATGACGACGTTTGCCCAGCTCGACGAGATCAGGCGCGTGCAGAAGGAAACCGGTCGCATCTATAGCGTGCTCTATTCCGAACATTTCGAGGTGCGCGCTACGGTTGAAGCCGGCAACCTGATCGCGCAGGGCGCCATCGGCAAGGTCATCAACACCGTGGGCCTGGGGCCGCACTCGCTGCGCCTCAACAATCGCCCGGACTGGTTCTTTGAGCGTCAGCGCTATGGCGGTATCCTCTGCGATATCGCCAGCCACCAGTTCGAGCAGTTCCTGTTCTTCTCCAATGCCATGGACGGCGAGGTCGTCTCGGCCACCGTTGCCAATCGCGGCCATCCGGAAAAGCCGGGCCTGCAGGATGTGGGCGACGCCCATGTGCGCGCCGAGGGCACGTCGGGCTATATCCGGGTCGACTGGTTCACGCCGACGGGCCTGCCCACCTGGGGGGACGGCCGGCTGACCATCCTTGGCACCGAGGGCTATATCGAGCTGCGCAAATATATCGACATCGCGGGCAAGCCGGGCACCGACCACCTGTTCATCGTCAATCGGGATGGCCCGCGCCATATCGACTGCTCGCAGGTCGATCGGCCCTTCGGGCGGCAGTTCCTCAATGACGTGCGTGACCGGACGGAAACGGCTATGCCTCAGGAACGCGCATTCAACGCGATGAAAATGGCGCTGACGGCGCAGCAACTGGCCGAACGCGGCACGGAGTGGGCACAATGAGCAAGGTCTTCAACGTCGCGGTAATCGGCGTCGGCATCGGCCGCAGCCATATCGTCGAGGGCTATGTGCCCAATGCCGACAAGTTCAAGGTGATGGCGCTCTGCGATCTCAATGTGGAGCGCATGGCCGGCGTTGCCGACGAATTCGGCATCGAGCGCCGCATGACCAAGTTCGAAGACGTCCTTGCCATGGACGATATCGACATCATCGACATCTGCACACCGCCGGGCCTGCACTTCTCGATGGTCACCGATGCGCTCAAGGCCGGCAAGCACGTGATCTGCGAAAAGCCGCTGGTCGGCTCCTTGGCCCAGGTCGATCAGATCATCGCGCTCGAAGAGCAGAGCAAGGGCCTCTTGATGCCCGTGTTCCAGTATCGCTTCGGCGATGGCATCGAGCAGGCCAAGGCGATCATCGATGCCGGCATTGCCGGCAAGCCATTCATGGGCACGGTCGAAACGCTGTGGCGGCGCGATGCGCCCTATTATGCCGTGCCGTGGCGCGGCAAGTGGGCGACCGAGCTGGGTGGAGTGCTGATGGGCCATGCCATCCACCCGCATGACCTGTTTACGTATCTCATGGGCGACATCAGCAACGTGTTCGGTCGTGTCGCCACCCGCGTCAATCCGATCGAGGTCGAAGACACCATCTCGGCCTCGCTGGTGATGAAGTCGGGCGCGCTGGCCAGCCTCACCGCCACGCTCGGCTCGGCCGACGATATGACCCGCATTCGCCTGGCCTTCGAGAATGTCAGCTTCGAGAGCGACCACGCCGCCTATAATCCCGGCGACAAGCTGTGGAAGATCATGCCGCGCAATCCCGAGACGGCGGCCAAGATCGAGGCGCTGCTGGCAAACTGGAAGCACGTCCCGAGCCGCTTTCAGACCCAGATGGCGCGCTTCCACGACGCGCTGGTCGGCATCAGACCGCTGCCGGTGACCAGCAAGGATTCCCGCCGCTCGCTCGAATTGGTGACAGCCTTCTATCATTCCTCGACCACGCATGAAGACGTGGTCCTGCCGATCGGCCCCGGCCATCCGCTCTATGAGAGCTGGGTGCCCGCCCAGTTCCGCGCTGCCTAGGAGACATCAATGGCCACCGATATCGAGCTGCGCAAAATCGAAAAGGCCTATGGCGACGTCAAGGTCATCCACGGCATCGACCTGACGATCGAGCCGGGTGATTTCACCGTCTTCGTCGGCCCCTCAGGCTGCGGCAAGTCCACCCTGCTGCGCATGATTGCCGGGCTCGAGCCGATCACCGGGGGTGACCTCCTGATCGATGGCCAGCGCATGAACGAGATCCCGGCCAGTAAGCGCGGCATCGCCATGGTGTTCCAGAGCTACGCGCTCTATCCGCATATGGACGTCTATCAGAACCTGGCCTTCGGGCTGGAGACGGCCAAGATGCCCAAGGCGGAAATCGCCCAGCGCGTGGCGCGGGCCGCCGAAATCCTCAAGATCGAGCCGCTGCTCAAGCGCAAGCCCAAGCAGCTCAGCGGTGGCCAGCGCCAGCGCGTCGCCATCGGTCGCGCCATTGTGCGCGAACCCCGGATTTTCCTGTTCGACGAGCCGCTGTCGAACCTTGATGCCGAACTGCGCGTGCAGATGCGCGTCGAGATCGCCAAGCTGCACAACGACTTGGGTAACACCATGATCTATGTGACCCATGACCAGGTCGAGGCCATGACCATGGCCGACAAGATCGTGGTGCTGCGTTCGGGCGTGATCGAGCAGGCCGGCGCGCCGCTCGAGCTCTATAACAATCCGCGCAACCTGTTCGTCGCCGGCTTCATCGGCTCGCCCAAGATGAACTTCCTGACGGCAAGTGCCGATGGCGCGGGCCTCAAGATTGCCGGCAATAGCGTGACGCTGCCGCGCAACGTGGCCGGCGCCACCACACTGGGCGTTCGTCCGGAACACATCACGCTCACCGAAGGCAGCGGCATCAAGCTGGCCGATGTGCGGGTCGATCTGGTGGAAAATCTGGGCGGCCAGACGGTGGTCTATGCCACGACAGCTGATAACCAGACGATCAACATCGTGCTCGAAGGCCAGCGGCCGGTCGAACTGGGCTCGACGGTCTCGGTCCATATTGATCCGGCACGGCTGCATCTGTTCAATGCGGACGGTAACGCCATCTAGCCAGCCGCACCTGCCGCTTGCGCTTGCGGCCCATCTCGGATGAGGTGAGGCCCACACTCTGCGTGAGGGACATCATGGCGACAAAGCCCAAGTCGAGCAAAACCTTCTCCGACGCCGAACTGGACGCGATGCAGGCGGCCAAGTCGGAGCGCAAGAAAGGCAAGAAGGGCGATGGCGAAGCTGACCTGCTCGCCAAGGTCGCCGAAATGGGCGACAGCGACCGTGCTATCGCCGAACGCCTGCATGCCCTGGTCAAGGAGCATGCCCCGTCCCTGTCGCCCAAGACCTGGTACGGCATGCCGGCCTGGGCCAATGCCGATGGCAAGGTGGTGTGCTTCTTCACCGCCGCCGGCAAGTTCGACACCCGCTATGCCAGTTTCGGGTTTCAGGAGGCCGCCACGCTCGACGACGGCGCCATGTGGCCCACCTCTTTCGCGCTGACCAAGCTGACGCCAGCCGATGAGAAGGTCATTGCCGGACTGATCCGGAAGGCCGTTGGCGCCTGATCGCTTGAATTCTCGCCTGTTGCTGTCGAAACTCAGCCTGCTGGCACGTCATGTCAGCAGGCATGGACTATTGTGCCTCGTCCTCGTGGTTCGAGGCTCGTGAAGAACTCGCACCTCACCATGAGGACGACTGGGGCCAATTATTGCTGGCAAGCAGTAGCCCTCATGGTGAGGCGGGAGCGCAGCGACCCTCGAACCACGAGGGCGTGCCCCCAACCTATGAGGACCTGCCCTTGACCACTCCTGATTACGGCTCGATCATCATTCGCGGCGCGCGCGAGAACAATCTCAAGAATGTGTCGCTGGATATTCCCAAGCGCCAGATCACGGTGTTCACCGGCGTTTCCGGCTCGGGCAAGTCGTCGCTGGTCTTCGGCACCATCGCGGCGGAAAGTCAGCGGCTGATCAACGAGACCTACCCGGCCTTCGTGCAGCAGTTCATGCCGCGCTATGGCCAGCCCGATGCCGACCAGTTGGAGAATATCTCGGCGGCGATTATCGTCGACCAGCAGCGGCTGGGCGGCAATTCCCGCTCGACGGTGGCGACGGTGACCGATGCGGCGCAGATGCTGCGTGTGCTGTTTTCGCGGCTGGCCGAGCCCAAGCTGGGGCCACCGTCGCTCTATTCCTACAACGATCCGCGCGGCATGTGCCCTGATTGCGAGGGCATCGGACAGGTTGCGGCGATGGATATGTCGGCCGTGATCGACGAGTCCAAGTCGCTCAATGGTGGCGCGCTGCTGCCCAAGGATTTTGCCGTCGATAGCTGGTGGTGGGAAATCTACGCCAATTCAGGCCTGTTCGACCTGGACAAGCCGATCAGCAAATATTCCGAGGAGGAGCGGCAGAACCTGTTCCACCTCGATGATGGTCGCAAGATCAAGGTGGGCAAGATCGGCCTGACCTATGAGGGCGTGGTCGCCAAGCTCAAGAAGGGGCTGGGCTCCAAGGACCCCGAAAGCCTGCAGCCGCATGTATTGCGCGAATATGAGAAGATCTTCACCCGCGCCACCTGCCCTTCCTGCCAGGGGACGCGGCTCAATCAGAATGCACTCGGCAGCACGATCAACGGCAAGAACATTGCCGAGCTGTCGGCGATGCAGGTGAGCGAACTGGCCGAATTCGTCCGCAAGATCGACGCCCGGCAGGTCGGCCCGATGCTGGAGGCGCTAGCACTGCGGCTGGAAAATCTCGTGACCATCGGTCTGGGCTATCTCAGCCTTGATCGCGAAAGCTCGACGCTGTCTGGCGGCGAGAGCCAGCGCGTCAAGATGGTGCGGCATCTGGGGTCGTCGCTGACCGACATCACCTATGTTTTCGACGAGCCCTCGGTGGGCCTCCATCCGCACGATGTCGGACGGCTGGCCGGACTGATGCAGCAGCTGCGCGACAAGGGCAATACGGTGCTGATCGTGGAGCATAAGCCCGACATGATCGCCATTGCCGACCATGTCGTCGATATGGGTCCCTTCGCCGGCAGCAAGGGTGGCGAGGTGGTCTATGAAGGCGACTTCGCCGGATTGCTCAAGTCTGACACGCTGACCGGCAAGCACATCAAGAAGCACCAGCCGATCAAAGACAAGGTGCGCAAGCCGGATGGCGAACTCAGGATTGATCACGCCAAGCTCAACAACCTGAGGGATCTCTCGGTCTCGATCCCCAAGGGTGTGCTGACGGCGGTGTCGGGCGTTGCCGGTTCGGGCAAGTCCAGCCTGATCCAGGGCTGCCTGCCCAAGGCCTATCCAGATACCATCATCATCGACCAGAACCTGGCGCGCGGGTCACGGCGTTCTAATACGGCGACCTATACGGGCATTCTCGATGCAGTGCGCAAGGCTTTCGCCAAGGCCAATGGCGTCGATGCCGCCCTGTTCTCGGCCAATTCCAAGGGCGCCTGCCCGGACTGCAACGGTTTGGGCGTCATCTATACCGACCTCGCCCATCTCGATCCGATGATCACCACCTGCGAAACCTGCGAGGGCAAGCGCTTCACATCGGAGGTGTTGCAGCACCAGCTGCGCGGTAAATCGATCAGCGATGTCTACGAGATGAGCATCGACGATGCCGTGGACTTCTTCACCGAGGCGGCCATCGCCAAGATCCTTGGCGGGCTCGACGATGTCGGTCTGGGCTATTTGACGCTCGGGCAGCCGCTATCGACCCTGTCGGGCGGCGAGCGTCAGCGGCTCAAGCTAGCGGCCGAGCTGGGCAAGAAGGGCAATATCTATGTGCTCGACGAGCCGACGACCGGCCTCCACATGAACGACGTCGATACGCTGATCGGGCTGTTCGACCGGCTGGTCGATGCGGGGTCGTCGGTGATCGTCATCGAGCACAATCTCGATGTGATCTCGCGGGCGGACTGGGTCATCGATCTGGGGCCGGGGGCAGGGCAGGATGGCGGGAGCATCCAGTTCGAGGGCGTGCCAGCGGATCTGGCCAAGGCGAAGGGTTCGGTGACGGGCCAGCACTTGGCGGCGCGGGGATAGTTCGGCACCCCCACCCTCATTCCCTCCCCCTGTGGGGAGGGAGCCACGATGTCGCGTCCTAGTCCTTCAGATCGTCCTCAACATCCGCCTCAGGCCGATCGCCGCCATCAGCCTGCTCTTCATGCCAGGTTCCCTTGCTGTCTTGATACTCGATGGCTTCGTCCCGCCCGCCGACCTGTTGGCGGCGCGCCGCCGCATTGGCTGCATCATGGGCTGCCTGATGCGTTGGGAAGGTTTCGGAGAACACGTCTCCGACCTTGTAGGCAAAGCCGCCATCATGTTCGACGATATCGTAAGTCACATGTGCCATGTCTGATCTCCTGAGCGGATGAAACCCCTGGGGGATGCGGAGGTTGCTCCCGGCGCTGCGTCACCCTACATGGGAAGCGAGGCATCGGGGGCCAAGGTGGCAGATCAGGATCGTGGCGCGCGGGTCGCCCTCAAGCTCGACATCGTCGTAATCGGCGCCGGACAGGCCGGTCTGAGTTCGGCCTATCATCTCAAGCAACTCGGGCTCGTACCCGGCCGCGATTTTCTCGTGCTCGATCGTGCGCCGCAGCCGGGCGGAGCCTGGCAATATCGCTGGCCGTCGCTGACGCTATCCACTGTCAACCGGGTGCATGACCTGCCGGGCCTGAGTTTTGCCGATCTGGCCGGTGGCGATACCAGCGTGCAGGCGGCGGTGGCCGTGCCGCACTATTTCGCCGCCTATGAAGAGCGGTTCGGGCTGGAGGTGCTGCGCCCGGCGACGGTGAGCGTGGTTTGCGAGCGCGGCGATCGGCTACGCATCGAGAGCGATCGGGGGCTGTTCTCGGCGCGGGGTATCATCAATGCGTCAGGCACTTGGGAGAAGCCCTACATTCCGGATTATCCCGGACGCGAGACATTCGGCGGGCGCCAACTCCATACGCATGACTTCCGTCGGGCCGAAGATTTTGCCGGCCAGCACGTGCTTGTTGTCGGCGGCGGCATCTCGGCCATCCAATTGCTCGACCAGATTTCCACGGTGACGCGCACCAGCTGGGTCACCCGGACGCCGCCGCGCTTTCGCGAGGGGCCGTTCGACCAGGATGCCGGGCGAGAAGCGGTCAAGCTGGTGGAAGATCGGGTGCGGGCAGGCCTGCCGCCCAATTCGGTGGTATCGGTCACCGGCCTGCCGCTCAGTCCCGCCATCCTCGCCATGCGCGAGCGCGGCGTGCTGGAGCGGCAGGACATGTTCAGCGAGATAACGCCGACAGGCGTGCGCTGGGCCGATGGACGGACCCTCGATGTCGATGTGATCCTGTGGTGTACCGGCTTCCGCTCGGCGCTCGATCATCTGGCGCCGCTGCAACTGCGCGAGGCCTCCGGCGGCATCACCATGACCGGGCGGCTGGCCACGCAGGTGGCGCGCGATCCGCGTATCCATCTGGTCGGCTATGGCCCATCCGCGTCGACCATCGGCGCCAACAGGGCTGGCGCTGCGGCGGCGCGCGAACTGACATCCCATCTGGGTCTGGCGCAACCGGCGGATCGATGAGCCGCAAACGATCAAAGGGCCAGACTTGCGTCTGGCCCTTTGATCGTTTCTTCCGCTGGGAAGATTGGAGCGGGCGATGGGATTCGAACCCACGACCCTAACCTTGGCAAGGTTATGCTCTACCCCTGAGCTACACCCGCGCTCCGTTGTCTCCGACCTGCCTTGGCAGTCCGGCGACGCGCGCCTATATGCCCAATCACCTGCCTGAATGCAACCCACAATTTGGCCCGACCGTCATCTTAACGTCGCCTTGTGGATTGAGGGGCTTGTCACGTCACCGTTCGCGGGCGCAAAAAGAGCCCCGAACATAGAGATTTCGCTTCGCTGCAAGGGCCTTACTGCCATGTCCACTCCGTTCACCGGTGTTGCTCCAACTGCCCCCTCCGCTGTCCCTGCGGGCGCGCTAATCAAGGAATCGTCCGACCAGGCCTTCAAGGCCGACGTTATTGATGCGTCGCTCGAGCAGCCGGTGCTGGTCGATTTCTGGGCGCCCTGGTGCGGCCCCTGCCGCCAGCTCACCCCGACAATCGAGAAGGTGGTCAACGAAAAGGCCGGCGCCATCAAGCTGGTCAAGATCAATATCGACGAGCATCCCCAGATTGCCGGCCAGCTCGGCGTGCAGTCCATTCCGGCCGTGTTTGCCTTTGCCGGCGGCCGTCCAGTCGATGGCTTCATGGGTGCCATGCCCGAAGGCGAAGTGCGCCGCTTCGCCGACAAGGTGATTGCCGCCGGCCCGACACCGCAGCCGCAGGAAGGCTCGATGGAGGCGCAGATCGCCGAAGCGGTGACCGCGGCCGAGCAGGCGCTGACCGCAGGTGACCTGGGCCGCGCCGCGCAGATCTTCGGCATGGTGCTGCAGCACCAGCCCGAGCATGTGGCGTCGCTGATCGGACTCGCCAGGGTCTATCTGGCTGCCGGCGAAACTGAGCAGGCACAGGCCACGCTCGACCTGGTGCAGGAAGCCGAGCGCAAGGGCGAGGCCTATACTACCGTCGCCAATTCGATCCGCCTGCTGAGCGAGGCCGCTTCGCTGAGCGAAACCGATACGCTGGCCGCTGCAGTCGCTGCCAATCCGGACGATCACCAGGCCCGCTACGACCTGGCGCTGGCACTCAATGCCGAAGGCAAGAAGGTGGAAGCCGCCGAGGCGCTGGTCGCCATCTTCAAGCGCGACCGCACCTGGAACGAGGACGGTGCGCGCAAGAAACTGCTCGAATTCTTCGA
This sequence comes from Devosia sp. SL43, assembly GCF_021729885.1. Taxonomy (NCBI): domain Bacteria; kingdom Pseudomonadati; phylum Pseudomonadota; class Alphaproteobacteria; order Hyphomicrobiales; family Devosiaceae; genus Devosia; species Devosia sp. SL43. Next base: position 2,758,073 of record NZ_CP063401.1, read on the forward strand.
CGCCTGGGGTCCGCGCGACCCTGCGACCAACAAGGGCCGGCGCATGCTGTCGGCGGCCCTGTTCTCCTGAGGCAAACCCATGCTCAAGCGTCCGACTTCAGCGGCTGACCTGCCCAAATCCGTGCCGATCTTCCCGCTGACGGGCGCTTTGCTGCTGCCTTTCTCGCATAGGCCCCTCAACGTTTTTGAGCCGCGCTATATAGAGATGGTCGACGCGGCCCTGCGCGCCGACCGCCTGATCGGGCTGATCCAGCCCGAGGATACCAGCGAGGAAAGCCCGCGCGGCCGCAGCCCGCTGCAGGCCATCGGTTGCCTGGGCCGGCTGACCCATTTCGAGGAAAGCGGCGAGGGCCGCTACTTCATCATCCTTGAGGGAGTGACGCGCTTCCGGCTTGCCCACGAATTGACCGTAATGACGCCGTACCGGCAGGGCGTGATCGCCGCCGAGGAGTTTGCCACCGATTTCACCCGTGATTTCGGCGAAGACGCGGTCGACCGCGAGCGCTTCGTCAAGATGATGCGCGACTATGCCGAATTCGCCAATATCGACCTCAATTGGGAAGAGATTGAACAGACCGGCACGGCCGACCTCGTCAATTTCTGCTGCATGGTCTCGCCCTACGGCCCGGCCGAAAAGCAGGTGCTGCTCGAAGCCCAGACGCTGGAGCAGCGCGCCGAGACGCTGATCGCCATGACCGAATATGAAATGGCGCGCGGCGGCGCCGAACGGCCGCCGCTGAACTGATGACGACGCAAGCCGCCGCCAATCCGCGCCATGTCTTCGACGTCAAGACGCTCGAAATGCTGGTCTGCCCGCTGACCAAGACCCGGCTGACGCTGTCGGCCGACCGCAGCGAGCTGATCTCGGTGGCAGCACGGCTGGCTTTCCCCATCGTCAAGGGCGTGCCGCTGCTCAGTCTCGACGAGGCGCGCAATGTCGAGCCGGAGGCGCTGCGGCAACTGCCGGAACTCAAGGACTAGGCGGGATCGCCTCGTAGCGGTCGCGGATATGAGCGGCAAAGTAGCGGCCCTGCGAGTCGGCGTCGCACAGCTCGTCGAACACCGTCTCGGGCACGTCGCGATAGCCATAGGGCTTGTCGTCGCCGGTGAACCAGATCAGCAGCAGCCGATCGTCCGCATCGTACTCTGCTCGCCATATTGCGCTGGAGTCGAAGCGGACCATCGTCAGATCGGCAGGCCGCTCAGCAGCTTGGGGCCGTTGGCCGCGATGCCGGAGGCCGTCCGGATTAGTGCGGATTTGACCGGGCCGGCGCGGTCGACCAGGCCGAGACCGAAATCGCGCAGGGCGCGGACCGGGGCGATGTCGTTGGAAAACAGCCGGTTGAGCCCGTCGGTCATCGCCACCATGCTGGCCGTATCGAGCCGGCGCCAGCTCTGGTAGCGCTCCAAGACGTCGTCGCCGCCGTGATCAAGGCCGAGCCGGATCGAATCAATGATGGCTTCGGCCAGAGCCGCAACGTCCTTGAGGCCCAGATTGAGGCCCTGGCCGGCAATCGGATGCACGACATGGGCGGCATCACCCACCAGCGCCAGGCGCGGCGCGATGAAGTCGCGGGCGACCTGCAGGCGCAGGGGGAAGCCCATGAGCTTGTCCTCCACCGTCACCGCGCCGAGCGTGGATCCCATCGCCGCTTCAATTTCCGCAGCCAGTTCGACGTCGCCCATGGCGAGAAAGCGTGGCGATTCGGCGCTGGCTTCGGTCCAGACCAGCGACGACCGATTGCCCGGCAACGGTAGGCTGGCGAACGGCCCGGCTGGGCGGAAGTGCTCGTAGGCGGCACCATTGTGCGGGAGAGCGTGGGCGATGGTGGTGACGAGGCCGGTCTGGCCATAGTCATGTCCCATGACGCCGATACCGGCCATGCGGCGCAGGGCCGATTGTGCGCCATCGGCGGCCACCAGCAGCGGCGCGCTGAGAATGCGGCCATCTGATAGCACCAGGCGTGCCGCATCGGCCTCGGCCGTGTAGCCGGCGATATCGGCTGGCGCGATGGCGGTTACCGATTGGCCGAGCGCGTCGATCAGAGCCTGATGGCTGACGTGGTTGGGCACCATATGGGCGAACGCTTCGCCCGGGGCGACTTCACCATCGAAAGTCAGGAACAGTGGGCGGGAAATGTCGCCCGTGCCCGAATCGGTGATGCGCATCTGGGTGATGGGCTGCGCCTCGGCCAGCATGGCGGGCCAGACGCCGAGCGCCTCGAAGACGCGGCGGACGCCGGCAGCGATGGCCGAAGCGCGGTTGTCGCGCGGGACGCTCAGCGGCCGCCGATCGACCAGGCCGACGCGAATGCCGCGTGCCGACTGGACCAGAGCCAGCGCCAGCGTCAGGCCCACCGGACCGCCACCAACGATCAGCACGTCGAATTTCTGCGCCTGGGTCATGTCAGGTTCTCCTGATCCCCACTTTGCGCGTCTGCTGTAGCGCTGTGCAAGCGCACCTGATGTCGCGGCCTCTGCCGTAATTTTGTCCAAATTGATCAAGGTTTGCACAAATTTTGTGCAGCAAACTGCCTCACCGTCGTCGCTGCGGTTTTACAATTCAGTAACATGTTGAATTTGTGACGCTTTTTCGAGCGATAGCGAGTTGGCACGGCTCTTGAGTCTACTTGGCCATTCCAGACCAGCGCCAAGTCGCAAAGGGGCTCAAATGAAACTGGTGATTGCAATTATCAAGCCATCACGCCTCGAAGAGGTTCGCCAGGCTCTCAACTCACTCGACGTCCACGGCATGACCGTGACCGAGGTGAAGGGCTACGGCCGCCAAAAGGGGCATTCGGAAATCTACCGCGGCACTGAATATGCCGTGCACTTCCTGCCCAAGCTCAAGGTTGAGATCGCCGTTGACGACGCCCTTGCCGATGCCGTGTCCACGGCCATCCGCGACAGCGCCCAGACCGGTCGCATCGGCGACGGCAAGATTTTCGTGCTCGACCTGCTCGCCGTAACCCGCATTCGCACCGGCGAAACCGGCGCGGCAGCTCTCTAAGCGTCCTCGGGAGAAACACAAATGAAGACAGCAAAAATTCTCGGGAGCGCGACGATAGCCTCCCTCCTCCTGGCCGCAACGGCCTTCGCCCAGGACGCGGCGGCTCCGGTCGCTGAGGCTGTGGCCGAGGTCGTGCCGGTCGTCGACAAGGGCGATACCGCCTGGATGATGGTCTGCACTATGGTTGTCATCGTGATGACCATTCCGGGCCTGGCCCTGTTCTATGGCGGCCTCGTTCGGGCCAAGAACATCCTGTCGGTCCTCACCCAGGTCTTCCTCGGCTTCTCGCTGATTTCGATCCTCTGGGTGGCTTACGGTTACTCGCTGGCCTTTGCCGGCCCGACCGAAGGCGGTCTCTCGGCCTTTATCGGTGACTTCTCCAAGTTCTTCCTTTCGGGGGTGACACTTGATTCCACCGCGGCGACCTTCTCGGCCGGCTTCCAGCTGCCCGAAATGGTGTTCGTGGCCTTCCAGATGACCTTTGCGGCCATCACCTCGACCCTCATCGTCGGCGCTATCGCCGAGCGCATGAAGTTCGGGGCGCTGCTCACATTCCTGGCCATCTGGTTCACCTTCTCGTACCTGCCGATCGCCCACATGGTGTGGGCAGGCCCGGGCCTGCTGTTCGGCATGGGCGCCTATGACTTCGCCGGCGGTACCGTGGTTCACATCAACTCCGGTGTGGCCGCTCTCGTCGCCGCCATCGTGCTTGGCCCGCGTCTGGGCTACCTGAAGGAGCCGATCGCTCCCCACAACCTAGTCTGGACCTATGTCGGTGCCGGCTTGCTGTGGTTCGGCTGGTTCGGCTTCAACGCCGGCTCCAACCTTGAAGCCAACGCGCTGACGGCCGTCGCCCTGATCAACACCGTGCTGGCTCCGGCAGCTGCGGCTCTGGCCTGGGCCCTTGGCGAAAAGATCACCCGCGGCCATGCTTCGGCTCTGGGTGCGGTTTCGGGTGCCGTTGCCGGTCTCGTGGCGATCACCCCTGCTGCCGGCTTTGCTGGCATCGGTGGCGCCATCGTCCTGGGTGCGATTGCCGGTATCGTCTGCCTCTGGGCCGTCGTGAACCTCAAGCCGATGCTCAAGTATGACGACAGCCTCGACGTGTTCGGCATCCATGGCGTCGGCGGTATCGTCGGTGCCCTGGGCACGGCCATCGTCGCCAGCCCCGGCCTCGGCGGTTATCCGCTGGGCGTTGCCGAGGAATACTCGGTCGGCGGTCAGTTCATGATCCAGCTCACCGCAGTCGGTATCGCCGTCGTCTGGTCGGCTGTGGTCGCCCTGGTTGGCCTGCTCATCGTTCGCGTCATCTTCGGTGGCCTGCGTGTCCCCGAGTCGAGCGAAAGCGACGGTCTCGATCTGTCGAGCCACGGCGAGCGCGCCTACAACTAAGACTTCTCCGGGCGGCGTTCGCGCCGCCCGGTACCGGTTGATCGTGGCGTGCGGCTCGTGTCCCTCTTGGCCCGCCACAGAGGCTTCCCACTCGCAAACTGCACGGGCTGCACTCCACGATCAATCACTGCCCGCTGGCCGCCGCCCTCCCTCGCGACATCAGCGGTTATCTGGGCCCGCCCTTCACGGCGGGCCCTTTTTCTTTACCTCTCCCTCTGGGGGAGAGGTCGACCCTCTTGGGTCGGGTGAGGGGGCCTTTCAACAAGAGCCGCACCAAGAAAAGGCCCCCTCACCCGTCGCTTCGCTCCGACCTCTCCCCCAAAGGGAGAGGTGAAGAAACTCCATGGTTAGCCTTGGGTTAACCCGGTCCGGCTAGCATGGCGGCAATTGGGCCCGGCCTCACGCCGGGCAGTATTGAGTTTGCCCATGCCCAGCTCCCCCTCGCCCGTGCTCGATGAAATCCGCTCCGTGCCACAGCGCGGCAGCCGTGCTTCCGCCAAGCCGCTGCCCACGCCGCCACCGGCGCTGGCCATCCATATTCCGTTGCGCGTGGTCGGGCTGATTCTATTGGGTGTCGTGGCGATCTGCCTGGCCTCGCTGGCCTCATGGTCGGTCGACGACCCGAGCTTCTCCTATGCCACATCAAAGTCGCCGGCCAACTGGCTGGGCTTTCCCGGCGCTGTCATCGCTGACACGCTATTCCAGGTCTTTGGCCTCGCTGCTCTGGCTTTGCTGGTGCCACCGGCGCTGTGGGCGTGGGCCTTTGCCCGCCGTCGCATGATGCCGCATATGGGCATGCGGCTGCTCGGCTGGATCGGCGCTACGCTGCTGGTTTCGGGCGTCCTGGCCTTTGTCGCCATGCCGGCGAGCTGGCCGCTGCCGACCGGCCTGGGCGGCCTTGTCGGCTCGGGTTTCAGTGCCCTGGCTGCGATGGTCACCGGTGATCAGCCACAGGCGGTCACCTCCGTGCTGTTTGCCATCATCATCGCCATCCCGGCGCTAACCCTGTTCTGGATCGCCATGGGTCTGGGGACATCGGTCCCGACGCGCCCGCAGAAGGGCAAGCCCGCCGCCGCGACTGCCGCTGGCCGCAAGGGCGTCGCTGCTCCGGTCGAGGACGACGAGCGCGAAACCAACCCGGTGGTTGATATCGTGCTCGGCGCCATGGTCCATACCGGCTATTCGCTGCGCACAGCCTTCCGCCGCGCCCGAGCCAGCCATGCCGAACGTCGCGCTGCCGAGGCCGCGACCTGGCGGGATGATGAAGTCGAGCCGAGCCTGGATGGCCACGCACCCGTGGTCGACCGCCGCGAGCCATCGGCGACGCCGCGTCGCATCCATGCGCCGGTCGAGCCCGGCTTTGGCACAGAGCCGGCCTTCGATGCCGAGCCCGAAATCTCGCCGCGCATCAATGCCCGTCCGAGCTATGACGATACCGAACTCGACTACCCCGATGAGGCCGAGGACGACATTCCCTTCGTGCCCGACACGCCGGTCGCGCCGGTCGCCAATCATCAGCAGCGCGGCGATTCGCGCTTCCATCCGGTTGATCCGACCAAGCCGCGCGTTGCCGCGCCGGCGCCGCGCCCGGTCCAGGGCCAGCGCGTGATGCGTGAAGCCCAGCCGTCCTTCCTCGATGAGCCCGCCGGCTTCGAGCTGCCCTCGCTCTCGCTATTGGCTGAGCCCAAGCACAAGGGCCCGTCGCCCGAGCATGCGCCCGAAAAACTCGAAGCGATGGCTCGCCGTCTCGAAGAGGTGCTGAGCGATTTCGGCGTCAAGGGCGACATCATCAATGTTCGCCCTGGTCCGGTCGTCACCCTGTTCGAGCTCGAACCCGCGCCGGGTATCAAATCGTCCCGCGTGATCTCGCTGGCCGATGACATCGCCCGTTCGATGAGCGCCATCTCTGCTCGCGTCGCCGTGGTGCCGGGCCGCAATGCCATCGGCATCGAACTGCCTAACCAGCTGCGCGAAACCGTCTATTTCCGCGAAATGCTGGCTTCTTCCGATTTCGAGAAGATGAAGGGCAAACTGCCCATCTGCCTGGGCAAGACCATTGGCGGCGAACCCGTCATTGCTGACCTGGCCCGTATGCCGCATCTGCTCATCGCCGGCACCACCGGCTCGGGCAAGTCGGTGGGTATCAACACTTTCATCCTCAGCCTGCTCTACCAGATGACGCCCGAGCAGTGCCGCATGATCATGATCGATCCCAAGATGCTGGAACTGAGCATCTATGACGGCATTCCGCATCTGCTGACGCCCGTCGTCACCGACCCGCAAAAGGCGGTCGTGGCGCTGAAATGGGCGGTGCGCGAGATGGAAGATCGCTATCGCAAGATGAGCAAGATCGGCGTCCGCAACATCGACGGCTTCAACCAGCGCGTCAACGAGTCCAAGGCCGAGGGCCGGGTTATCACGCGCACCGTGCAGACCGGCTTCGATCGCGAAACCGGCGAGGCGATATTCGAGAGCGAGGAATTCAACCTCGAGCCGCTGCCCTATATCGTGGTCATCGTCGACGAAATGGCCGACCTGATGATGGTGGCCGGCAAGGATATCGAAGGCGCCATCCAGCGCCTGGCCCAGATGGCGCGTGCCGCCGGCATCCACATCATCACCGCCACCCAGCGCCCCTCGGTCGACGTTATCACCGGCACGATCAAGGCCAACTTCCCCACCCGTATCTCGTTCATGGTCACGTCCAAGATCGATTCGCGCACCATCCTGGGCGAGCAGGGCGCCGAGCAGCTGCTGGGCAATGGCGACATGCTCTATATGGCCTCCGGCGGTCGCACCAAGCGCCTGCACGGTCCCTTCGTGGCCGACAGCGAAGTCGAGGCCGTGGTGGCCCATCTCAAGAGCCAGGGCGCTCCGGACTATCTCGATTCCATCACGGAAGAAGATGACGAAGGCGGCAGCTTCGGCGAAGAGAGCTTTGGCGAGACCTCCAATGGCGGCTCTGGCGACGAGCTTTACGACAAGGCCGTCCATATCGTTCTGTCGGACAAGAAGGCTTCCACCTCCTATGTGCAGCGTCGCCTCGGCGTCGGCTACAACAAGGCGGCTACCCTGATCGAGCGCATGGAGCGGGAAGGCGTCATAAGCCAGGCCAACCATGCCGGTAAGCGCGAAATCCTCGTGGGCAACAACGCCGACGGATACTGAGGCGGGTCCCCCGACCCACCGCATCATTTCCGCCTGCGCGGGAATGATGCGATTGGAGCTTGCTGCTACTGGCAGGCCTTCTCGCCCACCACGACCTCGAACTCTCGTGGTCCGACCCAGCCCTCGCCATGGGGGTTGGGCAGGTCCTCGATCCGCACCTCGAGCACGCAGGCGCCGCTCCTGACGTGCCAGAGGTCCGTCCCGATTTCCTCGATCGTATCGATGGCGTCAAAGCCGAAAGCGTCGACTACCTCCGCAGTGTCGACAATGGCCCGCAACTCGGCTTGGCGCTGATACTGCGGCGGCAGCGCCGCCAGGGCCGGCAACGTGCCCGCCAAAACCATCAAGCCAACCCATCCTGCCCGCACCATCTCTCGTTCCTCCCGGTAAATAAGCACTTATCACTTCTTTGGAACGCCATCGACGCTGTAAACAATAAACGCGTGTCTAAACGGCGGCGCGCTACCGACTGGACGGTATTAAACGTCGATGCTCTCGTTCATTTATAAACCCGATACGTTGAATATTGTTGCTTCGCAGTATTGTTCACTGTCGCTGACTGCGATCATGAGTTCTTGAATGCGGAGTGATTGAGCGTCTCGCTTGAAGCTTGCCAACGTAGAGCCCGGGGGAGCAAACGGGTGACCTGGTCCCGCATTCCAAATTTCCGCCTCAAAATCTGGCAGGAAGTCCGGCGCCTGCCTCAAGGAAGCTTCCGAGACAACATCGCAAATTTCGCCAGTAACAATTGTTCCGCCCATTGCCTCGAAGTATTTTTCCATCAAATGGATAATTCTGATGGAAATTGGAATATTTTCGGAAGAATTTTCTTTGAACGACATCTGCCAAGTAAAGTAGACAAGCAGAACGGCGAACGCCAAAGCTGCCACTGCCGCGATCTTGATTGATAGTTTTGGCGAATTATTGGCACTTCGTGTTGTTTGAGGGCTACCGGTTTGCATTAGGCCTCTTCTTGGATTGAGACAGTCTACATTTGCTCGAAGTTGCGAGAGCTCCGACAACCCTGCCGACGGTCTGGCATGCTTGAATCACCGTCACGAACCGCCAAACATGAAGCTTTTTCATCCAGGACTATGAAGTGAAATTGCATAAGCCCCACCAACAGTCATGAAGCCCGGCTTCCTGAGGGAACTGTCGACCCTTCGAGCTTCTAGGCCAGACGTAGCGTGTAGCGTAACTCATTTAGAGCCCAGCGTTCCTTTACGCCACATGAATGGCGGGAACCACCTGTTGCCGCAATTGCTTTCTAGGGTAGCTTCGACAAACAACTCGCCACGGAACCAATTCCATGATTCGCCGCGATGCCCTGCTGCTTGGTCTCTCTGCTGCCTTTGCGCTGGCCACCACCAAAGCCTTCTCGCTTGACCGGGCTCTTTCCCCCGAAGAGCAGCAGCTCATCGCCGATATCGGCAACCATAATTCGGCCATCCGCAGCATGGCCGGGCGCTTCCTGCAGATCGACACCAATGGCGGACGGCAGGAGGGGACATTCTTCCTCGAACGCCCGGACAAAGTGGCGTTCCGCTACGCCCCGCCAAGCCGGGAGGAAATCGTCTCGGTGGGCCGCGGCTTCTACGTGCTCAACCGGCGCGACGAGACCTACTACGCCTATCCGCAGGACACCATTCCGCTGCGGCAGTTCCTGGGCGACCAGATCAACCTGCTCGACGCCAACGTGATCGATGTGACCAGTTCGGACGGCTATATGTCGATCACCGTCATCGACGAGACAGTGGCCGGCACCGTGCAGGTGTCGCTGACCTTTGGCACAGATACACTCGATCTGGTGCAGTGGAGCCTGGTGGAGCCCAGCGGGGCCGAACTGACCTTCTCGCTCTATGATGTGGAAAAAGACGTGCAGATTCCGCGCGCTTTCTTCTCCATCCCGGCCAACTACACAGCCACCGAGCAGTAATCAGCGGCCCAGCGCGTAGATGGCGACGAGGCCGGCAATGCCGACGGCGATGCGCCACCAGGCGAAGGGCGCGAAACCGTATTTGCTGACAAAGCCAAGCAGGTAGCGGACGACCAGTGCACCCACGATGAAGGCTGCGGCAAAGCCGATGGCGACATTGAGCGCGATCGACGTGTCGATCAGGTCGCGGCTCTTGTAGAGGTCGTAGCCAAAGGCGCCCACCATGATGGGCAGGGCGATGAAGAAGGTGAATTCGGCGGCAGCGCGCTTGCTGGCGCCGAACAGCATGGCGCCAACCACGGTCGCACCGGAGCGTGAGACGCCGGGCACTAGGCTGAGCATTTGGAACAGGCCCACCACCAGCGCAAGATGCCAGGGAAACTGGTAGATGTCGTCATATCGGGGCTTGAGAGGCAGGCGGTCGACGATCAAGAGGATCACGCCGCCGATCAGCAGCGTCCAACAGATCAGCGCGGCCGATTCCCAGAGGTCGCCCTGGATGAAATCGCGCAGCAGCACACCGGCCGCAACGGCCGGCAGGCAGGCCAGGATCACCGACAGCGCAAACTGCCAGGCATAGGCTTTGCCGGTCAGCGCATCGCGGATCAACAGGCCCAGTTTGGCGAAATAGACCGTGATCACGGCCAAGATCGCGCCGAGCTGGATCAGCACGATAAAGGTCGCCGGCTGGGTCAGTCCGAAGAAGTGGCCGGCCAGCAATAGGTGGCCGGTGGAGCTGACTGGAAGGAATTCGGTAAGCCCTTCAAGAATTCCAAGGATCAGCGGCACAAAAAGACCTTGATCGGCGTTCATTTGATCCCCTAATTCAGTCCAACGGCCCGCAAAGTCCGGAAAAGCTCTAGCGCTGTTCGCAGATAGCGCCAAGCAGCCCACAGCGGTAACCGCAAAAAGAGACGAGCATCCACATGCCGAGCCTGCTTCATCATCCTCTCGATCCGTCCTCGCGCCTCATCCGTCTGATGTGCGCCGAGTATGGCGTGCCGCTCGACATGGAGGAAATCAAGCCCTGGCTACGCACAGCTGAGTTGCTCGAAATCAATCCGGCCGCGACGCTGCCGATTTTTCTCGGTGAGGGCGACCAGCCCATTGTGGGTCTGCTGGCCAATATCCACACCATCGAAGATCTATATACCCCCAGCGTCGTCACCGGCCTGATCCCGCCCGATCCCGGGCCACGGGCTGAGATGTGGCGGATGATCGAATGGGTGATCTTCAAGCTCAATGACGAAGTGACGCGCTACGTGCTTGAGGAAAAGATCGTCAAGCGCGACCAGAAGGGCGCGACCCCCGATCCAGCGGTCCTGCGTGTGGCCAAGGCCAATCTCAACGAGCACATGCTCTACTTCAACTGGATCTTCGCCACCCGCTCCTGGCTGGGCGGCGATATGATGACGCTGGCCGATTTCGCCCTGGCGGCGCATCTGTCGACGCTCGACTATCTGGGAGATATCGACTGGGGCAAGGCCGGGGAAACCCGCGACTGGTATTCCCGCATCAAGTCCCGCCCGGCCTTCCGGACTTTGCTCAACGATCGCGTGGTCGCCATGCCGCCGCAGAAGGGCTATGCGGACCTGGATTTCTAGCGCAATTTGTATATACAAATGTGTAGTTGGATGCTATGAAGATTGACGGCTTCGAGTGGGACGCTGGCAATCATGACAAGTGTCAAAGCCATGGTGTTTCAATCGTCGACATTGAAGGCTTGTTCTCCCGGCCTCACCTTATCGCCCCAGACGTGAAGCATTCGCACGATGAGGAACGATACGTCGCCATAGGGCGAAGTGCTGGAGACCGGCCGTTGTTTGTCGTGTTTACGACGCGTGAGGAGGGTGACGCACTGTTGGTCCGCCACATAAGCGCCCGTTACATGCATGCCAAGGAGTTCAAGCGCTATGAGCGGTAGGAAAGTACCTCATTTCAAGTCAGACGAAGAAGCCGCTGCCTTTTTGGAACAGGATCTCTCTGATCTGGATTTTAGCCAGTTCAAGCCGTCCCCGTTCGAATTCACCCCCAAGGCCGCGCAGCTCAATATGCGGTTGCCCTCGTCATTGCTGGAAGCGCTGAAAAGTAAGGCGAAGGAACGCGGCATTCCCTATACGCGCTATATCCGACAGCTCCTTGAGCACGATATTGCCGGGCGTTGACGAGCCACTCCACACACTCGTCCGACAAACTCGTCGCCGAGCTGCGCGCTCGCGCGGCAGCGCTCGGCTTTGACAGTTTTGGCATTGCTGCCGCCGATGCGCGCCCTGATCTGCCGGAAAAACTGAACGCGGCCATTGCCGCCGGCTGGCATGGCGATATGGCGTGGATGGCCGAGACGGCCGAGCGTCGGGCCAGTCCGCAGGGCATGTGGCCGGAGGCGAAGTCGGTCATTCTGCTCGGCATCAATTATGGGCCCGAGACCGCCCCGCTGGCGATTCTCGGCGAGCGCGACCTCGGCTCGATCTCGGTCTATGCCCGCAATCGCGATTATCACGAGATCATCAAGGGCAAGCTCAAGGAGCTTGCGGGACTATTGGCCCGGCGTTCGGGTGCCGAGGTCAAGGTGTTTGTCGATACCGCGCCGCTGATGGAAAAGCCGCTGGCCGAGGCGGCGGGGCTGGGCTGGCAGGGCAAGCACACGGTTTTGGTCAGTCGCGAATTTGGGTCCTGGCTGTTTCTGGGCGCCATTCTAACTTCGGCGGAGCTGCCAGGGGATAAGTCCCATGAAGAGAGCTGCGGCACCTGCACGCGGTGCCTCGATGTCTGCCCGACCAATGCCTTTCCAGCGCCGTTCCAGCTCGATTCCCGGCGCTGCCTCGCCTATCTCAGCGTGGAACATAAGTCCCAGATTCCATTGGAGTTTCGGGCACCGATGGGCAACCGCATCTATGGCTGCGACGATTGCCTGGCGGTCTGCCCGTGGAACAAGTTCGCCTCGGTGAGCCGTGAGATCAGGCTGCGGGGGCGGGTGGAGCTGGAGCGGCCCAGGCTGGCCGATCTGGTGCAGCTCGACGATGCCGGTTTCCGGGCGCTGTTTGCCGGCTCGCCGGTCAAGCGTATTGGCATCGGTCGGTTCCTGCGTAATGTCTTGATCGCCATCGGCAATTCGGGTGACGCGACCATGGTGCCGATAGTGGAGGCTCGGCTTGGAGACGGCGATCCGCTGGTGCGGGGAGCGGCGATCTGGGCGCTACGACGGCTGGCGCCGGAAGGGGCCGATGCGTTGAGCCTTGCCTATCTGGCGCAGGAAAGCGATAGCTCGGTGGCCAGCGAATGGACCGTGGATATCTCATGAACGCCTTCTTTTTTGGCCTCGGATTTTCGTCCACCTGGGCCTCGATCAAAATGCGCTCATCGGGCCAATATGCGGACATTGGGGGTACCGTCAGGTCAGCAGAAAAGGCCATGCTGTTACGGGCAGAAGGTCTCAACGCGCATGTGTTCGACGGCGCCGCGCCGGGCCCAACCCTGGGCCCAGTCCTGCGTCGGGCCAGCCATGTGATCTTGTCAATCGCACCGGGCCCGGATGGCGATCCGGCGCTGCTGCACCATCGTGCCGATCTCGATGCCGCAACGGACCTGCAATGGCTCTGCTATTATTCCACGGTCGGGGTCTATGGGGATTTCGGCGGCGCCTGGATCGACGAATCGGCGCCGCTGGTACCGCGCAACGAGCGCAGCGATCGCCGCGTGCTGGCTGAGCAGACCTGGCGCGAATACGCGCGTGAGCGCGGCGTGAAGCTGACTATTCTACGGCTGGCCGGCATCTATGGGCCTGATCGTTCGACCTTCGACAAGCTGCGCGATGGCACGGCACGGCGAGTGATCAAGCCGGGCCAGGTGTTCAACCGCATCCATGTGGCTGACATCGGCCGGGTGACCGCTCTGGCGGCGGAGGCTCGGCTCCAGGGCACATTCAACCTCGGCGATGACGAGCCGGCGCCGCCGCAGGAGGTGATCGCCCATGCCGCCGCCATGCTGGGCATGGACCCGCCACCCGACCTACCTTTCGAGACCGCCCCGATGACGCCGATGCAGCGCAGTTTTTACGCCGACAACAAGCGCGTCTCCAACGCCGCAATCAAACGGGCGCTGGGGATCGAGCTGCTCTACCCGACCTATCGCGAGGGCCTGGCGTCAATTTTCGATAAGGAACAAGCATGAGCGCGCCCAAGCCTGCCAAATCCGCACCTCAGCGAGTCGTGCTCGAAGGCCGTTTCGTGCGGCTGGAGCCATTGGACAGTAAGCATGCCGCCGACCTGCATGACGTCTCGAACATGCCGGGTGGGGCCGAACGCTATCGCTGGCTGTTTTCGGATGCGCCGGAAAGCGTCGCGGAGATGGAAGCGCGGATCGAGCAGGGCAAGTCTCTGTCAGACCCGAGCTATGTCGCTGTCATCGACGTCAAGAGTGGCAAGGCCGTGGGCCAGCAGGGCTGGATGCGCATTCGGCCCGAGCATGGCTCGATCGAGATTGGCGGCATCTATTGGGGCCTGCCCATGGCCCGGACGCCGCTGGCGACCGAGGCGCTGTATCTCTTCGCCCGTCACGCCTTCGACGACCTTGGCTATCGCCGCTTCGAATGGAAATGCAACAATCGAAACGAGCCCAGCAAGGCCGCAGCGACACGTTTCGGCTTCCAGTTCGAGGGCGTGTTCCGGCAGGACATGATCCTCAAGGGCGAGAGCCGGGATACGGCTTGGTTCTCGATCATCGACAGCGAATGGCCGGCGATGCGGGCGGAGTATGAGCGGTGGCTGGCACCGGGCAACTTTGACGTGGATGGGGTGCAGAAGTCCAAGCTGGTGACGCGACCCCAGGTCTGAGCAGGAAAACGCGTCCGAACCGCCCCATGCGCTGCCGCATCGCGGACTTGACGTGGATCAAGGCGGACGACCCCGGCCCTGTGGCTTCATTGACCCAGCGCAGGAGGGTCACATGGGTGAGTCACAGCATCACGGGAATATTCTTGACGGACTGATCGAGGGCTGGCGCAGGCACCGCCGGGTGCAGCGGGATCGGGCGTTTCTGAGAAATTCTGCCGCCTTCGACATCGAGCGCCTCGCCGCCGATGTCGGTATGGGCGTCGATGAGCTGGCCGAGATCATCGCCCGGGGGGAGGGCGCTCCTGCGCTTTCGGCGCGCATGATGGCCGCCCATGGCCTGGACCGCGACGATCTGGCGGCGCGCAGCCCGTCGTCGCTGCGGGAGATCAGCTCGATGTGCAGCCGTTGTGATTACAAGCATCGCTGCGAAGTGGAACTCAATGCCGGTACCGCCGTCGCGCATGCGCCGGCATTCTGCCCAAATTCGCAGCTCTTGCAGGTACTGGCGCAGGATTTCGAAACTACCGGCGCCAGGACGGTCTGACCGCTGCTGGCGAGGTCTACCCGACCATCCGCAACACGGCATCGCGCAGCCGCACCAGGTCTTCATCGCGGCTCAGGCGGTGGTCGCCATCGGGGATCAGCGTCAGCGTCACCGGATCGTGCAGGATATGCGTGGTCAGCTTGATGGCATGGGCCTGCGGCACGTCGGGGTCCTTGCCGCCCTGCAGGATCGTCACCGGGCAGCCGGTTTCGATGACGCTGCCGAACAGCAGGTGCTGCTTGCCGTCTTCGATCAGCGCGCGGGTAATGCGGTAGGGCGTGTCCGAATATTGGCTGGGCTGGTCGACATAGCCGTGGTTGTGCAGCGATTCGTGCTCAGCCGGGGTGAAGTCGGGCAGCATCAGTTCGTGCGTCATGTCGGGGGCCGGGGCGATGAGCACCAGGCCATGGGCATGGCTGCCGCGGCGGAGCAGGGCTCGCGCCAGCAGCAAAGCCAGCCAGCCGCCCATCGACGAGCCGACGATGATCTGCGGTCCGCTGGTGGTGGCGAAGACGGCTTCGGCCTCCTCGAGCCAGCGGCTGATGGTGCCGTCGTTGAAATCGCCGCCGGACATACCATGGCCGGAATAGTCGAAGCGGGTGACAGCTAGACCGTTTTCCGCCCCCAGCGCGTCGAGCGCCATGGCCTTGCTTCCCATCATGTCGGAGCGAAATCCGCCCAGCCAGAACAGGCCCGGCGCCTTGCCGTAACGCTGTTCGACGGCAATATCGCGCGCCGCTGCGTCTTTGCCCACGGTGACACGGAAACTTTGTGGTAAGGATATCTGCAAGGCTCGGATTCCCGGAACAGTCGGCTAAGGCGGAACATCGCGCCGATCACGGCGTTTCAAAGGCGCAACAGCCCCCAAATTCTGGCGCTTTGCCAGTTGACTTATCGACCGCGTAACACGATTTTACGCTCGAATTCACCACTTGGCTTAACAACACAAGGATCGTTTGCCATTCGTCGTCCCATGAGACCAGTCGCGCCCCAGAAAGATGGGCCGCTCTCTAATGAAGATATCACCAGCGCCGATGTGCAACTCATCGATGCTGAAGGCGAGAACCGCGGGATCGTCAGTACCCGCGCGGCTCTTGCAGAAGCCCAGGAGCAAGGCCTGGACCTCGTGCTGATCTCTCCCAACGCCGTCCCGCCGGTCGCCAAGATGCTGGACCTCGGGCGCTTCAAGTATGCCGCGCAGAAAAAAGCTGCCGAGGCCCGCAAGAAGCAGAAGGTGATCGAGGTCAAGGAAGTCCAGCTGCGTCCCAATATCGACACGCATGACTACGAGACCAAGATGAAGGCCGTGCAGCGCTTTCTCGACGATGGCGACCGCGTCAAGGTGACGATGCGGTTCCGTGGCCGAGAAATGGCGCACCAGGAACTGGGCATGCAGCTTCTGATCAAGGTGAAGGACCAGACCGAGGCCATTGCCAAGGTCGAGAGTCAGCCGCGCTCGGAAGGCCGTCAGATGGTCATGGTGCTGGCGCCCAAGTAAGGGTCGCCGCACGTCAGACAATAAAGGGCAGGTCCGGTGGGCCTGCCCTTTATTGTTTTGGTCGCCCGCTCCCATGGAGCTCATCGGGTCATTCCGCGAAAGCGGGAACCCCCTGTTGGCGATGTCGAAAGAGAAAACGGAGGTTCCCGCTTTCGCGGGAATGACACCGTGGAAAGGGAAATGGGCTATCATGGGCCCGACTCACTTCGGACCCCGATGAACCTGTTCTTCCGCTCTAAACCCAAGATTCCGGCCGCAACCAGCGTCGACATCGACGGGCAGGCGGTTGTCGTCACCGTGCGCGTCAATGCGCGGGCGCGGAGCTATCGGCTGTCCATCCCCCATAGTGGCGGGCCGGTGCTGACCCTGCCGCCGCATGGCAAATGGGCCGAGGCCGAGGCCTTCCTGCTGCGGCACAACAACTGGCTGGCCGCCCGCATCAAGCGCGCGCCCGAAGCCACCAGTTTTGCCGATGGGGGCATCATCCCGCTGCGCGGGGTGGACCACCGCATCATCGGCACCGGCAAGGTGCGCGGACGGGTTGAGGTTGCCGACGATGATGGCGAGTCCGTGTTGCTGGTGCCCGGCGATGCCGCGCATCAGGCGCGGCGGCTGAGCGATTGGCTCAAGGACGAGGCGCAGGCCGACCTAGCCGAGCGTACCGCCATCCACGCGGCGCGGCTGGGGGTGACGGTCAAATCGGTCAAGATGCGCAGCCAGGCCAGCCGCTGGGGCTCCTGCTCGTCATCGGGCAATATCAACTACAACTGGCGCCTGGTGCTGGCGCCGCCCTTCGTGCTCGACTATGTCGCGGCTCATGAAGTGGCGCATCTGGTGGAGATGAACCACTCGGCAGCCTTCTGGGCCACGGTGAAGCGGACGCTGCCCGACATGGAGCGCGGCCGAGCCTGGCTCAAGGCGCATGGGCGGCAGTTGATGGCGCATGGCGGGTAGGCTGCCACCCTCTCACCAGAGGGAGGGGGACGACCTGACGCATTCAACGGAAGGTCCGGGAAACCCCTCATCCGCCCTTCGGGCACCTTCTCCCTCAAGGGGAGAGGCAAAGAGCCTCGGTCCGGCGTAAGCCTTAGTTCTGGTCGCCGCCGAAGATCAGGTCCATCAGCGTGCGCTGGCTGTTTTCATTCTCGATCGGGACGGGCTGACCGAGATTGGCCGGTGGCTGGATCTGCTGCTGTTGCGCCGGAGCGCTCGGCACCCAGACCTGCTGGCCGGTGGCCGGATCGATGACCAGCATCATGGGCAGGCCGGTATTGGGGTCGATCGGCGCCTGGCCGACGCCCGTGGTCTGGGCCTGCAGCGGGAAGCCGGTGACGGGGTCGATGGCCTGGCCGGGCTGGATCACCTGGTTGCCGCCGACCACCTGGCCGACCGGCATGCCGGTCGCCGGATCGATCTGCACGCCATTGGCATCCACCAGCATGCCGCCGGTATTGGCCACGGGCAGGCCCGTAGCCGGATCGATCTGCTGAATGGGCATGCCGGTGGCGGGGTCGATCTGGACGCCGTTGGCATCGACGATCACGCCGCCAGCTGGCAGTCCGGCATTGTCGACCATTTGGCCGGTCTGGATCGGCTGGTTTGCCGTCAGGGCATTGGCCGCAACATATTGCCCGGTCGTCGGATCGAGCTTCATCAGCTGGCCCGTTGCCGGATCGACCATGGTCTGGACAGGTTGACCGGTGCCGGCATCGACATATTGCGTCATCGGCTGGCCGGTGGCCGGATCGATGGCCGCCTGGCCTGTGGCGGGGTCGATCACCGGCTGGGCCACCAGCTGACCCTCGTAGGAGCCACCCGGGATCTGGGCGATCTGCTTGCCGGCATGCGCCTTGGTCATGAATTCGGACCAGATCGCCGCCGGCACGTTGCCGCCCGAAAGCGTGGTCTCGGTGGCATCGTCATTGCCCAGCCAGACGCCCGTGACCATCGCCGCGGTATAGCCGACGAACAAGGCGTCCTTGGCTTCCTGCGAGGTGCCGGTCTTGCCGCCGAACTGCCAGCCATTGAGGTTGGCGCCCTTGCCGGTGCCCACTTCCACGGCGGTTTCCAGCATGTCGTTCATCTCGGCCAGCACGTTCGGATCGATGACGCGGCCTGGGCCGGCATCGGAGGCCTGGTAGAGCACCGTGCCATCCTTGGCCTGGATAGAGGTGATGACATTGGGGATGACACCCATGCCGCCATTGGCGAACGGGGCATAGGCCGAGGTCAGCTCAAGCAGGTTCACTTCCTGCGTGCCCAGCGCGATCGACGGCACGGGCTGCAGTGGCGAGGAAATGCCCATGCGGGTGGCCACGTCGATGACCGCCTGCGGCGTGACGTCGATGGCGAGGCGCGCCGCGATGGTATTGAGCGAATAGGCGAGGCCCTGGCGCAGGGTCACCGTGCCGGCATATTTGCCCGAGGCATTGCCGGGGCTCCAGCCGTTATAGGTGAACTTGGCGTCTTCGGCCAAGGTATCGGGCGTATAGCCCTTTTCCATGGCGGCCATGTAGACGAAGGGCTTGAAGGTCGAGCCGGGCTGGCGCTTGGCCGTCACGGCGCGGTTATACTGGCTGGCCTGGTAGTCGACGCCGCCGACCATGGCGCGCACGGTGCCGTCGACATCCATGGCGACGAGAGCGCCCTGGTTGAAGCCGCGCTTTGGACCCTCGGAGGCCACCATCTCCTTGACGATGAACTCGGCATCCTTCTGCATCTTGAAGTCGATGGTGGTCTGCACCACCACGTCGGTCTTGATCTCACCCAGGTAGGCGGTCATCAGCGATTCGACCCAATCGGCCACATAGTCCTCCGAGCCGGCGACGCGGGTGCGCACGCTCTGGCTGGGGTCGATCTGGGCGGCAGCGGCTTCTTCCGCAGTGATATAGCCATCGCGCGCCATAGCATTGAGCGACAGGCGCTGGCGCTCGATGGCGCGTTCCGGATTGGACTTGGGATTATAGGCCGACGGCGCCGGCAGGATACCGGCCAGCATGGCGGCCTGGCCCAGCGACAGATTGCGGGCCGAAACACCGAAATAGGTCTGTGCGGCCGCTTCGATACCCGTTGCCCCGGCGCCAAAATAGACGCGGTTCATATAGAGTTCGAGGATTTCTTCCTTGGTGTAGTTCTGTTCCAGCCACACGGCCAGGATCGCTTCCTGCACCTTGCGGCCCAGAGTCTGGTCGGGGGTGAGGAACAGGTTTTTGGCCACCTGCTGGGTGATGGTCGAGGCGCCGCGCGTCACGTCGCCGGCCTGCACCGATTCGATGGCCACCGAGATCAGGCCCAGCGGATCGACGCCGAAATGGCTCATATAGCGGCGGTCTTCCGAGGCGATGATCGCCGCCGGAACATAATAGGGCAGCTCGCGATAGGTGATGGCTTCGCCGCCGGTCGCGCCGCGATTGGAGATCAGGCTGCCATCGGCGGCCAAGATGCGGATATTGGGCGGGCGGTCGGGAATAGCCCAGGTATTGGACGAGGGCAGCTGTGCGCCGTAATAGACGACGACGCCGATGACGGCGATACCGGCCCACAAGGCACCGACAAAGCCCCACCAGAGCAGGCCCATGAGAAAGCCACCGCGCCGTTTGGGCTTCTTGCCCCGGGCCGGCTGCGCCTTGCCGCGACGGGGCGGCTTGGGGGCCTTGCCTTTTGGGCCGCTGGGCGGTGGTGCGCCGCCGGAGCGCTCGTCATCGACGAACACACCCACCGAATGACCCATCGAGGGCTCGACGCGCTGGCCCTTGCCGCGGGCAGTCGCCTGCGGCTTGCCACCCTTATTGGGCTGGGCGCCAACACGGTCATCGGCGGAAATGCGGAAATCCATCAAGCAAACCTACGAGAAATTGCCTTTTGCCGCTTCTACTCCGTTCCGCGCCTTTGGGAAACAAGAGGTTAGCAGGAGGTTAAGGCCAATCCTGACCGACTCGCGACGCGCCATCCAACCGGATGCGTCTGTCACGCGGCCACGATACCGTTCTCCGGGCCAATTGTGGCCGGTTTATGTGGGTTTTTCCGAGTTGCGCCGAGGTGTTGCGACGGCGTCACAACCTCAGCAGTAGAGGTTGTGATAGGCGATCAGCGCCGGCTGCATGAAGAGGTCGGCGCCGCCGGTCCATTCGGTGACGACCTTTTCGGAATAGTCGCCAGTCTCGCAATCATAGACCAGGCGCGATTCTCCCACTTCCTTGCCTTCGACGATCAGGCTGAGCGCATGGGCGCGCGGATCGGTGGCGTCGCTGACATCGGCGAGGATGTCGTAGAAATAGGGGGCGTCGATATAGACCCGGATCAGCGGCGTGCCGGTTGCCTCCTGGGCCAGGGCGGGCGAAACGAGAGCTGCTATAACAGCGGTAGCAATGGCGATCTTCATAAAACGGCCTCCTCGATACGAGAACGGTTTGCCCGGCCGCTTCCGGCCAGCCTATGAGAGACAATGAACACAAAGCGACATGAATGGGCAATGAAGGCGGGTTTGGCGACGGCCCTGATGGCGGCACCGACGCTGGCCGACGATGCTGCCCTGCTCGACAGGGCCTTGACCCGGGCCACGGCGACGTTTGAGGCGGCCCTGCCGCAGCTGGGCGCAAGTGAATTCGGCGTCGATGTCGCGGCCTATCGCGATGCGCTGACGCTGGGGCAGTTCAGCTCGCGGCATTGGGGTGGCACGGTTTCGGTAGAGACAGCTATCCGCGATGAAGCGACCGGCTCCTGCGGCCGCTACGCGGCCTTCGTGCGCATTCCGCCGGAGAATGGCGTCGTGAGCCTCGTGCTCTGTCCGCAGTTTTTCACCGATGGCGCCGATGGATTGCGCGAGCTGACGATCCTGCACGAGATGGTGCATGTCGTCGCCGGCAGCGACGAATGCCAGGCCATGGCATTTGCGGCTCGCGTGCAGGAGGCGGTGACGGGTACGTTTACGCCGGTGAGCGCCTATTGGGAGGCCAATGGGTGTGCGGGGACGGGGTATAGCTTGCCGTGATTGCCCCGGCATGCGCTGAACTGGCTTCCCTCCCCCTTGTGGGGAGGGAATGAGGGTGGGGGTATTGAGGGCACTGAGCGTGGGGCCTACCCCCACCCTTGATCCCTCCCCACAAGGGGGAGGGAGACGACTGCGAGCTCTGCTATCGCCAGCCCAAAGCCGGGGCGACGTGTTTGAGAATGCTCTCGATCACATGCGCATTGTAGTCGACGCCGAGCTGGTTCGGCACGGTCAGCAGCAGCGTATCGGCTTCGGCGATCGCTTCGTCCTGGGCCAGATCGCGGATCAATTGATCCGGCTCGCCAGTATAGCCGCGACCGAACACGGCGCGTTTTTCCGGCTCGATATAGCCGAACTGGTCCTCTTCCGAGCGGCCGGTGCCGAAATAGGCGCGGTCCATGTCGTTGACCAGAGCGAAAATCGAGCGGCTGACTGAGACACGCGGCTCGCGCGTATGTCCCGCCTCTTTCCAGGCGGCACGATAGGCGCGGATCTGTTCGGCTTGCTGGATGTGGAAGGGCTTGCCGCTCTCGTCGAATTTCAGCGTCGAGCTTTGCAGGTTCATGCCCTTCTGCGCCGCCCAGATGGCGGTGGCGTCGCTGGCCGCACCCCACCAGATGCGCTCGCGCAAGCCCTCGGAATAGGGTTCGAGCCGCAGCAGGCCAGGCGGATTGGGGAACATGGGACGCGGATTGGGCTGGGCAAAGCCCTGACCTCTCAGCGCCTCGAGATAGATCTCGGCATTGATGCGGGCCATGTCGGCATCATCGTGCCCATCTTGCGGCGCCTGGCCGAAATAGCGCCAGCCATCGATCACCTGCTCTGGCGAGCCACGGCTGATGCCCAGCTGCAGGCGACCGCCTGAGATAAGATCGGCCGCGCCAGAATCCTCGGCCATGTAGAGCGGGTTTTCGTAGCGCATGTCGATCACGGCGGTGCCCAGCTCGATCTTGCTGGTTTTCGCGCCTGCCGCAGCCAGCAGCGGGAAGGGCGAGGCGAGCTGGCGGGCAAAGTGATGCACGCGGAAATAGGCGCCGTCGGCGCCCAGTTCTTCGGCGGCAACGGCCAAGTCGATGGACTGCAACAGCGCATCGCCCGCCGAGCGGGTGCCGGATTGGGGCGAGGGCGACCAATGGCCGAAGGAAAGGAAGCCGATCTTTTTCATGGGTGTTGGACCTAGCAATATCGGGGGCACGAGAGTGTCGTGTCATTTGATCCATAGATCGGTGATCACGCCCGGGAGCGCAAGCTGGTCAGGGGTGACAGACCGGATTGGATCGTTGAACGACCTCAGGCATCGTCGTCCGTGTCGTCTAGGTCCGGACTCGGTGTATTGACTGAGCTTCTGACGGCCAGGATGACCACCGCATCGTCGGTGACGTCGTAGTCAAAGTGGTATCCACGCAGCACCAGACGTCGGGCGCCAACCAGCGTTATGGCAGATTGTGTCAGGCCGCTGTCGGGATGACGCGCGAGGATTGCCCGAGCATCGAGCACGATTTCACGAAAGGCCGCCGCGCCCGAAGCGCTGCGGTCGCGCAAATATTGGGTTTCCTGCTTGATATAGGCCCTGGCGTTGCCCGACAGGGTAACCTTCATCAGGCCACCTTGCCGCGAATGATGGCATCGACTTCGTCAAGCACCGCATCAAAGTCATGCACCTCACCGGCAGCGACTTGCTCCCGGCCATGGAGCACGGCCAGAACCTCGGCGCCCTCGCCCGCCAAGTAGAGCTTGAGCGCGCGCACGATCACCCAGCTGCGGGTGCGATCGGACGCCACAGCAATCCGCTCAAGCTCGCCGAGCAACTCGACCGGCAGGCGCACAGGAACCGGATCCGACAAAACAGGCTTGCTCATCTCGATCTCCAGATTTGTACTACAACGTAATACAAATCGAGTTGGGGATCAAATCGGACTTTGTTGCCTCAAACGTCCAGGTTGCTCACGCTGAGCGCATTGTCCTGAATAAACTCGCGGCGTGGCTCGACCAGGTCGCCCATCAGGGCGGTGAAGATCTGGTCGGCTTCGTCGGTCTGGTCGACTTCGACCTTGAGCAGGGTGCGGGCATTAGGGTCGAGCGTCGTTTCCCAGAGCTGGGAGGCATTCATCTCGCCCAAGCCTTTGTAGCGCTGCAGGCTGACGCCCTTGCGGCCGGCATCGGTGACTGATTTGAACAGGGTCGACGGGCCGTAGATATTGATGGTCTCGCCCTTGCGGGTGAGCGTGGGGACGCCGCCATAAATCTCGTCCAGCCGCTCGGCCAGCTGCCGCAGCTTGCGGGCGTCGGCGCTTTGCAGCAGGGCCTTGTCGAGCAGGTGGCGCTCGGCAACGCCGCGCACGGTGCGCGAGAAGGCGAGTTCGTCGCCATCGGTGATTTCGCCGCTCCAGCCCTGTTCCCATTCGTCGGAAATGCGGTCGAGCCGGTTGCCGACGCGGGACATGACTTCGCCGATCTTGTCCGGATCGTTGAGGCCTTCGGGATCGAGTCCGCCAACGATGGCGGCCTGCTCGACGAGACTCCGGTTGTAGCGGGTGTTGAGGTTGTTGATGGCGGCGACGATCTGGCGCGCCTGCTGCACGATGCCCTGCAGGTCTGGGCCAGCATGCTGGTGGCCATCGCGCGTGGTGAAGACGGCGTCTTCGAGCCCGGCCTCGATCAGGTAGTCGTTGAGCGCGTCCTCGTTCTTGAGATACTGCTCGGACCGGCCGCGCGTGGCTTTGTAGAGCGGGGGCTGGGCTATGTAGATGTGGCCGCGTGCCAGCAGCTCGGGCGTCTGCCTGTAGAAGAAGGTCAGCAGCAGCGTGCGGATATGGGCGCCGTCCACGTCGGCGTCGGTCATGATGATGATCTTGTGGTAGCGCAGCTTGTCGGCGTTGAACTCTTCGCGGCCGATACCGGTGCCAAGTGCCGTGATCAGCGTGCCGACCTGCTCGGACGAGATCATGCGATCAAAGCGGGCGCGCTCGACGTTGAGGATCTTGCCACGCAGCGGCAACACCGCCTGGTTGGAGCGGTCGCGCCCCTGCTTGGCCGAGCCACCAGCCGAGTCACCCTCGACGATGAAAATCTCCGACTTGGCTGGATCGCGTTCCTGGCAATCGGCGAGCTTGCCGGGCAGGGACGAGATTTCGAGTGCGCCCTTGCGGCGGGTCAGTTCGCGCGCCTTGCGGGCGGCCTCGCGGGCGGCGGCGGCTTCCGCAACCTTGCCGACGATAATCTTGGCCTCGGCCGGGTGTTCCTCGAACCACTGGCCAAGCTTGTCGTTGACGATGTTTTCGACGACAGGGCGGACTTCGGACGAGACCAGCTTGTCCTTGGTCTGCGAGCTGAACTTGGGGTCAGGCACCTTTACGGACAGCACACATGTAAGACCCTCGCGGGTGTCGTCACCCGTCATGGTCACCTTTTCGCGCTTGGCGATGCCGGAGCTTTCGGCATAGCCGACCACCTGGCGCGTCAGCGCCCCACGCAGGCCGGCCAGATGGGTGCCACCATCGCGCTGCGGGATGTTGTTGGTGAAGCACAGCACGTTCTCGTGGTAGCTGTCGTTCCACTGCAAGGCGACTTCGACGGTGATGCCGTCCTTCTCCGATATCATGGTGATCGGGCGATCGACCACGGCGGTCTTGGACTTGTCGAGATACTGCACGAAGGCTTCCAGACCTCCCTCGTAGAACAGCTCGGTATTGACAGGCTCGGGATGCCTCAAGTCGTTGAGATGGATGCGCACGCCCGAATTGAGGAAAGCCAGCTCGCGCAGGCGGTGCTCCAGCGTCTTGAAGTCGAACTCCACCATGGTGAAGGTCTGGTCGGACGGGAAAAACGTGATGGCCGAGCCGCTGCGGCCGTCATAGGTGCCCGGCTGCTTGTCCTCGACATAGGTGCCGGTCTGCTTGAGCGGCGCATCAGCATCGCCGTGGGTGAAGCTCATTTCGTGGATTTCGCCATCGCGGCGGATCTTGAGCTTGAGCCAGGCCGAGAGCGCGTTGACCACGGACACGCCCACGCCGTGCAGGCCACCGGAAACCTTGTAGGAATTCTGGTCGAACTTACCGCCGGCATGCAGCTGGGTCATGATGACCTCGGCCGCCGAAATGCCCTCTTCCTTGTGGATGCCCGTCGGAATGCCGCGGCCATTGTCGATGACAGTCACCGAGCCGTCGGCATTGAGCGTCACCGTCACGAGGTCCGCATGCCCGGCCAGGGCCTCGTCGATGGCGTTGTCGACCACCTCATAGACCATGTGATGCAGTCCCGAACCGTCATCGGTATCGCCGATATACATGCCTGGGCGCTTGCGTACCGCGTCGAGCCCCTTGAGCACCTTGATGCTGTCAGCGCCGTATTCGTTCGGGTCAGGCATTTCGCTATCGGTCATGGGGTCCGAATCAGTAGTTTTCGTCAGGGTTTCGTTCTAGCGGAACGGGGGTGCAACCCCAAGCAAAATGGGCTTTTCTAGGCCTTTTGCCGGGGGTATCCGCCTAGTCCTTAGTGAGCCGTCCGTCACGGACGGTAATGGTCTGCGCCCGCTCGCCCAAAGCTTCGAACAGGACACGGTCCGTGCCGGTTAGGAAGCACTGCGTGCCCAGCCCGTCGAGGGCCGAAAACAGCGCCCGGCGGCGGTCCGGATCGAGATGGGCAGCGATTTCGTCGAGCAGCAGGAACGGCGTGATCGCCGTGCGCAGTTTGACGAGGCGGGCATGGGCCAAAATGAGCCCGATCAGGAGGGCTTTCTGTTCCCCGGTCGAGCCCAGAGCGGCCGGCATGCCCTTTTGGGCATAGGTCACTT
Source organism: Devosia sp. SL43 (assembly GCF_021729885.1). Classification (NCBI taxonomy): domain Bacteria; kingdom Pseudomonadati; phylum Pseudomonadota; class Alphaproteobacteria; order Hyphomicrobiales; family Devosiaceae; genus Devosia; species Devosia sp. SL43. The sequence goes on from NZ_CP063401.1 coordinate 2,784,235, forward strand.
CGAGATCGACGCGGTGTGGGCCTGATATGGTGCGTCCAGCGGCCCGATCAACCCCGCGCGAGGCCCGCCAGGTCTCGATGAGCGCGGTTTCGAGAGCCGCCGAGGAGGCAGGCTCCGTGCCATGCTCGAACAGCGGCGTCAGCGCCAGATGGGCGGCGGGAAAGCTGTGGTCGTCGAGGCTCTGTTCGATCAACGCCTGGAGGTGGTGGAGGCTATCGGTTCGCGCCAGGTGGATCGAGGCGCCCAGTTCGGCCATCTGGTTTTCGATGGCGGAGAGCCACGCGGTATCGCCATTGTCCTCGAGCAGCCGGTTGCGCTGCCGCATGGCCTTTTCGTAGTCGGACACCGAGGCAGAATGGCTGGGGATGAGAGTGGTTACCAGCCGGTCGAGAAAGCGCCTGCGCTCGCCCGCGGGGCCGGAGAACAGGCCATCCATTGATGGTGTCAGCCACAGCATGCGCAGATAGTCGCTCATCGCCTCGATGGAGCGGGCATTGGCGCCATTGATGCGCACCCGGCGGCCGCCTTCGGGAGATGCGCCGGTGCCGATATCGGAGGGGCCATCATCGGTCTCGACGGTCGCCGCGACCGCCCAGCCGGTATCGCTGCCATGGGATTGCAGGGTCTCGAAACTCGCGCCGCGCAGGCCGCGGCCGGGCGAGAGCACGGAAATGGCTTCGAGCAGGTTGGTTTTGCCCGAACCATTGGGGCCGGTGAGGACGACATGGCGGGAATCGAGGTCGAGCGCAGCCGCCGTGTAGTTGCGGAAGGCGGTGAGGCGGATGCGGGAGAGGTGGCGGGTCATGGTTTTGAGTTCGCCGCCCTCGTGGTTCGAGGCTCGCGAAGAGCTCGCACCTCACCATGAGGGCTCCTGATGGATGGTGTCCGAGTAGCCCTCATGGTGAGGCGGGAGCGAAGCGACCCTCGAACCACGAGGGCGTGCCCCTATACCTCAAACGCGCATCGGCATCAGCACATACAGCGCCCGCGTCTCGCCGTCGTCCTTGACCAAAGTCGGGGAACCCGCGTCGTTGAACATGAACACCGCGCTCTCGCTGCGGATCTGGCCGATAATGTCGAGCAGATAGCGGGCGTTGAAGCCGATCTCGAAGCCGTCGGTGTCGAACTCGACAGCCAGCTCTTCGCTGGCCGTGCCGTGGTCGGGATTGGTCACCGACAGTTCCAGCAACCCATCCTTGGCCTGGAGCTTGACGGCCTTGCCGCCGCGTTCCGAGGCAATAGTCGAGACGCGATCGACGGCGGTGGCGAAGCTGGCGCGGTCGACATTCATCTGCTTGTCGTTGTTCTTGGGCGTCACGCGGTCGTAATCGGGGAAGGTGCCTTCGATGAGCTTCGACAGCAGCACGACCGAGCCCACCGTGAAGCGGATCTTGGTGTCGGAGACTTCCACCGCGACGTCGCCCTCGGCGCCATCAAGCAGCTTCTGCACTTCGCCCACGGTCTTCTTGGGCACGATGATGCCGGGCATGCCCTTGGCACCAGCGGGAGCCTCGATCTCGGCGCGCGCCATGCGGTGGCCATCGGTGGCCACGGCGCGGAGGACCGTGCCCGTCCCCGTGATGTCGACGGTGTGGAAATAGATGCCGTTGAGGTAGTAGCGCGTCTCTTCGTTGGAGATGGCGAACTGGGTGCGCTCGATCAGTTCGCGCAGGGCCGAGGCCGGCATCGTGAATTCGTGGCCGAATGCGCCGGACTTCAAGTCGGGAAAGCTGTCGGGGCTCAGGCAGGCGAGGTTGAAGCGCGAACGACCGGAGGTGAGAACCATGTTCTCGCCGCCATCGGTTTCGAGGCGCACTTCGGCGCCATCGGAAAGCTTGCGGACGATTTCGTAGAGCGTATGGGCCGGCACCGTGGTGGTGCCCGCGGTCGACACCATGGCCGGTACGCTTTCGGTCACCTCGATATCGAGGTCAGTGGCGCGCAGCTCGACCTTGTCGTCGCTGGCCTTGAACAGCACGTTGGCCAAGATCGGATAGGTATTCCGCCGCTCCACAACCCGGTGCACATGGCTCAGCGACTTGAGCAGATGATTGCGTTCGAGCGTGACTTTCATGCGGCAACTTCCTGGCGGTACGCGACGGCAAAACCCCGGCATGCCGGGGGTTGGACATTTACAATTTGTGAACGGATTAGCAAGGGCACGCGGGCCCCGGCAGGGCGGAAATCCCCGATTTCAGTTGCTTGTGGCGTGATGTCGCCGTCGCCGGACTTGGGCTAGACTCGCAGCGACAGATTTGACTGAGGAGACTGCAGCATGGCCGAAAGTTTTGTCCCCGGCGGGATCGCCGTTATTACAGGTGGCGCTAGTGGTATCGGGCGCGCAGCGGCCCGCGAGGCGGCCGGTGCCGGGATGCGCATCGTGCTGCTCGATGTCAACGCGGCCAAGCTGGCCGCCACGACCGCCGAGCTGGCGGCGGTTGTCGGGGCGGACAATGTCTGGTCCGAAATCATCGATGTCGCCGATGCCGCAGCGATGACCGCCCTAGCGCAACAGGTGGGAGCCGCCTGGGGCAGTCCGACGCTGCTGATGAACAACGCCGCCTATTTCGTAGCGGGCGGCGCCGGCGGCATTCTCGACCCGATCGAGAACTGGCAGCGGACCATGGCCATCAATGTGCTCGGCCCGGTCAATGGCGTGCAGGCCTTCCTCCCCGGCATGCTGAAGGCCGAGCATGCGGGGGTCATCGTCAATACCGGCTCCAAGCAGGGTCTGACCAATCCGCCGGGCAATCCCGCCTACAATACCTCCAAGGCGGCACTCAACGCCTATACGCAGAACCTGGCGCGCGACCTGCGCGAGCGGGCGGGCGGAAAGGTTAGTGCGCATCTGCTGATCCCTGGATGGACCACGACGGGCGAGGCCGAACATCGTCCGGGAGCCTGGCTGCCCGAGCAGGTCGTGGATTTCATGGAACAGGCCATCGCCCACAATGGCTTTTTCATCCTCTGCCCGGATGACGAAACGCCCAATGAGATGGATCACAAGCGCATCCTGTGGAATGCGAAGGATATCATCGAGGACAGGCCGGCTTTGTCGCGCTGGCATCCGGAGTGGAAGGATAAGTTTGCGGAGTTTATGAAGGGCGAGCTGCCAAGTGGATAGCTCTGGGATCCCGACCTCGTGGTTCGAGGCTCGTAGGGACTCGCACCTCACCATGAGGTCTCAATAGGACCGGCGGTGGAGTAGCCCTCATGGTGAGGTGCGCTTTCTTCAGCGCCTCGAACCACGAGGGCGCGCCCCTATTCCTCTAGCATGCGCTTCAACAATTCGATTTCCTGCGCCAGTTCCACGTCGTCCTTGATCATCTGCTCGACCTTGCGGACCGAATGCAGGACCGTCGTGTGGTCGCGGCCGCCGAAGCGACGGCCGATTTCGGGCAGGGAGCGCGAGGTCAGGGCCTTGGCGAGGAACATGGCGATCTGGCGCGGGCGGACGACGTCGCGCGAGCGGCGGGCTGACAGCAGTTCGTTGCGCGGTACCTTGTAGTGGCGGCTGACGATCTTGAGGATATCCTCGATACGGACGCGACGGGCTTCGCGCGAGCGGATCAGGTCGCCGAGCGTTTTTTCGGCCAGCGGCACGGTGATCAGTTCGCCGGTCAGCTGGTTGGCGGCGACGAGGCGGTTGACGGCGCCATCGAGGTCGCGGCCATGGCTGATCACGGCGCGGGCGATATAGTCGATCACAGGCGCCGGGAAATGCATGCCGTAGCGGGCGGTGGAATAGTCGGCGCGGCGCTGTACGATCGCGCGGCGCAGCTCGAGGTCGAAGCCGGAGATCGGTACGACGAGGCCACCCGAGAGGCGCGAGCGCACGCGCTCGTCGAGCATTTCGAGATCGCGCGGCGGCGCATCGCCGGCCACCACGACCTGCTTGGCGCCGGTGAGCAGCGTGCCCAGCGTGTGACCGAATTCTGTGGCCGACTTGCCCTGCAGGAACTGCATGTCGTCGATGAGCAGCAGGTCGACGCGGCGCAGCCATTCCTTGAAGCCCAGCGCCGACTGGCGCTGCACGGCGGTGATGAAATGGTACATGAAGTGGTCTGCGGTCAGATAGACGATGTTCTTGCTGGCATCGGCCGACTGCACGGCATGGGCAATGGCATTGAGCAGGTGCGATTTGCCCAGGCCCACCGTCGAATGGATATAGACCGGATTGAAGGTCACGGTGTTGTTGGCGGCGGCATTGGCGATCTGCTTGGCGACGCCGAAGGCCATCTCATTGGCTTCGCCGGCCACGAAATTGTCGAAGGTCATGCGCGCATCGATGGCGCTGCCGGAAAGGGCATCGCCCTTGGTGGCGGTATTGTCGCGGATAAGGCGCGGCATGGCCGGCGCCTGGGGCGCAGCAGCGCTCGTAGAGGCTGGGGCTTCCGTAACGGGCTGAGCCGCAGCGGGCTGGGCAACGCGCGGGCGGGCCTGGCCATTGACGCGCAGGGTCACCTGCACCCGGCCGATGGTCTCGTCGTCCTGACGGAAGGCTTCAAGCAGGCGCTCGGCATAGTTGGACTGCACCCAGGAGCACAGGAAGCGGGTGGGCGCCGACAGATGCACCACGTCATCGACGATCTCTTCGAGTTCGAGGCTGGCGAACCACGAGGTGAACACATCCATGCCGACCGATGCCTTGATCCGGGCCCTCACCCTGGTCCAGAGCTCGCGCTGGCCTTCGGTGGAATCGGATGTGGTCATGACAGGAGTTTCGCCTTTGCTGATCGTGGTGGAGGACGGTTGATTGGTTCGAGCCCAATCATCCCTTCCGGCGGTCGCCTGTCGCATCATTGGTAGCCCCATTTCCATAGTCCGGTCGGCCCGCAAAGTCCGCCGGCATTTTGTTGCCTTGATTGCCATGGGCAGACCCTTCTGGTCCGGCTTGCATGGCTTCGCCCCTGCGCCCGCTTCCACGGGCACAACATTCCTGTCCGGTGGTTTGACCCACCAGCGTCGCACTCAACTCTGTCGTGAACCCGGCCTCGTCCGGCCGGCGTCTTACTAACTTGCGCCAGCCCTGCCCGGACCGACGGCTAACCCAACCTTCACCAACTCAAACTGCTCCAGCCAACGCTGGAACCAGCTAAAAAACGACGCCCCGAAAATGACCATGTCACCTCGTTTGAACGCTCGTCCATGGCGTCCTAATTCAAGCTGACGAGATCACTTTAGAGGGACGATTTTGGCCCCGCAACCGGCTTATCTTCAAAATGGGGGCTTGACTCCGAGGTTCTGATTTTTGACCCCGGTCCCCATCAAAAAGCCCTCAAACCAAGGCTCTGTGACTCAACGCAGATTCCCGTCACACAGGGTCGCCGAGAGGTAAAAAATATATTTCCTCGCGGTCCCAAATTTGCTGACATAACTGTCTTGATGACGCTTCGAAGAATGTCCGACTTTCCCGCAAGTGGTTGACGGAACTATCGAAACTGCCTTCAGGCAGTTTCAGTGCCACCCATTTGGGTTGTGTCACGTCGTTGACACATACGCATCAAATCGGAAAAACCTTGCGCGCCTACCATACAAACAAAATGGGCTCCTCGCGGAGCCCAGTTTCGTCTTGCCGCTGGCCGCCCGTCAAGGCGCCGCGACGGGGTCAATCAGGCGCTGAGCGCCTTGACACGGCTATTGAGGCGGCTGACCTTGCGGGCGGCCAGATTGGCATGAACGATGCCCTTGGTCGCAGCGCGGTTGATCTCGGGAGCGGCGACAGCCAGGGCTTCCATGGCAAGCTTGTGATCGCCGGCAACGATGGCCTCTTCAACCTTGCGGATGAAGGTGCGGACGCGCGAGCGGCGCGACTTGTTGACCGCGGTGCGGGCTTCGATCTTGCGGGTAGCCTTCTTGGCTGACGGCGTATTGGCCATAACGGTCCTCTTGGCGTCCAACCGGCCGAAAGCGCACTGATGGCACAGGCGACCGGGATGAAATGAAATCGGCGGCACATCGACTGCCGCCAAGTTGGGCGGTCTATAGGGGATGAGGGGGCGAGCGTCAACTGGAATCAGGGGGCAGTGGCTATGCGGCGTGCCTTCGGCCCATGCCTGCCCGCCCACCGGCCGTCACCCTCGGGCTTGACCCGAGGGCCCTGTACCTACCAAGCGCTCCGCAAGTGTAGAGCCCTCGGGTCAAGCCCGAGGGTGACGATCGCGTTTGTTGGCGCTACAGCGCACCCATCCTAAGGCGCCTTCTGACATACCGGGCAGAAGAACGTCGATCGCCCCGACTGTACGATGCGCTCCACTATCCCCGTGCACAGCGGCGTCGGGCAAGGCTCACCCTCCCGGTTATAGACGGCGAACCGATGCTGAAAATAGCCCGAGCCACCCTCGGCATTCCTGAAGTCGCGCAACGTCGACCCACCCACCTCGATCGCCTCCACCAGCACTTGCCGCACCGCATGCGCCAGGTCCTCCAGCGCAGCCTTGGGCTTGCCCTTTGCTGTGACCAGCGTGCCGGCCAGCACGGTCGGCAGGATATGCGATCGATGTAGAGCTTCGGCGACATAGATATTGCCCAGGCCTGCCACCACCCGCTGGTCGAGCAGGGCGGCCTTGATCGGCGCCTTCTTGCCCCCAAAGGCGGCAGCCATTTCGTCGGCATTGAAATCATTGCCCAGCGGCTCGGGGCCGAGGCCTTTGAGATACTCGCTGTCCGCCGGATCATCGAAGAGATCGACAAAGCCGAAGCGGCGCGGATCGGCATAGATCAGGTGGCTCTTGCCATGCGTGGGATGGAAGATGTCCCAGACCATGTGGTCATGCTTGGGCTCGGTGCCCGGCTCGTAGTAGCGCGGTGGCTTGTCGATGGAATGCTCCATGAAGCGCCAGGAGCCGGTCATGCCCAGATGGCTCAGCACCGTCTTGCCGTTGTCGAGCTTGATCAGCAGATATTTGGCCCGCCGCGCCACCGAAACGATGGTCGCGCCCTCGATCTCCTTGGCCAGGCCCTCGGGAAAGGGAAAGCGCAGGTCTTTCCGGTTGAGCGTAACCTTGTCGATCCGCGCCCCTTCCAGCCACGGTTCGAGCCCGCGGCGGACGGTTTCGACCTCTGGCAGTTCGGGCATGAAAGACCTCTTTACCTGTGCGGCTTTGCGCCATGGCAAAGCCAATATCGCTTCTATATGGTGCGCCGCAATCAGACAGTAGCAGGGCGTCCGCCATGACCAACGCGCAAGAAACCACCCATTTCGGCGAGCAGACCGTGGCGCTGGACGACAAGCAGGGCCTGGTCAATAAGGTCTTCCACGACGTTGCCGACCGCTACGACCTGATGAACGACCTGATGAGCGGCGGCATTCACCGCATCTGGAAGGATGCCATGGTGGCCGACCTGGCGCCGCCCAAGAACGGTTCGCGCGGCTACCGCGTGCTCGACATGGCTGGTGGCACCGGCGATGTCGCCGAGCGCATCGTCAACGCCTCGGTGGGCTATGCCGAGGTGGTCGTGTCCGACATCAATGCGGACATGCTGCGGGTGGGCGCCGAGCGGGCGAAGAGCTGGCGTTATCCGGCGCAGGCCAGCTTCGTCGAGGCCAATGCCGAGGAACTGCCCTTCGCCGATAACAGCTTTGACGCCTATACGATCGCCTTCGGCATCCGCAACGTGCCGCGCATCCAGCAGGCGCTGGGCGAGGCGCATCGCGTGCTCAAACGCGGCGGCCGTATCCTGGTGCTCGAATTCAGCCAGGTCGACGTGCCCGGTTTCGATTCCATCTATAAGGCCTTCTCGGACCGCGTGATCCCGCCCATGGGCAAGCTGGTCACCGGCGACGCCCAGCCCTATCAGTATCTGGTCGAATCCATCCGCAAGTTCCCCAGCCCGCCGCTGTTTCAGTCGATGCTTGCTCAGGCCGGCTTCAAGCGGGTGAAGCACACCCCGTTCAGCGGCAACATCGCGGCGTTGTTTTCGGGATGGAAGATTTAGCCGGATGCTGATCCCTGCCTATTTCCGCCTTGCCCGAGCCGGCTATGTCCTGGCCCGGGAAGGTGCGCTGTCCATCATCTCCGCCAAGGATTTGCCGCCGCCGCTCAAGCTCGGCATCTGGCTCGGGCGGTTGATCGAGCGGCCCAGTGTGCGCAAGACCGGACATGTCGAGCGCCTCAACAAGGCCCTGAACCGACTCGGGCCGACCTATGTCAAATTCGGCCAGACGCTGGCGACCCGTCCCGATGTGGTCGGCGCCGATATCGCCAATGACCTGGCGGGCCTGCAGGACAAGATGGAGCCGTTCGATCCGGCTTTAGTCCCGGCCATCTTGATCGAGGCGCTTGAAGGCAAGGCGGCAGAACTCACCGAGCTCAGCCCGCCCATTGCCGCAGCGTCTATCGCCCAGGTGCATCGGGCCAAGCTGCGTCCGGCCGATGGCTTGCCCAAGACCGTTGCGGTCAAGATACTCCGCCCTGGTGTGCAGCAGCGCTTCATGGCCGATATCGAGAGCTTCTATGCGGCAGCAAGGCTGGCCAATCGTCTTGTGCGCTCCACCAAGCGCCTCAAGCCGGTCGAGGTCGTTGAAACGCTCGATCGCTCCGCCCGGCTGGAGCTGGACCTTCGCCTCGAGGCGGCGGCCATTTCCGAGATGGCCGAGAATATCAAGGACGATACCGGCTTCGTCATCCCCACGGTGAGCTGGGATCATGTGGCGCAGAATGTGCTGACCACATCCTGGGTCGATGGCATCCCGATCCGCGACCATGCCGCGCTCGAAGCCGCCGGGGTGGATCGCAAGGCGCTGGCGGCGACGTTGCTGCAGAGCTTCCTCAAGCACGCCATCCGCGATGGCTTCTTCCATGCCGACATGCATCCGGGCAATCTCTTCGCCGATCCGCGAACGGGCGATGTGATCGCGGTCGACTTCGGCATCATGGGCCGCATCAACCGCAAGGAACGCCGCTTCCTTGCCGACATCCTCTATGGCTTCATCGTCAGGGATTATCGCCTGGTGGCCGAGCGGCATTTCGATATCGGCTATGTGCCCAAGGACCAGTCGGTCGACGACTTTGCCCTCGCCATCCGCTCCATCGGCGAGCCGCTGCATGGCCGCACGGCCACCGATATCTCGATGGCGCGAGTGCTGGGCCAGCTCTTTGTCATCACCGATCTGTTCAATATGCAGACCCGCCCTGAGCTGGTGCTGCTGCAGAAATCCATGGTGCTGGTGGAGGGCGTGGCGCGGGCGCTCGATCCGGCGCTCGACATCTGGACCGTGGCCGAGCCGGTGGTTGGCGACTGGCTGCGCAAGGAGGCGGGCCCTATGGGTCGCATCGCCGACCTCAAGGATCATGCCAAGACCATTGCCGAGGCGGCTGGTCGCGTGCCGGTGATTCTGGCGCAGGCCGAACTGGCTTTGGCCGATTATCATGCCAACAAGCATCGCCAGCACGACGGACTGATGCGCTGGGCGCTGCTGGGGCTGATTGGTGTCGTCGGCGCGACGTTCGTCGCCCTGCTCTGGCGGCTGATCACCATGCCGTCATGGTAGCCCGCTTGCCGCGTCAATGACTTAGCCCTAGATTGCCTCGCACTAGGTCGGGAGCGTCACCATGAACCTTATATCCATCGGCAAGCTCGCCGCGACGATGCTGCTGGCTGGCGCGCTGGCTGGCTGCATCGATGCCGAGGTCGATGTCGTGCTGACCAGCGAGACTACCGCCAGGGCGACGATGACCCAGGTGATGGGCGCCGACTTCTATTCCATGGTCAAGATGAGTGCGTCCGAGACCGAGGCCGACGCCCCCAAGGACGACGATTTTTGCGCCGATGGCGACCTTACCAAGAATGCCGATGGCACCGCCACCTGCGTGATCGTCGAGGAAGGCAAGTTTGCCAGGCTGACCTTCGGCAATGACGAGCCGACCATCACCTTTGCCAGCGCCGGGCCAGGACTGGTCCGGGTGTCGCTACCCACCGCCGAAATGCGGGACGAGGTCGGCGCCGACGAGGGCATAGACGAAGAAACCAAGGCAATGGTCGAAGCCTTCTTCAAGGGCCATGGCATCACCGTCCGCTTCTCCGGCGCCGAGGTCACCGAGACCAACATGACGCTGTCTGAGGACAAGACATCGGCGGAGTCGGAGATCCAGTTTCTCGACCTGATCAACGGTACGGCGGAACTGCCCGACGAACTCTATGCCGTGGTGCGGGCGCCCTGATGCCTGACAGCAGCGTTTCCGTCGAGCTGATCTGGTTGCCCCATGGACAGGGACTTCCCTTGCCACGGCAGCAGACATCCGGCGCGGCCGGTCTCGACCTGGCGGCCGCGATCGGCGCCGGCGAGGCCATCAGCATATTGCCCGGCGACTACGCCAAGATTCCCACCGGACTCGCCATTGCGCTGCCCGACGGTTTCGAAGCCCAGGTCAGACCGCGGTCCGGGCTTGCCGCCAGACATGGCGTGACGGTGCTCAACAGCCCCGGCACGGTCGACGCCGATTATCGCGGCGAAGTCATGGTTCTGTTGATCAACCATGGCAAGGAAGCCTTCGTAGTTCGCCGTGGCGAGCGTATCGCGCAGATGGTCGTGGCGCCGGTGAGCAAAGTGGTTCTGATCGAAGTCGCAAGTCTTGATGCAACTGACCGGGGAGATGGCGGGCATGGTTCGACTGGGCGCTAGTCTGTTTGCTATGCTGATAACCGTTACGTCTGCCTTTGCGGGCGATCGGGCGGTCATAGACTTTATCGGTTTTTCCGATGACAGCCGCTATTTCGCCTTCGAGGAATACGGCATCCAGGATGGCTCCGGCTTCGCCTATTCGAGCATCTATATCGTGGACCTCAGCAACGATACCTGGGTGGTCGGGACCCCCATCCGCATCCAGGCCGATGACGAGACGGTCAGCCTCAGCCAGATTCGCGCCGAAGTTCAGCTACAGGCCGCCGACGATATCGAGACGCTCGATATCAACGTGCCGGTCGAGATCGCGGCGCTGATCGGCGACGGTACGCCCGGTAGCGATGCGCAGACGCTACGCTTCGGGGTGCCTGCCTACACTCCAGGCGATGTCTCGGGCGATTACGAGCTGCAGCTCTCCAGTTTCGCCGCCAAGGCCGCTTCGCCCTGCCAGGAATGGTTCGGTATCGATCCGCTGGGCTATGAGCTCAGCATCAGCGACAACGGCAATGAGCGCCTGTTGCACCGCGACGCGACGCTGCCGCGCTCGCGCGGCTGCCCGATGGCCTATCGGCTCTATGGCGTGGTGCTGCCGTTCCAGGCCGGCTCGATGGGCGATGCCGTCGGTATCGTCTCGGTCTATCCAGGCGGTTTCGAGGGCCCCGACCGCCGCTTCATCGCGGTGCCGCTTGGCCTCTGACCCGCTTTCACCCGAGGAGACCCGTCGCTATTCGCGGCACCTGGTGCTCAAGGGCATAGGCGGCAGCGGCCAGCAGGCGCTGAAGGCTGCGCGGGTGCTGGTGGTCGGAGCCGGTGGCCTGGGCAGCCCTGCCATCGCCTATCTGGCTGGCGCGGGTGTCGGAACGCTAGGCGTGGTCGACAATGATCATGTGTCACTGTCCAACCTGCAGCGGCAGATGATCCACACCACCGATGGTATTGGCGACAGCAAGGTCGACAGCGCCGGCCGCTTTGTCCATGCGCTCAATCCGCATGTGGACGTAGTGCTGCACCGCGAACGGATTGGTGACGACAACGCCGAGACAATTGTCGCCGGCTACCACCTGGTGCTCGACGGCACCGACAATATCGCCACGCGACGCGCCGTCGCCTCGGCCGCCGAAACCGTGGGCCTGCCGCTGGTATCGGGTGCAGTGTCGATGTTCGACGGCCAGGTGACGGTCTTCGCGCCCGGCGGCCCGCGCTTTGGCGACCTCTATCCCGCCGAGGCCAATGACGAGGACCTGCCGAGTTGCGAGGCGACCGGGATACTGGGTCCGCTCACCGGCGTCATCGGCACGCTGATGGCCATGGAGGCGCTGAAACTGATCACGGGGATTGGTGAGCCGCTGATCGGGCGCGTGCTGACTTACGATGGTAAAGGCGGGCGGTTTTCAGAGTTCTCGTATTAGGCAAGTGCCACGCCCTCGTGGTTCGAGGCTCGCGAAGAGCTCGCACCTCACCATGAAGGCTACTCTGGATTTAGTGTTTCAGTAGCCCTCATGGTGAGGTGCGCTTCTTCAGCGCCTCGAACCACGAGGGCGTGCCACTACGCATCCGGATGCTTGAACACCAGCGCGGCATTGGTGCCGCCGAAGCCGAAAGAATTGGATAGCACGACGCCCAGGTCCACGTCGTCGCGCCGCTGCCGCACGATCGGCATATCCTCAAACGCCGGGTCGAGCGTCTCGATATTGGCGCTTTCGGCGATGAAGCGGTGTTTCATCATCAGGATCGAATAAATCGATTCATGCACGCCTGTGGCGCCCTGGCTGTGGCCGGTCAGCGACTTGGTCGCGGCGATGGGCGGGCACTTGTCCTCGTTGCCGAAGAGCGCGCGGATCGCTTCGATCTCGCGCAGGTCGCCCACTGGGGTCGAGGTGGCATGCGGGTTGATGTAGTCGACCTTCGGGCCAACATTCTTGAGCGCCATGCGCATGCAGCGCTCGGCGCCTTCGCCGGACGGGGCGACCATGTCGAGGCCATCCGAGGTTGCGCCATAGCCGATCAGCTCGGCCCAGATCCTGGCGCCGCGCGCCTTGGCATGCTCGTATTCTTCCAGCACCAGCACGCCGGCGCCGCCGGAAATTACGAAGCCGTCGCGCGCTGCGTCATAGCATCGGCTGGCCTTGGCCGGGGTTTCGTTGAAGTCCGAGCTCATGGCGCCCATGGCGTCAAACAGGTCAGACAGCGTCCAGTCGAGATCCTCGTGGCCACCGGCAAACACGATGTCCTGTTTGCCCATGATGATCTGTTCCATGGCATTGCCGATGCAATGCTTGGACGTCGCGCAGGCGGCGGTGATCGTATAGTTGATACCCTTGATGCCGAAGGGCGTGGCTAGCGTTGCCGAGGCCGTCGAGCCCATGGCCTTGGGCACGGCCAGCGGTCCGATGCGCTTGGGGCTGGTATTCTTGCGGGTGATATCAGCTGCTTCGACGATTGTGCGGGTCGATGCGCCACCCGAACCCATGACGATGCCGGTCATCGGGTTGGAAATGTCGGATTCCTGCAGGCCCGCATCGGCAATGGCCTGTTGCATGGCGAGGTAGTTCCAGGCCGCGCCCTTGCCCATGAAGCGGGTGACACGGCGATCGAGGATTTCGAACGGATCGAGATTGGGGTCGCCCTTGACCTGGCTGCGAAAGCCCAGCTCGGCATAATCTGGGGCGGCCACGATGCCTGGCTTGGCGGCACGCAGGCTTGCCGTGACCTCGTCCAGGCTATTGCCGATCGAGGAAATGATACCCATGCCGGTGACGACAACTCGTCTCATCTTGGCCTCGCTCCGTCGTCTTGTTTGGGCGCCTTTTGCGCAGGCGCCTCATTATATGGTTCAAAACCCAGCACAATGAAGGCCGGTCAGGCGACCTGTTCGGCTTTCATCTGGGCGTCGGTAAACAGGCCCACACGCAGGTTGGCCGCCTCGTAGATCACCTTGCCGTCAGCCTTGACCCAGCCATCGGCGATGCCCAGCGTCAGGCGGCCCTTCATCACGCGCTTGAGGTCGATACCGTATTCGACCAACTTGACGTCGTCAGTCACCTGGCCGGTGAACTTGATCTCGCCACCCAGGGCGCGACCCTTGCCGGGCTGGCCGATCCAGCTGAGGAAAAAGCCGGTCATCTGCCAGACGGCATCGAGGCCCAGGCAGCCCGGCATCACCGGATCGCCGATGAAGTGGCACTTGAAGAACCAGAGGTCCGGATTGACGTCGAGTTCGGCGCGCACCATGCCCTTGCCGTAGGCGCCGCCGGTCTCGTCGATCTGGGTAATGCGATCAAACATCAGCATGGGCGGAGCCGGCAGGCGGGCATCGCCCTGTCCCGGCAACTCGCCACGGCCATGGGCCAAAAGCTCTTCATACCCAAATGCGCTCTGCCGTTCGGCCATGCATGCAACCCCAATTAACCTTGCTTTGTCTCGTATAGGGGCGTGCTGGGAGGGTCAAGCCGAAGCCCCATGCACCATTGGGTGAAACGTTTACCTGCGGCGCCCGTGCCGCTTGTGTGAAAATTCCGCCATGACTATAAGGAACGCAGCACTTTCCGGCCCTTTGCTCGTATTTCCAAGGACCCAATGACTGATCGTACCCAGACCGCCCGGTCACTTCCGTCGCGCAAGCCCTGTCTGACCGCAGTGCTGCGCATGGCCGGTCTCCGTCCGACCCGCCAGCGCGTTGCCCTGGCCGAGCTGCTGTTCGGTGGCCCGCATCGCCATGTCAGCGCCGAGCAATTGCATGGCGAAGCCACCGAGGCCCGCGTCGGCGTGTCGCTGGCCACCATCTACAATACGCTGCACCAGTTCCACGAAGCGGGCCTGCTGCGCGAAGTGGCGGTCGATGCCTCGCGGTCCTATTTCGATACCGATACCTCCGACCACCACCACTTCTATGTCGAAGACGAGCAGCGGATGATCGATATCCCCGCCTCCTCGGTCGAGTTCCTGAGCCTGCCCGAAGCCCCCAAGGGCATGAAGGTGAGCCACGTCGACGTGGTCATCCGGGTGCGCAAGGCGCAGGCCTAAGACTTAGGCAGCCAATCTATTCGGGATCTGCAGGACCTTGGCTAGCCTATGCCCGATAATGTTACTATGTAAGTTACATTATCGGATTGCAGGTCATGAAACCCAATGCCTTCGGAACCCACGCCAACCCTTCCTATGCGGATGGCCCGCCGCGGCAGGTGCCTGGCTTTGCCGATCTGCACCGCATGGTGTCGATGCTGCTGGCCGAGCGCGTCCCGGCCGATGGTGGGGTCCTCGTCCTGGGTGCGGGTGGCGGACTTGAGCTGAAAGCACTGGCGGAGCAGCATCCTGGCTGGTCGTTCGATGGCGCCGACCCCTCTGCCGACATGCTGACTTTGGCCCGGGAGACGGTCGGATCAGCCATCGATCGCGTGCAGCTGCATCACGGCTATGTGGATGTCGCGCCGGACGGCCCGTTCGATGGCGCCGTGAGCCTGCTCACTTTCCATTTCATCCCGAGGAATGAACGTCTCGATACACTCAGGCAGCTCCGTCGCCGCCTCAAACCCGGTGCGCCGCTGGTGCTGGCCCATATCAGCTTCCCGCAGACCGAGCCGGAGCGGTCGCAATGGATCGCGCGGCATGTCCGATGGCCGGCGGCGCCGGGCACCAGCGAAGCACAGCTGGAGGCGGCGCAGCTGGCCATTGGCACGAGGCTGTCCATCCTGGCGCCGGACGAGGAGGAGGGCATGCTGCGCGAGGCCGGGTTTTCCGGCGTCAGCCTGTTCTACGCCGCGCTGAGCTTCAGGGGCTGGGTCGCTTATGCCGACTGACAGCGTTAGAGCTTCCCGAACGCCACGCCCTTCCAGCCCCAGCCGTTCTGCTGGGCTACCGCGACCAGTGGGTCTTTGATCTCGTTTGTCGCGAACTTGTATTGGTAGACTTTGCCGTAGCCGGAGAGGTCTTCCTTGAAGGCATAGGCGGTGCCGAAGCTGAATTCCGTCTTCTGGCCGCGGAAGGTTTCGACGCTGAGCGACAGGGTCGGCACGCCGGCGCGCCACTCCACAGTCCATTCTTGGTCGACGGCCCGAACCTCGCCCTTGGCCTCGTCGAGCTTCATCAGCACCTTGAACACCTTGGTGAGGCTGGCCTTGGCGAAGATCTCGTACCAGCGCGCATCGACGATCTTCCATTCGGCGACCAGGTCGCAGCCCTCGGGCGCACCGTCACGAATGAGGAAGGGAGCCGTGTCGCGGTTGCTGTCCAGCAGCGCCTGGCGCAGCGTTGCGGCGGGCCGTCTGGCGACTCCCGCCGGTGCTGATTTGGAGCCGGTGATCCAGTCGAAAAGGCCCATGTCCAGTCCCTCCGGGAGATGAAATCGCCCGCGGCCAAGGTGACAAGGCCGATGCGCATCGCCATATTGCGCCCGCGGGAAACAGCGGCAAGGGTGGTCGATGAGCCAAAAGGTTAATCTCAACGCCTATTTCGAGCGAATCGGCTTTGCGGGTTCGATCGCCCCGACCTTGAGCACCCTCGAACTCATCCACGCCTTGCATCCGGCGGTGATCGCCTTTGAGAATCTGTCCCCCCTGATGGGTGACACGGTGTCGCTGGAGCAGCCTGACCTCGAACGCAAGCTGCTTGCAGATCGGCGCGGTGGCTACTGTTTCGAGCACAACCTGCTGCTCATGCGCATGCTGCAGGACCTGGACTACAGCGTTCGACCGTTGCTGGCGCAAGGGCTGTGGACCAACCCGGACAATGTCAAACCAAGCCATCTGGTTCTGCTGGTGGACATCAGCGGGCAGAATTACCTCGCCGATGTCGGCCATGGCGGCCTGACCCTGACGACCCCGCTCCGCCTGCGCGCCGGTGCCGAGCAGGCGACCCCGCATGAAACATTCCGTCTGGTCGGTGGCGACCCCGAATGGGTGCTCGAAGTTCAGATCGACGAGGAGTGGCGACCCGTCTATGGCTTCAACCTCGATCCGATCGATCAGGACCGGATCGACGCGGTCAACCTGGCCATGGCGACCGGCCCAGCTTCGCCCATGGTCGGTGAACTGCGCGTTGCCCTGTCCCCGAGCGGCAGACGGATCAAGCTTCACAATACACGGCTGACGATCCAGCCTGTCGGTGGCGAGAAGCAGCAGCGCGAGATTATCGGGATCGACGCGCTCCAGACTGTACTCAAGGAAGAGTTCGGCCTGAGCCTGTCTCAGGATGAACGCTTGAACCGGGCGTTCGAGCGCATCCTGCAAGCCGCAGCCCCGCCCCCTCCGCAGGGGGGCTGAGCCTTGCCGCCAGTCCATGTCGATCCGGCAAAGGTCCGCGAATTCGCCACCAAGGACGCGTTCTACGATTGGCTGGCCCAGCACCATGCCAGCGAAGACGAGGTGTGGATCCGCATCTTCAAGAAGGCCAGCGGTATCGAGACGATCTCGGCAGTCGAAGCCATCGACGTCGTGCTGTGCTGGGGCTGGATCGACGCCATCCGCAAGAGCTGGGACGACGAGAGCTTCGTGCAGCGCTACACCCATCGCGGCAAGAAAAGCGCCTGGAGCGATGTCAACAAGACCAATGTTGCCAGGCTGGTCGACGAAGGCAAAATGACCGAACATGGCCTGAAGCATGTCGAACTCGCAAAGGTCGATGGGCGCTGGGACGCATCCTACCGGACGACCATGGACGCGCCGGATGACCTGCTGGCCGCGATCGAGGCCAGCCCGGCAGCCAGTGAATTCTACCGCACGCTGACCGCCCAGAACCGCTTCGCGCTGATCTATCGCACGATCGCCCTCAAGACCCCCGCGGCACGGGCCCGCAAGATCGCCGGCTTTGTGGAGATGCTGGAAAAGGGTGAGACCATCTATCCACAGAAGGCGAAGGCGTGATGGCGACCTGGTTTGCCTTTTTGCGCGGCATCAACCTGGGCAGGCGCCAGATCAAGATGGCCGAGCTCAAGACATGTCTCGAAGCCGTGGGCTTTGCCGATATCAAGACCGTGGTCGCCAGTGGCAATGTGCGCTTCAGTGGCGAGGGCAAGGGCGAGGCCATCAAGGCCAGGATGGAAGCGGCCATCGAGGCCCAGTTCGGTTTCGCGGTCGGCGTCGTGCTGCGCTCTGAGGCCGAGCTCAAGGCCATGCTCGACAGCCGGCCCTTTGCCAGTCTCGATCCCAAGGCCGATGCAACCCGGCATGTGCTGATGTCCGATGGGCCACTGCCAAAGGGCATCACGCTGCACGGCATGCCCGGCGATACCGAAATCTTTCGCATCGATACCCGCGACCTCTATGTCGTCGGATATCGCCGCCCCAATGGCCGCTATACCGAAGGCGTCGAGGATGCGCTCAAGCCGCTTTATGCCAGGCTGGGTAAAGACCACCTCGACACCATGCGCAACTGGAACACGATAGAGAAGATGCTCGCATGATCACCGTTTTCGGCTCCACCAACCTCGACCAGATCGGCACCGTCAGCCGCCTGCCCAAGCCGGGCGAGACGGTGGCCGGCGGCACCTTCTCGATGGCCGCCGGTGGCAAGGGCGCCAACCAGGCGCTGGCCGCCCGCCGTGCGGGTGCAGAGGTTCGCCACGTGTCGGGCGTCGGCAAGGATGCCTTTGCCGATCTGGCTTTAGCCCTGCTACGCGACGGCGGTGTCGACCTCTCGGCGATGAAGGTCGTCGATGGCGCAACCGGCATAGCCATGATCTTCGTGGACAGCCACGGCGAGAATGTCATCGCCATCCTGCCGGGCGCCAATGGCGCGATGACCGCTGATGATGCCGACAAGGCGCTGGCCGGTGTCCGCGGCGGCGTCATGCTGCTGCAACAGGAGATTCCTCAGGTAGCCACCGAACGGGCGCTCGATATCGGCAAAGCGCAGGGCATCACCACCATCCTCAACACCGCGCCCTTCCTCGATACGACCGCGCAACTGGCGCCCAAGGCCAGCATCCTCATCGCCAACGAGACCGAATTTGCCCTGCTGACCGGTCGCGGCGTGGCCGAACTCGACGCAGCCATGGCCGACTGGGCCAGCATGCACCACCAGACTGTCATCGTCACGCTGGGTGGCGATGGTGCGCGGGCAGTGACCGCGGAAGGCAGGGCCATCCAGGTGGCGGCTTTGCCGATAAAGCCGGTCGATACGGTCGGCGCTGGCGACACCTTCTGCGGCTATCTCGCCGCGGGGCTCGATGCGGGCTTGGACCTAGAGGCCGCAATGAAGCGCGCGGCAGTCGCCGCCAGCCTAGCCTGCCTCAAGCCGGGCGCGCAGCCGGCCATTCCGATGGCGCGTGAAGTCGCGGCGGCAATGGGCTAGTGCGCGGCACCGCTGAACGTCCGGCGACAGGAGCGGGCCCGTCTTCTCGTCAGGACTTGGCCTTGAGCCGGACCATCAGCCCCAGATTGGGCACGCCATCGGCGTAAAAGCCGAGCGCCTGCTGTTCGGTCGCAATGGCGGCGCTGGTATCGTCACCCACCACGCCATCGGCCCGGGCGATTTCATGGCCTCGCGCGATCAGGACCCGTTGCAGCGCTTCTATCTGGGATGGCGTGGGCGGCGCGGCCTCAGTGGCCAACACGCGCCGGAAGTCGGCGGGCAACATGCCATGGGCCACGTCGGCACAGTAGAGCGCGCGGATGACGCGCGTGTCGGATGCCGAATAGTCCTGGATGTCGGTCCAGGGACCATAGAAAATACTGTCGGACTGATCGTTCAGGTCATTGGCCATGCCCAGCGACTGGGTGATCTCCTCGCGAATGATGTGATCGGTCTCGGCGCGCGTCAGCCCGGTGGTCGAAATCAGCACCTGCGCATCATAGAGACCGCTGCGATCGAACATCAGCCAGAAGAAGCCGTAGTTGACCGGGACATAGTTGGGATTGAGTTTGGGGAAATCATCCACCGGCGCAAACTGCACCAGCATTTCCGGATCGCTTTCCACCAACCGGATGCGCGTTGGAGCGATCAGCAGGCTCAGTTCGGCAATGACGTGTTCCAGCGTGTCGCGATCCTGCTTCGACCAGTCGCCGGATAGCCCGACCGTGATCTCGTCGCGCCACTTGTTAATGCCGCCGCCGCCATCGCCATATTCGGAGCCGATGGCGATGGATGCGGCGCGCTCGATATCGGCGGGCGAAAGAGCCACATTGCAGGCGGCCCAGGCCGGCGCACCCATCAGCGCCAAGGCGAGGCCGGCAACCGAAACCAAGCGCGACAGTCGAGCCATAGTGTCTTCCCCCCAATAGCTGATGAAAGAGATATAGCCGGACGGACTGACTGTCCGAACAAAAATGGCGCCCATTGCGGGGCGCCAGTTCAGTCGTTGGGAACGACCGGCTTCAGGGAGGTGGGAGTCTGGTTGGCGAAGGATGCGCGCGGAGCGCGCACCTCGCGGGAGGGCTTAGCCGTTATTGTTGCCCCAGCCATTGTTGTTCTGATCGCCGTTATTCTGCTCCGGCTTGGGCTCGGTATAGCCCTGGCGGGTGCCGCGGCGCTCGTTCATGAAGCGATCGAACTCTTCGCGATCCTTGGCCTTGTTGAGGTTGGCCATGTATTCGTGGAAGGCATCGATCTCGGCGTCGAGGCGGGCGCGTTCTTCTTCGAGGCGCTTGAGCTGTTCGGCACGGTAGTCGTCAAAGGCTGCATTGCCGCTCGAGTTCATGCCGTAGCTCCTGTGGTTGTTCCAGCCGCGATGTGCATGCTTGTTGGAGCTGCACCAGGCTTTGCCCTTGTTGAAGTAGGCCTGGGCCTTTTCCGGCGAGCCGCCGAACTTTTCACCCCAGAGGATGTAGCCGAGGACGGCCAGGCCAATCGGCCAGAACAAGATAAAGCCCAGAACCATGAGGGCGATGGTCAGCGGGGACCATTGAGGTTTGATGATTGCTGTGGTCATTTCGGTTTCACTTTCCCAGTCACGATGACCCTTAGGTGGCCCGCCCCGGGGTGGGATCAATCCTGTGCCTATGATTTTTTGGGCCTTGAAATGAAACTTCGCTATTCCCATAGCGGTCGCGAAATCCGCCTCGAAAGGGCCCTTGCATGACCATGATTCAGGCCGATGGCCTGCCCCTGCCGAACACCTGGCGTCCCTTGCGTTTGCAAACGCTGGTGCTGCTCCGCTGGCTGGCGGTTGGCGGGCAGGCGGTGGGGGTGCTGTTCGTCTATTTCGGGCTCGGTTTTCCATTGCCGCTGGTCGAGTGTTTTTTGCTGATAGCGGTCTCGGCGGCAGTCAATCTGTGGCTGATCGTGCGGCTGGGGCCCAGCCATCGACCGAGCTCGCTGTTCGCCGCCAGCCAGATCGCCTTTGACCTGCTGCAACTGGGCGGGCTGCTGGCCCTGACCGGCGGCTTGCAGAACCCGTTCTCGCTGCTGCTGCTGGCGCCGGTGTCGGTCTCGGCGACGACGCTGCCGCAGCGGTCCGCCTATATCATTGCCCTGCTCGCCGCCGTCATCGCCTCGGTGCTGTCGGTCTGGCATCTGCCGCTGCCCTGGGATCCGCTGGAGCGGATCGTGTTCAACCGCATCTATGTCATCGGTATCTGGGTGTCGATCATCTGCGGCGTGGTCTTCATCTCCGCCTATACCAATCGCGTGGCGCATGATGCGCGCCAGATCGCCGATGCTCTGGCGGCCACTGAGCTGGCCTTGTCGCGCAAGGAGCAGCTCTCGGCGCTCGATGGCCTCGCCGCCGCGGCCGCCCACGAGTTGGGCACGCCATTATCGACCATCGCACTGGCCGCCAAGGAAATGCGGGCCGACGCCGAACCGGGCAGCGATCTCGCATCCGATGTGGAACTGATCATCGAGCAGGCGGCGCGGTGCCGCGCGATCCTCGCCAAACTGCGTAATCTTGGCAGCGATGGCGGCGATCCGTTCGCCGCCGTGCCGATCACCGATCTTCTGGCCGAAGTCGCCCGCCCGCACGAGGCGCATGGCAAGGCGATCCTGTTCTACTACGAGCGCTCAGCCGGGCCCGCGCCGGTTTTCGTGCGCAGCGTCGGCCTGCTCTATGGGCTGGGCAATCTCATTGAGAACGCTGCCGATTTCGCCCGTGCCACCGTCAAGATTGAAGCCGCTTGGGACCGCGAGGCGATCTCGGTGACCATTACCGACGATGGCCCAGGCTTTGCCCCGGAGCTGATCGCCAGGCTGGGCGAGCCCTACCTCACCAGCCGGCCCCGCGATCCGCAGGGGCCCGATGCCAGCAAGCCCGGCGGGCTGGGGCTGGGCGTCTTCATTGCCAAGACACTGTTGGAGCGCACGGGCGGACGGCTGGCCTTCCAGAATCTGGCGCCCAATGGCCATGCCCAGGTGCGTATCGTGTGGCCCCGCACCGCGATTGAGGCGGAGATCCAGTGAACCTGTTTTGACGTATCTATTGCAAAGCCCTATGTGAGTGCCATGAGCACGATTGAAGAACTCCTGGCCACCGATCCCAGCCTGCTGCTGGTCGACGACGACGTGGCCTTCCTGCAGCGCCTTGAGCGCGCCATGGCACGCCGTGGCTTCGATGTCCGAATTGCCGGCTCCGTCGCCGAGGGCCTGGCCGCCGTCGCCGAAAAGCCGCCCGCTTATGCGGTGGTCGACCTACGCCTTGAAGACGGCAACGGCCTCGAAGTGGTCTCGGCCTTGCACACCAAGCGCCCCGATGCGCGGGCGGTCGTGTTGACCGGTTATGGCAATATTGCTACGGCAGTGACCGCGGTGAAGCTGGGTGCCGTGGACTATCTGAGCAAGCCGGCCGACGCCGACGATGTGATCAATGCCCTGCTGGCCACGGGCGAAGCCAAGCCCGAGCCACCGGAAAATCCGATGTCGGCAGATCGGGTGCGCTGGGAGCATATCCAGCGCGTCTATGAACTTTGCGATCGCAACGTGTCGGAGACGGCGCGGCGGCTCAACATGCACCGCCGCACCCTGCAGCGTATTCTGGCCAAGCGCGCGCCGCGCTAAAGCACGAAGAGCGCTTCGAAGCTCCCATAGATCATGCGGGCGCCGTCGAAGGGCATCTTCATCGCCTGCATGCGCGGGTCGGTCATCATCTTCTGGCCGGCGGCATCGCGCGTCGCCTGGTCAGGATACTCGATCCATGAGAAGACGATGGCCTCATCAGGCTTGGCCGCAACCGCTTTCATGAAGTCGGTCTGCTTGCCGGGAGGCACCTCGTCGGCCCAGGTCTCGACGATGCGCGAAGCACCCCACTGCTTGAACAACTCCCCGGCCTCGCGGGCATGGTCGACATAGGCCTGCTTGTTGGCCTTGGGCACAGCGGCGACAAATCCATCGACATAAGTCATCGGTCTTCTCCTCGGGGTGTGTGAACTAACGCCACCGTCTACCTGCGGTTGCGACAGCTTCTCGACAATGACGCATTGCTGGGGTCAACTCCGACAAACACATCAAAAGGAGCCGCCTATGACCGTCACTCTTCACTTCCACGGCGCGGCGGGCACGGTGACCGGTTCCTGCTATCGCGTGGTGCATCCGAGCGGGCAATTCCTCGTCGATTGCGGCCTGTTCCAGGGCAACAAGAGTGTTCGTGATCTCAACCTCAAGCCGACACCCTTCGATGCCAGGGCCATCGACTTCCTGCTGCTGACCCATGCCCATATCGATCACGCCGGCCTCTTGCCCAAGCTCTACCGCGAGGGCTGGCGCGGCCCGATGTGGATGACCGAGCCGACCGCGGGCCTGCTCGAATACCTGCTGCCGGACAGTGCCGGTATTCAGGAGAGCGAAGCCGAGCGCGAGACCAAGAAGCACAACCGGCGTGGTGAGGAGCCGGCAAAGCCGCTCTACACTATGGAGGATGCGACCGAGGCCCTGGCGCATCGGCTGACCTGCCAGTATGGCGAGTGGATCGAGCCGGGAGCGGGTGTCCGGGCCCGCTACTGGAATGCCGGTCACATCATCGGCTCGGCCTCTATCGAGGTCGAGGTCAAGGACGGCGACAAGACCATTCGCCTGATGTTTTCGGGCGATATCGGTCCGGACGAGAAGGTGTTCTACAACGAGCCGGAAGGCCCGGCTGGTTTCGACTATATTCTCTCCGAATCCACCTATGGTGGCCGCGAGCGCGAGGACTATACGCTGGTGCAGCGCCGTGAGGCGCTCAAGACCGAGATCAATGCCGCCATGGCGCGCGGTGGTAATCTGGTGATCCCCGCCTTCGCCGTCGAGCGCAGCCAGGAGCTGCTGCACGACATTGGCACCCTGATCAAATCAGGCGAGATCGACCCCAAGCTGGTCTTCCTCGATAGCCCGCTCGCGTCCAAGGTCACGGGCGTCTATCGGAAATACGCCAAGATGTTCGACGACGTCGAGCTGGGCGCCGACGAGCTGTTCAACGATCCGCGCTTCCGCATCATCGAGGCGGTAGAGGAGTCCAAGGCCATCAACATGATCCGTGGCGGCGCCATCATCATGTCGGCCTCCGGCATGGCCGACGCCGGGCGCATCAAGCACCACCTGCGCAACAACCTGATCCGCGCCAATGCCACCGTGCTCTTTGTGGGCTACCAGGCGCCGGGCACGCTGGGCCATGTGATCCTCTCCGGCGCCAAGGAAGCCCGCATCCACGGCACACTGGTGCCTGTTCGAGCCACGATCCGCTCGATGGGCAACTACTCGGCCCACGCCGATCATTCCGAACTGATGGCCTGGATCAAGGAGCGCCTGCCGGCGCATGGCGCGATCTTCCTGACCCATGGCGAGGACGAGGAGCGCAAGGCCCTGCGCCAGGCCATCCTGGGGCTCGGTCTCTCCGGTGACCAGGTGATTACGCCACTGCTCGACGACTATTTTGAACTGACCGCCGTGGGCGTGCGGGCCAAGGTGCAGGCGACCAAGCCGCGCATCGACCCCGTGCAGGTGCATTCGGACTGGCACAATGCCTTTTCCGATTTCACCATCCGCTTGAGCCAGCGGCTGCAATCGGGCACCGATGCTGAAAAGCTGGCGGTGATGCGGGCGCTGCAGCAGGAGCTATCGGACCTGGGCGCTGCACCCTCACCGGCCCATGTGGCGACGCCGATCACACCGGTCGAGAACCAGAGCTTCGACGAATAAGCGGAAGAAGAGTCCTTCTTGGATACCCCGGCCTCCCCCCTTTCAGGGGGAGGCTAGGTGGGGGTACTCTTCGCCTTTGCCCCCAGCCGCCCTGCCATCAGCCAGGTCAGGATCAGCAACGGGATCAGCATCGCAAACGCCGACCTGATCCCAAAGCCCTGCGCCACCGCGCCGATCAGCCCCGGCGCGCCAAGATTGACCAGTTGGAAAATCAGCGTTGTCGCCGCCACGTTCTGGCTGGCGGGCCGGTCGCCGATGCGGGCGGCGGCCGAAACGGTCAGCGGGTAGAGCACGCAGATGCCCACGCCCACCAGGCCGAAGCCGGTCAGCGCCAGTACGGCATTGGGGGCGAGGACCACGAGCGTCATGCCGGCCACGGCGATGCTGGCCAGCACGCGCGCCACGACCACCGGCCCGAAACGCTCGATCCAGCGGTCGGCGACTAGTCGGCCAACGGCCATGGTCACCAGCAGGGCCGGCAGCGCCATTGATTCGATCCAGGCGGCGATCTCGAAACTGTCGCGTAGATAGATGATCGACCAGGCCCGCGCCGCGCCCTCGGTGAGCGCTGCGCCGAGCCCGAAGGCAACCAGTCCCATCGTCGCCAAAGTCGGCAGCGCAAAGCGCTTCTTGTTGTCGCCGGCATGCTCGCGTGCCGGAACGACCGGCATCGGCGCGACGATCAGCATGACCAGAAAGATCACCAGCGGTGCCAGCGTCCACAAGTGGACGGCGGGCGAAATGGCAAAGCCGCGCATGGCGGCGCCGAGCAGCGAGGTCAGCAGGAAGCCCACGCTCCAGGCGCCGTGGCAGGTGTTCATTACCCGCGAGCCAGTGGCAGCCTCGACCCTGTCGGCCTCGACATTGATCGCGACATTGGTCAGCGAAAAACCGACGCCGTTGAGGGCCATCAAGACGAACATCAGCGTGGCATTGGGAGCAACGGTGATCAGGGCTGCACCGATCGCCACCACCGGCATCAGCACCAGGATCAGTTTGCGCGGCCCGAAGCGCTCGATGACGAGGCTGGAGAACAGAAAGCTGGTCAACCCGCCGATGGGCTGGCCCATCAGCACGAGGCCGAGCTGGCCTTCGCTGAGGCCGAGGGCCAGCTGCAGGTCGGGAATGCGGGTATGGACCGCCCCCAGGGCGATGGCGTGAACGAAAAACAGCGCAATGATGCGCCAGCGTATTGGCATGTAACTCACTTCGGTCCGGGGTCCATCAACACGTGGATGCGGTCCGCGCCGAGCCGGGCCAGCTTGAGCATGAGTGCCTTGCGCCGGGCCGGGGCCATCGGCGTATGCGGGCTGTCGCGCAGGATGTGCCCGTCATGCCCGTCGGCGACGATGAGGCCTTCCGTCACCGGAAAGATATTGCCATCGAGCTCGGGCGGCTTGGCGAAGAAGAACCTGTCCGAGAACTCCCGGTATTCGTGCCACTTCTTGTCGACCTGGAAATCGATCAGGCTCGACTTGATCTCGACGATCCAGATTTCGCCCTTGGGCCCGACGCCGAGCACATCGGCGCGTCGGCCGCTGCGCAGGGTGACCTCGGCATAGCAGGCCATGTCATAGGTTTCGCGCAACAGCCGCATCACCCCGCGCTGCACGCGCAGGGCGGTGGCCGATTGGCGCAGGTCGACGATGGGGCCCAGGTCAGCCATGGGCGGGAGCGGGCTTGGCCCTGGCGGGCAGCGCCCGGATCACCAGCAGCGCCGCGATCAGCAATGGCACCACGACCCAGTAAGACATGCGGATGCCATAGGCCTCGGCGACGAAGCCAAGCAGTGGCGGTGCGAGGAAGAACACCACGAAGGTCATCTGCCCCAGCGAGGCGACATTGACCGAGGCCGGGCGGTCGGTGCGCTGGGCCGCTGCCGATACCGCCAGCGGATAGACAGCCGAGCAACCGATGCCGGTCAGGGCAAAACCAAGCAGCGCCACATATTCGTGCGGTGCGGTGGCCACGAGGACCAGCCCCGCAATGGCGATCAGCAGCAGCGTCGTTGCGACCACTCGCGGCGACAAACGATCGACCACGCCATCCATGGTCAGGCGGGCAATGGCCATGAACAGCGAGAAGACGGTAACGCTGAGGCCGCCAATGAAGGGCTCGACGTTGAACACGTCGCGCATATAGATCGCCGACCAGTCGATACCGGCGCCCTCTGCCAGCAGGGGCGCGGCGCCGATGATGCAGAGCGCGGCAAGGCCGATGGTCGGGAAGGCGATGCGCGGAGCGTCCCCGGAATGGGAATCAGGGCGCAGCGGCGCATTCTCGATGCCGCGGAACACGAACAACCCGGCTATCACCACGACGACGAACGCCACGACCAGGTGGATCTGCACCGGCACGCCAAGCTGCCGGATCCCCGCGCTGACCAGAGCGGTCACGAAAAATCCAAGGCTCCACATGCCGTGCGTGCGGCTCATGATGCCGTAGCCCAGTTGCGCCTCCAGCCGGTCGGCCTCGAGATTGACGATGATTTCGACCGCACCAGCGCAGATGCCGGCCAGGAACAGCAGCGGCACCACGAAGATGGCCGAGGGCATGAATGGCACCAGCGCATAGAGCGCCGAGGCGAGGAAGATCGTGACGAAGATACCCGTCCTGGCCGAATAGCGCGCGATCAGCGGACCGGAAAAGGTGAGGCCGACCAATGCGCCGCAGGACATGGCGATCAGCGTCAGCCCGAGCTGGCCTTCGCTCAGTTGGAACTGACGCTGCAGATCGGGCAGGCGCGACAGCATCGCGCCCATCGACAGCGCGAAAATGAAGAACACCCCGAAGATCCGGTAATGCGGACGCATGTCGATACTCCTTGCCCGGTTCTAGCGCTCAGCGGCGCCAGAACCTGTCAGCAATCATGTGTTAGCTGTCAGCCGAGCGGTGTCGGTTCGGGCGGCAAGCCATGCGGCGTCTCTACCTTACGATTGCCCAGGGCGAAACTCGATGCCCACAGGCCTGCCAGCAACAGCGGCAGGCAGATCAGGTAGGAATTGCGGATGCCCAGATACTCGGCGACGAAGCCGAGCAAGGGCGGCGCGAGGAAGAACACCACGAAGCTCACCTGGCCCAGCGCCGCCACGTTGACGGCCGCCGGACGGTCGGTGCGCTGCGCCGCTGCCGATACCGCCAGCGGATAGACTGCCGAACAGCCGATGCCCATCAGGGCAAATCCGGCCAGCGCAATCTCGGGCATGGGCGCGTAACCCACCATCAGCACACCGACACTGGCGAGACTCAGCAAGACCATGGCGACATTGCGCGGCCCGAAACGGGCGACGACCGGGTCGGCGGTCAGGCGCATCGCGGCCATGAAACCGGCGAACAGCGTCAGCCCCATGCCGCCGACAAACGGCTGCACCGCAAACACGTCGCGCATGTAGATGGCCGACCAGTCGATGCCGGCCCCTTCCACGAGAAAGGCCGCAAAACCGATGATGCAGAGCGGCACCAGCCCCAGATGCGGGAAGGCAATGCGATGGGTGTTCTCGCCGTGAGTGCGCTGCGGCGCAGGTGCGGGCTTGATACCCGCTATCATGTAGCCGCCGACCACGACGACGATCAGAGCCATCAGCCCCAGATGCGCCTCAACCGAAAGGCCGGACTGGCGGATCGCGGCGCCGAGCAGGGCAGTGACGAAGAAGCCAACGCTCCAGAAGCCGTGTGCGCGGTTCATGAACCGCTTGCCGGTCTGCATTTCGAGGCGGTCGATCTCGACATTGAGATTGATTTCGAGTGCGCCGGACAGGAGGCCAGTGACGAACAGCAGGCCAAACACGGCCGGGGCGGCGCCCATCCACGGGATCAGGGCGAAGAGGATCGCCGGGCCGAGCACGGTGAAGAAGGCAGTAGTCCGCACCCCGAGCCTCTCGATCACGGCGGCGCCGAAGGTCAGCGAGATCAGCGAGCCGATCGCCATGCCGATCATGGTGAGACCAAGCTGGCTTTCGGTGACGCCAAGCTGGGTCTGCACATCGGGCAGCCGCGACATCAGCGCGCCGGTCGTTAGGGCGAACAGGAAGAAACAGGCATAGAGCCGGTGCTGCGGGGCGATGAAACTCATTCGGCGGCAACCGGCTTGGCGCTATGCCGGGGCGAAAGCACATGGGCGGTGAACAAGCCGAGCAACACCAGCGGGAATCCAACACCGAAGGCCCAGCGGATGCCGAAATGCTCGGCGACATAACCCAGCAGCGGCGGTCCGAGCAGGAAGGCCGTGAACGAGAACTGCGCCAGTGCCGCCACGTTGATGGCAGCGGGCCGATCGGTCTGCTGCGCGGCCGCCGACATGGCCAGCGGGAACAGCGCACTCGAGCCGATGCCGATCAGCGCGAAGCCGAGATAGGCGGCAAAGGCCACGGGCGCGAAGAAAACCAGCACCACGCCGATGCCGAGTACGGTCAACAGCACCCGCGCCACCAGCACCGGGCTGTAGCGCTCCACGAACCCATCGGCGAAGAAGCGCGCGAAAGCCTGCGATCCGGCGACAAGAGCCACGGCAAAGCCGGCCCAGAACGGCTCGACCGCAAAGATGTCGCGCATATAGATGGCCGACCAGTCAATGCCGGCGCCTTCCATCAGCATGGCGGACAGGCACACACCCACCAGCAGCATGACGGCCATTGTCGGCTTGGCCAGGCGTGGCGTTTCTTCCGTGCTTGAGCCAGACCGATGCGGCGCCGCCTCGAAACGGCCAAGGATCAGGACGGTCAGAAGCAATGTCACGGGGATCATCAGCATCAGATGCCATTGTGGCGCCAGACCGGTCTGCGCGATGAAGGCGCCGACCATGCCGGCCGAGAAGAAGCCCAGACTCCAGAAGGCATGGGCGCGACTCATGATGCGCCGGCCGATGGCATGTTCGACCCGGTCCGCCTCGATATTGATGATGATCTCGATGGCGCCAATGGTGAGACCGACCGGCAGCAGCAGCAGGAACAGCGTCAGCGGGCTCTGCGCCCACATGGCCAGCGCATAGAGCACCGACAGCACGGGGATGGCGGTCAGCAGCACCCGGCGATAGCCGAAGGCTTCGATGAAGCGTCCGGCAAAGGTCAGCGAGATCAGCGTGCCCAGCGCCGAGCCGATCAGCGCCAGGCCCAACTGGCCCTCGGCCACGCCAAGCGCCCGCTGGATATCCGGCAGTCGTGGAAACATGCTGCCCATCGTGAATGAATATACAAAAAACGCCCCGAAGACCTTGATCTGGGGTGGCAGGTCGATGCCGAATTTCATGGCTGAAAAGACTCGTGAAGGCGAATGGCGAGCAAACTATGCGAAAACGCACGCCCGGGAAAGCAGGGTCGGAAAACGTTTTACATTCGCAATTGCAACGTTGCAAAGATGTGACGGAAAGTCGCTAGGCTGCGTGGCGCCGGCCAAGGGAGGCTAGCTCGTCGCGGTTACAGAAACGCCGACTCGGCTGGCTGCATGTAGAGGTCGTCGCGCACCACATTGACCCCGGTCAGCAGGTTGCGGACGATTTCGAGGCGGCGGAACTGGCCGCCGAGGCGGCTCTCGCCGGGGCGCCTGGGTCCGGTGACGCGGTCGCGCCGGTCGGGGCCGAAATAGCCTGATGTTTCGTAGTAGGTCAGGTTGGTGCCGATCTGCCGGCTTATCCGCTCCAGCACCCGGCTCCGGGTGAACGGCATGGTAATGACGTCGTCAAAGCCCATATTGATGCACCGGGTGATGGTGTCGAGTGACGGGCTTTCGGAGAAATACATCAGCGGCGAAAAGCGCACGCGGCGGCTGGGACAGAAGCGGATCGCCTCGGCAACACTACGCAAGGTGCCAACATCGGGCACCGCGGCGAAGAGGAAGAAGCAAACGGGTGTCTGGTTGACCTGCTGCTCGGCCTGCATGACGCCGGCATAAGGTTGCACGACGGCAAAGTCGAGCCGCTGCGCCATCTCCATCAATCCAGCGCCGGGCCCGTCCAAAGGCCCAACAATATAGGCGGCGGCCTTCATTGCCCTGCCATCCCCTTGCATTCCCACCGCGCATGCTAAGGGCACAATGCTAAGACGGGGCTAACGCCGCCGCCAGAAGGAGCAATACTTACCCACCTATGGGTTGGGTCGTTCACCACGGAACAGTGGCGCGTGTTGGCGCATCAGCGCCGCGATACGCTCGGCTACGGTGTGAACTGCCGGCTCGTGCCGTTCTTCGTGGTGGCTCACCAGCCATTGGTCGGTCTCGAGTTCGGCTATGGGCGGGGCCACGCGAACCAGCCGCTCGTCGCTATCGCCGACAAAGCAGGGCAGGACAGACAGGCCCGCGCCATTGGCCACCAGCTCGCGCACGCTGACCGCGTCATTGCCGCGCACCGCGATGCGATCGCCATGCCGTGCCTCGATCCAGCGCGCCGAATGGGTCTGGCCGCCATCGCCGGCAATGCCGACGAAATAGCCGGCCTTGATACCGTTGATCAGTTCGCGACCCGAATAGATCGCATAGGCCACCTTGCCGATCAGCCGGCCCGCCAGCCACTGCTCGGTCTGCCGCTGGTTGCGGATGCCGAGATCGGCATTGCGGCGGCCGATATCGACCTTCTGCATGGCGGTGACAAATTCGAGGCCGAAGCGGTCCTCGACGGTCCACACTTCGCCGATATTACCGGCGACGAACATCGAGGTCCATGACCCGGCGGACAGACGAACCACCCGCTCACCGATCGCGCCCTCCTTCCAGCGCTTGAGCGACAGCATGGCCGCTTCCACATCCTCGGCGCGGGCCAGCAGGTCTTCGCCGGCTTGGGTCAGGCGGTAGCCGGTCTGGCTGCGGTGGAATAGCGGCTCACCCAGCTGCCTTTCGAGCGCCGCGATGCGCCGACCCAGCGTGGCCGCACTCAGCCGTGTCGTCTCGGTCGCCGCACTGAGCCCACCGAGCCGGGCGACGTCTAGGAAGAGCCTCAGGTCGTCCCAGCTGAAGTCCATTTTTCATTTCTGCAAAGAACGTTGCGATGACGGTTGTAGCGCACGCGCCAACTTTTGCGCAATTGTTGTCTGGCCAGCGCAACGAACGCGCCGGATCGCAAGCCAGTACCGACAAGTCTGAAAAACCGAATCCGTTCGGAGACGGTCCTGCTTTGCCTGTTTTTGGAGACTGAGAATGTTCGAACCCCTGACCCGCAAATTCATCGATTGGCGCCAGCGCCGTATCGCCATTCGCCAGCTGCATAAGCTCGACGATCGCCTGCTCGCCGATCTCGGCACCAAGCGTGACGACATTGCCAGCTTTGTCGCAAGCACTGAATGCTAGGAGCCCAGCCATGGTCTTTTCAAAATTGCGACCGCTCGGCCGGTCCGGAATTGCCGCCAGTGCCGTCGGGCTCGGCTGCTGGGCCATTGGCGGCCATTTCATTCTCGATGGGCGTCCCGATGGCTGGGGCGATGTCGACGATGCCCAGTCCATCCGCGCCATCGAACTGGCCCTCGATCTGGGCGGCACCCTGTTCGATACCGCCGATGCCTATGGCACCGGCCATAGCGAGACTGTGCTCGGCACCGCCCTCAAGCGGCGGCGCGCCGATGCGGTGATCGCCACCAAGTTCGGCTTTACCTATGACGCAGCGGCGCGGGCACTGCTCGCCACCGATGTCAGCCCATCCTATGTTGACTGGGCCTGCACCCAGTCGCTGCAACGGCTGGGCACCGACTATATCGATCTCTACCAGATCCATGTCGGCGACCTGCCGGACGATGCCGCCGACGCAGCCGGCGAGGCACTGGAGCGGCTGGTCGATCAGGGCCGCATCCGCGCCTGGGGTTGGAGCACCGACGACGCCGCCAAGGCTGCGCGAATGCTGAAATTCCCGCATTTCAGCGCCGTGCAGCAGGAGCTCAGCGTCTTCAGGGACGGCCCCGAGATGCTCGAACTTTGCGCTGCCGAAAACCTCGCCAGCCTCAATCGATCGCCTCTGGCAATGGGCATGCTGACCGGCAAGTTTTCCAACGCCTCGCAGCTTCCTGGCAGCGATGTCCGGGCGGCCGGCCATTCCTGGGTGCGCTTCTTCAAGGACGGCAAGCCGCTGCCCGAGCTCGTGGCACGAGTGGAGGCCATTCGCGAGGTGCTGACGACGGGTAGCCGCACGCCGGCCCAGGGCGCACTCGGCTGGATTCTGGCCCGCTCGCCGCACACAATGCCCATTCCCGGGTTCAAGTCCGAGGCGCAGGTTCGCGACAATCTAGGCGCGCTCGACTTCGGTCCGCTCGCGCCAGACACCATGGCCGAGATCGATCGGCTGCTGGCGGGCTTCGACCCACTTTGACAACGAAAAAGGGCCGCCCCGCGGGACGGCCCCTTGATCAGGCTTGGCTCGATTACAGCGAGCTGATGCAGACCGATGTGGTGCCGCGATTGCGGAAACCCAGCTTGGTCGCTGCGGCCTTGCTGAGGTCGATGATGCGGCTGCCATGGAAGGGCCCGCGATCGTTGATGGTGACTTCGACCTGTTCGCCGGTGCGCTGGTCGGTGACCATGACCTTGGTGCCGAAAGGAAGGGAACGATGCGCCGCCGTCATGGCGTTTTCGTTAAAGATCTCACCTGATGCTGCCCGCTTGCCATTGAAGCCAGGACCATACCAGGAAGCGCCGCCGCATTGGGCATAGGCTGCAGTGGAAAGCGAGAGGAGAGCTGCAGCAAGTGCGGCGACGGAAACGGCTTTTCTGATCAAACTTCTGAACTCACATAGTTAAAGGTGAGTTGCTGGATAATGGACCCTCCCGGCCACAATGTGCCCGTGTTGGACACAACTGCCCCAGGACGTACGGGTGTTGCACGGTTGCCGCAGTATCGGTGGCTGTATTTTCGCCCGATGCATGAATAACCAGCCGAATCTGGAGGATATGAATCCGCGATTTGCCGCATCGAGAGTACCGAGACGCCTGGTTTTGGCAAAAGACGGGATTCATCTTGCTCGATGTGGCCGTGCTGCCACAGTTCCCGCCGAATTGGCCCAAAACGACGCTTTCGCGTGGGTTCCCCAAACAATTTCGGCGCGGCGGGGGCCGCGGCAATCCAATTGTGGCGCGATTGCGGCAGCTTTTACGGCGCCGGAATCATGCTAGGCACATTGCCGTTCACAGGGGGACATCGTGACAGCAACCGCCACGCTCATGCTGCTGGGCCGCATCATCTTCGGCCTGTTTTTCGTCATTGCCGCATTCCGCAATACGGTCGGCTTTCGCGATCGCATTCCATCGGCAACCAACTACGGCTGGAACATGCCGCCCGTCCTCGTCGGCGCGGGGTTCGCCATGCAATGGATTGGTGGGTTGTCACTTGTCCTGGGCCTGTTCACCGTCGTCGGCGCCCTGGTGCTGATCGTCTTCCTGGCGATCGCCACCGCCTGCTACCACAACCCGTTCCTGTTTCAGGGTAAAGCACGCGATCCGCACCTGTACCTTACGCTGGTCAACATCACCCTGGCTGGCGGTCTGCTGCTAGTGATAGCGGACACGCTCTAATTCACTGGCGACGCTAACACTTTGCCAATCACTGCTGGTGCAGACTGCCTGAGCTTAGGACGCAGGCATGATATTGCAATCTCTGACACGTCGCGGCGCCCCGCTTGCACGGGAGCGGCGCGGCGAACATCGTGGTATCAAGACCATCGGTCGCCTGGTGCTGCTGTGCGCCGTCGGCTTGGTCGTGTCCGCATTTCTGCTTGTCATGACGGCCCTGCAGGTCGTGCAGAGTCTGGATCGGGCCGACCTGGCCACCGAACGGCAGCGCGCCGCCAATGCGGTCGATATCATGACCGCGACGGGCGGCCCTCTGACACACGACCAGGTTATTATCCTTGGTCGCATCGCCGGATTGGACGACGCCCACCTGTCCTACGAGCTGACCAGCACGCCGCGCGTCGAGCAGATCCCGTTGCTGGCCGGCCAGGGGCCATCGGGCAGCTATCTGACCTGGACACGCTCGGGCATGGCCGAACAGGTCTTTCTGCAATACGCGCCCATCCGGTTGCCCATTATCGGCGGCATGCTGCTGCTGGTGCTGGGTGTCATGTTCAAGCTGCGCCAGGTGGTAGCCGACATCGAACGCCAACGCCGGCAGGCCTTCCAGCAGTCGCGCAGCGACGTCATGACCGGTCTTGCCAACAGGTTGGCCTTCGAAACGGCCCTGGCCGACCTGGTGGCCGACAAGACGCGATTCGCCATCCTTCTGTTCGACCTCGATCGCTTCAAGGAAATCAACGATCTCCATGGTCATGCGGCGGGCGACGGCGTGCTGCGCGCCATCGGCACACGGCTGTCACGCTTGCTGGAGGACGGGGACCTGTTGGCCCGATTGGGCGGAGATGAGTTCGTTGTGCTGAGCACTGGCCATTCTGACCGGGCAGCGCTGGCGGCCCTGGCCCAGCGGTGCATCGCTACGATCGAGCAGCCCATCCAATTGGAGAAGCAGGCGGTCCGCGTTGGCGTCAGCCTCGGCATCGTCCCGGCGGATGCCCTGGACCTGCCGCCAGACACCCTGATGGGCGCCGCCGATGCTGCACTCTATCGTGCCAAATCCAGTCCAGGCAGCAGCTTCCGCTTTGCCGGTGACGAGCCGGCTCCGCAAATGATCCACCAACAACTTCTGGCATCGGCCTGAGTGCTATTCAATAATGTATGGCGAGCCTGGAATTTCGGGTGAAAGCCAATCACAAGCGTTTTGGTATAGGCTTCTTTCAACAGCGAAAGGAACCACGATGACCGAACAGCCTGCTTCTTCGACGACCGAACCAGTAACCGGCAACGCCGTGCTTCTGCAGCGACTGGAAGGAGGCGCCATCGCTGTGCTGGGCCTTGTCGCGTATACCTGGCTGGGCCAGTCCTGGTGGGTATTCGCGCTGCTGCTTCTGCTGCCCGACCTATCCATGCTGGGCTATCTGCGTGGCGGGACAACGGGCATGCTCACCTACAACTTGGTCCATACCTATGTCGCGCCAGCCCTGTTGGCCTTGTTGGGTCTCGTCGTCGGTCCGATCGCTTTCGGCCTGGCCGCCATCTGGACCGTCCATATCGGGCTCGATCGTCTGCTCGGCTATGGCCTCAAGCATGCAGATGGCTTCGAGCACACTCATCTCGGTCTCATCGGCAAGGCACGCCGCGGACGATAAGCCGTGGCCGGCCTTCAGGCTTTGACGACCCGATAGTCCATATGCGTGGTGAAGCGTGTGGCTCGCGCACCGATAGGCTCAAGCGTCGCCGTCAGCCCGTCCCACAGTCGCTCACCCTTGCCCGCTATCATCGGCGCAATGTGCAGATGCAGCGTCTCGATCACGCCGGCATTGAGATAATGCCGCGTGGTGCTCACCCCACCGGCAATGGCCACGTCGCGTTCACCGGCTGCCTCTCGGGCGCGTGCCAGCGCCGCATCGGGCCCATCGGTCACGAAGTGAAACACCGTGCCGCCCTCCATCTCGATTGCGGGCCGGGCATAGTGGGTCAGCACGAAGACCGGCGCATGATAGGGCGGGTTGGGCCCCCACCAACCGGTCCATTCCTGCTCCCAGACATCGGGGCCGGGCGCGGCGAACATGTTTCGGCCCATGATGAAGGCGCCATAGTTGGTGATGGCGTCGATCTCGGCTCGGTTGTTCTCGGCATCCTCGAACATGAAGCGACCTAGCTGCCGCGGGTCGATGGTTCCGAACGGGCGGTCCCGTGATTGGTTGATCCCGGTGCCGAATCCGTCGAGCGACAGCATCATGTGGGCGCGAACCTGCTGGCTCATCGAAGGCTCCATAACTTAATTTCTAGCTTAAGCATTAAGTCGGTCAATATCGTTCGTCAAGCTGTGCCTTAAGTGTTCTTAAGGCTTCGGTCGTGGCGTTAGCCCGAACAGGAAAAGCTGTTCAAGATAGCGCGCCGCATCCTCGAAGCGCCCCTCGCCACCGCGGCCCGGCCCCAGCACGGCACGCACCTGCACGTCGAAATCGGCATAGTGCTGGGTCGTCGCCCAGATCGAGAAAATCAGGTGGTACGGGTCGGTGCGGGCCAGCTTGCCCTGGTCCATCCACGCGGTGAGTACCTTTGCCTTCTCGTCGACCAGGTTCTTGAGGTCGATCTCGATCATCTCGATAATGCGGGGCGCGCCCTGCAACATCTCGTTGGCGAAGAGCCGGCTTTCGCGCGGAAAGTCGCGCGCCATTTCGAGTTTGCGGCGGATATAGGAGCGGATTTCCGGGAACGGATCGCCATCGGCGTCCATGCTTTGCAGCGGTGCCAGCCAGGTTTCGAGCAAGGCGGCCATCAGCCGACGATGGATCTCTTCCTTGCGCGGGAAATAGTAGAGCAGGTTGGGTTTGCTCATCCCGGCCACCTCGGCGATCTGGTCGATCGTCGCGCCACGGAAGCCATGCAGCGAGAACACCTCAAGCGCGGCTTCCAGGATCACATCCTGCTTTTCGCGTTGGATGCGGGTCAGCGGCCGGGGCTTGGTGTGAGGATGCGCCGCGGCCTTTGCGTCAGCCTTGTGCTGGCGCTTGGCAGCGGCGGTCGGCTCGGCACTTTTCACCTTGGTCGGAGCCATTTCGGACGGACACCACAGTTGGCGGATACGACATTTATCCAGATGGTCAAAATTCGGGGATTTATCGCGCCAGTCAAGCGACTTGCTGGCCTAGAAGGTTGGCGGCGTGCAGGCCGACACCAGAACCAGCTCCCCAGCGCCGGTATTCTTGAACCAATGCGGCTTGCGGCTGTCGAAGAAATAGGCGTCGCCGGCGCGCAATTGATAGCGACGGCCCGCCACTTCGAGCAGCATCTCGCCCTTGATGATCAGCCCCGCTTCCTCACCGAGATGGGTGAGCATGGCCTGCCCGGATTCGGCCCCGGGCTGATAGCGCTCATGGATCATCTGCAGTGAGCGGCCAACCAGGTTCGAGCCGACTTGGCGATAGGACACCGCGCCGGCCCCGATTTCAGTCAGTTCGGCAGCGCGATAGACCACCTGCTCCTCATCGGGCTCATCGTCGGCAAAGAACTCTGCCAACCCGATCGGGATGCCGGACAGGATCTGCCGCAGGCCCGAAACGGACGGATTGGTTCGGCCAGCCTCGATCATCGAAATGGTCGCGTTGGACACACCGGCGCGGGTGGCGAGGGAGCGTTGCGAAAGGCCATGCTTGAGACGCAGCGCACGGAGGCGTACACCTATCTCGACGTCAAAGTTTTCTGCGTTCATGTGTTCAGAATAAAGAACACTCTTAACGTTGGCAAGCAATTGACCGCCAGTTCTGTCCCGTCCTACGTTCAGCAAACTGAGCGCATTAGCGCTTCAAGCCATAAGGTCTGATTGCCATGGACGCCGTCTCCCGCCCCAACGATCTGAGCGCCTTCTGGATGCCGTTCACGGCAAATCGGCAGTTCAAGAAGTCCCCGCGCATGTTCGTGGCCGCCAAGGATATGCACTACACCACATCAGATGGTCGCCAGGTGCTTGATGGCACGGCTGGCCTGTGGTGCTGCAATGCCGGCCACGCCCGCCCCAAGATCGTGGAGGCGATCGCCAAGCAGGCCGCAGAGCTCGACTATGCACCCGCCTTCCAGATGGGCCACCCCAAGGCTTTCGAGCTGGCCAACCGCATCGTCGATATCGCCCCTGAAGGCATGAACCACGTGCTGTTCACCAATTCCGGTTCGGAATCGGTCGAAACCGCCCTCAAGGTGGCGCTGGCCTATCATCGCGTGAAGGGCGACGGCGCCCGCTCCCGCCTGATCGGCCGAGAACGCGGCTATCACGGCGTCAATTTCGGCGGCATTTCGGTCGGCGGCATCGTCACCAACCGCAAGATGTTCGGCAGCCTGCTCGGCGGCGTCGATCACATGCCGCATACCCATAACCTGGCCAAGAACGCCTTCTCCAAGGGCCTGCCCGAGTATGGCGTGGAGCTGGCTGATGAACTCGAACGCATCGTCACCCTGCACGATGCGTCGACCATCGCCGCCGTCATCGTCGAACCCGTCGCTGGCTCCACTGGCGTGTTGATCCCGCCCGCCGGCTACCTCAAGCGGCTACGCGAGATCACCAAAAAGCATGGCATCCTGCTGATCTTCGACGAAGTCATCACCGGCTTCGGGCGCCTGGGCACCCCCTTCGGCGCTGACTATTTCGGCGTAACGCCAGATATTATGGTCACCGCCAAGGGCCTGACCAATGGCGTGATCCCCATGGGCGCGGTGCTCGTTTCGTCCGAAATCCACGACGCCTTCATGGGCGGCCCCGAACACGTCATCGAGTTCTTCCACGGCTATACCTATTCGGGAAACCCGATCGCCTCGGCGGCGGGTCTCGCCACGCTCGAGACCTACAAGGAAGAGGGACTGCTGACCCGCGGTGCCGCGCTTGCTCCCGTCTGGCAGGATGCGCTGCATTCGCTCAAGGGCGAGCCGCATGTCATCGATATCAGGAATATCGGCCTTGTCGGCGCTATCGAGCTCGAACCCATTGCCGGCTCGCCCACCAAGCGCGCCTTCTCAGCCTTCCTCAAATGCTTCGAAGACGGCTACCTGATCCGCACCACTGGCGATATCATCGCCATGTCCCCGCCGCTGATCGTCTCGGAAGCCCAGATCGGCGAACTGATCGACGGCGTGCGCAGCGCCCTGCGGAGTATCGAATAAATGAACGTCATCGAGAACGCCGTTGCCGGCAAACGCTATGTCTCATCAGGCCGTCGCGTCCCGGTGTTCAATCCCGCCACGGGCGAAGTCTCCGCTGAGCTACCGCTATCGACGCTTTCTGAGCTGAACGACGCCGTCGCCTCCGCCAAGAAGGCACAGGTTGCCTGGGGCAATACCCCGCCGATGAAGCGCGCCCGCGTCATGTTCAAGTTCAAGGCTTTGCTCGATCAGCATGCCGACGACCTGGCCCGCGAAATCTCGCGTGAACATGGCAAGGTGCATGACGACGCGTTGGGCGAAGTCGCCCGCGGCATCGACTGCGTCGATTTCGCCTGCGGCATTCCGCAACTGCTCAAGGGCGAATTTTCGCGCAACGTGGGCCCCAGCATCGACAGCTACTCCGATCGCCAGCCGCTCGGTGTTGTCGCCGGCATCACCCCGTTCAACTTCCCGGCCATGGTGCCGATGTGGATGTATCCGGCGGCCATCGCCTGCGGCAACGCCTTCATCCTCAAGCCCTCCGAACGCGATCCTAGCGCCTCGATGCTGGCCTGGAACCTGTTCATGGAAGCCGGCCTGCCCGAGGGCATCCTCAATGTCGTCCATGGCGACAAGGAAATGGTCGATGGCATCCTCGACCATCCCGATATCAAGGCCGTCTCCTTCGTCGGCTCGACGCCGATTGCCGAATATGTTTACCAGCGCGGCACCAAGGCCGGTAAGCGGGTGCAGGCCCTGGGCGGCGCCAAGAACCACATGGTCATCCTGCCCGATGCCGATCTCGACCAGGTCGCCGATGCCCTGATGGGCGCAGGCTACGGCTCGGCCGGCGAACGCTGCATGGCCATCTCGGTCGCCGTACCCGTCGGCAAGGAAACCGGCGATGCGCTGGTGGCCAAGCTCAAGCCGCGCGTCGAGAGCCTCAAGATCGGCCCCGCCACCGACAAGGACGCCGAAATGGGTCCCGTCGTCACCAAGATGCATCGCGACAAGATCGTCGGCTACATCGACTCGGGTGTGGAGCAGGGCGCCGACCTCGTCGTCGATGGCCGGGGCTTTACGCTCCAGGGCTATGAAGGCGGCTACTATGTCGGCGGCACGCTGTTCGACCACGTGACGCCTGACATGACCATCTACAAGGAAGAAATCTTCGGCCCGGTCCTGTCTGTGGTGCGCGCCGACGACTACGCCGCGGCGGTCAAGCTCATCAACGACCACGAATATGGCAACGGCACCGCCATCTTCACCCGCGACGGCGACGCCGCCCGCGAATTTGCCGACAAGATCGAAGTGGGTATGGTCGGCATCAACGTGCCGATCCCGGTGCCGGTCGCCTACCACTCCTTCGGCGGCTGGAAGCGGAGCCTGTTCGGCGATCACTCCATCTACGGCCCCGAGGGCGTCCATTTCTACACCCGCCTCAAGACCGTCACCACCCGCTGGCCCGCCGGCATCAAGGGCGGCGCCGAATTCTCGTTCCCGAGCGTCAAATAGGATCTGGCCCCATATGTCTGCCCCAGGAGAAAACCTTCGCATCAATGGTGATCGGCTCTGGGACAGTCTCATGGACATGGCCAAGATCGGTCCCGGCATCGCTGGCGGTAACAACCGTCAGACTCTGACCGACGAAGACGGCGAAGGCCGCCACCTGTTCAAGCGCTGGTGCGACGAGGCCGGGCTCACCATGGGCGTCGACCAGATGGGCACGATGTTCATGACCCGTCCGGGCACAGATCCGGACGCCCTGCCGGTTTATGTCGGCAGCCATCTCGATACCCAGCCCACCGGCGGCAAGTATGACGGCGTACTCGGGGTATTGG
The DNA here is from genome assembly GCF_021729885.1 of Devosia sp. SL43. NCBI lineage: Bacteria > Pseudomonadati > Pseudomonadota > Alphaproteobacteria > Hyphomicrobiales > Devosiaceae > Devosia > Devosia sp. SL43. The sequence goes on from NZ_CP063401.1 coordinate 2,825,350, forward strand.
CGGGGCTCGAAGTCATCAGGTCGATGAACGACCTCGGCATCAAGACCAAACACCCCATCGTCGTCACCAACTGGGCCAACGAAGAGGGCGCCCGCTTCGCCCCGGCCATGCTGGCCTCCGGCGTCTTTGCCGGTGTTCACACTCAGGATTATGCCTATAGCCGCAAGGATCAGGCGGGCCTGACCTATGGCGACGAACTGGCCCGCATCGGCTGGCGCGGCGAAGAGACGGTCGGCGCCCGCAAGATGCATGCCTATTTCGAGTATCATATCGAGCAGGGCCCCATCCTCGAAGCCGAGAACAAGCAGATCGGCGTCGTCACCCACGGCCAGGGCCTGTGGTGGCTCGAATTCACCCTCACCGGCCGCGAAGCCCATACCGGCTCCACCCCGATGCTCATGCGGGTGAATGCTGGCCTCGCCATGGCGCGGATCCTGGAAATGGTGCAGGCCGTCGCCATGGATCACCAACCCGGCGCCGTCGGTGGCGTCGGCCAGATGAAGTTTGCGCCCAATTCTCGCAACGTGCTTCCTGGCACAGTGGTTTTCACCGTGGACATTCGCTCGCCGGAGCTGGCCAAGCTCAACTCCATGCGCAGCCAGATCGAAGCCAAGGCTCAGGCCATCTGCGCCGAGCTCGGTGTCGGCTATGCTATGGAAGCCGTCGGCCATTTCGACCCCGTGACCTTCGATCCAACCCTGGTCTCGCGCGTCCGCGCCGCCGCCGAAAAACTCGGCTACAGCCACATGGACATCATCTCGGGCGCCGGCCACGACGCCTGCTGGACCAACAAGGTCGCGCCATCGACCATGGTCATGTGCCCGTGTGTCGGCGGGTTGAGCCACAACGAGGCGGAAGACATCTCCAAGGAATGGGCAGCGGCCGGTGCCGATGTGCTGTTCCATGCGGTGGTTGAGACCGCCGAAATCGCGAACTGAGGATCAGAGCATGGCCAGCAAAGTCATCAAGAACGGCACCGTCGTTACCGCCGATCTCACCTACAAGGCCGACGTCAAGATCGAAGGCGAGACCATCGTCGAAATCGGGCCGAACCTCTCCGGCGACGAGGTTCTCGACGCCTCGGGCTGCTACATCATGCCCGGCGGCATCGACCCGCATACCCATCTCGAAATGCCTTTCATGGGCACTTACTCGGCCGATGATTTCGAATCCGGCACTCGCGCCGGCCTCTCGGGCGGCACCACCATGGTGGTCGATTTCTGTCTGCCCAGCCCCAACCAGTCGCTGCTCGAAGCGCTCAAGATGTGGGACAACAAGACCGGCAAGGCGTCTGCCGACTATAGCTTCCACATGGCCATCACCTGGTGGGGCGAGCAGGTGTTCAATGAAATGGCCGATGTCGTCGATCGCGGCATTACCAGCTTCAAGCATTTCATGGCCTATAAGGGCGCGCTGATGGTCAATGACGACGAGATGTTCTCGTCGTTCTCCCGTTGCGCCGACCTCGGCGCCCTGCCGCTCGTGCACGCCGAAAATGGCGACGTGGTCGCCGCGATGACAGCCAAGCTGCTCGCCGAAGGCAATAACGGCCCCGAGGCCCATGCCTATTCCCGCCCCCCCGAAGTCGAGGGCGAGGCGACCAATCGCGCCATCATGATCGCCGACATGGCCGGCGTGCCGCTCTATGTGGTGCATGTTAGCTCCGAACAGGCGCATGAAGCGATCCGCCGAGCCCGCCAGAAGGGCATGCGCGTCTATGGCGAGCCGCTGGTGCAGCATCTGACGCTGGACGAAAGCGAATATTTCAACCCCGACTGGGACCATGCCGCCCGCCGCGTCATGTCCCCGCCCTTCCGCAACAAGCTGCACCAGGATTCGCTTTGGGCGGGCCTCCAGTCCGGCTCACTGAGCTGCGTCGCCACCGACCATTGCGCCTTCACCACGGCGCAGAAGCGCAACGGCATCGGCAATTTCTCCAAGATCCCCAATGGGACCGGCGGGCTTGAGGATCGCCTACCGGTGCTGTGGACCGCCGGCGTCAATACCGGCCGCCTGACCATGAACGAATTCGTGGCCGTCACCTCGACCAACATCGCCAAGATTCTAGGGCTCTATCCCAAGAAGGGCGCGGTTCTCGTCGGCGCCGATGCTGACCTCGTGGTGTGGGACCCCAAGCGGTCCAAGACGATCAAGGCGGCAAACCAGCAATCATCCATCGACTACAACGTCTTCGAGGGCTTCGAAGTCACCGGCCTGCCGCGCTTCGTGTTGAGCCGCGGCAAAGTGTCGATCGTCGAGAACGAGATCAAGGCCGAGCCCGGCCACGGCAAGTTCGTCGGCCGCGAGGCCAAGAACCCGGTCAACCGGGCGCTGAGCCAGTGGAAAGAAATCGTCGCCCCGCGCAAGGTAGAGCGCACGGGCATTCCGGCGACGGGGGTTTGATGGCGCCGGTTGTTTCCGCCCAAAATCTTGGGCTTACCTTCAAGACCAATGACGGCGACGTCGTCGCTCTCAGCGATGTGAACCTCAGCATCGAGAAGGGCGAATTCGTCTCCTTCATCGGCCCATCCGGCTGCGGCAAGACGACATTCTTGCGCACCATCGCCGATCTGGAACAGCCGACCTCCGGCACGCTCACCATCAACGGCCAGACGGCGGAAAATGCGCGCAAGGATCGCTCCTATGGCTACGTCTTCCAGGCGCCGGCGCTCTATCCGTGGCGCACCATCGAGAAGAACATCGCCCTGCCGCTCGAGATCATGGGCTATTCGCAGAGCCAGCAGGCCGAGCGCATCAAGCGCACCATGGACCTGGTGAACCTGTCGGGCTTCGAGAAGAAATACCCCTGGCAACTGTCCGGCGGCATGCAGCAGCGCGCCTCCATCGCTCGCGCGCTGGCTTTCGATGCTGACCTGCTGCTGATGGACGAGCCCTTCGGCGCCTTGGACGAAATCGTCCGCGATCACCTCAATTCCGAACTGCTCAAGCTGTGGGAGCGCACGCAGAAGACCATCTGCTTCGTGACCCACTCCATCCCCGAGGCGGTGTATCTGTCGACCAAGATCGTGGTCATGTCGCCGCGGCCGGGTCGGGTGACGGATGTGATCGAGAGCAATCTCCCCAAGGAGCGCCCGCTCGATATCCGCGAGACGCCCGAATTCCTCGCCATCGCCGCGCGCGTGCGCGACGGACTACGGGCTGGCCATTCCTATGAGGAGACGGTGTGATGACCCGCACGGGTCCCATCATCGTGGTCCTCATCGCCATCGTCGCGATCTGGTACGCCGCCGCCATCGGCATGAATGCGCAGTGGCAGAATGACGTCTATCGCCGTGGCGATATCACAAATGTCCCGGCCAGCCAGTTCATTGTCGATACCTGGAACCAGGAAAAGCCGGTCCTCCCCACCGCCCACCAGGTGTTCGGCGAACTCTGGAATTCCACGGCCCTGGTCGCCCCCAACAAACCGCGCAGCCTGGTCTTCCATGCTTGGGTCACCTTCTCGGCCACTGCGCTGGGATTCCTTATGGGTTCCGTGCTCGGCATCGGGCTGGCAGTGCTGATCGTCCATAACGAGGCGATGAACCGCTCGCTGATGCCGTGGATCGTTGCCAGCCAGACCATTCCCATCCTGGCGCTGGCGCCGCTGATCGTGGTGATCGGTTTCAATATCTTTACCGGCACCATGGGCATCCCGACCGATCCGGCGCGGCTGATGTCCAAGGCCATCATCTCGGCCTATCTGAGCTTCTTCCCGGTCGCGGTCGGCATGGTCAAAGGCCTGCGCTCGCCCGAGGCGATCCAGCTCGACCTGATGCATACCTACAACGCCAGCGCCGGCCAGACCTTCTGGAAGCTGCGCTGGCCTGCCGCCATGCCGTTCCTCTTCGCCTCGCTCAAGGTCGGTGTCGCGGCGAGCCTAGTCGGCGCCATTGTCGGCGAATTGCCGACCGGCGCCGTGGCGGGTCTCGGTGCACGATTGCTGGCCGGTTCCTATTACAGCCAGACGGTGCAGATCTGGGCGGCCCTGTTCGCGGCTTCGATCCTTGCGGCGCTGCTGGTCATCGCCGTCGGCGTGGTCGAAAGGCTCGTCAACCGATCCATGGGGGCACGCCCCGCATGAGCCAGCTGCAATTCTTTCTTGCCCTCGTTGCCGGTGGACTTTCCGCTGCCGCCCTTGCGCTGGGCGTCGTCACGCCGGTCGAACAGGGCCTCTTGCTCAAGGCCTTCCTGGCGCTGGGCTTCCTGTCGCTCATCCGCTTCTTTGTACCGACGGGCCTCTGGCTCGATGGTGTCATCGCGGTTTTTGGCGCGGTGGCGCTGCTGTTGACGCTTGACGTCTTCACCCCGACACCGACCTTTTACTGGATGGCGCTGATTGCTGCCTGGCTCTTTGCCTGGCTCTTCGTCGAGCGCCTCAGCAAGACGCTGGCGCCGGGCCTTGGCGACAATGCCGGTCTCGGTCTGATCATTCCCGTCGCTTTCGGCCTGACGATCCTCGTTGCCTGGGAAGTCATCACCCGCGCCGGCAATGTGCCGCAGGTCATCCTGCCGCCGCCGTCGATGATCGGCGCCCGCATCGCTGCCAGCGTCCCGACGCTGCTCGCCGATTTCCAGCAGACCTTCCTCAAGGCCGTGCTGATTGGCTACGCGCTCGGCTGTGGCCTCGGCTTTGTGGTGGCCATCCTCATCGACCGCTCGCCCTTCCTCAAATCAGGCCTGCTGCCGCTCGGCAATTTCGTCTCGGCTTTGCCTATCGTCGGCGTCGCGCCCATCATGGTCATGTGGTTCGGCTTCGACTGGCCCAGTAAGGCAGCCGTCGTCGTCATCATGACCTTCTTCCCCATGCTGGTGAATACCGTGGCCGGCCTCAATGCCTCGTCCGCCATCGAGCGCGACCTGATGCGCACCTATGCCGCCGGCTATTGGCAAACCCTTATGAAGTTACGGCTTCCCGCTGCGGGCCCCTTCATATTCAACGCCCTCAAGATCAACTCGACTTTGGCCTTGATCGGCGCAATCGTAGCGGAATTCTTCGGGACGCCCATTGTGGGAATGGGTTTCCGGATTTCTACCGAAGTCGGCCGGATGAATGTCGACATGGTATGGGCCGAAATCGCGGTGGCGGCTGTCGCGGGCTCGGTCTTCTACGGGGTGATCGTTCTGATCGAACGGGGGGTCACCTTCTGGCATCCGTCTGTGCGTGGTGCATAGGCGATGCCGAATACAGGGAAAACGGCAATGAAGAAACTTCTGATCGGCGCCCTTGCAGGCGCAATGACGATGGCGGCAGTGGGCGGGGTCTGGGCCCAGGATACCGTAACGCTGCAGCTCAAGTGGGTCACCCAGGCTCAGTTCGCTGGCTACTACGTGGCCCAGGCAAAGGGCTTCTACGAAGAAGAAGGCCTCACCGTCGAAATCAAGCCGGGCGGTCCCGATATCGCGCCTGAGCAGGTGATTGCCGGCGGCGGCGCTGATGTCATCACCACCTGGATGGCCGCTGGTCTTGCCGCCCGCGAGCGCGGCGTGCCGCTGGTCAATATCGCCCAGCCGTTCAAGTCCTCAGGTCTGCTGCTGACCTGCCTCAAGGAAGCCGGCGTCGAAACCACTGCCGATTTCCCGGGCAAGACGCTGGGCGTCTGGTTCTTCGGCAACGAATATCCCTTCTACGCCTGGATGGCCAAGCTGGGCCTATCGACAGAGGGCGGCGCCGAGGGCGTCGAAGTGCTGAAGCAGGCCTTCAACGTCGATCCGCTGATCCAGAAGCAGGCCGCCTGCATCTCCACCATGACCTATAACGAATATGGTCAGGTGCTGAAGGCCGGCATCACGCCCGAAGAGCTGACGGTGTTCAACTATCGCGACGAAGGCGTCGGCATGCTCGAGGACGGCCTCTATGTGTTGGAAGAAAACCTGGCCGATCCGGCCTTTGTCGAGAAGATGACCAAGTTCGTCCGCGCCTCGATGAAGGGCTGGGCCTATGCCCGCGACAATGCCGAGGAAGCCGCCCAGATCGTTCTGGACAATGACTCGACCGGCGCGATGACCCTCGAAGACCAGCTCTACCAGATGACCGAGGTCAACAAGCTGACCGAAGGCTCGACCGGTGCGCTCGATGCTGCTGATTACCAGCAGACCGTCGATACGCTGCTCTCGGCCGTCTCGCCCGACAATCCGGCGATCACCAAGGCTCCGGAAGGCGCCTTCTCGACCGTGATCACCGACGGGCTCTAAGGCTAGGCAAATCTGAATGACGAGGCGGGGAGCGATCCCCGCCTTTTTCATTGCGGTAGCGGAGAGATCATCAGCTCGCTGAGCAGCATGCCCAGTTCACGCGTGTCGTCGTTGACGCCCATCGCCAAGGGCGAGATGCGGTCTGGAAAATCGAACTGTAACGTCACGCCCGTTGGGTCCAGGGCCGCCACGTCCCGGCTGACCGGGATAGCCGCGAAACCCTGCGTCGTCGGGTTGAACACCAGATCATCCAGCCGCTCGCCATTCACACGCACTTCGACGCGCTGCTCGCGGTGGTCCGTGCCGATATAGCCCTGCGCCACCAGCCCGATCAGCAGGCCTGTTTCAGGCACCGCGAAGGCAAACCGCAATCGCGCGCGATCGCCCACGCTCCAGCTGCCGGCCGAGAACGGCGCGATCCAGCCGCATTGCCGGTGGCGCACCGTGGCGCGGCCAACTGGATCGTCGCGAAACGATAGCGGCTGGCCCAACTGGTAGCGCCCGCTCACCGCCCGTGGCCAGCAATCAGAACTGCCGGTCACATAGTAGTCGCGGTAGTTGGCGCTGACCTGCGGGCTCAGCAACAGGCTTGCGGCCCAGAGTTCAAATCCGGCCAAGACGATAGTGCCGGCCCAAAGCAGTCGGTTCATGCCGCCCTCACATCAGGTAGTAGCTGGCCGCGATCCATTGCGGCAGCAGAGCAATGTCGGCAGCGATGAAGGCGAAGGCGGCGACCACGGTGAGCCAGCGCCATTTAGCCAGCAGGGTCATGGCCAGCATCATCAGCGGTGCGAGGCCGACCACAAAGCGCGTCATCGAGAAGATCTCGGTCATCAATGGCGTCAGCAGCGTCAGGGTGCAGAACAGCGCCATGGCCCATTGCCGCCGCCGCGCCAGCTCGGCGCACAGCCCGAAGCCCACCAACGCCATGATGGCCCAGGCCTGATTATAGCCGATCCACTGCCCAGGTCCGGGCGGTCGGGTGAGGCCGCCCCAGAGATAGCCCAGCGGATTGCCCAGCGCGCGTCCCCAGGAGCGCTGGATGTGCGAGAAGGCCAGCGCATCGCCCACGTGGTGATGCAGGAACACCATGAAGGCAAAGAGCCCCAGCGGTGCCAGCATGATGCCGAAAGCCACGTCGCCACGGCGCAACAGCCGGCCTGCGATCTGCCACCAGCTCCCGCCGCCCTTGCGCGCGTCGAGCAGCGCCTGCAGCCCGATCGCCAGCGACAAGAACACCCCACTCACCCGGGTCGCCGACAGCAGCGCGCCCGCCAACCCAGCGCCGACATACTCGCCGCGGCGCAGCGCCAGAAAGCCCAGCAAGGTCAGCGCCATGAACAGGCTCTCGGTGTAGAGCGTCGAGAAATGGAACGAGAAGGGTCCGATGAAGAGGAAAATGCAGAACAGCCCATAGGCGCGCGGCGCCGCGACCAGCCAGGGATAGGCGAACAGCGCGGTCGCCAGGGTCGCCAGCGTTGAGATCGCGAAGCCGGCAGCGAGCACATCACCACCGAGCAGCGGCGCCAGGCCCGCCACCAGCAGCGGCAGCAATGGAAAGAAGGCCCAGTTGGCGCCGTCACCCTTGTCGTGCCGTGCGGCCGTCAGGTCATAGCCACCGCGCACGATGCTCTCGTACCAGTCACAATCGAGCACGCAGATGGCGCGCAGATACTGTCCGAACCCAGCGCCGTTCTGCGTCGCCTCATAGAGCCCATAGCGCAGCAGCGTGCCGGCAGCCCAGGCCAGCACCGGAGGCAGCAGGATCGCCACCAGCTGAAAGCGTGTCGGCGTGGCCATGGCCAAAGTCATTGCGGATATCCCCGTTCAGGCTTTCAGCCTGGCAGGGTTTCGGCATGGCGCCATCGAACGAGTGTCCGAGAGGTCTGCCGCAATCTGCCCATAATTTGCGCAGGTGCCCGGAACGATTTCGTTCACGCACGGTTGAAGGCACACACGCGTCAACCAAGAAGGCATCACTCAAATGAACTCGATCATCTACATCGTCGGCCTCATCGTTATCGTCATGGCCATCCTGTCCTTCATCGGCCTTGCCTGATCCCTTTCGGCAAAAGCAACAACACTTCAGGAGCCGACACCATGACCATTGATGCGCCCGCAGGCGTCGTCGTTACCAACTCAGCCGCCGCCAACCGCGACCAGTCGTCTTATGTCGATTGGCCCGCGATCATTGCCGGCATCCTCCTGGCCTCGGCCATCAGCCTGGTGCTGATCAGCTTCGGCTCCGCCGTGGGCCTCAATTTCCTCAATTTCGGCTATGGCGACGGCCCCAATCCGATCTTCGTCGGCATTGCCGCCGCAACCTGGTTCCTCTGGGTCCAGATCTCTAGCTTCATGGCTGGTGGCTACCTGACCGGTCGCCTGCGTCGCCGCTATTTCGACGCCACTGAAGACGAGAGCGACCTGCGCGATGGTGCGCACGGTCTGCTCGTCTGGGCCGGCGCTGCCGTCCTCGGCACCATTATCGCCGTTGGTGGTATTGGCGCAGCCGCCAATGCCGTTGGCTCCGCCGCGGCAACTGCGACCACTGCCGCCTCCAACGTTGCCGAAGGTGCGGCCGATGCGGTCGACCCGAACGCCTACTTCATCGATACGCTGTTCCGCTCGAACCAGCCCGTCGATGCCGAGGCCGCTCGCGGCGAAGCGGGCCGCATCTTCGCCCAGGCCGCCCTGGGTGACGGCACGGTCTCGGAAGCCGACACGGCCTATCTGGCCAATGTCGTGGCCGCCAATACCGGCTTGACGCCGGAAGAGGCACAGGCTCGGGTGACCGAAGTTTCTGCCCAGGTCGAACAAGCCCGCCAGGATGCCATCGAAGCGGCGCGCATCGCCCGCAACACGGCCATCATCGGTGCCTTCCTGCTTGCAGCCTCGCTGCTGGTCTCGGCCATCGGCGCCTTCTGGGCCGCTCAAAAGGGCGGCAATCATCGCGACGAGAACACGGTCTTCGCCGGCATGTTCAAGCGCTTCTAACAGTCAGAAAAGGACAACATCATGTTTCGTGGAATTGGACTCTGGCTGCTCGGCGTGCCGATCTGGCTGATCATCATCATCGTGCTCTTCCTGCGCTAGGAAGAACCAAGGCGGGGAGCAATCCCCGCCTTTTCTTTGACTAATTGAACACCCGCCGGCACTTGAACTGGCCGAACTCCACCCAGCCGGTCGCCAGCACGTCGCCCTTGAAGCTGGCCCAGCATTCATCGAGCGATACCGGTGCGCCCGCGCCGGTCAGCAGCACGGCATTGCCGTGGCGGACCGAGGTCGCTTGGCTCGCGTCGAGCCGGATTTCCGGCAAGTCCGAAAACCCCGCCCAGACGGGCTTGAGCAGGGCATCGCGCTCGTCCTGCCCCAAGGCTTCAAGCTGGTCGATGGTCAGTGCATCCGCGTCGTGGAACGGTCCCACGGCGGCACGATGCAGCAGGCTAACATGCCCGCGCGTGCCTAGCGCCTCGGCGATGTCGCGGGCCAGCGAGCGGACATAGGTGCCCTTGCCGCAGGTGACTTCGAGGATGGACTGCTCAGTGCCATGTTCGACCAGTTCGATCGCATCGACGTCGATTTCTCGCGGTTGCAATTCGACGGTCTCGCCCGCCCGTGCCAGGTCATAAGCGCGCTCGCCATCGATCTTGAGCGCCGAATAGATTGGCGGCCGCTGCAGGATAGTGCCGGTGAACTGCGGCAGCACTGCCTCGAGCGCTGCCCTTTCCGGCCGAACATCGGAGGTCGCGACAACCGTGCCCTCAGCATCGTCGGTCGTGGTGGCGCTGCCCCATTTGATGGCGAAGCGATAGACCTTGGTGCCGTCCTGCACCTGCGGAACGGCCTTGGTCGCCTCGCCCAGCGCGATGGGGAGTATACCCGTGGCCAGCGGGTCGAGCGTACCGGCATGGCCGGCCTTGGCGGCGCCGAACAGCCAGCGCACCTTGCCCACCGCCTGGGTCGAGGTCATGTCATAGGGCTTGTCGAGCACCACCCAGCCCGAAATGGCGCGCTTGACGCGTTTGGGCGCGCTCAAGGTTCGGTGCCGTCCTCGTCTTCGTCGAGATCGCGCTGCACGTTTTCCGAACGCAGCAGGCTGTCGATGCGGCTGGCCTCCTCGAACGTGTCGTCGACATAGAAGCGCACTTCGGGTGCAAATTTCATGTTGATCTGCGGCGCCACGCGGCCGCGGATATATTTGGTGTGGCGGTTCAGCGCCGCCACGATTTCCTCGGCATGCAGCCCGCCCAGCGGCATGATGTAGGCATTGGCGATCTTGAGATCGGGCGTCATCCGCACTTCGGGCACGGTGATGACGGCGCCGCGTAAAGCGTCGTCTTCCACATCGCCCCGTGCAAACATGGCAGCCAGGGCGTGGCGCACGAGTTCGCCGACGCGCAGCATGCGCTGGCTGGGGCCAGCTGGTTCGTTGTCTTTGCTCATGGCAGCGAGTTATTCCCTCGCCGCGCCTACGTCAATCCGCCAGGACCAGCGCCGCTTCATCCTGCAATTGCTTGGCGCGGGCTTCGACCACGTCCGTCGCCACCGGCCAGGTTTCCGGCTTGGACGGATCGAACGCATCGCCGCGCCATTCCTGATAGACGATCGCGACACCCTTGGCCGACTTGCGGAAGCTCATGACCATGACTTCCCCTTCGCCGCGATAGGCCGTCAGCCGGTCGAGATAGGCGCCGCAGACAAAGCCCAGCGGGGCCAGGGTCTCGCCGTCATCCTCACCAAACTGGAAGAAGCCGGTCAGTTCGGGCTTGCAGGTCTGGCTGTAGCCGAACATGACGGCGCTACGGTAATCGGTCAGCGGCCGGGAGGCTTCGAGCGTGATGCGGGCACCATAGAGCGTCTTCCACAGCGCCTCGCTTTCCCCCTTGGGGTAGATTTCGAGCAGCGCCTGCGCGTCGTCGGCGCGGAACGTTGCATCGAACAGCGGGATGACATTGCCCGATAGCCGATCGGCCGAGCTCAGCCAGTCGGGCAGTGGCAGGGAGAATGTGTGCCCCAGGGAATCCAGCACCAGCGCGCTGCCCTCTTCGGTCAGCGGCAGCTCGCTCGATATCGGCTGCGCCAAAGCCGGCCCAGCAAACGCGGAGGCGGCCAACAGAACACCCAACAGGCGCATAAAGCCACGGGACAAAGCCATTGCGGGGGTCTCCTCACCCAATGCAGTCGAACCAATCCGGATCGCTTCCCCCAAAAGCATCCGTGCCGACGATTAGGGTGCAAGCGCCCCGGCTGGCAAGACCCGCCGGCATCGATTGCACCGAAGGCCTGCATTGTGGGTGTTTGGCGCAACACTGGCGCTAGGCGCGCAGGGTGCGCGCTCGGCCATGGGCGCTATCGGGCAGCACGCGATGCGGCGGCTGGTGCCCATCCATGAAGGCCCGGATATTGACGATGACCGTTTCGCCCATCTCGATGCGCGCTTCGAGCGTGGCTGACGCCATATGCGCGGTCAGCACCACCTTGTTGGCCTCGGCCAGCGCCAGCAGCCGCGAATCGATGCCGTTTCTGTTCTCGAATACGTCGAGTGCGGCGCCGCTCAGGTGACCGGATTCGATCTCGTCGACCAAAGCCGTCTCGTCGATCAGTTCAGGTCGCGAAACATTGACCACGAAACTGCCCGGCTTCATCCGCTTGAGCCGTTCGGCCGACAGCAGGTGGAAGGTTTCGCGCGTATGTGGCGTGTGCAGCGACACGATATCGACGGCCTCCAGCATGGGGTCGAGTTCGGGCCAATAAGTCGCACCCAAAGGATCCTCGACGCCGGGCGGCCGGCGATTGCGCGAGAAATAGTGGATATTGAGCCCGAAAGCCCTAGCTCGCTGCGCCACCGCCGTACCGATACGGCCCATGCCAACAATGCCCAGCGACTTGCCGCGCAGCCGGTGGCCCAGCATCGAGGTCGGCGACCAGCCGGCCCAGACGCCGTCGCGCACCAGCATCTGCGTGCCTTCCACCAGCCGACGCGGCAGCGCCAGCATCAGCACCATTGCCATGTCGGCGGTATCTTCGGTCAGCACCGACGGCGTATTGGTGACGGTAAGTCCGGCCGCCCAGGCCGCCTCGATGTCGATATTGTCAAAGCCATTGCCGAACTGGGCGATCAGCCGCACGCTCTTGGGCAGGCGGGCGATCAAGTCGGCATCGATCCGGTCGGTGATCGAACTCACCAGCACCTCTTTGCCCTCAAGCCCGGCAATGATGTCGTCGCCATCGAGCATCACGTCGCCCTCGTTGACGTCGGTCTCGAACAGCGTGGCCATGCGCGCCTCGATGGTCTCGGGCAGGCGCCGCGTCACGAGAATCTTGGGTTTTTGGCTGGCCATCAGTTCCGGGAGCATGGGGCGCTCCTTGTGGAAAAACCCACAATTCAGTGCCCATTAAGGATCATGGGTTAGTGATAAGGCAATTCCATTTGTTCTGCAAAGTCATGTTTGACGAGACCCTGCGCCGTCTTTCCGGCAGCCTATTTCGAGCTCTTTCCGCTCGCTTCGCCTGGATGCTGCTCGCCTTTGGCCTGCTGCTTGCGCCCGCCTTTGCCCAGGCCGCCAACCCGAGCGGACTGCCGTTGCCGCGTTTTGCTACCACGCGTTCTGAGCCCATTAACGTGCGCGTCGGACCGGGCACCAAATACGAGGTCGCCTGGACCTATCTCAAATCCGGCATCCCCGTCGAAATCGTCCAGGAATTCGATACCTGGCGCAAAATTCGCGATGTCGACGGCACCGAGGGCTGGGTCCACCAGAACCTGCTATCGGGTACACGTGCCGGCTATGCCGCGCCGCTGGTGGCCAATGGTGAACTGGCGCTGCGGTCCAACCAATCCGACGAGGCCGGCATCCGCGCGCGCCTCGGCGCCGGTTTCAAGGTCATCATCAAGCAATGCGACGGCACCTGGTGCGAAGTCACCGCCATCGGCCAGGACGCCAACCAACGCTCGACCAGCTATTCGGGCTATCTCCACCAGGAAGAACTCTGGGGCGTCTATCCGGACGAGGTGTTCGACTAACGGTAGCACACCCTCGTGGTTCGAGGGTCGCAAGGGCTCCCGCCTCACCATGAGGGTAACTGGAACACCGCATCAAAAGTAGTCCTCATGGTGAGGTGCGCGTTCTTCAGCGCCTCGAACCACGAGGACGTGCACCTAGCTCAGTTCAGCCAGCGCATTGGCGGTCTGTCGGGCAATGCGCACCGCATTGTCCTGCTTGGGGCAGGTGGCGCAGAGCCGGTCTGGGTCGATCAGGTAATCCAGGCAACAGCCCTTGCGCTTGACGATCAGCGCCTCGCGTCCATCCGGGGCGAACACCGACTCCAGATCGCCCTGGCCGGTGAGGCCCAGCGCGCCGAGCCAGCGGTTTGAGTAACTGCGGATCGTGTCCGCCGGCAGGTCGCGCCGCTTCTGGCTCAGCCACACCATCAGGGTCAGCATACGGTCGGCATGCAGCCGCCGCGCCGGGAGTGGTTTGAGCTTGCTCAGGGCATTGACCTCACCCAGCATCACCGCCGCCATGGCACCGAGCTGCCCGCCAACATCGTCGATCATCGCCTCCACCGAGCCACTGGTCTGCGGCCCCGGCACCAGCCGATAGCCATCGACATAGATGCCCCGGCGCTGCTGGCTGATGCCGGCAAGAGCGGGCACCGCGCCGTGGATATGCACGGCGATCACAGCCAGATAGGCCGGCTGCCACAGCAGGTTGGTCCATAGCCGTACTGCATAAAAGGCCTCCCCGGCCTCCGGATAGGTGACCCGCAGCGCGTCCCGCAACCCACCCAGCACGGCGTCATTATCGGCGCCCGGCTGGTACCAGCCCACCCGTGCCGTTCCCGGTTCACCCTTCATGAAGCCCGTCGCGGCGGCCGCTGTCGCGATCAGCCGTGTCGTGGCGACATCGGCATCGTCAGTCGGGAAAAGGAAGGAGCGGGCCATGACGTGCTTCTAGCGCCCGAGCCTGCAACTGAAAAGGCCGCCGGTGGTGTGCCGGCGGCCCGATGATCAGGCTGACGTTGCGAGATCCTGGCTAGATCTTGAGGATCTTGAAGCGATAGAGCAGCCCACCCAGCGCCCCGCCGACCAGCGGTGCGACGATGAACAGCCAGAGCTGCGCCAGTGCGTTGCCGCCCACCAGGATGGCCGGGCCGAAGCTGCGGGCCGGATTAACCGACACGCCCGTCACCTGGATGCCGACCAAATGGATGGCCACCAGCGTCAGACCGATGGCGAGGCCGGCAAAATGCGGCGCAGCGCGCTCGCCGGTCGAGCCGAGAATGACGATGACGAAAATCGCAGTGAACACGATCTCGAACAGCAGGGCCGCGACCAGCGAATATTCGCCGAGATAGCCCGGACCCCAGCCGTTCTGGCCCAGGCTCGCATTGCTGCCGACGATGGCCCAAAGGATGGCCGCACCCGCCAGCGCACCGGCAAACTGCGCGACCCAATGCTGGATCATGCTGACCAGTTCGAGCCTGCCATCGATGAAGAGCGCCAGGCTCACCGCCGGGTTGATGTGGCAGCCCGAGATCGGGCCGATGGCATAGGCCATGGCGACGATGGCGAGGCCGAAGGCCAGCGAAATGCCGACCTGGCCGATACTGTCGCCCCCCAGTACGGCTGCTCCACAGCCAATCAGCACCAGCACTGCCGTGCCGATGAATTCCGCAATCAGTTTGTTCATGACGCTTGGTATCCCCAGAAAGACTTCCCATACCGACCCCGAATCACGAGGCGGTGATCAAGCCTTCCTGCGACAACTCGCCACGGACAAGCGGATAGATACCAACAGGCACAGGATAATCAGGCCGCGGCGCGGGCTGCTGCGATGGTTTCCCGCACCGCGTCGGTATCGGTCAGCGTGATTTCATATTCCCGCTCGATCGCCGTGCCGCCCATGCCGACATGCGGATTGCGGAAATCCATGCCGCTCTTGATGGTGTGAAGCGCCGCAAAATGCATCTCGTCAACCCCGGTCGCCTGTCGCACCTGGGCTATATTGCCGGCATCCAGCGCGCCGCAGGCCATCACCACGATACGGCCATCGGCGATAGCAGCCGTGTCCTTGAGAATCTCGATGCCCTCGATGGCCGTGTCGCGCTGCCCGCTGGTCAGCACGCGGTCGACCCCGGCTCGAACAAGCGCCTCGATCGCCTCGCGGTAATCCACCGTCATGTCGAAGGCACGGTGGCAGGTGACCTTCATCGGTCGCGCCGCATCGACCAGCGCCTTGGTGCGGACTTCGTCGATCCGGCCGTCCGGTGTCAGGCACCCGATCACCACGCCCGCGACATCGCCCAGATCGCGCAGCGCCTTGATGTCTTCCACCATCGTCTGGAATTCGAGCTCGGAATAGAGGAAGTCGCCGCCGCGCGGCCGGATGATGACGTGAAATGGAATGGTCGCCACCTTGAGCGCTGCCTTCACCACGCCCAGGCTGGGCGTCAGCCCGCCCTCGAGCAGGCTGGCGCACAGCTCCACCCGGTCCGCGCCACCCTGCTGCGCCGCAACAAGACCGTCGATCCCCTCGACGCAGATTTCGATCTTGAACGGGTGCTTCGGCATGAGTGGTCTCCAATTGGTATTGCATTGGTAGTGCTACTGCCGCGGCGCGGCAAGGCGATTCTGCAACTGCTTACGCAGCCTTCCGTAGAGCCCCTCGCAATGATCCGCATACCCACGGTGACCAGGCGCCAGCCATGGTCGTGCCAGACTGGGCGCAGGGAGAATTGCCATGCGCTGCCTTTACGCCTGGGCCCGCAATACCAGCGGCACCTCGGCCGTCGAATTCGCCATCCTGACGCCGGTCTTCCTGCTGCTGCTGACCGGGATGCTGGCCTACGGCATCTATTTCGGTGCCGCCAATTCGCTGCAGCAGCTCTCCGCCGACGCCGCCCGCACCGCCATTGCCGGGCTCGACGAGACCGAGCGCAACGCATTGGTCGAAGACTTCCTCGATGCTAATGCGGACGGATACATGCTGATCGACCGCAGCCTGCTGACCTTCAGCATCGGCGACAAGCCCGGCGATCCCAACCAATACCGCGTCAGCCTGCGCTATGACGCGACCCAGTTGCCGATCTGGAACCTCTATCCGCCCCTGCCGCTGCCCGGCCCCCACATCGCCTATAGCTCCACCATCCGCCGGGGCGGCATATGAGCGGATTTCTCAGCGATACCAGGGGCAATATTGCCGTCCTGTTCGCCATGGGTTTTGCCGTATCGGCCATGGTCAGTGCCGTCGCGGTCGACGCGGCCTCGCTCTATCACGAGCGCCGGATGATCCAGAATGGCGTCGACCTGGCAGCGCTGTCGGCCGCCTCGGACACCGGTCAGGCCTCTGCCATCGCGCAGCAATCCTTGGTCGAAGCCGGCCTGCTGCAGGGCAGTTCGACCAACGGGCTTGCTGTTGCCGCCGGCCACTACAACCCCGATCCGGCCCTGGCCGCCAACCAGCGCTTCAAGCCGGGCGCCACTCCGCTCAACGCCGTCATGGTCAGCTTCGAGCGGCCCGGCCAGCTGCATTTCGCCCGCGGCTGGACGCAGTCGCCCACCATCGGCGCCTCGGCGATCGCCACCGTCACCCCGGAAGTCTCCTTCTCGATCGGTTCGCGCCTCGCCAGCCTCAATGGCGGCATCGCCAATGCCGTCCTCAACAGCCTGCTCGGCACCAATGTGGCGCTGACGGCGATGGACTATAACGGCCTGCTCAATGCGCAGGTCGATGCCTTCAGCTTCCTCGATGCGCTGGCTTTGCGGCTCGGCGTCACCGCCGGCACCTATGACGACCTGCTGGTGATGAGCTCCGATCACGGCACGCTCGCCGCCGCCCTCGCCGATATCCTGACCGGCACTGAACGCAATGCCGCGCTGACCCTGGCCGCTGCTGCCGGCCACAATGGCGTGGTCCCGCTGGGCAAGCTGTTCCAGCTCGGCCGATTCGGCGATGTCGACATCGGCACCGGGGCCGGCGAGGGATTGTTCACCAGCATCTCGGCGATGGACCTGATGTCCGCCAGCGCGGCCCTCAGCAATGGCGGACACCAGGTTTCGCTGACGCTAGCCGCTGGTGTACCGGGTCTCGTCAGTCTCGATGCAACCCTGGCGATCGGTGAGCCGCCCCAGGGCGGCAGCTGGTACGCCATCGGACCGACAGGCGCGGTGGTCCGCACGGCGCAACTGCGCCTCAAGCTGGTGGCTACGATACTTGGCTCAGGCGCGCTGGTCGGCGCGCCGATCCGCGTGCCGCTTTACGTCGAGATGGCCCATTCCGAGGCGATCGCCAGTGCTGCCACGTGCCCCACCGGCAACAACGCCTCCGGCACCGCAACTATCCTCACCAAGCCCGGCGTGCTGCGCGTCATGATCGGCGAGGTCACGCCAGCCAGCTTCGGCAATTTCGCCACCAGTCCGACGGTCGGCCTCGCCAAGCTGGTCGAGGTCAAAGTGCTGGGCCTGACCGTACTGCAGGTGCTGGCCTCGTCACTGGTCGAGATCGCCCAGACCACGCCGATCCCGCTCGGCTTCTCGGCCTCCGAGATCGCGGCGCGCACCGTCAAGACGGCCGCGACCAGTACACCCGTCACCTCGCTCACCACCTCGCTCTTGGGCAATCTGCAGCTCCAGGTGCCCATCCTGGGCCTGGGGCTGAACCTCACCAGCCTCGCGACGCTGCTCAAGGCGATCATCTCCCCTCTGGGCCCGACCTTCGATCTCACCCTCAACCGCCTGTTTGAGGCCGTCGGCCTGTCGATCGGCGAGGCCGATGTGCGGGTCTATGGCGTGCGGTGCTCCCATCCGGTGCTGGTGGGCTAGGTCGGCCTTCGGCATACCCCCTCATCCGTCGCTGCGCGCCACCTTCTCCCGCAAAGGGGAGAAGGTGCCATTACTGAAAGCCCTCGGCTGTGTCGCCTTCTCCCCTTGCGGGAGAAGGTGCCCGAAGGGCGGATGAGGGGGTGTGGCGAGCGCATACGGCCACCCCTTGACTCATCAGTTCAGTGTGCTACAACACCACCACACTACATAGGCACAACACATGGATGACTTTCACACCAGCCAGCCGATCTTCGTCCAGATCCGGCAACGGCTAGCCGAGATGATCCTGCGGGGATCGGTGGCCGAGGGGGACGCTCTTCCGTCCGTGCGCACCATCGCCGCCGATCTGTCGGTCAATCCGCTGACGGTCACCAAGGCCTTCGAGGAACTGGTGGATGTCGGGGTGGTCGAGAAACGAAGGGGATTGGGGATGTTCGTAAAAGTCGGAGCGCGGGCGGAGTTGCTTGCCCATGAGCGCGAAAAGTTTCTGAAAGAAGACTGGCCGCGCATTGCCGCCCAGATCAAGGCGCTCGATCTCGACCTCAATACCCTTCTAGCCAAGTCAAACCAGGCGCCGTCAGCCGAACATAAAGGGCAGACCCATGAATGAGCTTTCCCTCGCCAGCCAGGCGGACAGCATCGAGCCGATCGTCTCCGCCCGCGGCCTGCGCAAGAAATTCGGCGGCAAGGAAATCCTGCATGGGCTCGATTTCGACATCCCGCCCGGCCGCATCTATGGCCTGATCGGCCATAACGGCGCCGGCAAGACCACCACGCTCAACGCCATGCTGGGCCTGACCAGCTGCGAAGGCACCATCCGCGTTCTGGGCGAAGACCCCTTCGCCAAGCGCGCCAAGCTGATGGAAAACGTCGCCTTCATCTCCGACGTGGCCAGCCTGCCGCGCTTCCTGCGGGTGCGGGAGCTGTTTGCCTTGCTCAGCAATATCCACCCCAATTTCTCGATCGAGAAGGCGCGCAGCTTCCTCGAAGGCACCGACATCAAGCCCGAGATGAAGGTCAAGCATCTCAGCAAGGGCATGGTCGCCCAGCTGCACTTGGCCGTGGTCATGGCCATCGATGCCAAGCTGCTGGTGCTCGACGAACCCACGCTGGGCCTCGATATCACCTATCGCAAGCGCTTCTACCGGCGCCTGCTCGAAGACTACATGACCGAGGAACGCACGCTGCTGATCACCACCCATCAGGTGGACGAAATCGAGTTCATGCTCTCCGACATCATGTTCATCCGCGATGGCGAGCTCATCCTGCATATGCAGATGGAGACCGTGAACGACAAGTTCACCCAACTCGTCGTCAACGACAATGCCGCGCAGGCCGCCGCCCGCGCCCACAATCCGGTCTACGAGGAAACCCGCTTCGGCCAGACCGTGATGATCTTCGACGGCGTCGACCGCAACGTGCTGGAACCCTTCGGCAAGCTCTCGACCCCCACCCTCAGTGACCTCTTCGTCGCCCTGATGCAGCGGCCGACAGCCAATCCGGAGACCGCGCGATGAAGGCTTTCACCGCTCTTGTCCATCGCGAGCTCATCGAGCATCGCGGCGCCTTCCTCATCGGTCCACTGATCCTGGTGGGGGTGCTGTTCGGCGCGACCGTGCTGGCCTTTACCGTGGGGCGCGTCGATGCGCGCTTCTCGGGCGCCCTCTTCACCGTGGCGCCGCTGCGGGTCTATGAGATCGGCTTCCTCGCCTTCGGGCTCGGTTGGTCGCTCTATATGATCGCGGTGCTGTTCTTCTATTGTGCCGACGGCTTTGCCGCCGACAAGCGCAACAATGCCATGCTGTTCTGGAAGTCGATGCCGGTCAGTGACTTCCGGGTGCTGCTCAGCAAGCTGGTCGCCGGCCTGACCGTCCTGCCCGGCACAATCTACGCAGTGGCCCTGCTCAGCGGTGTGCTGCTCTATGGCGTGGCTTACGTCACCATGCTGATCAACGGCACCGCCTCGGTGGCGACGCTGGGCAGCATTGCCATCATCTACGCCAATGTGGCCCTGGCCATCATCGTGACGCTGGTCTGCGGCCTGCTGTGGTATCTGCCGGCCATGGCGCTGGTTGGTGCCATTGCAACGGCTGTCGGTCGCTGGGCCATTCCCATCTCGCTGCTGCTGCCGGCCATCGCCTCGACGCTCGAATGGGTGACCCTGGGTGGCTTGCACCCGTTCTCGACCCATACCTGGCGCTTCATCGAATATCGCGGCGCGCTGCCCTCGACGCCCTATGTCGAAAACTGGTTCATGACCGACCAGCCGTTCAGCGGCGTGGCTTTCGCCACCGACCTGATTGCCAACATGGACTGGACCCAGGTGGGCATCGGCATGGTCTTTGCCGTGGTGGTCATCTACCTGGCCAGCGAATACCGCCGCCGCACCAACGACAACTGATAGGCGCCACGAAAAAGGGCGGGCCGAGGCCCGCCCAGTTCGTTGGGAAACGCGATGGGGTCTTACTTGCCCCAGATACGAGCGTATTCGTCCCGGTAGCCATTGCCCGGGTCGAAGAGGTTGTTGTCGCCACCGTCAAAGGAGATGTTGTCCGCAGTGACGACATGCAGCGGTGAGGTATAGCCGGACCATTCGGCGCCCTGGATGGCGCGGTTCAGCTCGTCGATCAGCTGCCAGCCCTGCAGGTTGAGCGGCTCAGCCACCGTCACCGCCTGGTACTGGGCGGTGCGGATGCGCTGGTAGGCGCTTTCCGAGCCGTCGCCGGCCGCCACGGCCTTGGGTGCACCGTCGCCGGCAATGCCGGCTGCGGCCAGGGCTGGCCCCATGAAGTCGAAATAGATGTCGTTGATGGCCAAAGCATGGGTCCAGCTGGCACCATACTTCTGCAGCAGCGCTGTGGTCAGCGAGGGCATGCGTGTGGAGGTGTCGGCGATCGGCGTATCGACATATTCGAGCACCGTGCCGCCCAGCGCTTCGATCGTTTCCTTGATCTTGTCGGCCTTGGCGATGGCGATGGCATAGGTGGAGTCGGTGAAGATCACGACGCCCGGCTTGCCGCCGGCATCGGCGAAGGCCCACTTGGCTGCAGCAGCGGACACTTCCATCGCATCGGTCGAGACGTTGGCGAAGATGCCGCTGGCCGCGTCGGGCCCGATCACGGGGCCAGCATGCCAGCTGACGATCGGGATACCAGCCGCCTTGACCTGCTCGAGCGCCGCCTGCTGTTCGACGGCGTCGAAGCCATTGATGATGATGCCATCGGGGTTGAGTGCCAGCGCCTGGCCGAAGGCGGCGGCGCGGCCCTGGATCGAGCCGGCGCCATCGAGCACGTTGATGGTCCAGCCGATCCTGTCGGCCGCTTCCTGCACGCCCTTGGTGACGCCCAGGATACCGCCGTTCTTGAGATCGCCGGCGAGTACGACGATGGACTTGCCTTCAGCGGCAGCCGGGCCGGCGGTGGGGCCGTCCCAGGTGGTCTTCTGGCCGGCATATTTCTGCACTTCCGCCATGGCGTCCGAAATCGCGTCGGCGAAGGCGGGGCTGGATGCCATCAGGGCAAGCAGCGAGATGGTAAAGGTACGGCGCAGCATGTTTGGTTCCTCCTGTTGTGCTGTCGTTATTTCGAGCCGGCGCCCTTTTTGCGTTGGGCATATCCGGCAATGCCGATGGCGATGAGCAGCGTGGCGCCATTGAAGAGAGGTTCGACCCAGAAGCTGCCGCCGAACTGCTGGATGCCGGCAATGCCGACCGCCAGGATCATCACGCCAATGATGGTGCCCCAGACATTGACGCGGCCCGGCTTGATGGTGGTCGAGCCCAGGAAGGCGCCAACCAGAGCAGGCAGCAGGAATTCGAGGCCGACACTGGCCTGGCCGATGCGCAGCTTGGATGCCAGCAGCACGCCGGCAAAGGCCGTCAGCAGCCCCGAGGCCACGAAGGCGCCGACGACGAACTTGCGCGTCGGAATGCCGTTGAGCTCCGCAGCGCGCTGGTTGGCGCCGATGGCATAGAGGTAGCGGCCGATGGGGGTGTAGTCGAGCACCACCCAGAGCACGAGCGTGATGGCCAGCACGTAATAGGCGGTAATGGGCAGGCCGAAGACGAAGGTCCCGTTGACGGCATAGAAGGCGTCGGGCAACACGCCGACGATCTGCCGACCGCCGGTATGCCAGAGCGCGAGGGCATAAAGGATGGTTCCGGTGCCCAGCGTGGCGATGAAGCTGTCGATGCGCGCCACTTCGACCAAAAGGCCATTGAGCACACCCACCGCGACGCCCAGGCACAGCACGATCCCCACCGCCATCGGCCAGGGCAGGCCGTACATGGTCTGCAGCGAGATGGCGAGAATGTGCCAGAGCACGATGCCATAGCCCACGGTCAGGTCGATGCGCCCGGCCACCATCGGGATCATCGCTGCCAGCGACAGCAGCGCGATGATCGCCTTGTCGGACAGGATGGCCCGCAGGTTGAGCAGCGTCGGGAACGTGGTCGGCAGCAGGATCGAGAACAGCACGATGAGCGCTACGGTCAGGATGACCAGGCCATAGCTCGGCAGCATGCGCACCAGCTTGACCAAGGGCGGCAGGCCGGCCAGTTCGTCCTTGGTGGGCTCGATCGCGTTGGATTCAATCGACGGCATTTGCGGACCTCATGCGGCGTCACCGGCCGAAGCGGCCTGGATGAGAGTTTCGGTGGAGAGTTCGACGCCGGTCAGTTCGGCGACCGGCAGGCCGCGCGAGAACACGATGGCCCGGTGGCAGATATTGGCGATCTCCTCGAAATCGGTGGAGATCACGAGCACGCCCATGCCCGATGCCAGCGCCTCGAACAGCAAGTGGTAGATTTCGGCCTTGGCGCCCACGTCGACGCCGGCCGTCGGGTCTTCGGTCACCAGCAGGCGCCGCCCCGATTCCAGCCAGCGCCCAACAATCACCTTCTGCTGGTTACCGCCCGACAGGGCTTCGATGGGCAGGGATGGATCGTTGGGGGACAGCCCGACACGGGCGCCGATCCGGCGCGCCAGTTCCTCCTCCTGCCGCGGTCCCATCAGCGACAGCAGGCCGCGCCCGGTCGCCGAGGGATTGATGAAGGCATTTTCCCGGATGGTCAGACCCGTGGCGACGCTTTCGCGCACCCGGTCGCGCGCCACCAGGCCAATGCCGTCGCGCATGGCGCTCTGCGGCGACGACAGATCGGGCTCGCGGCCCTCGAGCACAACCCGGCCGCCGTGCTTGCGGCCGCCGATCAGCACGCGGCCGATATCCTCGTGCCCGGCGCCGCGCAGCCCGGCCAGGCCGAGCAGCTCGCCGCGGCGAATGTCGAAACTGACAGGGCCGACACTGCGCGTCGTCAGCTTGTCGACGCTCAGAATGGCCGGGCCCTCGAGCACGGCGGGACGCTGGATTTCGCGGGTCTTGCGGCCGACAATCAGCCCGACCAGCTCGTCCGGCGTGGTATGGGCGACATCGCGCATCGCCACCAGCTGACCATCGCGCAGCACTGCGACACGATCGGCAATTAGGAAGATTTCATCGAGCCGGTGGCTGACATAGATCATGCCCACACCGCGCTCGCGCAGCGGCCTGAGGGCCGAAAACAGGCGCTCTACCTCGTCCGCCGGCAGGCTGGCCGTGGGTTCGTCGAGCACCAGGAAGTCGCATTCGGCGGCCAGGGCACGGGCGATGGCGACCAGTGATTTCTGCGTGCGGGACAGGCTGGACACCCGGGCCGAAGCCGGAAAGTCCGCGTCGACCAGCGCCAAAGCGCGCTCGGCCTTGGCATGGGTGGCTGCCCAGTCGATCCGCCCCATCCGATTCTCATAGCCGAGCAGCATGGCGACGTTCTCGGCCACGGTCATCCATTCGATCAAGCCCAGGTCCTGATGGATGAAGGCGACCTTCTGACCGGAGGCGCGGCCCGCTTCATGGGCATAGGGCGTTCCGTCGATCGAGACCAGGCCGCTGTCGGGGCGGTGGATACCGCCCAGCACCTTGATCAAGGTCGATTTGCCGGCGCCGTTTTCACCCAGCAAGGCCACGATCTCGCCGCGCGCCACCTTGAGCGAGACACCGCGCAGGGCTTGCGTGCCGCCAAAGGATTTGGCGACGCGATCAAAGAATAAACCGCTGGCGGTTTCGTCCATTGGATGATCCTCCCCGGCCCTTGCTTTGATATCAGGTTTACCGGTAACGTAACTGCAACCTGATGCAACGGTCCGCGCGTGTCAAGCAAAAAAGATATCGATAACAATTCGCTCGATGCGTCGCCGGGAGAGCGCCGGCCTGCGGCAGGACTGGGCGATATCGCGCGCCTGACCGGCGTCTCGAAAATGACGGTGAGCCGCGTGCTGCGCGGCGGCACGGGCTTTTCAGAGGACACAAGGCGCAAGGTTCTCCTGGAAGCCGAACGGCTAGGCTACGTGCCCAACCGGCTGGCCTCCGCTTTCGCCGCAGATCAGGCTTCCACTCTCGTCGGTGTCTGCGTGCCCAGGCTGACCTCGGGCCTGTTCGGTCACGTGCTCGACGGTCTGGACCGGGCGCTGTCGCGGCTCGGCTATCAGATGATGATCGGCTGCAGCAATCACTCCCAGCCCGAAGAAGAGGAATGGGTCCGCCAGATCGTCAGCTGGCGCCCGGCCGGGGTCATCCTGGCGGGACGCAGCCACACGCCGGGGACGGTGCAGATGCTATCGACCAGTGGCATCCCGGTCGTCGAAATGTGGGATCTGACCACCAGCCCGATCGACCTGTCGGTCGGCTTTTCCCATTTCGACTGCGGTGTAGAGATGGCGCAATTCGCGCTGATCCAGGGACGGCGCCGCGCCGCTTACCTCGGCGCCCATTCGCGCAGCGACGTCATGGGACAGGCACGGCTCGACGGCTTTGCCTCCGCCCTCGCCGAAGCGGGACATCCGCTGGTCGAATGCGAGATTCTCGAAGACGCACCGAGCTTTTACGCCGGTTTCTACGGTCTCGAAATCCTCCTGGCGCGCCAGCCCGACCTCGACCTCGTCTATTTCCACAATGACGAGATGGCCATCGGCGGCCTGGCCTTCTGCCAGTCGCGCGGCCTGCGGGTGCCCGAGGATATCGGCATTGCCGGCTGGGGCGGCATGGAAGCCGCATCCATCCTGCCCAAGCGCCTGACCACCACTGTCGTGCCCACCACCGGCCTCGGCACACAGGCTGCCCGGGCGCTGGTCGCGCGCATCCGGGGCGAGCCCACCCGCCGCGTCATCGCGGTCCGGACCAAGCTGATCGAGGGCGAGACCATCTGATCAGGGCCGCTGCGCCCCATTCCGGTTGAGGACGACGCTGTAGAGGCTGGTTGTCGCCGTGATGAACAACTGATGCTTGGCCCGGCCGCCAAAGCACAGGTTGGAGGCCCGTTCGGGCAGCCGGATCAGCCCCATCACGTCGCCATCGGGTGATATGCACCGCACCCCATCCCCAGCCGACGACCACACATTGCCGTCGGTATCGAGCCGGATGCCATCGGCCGCGCCCACCGCGATGGCGTGGAAGACCCGGCCATTGCGCGGTCGGCCATCGGCCATGTCGAACTGCAGGATATGCGACGGATCCCCCGCATACATGCGGCCTGTGTCGGCGACATAGAGCGTGGTTTCGTTGGGGCTGAAGGCCAGGCCATTGGGGCAGTTCATGTCGGTGATGACGGCCTCGATGCTGCCACCAGGGTCAACGCGATAAACGTTGCACGAGAGCTCCTGCTCGCCCCGGAACCCCTCGTAGTCGGTCTGGATGCCGTAATGCGGATCGGTGAACCAAATTGCGCCATCGGACGCCACCACCACATCGTTGGGCGAATTGAGCCTTTTGCCGCCAAAGCTGTCGGCGATTACGGTGATCGAGCCGTCCCATTCGGTGCGCGTCACCCGACGCGTGCCGTGTTCGCACGAAACCAGCCGCCCCTGACGGTCGCGCGTGTGGCCGTTGCTGTAGTTCGAGTTCTGCCGGAAGATGCTGATCCCCTCGGGCGACCAGCGCATGATCCGGTTACTGGGAATGTCGGAAAACAGCAGGCAGCCCATATCGCCGAACCACACCGGACCCTCGACCCAGTCAAAGCCGGTCGCCAGCCGCTTCACTGGCGCATTGCCCATCACGAAGCGGCCAAAGCGCTCGTCGAAAACTTCAAAATCCGTCACGTGCCGGTCCTGTCAGGAAAATGCGATCTGCACCTTCATCGCCTGCGAACGGTCCGATGCCAAGGTGAAAGCGTCGACACTCTGCACAAGCGGCAGGGTTTGCGAGATCAGCGGCTTCACATCGATCAGCCCCTTGCGCATCAGCTCGACACCAATGGCGAACTCGCTGTGGAAGCGGAACGAGCCGCGGATTTCCAGCTCCTTGCTGGTAATGGCCTGCATGGGCACGCTCATGTCGCCGCCCAGCCCCAGTTGCAGCACGATGCCGCGCGGCCGCAGCGCCCCGATGCCGCCGGCCAAGGCCACCGCCACGCCGGAGCACTCATACAGGGCATCGAAATAGCCCTTGTCGGCCCCATAGGCCGCCAGCGCATCCGGCTCGCTCGCGGAATTGATGGTCCGATCCGCACCGGCCTTGCGTGCGATCGACAGCGTATAGTCGGACAGGTCCGTGGCCACGATTTCGGCCGCCCCCGCCCGCCGCGCCGCAAGAATGGAGAGAACACCGATCGGTCCGCAGCCGGTCACCAGCACCCGCTTGCCGAACAGGTCACCGGCCCGGCGCGTCGCATGCAGCGTTACCGCCAGCGGTTCGGCCATGGCCGCCTCACCGGCACTCAACCCATCCGCGACCGCGCACTGACTGGCCTTGGCCACCAGCTTCTGGCGAAATGCGCCCTGGATGTGCGGAAACGGCATCGCCGAGCCGTAAAAGCGCATGTTGAGGCACTGGTTGGGTAGGCCCTCGGCGCAATAGCGGCAGCTACCGCAAGGTCGCGATGGCGACACCGCAACCAGTTGCCCCTTTGCGAGACCCGTCACGCCCTCGCCGAGTTCTTCGACCACGGCCGAGACTTCATGCCCCAGGATCATCGGCTCCCGCAGCCGGACCGTGCCGAAACCGCCATGGTTGAAATAGTGCAGGTCAGAGCCGCAAATGCCGCCGGTCGCCAGCCGCAGTCCGACTTCGCCCGGCCCGACCGCCTCCTCGGCGCTTTCCTCGATCCGCAAATCCTTGGCGGCGTGAATAACGATAGCTTGCATCAGAGCACCGGGGTCAGGAGAGGACGGCCGGCAAAATGCGCCGCCAGGTTGTCGCGCACGAGCTGTCCCATGGCCTGGCGCGTTTCCACCGTACCCGAGGCATGGTGC
Source organism: Devosia sp. SL43 (assembly GCF_021729885.1). NCBI lineage: Bacteria > Pseudomonadati > Pseudomonadota > Alphaproteobacteria > Hyphomicrobiales > Devosiaceae > Devosia > Devosia sp. SL43. The sequence continues at coordinate 2,852,650 of NZ_CP063401.1, forward strand.
GGCTGCAGCAACACGTTGTCCAGCGTCAGGAAACGCGGGTCGAGCTTGGGCTCGCCCTCGAACACGTCGAGTGCCGCCGCGCCAAGTTGGCCCGAACCGAGGGCCTCGATCAGCGCATTCTCGTCGATATTGGAGGCCCGCGAAATATTGATCAGCATGCCCTCCGGCCCCAAAGCCTCGATCACCGACTTGCCCACCACATGCCGCGTTGCCGCCGATGCCGCCAGCGTCACGAACAGGAAATCCGAGCGCTGGGCCAATGCCACCGGGTCGGGGATGAACTGCCATTGGCTGGCATAATCCTTGGCGCCTATGTCGGAATAGGCAATGTCCATGTCAAAGCCGGCGAGGCGTTTGGCGACCTCGAATCCGATCCGGCCCAGACCCAGCACGCCCACCCGCCTGCCCCACACCCGGCGCTTGAGCGGATAGAGCCCCTTGCTCGCCCACGATCCATCCTTGACCCAGGTTTCGGCGCCAATCACGCCGCGCGACTGCGCCAGCATCATGGCGATGCCGAGATCGGCCACGTCATTGGTCAGCACATCGGGCGTATTGCTGACGCGGATGCCGCGCGCCCGGCAGGCATCGAGATCCACAGCATCAAAGCCGACGCCATAGACGCTGATCACTTCGAGCTTGGGACACGCCGCGATGATCTGGGCATTGGCGCCCAGCTCGCCGCGTGTGGCAATGCCACGAATTCTTGGCCCGACCTCGGCCAGGAATGCGGCCTTGTCGTCTGCCTCGAAATAGCGGTGCGCGGTATATTCGGCATCCAATGGCGTCTGGTCCCAGGCGGGGTAGGGACCCATCTGCAATATCTCGGGCTTGGTCATGTGATCGCTGCAATTCCGGCTTGACACAAAATGTTATCGATATCAAAACAGCTGACGAAGCGTTTGTCGAGAGCAAATTTCGGAGGTGCCGTGTCTATCCAATTGTTCAACCTGGAAGGTCAACGCGCGCTGATCACCGGCTCTTCGCAAGGCATCGGCTTTGCCCTGGCCAAGGGCCTGGTGGCCGCCGGCGCGCAAATCGTGCTCAATGGCCGGGACGCCGACAAGCTGGCCGCAGCCGCGGCACAGCTGCCCGGCGCCACGACGCTCGCCTTCGACGCCACCGACCATGAAGCCGTACGGGCAGCCGTCGATCAGTTCGAGGCCGAAAGCGGCGCCATCGACATCCTGATCAACAATGCCGGCATGCAGCATCGGGCCCCGCTTGAGGATTTTCCGGCGGCCACCTTCGAAAAGCTGCTGCAGACCAACATCGCCAGCGTCTTCCATGTCGGCCAGGCCTGTGCCCGCCATATGATCGCTCGCGGCAAGGGCAAGATCATCAATATCGCCAGCGTGCAAACCGCCCTGGCCCGCCCCTCCATCGCCCCCTACACCGCCACCAAGGGCGCCGTGGGTAATCTGACCAAGGGCATGGCGACCGACTGGGCCAAACATGGCCTCCAATGCAACGCCATTGCCCCGGGCTATTTCGATACCCCGCTCAATGCTGCCCTCGTCGCCGATCCGCAATTTTCCGCCTGGCTGGAAAAACGCACCCCGGCCGGCCGCTGGGGCAATGTCGACGAACTTGTCGGCGCCGCAATTTTCCTCGCCTCGGACGCTTCCAGCTTCGTCAACGGCCACATCCTTTATGTCGATGGCGGCATAACGGCTTCACTATGAGCGCCCTGCGTGTCGTCGTCATGGGCGTGTCCGGCTGCGGCAAAACCACGGTGGGCATGGCACTCGCCGAGCGCCTCGGCGCCCGTTTCATCGAGGGCGACCGGCTCCATCCCGAAGCCAATGTCGCCAAGATGGCCGCAGGCATTCCGCTGACCGATGCCGATCGCTGGCCCTGGCTCGATGCCGTCGCGGCAGCTTTGGCCGCTGACGCCCCCGTCATCGCCTCCTGTTCGGCGCTGAAGCGCGCCTATCGCGAACGCCTGCGCAGCGGCTCAGGCACGCCGCTGCATTTCCTGCACCTGGCGGGCGATCGGGCCATCCTGGCCCAGCGCATGGGCGAGCGGCCGGGTCACTACATGCCCGTCAGCCTGCTCGACAGCCAACTGGCCACGCTGGAGCCACCCGGCCCGGACGAAGCCCTGACCTTGCCGATGGATATGCCGATCGACCACCTTGTCGAAACCGCCATCGCCGCCTTCACGAAAGGATCATCATGAGCCGACCCGTCGCCCTCATCGGAGCCGGAGCCATGGGGGGCGCCATTGGCGCTCGCCTCGCCCAATCCGGCACGACCCTCCGGGTCTATGACCGCGATCCCGCAAAGGTCGCGGCCCTCGTGGCCCACGGCGCCACCGCAGCCGCCAGCGCGGCCGATGCGGCGCGCGGCGTCGAGGCGGTTGTCGTCAGCCTCAATTCACCGACCATTGTCAGGCTGGCAGTATTCGGCCCGCAGGGCGTGGCCGATGGCGCCGATGCCGATACGCTCATCATCGACATGTCATCGATCGACCCCGCTGCCACGCGCCAACTGGCCGAGGATGCAGCGGCCCGCGGCCTGCGCTGGGTCGATAGCCCGCTGTCGGGTGGCGCGCCCAAGGCGGCGATCGGTCAGTTGACGCTGATGCAGGGCGGCAGCGAAGCCGATGTCGCCGATGCCCAGCGCATCCTCGGCAACCTCGCCTCCAACCAGACCCGCATGGGCAATGTCAGCGCCGGACAGGCCACCAAGCTGATCAATCAGGTGCTCTGCGGACTGGGCTTTCTGGCCGTCGCAGAAGCAACGGCGCTGGCTCAGGCCGCCGGCGTCGATGCCGGCCTGGTGCCCGCCGCGCTGAGGGGTGGCCGCGCCGACAGCGCGATCCTCCAGGAATACATGCCGCGCTTCGCCACCCGCGACTATCGCCGCACCGGCCGCATCGACAACATGGTCAAGGATCTCGACGGCGCAATCGACCTCGCCCGCCAGACCCGCGTGCCCATGCCGCTGACGGCGCTCTGCGCCGAAATCCACCGCATGCTGACCTCGGCCGGTCTCGGCGGCGAGGATCAGGCGGCGCTGATGGAATTCTTCAAGGGACCAGACAAGGAACAGTTCTCATGATTACCCGCTACGCCCTGTTCGAGGGCAGCATCCGCAACGGTCAGGTCGACGCCTTCCGCGCTGCCGTGACCGCCGAACTCCTGCCGCTCTGGAAGCAGTTTCCCGGCGCCAGCGCGGTCCGCCTGAGCTTTTCGGATGCCCGCGACGAGGGCGCTCCCGAGTTTCCGCTAATTCTGGCCGTCAGCTACCCCGACCAGGCCGCCATGCAGCAAGCCTTGGCCAGCCCGATCCGCGCCCAATCGCGCGCCGTCACCGAATCGGTGGTGGCCCGCTTCTTCGATGGCCGCATCCACCATCACGTCACCACGGCCACCGACTATCCCGTCTAGCACCGCGGGGGCCGCGCTTGCGGCCTCCACCACTTCCTGATCTCTATGGTGACGATAACACGGATGATTTGAACTGATGGTCAGCGCCAGACAACAGCCCACCATGATGGACGTTGCTCAGCGCGCCGGCGTGTCGCCCATGACCGTGAGTCGCGCCTTCAAGGATGGCACCTCGGTCAGCGCCAAGACGCGGGAAAAGGTTGCCGCCGCCGCCGATGAACTCGGTTATGTCTTCGACAGCACGGCGTCCAATCTGCGCTCGCAGAAAACCAATTTCGTCGCCGTCACCATCCCCTCGATCAACAATGCCAATTTCGCCCAGACCGTTCGCGGTCTCTCCGATGTCCTGCGCCCGCGCGGGCTGCAGATTCTGCTCGGCTACACCGACTACGACATGGCCCAGGAAGAACGGCTGATCGAGCAATTGCTAACCCGTCGGCCCGAAGCCATCGTGGTGACCGGCGGCAAGCATACGCCACGGGCCCGTCGGCTGCTGGAGAATGCCGGCATCCCGGTCGTGGAGACCTGGGACCTGCCCGAGCATCCGATCCAAAATGTCGTCGGCTTCTCCAATGCCGCCGCCGTCGAGCGGCTGGTCGATCACCTCGTCGAGCAGGGCAAGACCAGGATTGCCTTTATCGGTGGTGACACCACCCTCGATACGCGTGGCGCTGACCGGCGCCTGGGCTTTCTGCGCGCGGTGGAGCGGCATGGCCTCGCCACCGACCGGCTGATCGCCGTCGGCATTCCGCCCATTTCCATGCGCGAGGGCGCGGCGGCCATGGGTCATCTGCTCGACACCATGCCCGATACGGAAGCCGTCATCTGCGTCTCCGATCTCTCGGCATTCGGCGCCCTCACCGAATGCCAGCGGCGCGGCATCGCCGTGCCCGGCAGCATCAGCATTGCCGGCTTTGGCGATTATGACATCGGCCAGATTTCCGTCCCGCCTCTGACCACGCTCAACCCGTTCCCGACCGAAATCGGCCAGCAGGCCGCACGCCTCATCCTCGACCTCATGGATGGCCAGTCCCCAGAACCCATCCAGTCCATCGTGCCCGAACTGCTGGTGCGCGAAAGTACGCAGGGCCAGCCGGTCCCGAACCCGGGGCGGTAGCTCGTGCGATTTTGTTGCGCGACTTGAGCAAACCGCGGGACAGCATCGCGTGGCGCCGGGCAGACGCGCGAGCAATGCATGAAACTCCCGATATCGCTGTGCTAGCATCCCGTCCACAGGGTTTGGAGCGGAGATCAACGGGTCATGAGTGACGTCATCATTCTGGGGGCGGGCATTGTTGGGGTGTCGACAGGCATTCACCTGCTGCGGCGCGGCCGTAGCGTGACGCTGATCGACAAGCGCGAGCCGGGGCGAGAGACCAGTTTCGGCAATGCCGGGATCATCCAGCGCGAGGGCGTGCGCCCGCATGCCTTCCCGCGCGATCTGGCCATGCTGATGCAGGTGGGGCTGCATCTGAGCACCGCCGCTCGCTACGAGCCCCTGGCCTTGCCGCGGCTGGCGCCAGCTTTGCTGCGCTATTGGTGGGCCAGTTCGCCCGAGAGCTACAAGCGGGTGGTGGCCAGCTATGCGCCGCTGATCGGCCGCTCGATCATCGCCCATCAGGATCTGATCGAGCAAGCCGGCCCGGATGCTGCGGCGCTGATCCAGAAGGGCGGCTGGTTTCTGGCGTTCCGCAGCGATGAAGGCCTGCGCAAGGAGGCGGCCAAGGCCCAGGCGGACAAGGAGCGCTTCGGCATCAGCCACCGCGTGGTCGAATGGCCTGAGCTCAAGACCATCGAGCCGGACCTCAAAGGCGGGCTGGCCGGCGCCATCCACTGGACCGACCCCTGGACGGTGACCAATCCGGGCGAGCTGGTATCGCAGTATTTCAAGCTCTTCGAAAAGCTGGGCGGCACCTTCGTGCAGGGCGAAGCCAAGGATTTGACCCAGGATGCGTCCGGTTGGAGCGTCACCGCCAATGGCGCGCGCCTGTCAGGCAAGCAGGCCGTGGTGGCCCTTGGGCCGTGGGCGCCTGATCTCCTCGACAAGCTGGGCTATCGCCTGCCGCTCTTCGTCAAGCGCGGCTACCACATGCATTACGGCACCGAAGGCAATGCCAAGCTCAACAACCTGCTGCTCGACGCCGAAGTTGGCTATGTCATCGCCCCCATGGCACGGGGTATCCGCCTTACCACCGGCGCCGAATTCGCCCTGCGCGATGCCGCGCCGACCCCGATCCAGCTCGGCAAGGCCGAAGCGGCCGCCAAGGAACTGTTCCCCCTGGGCGACCGCCGCGATCCCGAGCCGTGGAAGGGCGCGCGACCCTGCACCCCTGACATGATGCCCATCATCGGCAAGGCTCCCAAGCATGACGGGCTCTATGCCGGCATCGGCCACGCCCATCACGGTTTCACCCTGGGCCCGGCGACTGGCGAATTGCTGGCCCAGGCGATGACCGGCGAGAAAACCGCCATCGATATCAAGCCATTCGGCATGGAGCGGTTCCTCTGAGCCGCGCCATCGTCTAGGGTACTGCCATGGCAGATAGTTATCGAGCGTGGCTGCGCGGCGCGGTCAAATGGCAGCAGATCGCAGTGATCGACCTCAAGGAAATCGACGGCACCGGCAAGCGCCTACAGGCAGCAGGCCTCAAGACGCTGGGCGAAATCGACGCGATGGAAGGCGCCGACCTGTTGAAGCTGCCGGGCCTGGGTATCGGCGTGATCAAGAAGACGCGCGGCATCATCAAGACCTGCAAGGCAGTGGAACGGAGGCGAAAATCGGCCGCCCTACCGCAGCGGCTGCGCGTGTTGCGGGTGTTTCCGAGCTGATGTCGTTCTGGCGTTTTGCCAAACGACAGTTCGGCAAGGCAGGGCGTGAAACTCAGTGCAATCGAAGTGGTGACGCGACCTGCCCAGGGTCGCCGGACGGCGGCTTTCGCCGATCCGTCCGGACATGTGTAGGAAGTCGCGCAGGCGATTTAGGACGATCAGGCAGCGCGCGCCGCGGCCCGAACGTGGCCCTGGGCAGGGTCCGACCGTACAAATACATCCACAATCCGGTCGAGTTCGGCCACCTGGCGCTCGGTCTGCTCGATCGCGGCATTGGTCTGCTCGACCAGCGCAGCATTGTGCTGGGTCATCTCATCGACCTGGCGTACGGCGCCCGAGACTTCGCCGATGGTGACGGCTTGCTCCTTACTGGCCTTGGCAATGCTGGCGACCAACTGACTGCTGGTGCGGATATCGGTCAACACAGTGCCCAGATTCTCGGCCGCTTCGGCGACAAAGCGCGTCCCGGCCGTCACTTCGACCGAGGACTCCTCGATGAGCACCTTGACGTCGGCCGACGCGCTGGCGGCCGACTGCGCCAGACGCCTGACCTCGATGGCGACCACGGCAAAGCCCTTGCCGGCATCCCCGGCGCGGGCTGCCTCGACTGAGGCGTTCAGGGCCAGGAGATTGGTTTGGAAGGCAATATCGTCGATCAGGCCGATGATATTGGAGATGCGACCGGAGGAGGTCGTGATACGCGCCATGGCATCCTCGGCCTGCTGCATGACCTGGCCTGTGCGTTCGGCAGTCTGGTTGACGGTCTGGACCGTCTCGACCACGGCATTGGCGCGCTGTGAATTTTCAAGCACGGTCTGGCTGAGCTGTTCGATGGCAGCTGCGGTTTCCTCGACGGAAGCGGCCGAGCGGCTGGTGCGATCGGCAAGGTCGTTCGCGCCGGCCAGGATTTCCCCGGTGGCCGATTTTAGCGCCCGTGAGGAGGTGCGCAACTGTCCAACCACGTGTTCGAGATTTCGGCCACGGCGTTGGTGTCGTCGCGTAGGCGGGCAAACGCCCCCTGGAAATCTCCGGTCATGCGCAGGCCCAACTGGTAGCGCGCCAGTCCTGACAGGACCACAGTGGTTTCGGCCAGGCCGGTATCGATGGTCTGAACCAGATGATTGACGCTGCCAGCCAGCCGGTTGAGCACCTCGTCCTGGAACCCGGCTGGGACACGCTTGCCGAAATCGCCTGCGACTGCCGCGTCAACGACCTCGCCAAAGGCATCCTGCAGCGATTGCATCATGGCGGCGCGCTCCTGGCGCCGGGCGGTGGACTGGGCGATCTCCTCGGCCGACATTTCGGCCAGGCGCAAGCCGTTGTGGCGGAACACTTCAGCGGCAGAGGCGATAGCCTTGAGTTCGTCCCAGGAGCGGGAGCCATAGACCGGCAGGGAGTAGTCGCCCTCGGCGATGGTCAGGAGCTGCGCCGAAATCGATCGCAGGCGACGCAGCACATAGACCGCCACAAATAGCGTCATGAGCACAATGAAGATGACCAAGACGCCGAAGGTGGACACCTGAACCAGGGCTTGATGGTCCCGTGCGGCAGCTATGGTGCGGGTATTGTCCTCGCGAACGGCCTGCACATGGGCGCGGTAGGCTTCGCTGATGCCCTGAAGCCGATCGAGTTCTCCGGTGATGGTCTCCGCTGTGGCATCAAACTCACCCATGAGCGCGTTACCACCCGCCGGTCCGCTTTCCACGAAGGCCTGAGCCATGCGCTGGCCGGTGGCATAGTAGGGCTCAAAGGCTACGTTCAGGCCATCGATCGCCGCCAGCATCTCGGCATCGTCGAGTTCGAGGGCCAGGGCACGCGCCGTCGCCAAGTCGGCCGCGAAGGCGGCGGCATAATTGGCAGCCTGGTCAAAGCCGTCATCAAGCCCATCGAGCCCCCGCGTTGCGGAAATATCGGTAAGCCATTGCTGCACCTGCACGACATCGAACTTGATTCGCGCTGTGGCGTCTGAAAGTTCGGAACTGCTGAGCAGTTGATCGATGCTCTGATCAACCAGCACCTGCTCCCGACGCGTGGCATCAAAATCCTGAACCTGGCTGGAAATTGCCAGGATTGTTGCAATGGTCGCTACCGCCAGACCAGAAACTAAAGCAAACCGCGCTAGGCGCATGAACAGACCTCCCCAAATTCCTGCCAACTTAAATTCCTAGGCGATAATTAATTGTGAATACCTTGTTTACCACGATGGAACGAGTTGACCGGGGCCGTGGCCAAGGCAGGCGAGCTGTGCTCCTTCCCGTCTAGACTCCTATCGATTTCTCGGTTTGGCCGCAGACCATTGCGATGCTATGAGCGGACGCATGACCCCGATGGAAACCAGACAGCCGCCCTTTAAGGTGATGGCGATCTATAAATTCGCCGACCTGCCGGATGCCGAAGCCATCCAGCCGGTGCTGGCGGAACTGTGCTGTGGGCGCGGCATCAAGGGCACGTTGATCCTCGCCCCAGAAGGCATCAACGGGACCGTGGCCGGCACCGAGGCCGCAATCGATGAACTCGCCGATTGGCTCTTCGCTGGCCCGGTGATGGGCGGACGACTCGCCGGGGCCGAGGTCAAGTATTCGACATCCGAGGACATGCCGTTCCTGCGCATGAAAGTCCGCCTCAAGCCGGAAATCGTGACTTTGCGCGCGCCGGAGGCCAATCCGGCCAAGACCGTCGGCACCTATGTCGAGGCCCAGGACTGGAACGCGCTGATCGAGCGCAACGACGTCGTGCTGGTCGATACGCGCAATGACTACGAGGTCGGCCTCGGCACGTTCCAGCGGGCGCTGGACCCGAGCACACAGAGCTTCACCGAGTTCAAGGATTACGTGGAAACCCACCTCGATCCGCGGCGCGACAAGAAGGTCGCCATGTTCTGCACCGGTGGCATCCGTTGCGAGAAGGCGTCGAGCTACCTGCTCTCCAAGGGTTTTGAGGAAGTCTTCCACCTGCGCGGTGGTATCCTGAAATATCTCGAAGTGGTGCCACAGGAGCAAAGCCGCTTTGCCGGCGAATGCTTTGTCTTCGACGAGCGCGTGTCGGTGGGCCATGGCCTGGTCGAGGGCGATGCGACACTCTGCCGGGCCTGTCGCCATCCGCTGACATCAGTCGACCGTGCTGACCCCGCCTATGTCGAAGGCGTCAGCTGCCCGCATTGCGCCGGGGATGAGGCCAAGCATGCCGCCGCCGTCGAGCGGCAGAAGCAGATGGATCTGGCCAAGCGCCAAGGCCTGGCCCATCTGGGCGATGCCGCAGCGACCATTGCCGCCGAGCGCAAGGCCGCCAAGCGCCTGCTGGCCGAAACCTCGCGGGCTCGCAACAAGGCATCCGGCCAATGACCGTGCTCGCAATCGATACCGCGGCGCCCCGCCTGCAACTGGGCCTGCTGCTGGCAGACGGTACGCGGGATGTGTCGGTGGACGATATCGCCACCGGCCATGCCGAGCTGATCTTCGGCCGCATCGCCGCGCTGATGGCCCGCCACGGCGCGACCTATGCGGACCTGACACGCGTAGTGACCACCACAGGTCCGGGCTCGTTTACCGGCCTGCGCATCGGCCTCAGCGCCGCGCGCGGCATTGGCCTCGCACGCGGTATCCCGGTCATCGGCGTGCCGAGCCTCCTGGCCCTGTCTCTGAGCGCCGAAGGCCCCAGCACGGTCCTGCTCGATGCGCGGCGGGACGAAGCCTATTTCCAGACCTTTGCCGGCCCGGGCCAGCCGCTCACCCAGGCTGACCTGCTGCCTATGGTGATCGCCCAGGCGGCGACGGTGCCAGGCACGACGCTGATCAGCTCGCCCTTCGTCGATATTGGCCTTGTCGCCCGTTACGGCGCGACCGCTGATCCCCTGACCCATCCGCCCGACCCCAACTATGTCAGGGATGCCGACGCCAAGCCGCAGACGGCGGCCCGGATCGAAAGGCTCAATTCATGATCAAGCTGTGGATGGCTCCAGCGGGCCTGCATATCGAGCCTGGGCAGCCCAAGGACGCCAGCGATCTGGCCCGCATTCACGCCCAGGGCTTCTATCGCGGCTGGCCGGCGGGCGAGTTCACCAGCTTCCTCAACGAGGCCGATACGCCGGTCTATGTGGCTTGCGACGCCAAGCGGAAAATCGCCGGCTTCGCGCTCATTCGCATCGCCGCCGACGAGGCCGAACTGCTGACCATTGCCGTCGATCCCAAATGGCGCGGCAAGCGCGTCGGCCAGGCCTTGCTCAAGGCCACCTTCGACGATCTGATGATGTCGCCCGCCCGCCGCATGTTCCTCGAAGTCAGCGAAGACAATGCCGCCGCCATCAAGCTCTATGGCAAGGCGGGCTTTACCACCATTTCCGCGCGCAAGGGCTACTATCCCAAGCCGGATGGCTCGGCTGCCACCGCGCTTGTCATGGCGCGCGATCTTGGGTAACCCGGTCTGGATCACTGAGCAGAGCGGAGGCGGCGCGTGAGCAGAGGCCAGACGGATCCAACGCTGGAAGAGGCCTGCGTCGCCAAGGGCATGCGGATGACCGACCAGCGCCGCGTCATCGCAAGGGTGATCGAGGCGGCAACCGATCATCCTGATGTGGAAGAGCTCTATCGCCGCGCCTCCACGGTGGACGACCGCATTTCCCTCTCGACCGTCTATCGCACGGTCAACCTGTTCGAAGAGGCAGGTCTGGTCACCAAGCACGACTTCAAGGATGGCCGCGCCCGCTTCGAGCTCATTCCCGACGAGCATCACGACCACCTGATCGACATCCGCTCGGGCAGCGTCATCGAGTTCCGCAACGAGGAAATCGAGGCCATCCAGGAGGTCATCGCCAAGCGGCTCGGCTATCGGCTGGTCGATCACCGGCTCGAGCTTTATGCGGTGCCGATCGAGGGAGACGGCAAGGGGAAAAAATGATCTTCCGCGTGCTGTTCTTCGTCTTCGTCTACATCCCCGTCCTCATCGTCGTCATTCCGGCCCAGGCGCTGATCAACGCGTTCAGGCTGCCGTTCTGGAATGTGCTGCCACGCTTCTTCCACCGCGTCGGCTGCATATTCCTGGGTCTGCGCGTCACCGTCATCGGCCAGCCGGCCACCGGGCGCGCCACGCTGCTGGTCTCAAACCACATTTCCTGGACCGATATCATCGCAATCGGCTCCGTCGCAGATGTCACCTTCGTCGCCAAGCGCGAGGTGGGCGAGTGGTTTTTTGTGGGCATGATGGCGCGGCTGCAGAAGACTATTTTCGTCGATCGCACCCGGCGCAGCGATGCCGGCCGCACCGCGACCGAAATGGGCGCCCACATGGCTGGTGGCAATGCCGTGCTGCTGTTCGCCGAGGGCCAGTCCGATATCGGCACTCATGTGCTGCCCTTCCGCTCGGCACTGGTCGGCGCGGCGCAGCATGCCATGATCGATGCGGGCGCCAGGGACGTTCTGATCCAGCCGCTGACCATCGCCTATGTCAGGCTCCAGGGGCTACCCGTCGGCCGCACCGATCGATCGCTGATCGCCTGGATCAAGTCCAAGTCGGTCAGGCAGAATATCCGCGAAATCCTGGGCGGCCCGGTCAAGGACGTGACGGTGGCCTTCGGGGTGCCGCGACCGCTGAGCGAGACCGATAACCGCAAGCGGGTCACCAAGGCGGCCGAGGATGATGTCCGCGCCATGCTGGTGAGCCTGAACCGTGGCAAGAGCTTGCCGGCGAAGGTGGCGTAGTCCGGGCACCGCCTGATCCATACAACTTTACCCAGTAATGCTAACGGCGACATCCGTTCGCCCGTTAGCGCTTCGTTAGCTATAGCTGCCTTGATTTCATGGAGGCGGCGATGGTTTGGCAGGTTGTGGCGATGTGGGCGATCGTGATCGTGACGATCACCTGGTTCGTGCGCGACGAACGCCGCCTGCGTCGCGAGGCCGTGCTGGCCCGGGCCGCGGCCTATTACGCGCATGCCCCCAAATATCGCCATGTCTCCGTAGAAGCACCGGCACAGCCACAGGCGCCGGCGCCGCGAGTCGGCGGTCTGTCGCGCAGCCAACGCGACTTTCTCGAAGGCCTGGCCAACAAGGCGTAGGTCAAGCGACCGGACCGCCCAAACTCGCCTTGAGCCGCGCGATAATCCGTGCAGCCTTGAGCATCAGCGCCATGTCGATGTCAGCATCGCTCGCGCCATCGGCCATATCGGCCCATACCGGAATAGCCAGTTCGTGCGTCTGCTCGTGGCCGTCCTGCGTCTCGCTGAGCACGGCGCGCACATGGCCGGTTGTGCGGCCCTCCAACCGTGGATGGGGCGCCTTGTCCCGCACGGCGATATCGATCAATTCAAGCGTCATCTTGGCCCCTGAGGGAGCCCCCGGAGCGAAAGCTAGCGCGCGGATGTTCCCGAGGCCTTAACGCCGAAAGGCTGCATCGGGTTCTCCACAGCGACAGCTTTGCCGGCGCTGTGGCAGCGCCATCACACCTTGACGGCGTGCTCCACCCGTCCGGCATCGCCGAACAACTTGACGTAGCGGGCAATCTCCTCAGGCTCGCCGGTCGCCTTGGCCGGATTGTCGCTGAGCTTGACGGCGGGGCGGCCATTGGCCTCACTCACCTTGGCCACGATGGAGATCGGATCGAGCCCCGGATTGGGGCCATCGGGGGCACAGCCCTCGAAATCGTTGGTGAGGTTGGTGCCCCAGCCAAAGGCCATGCGCACCTTGCCGTCGAAGTGGATATAGGCCTCCTCGATCATGTCGACGTCCAGACCGTCAGAGAAGATCAAGAGCTTCTCGCGCGGATCGCGGCCCCGCGATTTCCACCAGGCGATGATGCGTTCGCCCCCTTCGATGGCGGGAGCAGAATCGGGGCGGAAGCCGGTCCAGTCGGCCACCCAGTCGGGCGCATGCTTGAGGAAGCTGTCCGTGCCGAAGGCGTCGGGCAGCACGATCTTGAGGTTGCCGCCGTAGTAGCTCTCCCAATCCTGCAACACCTGATAGGGCGCGGCCATCAGCGCCTCATCGGTCTTGGCGAGAGCCGCCAGCACCATCGGCAGCTCATGCGCATTGGTGCCCAGCGCTTCGAGATCATTGTCCATGGCCAACTTGACGTTGGACGTGCCGGTAAAGGCCTCGCCGATACCTTCCTTGAGCGCCTCGACGCACCAGCGCTGCCATAGGAACGAATGCCGGCGACGGGTGCCGAAATCGGAGATGCGCAGGTCCGGCAGCTTCTGCAGCCGCTCGACCTTTTCCCACATCTTGGCTTTGGCGCGGGCATAGAGCACGTCGAGCGTAAACGGCCCATAATGCTTCATCGCGGCGCGACCACGCAGTTCATTGATGATGGCGAGCGCCGGAATTTCCCACATCGAGGTTTCGAGCCACAGGCCGGGGAATTCGAGCACGAACTGGCCGTTGCGCTTCTCGAGCGAATATTCCGGCAGGCTGAATGTTTCGAGCCATTTGAGAAAGGCCGGCTCGAAAATCTGCTTGGAGCCATAAAAGCTGTTACCGGCCAGCCAGATCATTTCCTTCTTGGTGAAGCGCAGCGTCCGGGCATGATCGAGCTGCGCTCGCAACTCGTCGATGTCGATCTCGTTGGCGAGCTTGACCGACTTGGTGCGATTGATCAGCGAGAACGTGGCATCGACCTTGGGGTAGAGCCCCCAGATCATCTGCAGCATCAGCAGTTTATAGAAATCGGTATCGAGCAGGCTCCGCACGATCGGGTCGAGCTTCCAGGTGTGGTCGTACACCCGCCGGGCAATATCGGTATAGGTCGCCATGGGTGTCTCCAACTCGCGGCAAGGCTTTTAGCGCGGCATTGGTAGGATGGAAAGCTTCGAACCGGACAAAGGCGAATTGCTCCAGTGGAGCAATTTCAGGTGAAAGGGCCATGAGAACTGTGACCGAATGGCGGTGAGCGGCGGAACCGCTCGGCGCCACGCCCTCGTGGTTCGAGGCTCGTGAAGAACTCGCACCTCACCATGAGGGCTACTATGGAATCGAGCTCCCAGTAGCCTCATGGTGAGGCGGGAGCGCAGCGACCCTCGAACCACGAGGCGTGGCACCTTAATCCCCCAGCTGGAACCGCTCGAACCGCCCCAGCGCCTCATCGATCGCCATCTGCCCTTCGGCCCCCACCTCGGCGAAATCCGTCCGCTTCTGCACCAGCAGCTTGCCAGCGGCCCGGTCCGTCTTCAGATCAAGCGCCGCCACGATGCGGTCGCCCATCAGCACCGGCAGGGCGAAATAGCCGAGCTGGCGCTTTGCCGCCGGCACATAGGCTTCGAAAATGTGCTCATAGCCGAAGAAGAACTTGAGCCGCTTGCGCTGGATGATCAGTGGATCGAACGGCGACAGGATATGCACCAGATCAGGTGGCTCGCCGGCTGTCGCCTCAAGCGTCTCCGGCGCCGCCCAATGCGGCACCTTTTCCGCCCCCTCTATCGTCACCGGCATCAGCAGCCTGCGGCGCACGCGGCTGTCGATCAGTTCCTTGACCGCCTTCTTGCTCGGCGCATCCAGATGGCAGATGGAATCCAGACTCACCACGCCCTGGCTGCGCAAGGCGCGGTCGAGCTTATAGGCGATGACCTGTCGCTCGGTGGCCGGCTTAGGCAGGGTCGCGAAGTGGCGTCCCATCAGGTCATAGGTCTTGAGCATGCCCTGCCGCGCCGAGACCGTCACCAGCCCCTGGAAGAACATCATTTCGAGTACCCGCTTGCTCGGCTTGCGGCTGCCCCAGAGATGGGTCTTGTCGACCAGTTCATCGTCGCCGATATCGCGGATGGACAGCGGTCCCTCCGTCTTGAGGCGCCTCGTCATCTTGCGCACCTCGTCCGGCGTCACCGAGCCGAACCAGCGGCTGGGCGTCTCGCGATACAGTTTCATCGCGGGCAGGAAGAACGGCAGATCGGCTGATGGCACATAACTCAGCGCATGTGTCCAATATTCAAACACCGATTTGTCCGCCGCTTGTGCCTGGACCAGGTGGGCGCGTCGATAACCAGGGATACGCGACCACAGGATGTGGTGATGGCAGCGCTCGATGACGTTGATGGTGTCGATCTGCACATAGCCCAGATGGGCAATGGCAGCCTGCGTCGCCTCAGGCGCATCGCCAAACGGCGCGGCCGTGTCGAGCCGTTGGGCGCGGATCCAGAGGTGGCGGGCGCGGATGGATTCGAGGACGATGGGAGCTTTGGGCAAGACGGAACCTGATCTTTCGGAATACCCACGAAGGGAGCCCCGGAGAAGCGTCAATTCTTGTCAGCAGCTGCTCATAGCCGCTTCTTCGCAAAGGCCCGCCCGGAGCCCGTCTTCAGGTAGGTCTCAAACCCGAACGCCTGCGCTTCATCGTCAAAGGCAAGGTAGGTCTTGATCCTCCAGGGGCCATACTTCGAGGTGTGGGCGACCCCACCTTCATTGTGCTTGGCCAAACGCGCCTTCAGATCGGCAGTGGTGCCGACGTAATGACGCTCTGGGTCGGATAAACTGCGGAGTATATAGACGTATTGCATGACCGGAGCTTAACCGGACATCGGGCAGGGTCAAATCGAGTCTGTGGGACAATCAGTCCGTCTCCGTTGCAAACGCAACTCCGACGCGGCAGCCTTCGCCTGTCATGTCCGCAAACATTCGGCTTAGCCCCGAGGGCTTGCCAAGCCGAAGCTACTGGAAGATCGGTCCGTCTCCGTTGCCAGAGCAACTCCGACGCGACAGCCTTCGCCTGTTATGTCCGCAAACATTCAGCTTAGCCACTAGGGCTTGCCGAGCCGAAGCTGCGGAGCAGCGAAGGCTGGTGGAGCCAAGCGGGATCGAACCGCTGACCTCTTGCATGCCATGCAAGCGCTCTCCCAGCTGAGCTATGGCCCCATTCCATTGGGTGTTTCGGAGCCTAAGCCGTCCGAAGCGAGGCGGAACCTATTGGATGATCCCCCACCACGCAAGTGCCTAAATGACACTTTTTTCTTTGGCCGGCTGACTGTGTCAGCCGACAAAAAAATCATGCAGAATCAACGGTCTTCGTCGCCGCCGACGTCAAAGCCCAGCTCGTCGTCCTCGTCTTCGTCCTCTTCGAGGAACACGTCGGCGTCATCGTCGCCGAGCTCCTCGTCGACTTCGACATCCTCGGTCTCCGGGATTTCCTCGTCGCCGGCTTCCTCGGCATCGGCATCCTCGAGCGAGACGATTTCGGGGGCCGCGACGTCCTCGACCTCCTCTTCGACTTCCTCTTCCTCATCTTCCGCCTTGGCGCGAGCGGCAACAGCCGCCGCCTTGCCGGTCAGCACAGCTTCGAAATAGGAGCGCGGATAGCTCTTGCCGGTATAGGGCGAGACGATCGGATCCAGGTTAAGGTCGTAGAACTTCTTCCCGGTCTCGGGATCGGTCCGCTTGGTGCCGCGTTCGGAACTGGCCATCGTGTTCCTCGTGGAAAGGGTTTGTCGGGGCGGAAAACATCGAACCTGCCCCGGTTCGGTCAGTCCGGTTATGGGCAAACCTGGCCCCTGTCAAACCGAAAATGTGGAGAGCTGGCCCTTGCTGCAACCGGGGTGGTGGCAATCGGGTCGGCGACCGTGTTAAGCCCGGTCCGTCCAGACCCGAGCCGAAATGACCGAGCCAGACGCAAACCACACGCCCCTTGCCAGCCACGGCGCCGATCCGCTGACCGGCCGTATGGTCACGCCAGGCGACCGATCGATCGCGCACCGGGTGCTGTGCGTGGCAGCGCTTACAGTCGGGCGCACCAGCCTCGAAGGGGTGCCTGAAAGCGCCGATATCCGGGCCACCGTAGCGGCCCTGCGGCAGCTCGGCGTGCGCATCGAGGGCCAGGACGGCACCTGGCAGGTGCACGGGCTGGGCGTCGGCGGCCTGCTCGAACCGCGCGGTCCCATGGACTTCGGCAACTGGGGCGCGGCCGTGCCGCTCGTGCTGGGTCTGGCGGCGCCCTATGATTTCACCAGCCGGCTGATCGGGGGACCGACCCTGATGCAGCAGCCGATGCATGGCCTGCTCGAAGCGCTCGGCGCGACCGGTGCGCGCGAAGTTGATGCGCGCGACGGCCGGCTGCCGCTGACCTTCCGCGGGTCGAGCCTGCCGCTGCCGGTTCGGCAGACGGCGGCCAGCGAGGCGATCAAGTCGGCACTGCTGCTGGCGGGCCTGCAGATATCGGGAACCAGCACGATCCGCGAAAGCGTGGCCACGCGCGACCATACCGAAAAGCTGCTGGCGAGCTTTGGCGCCGCCATCACGGTGACACCAGACGAAACCGGCGGCGTGACCATCACCCTGGCTGGCCGCAGCCCCCTGACGCCGCCCCGGCGGCTGGTCGTGCCTGGCGATCCGTCTGCAGCAGCCTATGGTGTCGTCGCGGCACTGGTCACACCGGGATCGGACCTTGTGGTCGAGAACGTTCTGGCCAATCCTTTGCGATCCGGGCTTGTCGATACGCTGCTCGAAATGGGCGGTGACATCCAGTTCCTCAACCAGCGTGAAATGGGCGGCGAACATGTGGCGGACCTGCGGGTGCGTTCGTCACGGATGAAGGGCGTGCGCATCGACGCGGCCCATGCTGCCGCCATGATCGACGATATTGCCGTTCTGGCCGTCGCCGCCGCCTTTGCCGTCGGCGAGACGCGGATCGAGGGTTTGGCCAGTCTGCGGCAGGGCGAGAGCGACCGCCTGGCGACCATCGCAGCCGGGCTTGCCTCCAACAAGGTCAGCGTTACCGAGGGCGAGGACAGCCTCGTCATATCAGGCAATGGCAAGGTCGATGGTGGAGGAACGGTCGTGACGCGCGGCGATGCCGCGGTGGCCATGGCATTTCTGGTGCTGGGGCTGGCCAGCCGGCACAAGGTGACGGTAGACGATGCCGGGGCGATCGAAACGGTCTATCCGGATTTCGTGGCGGCGATGACCGCAGCGGGCGGGCGCTTCCCGCCGATGAAGGGACGCTGACATGATCATTGCCGTGGATGGACCTGCCGCGTCGGGCAAGGGTACGCTGGCCTCGGGCCTCGCCCGTCACTACAACTTGCCCTATCTCGATACCGGACTGCTCTATCGAGCCGTCGGGCGCGCCGTCGAGCAATATGAAAACGACCCCGAATTCGAGCAGCGCGCCATCGCGGCGGCGCAGACGCTCGATGAAAACGACATCGAGCCGGAATTCCTGTTGTCGAGCAAGATCGGCAACCTCGCCAGCAAGGTGGCCGTGATCGGCGCGGTGCGCCATGCTCTGTTCGACTACCAGCGCGAATTCGCCGGCCAGGACGGTGGCGCCGTGCTCGACGGCCGCGATATTGGCACCGTCATCGCGCCCGAGGCTGATGTAAAGCTCTTCATCCAGGCCGACAGCAAGGCCCGCATGGAACGCCGCGCCCGCCAACTCGAAGCGCGCGGTCAGGTGGTTGATCGCTACGCCCTCTATCACCAGATTGAAGAACGGGACGCCCGTGACATGGCCAATCCCCATGGCGGTTTCTATAAAGCCGATGACGCGCACTTGCTCGACACCACGCTTCTCGATATAGAGGCCGCACTCCGCGCAGCCGTCGCGATCGTCGATCGGACCATGGCGCTCAAGGCAGGGGCTGAATAAGCCTCAAATCCAACCTTGGGTGTTCGTCGTCCCGGTGATCACCCAGCGTCGCTGCCGGGAACAATCTCAAATCAACGTTCGATCGGGCGCTCGCGCGCCGGCATACTCGTTTTGCGAGATGGCGGGCCCCGGTTTCACCTCAACCACCGGTGCAACGGAGAAGATATTTGGCACAGCAAACTGTGACGAAAGAAGACTTTGAATCGCTGTTGATGGACTCGTTTGTCGACAACGAGCCGCTAGAGGGTGCCGTCGTCAAGGGCACTGTCGTTGCGATCGAAAAGGACCTGGCGATCATCGACGTCGGTCTCAAGACCGAGGGTCGTATCGCCCTCAAGGAATTCGGCCAGGCTGGCCGTGACGGCACCATCAAGGTTGGCTCGATCGTCGAGGTCTATGTCGACCGCGTCGAAAACGCTGCCGGCGAAGCCGTGCTGTCGCGCGAGAAGGCCCGTCGTGAAGAGAGCTGGGTCAAGCTCGAAGTCATGTACAACAACAACGAGCGCGTTGAAGGCACCATCTTCAACCAGGTCAAGGGCGGCTTCACGGTCGACCTCGAAGGCGCCATCGCCTTCCTGCCGCGTTCGCAGGTGGACATCCGTCCGATCCGCGATATCGCGCCGCTCATGAACGTGCTGCAGCCGTTCCAGATTCTGAAGATGGACAAGCGTCGCGGCAACATCGTTGTCTCGCGTCGCGCTATCCTCGAAGAGTCCCGCGCGGAACAGCGTTCGGAAATCGTCCAGCAGCTCGAAGAGGGCCAGGTTGTCGACGGCGTGGTCAAGAACATCACCGATTACGGTGCGTTCGTTGATCTCGGCGGCATTGACGGCCTGCTGCACGTCACCGACATCGCATGGCGTCGTGTGAACCACCCATCCGAAGTGCTGACGATCGGCGAGACCATCAAGGTCCAGATCGTGCGCATCAACCACGAGAGCCACCGTATCTCGCTGGGCATGAAGCAGCTTCAGGCTGATCCATGGGATGGCATCGAAGCCAAGTATCCGATTGAAGCCAAGTTCACCGGCCGCGTCACCAACATCACCGACTACGGTGCTTTTGTTGAACTCGAGCCCGGCATCGAAGGCCTGATCCACGTCTCCGAAATGAGCTGGACCAAGAAGAACGTCCATCCCGGCAAGATCGTCTCGACCTCCCAGGAAGTCGAAGTCGTCGTGCTGGAAGTCGATCCGGACAAGCGCCGTATCTCGCTCGGTCTCAAGCAGACCCTGCAGAACCCATGGGAAAGCTTCGCCGAGAAGTTCCCCGTTGGTTCGGTCATCGAAGGCGAAGTCAAGAACAAGACCGAGTTCGGCCTGTTCATCGGCCTCGACGGCGATGTGGACGGCATGGTTCACCTCAGCGACCTCGACTGGCAGAAGTCGGGCGAAGTGGCCCTTGAAGACTACAACCGCGGTGACATGGTTTCGGCCAAGGTCCTCGATGTTGATGTCGAAAAGGAACGCATCTCGCTTGGCATCAAGCAGCTTGCCGCTGGCGAAGGCACCTCTGCCGGCGCTTCGGGCAGCAGCGATGCTGGCGAAGCCGGTGGCATCCGCAAGGGTGGCGTCGTGACCGGTACGGTCATCGAAGTCAATGATGGGGGCATTGAAGTCCGCATCGCCGACAGCGAACTCACCGCCTTCATCCGTCGTGCTGATCTCAGCCGCGACCGCAACGACCAGCGCCCGGAGCGTTTCTCCAAGGGCGAAAAGGTCGACGCACGCGTCACCCAGTACGACCGCAAGACCGCGCGTATCCAGCTGTCGATCAAGGCACTTGAGATCGCCGAAGAAAAGGAAGCCGTGGCTGCCTATGGTTCGTCGGATTCGGGCGCTTCGCTCGGCGACATCCTGGGCGCTGCGCTCAAGGGCCGCGACGAGAAGTAATTCTGTCGCAGCAATCATCAGGCCCGCGCTTCCCAGCGCGGGCCTTTTGCTTTTTAAGAACAGTATGAGTCACGCGATGCACTGGCGGCCCCTGACGACGCTCGACCTGCCGGCAGTGGAAGCCATTGCAGAGCAGGTGCATCCGGCCTTTCCCGAGGACACTGCTGTCTTCGCCGAGCGGCAGCGGCTCTATCCCGATGGCACGCGCCTGCTCGAGCTCGACGGCATCCCCGCCGGCTACCTGCTCAGCCACCCCTGGCGCTACAAGGCACTACCCGAACTCAATTCCCTCCTCGGCGCGCTGCCCGACGATGCCGACACCTACTATCTCCACGACCTGGCCATCCTCCCCAAGGCGCGCGGCACCGGCGCCGCCGCCATGATCGTCGGCGAAATCCTGCGCCATGCCCGCGCCGCCGGCTTCGCCAATATCAGCCTCGTCGCCGTCAACGGCTCTTTGCCCTTCTGGCACAAGCATGGCTTCCGCGCCGTCAAGGCGCCGGAACTGGACGCGAAACTGACCAGCTACGAGGCCGCGGCCAAGTTCATGGTCAAGCCGCTTGTGTAGTTACAAATTTGTAGTTACATTTGCGACAAACGCGGAGGGGGACTGCGCGTGGAATTCGAATGGGACGAGAATAAGAAGTTACGCAACCTCGTAAAACATGGCGTCTACTTTGAGGACGCTGCGACCGTCTTCCGGGATCCACACGAACTGACCCTGCCGGCGAGAACGGTCGACGGGGAAGAGCGTTTCAAGACCATTGGTCACTTTGGCCCGGCGGCGATTTTGCTGGTGGTGCATACGAGGCGGCAGATTTCTGGCGGAGACCTGATTGTCAGGATCATCTCGGCGCGACCGGCATCAAGGGTAGAAAGGAAGCTTTATGAACGACGAGAGTCCTAAATTCGTTCGCTATGTGCCTGGGCCCCTCACTGCCGAGCAGATCGAGCGTATGAACGCCTTGGCCGATCGGCCCGACAGCGAGATCGACTTCTCCGACATCCCCGAGCTTGATGACGAGTTCTTCAAGAACGCCAAGCAGGGCATGATGTATCGGCTGATGAAGAAGCAGACCACGCTTCGCCTCGACGCCGATATCCTCGACTGGTTCAAGCGTCACGCCAAGAACGGCAAGGGCTACCAGACCGACATCAACAAAGCCCTGCGCGCCTATGTGGTCGCCCAGGAGAAGCGCGCAGCCAAGAAGGCCGGCTAGACGCGGCTTGCCAAAACCGGCAACAGCGGGTCTAGCTGCGCTCACCTGAATGCCGAGGCCGTCATGACCGACCAGCGCACGTCCGACTCCCACGCCACCATCGCCGCCTATTCTTACCGCAAGTCGCGCGGGCTCTGGCGCCTGCTGGCCTTCATCGCGCTGGCGATCGCCGTCACTGTGGGCCTGGGTCGCTTTGCGCTGCCCGAGGCGCCCGTTAGCGACCATATTGCCCGGCTGGTCATCGATGGCACCATCGCCACCGATCCGGCGCGGCTGGCCGAGATCGAGGCTCTGGCCGAAGATGACAGCGTCAAGGCCGTCATCATCGCCATCAATTCACCCGGCGGCACCACGGCTGGTGGCGAGGAGCTCTACGAGGCCCTCGGCCAGCTGCGCGCCGCCAAGCCTACCGTCGCCGTGATCAAGGAGCTGGGTGCATCGGCGGCCTACATGACAGCCATTGCCACCGACCGCATCTTTGCCCGGCGCCTCTCCATCGTCGGCTCGATCGGCGTGCTCTATCAGCACGTCAACGCCGGCAAGCTGCTCGAAACCATCGGCGTCGACCTCGACAAGGTGGCCTCCGGCCCGCTCAAGGCCGAGCCCGATTTCGACGAGCCGATGGAGGGCGCCCCGCGCGCCTCGATTGCGGCCCTGGTCGATGACAGCTTCCAGTGGTTCGTCGATATCGTCGCCGAACGGCGCGGCATGGACCGCACGGCCACGCTGGCTTTGGCCGATGGCCGCATCGTAACCGGCCGCGTCGGCGTCGAAAGCGGCCTGATCGACGAAATCGGCGGTGAGCTCGAGGCCATTGCCTGGCTCGAGGCCGAGCGTGAGGTGGCGCTCGATCTCGACGTCAGAACCGTCTGGCCACGTCCGGAACAAGGCTTTGACCTTCTTGGAACCTTCCTCAATGGCCAGGCCCGCGCCGCACTCGGTTTGCTCGATGGCCCCATCACGCTTGACGGGCTGGTTTCGCTTTGGCAGGTTGGCTCGGCCTCGTGATCCAATGAGGCGGCGGCCTGCCAACTGGAGCCAGGGATGATCAAGTCGGAACTCGTCGAGAAGCTCGCGGCGGAAAATCCACATCTGTTCCAGCGCGATATCGAAAATATCGTCAATGCCATCCTCGACGAGATCGGGGATGCGATGGCCCGGGGTGACCGCGTCGAACTGCGCGGCTTCGGCGCTTTTTCGGTGAAGAACCGCCCGGCCCGCGTGGGACGGAACCCGCGGACAGGCGAGCAGGTTGATGTGGGCGAAAAGTATGTTCCCCAGTTCAAGGCCGGCAAGGAAATCCGCGAGCGGCTCAACCGTTCGTAACGGGCAAAGCCCAACGGACCAGATTGTGTGGACGGTTGGGTCAAGACGAGGCGAAAATGGTGGTTTTCGAGAACCGGAGCGGAGCGTACTGTTGTACGTGAGCACCGGAAGCGCAGGAAACTGGCATTTGCAGCCCGTCATCACCCAACCGTCCACACAAGCTAAGGCGACTGATGGTCAATAGAATAGTCGGCTGGCTGGTGCTGGTGCCACTTTCGGTGGCGCTGATCGTCTTCGCCCTGGCGAACCGCCATTTCGTGGCGGTCAACTTCAATCCCTTCACCGCGGTCGATACCGCGACGACGCCCGGCTACGGCGTTCCCATGTTCGTGGTGCTCTATGTCGTGCTGCTCGTTGGCGTCTTGCTGGGCGGCATTGCGACGTGGTTCGCCCAGGGTCATCACCGCAAGCGCGAAAAACACTGGCGGCGCGAGGCCCACCTGCTCAATGGTGAGCTCGAAGGCCTGCGCAAGAGCCAGCGCCCCGCCGGTAGCGGCGTCGGCGAAGTCGACGATATCCTGGAGCTCCGTTGAGCGACGCCATGGCCGACCCCCTGATTATCAAGATTTGCGGCATCAAGACCCCTGAACTGCTGGAAACGACCATTGCGGCTGGCGCCGACATGGTGGGCTTCATGCACTTTTCGCGCTCGCCCCGGCATGTGTCGATCGACCAGCTTGGCGACCTGATCTCGCTGGCCCGCGGCCGTATCGAAACCTGCGTGGTGCTGGTCAACCCGGATAATTCCTGCGTAGCCGAAGTCGCGGCGCTTGGTCCGGACTGGATCCAGCTGCACGGCCCCGAAACCCCGCATCGCGCCGAGGCCATCAAGGCCGAGGCCGGCGTCGAAATCATGAAGGCGCTGCCCATCGGCACGGCTGAAGACGTGGCCCATGTCGCCGATTTTCTCGACGTGGTCGACCGCGTGCTGCTCGATGCCAAGCCGCCCAAGGGCGCCGACCGGCCGGGCGGATTGGGCGATACCTTCGACTGGGCCCTGCTCAAGGCGCTTGACCCGTCTATCCCCTTCATGCTTTCCGGTGGCCTGACGCCGCTGACCGTTGCCGACGCCATCAGGACTGTGCGCCCCGCAGGGGTGGACGTATCCTCCGGGGTGGAAAGCGCGCCTGGCGTCAAGGACAAACGGCTGATCGAGGCATTCATCCGAAACGCCCGCGCCGCCGTATAGTCTTCATTCTCCCTCCCCATGCGGGGAGGGCGGCCCGACCGGGTCGGGTGCGGCTCGCTCCGTATTCGCTTCGCGTGGCCACCCCACACTTGGCGCTGCGCGCCTTCCCTCCACGATGGAGGGAGGGTGCAGGCACCGAAGCATTTTGAGGCACACGTGGATACCACCGGCATCAACTCCCTGCGCAACGGCCCGGACGAAGATGGCCGCTTCGGCCTCTATGGCGGGCGCTTCGTCGCCGAAACCTTGATGCCGCTGATCCTCGATCTCGAGCAGCACTACCGTGCCGCCAAGGTTGATCCGGCCTACCAGGCCGAGGTGAAGCACCTCGCCATCCACTATACCGGCCGCCCCAGCCCGCTCTACTATGCTGAACGCCTCAGTAAGCATCTGGGTGGCGCCAAAGTCTGGCTCAAGCGCGAAGAGCTGAACCATACCGGCAGCCACAAGATCAACAATTGCCTGGGCCAGATCCTGCTGGCCAAGCGCATGGGCAAGACCCGCGTCATCGCCGAAACCGGCGCCGGCCAGCATGGCGTGGCCACGGCAACCGTCTGCGCCAAGTTCGAACTGCCCTGCACCATTTTCATGGGCGCCACCGACGTCGAGCGCCAGAAGCCCAATGTGCTGCGCATGAAGATGCTGGGCGCGGAGGTCCGTCCGGTGACCGCCGGCGCCGGCACGCTCAAGGATGCCATGAACGAGGCTTTGCGCGACTGGGTGACCAATGTCGACACCACCTATTACCTGATCGGCACCGCCGCCGGTCCGCATCCCTATCCGGAAATGGTGCGCGACTTCCAATCCGTCATAGGCACCGAGCTCAAGGAACAGTTCAAGGCTGAAGAGGGCAGGCTGCCCGACGCGGTGGTCGCCTGCGTCGGCGGCGGCTCCAACGCCATCGGCACGTTCCATGCTTTCCTCGATGATCCCTCCGTCGCGCTCTACGGCGCCGAGGCCGGTGGCCACGGCATCGATGTCGAGAACGGCCATGCCGCCTCGATGACCGGCGGTCGCCCCGGCGTGCTGCATGGCAACCGCACCTACCTGCTGCAGGACAAGGACGGGCAGATTCTCGAAGGCCACTCCATCTCCGCCGGTCTCGACTATCCCGGCGTCGGCCCCGAGCACTCCTTCCTGCATGACAGCAAGCGCGTCACCTATGCGCCGATTACCGACGGCGAAGCCGTCGAGGCGTTCCAGTTGCTGACCCGCATGGAGGGCATCATTCCGGCGCTGGAATCGGCGCACGGCCTGGCACAGGTGATGAAGCTGGCGCCATCAATGGGCAAGGACCAGTCCATCGTGCTGTGCCTCTCCGGTCGCGGCGACAAGGACGTCGAGACCATCGGCAATCTGCTGGGTCTGCTCTAGCCATGCGCACCGGCCGCGCTGCACTTGTCGCCGGCCTGCTGCTCATGGGTGCTGTGCCGGCTCATGCCTGGATGACCTTTGTGGCCCGCGACGTGGCGACGGGCGCCCGCATCGGCAAGGGTGCCCGTGTGGCCCTCGAGAAGCAGGATCCCGCGCTCAGCATTGCCTGCATGCCCGATGGCCTGACCGCGACCTTCGAGACCGGCCTGCCGATCACGGCGGAAACCAAGCTGGCCGACATGTCCGTGCCGATCTCGGTCGCCGCCGATGGTGGCGAATACGACCCGATTCCGACCACCGCCGAGAGCTTCGATTCCGGCAGCGGCCCCACCATCCGCCTGCGCCTCAGCGCCGACGAGGCGATGGGCCTGGTCGAATATGTGCTGGGCGCCGAAACCTCGATCCAGGTCAGCTACCGCGTCGGGACCGAAGAGCTGGCCCATGCCAGCTTCCCCAACGACAGCGCCCCGATTTCCATCGGCGCCGTGCTGAGCGAATGCGAGGAACGCTAGGCAATCGCGCCACGCCCTCGTGGTTCGAGGCTCGCGAAGGGCTCGCACCTCACCATGAGGACTACTGATACTCCAAGCCAACAACAGCCCTCATGGTGAGGTGCGCTTCTTCAGCGCCTCGAACCACGAGGGCGTGGCACCACGGATGATTGACTCCATCCCCCTCGCCCCCCTAAACCCCAGACCGGAAAATGGGAAACCCGCTTATGTCGTCTCGCATCGAAGCGCGCTTTGCCGCGGTCAAGGCCGAGGGCCGTCCGGCCTTCGTTACATTCGTCATGGCCGGCGATCCCGACCTTGCCACTGGCCAGGCGATCCTTGAAGCCCTGCCGCAGGCCGGCGCCGACATTATCGAGCTGGGCATGCCCTTTTCCGATCCGATGGCCGATGGTGTCGCCATCCAGCTCGGCGGCCAACGCGCCCTCGCCTCGGGCCAGACTCTGCGCGGCGTCCTCGGCATGGTGGAGGACTTTCGCCGCAAGGATGAGCACACGCCCATCGTGCTGATGGGTTACTACAACCCGATCTACATTTTCGGCGTCGACAAATTCCTGGAAGCGGCCAACGCCGCCGGGGTCGACGGCCTGATCATCGTCGATCTGCCGCCCGAGGAAGATGCCGAACTCTGCATCCCGGCACTCAAAGCCGGCATCAACTTCATCCGCCTGACCACCCCCACCACCGACGACAAGCGCCTGCCCGCTGTGCTCAACAACACCTCGGGCTTTGTCTACTACGTGTCGATGACCGGCATTACCGGCGCCGCCATCAAGTCGCGCGCTGCCGTGGGCGATGCCGTCCAGCGCATCAAGAAGCACACCGATCTGCCCGTTGCCGTCGGCTTCGGCATCAAGACCGCCCAGGATGCCGAAGAGATCGGCAAATATGCCGACGGCGTCGTTGTCGGCACCGTTCTGGTCGATGCTGTCGCCAAGACGCTGGTCGATGGCAAGGCCACCGACAAGACGGTCAGCGCCGTACGCGACCTGGTCGCCGACATCTTCGCTGGCGTGAAGCGGGCGCGGGGCTGACACGATCTGTCCCTCCCCCTTCTGGGGAGGTTAGGTGGGGGTACTGTCGCCGCGCCCTTTGCCCTCTCCGCCCCACCCTGATAACAATTGCCACAATCACAGCTTAGGTGACGTCAAAGTCCCCAACGAGGCCGCCATGAACTGGATCGATAACTTCGTCCGCCCGAAAATCCGCTCGATGCTGGGCCAGCGCCCCGAAATCGCGGAAAATCTCTGGGTCAAGGACCCTGAATCCGGCGAGATGGTGTTCTATCGCGATCTCGAGGCCAATCAGTGGGTCGTGCCCAATTCGGGCTACCACATGAAGATCAAGCCGGCCGACCGGCTCAAGACCTTCCTCGACGAGGGCGAATACAAGCTGGTTGCCGTGCCGTCGGTCGCCGTCGATCCGCTGAAATTCCGCGATCAGAAGCGCTATACCGACCGCCTCAAGGAAAATCGCGCCAAGACCGGCTATGACGACGCCGTGATCGTTGCCACCGGCAAGCTGTTTCAGCGCGACATCACCGTCGCCGTGCAGGATTTCGACTTCATGGGCGGCTCGCTCGGAATGGCAGCCGGACAGGGCATCATCACCGGCCTCGAAACCGCTGCCAACCGCAAGACGCCCTTCGTGCTGTTCGTCGCTTCGGGCGGCGCCCGCATGCAAGAAGGCGTCCTGAGCCTGATGCAGATGCCGCGCACCACCGTGGCCGTCCTGCGCCTGCGTGAAGCGGGCCTGCCGTTCTTCGTGGTGCTGACCAACCCCACCACCGGCGGGGTAACCGCTTCCTATGCCATGCTCGGCGATGTCCACCTGGCCGAGCCCGGTGCGCAGATCGGCTTTGCCGGCGCCCGCGTCATCGAGCAGACCATTCGCGAAAAGCTGCCCAAGGGCTTCCAGCGCTCGGAATATCTCTACGAGCACGGCATGGTCGATATGGTGGTCCACCGCCACAACTTGCGCTCGACCATCGGTTCGCTGGCGGCGATCCTGACCAAAAGCGAATCGACAGGCGCGCTTGCGGCCTCGGCTTCGCCGACCGTTTCGCGCTCCAGCCTGCGCGATGCGGCTGTGGCGGCAGAAGGCGATGATGCGGATCTGTCGGCACCCTCCGCCGCGCATGCCGAGTAGGGTCTTTACCCACACTTAAGGACGTTGGGCGTATTTTTGCGCAAAGTCGTGCTGTGCCAGTGAATTAACACCGGCCACACGGCACTGCCGCAAGAGGGGCCCGTCCGTGTTCAAATTCTCGATGCCGATCGCCCGCAAGCTGCCGCTTGCTCTGCTCGGGTCTGCCCTGCTGGTGAGCTTGGGCGTGGGCACGGCCAGCTATATGATCGGCAGCCAGGCTTTGCGCACGTCGGCCGAGACCAACTTGGTCATGCTCGCGACCGAACGCGCTGCGGCCGTCACCACCTATCTCAAATCGGTGCAGGACGACCTCGTCGCCACGTCCCGCTCGGAAGCGACCGTGCAGTCGCTGCGCGATTTCGGCGGCGCCTGGCTTGGCTTCAAGGTCGATCCGACCGCCGAAGTGCGGAAACTCTTCGTCGACGACAATCCCAACAAGGACAATCTGGCGGCGCTCGATACGCTCGGCACCACCGGCACCTATGACGTCACCCATACGCGGTTTCATCCAGGCTTCCGCAACCAGATCACGGCGCGCGGCTATCGCGACCTCTACCTGTTCGATCTCAAGGGCTTCATGGTCTATTCGGTCAACAAGGCCGAGGATTTTGGCACCAGCTTCGCCGAAGGCGGCCCGCTCGCGGGCACCACCCTGGGCCAGGTGTTCCAGCAGGCCGTGGCCATTGAAAACCCCGATGATATTGCCTTCGCCGATTTCGCGCCCTACCAGGCTGCAGCCGGCCTCCCCGCCAGCTTCTTCGCCAAGCCGGTTTTCAACGCACAGGGCCGTAAGGTCGGCGTGCTCGCCATCCAACTGCCCAGCGAGCGTCTCGACGCCGTCATCGGCGACCGCACGGGCCTCGGTCAGACCGGCGAAGTGCTGGTCGCCGGCCCCGATGGCCTGCTGCGCAGCGATTCCACCTTCACCGAAGCCAATGACGCGCTCCTGACTCCCCTTTCCGGTCCCGTGCTCGATACGGCTCTGGCCGGCACGCCCAATGAGGGCGAGACATCGGCCTATCGTGCCACCGACATGCTGGTGGCTGCTGCGCCGATCACCACCCGCGGCCAGCCCTGGGCAGCAGTGGCCGTCATGGCGACCAACGAGGTCCTCGCGCCAGTCGTCAACATGCGCAACATGATGCTGATGATTGGCGCCGGCCTGCTGGCCGTCGTCGCCGCCCTCAGCATCCTGTTCTCGCGCACTATCACCAAGCCGATCACCCGCCTCACCGGCACTATGGAAGCACTGGCGCAGGGCGATCTCGATGTCGAAGTGCGCGGCGCCGCTCGCACCGACGAGCTGGGTGCCATGGCCCGGGCCGTCGAAGTGTTCCGCGAGAACGGCCAGAAGGTCGCCCAGATGACCGAGGCGGAAGCGGCCCAGGTGCTGGCCAACCAGGCCGAACGTGCCCGCATGATGGTCAGCCTGCAGCGTGCCTTTGGCGACGTCGTCGATGCCGCCATTGCCGGCGATTTCACCAAGCGTGTTGGCGCCGAATTCCCCGATGCCGAACTCAATGCATTGGCCCGCTCGGTCAATTCGCTCGTCGAAACGGTCGATCGCGGCCTGGGTGAAACCGGTGAAGTGCTCTCCGCCCTCGCCGATACCGACCTGACGCGCCGGGTGCGCGGCGACTACGAGGGCGCCTTTGCCCGCCTCAAGACTGATACCAACGCCGTGGCCGAAAAGCTGGGCGAGATCGTCGGCCAGCTGCGCTCGACTTCGGGCGCCCTCAAGACCGCCACCGGCGAAATTCTCTCAGGTGCCAACGACCTTTCCGAGCGCACCACCAAGCAGGCTGCGACCATCGAGGAAACCTCGGCCGCCGTGGAACAGCTGGCTGGGACGGTCATCGACAACGCCAAGAAGGCCGAAGCTGCCAGCGTCCAGGCCAAGGCTGTCTCCAAGACAGCCGAAGAGGGCGGCGCCGTCATGGCCCAGGCCACCGAGGCCATGGACCGCATCACCGCATCGTCGAGCAAGATTTCCAACATCATCGGCCTGATCGACGACATCGCCTTCCAGACCAATCTGCTGGCCCTGAACGCCTCGGTGGAAGCCGCCCGTGCCGGCGACGCCGGCAAGGGCTTTGCCGTCGTGGCGGTCGAAGTGCGCCGCCTGGCGCAGTCCGCCGCCAATGCATCGCGCGACGTCAAGGTGCTGATCGAGCAGAGCGC
Organism: Devosia sp. SL43; assembly: GCF_021729885.1. NCBI lineage: Bacteria > Pseudomonadati > Pseudomonadota > Alphaproteobacteria > Hyphomicrobiales > Devosiaceae > Devosia > Devosia sp. SL43. Next base: position 2,883,271 of record NZ_CP063401.1, read on the forward strand.
CAACGAGGTCAAAGGCGGCAGCCGGCTGGTCTCCGATGCCGCGACCAAGCTGTCCAGCATGCTGGGCGCCATCCGCGACAATACCACCGCGCTCGAAGCCATCTCGCGCGACAGCCGCGAACAGGCCGGCGCCATCGAAGAGGTCAACGTCGCCATCCAGCAGATGGACGAAATGACCCAGCACAACGCCGCTCTGGTTGAACAAACCAATGCCGCCATCGAGCAGACCGAGGCCCAGGCCACCGAACTCGACCGCATCGTCGACATCTTCACCATCGACGCCAGCCCGGTGCGAGCGGTAACCGCCAAAACCGCCCCGGTCGCTGCCCCAGCCGGTGGCATCCGCGGCATGCAGGAAAAGCTCAAGGCCGTCGCCGGCAGCTACCTCAAGCGCGGCAATGCCGCAGTGGACAAGGACTGGGCCGAGTTCTGATCCTCCCTTCTCCCCTTGCGGGAGAAGGTGGCGCAGCGCCGGATGAGGGGGAGGGTACGTACCGGCATCGGGGCAGCCCCCTCACCCGCCCTTCGGGCACCCTCTCCCGCGAGGGGCGAGGGAGACGCGGTGGGGTGTTGCAGCCATCTCGCATCAGCGCTAACTCATCGGCTCACGCTCTCGCCGTACGAGTCTCATGTCCCGCACCGATGCCATCCTCAAGCGCCTCTCGGGGCTGCACCCTAAGCTGATCGATCTCAGCCTCGACCGCATGCTGCCGCTGCTGGAGGATCTGGGCAATCCACAGGACAGGCTGCCGCCGGTCATCCACGTCGCTGGCACCAATGCCAAGGGGTCGACGATCGCCTATCTGCGCGCTTTCCTCGAAGCCGCAGGCAAGTCGGTGCATGTCTACAATTCCCCCCATCTCGTGCGCTTCAACGAGCGTATCCGCCTGGCCGGCAAGCTGGTGGGCACGCGCCGACTCAACGCGGTGCTGGAGCGGGTCGAGCGGGTCAATGCCGGCCGCGGCATCACCTTTTTCGAGGTGACAACGGTTGCCGCCTTCGTGCTCTATGCCGAGACACCGGCCGACTACCTGCTGCTCGAAGTCGGCATGGGCGGCACCTATGACACCACCAATGTGGTGAAACAGCCATTGGGCACGATCATTACCCCGGTCGACCTCGACCACCAGGCGTTTCTCGGTCCGACCATCGCCGATATCGCCGTCAGCAAGGCCGGCATCCTTAAACGCGGCAGCAAGGCGGTCATCGGCATCCAGCAGAAAGAGGGGCGTGCCGTGATCGATCGCGCCGCTCGCAAACTGGGCGTCCAGCCGATCTGGCAGAACGAGGATTTCCACGGTTCGGCGCAGGATGGGCGGCTGGTCTATCAGGACGAGGACGGCCTGCTCGACCTACCGCCGCCGGCTTTGCCGGGGGCGCATCAATTCGACAATGCGGCTCTGGCCATCGCGGCCGCACGGCATTTCGGCCTGCCGGTCGACGCCGATGCCATCGCCGCCGGTCTGCGCAACGTGGTCTGGCCGGCGCGCATGACGCCACTGCTCAAGGGACCGCTGCGCGACCTCTTGGGTCCGGGTGCCGAACTCTGGCTCGACGGCATCCACAACGCCCACGGCGCCGCCGCCGTGGCGATTGCGCTGCGCGACCTGGACAAGGCCCGCCCGGCGCCGCTGGTGCTGATCATGGGCCTGATGAGCAACCGCTCGCCATCGGCCGTGCTGGCGCCCTTTGCCGGCATGGCGCAGCAGGTGATCGCCGTGCCGATCCCCGGCGAGATCAATGCCCACAAGGCCGAGACCATCGCCGCTGCCGCCCGCGAGGCCGGCTTTGCCGCCTCGGCCCAGCGTTCGGTGATTTCGGCGCTGAAAACCGCAGCAAAGGTCCCCAATGCCCGCGTGCTGATCTGCGGATCGCTCTACCTGGCCGGCGACGTTCTGGCCAAGAACCGGACGCCGCCGGACTGAGCGACCATCAACCCTTGTTGAACTGCAATGCGCTTCATACCTAAGCCCTGAAGGGCTAGGCTCGTTGGCGCGTGTCGACTGATGCTGCCCTAGCAATTTCAGGAAGAACAGCCATGACCATCGACCCCTCCATTCCGTCCGTCGTCGCCGTGCGCGCCCATATCCCCGAAGACGCCTTCACCGCCCGGACGCTGGGCACTTTGCGCGAGGGCAGCGGCGTGGTGATCGGTGACAAGGGGCTGGTGCTGACCATCGGCTACCTCATCACCGAGGCCGAAGAGGTCTGGCTGACTACCCATGACAACCGTGTCCTGGCGGCACATGCGCTGGCTTATGACACGGAAAGCGGCTTTGGCCTCGTGCAGGCCCTAGGCGACCTTAACCTGCCGGCCCTCGAATTCGGCGATTCCGCCAAGGCCAGGCTCGGCGATGCCGCCGTGTTCGCCGACGGGCAGGGCGAAGCGGTGCGCACCGTCATCGTCGCCAAACAGGAATTTGCCGGCTATTGGGAATACCTGCTCGACGAGGCCATCTTCACGGCGCCGGCCCACCCTTCATGGGGCGGCGCAGCCCTCATCGACGGCGAGGGCAAGCTGCTCGGCATCGGTTCGCTGCGTCTGCAGATGATCCACAACGGCCAGGTCACCGACATCAACATGGTCGTACCGATCAACCTGCTGCCGCCCATCATCGACGATCTGCTCTCCCGCGGCAGCGTCGACAAGGCACCACGCCCCTGGCTGGGCGTATTTTCCGCCGAGAACAACGGCGACGTGGTGGTGATGAACGTCTCCGACAACGGCCCGGCCGCCAAGGCTGGCCTGCAGCGCGGCGACGTCATCTCCGACGTTGCCGACGGCAAGGTCTCCGGCCTCGCCGATTTCTACCGCAAGGTCTGGGAAACCGGCCCGGCCGGCGCTGCGGTACCCATGCGGATCGTCCGCGACGGCCGCGAGAAGTGGGTCCGCGTGGCCTCGGCGGACCGCAACAGCTTCCTGGCCAAGCCACATCTGCAGTGAGGTAGCGCGTGCCAAGCCCACGAGGCGTGGCGCTGGCCCTCAATACTTCCCCTGATCGCTCCCCACGAACGGATCGACCGGGCTCACCCCCGAAAACGCCTGCCGCCCCATGATCGCCTCGACCACGGCGGCCTGCAGCGCCTCGCTCGATCCATAGGCGTTGACGTAAGCCGGCACACGCGGCGCGTCGTACAGGTAATATGGGTAGCCGAACGAGATCATCAGCGTCGGGATATCGTGCCAGTAGCGGCTCATGGCGCCGAACACCGAGCCGGTGAGCTTCTGCCAGTCGAGGAAGATGCGGCTGCGGGTGAGCAGTGTCTCCTCGGCGAACAAATAAAGCAGCAGGTCGTAGTCCTTGGGACTGACCGGTGTGCCCGGCGTATAGACGGTGACCGCGAAGCCCTCCTTCTCCAGCCGCTCAGGCACGCTCAGCGGCAGCGGATGCGGCACAAAGGGCAGGATGACGCCGCCCGAAAACACCAGCACCCGCTTGGTCCTGGCCGGCGATAGCGGCAGGATGTTCCTGATATCCTTGACCAGGGTGGGCACGCGCGACGTGACGCCATTGGTAACCAGCCGGCTCTCGTCGCTGGCAACGACCTGCCGGGCCCGCTCGATGCTTGGCTCGGCACGGTCCTTGTGCAGGCCCAGGGCGGCCTTGAGCGCCAGCACGCGGGTCACGGCTTCGTCGACCCGTTCCTGGCTCAGGCGGCCATCGGCTATGGCCTTGACCAGGCGCATCAGGTCGCCATTGGGATCGTCGGAGAACAGCACCACGTCGCACCCGGCAATAACCGTCTGCGGCAGCACCTCGTCGCGATTGCCCCAGTCGTTCATGCCGGCCATCGGCGTCGCGTCCGAGACGATCAGGCCGTTGAATCCGAGCTCGCGCCGGAGCAGGTCCTCGTTGAGATATCTGCTGAGCGAAGCTGGCCGATAGGCCTCGGCACCGGCATCGGGTTCGAGCGCCCGCACATAGGATGGCAGCGCGATATGGGCCGACATCACGCTCATCACGCCGGCCTCGATCGCTTTGCGATAGAGCCGGCCGAAGGTGTTTTCCCATTCCGCCATCGACAGCGGGTTGACCGTGGTCACCAGATGCTGGTCGCGGTCGTCATAGCCCTCGCCGGGCCAGTGCTTGACTGTGGCCGCAACGCCATTGGCCTGGAATGCCGCTATCTGCGCCAGCGCATGGCGCTCGACCTTGTCGATATCGCTGCCATAGGAGCGCGTACCGACAATGGCGCTGCGCCAGGCGACATTGAGATCGACGACCGGCGTAAAGCTCCAGTTGAGGCCCACCGCATTGGCCTCGCGCGCCATGATGGTGGAAATCGCCGTCGTCGAATCGACGTCATCGACGGCCGCCAGACCCAGCGGATTGGGCACAGACGTGCCGAAGGGCATGCTCATGCGGCTGCCTTCGAGATCGGCGCTGACTAGCAGCGGCACCGCGCTCAGCGTACCCAGGTCGCGTGCTAGCCCAATCTCGGCCTCAAGATCAGCAGAGTAGATTCGGGTAATGCCACCCGGCTTGAAGCTGCGGACCTCCTCCGCCACTTCCTCTGGCGTACCCCGCGCCAGCAGCACAAACAGCTGCGAGAGCTTGTCGCGCGGACTGAAGCCATCGCGGGTCGTGTTGACCCAGGCAATGGCCTCGTCATCGAGGTTAAACGGCGCGGCGGAAAGATTGACGGGCGCCATCGGCGTCCTCCCATAAGTCTTCTTGTTGGAAGGACACTACCACCGCGCCATTGCGGCGAAAGCTGGATTCGCGCGCAAAATCAGGCCGCGTGGCCCTCCAGCCACTTGACCAGTTGCACCCGCGATTGCCCGGCGCCGACCTTCATGTCCACCGGCTCGCCATTCTTGAACACGATCAGCGTCGGCATGGCGCGCACGCCATATTGGGTGACGGTGGATGGATTGCTGTCGACATCGAGCTTGACGATGCTCACCTTGCCCGCGAGATCAGCCGAGACCTGCTCGAGAATAGGGTCCATCGCCTTGCACGGCCCGCACCATTCCGCCCAGAAATCCACCAGCACCGGCTTGTCGGAAGCCAGAACCTGGGCGGCGAAATCGGCATCGGTGACCTGGTGGGCCATGAGAAAAGTCTCCATCGGTAAGGGACGATGGATGCTATAGAGAGTCTTGTGGTTTGGGAAGGCACACAAGATGTTGTGGGGACCCAATCGCGAGAAGGATATTCTCTGATCGGCACGCTCGGCGCCGAAGAATACCCCCACCTAACCTCCCCCTGAAAAGGGGGAGGGATTCCATCGAGGCTTTCAACGATCCCGCCACATCCACCGGCCAGTCCCTCCCCCTATCAGGGGGAGGCTAGGTGGGGGTACCCGCCAAAGACTCTTATTGGCCCCCACAAACAAAAACACCGCCAGCGTATGCCAGCGGTGTTCTGCAATTCAATCGCGTGTGAAAAATCAGGCGGCGTGGCCCATCAGCCATTTGCTGAGGCCGGCCTTGGGCGTGCCCGCACCGATCTTCATGTCGGCGGCTTCGCCGCCCTTGAACAGGATCATGGTGGGGATGGAGCGGACGCCATACTTGCTGGCGGTACCCGGATTGTCATCGACGTTGAGCTTGACGATCTTGACCTTGCCGGCCAGTTCAGTCGAAAGCTCGTCGAGCACGGGGGCGATAGCGCGGCACGGCCCGCACCACTCCGCCCAGAAATCCACGAGGACGGGCTCTTTGGAGTTAAGGACTTCCTCGCCGAAATTGGCGTCGGAAACGTGAGTAGTCATGGGTTGTTTGCCTTTTGGGTTAAAGCGGCGGTCTGTCTGCGCCTAAAGCTGGGGAGAGTCCAGCTTGGCGACAAGCAGGGTCACCGCATGGTGAAGCCCTTTGTGCCCGTCGCCAGAAGATCAGGCGGCAGATTCATCAATGATTCCAGTCGTGTCCATAAGATCGACGCATACACCTGTCGTCCGGGGAAAAGCTGACCTGCAACCAACGCATATAATCCGAGCTGGGTGACATAGTTCCCCGGTACGTCGCCCGGCCCCCCGGGAACCGACGCATCGGACTTGTAGTCGACCACCGTTACCCCCCTCTCGTCAACCACCAGCCGGTCGATACGCCCGGTCAAACGGATGGCTTTGCCATCACGTTCTGCGTCGACCAGAAACGGCAGCTCGGCGCGGCTGGACGGGCCGAATACATGCGCCAGCTCAGGGTGATCGAGAATGGAAATGGCCTTGGCGGCGAGGCGAGCGTGGTCGGCAGCCGCGTCGAGCAGCAACGCTTCCAGCGCGCGGGCTGCAATGTCCGGGCGATCATTCCGCTCGATCCGGCCCAGATGCTGCAGCAAGGCGTGCAGCGCAATGCCCTCTCTCCGCGCCCCCTCGGCATCGCGCACCTGCTCGGCGAGGCTATCGAGCGCCAGGATCGGCGCCACATGCGCCCCGACGCGCGACGGCGAGACCAGCGGCACGACCGCCGGCGCTGGCACCGCAGCGGGGCGGATCGGCCGGCGGCCTGCCGCTGTGGCGGCGCCCAGGCTCTTGACCGCATGCGGCTCCACCCGCTCGCGCGGATAGACCAGCGCGATCTCCCGCCCATCCGCGTCCAGCTTGACTTCACTATGCTCGCGCAGGGCCCGCTCGATCGCCTGATACCAGGTGTCCTCCAGTTGCCGCTCGGCCTTGGTGGCGGGCGTCAGCGGGCCGGTCACATAGAGCTCGTCTTCCGCCCGCGTCATGGCGACATAAAGCTTGCGCCAGTATTCCTTGCCCAGATTGGCCTCGATCGCGTCGCGCGCCGCCTTGCTGCCCGCCGCATGCTGGCGACTGCCCGAAGCATGCATCAGCAGGGGGCCGGGGGCCTTGTCGAGCACATAGACCGGACGGTTGACCTGATTGCCCTGCGGCTTGCTGGCCGCGTCGGCCAGGATGACGATGGGCGCCTCAAGCCCCTTGGCGCCATGCACGGTCATCACACGCACCCCACCGCTGGTCTCGTCGAGATTGCGCTTGATGGAAATTTCGGTCTGCCGCAGCTCGGCGACAAAGCCCTGCAGCGACGGCTGTGTTCCCTGCTCATGCTTGAGCGCCAGCTCCAGCAGTTCGGCGAACACCTCGTCGACCTCGTCACCGAGCCTGGCATGGAAGCGCCGCAAACCGCCCCCGGCATAAAGCACCTCGGTCAAGAACTCGAAGGGCCGCTCGAAATCGAGCTCGCCGCGCCAGCGGAACAGGCGCGCATAGGCCTCCATGCAGCTTGGCGTCGTGCAGGTCTGCAGCGCCCGCCACAGCGTGGTGTGGTCGTCGCGTGGCTGCGCCAATGTGTAGAGATCGTCCTCGCTGACATCGAACAGCGGCGAGCGCAGCAAGGCGGCCAGCTGCAGATCGTCGGCGGGATTGAGCAGCACGTCGCATAGCGCCAAGAGGTCCAGCACGGCGATATGGGTGCTGACTTCAAGCCGGTCGGCGCCGGGCGTCGGCAGGTTATGCTTGCGCAGGGCACGGATGATTTCCTGGAACAGCGCGCCGCGCGATTGCACCAGGATCAACACGTCCTGCGGCCTGACTGCAACGCCCCGGTTGGCCAGCGGACGCTTGCGCGCGATCCAGCCTGCAATTTCTCCGGCGATGCGCTCGGCCACCTGACGCGGCGCGGTGCGCTCGCCACCCTGCGCCTGGATCGGCCAATCGGCGTCGTCGGTGGCGCTGGCCAATTGCTGGATCGGCGGCCACAGCGTCACCAGCCCGCCCGTCGCCTGTCGCGCCGTATCGTGATGCACCTTGTCGATGGAGAGGAGGGCGGCCTGGATGTCGGCCTGGTCGCTGACCAGGTCGACCGCTCTCAGGATTTCGGGCAGCGTGCGGAAGCTGGTATGGAGCGGCAGCCGCTCGAAGGGGATGGCGCTTTGCCGGGCGCGCACACCGAAATCGAGCCCCGTCTCGGCAAACAGCGTCGGCTCGGCGCCCTGGAAGGAATAGATCGACTGCTTCTGGTCGCCCACCGCAAAGAGCGAACGGCGGCGGTTGGTCCCGGCCGCGCCGGCGAAGAACTCCTCGGCAATGGCCCGCACGACTTTCCACTGCTCAGGATTGGTATCCTGGCTTTCATCGACCAGCACGTGGTCGATGGCGGTATCGAGCTTGTACTGCACCCAGGCGCCGACATCCCGGTCGGCAAATAGGCTCCCCAGCCGCTCGACCAAATCGTCGAAATCGAGCCGCGACCGGGCCCGCTTGCGGGCTTCATAGCGCTGGGCAATGGCGGCCACGACATCGAGCAGCGCCTCGCTGCGTTCGATCAACTGGGCGCTGCGCAATTCCGTCATCATCGTAGCAAGGCGCTCGGCCTCGTCGGCGACCAGCTGCGCCAGCCCCGGATCGGCCGACCACACCGCCTTGGCCGGAAAATTCTTCTGCAGCTCGTCCTTCTCGGTCAGGAAGATGCCCTTCCAGTCTTCCTGCTGCGGATGGTCGAGGTCGACGCCATCGAGACGCTTGCGCAGAGCATCGTTGGCGATCGACAGCAGCTTTCGAGCGGCTGCGCCATCGAGCAGCCGGCCGGTGACCACCTCGGCCTCGATCGTGGCGCCCGCGCGGGGAAACGCCACATCGGCCAGCTTGCGCAGATTGGTCTTGGCGTTGTCTGGCTTGGCCAGCACGGTCCGCAGCTTGCGCCCGTCCATCAGCGCCAGTTCGATCGCCTGCGAAATCTGGAAGTCGCTGAGCAGGGCGAACAGCGTCTCGACGGCATCGGCTGGACCGGCACCGCGCAGGCCATCGGCCAGCACTGCCTCGCGCGCGGCCAGGATCATCTGCTTGCGCTCTTCGTCCTCGATCACCGAGAAATCGAAGGGCACCCCGGCCTCGATCGGAAAGCGATGCAGGATGCTCTCGCAGAAGGCGTGAATGGTGAGGATCTTGAGGCCACCCGGCGTTTCCAGCGCACGGGCGAACAGGGTTCGGGCCCGCTCGACCATGTCGGGGACGAAGTCCTTGCCCTCGATCTCCTTGAGGTCCTTGATCAGCGCTGCCTCGTCCATCGTCGCCCAATCGGCCAGCCGGGCGGCGACGCGGCTGCGCATCTCGGCGGCCGCCGCCTTGGTATAGGTGAGGCACAGGATCGCCTGCGGCCTGACCCCACTCAGCAACAGCCGCAGCACGCGGCGCGTCAGCACATAAGTCTTGCCGGAGCCGGCATTGGCCTCCACCCAGATCGACCAATGCGGATGCGACGCCAGCGCCTGGTGACGGCGCGTCTCCGGTGGCACCGACATGGCGCCGCGTTCGCTCACCACCATTGGATGATCTCCTCATCATCCTCGACGGCGGTCCATTCGGCCATGCGCATGAGATGGTCATAGGCGCCGGGGAAGCGCTGTTGCTTGACCGGCAGCAGCCGCGGCGGCATCGGCGTCTGCTTGAACAGGAACAGGTCCACATGGCGCTGCATCCGCCGCACAATTTCGTCGGCGGCCGTCATGATCGTGTTGCCTTCAGCCAGCGAAAACCCCTTGTCGATGAAGGCGTCAGGGCCAAGCCCGATCTTGATATAGCGCAACGCCGAGGTATCGAGCGGCGGCACCGGGGCCAGGCCATTGCCCTTGGCCATGGCCGCTTCGAGCAGCATCTGCGGCGCCTCGAACGCCTTCATGGCACCCGGCGCCGGAACCGAGCCGGTCTTGAAGTCGATGATTTCAAGCGTGCCGTCGACCAGCTCGTCGACCCTGTCGGCCCGGCCGGTCAGCGTAAAGCCAATTGGCAGCTCCCAGCGACCATCGATCTCGGCGTGCCGCAGCCTGACCCTGTCGTTGCGCTCCCGCTCGAAGGCGAGGAATTGCCGTGCCGCCACCGAAAAACGACGCACCCAGATGTCGCGGCGCTCGGCAATGGCGTCGAAGCCGGCAAACTTCTCTCGGGCAATATCAGCGAGAATGCCAAGCGCATTGGGATCGGTGACCGCATGCCCCCTGAGCACGAAGTCCGAAAAGATATCGTGCACCGCATTGCCGCGATCGCGCGCATCCGCTGTCACGCCCAGGCCGTCGAGCGGCCGCAGCTGCAGCACATGCTTGGCATAGACGTCGTAGGGCGAGCGCATCAGCGTCTCGATCTCGGTCACCGACAGTTTGCGCGGGCGCGTTTCGACCGGCGGATTTGGGGCAGGGCGGGGCGCGCTTGCCACGCCATCGACCGCATCGAGCAACCGCGACTGGTCCAGCCAATGCGCGCCGCGCTGGCGCCAGTCACCGGCCAGCGCCGCGCCGGCAAAGGCCTCCAGCCGTTGCAGCAGCCTTGATGGCAGCGACGGACTGGTGCCGACGCGGTCGGCATAGGCGATGATCACGCGCCGGTTGCCCAGACCCTGGACGAAGTCATGCGCCGCCTGTCCCTGCCGCCGCTCCGGTGGTTCGAGTCCGGCGGCCAGCCGCATACCGCGACTGAGCCAGGGCCCCGGATCGGCCGTTTCAGGCCACTTGTCCTCATTGAGCGCCGCCATGATCAGCAGATCGGGATTCTGCAAGCGCGCCTCGAGCTGCCCCCAGATCGCGATATCCTGCCGCCGGACCTCCTGGGTGCGCACCTGGAAGCCCAGCATCAGCGCCTGCAGCACGCGATCGAGCCCGCGCGGCGCGAAGGGATGGCCATTGCCGGCCTGAGCTGCCATCTGCTCGGCCCAGACTGTTAGTTCGGCACGGCCGGGAATATCGGCACCCTCGGCCACCAAAACGAAACTCTGGCACAGCGCCTCTGCCAGCGCGCTGGCCGTGATCGTGGGCAGGGCGATCAGCGCCAGCAGTGGCGCAATCGTCGCTTCGATCCGACTGAACAGGGTTTCGATCGGCTCACGGTGACGGTCGCCCAGGCGCTTGGCCGGATATTTGGTATCCTTGCCGATATTGGCATCGAGCAGCGTGCGCAGGCCGGCCAGTCCGGGCATCGGGCGCTGGCCCCGCAGCAGGCCCAGTTCGATATTATCGGCGAGGCGCGCAATGTCGTATCGCTGCTGGCCGAACAGGGCCGCGCGATTGCGCAGCAGCGCGACGAGGTCGACCGCGCCGCAGCCGCTTTCGGCCAGCGCCAGGATTTGCCGCAGCAACCGCCCGGCCGCCGACTGGAACAGCGGCGCACCGGCCGCATCGTCGACTTCGATCTCGAACCGCTTGAGCTCGGCAGCGATGCGGCGCGCCAGATTGCGGTCCGGCGTGACAATGCCGACCGTGCTACCCTTCTCAAGTGCATCGCGTGCCGCCAGCGCCACCGCGCGGGCCTCTTCGTCCTCGTTTCGCGCAGCAATCACCGCCATGCCGACGGTGGCCAGGCCATCCTCCATGGCCATGGCATGGGCCTTCTGCCCTGGCCAGCGCGTCGTATCCTTGGCCAAAGCCATGGCCCGATTGACCATCGTTGTCCTTGCGTCGGTCGTCTCGGCCAGCTCCTCGACCGCGGTGGCTGGACTACCCAGTTCAGCCAGCAGCCGCGCCAGCTGGTATTGCGGATGGCCGTGTGGATTATGCTCGTTGTCGAGCAGGGCTGCCTGATCGGCAGCACTCATCGTCGTATCGAGCCCCGGCAGGACGACCGCACCACGCGGCAATGCATTGATCGCCTTGAGCAGTCGCGCCGTCGCCGGAATCGACCCCGTCGACCCCGCCGCGATCACCGGCCGATCCCCGAACAGCCACGGCAGCGCCAAGGCTTGCCGTTCAAGCCGCTGGCGACGGAGCGTAGCGCCATCGGCCAAGCCCCGCGCCGCCAAATGGGCGGGCCAGTAGTCGAGGGCGATATCGAGAAAACTCAGCGTCTGTTGCCAATAGGCGCCGAGATCGCCCGCCAGATCGGGGACGATGGCGCGGATATCGTCCGCGTTGCGCTCTTCAGTCAGCAGGTCATCGATCAACGAACCGAGCGATTCGGCCATGGAGAGAATTTCCGCCGCCGTCGGCGGGGTCGAGAAAGCGCGGCGCCCGGCCGGAGTGGTGGCCCATTTGTCCACGAGGCTCGACAGCGCCAACCGCCGCTCCAGCGCTGTCGCCGGTTTGCTCAGACTCGGCGTCTCGAATGGCGGCAGAAACGGCTCCTCGTCTTCGGCCTCGCCGCCGAAGGTGCGCAGGTCCGGCAGTAGCCCAAACCCGCGCCGGGAAAACGCATCGGCCAGTGCCAGTTTGGCGCGGCGGGTGGGGAGGATGATGGTCGTATCGGCCAGCCAGAACGGGCTGGACCGATCTGCGCCTTTCAGGAGCGTCCCATCGATCACCTTTTCGGCCAGAGTGGGGATGAATTTCGAATGGGGCGCGATGGAAAACAGCGTCATGCCGAGAGCCGCTTTTCCGCCTCTGCCAACGCTTGGGGATCACCGACATGAAACCACGGCGCATCCAGCGCAACGCCGAACAGCGTCTCGCGTTCGAGGCATTTTTCGAACAAATCATTGAGCGAAAAGGCGCCGTCGGGGGTACCCTCGAACAGCGACTTGCCCAGCAGCGCAACACCGCCATAGATGACCGGCGCGCCATAGTCGCGCGTCACAACGCCTTGCGGCGACAGGCAAAAATCGTGGCTGCGGGCAAAGCCGGTGGCGTCGCGCGGATGGACGCAGAGCAGCACCATTTCGGCTTCGTCACGATAGCGCGCGATCATTCGCCCGATCGGCGCATCGCTGCCTGCCGGCCAGAAGGCGTCAGTGTTCATCACCAGAATGGGATCGGAATGCAGCATCGGCAGAGCCCGCTTCACGCCGCCACCGGTGCCAAGCAATTCATCCTCGCGACTGACCTTCAGCAACCCGCCGAAATGGGCGAGAATCTGGTCGGCCCGATAATGGGCATTGGCCACAAACCGTTGCGCGCCCTCGGCTTTTGCGTTGCCCATGATGCGCTCGATCAGCGGCACCCCAGCTACCGGCACCAGCGGTTTCGGGATCGTGTCCGTGATCGGCCGTAGCCGCGTGCCGAGGCCGGCCGCGAGCAGCATCACATCTGGGAATCGGGCGGGTTCGGTCATGGGCGGATAAGACCGAGGTGGGGGCGGGATGTCCAGTGCCCGACCTCGTGGTTCGAGGCTCGCAAGGGCTCGCACCGCACCATGAGGTCTTCGAGAGTGTCGCGCTCCCAGCAGCCCTCAGGGTGAGGCGGGAGCGCCGCGACCCTCGAACCACGAGGGAGTGGCACTAGGTCCGCAGCACGCCACCACTCGTCTTGGTCACGGCCGCAACCACGGCAGCGGAAATCTTGTCGATGTCCTCATCCGTCAGCGTCTTGCTGGTCGGCTGGATGGTCACTTCGATGGCGACCGACTTCTTGCCCTCGCCAACGTGAACGCCCTCGAACACGTCGAACACGTTGACGTCCTTGATCAGCGCCTTGTCGGCGCCGCGTGCCGCCTTGAGGATGGCGCCGGCGGTGACCGCTTTGTCGACGACGAAGGCGAAGTCGCGGCTGAGTGGCATCAGCGCCGACAGATCGAGCGCCGGCTTGGTGCGCGTGGCTTTCTTGCGCGGCTCGGGCAGGGCGTCGAGATCGAGTTCGAACGCTGCGACCGGCCCGTCAATATCGAGGTCCGCCGCCCAGGCCGGGTGCAGCTCACCGAACCAGCCTAGCGTTTTGGGACCCTGCGCAATACGGCCACCACGGCCGGGATGCGACCAGGCGGCCGGCTCGGCAAAGAGCTGCACCTTGTCAATATCGTAGCCCAGCGCGTCGAGCACGGCGGCAAGGTCGGCCTTGGCGTCGAACACACCGACGGCTTCCGGCTTGCCCGACCAGTGACGGCCGGCGCCGCCGAGTTTGGCCGTGCCGGTGCGGATGCCGGTCGCATAGGTGTGTTGGCCCTCAGGGGCGTCGCTGAGGAAGACCTGGCCGACTTCGAAAATGGCGAGGTCAGCAAGGCCGCGATTGGCATTACGCCGCGCCGCCGCCAGCAGGCCCGGCAGCAGTGACGGGCGCATGTCGGTCATGTCGGAGGCAATTGCATTGGCCAATTGCAGCGCTTCGCTGCCACCGCCAAAGCGCGTGGCTTCGTCGTGGCTGATGAAGCTCCAGGTCACCGCTTCGTCGAGGCCGCGTGCCGCCAGCGCCCGGCGGGCGATGCGGCGGCGATTCTGGATATTGGTCAGCATGCGCGGCGCCACGTGACTGAGACGCGGCAGCGGCTCGACCGGAACATTGTCGACGCCGACCATGCGCATGACTTCCTCGACCAGGTCCGCCTTCTGCGTCACATCGGGGCGCCAGCTCGGCACCTTGACTGTGAGGACATCGCCTTTGGTCGCCGCAATCTCGAAGCCCAGGCGAGCGAGGATGGCATTGACGATCATGGGCTCAACCGAAAGTCCGGTGAGGCGGCGGATTTCGCTGAGCGGGAATTCCACAACCGTATTGGGGAACACGTCCTCGCCGGAGATTGCCGGCTCCATCGGCTCGCCGCCGCAGAGTTCAAGCACCAGCCGCGTCGCCAGCTCAAGGCCGGGCTCGGTCAATGCCGGATCGACATTGCGCTCCAGCCGATAACGGGCGTCCGAGACGATACCGGTCTTTCGGCCGGTGCGGGCGACCAGTTCAGGGTCCCAGCTGGCGCATTCCATGAAGAGGTTGACCGTCTCGTCAGTCGTACCCGAGCGAACCCCGCCCATGATGCCGCCCAGGCAAAGTGGGCCCTGGTCATCGGCGATGACGGTCATGGTCTCGTCGAGCGTATAGATCTTATTGTCCAGCGCATCGAACGTCTCGCCAGCTTTCGCATTGCGCAGCACCGGTTGGCCGACCAGCTTGTCGGCGTCATAGGCGTGGAGCGGGCGGCCCCAACCGAGCGACACCCAGTTGGTGATGTCGACAATGGCGTTGATGGGGCGCAGGCCGACGGCGCGCAGGCGCTGCTGCAGCCATTCCGGCGACGGGCCGTTCTTGACGCCCTTGATATAGCGACCGCCGAACTTGCGGATAGTCTTGGGGTCATCGGCCGAAAACAGCTGCGGCAGCGGCGCGATCGGGCTCTTGCCCTTGGACGGAATCGGCGACATGTCGGTGGCTTTGAGCGTGCCGAGACCGAAGGCAGCCAGATCCCGCGCCACGCCATAAACGCCGGTCGCGTCGCCGCGGTTGGGCGTGATCGAGATATCGAACACCACGCCGTTGATGCCCGCATAGTCGACATATTTCGACCCGATCGGAGCGTCATCCGGCAGGGTTATGATCCCGTCGTGGTCGTTGCTGAGTTCCAACTCTGCGGCCGAGCAAAGCATGCCATTGGACGGCGCGCCGCGAATGACAACGCCGCCCTTGAGCTCGAAATCCTTGCCCGGAATGTACGTACCGGGGAAAGCGAAGACCGACTTCATGCCCGTCTTCACATTCGGCGCGCCGCAGACCACGTCGATCAACTCGCCCGTTCCGGCATCGACCTTGCAGATATTAAGGTGGTCGGAATTGGGATGCGGCTCCGCCTTGACCACTTGGGCCACGACGAACTTCTCCAGGCGCAAGCCCATGTTCTCGACGCCTTCGACCTCGAGGCCGACAGTGGTGAGCGTGGTGGCGATCTCATCGACCGATGCATCGGTGTCGAGGTGATCCTTGAGCCAGTCGAGGGTGAACTTCATGGGTCTGGGCCTTTAGCGGAAGTCGGACTTGCTGCCAGTGATGGCAGGCAGGGAACGGGAGATTTTCATCAGTTCGACGAGCACGTTGGCGAAGCCGCGCGCATCATCGATGGCTTTATGCGTATGGGCGATGTGGCCGTAGAATTCGGCCGGCAACTTGCTCATGCCCCAATCGAGATAGGGGGCGCCGCGCAGCGTGCCGGCCATCGTGTAGAGGCAGACGCCGCCGCCGCGGAAGATCTGCCGCTGTTTGAACGGACCCGACAACACTCGTGTACCCGCAAATTCGTCGAGATAGTGGTCCATCCAGAGGCCGTCAAAGATCATCGGCGCGGCGACGAAGACCTTGGGACCCGGAAGACTTTCGACCCAGTCGGCAAAGCGCGGCATCACCACTGAGGGTTCCTCGGCATTAGCTGTGGTCGCTTCCCAGGCCTCGGGCTGCGTCGCCCACCACGCCATGGTCTGTTCGTTGGTTGTGCGGTCTGGGCGCTGCAACAGCTGGGCTTCGAATTCGCCATGGCGCGTGCCATCGGCCTCGATGGCAACCGAGGCAAAGCTCAGCATGGAATTGTGCAGCGGCGTCGGCCCATCGGACTCGATGTCGGTGACGATGAAGATCGGCGAGACCACCTGATTGTAGAGTGCTCGTCCTGCCGGCAACACTTCGATCAGTTTGAACTGCTCGCAGACCAGCTCGATTTCCGGCGAGAAACCACCATTGCGGGCGAAATAGGCCTCGTGACCGGTGCGCCAGGCCGCATAGTCACCCTCGCCTTCGCGGTCGGTGAAGCTTGGCTCGACGTCCTCGAAGCGCTTGATCTCGATCGACAGGGTTTCAATCACCGCCGCCGGCTCGCCGGCCCCGTTCAGCACCACGTCGCGGCGCCCGGCCACCGGCATGGCCTCCTTGCCCGGACCATAGTCGCGCAGCGCGCCACAGGTTGCCGTCTTCTTGCCCGCTAGCATCAGGCCGAGCAATTCATCGTTCAGCTCGGGCGAGTCGCCGAAGCTGAAGGTGACGGCATTGGCATATTGGGGCGGGAGCTCGGCCATTGGTTTACTGGCTCAGCCCACCAAACAGCGTCGGCAAATCCAACGGGCGGAACCCATAGTGGTCCAGCCAGCGCTGGTCACCGTCGAAGAACGCCCGCAAATCCGGCATGCCGTATTTCAGCATGGCGATGCGGTCGATGCCCATGCCCCAGGCGAAGCCTTGGTAGACATCAGGATCGAGGCCAGCATTTCGGATCACATTGGGATGGACCATGCCGCAGCCCAGGATTTCGAGCCAGTCGCTGCCCTCGCCGATCTTCACTTCACTGCCCGAGCGATCGCATTGCACGTCGACTTCCATCGACGGTTCGGTGAAGGGGAAAAAGCTGGGGCGGAAGCGCAGGGTGACGTTGGGCACCTCGAAATAGGCCTTGAGGAACTCCTCCAGCACCCAGCGCAGCTGGCCGATATGGCTCGACTTGTCGATGACGAGGCCCTCCACCTGATGGAACATCGGCGTGTGGGTCTGGTCGGAGTCATTGCGATAGGTGCGGCCGGGAATGACCACGCGAATGGGCGGATCCATCGATGGCGTCATGTAGCTGGCGGGCGGCTTTTCGTTGGTCTTCTGCATGACGCGGACCTGCACCGGCGAGGTGTGGGTGCGCAGCACCTTCTTCACCCCATCGGCACCCGGCTTCATGAAGAAGGTGTCGTGCATCTCACGGGCCGGATGGCCCTCGGGGAAGTTGAGCGCCGTGAAGTTGAAATAGTCGGTCTCGATATCGGGGCCCTCGGCGATCGAGAAGCCCATGTCGGAGAAGATCGCGGTGATCTCGTCGATGGTCTGGCTGATCGGGTGGATGCGGCCGCGGGCGGTCGGCGCGGGCTGCAGCGGTAGGGTGACATCGACGGTTTCGGCCTTGAGGCGAGCGTCGAGCGCGGCGGATTTGAGCTGGCCGCTCTTAGCCTCGATAAGGCCTGCGATTTCGGCCTTGAGGCCGTTGATGGCGGGGCCGGCGCTCTTGCGCTCTTCGGGGGCCATGGAGCCAAGCGAGGCGAGCAGCGCCGACACGCTCCCCTTCTTGCCCAATGCCGAAACGCGCACTGTGTCGAGCGCGGCGTCGTCGCCTGATGCGGCAATGGCTGCCGAGAGTTCGGCGCGAAGGGTTTCGATCTGGCTATCGAGGGACATCGAGAATACTTCCAAAATTGCTGGCTGCGTTAGAGCAAAACAAAACGCCCCGCGCCAGCCTTCACAGGCGGCGCAAGGCGCTATTTTGACCTCAGCAGAGCTGGGGAGTGTTAGGCGGTGACGCGCTCGTGGGTCGTCTTGTCGACGCTTTCGAGATACGCGAGAGCAGCCTTGGCCTTTGCGACCAGCACGCCGAACGCTTCAGGCTGGGTGATCGCGAGATCGCTCAGCACCTTGCGGTCAACGGCAACCTCAGCCTTGCTGAGGCCGTCGATAAATCGGCCATAGGTCAGCCCGTAATCGCGCACGGCAGCGTTGATACGCTGGATCCAGAGCGCGCGGAAATTGCGCTTCTTGACGCGACGATCGCGGTAAGCGTACTGGCCGGCCTTTTCGACGGCCTGCTTGGCGATACGGATCGTCGACTTGCGGCGGCCATAATAGCCCTCCGCAGCCTTCAAGACCTTCTTATGACGGGCGTGGTTGGTAACGCCTCTTTTAACGCGTGACATGTGTCAGCTTCCTTTCAGCGTTAGCGGTTGTACGGCATGTACCACTTGACCAGACCCTCGTCGCCCTTGGACAGGATCTTGGTGCCGCGGTTCGTGCGAATGTACTTGGCGTTGTGGTTGATCAGGCGGTGGCGCTTGCCGGCGACGCCTGCCTTGACACGACCGGTCGCTGTGAAGCTGAAGCGCTTTTTGGCGCCAGACTTCGTCTTCATCTTGGGCATTTTGCGGGTCCTTGGATAGAGATTGGATGGATTTGGGCCCATCGCATTCAAGAACCGCCACGGCATGCCTTTTGGCCGGGCGGTCCGGAGAAGTGGGGTCTATAGGGGGAATCCGGCGGGCTGGCAAGAGGCCGGGCGGGCAGCATTGAATGTCGATCACGCGGGAGTGTCACCGCAAACGAACACTGCACTGAAACCTTTTGGGCGGGGGCAGCGTAATTACCTGTACAGATCGACATTCCTGGTCTGCGTCAACCCAAGGATTTCATTATGAAAATGCTCAAGATCATTGCCGTTACCGCTACGCTTGTTGCTGGTGTTTCGGCTTCCTACGCCAGCCCGTTCAACGCCATGGGCGGCATCGATACGCTCGACGCCATTGGCTCGGCCACTCATGCCACCGTATTGCAGGCCGATGCCGGCGAGGCCAACTTCCTGCGCTTCGACAATGACGTCGACTCGGTCCAGTCGCGCATCCGCAACAACCCCTACCTGGCGCGCACTGTTGTCGAACAGGGCTACTCGATCGACCAGATCGTTGGCGTGACCGGTAGCGAAACCGACCTGACGATCTACGCGCTCTAATTGAGCCGGTTCGTCTGCCAAGAACGGGCGGTCCCTTGCGGGCCGCCCGCTTTCATTTGAGGCGGGGTTCGAGATGGTCCTCGAACAGCAGGCCGGGTCGGGCAGCCAGCGCGGCGCCATAGAGGCCCTCCGCTTCCAGCGATATCCGCAGGAAACGCGCCACGCCGTCCACCTCAGCCTCGGGCAGGCCGTAATGGCCCGTTTCCAGCCGGCGCAGGATCTCGGTTTTCGACCGGATCATGCCCTCAGCGACATTCTTGCCGTTGCTCATGGATGAACTGCGCTTGATGTAGTCGTGCAGGGGCGTTCCCAGATGCATCGAGGTCGGCGCAGTACGGTAGAGCTGCAGCAGGAATTCGAGGTCGGTCATGTTGCTCATGGTGGGGTCGAAGCGGCCCTCGGCGCGGCGCCGATCCCAGACGATCATCGAATCCATCGAGAGGTTGACCCATTTATGGGTGCCCGGCGTCAGCACGCGATCAGGTCCGTCGCCGACGAACCGCAGGTGCTGGAAATCATCGGTCATCACGTCGAGTGCCGTGCTGACAATGCCGTGATCAGCCAGAGCGCGGACGGCGAGTTCGAGCTTTTGTGGCTTGAGGCGATCATCGGCATCGAGAATGGCGGCATAGGGCGCGTCGATCCGCTCCAGCGCCACATTGCGGGTATTGGAGGCGCCGCGACCCGTGCCGCCGCTCGACAAATACCGGATACGGCTGTCGCTGATACCAGCAGTTGCGAGGAACGCTTCGTAGTCAGCGCCGTCGTCGGCAATTAGCCACAGCTGCCAGTCGGCATGGGTCTGATCAAGCACGCTTTGCACCGTGGTGACGATGGTGTCCTGCGCGTTCCAGGCGGGGGTGATGATGGCAACGGTCTCGGTCATGGGGAAATGTCGGTCTTGAACGGGGAAACGTCCTGTCCCATATCTCTGTCAGGCGCGCGATGCCACTGCTTGGGTCGCGTGCCGAGACGTTGCTTGACGATCAAGGACGGTTTGGATGTCGCGTATTTCGGTGTTTTCAGCCCCATTTCTCCTCGGCTTCGATAGTTTCGAGGAGCGTGTCGACCGGTTGGCCAAGTCCGCCGACGGCTATCCGCCCTACAATATCGAACGCGCCACCGATGCCGAAGGCACCGAGCGTTTTCTGGTCTCCGTCGCGGTCGCCGGCTTTTCCGCCGCCGAACTCGATGTTGTCACAGAAGACAACCAGATCGTGGTGCGCGGCAAGCAGAAGGACGAGGCAGGGCGTGAGTTCCTGCATCGCGGCATTGCCGCCCGGCAGTTCCAGCGTTCGTTTCTTCTGGCCGATGGCATGATCGTGAAGGATGCAACTCTTGGGCATGGTATGCTCGTTATTGCTATAGAGCGCCCCAAGACGCCCAAGATCGCCCGCCGTATCGAAATTCGCTCCGTTTAGAGGAAAGGGCCGACAATGTTTGAAAAGCGTAATGACGAGGCCGCAACGGATCACGTGATCCATCCCCTCAAATCCCTGACCAGCGCCCAGTTCGCGGCGCTTGGCGGCGATGCCGTCGCCTATATGCGCCCGGTCAGCGGCGCCCTGCTCGGCACGATGATCCACGATGCCGAATTCGAGGCGGAGACGGAATATCAGCTGCTGATGTCGGCCGATGGCACGCCGCTGCTGGTGACCGATACCGAAGACGCCGTGACCGACTGGCTCGGCGACAAGAATCTGGGGCTGGCGACGCTGCACTAGCAGCGGTCATAGCCCAAACAAAGAGACCCTCGGGCGACAGCGCCCGAGGGTCTTTGCTTTTGCGTGTTTGGCCTCAGGCCGCGTAATGCGTTGCGACAGGCGCGGTCAGTACGGCATGCAGCCGGTCACAGTCCGCGGTACCACGAAGTTCGTCCACCACCGACTCGGTGCGGAGCAGGCGCGCCACCCGCGACAGGGCCTTGAGATGATCGGCACCGGCGCCGGTCGGCGCCAGCAGCATCACCACCAGGTCGACCGGCTGATCGTCCACCGAATCGAACTCGAGCGGCGAATCGAGCCTTGCGAACAGAGCCGTCACCGATTTCAGCCCGGCGATCTTGCCATGCGGAATGGCGATGCCATTGCCAAGCCCGGTCGAGCCAAGCTCTTCCCGGCTGCTGATGGCCTCGAGGATTTCGGCTTCCGGATGTCCGGTCAGTTCTGCTGCGCGCGCAGCAAGCTGTTCAAATAACTGGCGTTTCGATTTTACGCCGGTGCAACAAAGCACCGCGCGCTCAGCCAGGATATCGGCCAATTCCATTCAGTTCGCCTTGAAATCAACTACACTGGAGTGTGGCTGGGAGCCGTCAATTGGCTCCGAGGGCCGGATCAATCCAGCCTATATTGCCGTCGGAGCGGCGGTAGACCACATTGAGCCCGCCATGTCCAGCGTGGCGAAACATCACAACCTGGCCACCGGTGAGGTCCAACTCCATCACCGCCTCCTCCACGCTCATCTGGCGCAGGTTCTTGGTGGTTTCGGCGATAACCGGTGGTGCATAGTCGTCGTCAACCTCGTCCAGGTCATCGGCGGCACTGAACACGGTGTAGGACGCGGTGAAGCTATCGGCATCGCCATTGATGCCGCGCGGGCGCTGCTTGAGTTTGCGGTTATAGCGGCGCAGGCGCTTCTCGATATTGAGCGCCATCACTTCATAGGCAGAGGTGGCGTCGCCGCCCTGGGCGCTGGCCTGCAGCACCGCGCCGGAATCGAGGTGGACCACGCAATCGGCGCGGAAGCCGATGCCGTCGGGGGTGAGGGTGAGATGTCCGTCATAGCCGCCGTCGAAATACTTCCCGACCACGGCGGCGAAATGATCCTGCGCTTTGCCGCGCAGAGCATCGCCGACATCCATGTTCTTTCCCGAAACGCGTAAGGTCATGGCTTCCTCTTTCCTTTGTCGTTATCAGACACGAGGATCCCTGAAAGCCGGTTCCCGGTTTTCGGGATCACGCCTGCGGCTTACCTGATGTGGGTATGCGGCATGAGCGATGCTAGACCCGCGTGCGCAGCATACGCAATGCGCAAGACCCCCTGCCGGTTCGTTTATCCTTTGGACATCGCCACACAATGGCCTTAGCGTTCGCGGGCGGTTAAGCCGGCTAGGTGATTTGGCGCTATGAGCGCGTGCCGCTAAGCCCGCTCCAGGTTCTTCTTCTGCCGCCGCCGGATCACGGAAGAGGGGATGTTCATGCCCTCGCGATATTTCGCCACCGTGCGTCGGGCCACGTCGATGCCCTGCTCTTTCTTCAGCATCTCGGCGATCGTGTCGTCGGACAGCACATCGGCCAGCACCTCGGCATCGATCAGCTGCTTGATACGATGGCGCACCGCCTCCGCCGAGTGATCGCCACCGCCATCGCTCGACGAAATGGCGGTGGTGAAGAAGTATTTCATCTCGTAGAGGCCACGCGGCGTCGCGATGTACTTGTTGGACGTAACGCGGCTCACGGTCGATTCATGCATGTCGATGGTCTCGGCCACCATGCGCAGGGTCATTGGCCGCAGATGGGCAATGCCGTGGGTCAGAAATCCATCCTGCTGGCGTACGATCTCGGCGGCCACCTTGAGGATTGTCTGGGCGCGCTGGTCGAGACTCTTGGTCAGCCAGTTGGCCGTGGCCAGGCAGTCGGACAGAAAGGCCTTCTCCGCCGGATCGCGCGTCTTCTTGGTCACCGTCGCGTAGTAGACCCGGTTGACCAGCACGCGCGGCAATGTCTCGCTGTTCAGTTCGATCTGCCAGGCACCGTCATTGCCACGGCGCACGAAGACATCGGGCACCACCGCTTCCACCGGACCGCTGTCGAAGGCCAAACCCGGCTTGGGATCGAGCTGGCGCAGCTCGCCCAGCATGTCCATCAGGTCTTCGCGGTCGCAGCCCACCGCTTTCATCAGGCCGGCCATATTGTGTTCGGTCAGCATGGCGATGTTGTCGAGCAGCGCCAGCATCATTGGATCGAGCCGATCGCGCTCGCGCAGCTGGATGGCGAGGCATTCTGGCACAGTGCGGGCGAACACCCCGATCGGATCGCAGCCCTGCAGGGCTTCGAGCACTGCTTCGATATCGCCCAGTTCGGTGCCAAGCAGGTCGGCCAGCGCTTGGAGGTCGGTGGTGAGGTAACCCGCTTCGTTCAACCCATCGATCAGGTGCCGGGCAATCAGGCGATCGGCCGGCATCCGCAGGATCATGTTGGCCTGGTTTTCGAGGTGCTCGCTGAGCAGCGGGCGCGAGGCGACGAACTGGTCGAGATCGGGGGCCTCGCCGCCCTCGCTCGACCCATTGCGGTCGAGGCGGCTTTGCGGGTTGAGCTGGTCCTGAGCACCTTGGTCGGGAAAGACGTTTTCCACCGCCGTGTCGTAGCCATCGGCGATGGAATTGGCGTCCTGGATGCGATCGCCGCGATCGACGGTGTCTTCGTAGGCGCTGATTTCGGTGGAGCGCTCCGGTGCTTCGGCAGGCTCGGTCTCGCCGGGTTCGGCGCCGTCCTCGCGTTCGAGCAGCGGATTGCGCAGCAATTCGGTATCGACGAAATCGTTGAGTTCAAGGTGGCTCAGCTGAAGCAGACGGATCGACTGCATCAGTTGCGGCGTCAGCGTCAGGCTCTGGGCCTGGCGGAATTCAAGACGCGGCGAAAGAGCCATTAATGGTCAGACCTTTAGCGCAAACATCAGCCGTTGCCGGCCGCTTCCCGGATCGGACCATGACTCATTTTTGGGCAGGCCGCAAGCGCAAGGGCAAGTTCCGTGCCAAGTTGGCACGCGGGCTTGCAAGCTGGGTTGCCACGCCCTCGTGGTTCGAGGCTCGCGAAGAGCTCACACCTCACCATGAGGGCTACAGGGCACTCGGTTTATCAACAGCCCTCATGGTGAGGTGCGCTTCTTCAGCGCCTCGAACCACGAGGGCGTGCCACCAGCGCGGCTAGATTTCGAAGTTCTCGCCCAGATACACCCGGCGTGCATCCGGATCGGCGCTGATGGTCTCGGGGCGGCCCTGGATCATCACCTTGCCGCCATGGATGACATAAGCGCGGTCGACCAGGCCCAGCGTCTCGCGCACCGCATGATCGGTGATGAGCACGCCGATGCCCCGCTGGGTCAGCTGGCGGACAAGGCCCTTGACCTCGGCCACGGCAATCGGATCGACGCCGGCAAACGGCTCGTCGAGCAGCATGAAGGCGGGATCGGCCGCCAGTGCCCGGGCGATCTCGACGCGACGGCGCTCGCCGCCGGACAAAGCCAGCGCATTGGACTTGGCCAGGTGCTGGATGGAAAACTCTTCCAGCAGCGATTCAAGCCGCGCCTTGCGCTCCGCCCGGCCCTTCACGTGATTCTCCAGCACCGCCAGGATATTGCCGCTGACGGTGAGACCACGGAAGATCGAGGGTTCCTGCGGCAGATAACCGATGCCCAATTGCCCGCGCTGGAACAGCGGCAGGTGGGTGATGGCGCGGCCATCAAGCTGGATCGAGCCGGCATCGGGCTTCACCAGCCCCATGATCATGGTGAAAACCGTTGTCTTGCCGGCGCCATTGGGACCGAGCAGGCCAACCGCTTCGCCGCGACGCACCGCGATCGACACATCCCGCACCACGATGCGCTTGCCAAAGCTCTTGGCCAGGCTATGGGCCACCAGCCAGCCGGTCTGGTCGATGCGGGGCTTGGTCTGCGTCTCGGTCATTGCGAGGTAAAAACCCCGGTGACCCGGCCACCATTGCCGCTGGTGAAGGTCGAGACATTGGTGGCCAGATTGACCACCAGCTCGTTTGAATTGACGGTGCCGCCCGAATTGGTCACCACCACATTGCCCGTCAACCGCAGCAACTGATCGCCGGGTGTGAACACCGCCTGCTCGCCGGTCGCAACCTGGTCGGTGGTCTGCAGTTTGACGTTACCCGTCGCCACGAAGCTCTCGATATCGGAGGTTCCGCCGGCGCCATAGGTGGCGACCACCTTGGGCGCCCAGACCGTCACAGTCGGGTGGGTCACCACCACATTGCCGGTGAAGACCGCATTCTTGGTCGCTTCATCGATGGTGAAGAGGTCTGCGGTGATATTGACCTTCTGCTGCGCCAAAGCGGGCGAGGCAGCCAAAGCCAGCATCAGGAACGCGACCAGGCGGAGCATCATGGTGTGGTGATTTCCGATGGTTCTGGTTCCTGTGTGTCCAGTCCGGGCGTGCCGGGCAAGGTGACGTTAGCCCCTGAAAATGTCCAGACCATGCTCTTGGCGTCATACGTCATGCCGACGCCATCGAGCGTGGTGCCATCGGCATAGTCGATATGGACGGCGCCCTCGCCCACCAGTGTCTGACTGGCATAGTCGAACACCGAATCGTAAATGGTGCCCGAGGTGCCGGTGGAATCCTCGACATAGGCGACGTCGGTAATGGTGACGATTTCTCGCGTGGAATCGAGCAGGGCGCTTGGAGCGTTGACTTCCATGGTCACCCCGGTGACGCGATTGAGGGTCAGCGCCGCGTCGATCAGCCCGATCTGGTCGGTGCTTTCGATGGCGGCCTCGGCCGAGGCCGCCCAGACGCGATAGGTGGTGCCATCTTCCAGCACGCCCGAATATTCGGGCGCCTCGATCGACACCGCGTCGCGGCTCACCGAGATACGACCGACGCCGAAGCGGTTGGAGAGGCTCGATATGTAGATCTGGCCGATCAGCGCCACCAGGATGACGGCGCCCAAAGCCGGCACACCGATGCGCAGGATGCCGACGAGCCGGTTGCGCCCTTCCAGGCGCCGGTAGAGGGCGAGGCGTTGGCTGGCATTGGCCTGCTGGTTCATCCGGCGTCCTCGGCTCAGGTATGAGCGAAGATGTCGGTTTCGTCCCAGCCAAGCAAATCAAGTTCACAGCGCGTCTTGAGGAAATCAAAGCAGGCCCGGGCAATGTCGCTGCGGCCCTCGCGCACCAGCATGCGATCGAGATGGCGCTTGAGATCATGCAGGTAGAGCACGTCGGAAGCGGCATAATCGAGTTGGGATTCGCTGAGCTTGTCACCACCCCAGTCCGAGCTTTGCTGCTGCTTGTTGAGATCGACGTTCAGCAGTTCGCGCACCAGATCCTTGAGGCCATGCCGGTCGGTATAGGTCCGCACCAGCTTGCTGGCGATTTTGGTGCAATAGATCGGCCCCGTCACCACGCCGAAGCGATGCTTGAGCACGGCGACGTCGAAGCGGGCATAGTGGAAAATCTTGGTGACATCAGGATTGCCCAGCAGCTTGACCAGATTGGGCGCGTCACTGGCATTCTGCGGAATTTGCACAATGTCGGCACTGCCATCGCCGGGCGACAACTGCACCACGCACAGCCGATCGCGATGCGGGTTGAGGCCCATGGTCTCGGTATCGATCGCCACCTCGCGGCCGTCATAGTTATTGAGGTTCGGCAAGTCGCCGCGATGCAGTCGGATGGCCATGAACAGTCTCGATGTTGCTTGCAGTCCGTGATGACACAGCAAAACGGCGATGGGAAGGCGGTCAGACCACCCGCTTGCGCTTCCGCCCGGCGACCACCGAGATCAACAACCCCGCAATCAGTGCGATCAACAGCGGCCAGTAGCGGACTTGCGAGAACACCGTGCTCGCCAGCCGCTCATGCGGGCGCGCGTCGAGCGCCGCCATCTGCATGGGGGGCAGCTCGGCGGTGATCCGACCCAGCGGATCGGTGGCGAAGGTGAGGCCGGTATTGGCTGCGCGGATCAGGCTCATGCCTTCTTCCACTGCACGCACCCGCGCATGATGGGCATGCTGGGCCGGGCCAATGGAGTTGTCGAACCAGGCATCGTTGGTGATGTTGAACAGGAACTGCGCGCTGGCCGTATCGCCGAGATCGCCCGAAAACAGGATTTCGTAGCAGATCAATGCCAGCAGCGACGGCGTGTTGGGCAGGTTCATCAGCCGGCGGCGGGCATCGCCATGCGCCCAGCCTTCGGCACCGGGCACGAACTGCTTGATGCCGATCTTGCCCAGCAGCTCGCCAAACGGCAGGAACTCGCCGAACGGCACCAGGTGGGACTTGTCGTAGCTGGCGACGACCTCGCCATTGGTATCGATGGCGAGCAGGGCGTTGAACGGTGGCCCAGCCCTGGTGGTGTCGCCAGGCTCATACTGCTGGCGCGGGGCACCCGTCAGCAGCATCGCGCCATCGGGCAGCATGCGGGCGATGCGGGCCAAGGCTTCCGGATAGGTCGAGAGGAAGAACGGCAGGCTCGATTCCGGCCATACCAGATGCGTAATGTCAGCCAGTCCCTGGTCGGACGGGTCCATGCGCATGTCACTGAGCATCAGCAGGCGATCGATCAGCGCTACCGGGTCGACATTGCCGAAATCGGTATGCTCATAGACCAGCGGCTGCACCAGCCGCATGGCAATATCGGTGCGCTCGGTCGACACCGTGCCGGTCAGGCGATTGTAGCCATAGGCGAGCTGCCCGGCGATCACCAGCAGCGCGATGAACAGCGGTAGCAGCCGCCGGCTGAGGCTTCTGTTATCCGCCGGCCAGATCAGCGCCGGGGTCATGGCGAGGAGCGCGGCCACCAGCGTCAGGCCATAGATGCCGATGACCGAGGTGATCTGCATCATCTCGTCGGTCGGCGTCAGCGCATAGCCCAGCAGGTCGAACGGGAAACCGGTCAGCACATGGCCGCGCGCCCATTCGGCAATGGTGAGGAAGGTGGCGAGCGTCACGATGCGCCAGGCGCCATGCGACCAGAACAGATGCGCCAGCGCACTGGCCACGCCCCAGAAGAAGGCAATCATCGCCGCCAGCGCCAGAATGGCGAAGGGCATCAGCACCAGCATGATGCCGCCATCGACAAAGAAGGCAGCACCCAGCCAGTGGAAGGCCACGGTGAAGTAACCCCAGCCAAAGGCAAAGCCGATGCTGAAAGCCGGACCGAAGACGCGCCGCCAGCCACGACCAGGTTCGGCGCCATCGAGGCACCAGATCCAGATCGGGAAGGCGATGAACAGAGCCGGGACGATGAACAGCGGCGGTACCGAGAGACCGGCAATGGCGCCCGCGACGACCAGCAGCAGGAAGCGCCGCCAGCCATGGCTCAGCATGGCAGTTTCGGCCAGCCAGGTCATATCAGGGTGCTCGGCGAATCAGGACGCATGGGGGCAAGCTGGCTGGTGGGGCAGGGACCGTCAAGGCAGGCGCAGAGCAGGCATCCTCTGGTTCGGCTTCGCAATCGCAAAAGCCGATGCTAGACATCAATTCTCAGCGATTTTCGCGTCTTACATAAGCCGAACCGATGGACCTCGACCAACTTCGTACCTTTGACCGCATCGTGCGCGAGCAGAGCTTTACCCGCGCTGCGGCCTATCTCAACATCACCCAGGCGACGGCCTCCATGCGTATCCGGGCGCTGGAGAGCCTGCTCGGCGTGTCGCTGTTCGTGCGCGGCCGCACGGTGACGCTGACCGACCAGGGCATGACGTTCCTGCCGTTCGCGCGCCGCATCATCGGCACGGCGCAGGAGGGCCGCGAGGCCCTGCGTCGGGTCGAGCGCGGCCGCATCGCCATCGCATCGCTGCGCAGCCTCGTCAGCCCGCTGATCACCGAGCCGCTGCTGCGCTTCCAGGAAAAATATCCTGGCGTCGACGTGGTGGTGAATGAGGGGCGGCAGGCGCAGATCGCTGCCATGCTGCATGAGCGCGATGTCGAGATGGGCATCCTGTGCTGGCCCAATATCGATCCCCTGCTCGTGGACCTGGTGCCGCTGGTGGTGATGCGCGAGCGGGTGCCGCTGGTGGTCGCGCCCGAAATCGCGGCGCAACTGTCGGCACAACCCAGCATCGAGGAGGTTCTGGCCCTGGTGCCGCGTGTCATCTCGCTGCGCTGGTGGCAGGCAGAGCCCGAGACGGCGGCTGCTTTGGTGCGGCTGGCCAAGACCAGCGTCGAGCTGCCCACCGGTCCGGCGCGGCGGCTGGCGGTGAAGGGGCAGGGCCTCGGCTTCTTCGTCAATTCGGCCATTGCGGACGATGTGGCGGCTGGGCGGCTGGTCGAGATTGCGCCCGTCAATTTCGAACCGTTGCATCGCGACACCGCCATGGTGGTGCGCTCCACTTCAGCCCTCGATCGCGACATGCTGGCCGATTTCATCGCCGAGATCGCCCAGGAATGCGCCAAGGTGGGGATGATTATCGACAATCGGCTGGTAGAGCTGACCTCGGCTGCATAAGCTCGGCAGCGGAGGACTACCGATGCCAGACTATGATTTCGTGATTGCCGGCGGCGGCTCGGCGGCAAGCGTCGCGGCGATGCGGCTGGTCAGCGAATTCGGCTTTCGCGTGCTCATCATCGAGCGCGGCCCGGCCACGACCAACCGGGTCATGGCCATGCCCGCCGGCTACATGAAGTATCTGGCCCGCGACGATTTTCTCGAAATGCACAAGACGGTGCCGCAGCCGCAACTGGGTGGCCGCGCCCCCATCGTGCCCGTCGGCAAGGCACTGGGCGGCGGCAGCGCGGTCAATGCCATGGTCTATATGCGCGGCCAGGCCGAGGATTATGACGGCTGGGCCGCCGGGTTGGGCAATACCGGCGAATGGTCGTACCGGGACATGCTGCCCCATTTCACCGGCATCGAGGCCAATAGCCGGTTCAACGACCAGTATCACGGCATATCGGGCAATCTGCGGGTGTCGGAGCCGGGTCAAATATCGCCGACAACCGAGGACTTTCTGCTGGCCGCACAGGGGCTGGGTCATGCCTTCAACCCAGACTTCAACGGCGTCAGGCAGAACGGCGTTGGCATCATGCAGCACACCTATGGCCAATGGGGTCGCTACAAGGAGCGCTCCGACGCCAAGAAGGCCTTTCTCGATCCGCTCAAGGATGATGGCAGGCTGACCATCATCACCGGCGCGCGGGTCGATCGCATCGTGGTCGAGAACGGCCATGCGCGCGGGCTGGTCTACGAGAAGGACGGTCAGCAAAACACCGTCCATGCCGAGCGCGAAGTGCTGGTCGGATCAGGCACCTATAACAGCGCCAAACTGATGCTGCTGAGTGGCATCGGGCCGGCCGATCACCTGCGCCAGCACGGCATCGACGTCGTGGCGGACATTGCCGGGGTGGGGCAGAACCTGCAGGATCATCACGAAGTCCCTGTCATCGCCACTACGCGCGGTCCCTCGGGCTATTTCGGCCAGGACAAGGGCTGGAACATGGTGCGCAATGGGCTGCAGTACCTGCTGTTCAATTCGGGTCCGGTCACCACCACGGGCATCGAGGCCTGCCTGTTCTTCGATCCCGATGGCGGCGAGCGGCCGACCATCCAGCTCTATTGCGCCCCCATCGTCTATCTTGACCGCGACGTCAGCGCCGCCGAGCCGACCTGGGGCGTCACCTTCACCTCATGCCTGCTGCGACCCAAGGCGCGCGGCAGCGTGACGCTGCGTTCCGCCGATCCAGGGGATCAACCACTGGTCAACTGCAACTTCTTCGGTGATCCCGACGATCTGCGGCTGACCATCGCGGCCCTGCACACCGCCCGCAAACTGCTGGCGACCGAGCCCTTCAAGAGCAAGATCGCCGACGAACTGCTGCCGGGCGCCGGTGTGATTGAAGACCAGGCGGCGCTGGAGCGCTATTGCGGTCAGACGGTCAAGACCAACTATCACCCGGTGGGCACCCTGCGCATGGGCGTCGACAGCGATCCGACGGCGGTGGTGGGGCCCGATCTCAAGGTGCGCGGCATCACCGGCCTGCGGGTCATCGATTGCTCGATCATGCCGCAGATCGTCTCGGGCAACACCAATGCGCCCGCCATGGCGATTGGCAGCAAGGCGGCGAGTTTGATCGCGGCAGATTACTAGCCAATCAGCCCCGCTGCCTTGGCGGCCGAAAGATAGCTGCGGCTGATAGGCACAACGGTGCCGTTCTCCAGCTCGAGCATCGGTTTGCCGGATTGGCGCATGGCGCGGTGCACCGCATCGAGGGCAACCCAGTGGGAGCGGTGGACCTGCAGCCCCTGAACAGGTGCGGTTTCGCGTATGGCGTCGGAGAGGCGCATCAGCAGCAGGGCTCGGCCCCTGTCGGTGGCAACATCGACATAGTGATCGGCCACCGCGATATGCAGCAGGCGTCCGCGCTGCGGATAGGGCAGGCGCTCCAGCAAAGCGGGGGACGCCATCGCGACCGGCGCGGCGGCATGCGGCGCGAGAACGGCGCCCAGGACGCCGACGGCCGCTGAGATGACGGTGCAGTAGAACCACAGTGTCAGCAGGTTGAGCGGCTGGGCCCACAGGCCGAATGCAATCACGTTGATTGCAGCCACGACCAGGACAACGGGAAGACCAGCAAGAGCTCCGGCAAGAGCTGCCCGCGGCAGCCAATACAGATGGTCACCTATGAGTCGCTCAGCCAGGGTCGTCACTGTGGTGCCCATGGCGGCCGTTGAGAGGACGACCGCTGTCCAGTAACCCAATCGCCCCAGGGGCGGCATTTCAAACGTTCCGAACGGACCGATGAGCCCGACCACAAGGCTGAGCACGGCCAGCACGGACCAGGTCCGGGCATTGCGCGCAAGGACGCGCATTTCACGAAGCGTGGATTGCAGGGCGGTGAAATTCACGTAGCGGGCTTGCCGTTGGCGAAAGGAGCGTTGCGCGGCAGAGTCTAGCCGTTCATGCCGGGTTGGCAATCCCCAGCAAGGTGCTTCCTCATGTCGCTCGACCCCCTGCTCCAGGCCACTCCGGCCATCCAGATCCACGCGTTCTCGGCCATTGCCGCCTTTGCGCTCGGTGCCTTCGTGCTCTGGCGCAAAAAGGGTACGCGGCTGCATCGAACGCTGGGCATGGTCTGGGTCGTGCTGATGCTTGTGGTGGCGACCAGTTCGTTGTTCATCAACGAAATCCGGCTCATCGGCCCCTTCAGTCCGATCCACATCTTTGCCGCCATGACCTATATCGGCCTTGGCCAGTCGCTGTGGGCCATCCGCGTCCAGCGCAACGTTGCGGCGCACCGGGCTGGGATGCAGGGCGTCTATCTTGGGGCGCTGTTGTTGGCCGGCGCCTTCACCTTCCTGCCGGGCCGGCGCATGCATGCAGTGCTGTTTGGCGCCGATGCCGGCTGGACCCCGTCGCTGATCGTTATCGGCGCCGCCTTGGTCGCGACCGCCATTCTGTGGTGGCGGCTGCGGCGCGCCAGTCCACTGGTTACGCTGCGGTCCAGAACGTCGTGAGTTCACGCCGCCATGCCTGCGTGGCGTCCAGATTGGAGCAGTGACCGCCCAGCGGCAGTTCCGTCACCGTCCAGTTCGGCCGCGGCGTGATGCGTCGCAGCGTGGGTCGCAACGCCAGGTTGACGGCCGTATCGTGGCCGCCCACCAGCACAAGAACCGGACCGGCGAATCCCAGCGCATTGTCGAGCAGATCATAGCGCCGCACATGCGCGCTGATCGCAGCGCCAACCTTTGGATCAAACGCATGCGCCATAGCCGCGATCACCGGTCGCGCTGGCCTGTGCCGCGTCGTGTTGAAGGCGGTGACGCGCGACAGCAGCCTGCGGCCCAGCACGCCATAGAGCAGCGGAAATACCGGACTGACCACCGCTGGCAGATTCAGCGCGAAGGCCGTGCCGAACAAGGCCAGCGAGGCAAACCGCTGTGGCTCCCGGCCGATGAGGTCGAGCGCGACGATGCCACCCAGCGAGTTGCCCACCCAGTGGACTGACGCAGCTCCGGCATGATCGAGCATCGCGCCCATATCGTCCGCCATGGTGCGGATCGAATAAGTGTCCGGCCCGATTTCCAGTGGTGCGGTCGATCGGCCGTGGCCGCGCAGATCGGGCAGCAATACCCGGTAACCCAGACCCGCAAAATGCTCTGCGTCGGCGGTGAACTGCAGGCTTCCGGCCGCCAGCCCGTGACACAACACCACCATGGGTGCATCGGGCGCGCCGATAGCGGCATAGCTCAACAGCACCCCGTCCGGCGCGCGATAGTTCTGGTGCTGCAGATGCGATCCTCCCAGATCAGGCGTTGCCGATCAGGATTCCCGCGGCAAACACCAGCGAACCACCCAGCACCACCTGCATCACGGCCCGCCAGAACGGGGTCTGCATGTAGCGGTTCTGGATGAACGCGATGGCCCAGAGTTCCACGAGAACCACGGCAATGGCAACAGAGGTGGCGATGGTGAAGTCGTGGATCAGGTAGGGCAGCGCATGGCCCAGGCCACCAATCGCCGTCATGATGCCGGCGGCAAGGCCGCGCTTGATGGGTGAGCCACGCCCCGTCAGCTTGCCATCGTCCGAAGCGGCCTCGGTAAAGCCCATCGAAATGCCCGCGCCGATGGCGGCGGCAAGGCCAACCAGAAAGGTCTGGTGCGTATCGCCGGTGGCAAATGCAGCGGCAAACACCGGGGCCAGTGTTGACACCGACCCATCCATCAAGCCGGCCAGACCCGGCTGCACATAGGTCAGCACGAACTGCCGGTGCGACTCGCTGCTTTCGCTGTCGCGCCCCTCGGCGCCCAGCACGCCCGCATCGATGCGATCTGCCGCGTCGGCATGCTTGCGCTCCTGCGCGGCCAGATCGCCCAGCAGCTTGCGAATACCGGCATCGGTGATCTGCTTGGCCGCCTCCATGTAGAAGCGGTAGGCGCCCTCCTCCATCTCCCACACCTGCTGGCGTACGGCTTCCAACGTCAGCGATTTCATCAGCCATAGCGGCTTGCGCGCCACGAAACCCTTCACATGCTCGCGGCGGATGGGGACCAGCCGCTTACCGAAGCGCTCGACATAGAGATCGAGCAGCCGTCGACGATGCTCATCCTCCTCGGCCGCCATGCCCTCGAACAAGGCCGCCGAGCCCGGATAGGCCTCGGCAAGGCGCGTGGCAAATTCGAAATAGATACGCCCATCCTCCTCCTCGGCAGCGACCGCCAGGGAGAGGATTTCACGTTCGGACAGTGAGGTGAACGGGCGGCGGTTGTCGGGCAGCAGCGTGAACATCGGGTGCTTCATAAATTAGAATAGTTCTAAACAATGATTAGAACGGTTCTAAGGTGAAGGCAAGAGTGTGAGGCGAGCGTAGTGGGCGGCGCGGGACCGGTGGAACCTCCAAACCTTCAGTCGACACCCTCCCCCTTGTGGGGAGGGATCAAGGGAGGGGGTAGCCCAACCTATAGGACTCGCGGGAGAACCCCCACCCGACCCCTTCGGGGCCACCCTCCCCACAGGGGGGGGGACATCGATTGTTGGCTCGCTGCGCGTTATACCAGCATCGACTGCTGCGCAAAGATCGCGGCCATCGCGCCGTTCGAGCTGGCCAGCGTCACCGACGCCATCGGATTGGCTAGGTCTCCAGCCGCGTAGATGCCCTTGATGCTGGTCTCGCGACGCTCATCCACCTTGAGCACCATCCCAACCGGCCCATCGACCGTCTCCAGCCCAAGCGCCTCATGCAGCTTCGCCGAAGGTCGGTTGCGCGGATGGGCGAACAGGACATCGACCGCGACATGAAAGCCGGTATCGAGATTGACGGTCGATATCTGGCCCATGTCATGGGCGATTTCGATGATCTTGCCATCGACCACCGGCACATTGCGCCGCGCGAGATCAGCTCGATCGTCTGCGCTGATCTCGTGGCCATCGGCAAACAGCGTCAGTCGGTCCGTCCAGTCGTGGAACAGCGTCACAGCGTGAATGGAATGCGGGCCGGAATAGACCAGCCCCCAATGCTGCCCCGCCACCTCGAAGCCATCGCAATAGGGGCAGGGCACGATGGACTTGCCCCAGCTCTCGGAAAAGCCGGGGATATCCGGCATCTGGTCCGTAACGCCGTAGCTCAGCAACAGGCGGCGCGCTTTCAGCGTCTCGCCGTCATCAGTCAGTACGGAGAAGTCGTCGAGGGCGCCGGAAATGCTGTCGGCCCGCGCAGTGACCAGCTTGATCGTGGGGTAGCGAGCGAGTTGCTGCCGTGCCGCTGCCAGAATCTCCAGCGGCGGCTTGTGATCGTGGCCGAGCAGGCCGTGCGAATGCCCGGCAAAGCGATTGCGCGGCAGGCCGGTATCGAGAACGGTGATCTTGCGGCGGGCGCGCCCGAGCTGCAACGCACCGGCAAGGCCGGCAAAGCTGCCGCCGATGATGATGACGTCATCCATGAGAATGGCTTTCGTGATTGGGAAAAAGGGGGTGGGGCGTCGCCTGACGGGCGATGTCGTCGAGCGAGACGCGCTCAAGCCTTGCCGCCAGCAGCGCTTCGGCATCGGCTAGGAACTCACCCATCACCGCATTGACCGATCGCACGATGCCGCACTGGATATCGCCGGGGTCGCTTTCGGTCCGGATGAGGAGGCTCTCGCCCATGGCGGCATAAATTGATCGCAACGTGATCTCGGCTGCCGGACGCAGCAGCCGCCATCCCCCATCGGGGCCTTTTGCGGCACCGACAATGCCGGCCTCGCGCAATTCTCCCAGCACCCGGCGCACCACGACCGGATTGGTCATCAGGCATTGCGCCAGGGTTGTCGAACTGATGGCGGTATCGGGCTGCTTGTGCAGATGGACGAGCGCATGCAAAGCGAGGGAGAGGCGACTGGAGCGTTTCATGTAACTTTAATTGTTACATATAAATCGACCTGTCAACCCTGGCGCGCAATCCTGCTTCCGCCGCAATGGCGCGGTGATATGCTCCGGCGTCTGCGGCGCTCCGGGAGGACCCCATATGAAAACCTTGCTTACGGCCCTGGCTCTCAGCCTGGCCTTCGGATCAACCGCCTTTGCCTTCGACGCCGAGACCCAGGACGTGATTGGCCGCCACAAGGCCAACAAGCCGCTCAACAGCACCGATATCGCCACGCTGATGCGATCGAGCGAACGGTGGTGCTATGCAGAAGACGCCGGCACCTGTTCATGGTCCGATATCTATCTCGACGTCACCGACGAAGGCGCCGAATTCGAGATTGGCAATGCCTGGAGCGAGACGGTCGACGTGATGTTCACCGATACCGGCGTGTTCAAGGACAGCCGCTACATCTGCGAAGCCGGCATAGACTGGGTGCCGACCCTGCGCGCCGCCAACCGCTCGGACAACACGATCGTAACAGGCAAAGAGCTCAAGCAGATCAAGACCGACCTCTATGCAACGCAATCGGAAACCGTCATCGACTGCTTCGACTACCTCTATCGCGGCTCCGATGCCGAAACCCAGACGATAACGCTGCTGCAGCGGCAATATACCGAGGACGTCTACGATCCCAGCAAGGACACCGAGGTGACCCTGCATTTCAATGCGGACAACGCGGCAGCACTCACCTGGCGCTGGTAGCAGATCGGGGCAAAGCCGGCGGGCACGGCTTGCATTGACCGCGGCTATGGGGTTTGTGTCGCCAGCAATCGACCAGGGCCTGCCATGAACCCCATTCGCCAAGGTGCGACCGCCGCACTCGGCCACATCACCCTGACCGCTCTCCTCGTGCTGCCATGCGTGCTGGGAAGCTACGCAGCCTATATTGCGCTGCTGGCCACCCTGCTCGCACTGGTGGTGGGCTTTGACAGGGCTGCCTTGTTCGCGGCGACGCAGGCGGGCTGGGTGCGGATGATGGCGGCCGCCTTTGCATTGCTTGCCGTGGCTTTCGTGGTGGGTGCAAAGACCCAGCAAGATGCGCTCTACGCGCTCGATTTTCTCCCGCTGCTGCTGGCGGCACCAGCCGTGATGATGCTGCAGACGATGCGGGTGGCCAATGGCCCACAATATCTGGCGCGACTGGCTCTGGCCGGATCGGCAGCAGCCGTTCTGGCCGGGGCATATGACCTGCTTGTACTGGGACTGGACCGCGCCAAGGGACTCGAAAACAGCCCTATCCACTTTGCCGACTACGCCATGATGCTCGGCTTCATGGCGCTAGTTGGCGTGATCGTGGACCGCTCGCGCTGGCGCTGGGTCTATGTCCTGGGGCCAGTCTTCGGGCTGGTGGCCGTGCTGCAATCGGGTACGCGCGGCGCGCTCCTGGTGGGTGGATTGCTGGCCGTGATCTTCGTGCTGACCCTGTGGCGTCGGTGGATTCGCCGCTGGCGTGAGGCTTTGGCGGCCCTCGCCGTGGGCGTGGCAATAGTGGTTGCTGCCGCCTTAGCCGCCGAGGTAATGGGCTTCGCGCGGCCATTCGGAGCGCTGTCGGTCGTCGGCGATCTCATCGCCGGGCGGCCGGTAACCGACTACTCGACGGCCCTCCGTCTGGACTTCTATTCAAGCGGGTTGCGCGCTATTGCCGATGCGCCCTGGTTTGGGCATGGCTGGCACAACCAGATCAAGAGTGCCTTGCCCTATTTCAGCGAGGCGACGCTGGCCGCCTATGCCAATGAGGGCTGGGGCTTCATCCACAATGAACCGCTCGGCTTTGCCATCAGCGGTGGGCTGGTGGGTTTCGTGGCCTATTGGCTCTTCACGCTGGCGCCCATCGCGGCCCATGTCACAGCCCCCAAGGGCAAGGGATCCGACATCCGGCTCAGCCTGATTCTGACCCTGGTGGGTGGATTCTTCCTCGGGGGGATGACGGATGTGCTGATGATGTGGGAATTGCCCAAGATGATGTTCGTTATTCTCACCGCCGCCATCGTTGTGCTGGCCGGTCCGCGGCAGCAAGAGGTCTAGTTGACACAAGCACCCATCCACATCGCGCTGACCTTCGACGATAATTTCTGGGCGCCGGCCTATGCCACCATGCGCTCGATTTGCCTGTTCACGCATCGCCGCAGCGACCTGGTGTTCCACCTCTGCCACCGTACCCTGACCGATGCGCATCGCGCCGACCTGCTGGCGATCACCGAAGAATTCCCGATCACCCTCCGCTGGTATGATCTCGACGCCTCCGAGCTGTTCCGTGATGTCGCCAAGCGCATGCCCGAGAACAAGCGCCTCTCCAACATCGTCTATGCCCGTCTGATGATCGACCGGCTGGTCGGCCCCGACGTGTCCCGCGTGCTTTATCTCGATTGCGACATGCTGGTGCGCGACAATATCGAGAAGCTGTTCGATATCGACATGGAGGGTCGCCCGATCGCGGCGGTACGAGACAGCATCGGCGCCTTCATCACCGGCCGTCGCGACCTCAAGAGCAATCGCGACCTGTTCGATCCCGCCGATGCCTATTTCAATGCCGGCATGGTGCTGATCGACGTGGCCCAATGGCGCGACGCCGATATCATCGGCCGCATGGAGAAGGCGCTTCGGGATGGCGTAATGGCGCGCATCTATTACGACCAGGACTTTTTGAATCTGGTCTTCCAGCGCAACTGGCTGCAGCTAGCCTGGCGCTGGAACACCATCGATGCCCGCCACGCCCATGAAGGGCTCGATCCGGCCATCCTGCACTATACCGGCGAGAACAAGCCCTGGGGGGTTCTCTCAGGCATCCTGCAATCGGTTGCCTTCGCCCGGCTCTATCGCCACGTGATGACCAACGACCTCTTCTACCAGTTCGCCCGCCACCGCTGGAAGCGCTGGTGGAAGAAGAAGCTGGGGCTGGGACGCTAGTGCCATGCCCTCGTGGTTCGAGGCGCCAAGAGGCGCACCTCACCATGAGGGCTGTTGATACATCGCGCTCCCGGTAGCCCTCATGGTGAGGTGCGAGTTTTTCACGAGGCTCGAACCACGAGGGCGTAGCACTATATTGTAGCGATCCCCTCGCGCCGGCACAGCTCGGCCAGCGCGCTGCCCGGTTCGGGCGGCGGCAGGTCGGCCCGGCCCCGCCGCGTCAGCTGGCTGCGCCACAGATGCACCGCCAGCGTATCGGGCGCGATCGCCGCATCAATGCTCGATCCCGGATGCATCAGCGCTGGAATGCCCTCGTATGGGATCGGGTAGAGCACCCGGCTGGGCAGTACGAGATGCTCCAGCCCGCGTTGCCGCATGTAGTGGGTCAGCGCCATCGGCCCGGTGGCGCCATATTGCATATCCTCAGGCGCAATCTTTTCACCGAACAGCCGCCGCGCCGCCACTTCGATGCGCCGGATCGGCGGTAGATGCGGCTCGAGCAGCGGTCGCTGCGTATCGGTGAAGATGGCCAGCAGATCATTGAGCAGCGGCGCATCGGCTGGAATATGCAGCACCGCGCCATTGATTGAGCCCGGCCGCTCATAGGCCATCAGATAGTCCGGCGGTCCCGCGATCGGCTTGACGCAATAGACGTCGAGATCGGCATAGACGCCACGCCCCTGCTTGAGCGCCGACATGCGGAAATAGTCCGAGAACACCCCCGGCGTACCCTTGCCCTTGTAGAACACCAGCTTGTCGCGCGGCAGCACCTCGGCCGCATCGCGCCAGATGGCGCCCTCCGGCAGCCCCTCGATCGGATCGAAGGAATACACCTCGACGACGTGGCCATGCCGGCGGAACGAGGCGATGCTGAGCCGTTCGAGCCAGCTCATCGGCCCATGCCAGAAACTGACGATGGTGGGCAGGCTCACTTGCTCTTCTCCGGACCGAACACGTCGGCAAAGGTGTCGATCATAAGCTCGTCCCGCACATGCAGCCTGGCGTCGAAGGGAACATTCTCGGTGCGGTCCCAATACCACGAGCGGGAAATGCCGATGAAATGATAGCCATAGAACATGTCCGACGAGCCCGACAGGTTGAGCCACCCCTTGACCTGGTGCGTCCACGGTTGCGCGCGCCAACTGGCGAAAAGCGCCCGCCCCGGCGCCAGCGCCCACTTCTTGCCGCGGTCACGCGCGGCGACGCCCTTCTTGCGGATAAAGAACTGCCGGTGGCGCGGCGGGCCGTCTTCCTCGCGCGCATTGAGCACCCACACCCGGTTGAATCGTAGCAGCCCGAACGGCGAGCGCTCGACCGCCTTGAACACCGATTTGCGGAACGGCGAAAATACCAGCTCGTCCACATCGACATTGAGAATGGACCGCGCCGACATCGCATATTTGCGGAAGAACTGGGTGAATTTGGGCGGCTGGGCAAACATGCCCCAATTGCCGCCGAATTTGTGGCCCTCGAACACATCGTCCATCGAGCCGAAGCGATAGGGCCAGAGGATGACGAGGAATTTTTCCAGGCCCGCAACGGCAGCCAGCGTATTGCGCAAGTCATCGAGGCTATAGCTGACCGAGCCATTGTCATAGACCACGGCGGCGGTCGCCCCATGCTCGACGACGTAGAACCGCGCCCAGTCAGCGATCCAGGCGAGATCATTGTCCTTGTTGATGGTGAAGATCACCCGGTCGCCATCAAGCGCATCGCTGCGATTGGGCTGGATCGCCACCCCGACCTGCTGGTCGCCAAAGTCGAAGCTGAGCCGGGTATCGTCCTCGGGCAACGTGACCCGTAGGATCTCGGCCTGCACACCGTGATGGATCCTGGGCCTGGCTTCGACGCCGGAGGGATGGCCGGTGATAACAAGGCTATCGATCAGCGGCGTCAGGTTCAGTGCCATGGGGCCAATCAGATAGACATGGCTCCCGGTATGGTCGCGAAACACATCATAGAACACGGCGCTGTCATCGAAGCGCTCATAGAAGCTCGGCGGTCGCTCCAGCTCCGGCCCCAGCGGAATGCGACGCAGCGGCTTGCTCGCGTCGAGCATGACGGCGGAGGAAGCAGCAATGGCGGGGTCGGTGAGCGCAAGGTCGATAGCCATGGCGGTGCCATAGCGCGAGATTGCGGCCTTGGGTAGGGGTGGAGCGGTCTCGATCTGACTCCCTCCCCTTGATGGGGAGGGTTAGGGGTGGGGTGGGCCGAGAGCGTTGCGTTTGGGGCTCACCCCCACCCTTAGTCCCTCCCCACAAGGGGGAGGGAGACCGCCTGGTGAGCCGGGACAGGTTGTGTCCTAAATCCGCCCGTTCTTCAGCGACTCCGCCAGCGGCGCGGGCCGTTCGACCGGGGTCTTGATGTCGATGGTTCGGCCTTCACGCGAGGCAACTTCGAACGCTTCCATCACTTCGAGCACATGCAGGGCCAGGTCGCCATTGGCGCGATGCGGGCGGTTTTCGAGAATGCCCGTGGCCATGTCTGCAACGCCGAGCGAGCGATAATTGCCATCGGCATAGGGCTGGTTCACCGGAACGGGTGTCCACTCCTCGTCGCGGCCACGCTTCTTGAGCTCGACATCGCCGCCGAAGAAATTGGGGTCCGGAATGATTAGGCTGGCTTCGGTGCCATAGAGTTCGAGCGGTACATGCTTGTGCCCGGCCACGTCGAAGCTCATGCCGACCTGCACGATAGCGCCATTGGCAAAGCCGAGCGATCCGGTGACATGAGTGTCAACCTTCACATCCATGATCTGCCCCTTCTTGGGCTCGGACAACACCGGGCGCTGCAGCCGCAAGCGCGACGCCATTGCCGAAACCCGGGCGACCGGGCCGAGTAGATTGACCAGGTCGGTGATGTAATAGGGGCCCATATCCAGCACGGGGCCGCCGCCGATATCATAGTAAAACGCTGGATCGGGATGCCAGGCTTCGTGACCCGGTGCCTGCATGAAGGCGGTGCCGCCCACCATCTGGCCCAAGGCGCCGCTATCGACCACGGCACGCGCTTGCTGGTGCGAACCACCGAGGAAGGTGTCCGGCGCCGAGCCGATCCGCAAGCCGGCCTTGACTGCCGCATCGAGCAGCTTGCGCCCTTCGGCATAATTGATCCCGAGCGGCTTCTCCGAATAGACGTGCTTGCCGGCGGCCAGCGCCCGCAGGCCGACATCGACATGGGCGCGCGGGATCGTGAGATTGACGATGAGCTGGATCTCGGAACTAGCAAGCATCTCATCGATGCTCATCGACTTGAGGCCAAATTCGGCCGCCCGCGCCTGCGATGCTTCCGGCCGCATATCGGCGAGGCCCTTGATATCGAGCACCGGAAAGCCGGCCATGTTTTCATGGCCGGTAATGGCCCGCAGATAGGCTGATGAAATGTTGCCGGTACCGATAAAGCCGATACCGAGGCGCCCAGTGGTCATGGCGCGATCCTCCCTGAAATGTTAGCGCAAACTAACGGGGACGATCGCGCCGCGCCAGACGGTCGGGCTATTTTATTTGGATCACGCAGAATTTGTCTTGAGCCATTCCGGATCGGGCTCGATCGGGGTGATCACGTCGAGATAAAGCCCGTTGGGATCGGTGGCGATGAAGTGGCG
Source organism: Devosia sp. SL43 (assembly GCF_021729885.1). Taxonomy (NCBI): domain Bacteria; kingdom Pseudomonadati; phylum Pseudomonadota; class Alphaproteobacteria; order Hyphomicrobiales; family Devosiaceae; genus Devosia; species Devosia sp. SL43. The sequence continues at coordinate 2,925,411 of NZ_CP063401.1, forward strand.
TTGGCCGAAGACTTCGTCGCGTAGCGGCTGGGCGATGGGCACACCTGCAGCGACTAGGCGGGCGTGTTCAGCCGCAGCATCCTCGACGTAAAAGCTCAGCAGCATGGCCTTGGTCGGACCGCGGCCCGGCTCGGGGATGGTCTCGTGATCCTGCACGATCAGGGCAATCTCGAACGGGTGGTCTGCACTCGCCCGCAACTGCACATACCAGTCACTGCTGAAAATGCGGGTGAAGCCGAAGTTCTGCTCATAGAAGCGGGCAGTGGCCTCGACATCGTCGACCTGAATCAGCGGATAAAGGCTTTGGGTAAACATGGCTTGCTCCTTGATATAGCGATCAATAAAATACATACTGCATGTATCAAACATATACATACAGGCTGCATGCTATGCAAGCACGAAAAACCCAGGAAGAACGGCGGACGCAGACGCAGCGGGCTCTGATCGCCGCCGCTCGGCGCCTCTTCGCGGAAAAGGGCTATGCCGGCACCGGCACGCCCGAGATCGTTGCCGCCGCAGGCGTGACGCGCGGCGCGCTCTATCACCACTTCGCCGACAAGCTGGCTTTATTCACCGCCGTGGTCGAGGAAGAGCACCTGCTGATGGCCATGGCCATCAACGCCGCCGCCGAGGGCGAAGACGAGCCTGGCCCGATCAAGGCGCTGATCGCCGGTTGTGACGCCTTCCTCGATGCCATGCAGGACCCCGGCCGCCGCCAGATCATGCTGATCGATGCCCCCGCCGTTCTCGGACGCGCCGTGGTCGACGAAATCGACGGCCGCCACGGCCTCGACACGCTGATCTGCGGTCTGCGCGACGCCATGGAGGCCGGCGCCATGAAGAAGCTGCCGCTCGAACCCCTGGCCCACCTCTTCGGCGCGCTGTTCGATCGCGCGGCTCTGGCACCGCCCGACGAGCTGGCGGACTATCGCAAGAGCATCAAGGCGCTGATCCGGGGACTGAAGATTTAGGAAGAGTACCCCCACCTAACCTCCCCCTGAAAAGGGGGAGGAATTTGGCCGGTGCTAGGCTTTGATCGCGCCCCAAACTCGGTCAATCCCTCCCCCTCTTCAGGGGGAGGTTAGGTGGGGGTATTCTTGCTGCTTTCCAAAGCCTCAACCTTCACCGCCAACTCCTGCACCGCCTTGACCAGCGGCGCAATGAACGCGTCATAGCGCAAGCCCTGCTCGCTCTCGGCATCACCAGGGTCGGCCAGAATGTGCCCGCCGAAATCCCTCCCATCGAGCACCGCCAGCACCTCCTGCGCCAGCAAGCCATAATGCGTACGCCGCCCCGCTCGGGCCTCGCCGTCCTCATTGCCACCCACGACCCAGCGATAGCGCACCGGGTTGAGGCCCATGATGAAATCGAGGCCCAGATCGCTGGGTGCGATATCGGTCTTCTGCCTGATGTCGGATGTCTGGATCGTCCCCGTGGCCGCCCACACCGCGGACCATCGGGCACCCGATCCGCCCAGCGTCATGGCATTGTCGGTGGCGGGCCGAAAGGTTGCGGCGACGGTGGCCGCGCCGGTCGTAGCATTGACGACGACGGCACTGACCCAGCTCGACCCATCCGGGCTGACCTTGAGCCGCCAATCGTCATCTCCAGCCAACCCCATCTCGGCGCGCCCAGACCAATTGGTCTGGTACAGCAGGCTCGCCGTATCGCCGGCTGCGTTCTTGTTGATCTTGATCTGATGACCGTTGCCGGCATGGTTCAGCAGCGTCGCCGCCGCCGATACGGCAAGCCGGTTGGTGGTATCCGCCGTGGCATTGATGCCCAGCCGTGGCAGGGCCGAGCCGAGCGAGGTCAGCGGCGTCCACGCACCGGCGTCGAACACATATTGGGTCTTGTCGGCCTTGCAATAGACCTGCCAGCCCGACGCCGGATCAAGAAACAGCCAGGCGCCGGATTGGAACGTGGCAATCTCGTCCGTATGGCCCGACCAGGCACCGCTGGCGCCCGACGGCACGATATAGGTGTCGCCGGCCAGCGGACTGCCCGGCGGGGTGGTCAGCGTCCGGCTTTCGATGGCGGCTTGCACCAGCGCATCGAGCGCCTGGATGGCCTCGTTATGCGTAATGTGCTTCTGCGCCTGGCTCGGCATGATGAAGGGCAGCGTAAGGCGTGGGGTATGGTCCATGGGATCTCCTTTGCGAGGAGTATCCGGCCGGATGGGCAGGGCGGGGATAAGCGGGAGAAGTTATGCGGCAACAGCTGCCGGCCGCCGCATCGTCGTCACCACAAACGTCACGACGAAGGTCGCACTCATCAGCAGCACGATGGTCGGTGCCGGCGCACTGTCGATGAAGAAGCTGGCATAGATGCCTACCAGCGAACTCAGCACCGACACAGCCACCGCTATCAGCATCATCGGCGCAAAGCGCTTGCTGATGAGATAGGCGATCGCGCCCGGCGCCACCAGCAGCGCGATGACCAGCACGATACCGACAGCCGTCAGCGCCGCCACGATGGTCAGCGACAACAGCGCCAGCAGCCCATAATGCAGCCAGCGTACCGGCAGGCCGATCGCCCCGGCCTGTTGCGGATCAAAGGTGAACAGCAGCAGGTCGCGCCATTTCGCGAGAACGATCAGCGTCACCACCAGCGCGATGATGCCGGTCTGCACAAGGTCAGCCTGGCTGACGCCAAGGATATCCCCGAACAGGATATGGTCCAGATGCACATCGGTCTGAATCGAGGTGTAGAGCACGATGCCCAGGCCAAACAGCCCGGCAAACACCACACCCATGACCGTGTCTTCCTTGATGCGGCTATTTTCCTTCAGATACCCCACCGACAGCGCGCAGCCCATGCCGGCGGCGAAGGCGCCGATGCCGAGCGGGATACCGACGATATAGGCCAGCACCACGCCGGGCAGCACGGCGTGAGAGATCGCGTCGCCCATCAGCGACCAGCCCTTGAGCACCAGGAAACAGCTGAGCAAAGCCGTGGGGATGGCGACCGTGACCGCGATCGCCATCGCCGAGGTCATGAACGGAAACTGGAACGGCCACATGGCATAGACGAGAAACTCGTTCACTTGGCGATCTCCTCGGCAGCACGACGCCTGTTGGCGAGGAGGCCATGTTTGGGCGCGAACACGAAGGCGAGCAGGAAGACGCCCGTCTGCAACACCACGATAACGCCCCCAGTGGCGCCATCGAGGAAGAACGAGATATAGGCGCCGACCAGGCTCGATAGCGCCCCAACCGCAATGGCAATCAGGATCAGCCGCGGAAACCGATCGGTGAGCAGGTAGGCCGTCGCGCCGGGGGTCACCACCATGGCGATGACGAGAAAGGCACCGACAGTTTGCATGGCCGCCACCGTGCAGGCGGCCAGCAGCGTAAAGAAGATCACCCGCAGCAGCGGCGGATTGAGGCCAATGGAGCGGGCATGGCTCTCGTCGAAGAAGGTCACCATCAGGTCCTTCCAGATGAAGAACATGACAATGAGCGTCACCACCGAAATGATCACCAGCTGCAACGTATCCTCCGGCGTCACCGCCAGGATATTGCCCATCACGATGGTCTGGATGTTCACCGACGTCGGCGACAGCGAGATCATGAACAGGCCCAGCCCGAAGAAGGCCGTGAAGATCAGCCCGATGACCGCATCTTCCTTGAGCTTGGTGCGCTGCGTCAGGAACAGCATGGCCCCTGCCGCCAGTCCGCCCGAAAAGAACGCGCCGATGGAAAACGGCAGGCCCAGCATATAGGCGCCTGCCACGCCCGGCACGATGGAGTGGCTCAGCGCATCGCCGATCAGCGACCAGCCCTTGAGCATCAGATAGGCCGACAGGAAGGCGCAGACGCCGCCAACCAGGGCCGAGACCCAGATGGCGTTGATCATGTAGCCGTAGGAAAAAGGCGCCAGCAGCGTTTCGATCATTTGGGTTCGACCGGGTCGGACTGCTTGGTGGTCATCTTGCCCTTCTCGCCATACATCACCAGCGGCCGCTCATCGTCGGTCAGTACCGAAATGTGGCGCGGATCGTCATCGTCATGCAGGCCTGCTCCGGCCAGCACGAAGTGGCGCAGCGCGCCGCCGAAGGTGATTTCGAGCCATTCGCGGGTGAAGATTTCCGAGGTTGGGCCCGAGGCCAGCACTGTGCCCTTGACCAGCACCGTGCGGTCGCAGAATTCAGGCACCGAGCCCAGATTATGCGTCGACACCAGCATCACCTTGCCCTCGTCGCGCAAAGCGCGCAGCAATTCGACGATGGCGTCCTCGGTCTTGACGTCGACGCCGGTAAACGGCTCGTCGAGCAGGATCACCTGCCCCTCCTGCGCCAGCGCCCGCGCCAGGAACACCCGCTTCTTCTGCCCGCCCGACAGTTCGCCAATCTGGCGGTGGCGGAATTCGAGCATGTTGACCCGCTGCAGCGCCGAAGTGACCATGTCGTGGTCAACCTTGCGCGGCCGGCGCAGCATGTTCATGTGGCCATAGCGGCCCATCATCACCACGTCTTCGACCAGCACCGGAAAGTTCCAGTCGACATCTTCCGACTGCGGCACATAGGCGACCAGGTTACGCTTGAGCGCCTGCTTGCCGGGGACGCCCAGAATCTCCACCGAGCCGCCGGCCAGCGGCACGAAGCCCATGATGGCCTTGAACAGGGTCGATTTGCCCGAACCGTTCACGCCGACCAAGGCGGTTATCGAGCCTTTCGGGATGGAAAAGCTGGCATGCTTGATGGCGGTGGTGCCGTTGCGATAGGCGACGGTGATGTCGCTGATCGCAAGGCCGGGCTGCTGGGCGTCGTTCACTGGGTCAGGCCTTGCACGATGGTCGATGTGGTAACGGACAACAGGTCCAGATACGTCGGAACCGGGCCATCTGGTTCAGACAGCGAGTCCACATACAGCACGCCGCCATACTTGATGCCAGTTTCCCGGGCGACCTGTTCGGCCGGCTTGGACGAGATCGTGCTTTCCGAGAAGATTGCCGGCACATCATTGGCGCGCACTTCGTCGATCACGTGGCGCACCTGCTGCGGCGTGCCCTGCTGGTCGGCATTGATGGGCCAGAGATAGAGTTCCCTCAGGCCGAAATCGCGGGTGAGATAGCTAAACGCACCCTCCGACGTGGCCAGCCACCGGCGCTCTTCGGGAATGGCAGCGATGGCGGCGCGGATCGGCTCGACCGTCGCGGTGATCTTGGCCGAATAGGCGGCGGCATTTGCGGTGTAGACCGCCTCATTGGCCGGGTCGGCGGCGACGAAGGCCTTGCGGATGTTCTCCACGTAGATCAGCGCGTCGGTGGGCGACATCCAGGCATGCGGATTGGGCTTGTCTTCATAAGGGCCTTCGCCGATCCCCATCGGCTCGATGCCTTCGGTGACCACGACAGATGGCACATCGCCCAGATTGGACAGGAACTGCTCGAACCATTGCTCGAGATTGAGCCCGTTCCACAGGATGAGATCGGCATCCTGCGCCGCGATCAGGTCGCCGGGGGTCGGCTGGTAATTGTGGATTTCGGCACCGGGCTTGGTGATCGACACCACATCGGCAGCATCCCCCGCCACGTTCCGCGCCATGTCGGCGATAATGGTGAAGGTGGTGACAGCCTTGAGACGCTCCTGGGCCAAGACGGGAAGCGAGCCGGCCAGCACAGCCGATAGGGCAAGAACAGAAAACAGGCGGCGATGCATCAATCACTCCAGGTCAGTATGACTGACATGCATAGTGCAATTGCAAATCATTCGCAATAGCAGAGTGTCGTAGCCCTACGAATCGTCCGGCAGTGTTAGCGGGTGGAAAGGATTGCCCATGCCCATTCAAAAATGGCCCACGCCCCCCTAACAGTTTGGCCCATTGGTGATGGACGGAAAAAGTCAGCTACATGGCCTCATTCGGGCTACATCCGACAATTGTAGAGATCCGGGCGTCTAATCTGAACGACGCTTGTTCTGCTTTGGGGCGGGAAGCTGCTGATCGTCGATGCCCCATTTCGGCCCTCAGGCCGCCTTTTCGATTTCCTGAAACCTGCCGGTCCGCTTAGCCGCTGGCGGTGGCAGCAAGGAGGTGGGAAGGCGACCCAGCGGACTACATCACGTGTCTATACCTGGCGATACACGACCCATCGGGCTGTATCCAAATGATCAGGCTTTCCCGAATAAGGATGTCCACCGGCCTGAAGAAGATCCAACTCATCGTGCCGTCGGGAAATCCCGCCCCACTACTTGGCACCACAGCGCGAGGAAATTCGGGGTCCCGCAAAGCAATCTCATTTAGAGAGTCTGGATCGACCATTGCGCATACAAGTTCAGAGACATCGATCGCGCGTGATCCCTCGGGCCCAAGTTTGAGCCAGAGTTGCTTTCGCTCGTTCATGAGCGCTTCGATTTGCGTGCGGAGATTGTGCTTCATTTGCTCCTCAGCACTCGGAGCATTTGGGAGGGTTAAGGCTGCACAACAGAGTATGGCGCTGAGTGTCAGAGTTCGCATACTTGGTCTCTCCCAATCATCAATCTCTAGGATCGATTCTATCGATCGCCAGACTCTTCGGCGACAAGGTGTTGGAATGCGCTCACCATGCAAGATTGGTTAGCGGACGTCGGTAAGCTGCCCAGCCGCAGTCGACCCCATGGCGGTCCTTCGGGGTTCGATAGTGGCCTCCTAAAGCAGACGTTGAAGTCTGCACCCGGGCATGTCGGAGGTGAAGGCCTGGCGCTGCTTAATCCCATTCTCGCCTGATTTGGCAGTTACTGACACCTACTGATCGAGATCATTGCCGGGTGGTTGGGCAGGTCGACAGGTGACTTCGTTATTCGCCTGTGTGTGCGGTCTCCTCGCGCGTGGTCGAAGAAGACATCGGCCTTGCCGAGGCTTTCACCCCTCTCAGACGTGGTGTCTCGCATGGCAGGAGCCATCCGCGCCGCGAGCACATTTCGTTCTGTGACCCGCTACGGCTGCGCAGGGTGAACCAGTCTCTCCCCGCCGCACCGAAATCAAACCTCACCGGAGCTTTTCATGCGCATTTCGTGGGCCTTCCTGGCCCTGACTCTGCTCGTCCCCGGCTCCGTAGCCGCCCAGCCCACAACGGAAACAGACATGTCCCAAATGATTTATCCCGAAACAAAGCAGATACCGGTGGTCGAGGATCATTTCGGCCATACCATCACCGATCCCTATCGCTGGCTGGAGAACGATGTTCGCAGCGACGAGGAGGTGTCCCAGTGGGTCGAGGCGCAGAACTCGGTGACCGACGAGTATCTGGCTGGCCTACCGGGCCGGGCCGTTTTCGCCGAGCGAATGGCTGCACTGCTGAACTACGAGCAGGTCTCCGCGCCCGTCAAACGGGGCGGCCGGTATTTCTACACGCGTAATTCGGGCCAGGAGAACCAGCCGACACTTTACGTGCGGGACGACCTTGGTGGGCCGGCGAAGGCGCTGATCAACCCCAATGCGTGGTCGGCGGACAGCGGCGATGCGCTGGCCGAGTGGTCGCCATCCGACGATGGCCGTCTGGTCGCCTATGGCGTGCAGCAGGGCGGCACAGACTGGCGCACCATCCGCGTGCTCGACGTCGATACCGGTACGGTGCTCGAGGATAGCGTCGCATGGGCCCGCTTCACCGACATAGCCTGGGCCCCCGACGCCTCCGGCTTCTTCTATGCGCGCTTCCCCGAACCCGAAGGCGCCAATGCGGCGGCCGGTATCGTCAATCACGCGGTCTATTTCCACGCTATCGGCACGCCTCAGTCCGAGGATCGGTTGATCTATGCCGACCCCACTCGGCCCACCAATCTCGTCCCGATCAAGCGGACTGCCGATGGCCGTTACCTCGCCATCTATCCCACCCCCGGCGCCGGCGCGAATGCCCTGGCGGTGGTCGATCTGGATAGCGAGTATTGGACACCGCGCATGCTGATCGAGGATTTTACCGCCGATTGGTCCGTGGTCGGCAACGGTGGCAGCCGGCTCTATGTCAACACCAACCAGGATGCAGAGCGGGGGAAGATTGTGGTCTTCGATCTGGCGGAAGCCGAACCGCAGCCTGTCGAGGTGGTCGCGGAGGACGAAGCCGTAATCAGCAATGCCATCCTCGTCGGCGGGCGCCTGCTGACCACCTATCTTGTGGATGCCCAGACCGAGATGCGGCGCTTCCTGCCTGACGGCACGCCGGACGGCGTGGTGGACTTGCCGGGCATCGGCACGGCGGGCGGCATCCAGGGCGATTTCGCTGAAGATGAAGCCTTCTTCCTCTTCACCAGCTTCGACACCCCGATCACAGTCTACCGCTACGACGTGGCCGCCAACAGCTACGACGGGTGGGCCGAGCCAAAACTGGCGGCAAATTTCAACAATGTCGTGGTCGAACAGCGGTTCTATACGTCAAAGGACGGGACGCAGGTTCCGATGTTCATCGTCAGCAATGGTGATGTCACCAAGCCGGCGCCGACCTTGCTGTATGGGTATGGCGGGTTCGGCATCCCCATGGTGCCGTTCTACAACCCCCTGCAGATGGCCTGGGTAGAACAGGGCGGCGTGCTGGCGGTCGCCAATATCCGCGGTGGCGGCGAGTATGGCCGCGCCTGGCATCGGGCTGGACAGCTCGAAAACCGGCAGAACGCCTATGACGACTTCATCGCTGCAAGCGAATATCTCAAGGCCGAGAAGATTGCCAGCGACGATGGTTTGGTCGTCCAGGGCGAATCCAATGGCGGCCTCCTCGTCGGGGTGGTGACCAACCAGCGGCCTGACCTTTTTGCAGCGGCGCTTCCCGGCGTCGGTGTGATGGATATGCTGCGATACCATCAGTTCACCGGCGGCGCCTTGTGGATTTCCGATTTTGGCAGCCCGGATGAAGAGGTGCATTTCGACAATCTCCTTGCCTATTCGCCCTATCACAACATCCGGGACGGCGAAGACTATCCGGCGATCCTGGCGACCACCGCGGATACCGACGATCGTGTTGTGCCGGGTCACACGTTCAAATACACCGCCGCTCTTCAGGCGGCAGACCTGGGAGACAAGCCCCATCTGGTCAGGATCGAGACCAGGGCCGGTCATGGCGCTGGCATGCCCCTCGACAAGGTCATCGCCCTGCATGCCGACCAATGGGCCTTCGCCGCACACTGGGCTGGCCTCGAAGTCGGCAAGACGCCGTGATCCTGGTCTTGGATCACAGGTCAAACCCCGTTTGGTGGCATGACCTCCAAGTCCGGTTTTGCCGAAGTCAGCGTCTCGAACGCCGCGCGGTTGGGAGGGCGAGCAATGTTCGCCCCTCGATCGCAGATGCTAGAAAAGGGACCGTCGCTGGGCCGTCTTGTACTCGCTTCATTGTTACCAGAAGCTGATATTCCGTTGTCGGCCCAAGTTCACCAATCGCAAAAATGATCCGTTAGTGCATTGTTCTTACTTATCTTTCTTTGATGTCTGGGGCATCCTATGGGCGATTTTACAAGTGAGTGTGAGCGGGTGGGCTGGAATGTTCACTACCCCCAGGAAATGGCCCACGCTTTCATAGTGATCCGGTGGGCGACCACCCGCGTAAGGACATTACCTGCGCGGAGAAACCGATGTATATGGTGCCCATGACCGATGCAGAACGCAGGCAACCCTTGAGCGCTGGACTGCAGGAAGACCCGTCTGCTTTGCTGCATCGCGTTGCACAGTTTAGGGACAAGGCTGCTCTGGCGGCCTTGTTCAGCATGTATGGCCCAAAGCTGAAGTCGATGATGCTCAAGCTTGGCACCAGCGACGCTCTGGCCGAGGACTTGGTTCAAGACACGTTTCTCAATGTCTGGCGCAAGGCCGCGCTCTATTCCAATCAACGCGGTGCGGTGAGCACCTGGATTTTCACCATCGCCCGCAACCTGCGGATTGATCAGCTTCGGCGTCAATCCAACAAGCCCTACGAAGATCTCGAAGCTCTGGAACTGGCCAGCGAGGCGCCGACGGGATTGTTTCTGACCGAGCAAAACCAGGTTGTCGCCCGGGTAACGGCGGCTCTGGATACCTTGCCGCTGGAGCAGCAGGAGGTGATCCGCCTCAGCTTCATTCATGAATTGCCGCATGCGGAGATCGCCGAACGGACCGGCATTCCGCTTGGAACCGTAAAATCTCGACTGCGCCTTGCCTATGAACGGCTCCGGCCTGCGCTGGAGGATCTGCAATGACCGTCAACCATCACCCCGACATCGCGACGCTCATGGCGTTCAGCGCCGGCACGCTTGACCATCCCTATGCCACGGTTATTGCCACGCATTTGGCAATGTCCGAAGGCGGTCGCGAGACGATGCGTCATATCAATACGATCGGCGGGGCGCTGCTGACGGCAGAGCCGGGGGGCGATCTGGCTCCCGATGCCCTTGATCGTCTGCTGAATTCGCTGGAAGACGACGAGAGCGAGGTCGTTTCGCAGCCCCTGCTGAACAGCGATCTACCGATCCCCCTGCAGCGCTTCCTGCCCGATGGCCTCGACAGCGTGCGATGGAAGTGGACCGGGCCCGGCGTGGCGACGGCAGACCTGGCATGGAGTGCGGCCGGGTCGCGCCTGATGCTGCTGCGCGTTGCCGCTGGCCGACGCGTTCCCGAGCATGGGCACGGCGGCCAGGAACTGACCTTGATCCTCAAGGGCGCCTATCGCGACCGCTTCGGCATCTTTGCGGCGGGCGATATCGCCGACCATGACGAGGATGTCGAACACCAGCCGATCGCCGAACCGGGCGAAGACTGCATTTGCCTGGTTGCCGTGGACGCCAGGCTCACCTTCCGCGGGCGGCTCATGCGGCTGTTGCAGCCGCTGTTTGGCATGTAGCGGCGGGTCTGGCTTCTACCCCTTGGTCCGCAACGTCGAGCGACCGCCGTCGACGCCGAGCACCTGTCCGGTGACCCATGTCGATTGGTCGGACAGCAGGAAATCGGCTGCAGCGGCGATGTCGTCCGCTTCGCCAAGCCGCCCCATGGCGTGCATCTGGGCGATGGCGCTCGCTGTCGCCTCGTTGCTGGTCAAAGCCTGGGCGAGCGGGGTTTTCGTAAGCGACGGCGCCACGGCATTCACCCGGATCCTGGGGGCCAGCTCGGCGGCGAGGGCCCGCGTCAGGCCCTCGATCGCGCCCTTGGCCATGGCCACGGAAGCATGGCCGGCAAAACCCTGGCCAACGGCCACGCTCGAAAACAGCACGACTGAACTCGTCGTGGCATTGGCCTTCATGGCCGGGAGCGCCGCCTGGACGGTGATGGCAGCACCCAAGGCGTTCAGAGCGAAGTCGGTGGCAAAGTCGTCGAGCGACAGGCGCGCAAGCGGCTTGAGATTGATGGAGCCCACAGCGTAGACGAGGCCGCCCACCGGCCCCGGCGAAGCCTCCACTGCTGCCTTCAACGCCCCGGTGTCGAGCACGTCGGCGATGGCCCATGTCGCACCCGTCGCGCCCGCAAGCGCTTCCAGCTTTTCGGCGTCACGGCCGACCAGGTGGAGCGGAACGCCGCGAGCGCTGAGGCGGCGAGCCAGGGTAGAGCCCACGCCGCCGGTTGCGCCAACGATGATTATGGTTCCTGACACGGCACACCTTTCGGTTGATCGGTCGGCCCGCGCATTCGTGCCGATAGAAGCTGATACGCAGCAGTGCCCGATGCGGATTGGCGGTGCTCATAGCCGCCCGCGCTGCGTGACAACGCCCAAAAAGCCGCTAAGCTCCAGCTCATGATTTCAGCGCCAAACAACCCTTCCGACCTGCCGTTGATCCTGGTCGGCGCGGGCCTGGCTAGCGCGCTGATCGCGCAGCGGCTGTCCCATGGCGGCAATGGTCCGGCGATCGTCATGCTTGAGGCCGGTGAGACGCCGTTTGGCGAACACACCTGGTCGTTCCACGAGGCCGACGTCGAAGCCGAAGACCTGGCGTGGCTCGCCCCCCTTGTTGCCCATCGCTGGGATGCGCAATCGGTTCGGTTTCAGAATCTGCGGCGCCAATTGCAGTCCGGCTACGCGACTCTGACGTCGGCTTCGGTCGCGAGTGCGATGTCGCAGCTCGCCAATTTAGACCTGCGAAAGCGCAGCGCTGCGGTGGCAGTGGGCCCCGATCACGTCACCCTCGCGGATGGAACGCGCATCGATGGTGCCTGCGTCATCGACGCGCGCGGTTACCAGCCGAGTGACGCGCTGGCCCTGGGCTACCAGAAATTCGTCGGCCTCGAGATCGAGACCGAACAGCCGCATGGCCTGGTCAATCCTGTGATCATGGATGCTTCGGTCGACCAGCGCGATGGCTACCGGTTTGTCTATCTGCTGCCCTTTTCGCCGACACGCGTCCTGATCGAGGACACGCGCTATTCGGATGGCGAGGCACTGGACCTGCAGGCATTGGCGGCCGATGTGTCCGCCTATGCGACGGCGCAAGGTTGGTCCATTGCGCGTGTCGTCCGCGAGGAGCATGGGGTGCTGCCTATCGCGCTGGCGCATGACGCCGAACGCTTCTGGTCCAGCAAACCCCGCGACGTGCCACAGGCGGGCATGCGCGCCGCGCTGTTCCACCCGACGACCGGTTACAGCCTGCCCGAAGCGGTCAGGGTCGCCAATCTGGTCGCCTCGGCCTGGCCGATCGGCAGTGCCGAACTTGCGCCCAGAATACGGGATCACGCGGTGACGCGGAACCGGCAGCAGCGGTTCTATCGGCTGCTCAATCGCATGCTGTTTAGGGCGGCGCGGCCGGAGCGGCGGCACCTGGTGCTGCAGCGCTTCTATAAATTGCCAAAACCACTGATCGAAAGGTTCTATGCCGGCCGTACAAGCTGGACAGACATTGCCCGTATCCTGATCGGCAAGCCGCCGGTTCCCATCCACCGCGCTCTCGCCTGTCTGCGAGAAGCGCCCCTGCTCAAGCCGGAGAAGCCGTGAACTCGCCAACCAGGACCGCAGCAGTCATCGGCGCAGGCTTTGGAGGCTTGGCCCTCGCGATCCGGCTCCAGAGCGCCGGCATAGCGACGACGCTGTTCGAGAAGCGCGACAAGCCCGGTGGTCGCGCCTATGTCTATGCCGATGATGGCTTTACCTTCGATGCCGGCCCCACCGTCATCACCGATCCAGACTGTCTAGAACAGCTCTGGGCGCTTTCCGGCCGAAAGCTGTCGGACTATGTGACCCTGCTGCCGGTGACGCCCTTTTACCAACTGTGCTGGGAAGACGGCTATCGCTTCGACTACGCGGACGATCAGGCCGAGATCGATCGCCAGATCGCTGCCAAATCGCCGGAGGATGTCGCGGGCTACCGCAAGTTCCTCGCCTATTCCGAGGACCTGTTCTGCGAGGGCTACGAGAAGCTGGGCACGGTGCCCTTCCTCAATTTCTGGTCGATGATCAAGGCGGCGCCGCAACTGGTCCGCCTCGAAAGCCATCGCAGCGTCTATTCCAAGGTCAGCCAGTTCATCAAGGACGACCAGCTGCGCCAGGCCTTCAGCTTTCACTCCCTGCTGGTCGGCGGCAACCCGTTTCAGACGTCGTCGATCTATGCGCTGATCCACGCCCTGGAGCGCAAGGGGGGCGTGTGGTTTGCCAAGGGCGGCACCGGGGCGTTGATCGCCGGCATGGTGAAGCTGTTCGAGGATCTCGGCGGCAAGGTGCATCTCAACGCGGAAATCGATCGCCTTGAGACCAGCAACGACCGCGTTACGGCGCTGATGCTGAGGGATGGCAGCCGCCACGTCTTCGACCAGGTGGCTTCCAATGCGGACGTCGTCCACACCTACAAGCACATGCTGCGGGATACGGAGCGCGGCAAGGCCAATGCCAAGGCACTGGAAAAGAAGCGCTTTTCCATGTCGCTCTTCGTCATCTATTTCGGGCTGAAGACAACGCATCCCGAGCTCAAGCATCACATGGTGCTGTTCGGGCCGCGCTATCGCGATCTGATCGCCGACATCTTCAAGGCCGATGGCCTCGCCGATGATTTCTCGCTCTACCTGCATGCGCCGTCGGTGACCGACGACAGCCTTGCCCCGGCTGGGTCGAGTGCGTATTACGTGCTGTCGCCGGTGCCGCATCTCGGCACTGCCGATATCGACTGGGCGGTCGAGGGGCCGAAATACCGCGACCGCATCCTCAAATATCTCAACGACCGCTACATTCCCGGCCTGCTCGACGATCTGGTGACGGTGCGCCATTTCACGCCCTTCGATTTCCGCGACGAGCTCAACGCCCATCTGGGGTCGGCATTCTCGGTCGAGCCCATCCTGACCCAGAGCGCCTGGTTCCGACCGCATAATCGGGACGACGAGATTTCCAATCTCTATATCGTCGGTGCAGGCACCCATCCGGGTGCCGGCATTCCCGGTGTCGTTGGCTCCGCCAAGGCGACCGCCGGCCTGATGATCGAGGATGCACAGGCATGAGCGATGCCGTTATTGCCAATAGCGAAGTCGCCATTGCGCAGGGTTCGCAAAGCTTTGCGGCGGCGGCACGCCTGTTCGACAAGGCGACGCGCGACGACGCTGTCATGCTCTATGCCTGGTGCCGGCATTGCGACGACGTCGTCGACGGACAGACCCTGGGTCACGCCCAGCAAGACGATTTTCGTGACGGCCAACACCAGCGCCTCGATCTGCTGCGCCACCAGACAGCCGCGGCACTGAATGGCGAACGCACCGACGATCCGACCTTCGAGGCCTTGCGCCGCGTCGTGCAGCGCCACCAGATCCCGCACCGCCATCCGCAGGAGCTACTGGCCGGGTTCGAGATGGATGTCTCTAATCGGCACTATGCCACGACGGGCGACACACTCGACTACTGCTACCATGTCGCTGGCGTGGTCGGCGTGATGATGGCGATGATCATGGGCGCGCGTGATCCTAAGGTGCTGGACCGGGCCTGCGATCTGGGCCTGGCGTTCCAGCTGACCAACATCGCCCGCGACGTGATCGACGATGCCCGTGTGGGCCGCGTTTACGTACCGGCGGATATCCTGCGTCGGCACGGTATCGCGCGGATCGACGCTGATGACCTGTCGCAGCGGCCGGCGCTGCACGCAGCCGCGCTGGAGCTCCTCGACCTCGCCGAACGTTACTACGCGTCCGCCTATATCGGCATGGCCGCGCTCCCCGCACGCTCGGCCTGGGCGATCGCGGCTGCGCGGCGCGTTTACCGTGCCATCGGCAGCAAATTGCGGGCGGGTGGTCCGGCAGCCTGGAACCAGCGCGTCTCGACGACAAAGGCCGAAAAGCTCGCTCTGCTCGGCCTCGCCCTCGGCGATGTGGGCGTGACACGGGTCATCAAGCGCAACACGCCGCGTACGGGCCTCTGGCAGCGTCCCTGATCAATTCGCCGACGGCCGCTGCTCCTCATCCTTCAGAGCATTGGTGTCAAACCCGCGCTTGTTGTCCTGTAGTTTCGCGACCAGTTTATCGACCGGTTCGGCATAGACGAAGCCGAAGGACACGCAGCCATCGCGTCCCTCCACGGCGTGGTGCAGCCGGTGCGCCTGATAAACGCGCTTGAGATAGCCCCTGCGCGGCACATATTTGAACGGCCAGCGCTGATGCACCAACCCGTCATGCATGAAGAAGTAGAGGATGCCGTAGATCGTTATGCCGACGGCGATCCACCAAAGCGGCCAGAACCAGGTGGCGCCGATCCAGAACAGCGCGATAGCGAAGCCGGCGAAAACGACGGCATAGAGGTCGTTTTCCTCCAGGGCCTCGTCATGCGGTTCGTGATGGGACTTGTGCCAGCCCCAGCCCCAGCCATGCATGATGTGCTCATGCGACCAGGCGGCAAACCATTCCATGAAGGCAACCGTCCCCACAACCAGCAGGGTGGGGATGAGATAATGCAACACGCTATCCATTCTCGACCTCAGGCTATTCCTGGTTGATTGCCGACCGACGTTGAGCCGGCAATTTCCACCACGGCACCCATGGCGTGTCGTGATGCTCATGATGATAGCCGAAATGAAAGCAGGTCAGGAGAGACATCAAGGGCGAAAAATCGTTGCTACGGGCACGGTGCCGATCGCTGAACGGGACCTCATCGATGCGGTGCGGACGATAGGTGCCGAAATAGAAAAGCTGCACCGATGACAGCAATGCGGGCAGGGCCCAGAAGACCAGCATGCTGGGAAAGCGCTCGCGCAGGATGAACAGGTAGATGACGACGGCGATAGTCAGCACGCCGAATTCGCGCCAGCCGAAATAATGGCGGAAGAATTTGAAATACCACGGCCAGAAGCTCGACGAATGTTCGATATCGAAATCCGGATCGTCGGCGGTGCCGGCATTACGATGATGGGCGTGATGGTTCTCGTAGAGCTTGTCGTAGGAAAAGCCGGCATAGATGAAGACGCAGAACCGGCCGATGGCGCGGTTCAGCCACGGATGCTGCGGCGCCAGTGAGCCGTGCATGGTGTCATGGGCGACAATGAACAGGCCGACGCTCAGCCAGCATTGCAGGGCGACAACAACGGGAGCCGCCAGCCAGAGCGAGTTGGCCGTCCAATCGACCAGGAAGATCGCGCTGATATGGACGGTCAGCCATGTGCCGACGACAAGGCCTGCCAGCACCAGACCGACCGCTGTATTGGCGCCGCTGACCCGGCTATCAATCGTCGATGTCGCCATGTCCGATTATTCCTTAGAGCCGCAGTCGCAGCCTCGACACCAGCAGGGCCAGCGTGGTTCCGACGACGGCCATCGCCAGCAACCAGCCAAGTTCCGGCAGCAGATCCATCAGGTCTTCGCCGCGCCAGAGCACGCCATGATAGGCCTCGATGGTCCAGGCATTCGGCGTGTACCAGCCGATATCCTGCAGCCAGGGTGGCATCATGAAGCGTGGCACCATCGACCCGCCGATGGCCGAACAGACTAGCACCACGAATGTGGAGATTGTTTGGGCCTGCTGCTTGGTGGTGCACGCCGCCGCGACGGCCAGCCCCAGGCCCGAGGCGGCGGCCGCCGCAGCCAGCGTGGTCATCGCCCAAAGACCGGCATGCTGCAGCACATCGACCTGGTAGACGAGCGCCGCCACGGCAAAGATCAGGCCCACCTGTACGATGCCTTGGACCGTCAGGAACAGAAATTTGCCGAGCACCACGACATCGGTGCCCGCAGGCCCGACCGCGATGCGATCGATAATGCCCGAATGGCGCTCCTCGATCAGCGTGGCCGCGCTCTGCATGGCCGAGAACAGAAGGAACAGGATGGCCACCGCACCGGCATAATAGGTGACCGTCGCCCCAGAGCCATTCTGTGGACCCACGGTCTGGGACTCGATCATGCCGGCCTGACCGTCTTCGGTCGGGCCATCGGTGGCAAGCTGCTCAATCGCGGCGGCAAGGCGCGCCGACTGTTCTGGTGTGAAGCCGCCCACCAGCGCTTCAATCGTGGGCGCCGTGCGTGACAGCGCCAGATCCGGCAATTCGAGCCCGATCAGGCGCTGCACCTGGCCCGACAGGATCGCCCCGGCCATCACCTTGCCCGGATCGACGTATACGACGGCCGGTGCCGCGCTGGTCTCATTGAGGTCACCGCGCAGCAACAGCCCTACGTCTGCCTGCCCGCTTTCTACGACCGCGACGACTGCCTCTTCGTCAGCCGCCGTGCTCGGCAGTATGCGCAAAGATGGTTCGGCGCGCAGGGCCGTTTCCAGTCGCTCCGTCAGGCTCGAGCTCTCGCTGATGCCCAGGACGACCTGCAGGCGCAGTTCATCGCCGCTGGTGCCTGAAAAGATTGCGGCGAAGATTACGAAGATGGTGGGCGGCAGCAGGAACGCCATGACCAGCGCACCCCGATCCCGGATCAGGCTCAGCGCCATGACGCGAAGCATGGCCAGGATCATTGCGCGGTCTCCAGGTCCGGACTGCGCGATAGTTGCACGAACAGGCTGTCGAGCCCCGGTTCACGCAGCCTGACCTCACGGGTCGCTATGCCGGCCTCCTCGAGCGCAACCGTGAGCTCTTCCGCCGAACCGTCCGAAGCACGGCCGAGCATGGACCACGTCACGCCCCCATTGGTCGCCGAGAATCCGGCCTGGCCGAGCGTAACGGCCTGGCTCGCTGAAGGGACATGCCTCAGTTCCAGGATGATTTCGCGCCGCCCACCGAATGTCGTCTCGACCAGCGTCCGCGGAGCACCTTGCGGCGCCACGACGCCGCTGCGCAGAAAGCCGACGGTGGTGCAGATGGTCTCAGCCTGGTCGAGATCGTGCGTCGCCAGCAAAACTGCCATTCCCGTCTGGCTCAACTGCTGGATCACGTCCTGCAAACCGTTGCGGGCGTCGACGTCGACACCGACGGTTGGCTCGTCGAGAATGAGCAGTGCAGGTCGATGCAGGATGGCTGCGGCGATGTTGACCCGACGCTTCCACCCTCCCGACAGGATCTCGATCCTGTCCTTGAGGCGCTCGGTCAGATTGGCGGCCTCGCTGGCCCACTCTATGGCCGCCTTGGTCGCCGCCGAATTCATGCCCGATAGCCGGCCAAAGACCTCCAGATTTTCCCGAACGGTCAGATGCCCGTAAAGCGCAATCTCCTGCGGCACGAGGCCGATCTTGCGCAACGCCTCCCGGCCGGATGGAAGGCCTGCAACGGTGACACTTCCGGCGACAGGGCGGAGGCGCCCGCAGATAGTGCGGATCAGCGTGGTCTTGCCCGCGCCATTAGGGCCGAGCAGGCCATAGATTTCGCCCGCCGCAACGCTCAGGTTCAGTCCGCGCAGCACGTCGCGATCACCGTAGCGGATGCGCAAATCGGCGATGGTGAGCGCGGCAGGCTGTCCGTTCACTGCGGCGAACCCGGCTGGCGGGCGTCGAACAGCCGCATCATCAAAGCGCGAACAGGTGCCGCGGAGACGCCGCTATCCGCCAGGGCCTGCTCGGCATGGGCAAGGTGCTGCTGGCAGGTCATGCGAGCATGGCTCGCGCCGAACAGGGAAACCAGCGTGGCTTTGTCTCCATCCTTGCCCACATCCTTGCCGGCCTGCTCCGCCGTATCGGTGCGGTCGAGCAGGTCATCGGCGGTCTGGAAGGCCAGGCCGAAGTGCCGGGCGAACCGTCTGACCGCCTCCAGGCGCTCAGCTTCGAGGCCGCGCAGGATCGCCCCCATCTCGGCAGCTGCCACGAACAGGACGCCGGTCTTGAGCCAGTTGAGGTTTTCCACCTGCTCGGCGTCCTGCAGGCTGGCGCGGTTGTTGATGTCGATTTCCTGACCGGCGACGAGGCCATCCCACCCCACTGCATCGGAAAGCACCGCAGCGAGCCGCGTACGGGTGGTCGCCGGCACGTCCTCCAGAGCGGCGATGATGCCAAAGGCCCGCGTCAGCAGCGCTATGGCGCTGAGGATGGCGGTCGGCTGGCCGAACGCAATATGCGTGGTTGGCCGCTGCCGACGCAAAGTCGCGTCGTCCATGCAGGGCAGGTCGTCCAGGATGAGGGATGCCGTATGGACCATCTCCACCGCACAGCCGACATCGAGCACCGGGCCAATCTGGGCATTACGCGGCTCAGCGATCATGAACATCATCACCGGCCGAACGCGCTTGCTGTGTCCCAACAAGGCATGCCGCAGCGCCGCATGCAGATTGCCGGGCACGCTCGCCTGCAGATCGATCAAACTGGCAAGACGCTGTTCCACCGCGGCGCGAATATCACCCGGGTCCGTCAGATCATCGTCCAGTTTCCGGCTGCCTTCGACGAATAGGCCCGAAGATGTCATCGATGGGTCTCCCCAAGCAGACTGATCAAACAGCAGTGAACCAGAAACTTGGCGCCGACGTAAGTAGAGAAGGATCGGAAGTGAGCCGTTTGATTCCTGCAAGCGAATGCTAAGGTGGTCAGCGGAGATATGTGTTTGTCGCGGGCGGGGGACGTCATTGCTGACTGATCGCAAGAATGAACACCTCGACGTCGTCCTCGGCGGCAGGGCCGGCTCTCAGGCAACCACCGGTTTCGACGAAATCGTCTTTGAACATGCGGCTCTCCCCGAGCTCGATATGGACGAGATCGACCTGACTACGCATTTCCTCGGCAAACGGATCAGCGCCCCCCTGCTGGTGAGCTCGATGACCGGTGGTCCGGCTCGGGCGGCTGTCATCAACGAGAACCTCGCCATAGCCTGCCAGAGCCTGGGTCTGGCACTGGCCGTTGGCTCCCAACGCGTTGCGCTGGAAAACCGCGAACTGGCAGGGCTTGGCGCCGAGTTGCGCCGACACGCTCCCGATATTCCGCTGCTTGGCAATTTTGGCGCGGCACAACTCAATCTCGGTTTCGGTGTCGACGAGGCCAGGCGCGCGGTCGACATGATCGGCGCCGACGCGCTGATCATCCACCTCAATCCCTTGCAGGAAGCCGTGCAGCCGGAGGGCAACCGCAACTGGCGAGGTCTGCTTGGCAAGATCGAGGCCCTTGCAGGGACGTTGGGCGTTCCCCTGGTCGTCAAGGAAGTCGGCGCCGGCATATCGGCGCGCCTGGCCAGGCGGCTCGTCGATGCGGGCGTTGCCGTCATCGACGTTGCCGGCGCCGGTGGCACCAGTTGGGCTGCTGTCGAGGCCGAGCGGTCCAAAACGCCTGAACAGGCAGCCATAGCGCGGGCGTTCGTGGATTGGGGCCAGCCCACGGCGCACGCCATTGCCGAGGCCCGGGCAGCGTGTCCCGATACGGTGATTGTGGGTTCAGGCGGGGTTCGCAACGGCCTCGATGCCGCCAAGGCCATCCGTCTTGGCGCTGACATTGTTGGCCAGGCCGCCGGCGTGCTGCACGCCGCCACGCTTTCCCCCGAAGCCGTAATCGCCCACCTGTCCGTGGTCGTGGCTCAACTCCGCGTCGCCTGCTTCTGTACATCATCAATTGACCTGACGGCCTTGCGGACGGCGAGCTTGCAGAAAGGCGTGATGGGATGATCGCGGAGTCGACACGGCTGGAGCACGCCCCCAGTGCTGGCGATCTTGGCTGGATTTGCCGGAGCATGGTGTTCTCATGGCGCGGCAGCGAACCTCGCGGCGACGCTGCCGAACTATTCGCCGATGTCTTCGGCTTTGGCGCGACCAACGCCCATCGCAACAAATTTCCCACGGCGAGCATGCCTTGCCGCAGTTGGGCGCGTGGCATGAGCGACGGAATCGCCGTCGACCTGCGCATCGGCGTGGACAACGATCATTCACAGTTGCGTCTGCTGGCCAGTGCAAAGGGCGAACCGGTGCCGAGCGCTCTTGCCCAGTTCAGAGTCTGCGTCGAAAGGCTGGAAGCTGCAGCGGCCGCCTCGCTTGTCAATCACCGCGCGGTGCTCGACCTAGAGCTCCCGGACAAGGCGGATCATGCCGGTTTCCTGCACTGGCTTGGCCATGAAGATTGGCAGGCCCACGCTCGGCTGTTCAGGCAGGAGTATGTGTTTGCACCCGGTGGTGGGAACACCGAACTCAGCATTGCCGCATCGGTGGATCGTCGTACCGACAAGACGCGATTGACGGTCGGCGTAGCCTTCCCTGCCACCCCGGACGTCGCTGGTTCAGCGGAGCTGTTCGAGACTATCCATCTCTTGCTCGCCACCGGGCGGATTGCCGATCTCGCCACCGTCTAGCGCGGCAAACGCATCGTCGACGATCTGGCCATTGATGGGTGAGAAAGCGCCAGACGCCGTCGCCACCACTTCACCTACATCATCCAGCACAAGCACATGCACCGCAGATGTACCGTCGATGGCGAGCTGCTCTTGCAGGGCTCCGACATCGGTGAACAGCAGAATAGTCCGGTCAAGCTGCACGGGGTCCTTCGCCGTGCTCCGAATGATGCCTTCGACCATGCCGCGCACCATGCTGAGGCCAGCGGCCAGAACCGGAAGAACATAGTAGCGCGCTTCTGGCCTGGCAGCCGTCATTTCATCCAGGAACGGTACCCAGCTATCGGCCTCCGGCTGCTGGTTCTGATCATAAACGATGACGATGATGCTCGGCCCGTCAGCGAACGCCTCGGGCAGGTCCAGCGCCAGGCCACTGATGGTCTCGACGTCCATCTGCGGAAACGCGGCCGCCGTGGCAACAGCCGGCCCCACCACGATTGGCCATGCGACCAGCATGAGTGCAAAGCGATGCAGGCCGGCGATCCGGTAAAAACGCATGTCTGGCCCTGGCCTGTTTCCGCAACATTGTGTCCGGCGCAGCAGCGGCGTCAAGCGGGGCAGTCCGCCAACATCTGGTCGCCTGTGCGGGCGGCCATGGGCCGGCCGATCTGGCCAAGTGTACGGCTGGGCGACGCTGGCGTGAGCAGCGCCACCGTGAACAGCGCTGCAACGACCCGCTCAGCGCCCTCAAACTGCATTAATTCCATACTATGAAATTGTTCGCGGTGTCATTGCATCTTCGGCCGTGCAATATGCAGACTGGTATTGGCTCAAGCCCCCTCATTTCGTATAGTTTTTTAGTTTGTTCGCTCGTATTCCGCCTCCGAATTTAATCGCGAAAATGCGCTAGAACGCAAAATCAGGTTTCCCGCATGCTTGAATCGAAAAAACCCATCGAGCTCGGCGGCGCCATCGTCGACGGGAGCCGGATCGAGGACGCGCGCACCTTCAATCGGCGTCTGGTTTTCGAGACGATCTTTCAGCGTGGACCGATCAGCCGCGTCGAGATTGCGGGTCTCGTGGGACTGCGGCCGCAGACTATTTCCTCCATCACGCGCGAGCTGATCGAGCAGGAATTGATCGTTGAAGCCGGGCGCTCCAGCGGCCTGCGTGGCCAGCCGCAGATCTATCTCGAGCCCAATGCGCAGGCCGGCTATTCTGTCGGCGTCCATATCGACCGCAATTTCTGCGTGCTGGTGGTGTGCGATCTCAAGCGCACCGAGCTGGTCCGGCGCGAACTCAGCTTCGACACCGCCGATCCCAGGGATGCGCTGGCCCGCATCGCCCGCGCCATCGACGAGGCGCTCGCCGTCGCCAAGGCACCGCGCAACCGTGTCTGGGGTGTAGGTCTGGTCCTGCCGACCTTTGGTTCGGACATCTACGATTTCAATTTTGCCATGCCGCATTGGGAGGCCTGGCGCAACATCTCCTTCGCCGAAGACCTGCGCGCCCTCTGCGGCCTGCCGGTGCTGGTCGAGAACGACGCGACCGCGGCGGCCATCGGCGAGCGCTTCCACCGGCAGGACATTACCAACGCCATTTTTGCCTATTTCTATATCGGGCACGGCACCGGCTGTGGGCTCATCATCGATGGCGTGCCGTTCAAGGGCTTTGGCGGTAATGCGGGCGAAGCCGGTCTGCTACCCGTCTTCGGACTTGATGGCTCGCCCGTCTGGCCCGATTTGCAGACGACAGACGTGCTGTCGCTCCGTGGCATCGCTGCAGCCCTTGCCGTCGATGAAAGCGAACTCACCATCGACATGATCACCCGGCTGCATGCCGTCCGCGATCACCGGCTGATGGAATGGGTGGCGAGGGCGGCCAGCGCTTTGCGCGACGTGGTCGCCATCATCGAAGTGATGTTCGACCCCGAATTCATCGTCGCGGGTGGCTCGCTGCCGCGCCAATTGGTGGAATCGCTGGTCGAGCGCGCCTATCCCTTGCGCGCCACCCCGGCGGCGCGGCGCGATCGCCTTCGACCGCGCCTGGCGGCGGCTGAACTGGTAGAGGATGCTGCTGCCAGCGGCGGCGCCATGCTGCCCATCTTCGTCAATACCAGCCCCAATTTCCGCCATCTCTACGTGCGGCAGATCCCGCGCGACGAGCGCCCCTTCGATCTGGTGGCAAGCGACGCCGGTGGCTAGGATCGGTAGAGCACGTCCTCTCCGCGGAACAGGGCATGCCGGCGTATCTGCAGAGTCAAGCTGTCGCCCTCGCGCACCGGATGGGTCTTGTCGAGCAGCACGCGCACCTTGGTGCCGTCGGCGCCACTGGCCTCGGCGATGAGATAGGCGCCGGCATTGACCAGGCGATCGACGCTGAAGCGCGGCCCCTCGCTCGCCAGGGCAAAATCCTCGGGCCGTACCGCCAGCAGCGCCGCCCCGTCTTCAACCGGAGCGGCGACATCAAAGCCCCCGCCCAGGGCCCGGCCGCCGGCGATATTGGCCTCGATCAGGTTCATCGAACCGATGAAACCGGCGACGAACTTGGTCGCCGGATTGGCATAGATCTCGTCGGGATGTCCCACCTGCTCTATCCGCCCGGTTGACATCACCACGATACGATCAGCCAGCGCCAGGGCCTCGTCCTGGCCATGAGTTACGAACACGGTGGTGATCCTCAGTTTGCGTTGGATCTGCCGCACTTCTTCACGGAGCCGCTCGCGCAGATGCTGGTCGAGGCTGGCAAACGGCTCGTCCATCAGCAGGATCTTGGGCTCGATCACAAGGCAGCGGGCGATGGCGACACGCTGTTGCTGCCCGCCCGAAAGCTGGCGCGGCATGCGCCTTTCATAGCCCGCCAGGCCGACAAGTTCGAGCGTCGCCATGACCTTGTCGCGGATTTCCGTCTTCGGCCGTCCCCGCAGCTTCAACCCGAAGGCAACGTTCTCGAAGACATTCATGTGGCTCCACAGCGCATGACTCTGAAACACCATCGCGGTCGGCCGCTTCTCCGGGGGCACGTCAGCGACGTCAACGCCATCGATCATGATCTGGCCGCTGGAGGGCTCCTCAAAGCCCCCGATCATGCGCAGCAGCGTCGTCTTGCCTGATCCGGACGGGCCAAGCAGGCAGACCAGTTCACCATCGGGAATTTCCAGCGATAGTGGATCGACGGCCGACGTGGTGCCGAAGCGCTTGGAGATGTCGTGCAGAAAAAGGCCGGCCATAGGGTGTCCCGTGGTGAAGTTGAATGCGCGCTCAGCCGCCCATGCCGCGCGCAAAGGTTTCCGATCCCAGTACGCGCCGGGCGAGCAGCAGCGCGATGAGCGAAGGCACCCAAAGCATCACCGTCAGCACTGCGCCATACTGGACGACCAGCGCACTGCGGATCATCTGCACCATCAGCAGCGGTGTGGTCTGCACCCGTGGCGCACCCATCAACCAGGCCCCTTCGGTCTCGTAGAAGGTCCACACAAAGGTCATCAGGATTGCAGCGGCAATGGTGGGAAAGGCCTGTGGCAGCGTGATATACCAGAACACCTGCAGCGGGTTGGCGCCCATGTCGCGCGCCGCCTCTTCCATGTTTCGGCTCACCGACTTGAACGCCGCAGTCGGCAACCAGACCATGATCAGGATGGTCGTGACGAGCTGGATGGCCACGATGCCGGTCCAGGTGCCCACCAGATTGAGACTGAGGAACAGTACGGCGATGGTCACCACCAGCGCGAAGCGTGGGAAGGCATTGCCCATCAGGATGGACATGAACAGGGTCTGCTTGAACGGAAAGTCGAGCCGCGCGAAAGCATAGGCTGCCGGCAGGCAGATCGCTGCCGAGATTGCGGTGACGATGGACGTGAGCTGCAGCGAGGTCCAGAGCGCCGCCCAGACGTCGGGCCGCGCCAGCACCTGCCCCCAGTATTTGAAGCCCCAGCGCGTCGGCAGCAGGGAGGGGTAGAACCACTGCTCGGCAAAGGCCCAGAGCAGCACGGTCAGGATTGGCATGACCACGAAGAAGAACAGGAAGATGGCCAACAGCCAGCCGGTCAGGTCGAAACGGCGCAGCCATCTCATGATACCGCTCCTTCGTCGCGCTGCCGCCGGGCCATTGCCCGCACATAGACGTAGCCGGCCACCGAGCAGATGAGAAAGGTGACGGTGGCCTGGGTCGATGACGCGACCGGGTCGCGCACCGAAATGAAGGTCCGCAGCATATAGGGCCCCATCAGTTCCGGCGTTGCCGGGCCCAGCAGCAGCGGCTGCAGCACCGACGAGAACAGGTAGAAAAAGTCGAGCGCGCAGACCACCAGGATCGAGTTGGCCATCTGTGGCAGGATGATGCTCCAGAAGATGCGCAGCTTGCCCGCGCCCAGGTCCCGCGCTGCTTCGATCGAGGGTGTCGAGATACCGCCGGCCCCGGCCGCCAGCACCAGCAGCGTGAACGGCATGGCGTCCCAGACCAGCCCGATTACCGGTCCCCAGGGGGTCAGATAGGGCGTGCGATACCAGATGAAGCCGACCTGGTTGAGCATCGACTGCAGCAAGCCGTTCGGACCCATATACTGGATCAGCGCATAGCAGATGACGATGCCAGGCACGAACATCGGAAAGAGGGCAGTGAACTGGATGAACGTCGCCAGCGGTCCACGCGCGAAGCGCAGATAGAGAGCGATGGGCACGTTGACCAGCATCAGCAGGAACAGCGTGACGAAGGTCGTCCAGAACGTCTGTGCCAGGTTGGACAGGGTATAGGGGTCGCTGAAGAACGTCCCATAGTTCGCCAGCGACCATTGCGTGATGCCGTCTGCACCGGGCACCTGAAGCGTCCCGATGATGCTGCGCAGCGCCGGGATGAACAGCACGCCCACGATCAGCAGGATCGGAGAAGCGACCAGGAGAAGGCCCAATGGCAGCTTCCTCCTGGTGCTGGCGACGGGGTGCGGCAACGCTTGCTCACTCACGACGTCGGCCCTCCGCTGACGACTGCGTTCAACCCGCGCTAAGGCCGACGCCGACATTGCGATACCAGCCGTCAAACAGCGGCGGTTCCCAGGTGCCGCCGGGGAAGCTCGGAATCGAGGTCGGGGCAACATCCTTGAACTTGGCCTGCAGCTCGGGGTCCATGGCCTCCCAATTGATGCCGGGGAAGCCGCCCAATTCGCTGACCACCTTGTTCTGCACTTCAGGCGAGATGACATAGTCGGCCAGCTTGAGCGCCAAGTCCTTGTTGGCCGCGCTATTGGGCACCACCACGCCGGAGAAGCCGCCGACAAAGGCGAGGTCCTTGAGCTGGGCAACGGCGGCTGAAGGCGGCACCACTTCCTTGCGCATGGCCTCGAGCGCCATGTCCGACCAGGCGATCGTCATGTCGACGGCACCGCTGGCGAGCAGCTGGATCGAGGGCGTATTGCCCCCGGTATACTGCCCCTCGCCATAAAGGCTGGGCGCGATATCGTTGAGATAGGCCCACAGTTTGGCGAACATCGGCTCGGCATATTCGGGCGTGAAATTGTCATTGGTGAACAGCGACAGGTCCTTGCCCATCACCTCCTGCAGGGCGCGCTCGATGAAGCAGGCGCCCGAGTCACCCACATCGGGGCGGGCATAGGCAAAGCGGCCGGGATTGGCCTTGATCCAGGCGGTCAGCTCCTCGAACGTCGAGGGCGGCGTCGCGATCTTCTCGGAATTGTAGAACATCACGACCTGCGAGCCGCGATAGGGCAAAGCCCATTTGCTCTCCATCACCACGGGGTTCACAATGCCAAAATTGCTGAGGCCCGCAGTGGAGAAATCCACCCAGAGCCCGGCATCGATGGCGCCGGCAGGGTAGTAGGGCCCCATGGCCTCCATGAAGTCCACCTGGGGATCGGTAGCGGTCTGCAGGGCCGCCATCGCGCGATCGGCGATGGCATTCATCTGTGCGCCGCCGCCGCCCGAAACCAGGTTCAGGGTAACCCCCGGATTGGCTGCCTCAAATCCGGGCTTGACGTTCATGGTCCAGAAATCGACGACGTTGACGTCGCTGTTGAAGAATACGTCCAGCACGCCGGGGGCCGCAAAGGCGCGGCCGCCCATCAGACCCGTGGACAGGGCGACGGCGCCCGCGGCGGTGGACGTCATCAGGAATTCGCGGCGCTTCATCAGTATACCCTCCAAGTGGTTGCGTTCCCTGCCAAGGCGTGCGGATCGGCCCTACTCCTTCGGGCGCTCCATCTGGGCTAACCGGCCCATTTAAATACCTAACATGAACTTGATTGTGGAAGTCAAGCGTCCCTTGTTGCCCTGCTTTCGCCGCTAGATTGCCAAATCCCTTGCCCATGCTTGCCTTTGGTGATGCGGCTTTTTATCCTCACTGAAGATTAAATATCACCATTGTGCGAGCCGAGCGCTTCGTTTTAGGTGATGACGCCGTTCGACCGTGATTTTTGACGAGGGATGATGCGACTTTACCGTGATCGCCAGCGCAGCCTTGACCAGTTGCAGAGCCACCTTGAGGTCTGGGCCGGTGAACTGGCTGCCTGGGAAGTGCTACGGCGCCACCCAATCGCCCAATGGTCTGTTGCGGCCCCCGATGCGCCCGCCCGCCCGATCGGTCCGGGCGCGCCCTGGGACAACCGGTTTGGCATCCACTGCTTCCGCACGACGGCGCTCGTCGATCCGGCTCAGGCGGTGGGCGAGGTTGAGTTGCGGCTCGATTTCGGCGGCGAGGCCCTGGTGCGCCTCATCCGTGCCGATGGCAGCGAGATCACCAGCTTTGGCGCCAATCCGCGCCACCCGCGCTTTGCGCCGGTGCCAAGCGAGCCCTTCCACATCGAGGCCGAGGTCGCGGCCCGTTCGCTGTTCGGCATTCCACAGCGCGACCCGGTCTTTGTCCGGGCCGAACTGTTCGCCTTTCATCCCGAGGTCCGCGCCCTGCGGCGGCGCGTCGAGATCGTCCGCGACACGATCCTGACCGTCGAGGATCAGGAACTGGCGCGCGCGCTCTACGAAGGGGTCGAGCTTGCCCTTTCCGGCCTGCGACTACCCACCGCCACCGACGAAGTCGGCCCGCGGCTGGCCGGCCAGAAATGGGCGGTGGACATCTGGGAGCGCAGTTTCGAGCCCACCGACACGCCCGCACCCATCGGCGAGCCGGCATTGGCCTCGGTGCGCGGCGCCATCATCCAGCTCGATGCGGCCCTCACCCAATTGCGGGCGGCCTATCCCAAGATGGGCAAGGTGCTGGCCACCGGCCATGCCCATATCGATTATGCCTGGCTCTGGCCCCAGCCCGAGACGGTCCGCAAGATCGTTCGCACCTTTTCGAACGTCAACGCGCTGATGGCCGCGCATCCCGATTTCACGTTCCTGCAATCCTCGTCCTTGTTCTATCGCCATATCGAGGACGAAAACCCGGCGCTGCTCGAAGCCGTGCGTGGCTGGGTCGCCGAGGGCCGCTGGGAGCCGATCGGCGGCATGCTGATCGAATGCGACACCAACATGCCCTCTGCCGAAGCCTTCCTGCGCCAATTCCTGTTTGGCCAGCGCGATTTCGAACGCTATTTCGGCGCCATCAGCCGCACCGCCTGGTTGCCCGATACCTTCGGCTTTACCGGCGCCATGCCGCAGATCATGCGCCATGCCGGCATCGAGGCGCTGGTCACCATCAAGGTAAGCTGGAACGAGACCAACAAGCTCCCCGAGAACCTCTTCCGCTGGCGCGGCAATGATGGTTCGGAGGTGATGACCCATACGTTCGATGCCTATGACGCCGATGGCTACAACATGTGGATGACGCCCGGCGCCCTGGCCGAAGTCTGGGGCAAGCACAAGGGCAAGGACCTGACCGATACCGTGATCGCCACCTATGGCTGGGGTGATGGCGGTGGCGGCCCGGACCCCGACCAGATCGAGAGCATGGCGCTCATCAACCTGATGCCCGCCATCCCCACCGTCAGTCACGGCAATATCCAGGCCCATCTCGACAGGATCGCCGTCGATCTCGCCGGGGCCGCGCTCCCCACCTGGAGCGGCGAGATGTATCTCGAATATCACCGGGCGACCCTCACCACCCAGGGTCGTACCAAGCAGCTCAACCGCCGCGCCGAATTTGGCCTCGTGGCCGCTGAGGCCCTTGGTGTGATCGCTGCGCTCGAGGGCGCCGATACCGACCTGCCCGATCTCGCCGACGACTGGGTGCTGATGCTGCGCAATCAGTTCCACGATATCCTCCCGGGCTCGTCCATCCGCGAAGTCTATGAACAGACCGAGCCCGAACTGCGCGGCATCGTTGAGCGCACCGAAGCCATCGCTCGGGCCAAGCTCGCCGCGCTTGCCGCAGCCCGGCGCGGTTCGGGGCGCCTGCAGGGTCTGGCCGTCGCCAATCTCTCGGGCAGCGCCAAGACAAGTTGGCAGGTCGTCTCCGCACAACCCCTTCCGGCCAGCCTGGCGCCCCAGGCCATTGCCGGGGGCTATGCCGTCACCTCGAACCGCCCCCTCACGCCGCTTTCCATTGGCTTTGTCGCCCAGGCCAACGCTGGCGGCGTTACCGCCAGCCCCGATGGTCTCGAAAACGACCTGGTTCGCGTCCGGCTTGACGCTCATGGCCGTGTCGTCAGCCTGTTCGACAAGCGTTGCGGGCGCGACTTGGTGGATGGCGCCGCCAACCGCCTGATGGTCTATCGCAACGACCTGCCGCGCAATTTCGACGCCTGGGATATCGAACCCGGTTTCGCGCTGGGCGGCGAGGAACTGCTGGCGCTCGACAGCATGACGGTCACCGCCTCAGGGCCGCATCTGGCCGAAATCACGATCTTGCGCACACTGGGCTCCAGCCGGATCGAGCAGCGCCTGAGACTATGGGCCAATAGCCCGCGACTGGAATTCGTCACCAGCATCGACTGGCATGACCGGCGCACCTATCTGCGCGCTGAATTCCCGGTCACGGTGCTTGCCGGGGAGGCCCACTTCGACCAGGCCATCGGCACAACCGCACGCGCCACGCATGATAACACCACCTGGCAACAGGCACAGTTCGAGTCCTGCGGCCACCGCTTCGCCTCGCTCGCGGAGACCGATTGGGGCGCAGCTTTGCTCTCGTCGGACAAATATGGCTTCTCGGCCAAGGGGAACGTCCTCACCATCAGCCTCATCCGCGGCCCCATGTTTCCGGACATGCTGGCCGACGAGGGGCATCACGACTTCACCTACGCACTGCTCCCTCATGACGGCAGGCATTGGAGCCAGGCCGTGCAGGCCGAGGCCGATCTCGTCTGTGATCCGCTCCGCATCGTCCATGCCGAGGCCGACGAGGCCTACGACATCGCGCCCGTCGGCTGGCAGGGCCAGCAGATGCGCTTTCACGCCCTCAAACCGTCCGAAGATGGCCCCGATTATGTGTTGAGGCTCTCCGAATCCGCCGGCCGGCGCGGTCATTTCGGTCTCGCCATGCCGACTGACCGAACGGCGACCGTCGTCGACGGGCTCGAGCGGGAGGTCCGGGACGTACATGTGGACCGGCTGCGACCTTACCAACTGATCAGCGTAAAATTCTGAAGCAGATAGGCCTTTGGCCGTGCCGATCGGAAGGTCCAGGGTGGAGGTGGTCTGGCGACGCGCTCTGGGCCAATGCTAAGGCGGAAGCCGTAATGTTGATTGGGCCTAGCCCTCGCATTCGGGCGGCCCGATCGTGTTTGATGGACGGTATCGGAGATCTCGTCCTGTGCCCGTCGAAGCTCGAGGTCGAGCAAGGGGCGGCCTGTCTCCCACGAGCTTGTGGTTCGACAAGCTCGCCCTGCATTCGATTGATTTAGGCTGAGAAGAGTGCGGGAGCTTCGTCCCGGGGCGCCGTGAGGTCGCCTTCGCTGACGATGCGCTGATGGGTCTCGGTCGTTGCCTGTATCCGATACTGCAGCGCGTGGCCTTCGAACGGCAGCAGCGCCACGACGTTGCACGTGCCTGCCTTCCGGCTGCTCGCGCCGCGGTTGGGCAGCAGCTCAAGCGATTGGCCGACCTTGTACTTGTGTTTCATCATGGCCTCCTTGGCAAAAAAGGCCGTTGCTTGGGCAACGGCCTTTTCGATTTCAGCGGTTACGCTGCTGATTACTTGATCAGCGACAGGTTGACCGCAGATTCCTTGCCGTCACGACCGGCTTCGAGCTCGTAGCTCACCTTGTCGTTTTCATAGAGGCCCTGGATGCCGGCACGCTCGACAGCCGAGATATGGACGAATGCGTCCTTGCCGCCAGATTCCGGCGTGATGAAGCCGAAGCCCTTGGTGGCGTTGAAGAACTTTACGGTACCGTTGATGGTGGCCATTGTTGAATTTCCTTGGCTCGTACATAGCGAGCGAGCAGTTCCCGGCCGGCGACATGCAGGCTGGGTCTAGACGTTCGCAAATTGATCAGTGAGCCGAGGACCGGAAATGACCGGCAATAGGCAGCCGACTTGGGCTGTAAACGTATTTTTGATTGTGGCAGGCAATCGAGTTGAAAGCAAGTCTTACGCCCGGCTCTGATAGACATAGCCCCGCACACTGGCCGGGACCTCCTGCTTGAGCCAGGCGCGAAAGGCCCGCAGCTTGGTGCTTTCGCGCCGCCCCTTGGCCACCGCCAGCCAATAGCCGAGTGGGCCCTCCACCGCATGCTCGAACGGCCGCACCAGCCGTCCGTCGCTGACGGCATCGGCACTCATCATGTCGGCGGCCATCAGTACGCCCTGTTCTGATATCGCTGCATCGAAAGCCAGTGAGGCATCCGAATAGATCGGCCCCGTCAGGTCGATATCAGGACCGAGCCCCACTTCCTTGCGCCACGCCTCCCAGCTCAGCATCGTCGTTGCATCCTGGATCACAGGCACGTCCTTGAGATCGGCAGGATGCTTGAGCCGATTGGCGACATCAGGAGCACAGACCGGCTGGTAGCGCGTGCCGCCGATCAGTTCTGCCGTCACCCCCGGCCACTTGCCGTGCCCGTAGCGGATGCCGCAGTCGATATCGGGGCGCCCCAGATCCAACATGGTCGCCGTCACACTGAGCCTGATCTCGATGTCGCGATGCAGGCTGGTGAACTTGTTGATCCGCCAGATCAGCCAGCGCGAGGCAAATACGCTCCCCACCGTCAGGTTGAGGATGGCTTCGTCGCTGCCCTTCAGGCTCGCCAGGCCATCCTGCAGCGCCGTAAAGCCCGATGTCAGCTGCGGCAGCGCCGCCTTGAGCGCCGGCAGGGGCCGTAAGCCATTGGGCGTGCGCTCGAACAGCTCCATGCCCAGCCGCTCCTCGGCCCGCCGCAAATGCTGGCTCACCGCGCCGATAGTCACGCCCAGTTCATCTGCCGCAGGGGCTAATGCGCCGCGACGAGCCACGATTTCGATAGCGCGCAACGCGTTGAGCGGAATGGGAAAGGGGTTTGTCATATAGATTTTCTATATTTAACCGGCGACCTTGTCCATTGTTCACCCTGCGGCAGAGGCGCATAAAAGACCACGAGAAATGCACAACCACCACTACGAAGACCATATAGGAGGTCACAAAATGTCTAGGCTATCCACCATCGTGCGCCGCCTTGTCTCGTCCATCCTGACCACGCCGCGCGCTTCCACCGATCCTGACACCATGGCTCTGCGCGATTGGGCCGACCTGCCGGCGCATCACCCCCTGTCCTGAGGGCGAATTCGGGGCGGCGCCGCGCTCAGGCCACATTCGGGCCGTTGAAGGGGGCAACCTCGTTTCACGGAGTTTCCGGATGATCCGCCCCATTGCCGCGCTTGCCTTCATCGCCCTCGGTCTCGGTGCCGCCACCGCGCAGGACGCTCTCCCCGCCCAGCCGGCAACGCCCGAGGTCGTGGTCGATCCGACCGCCACCATCGACAACACCCCCAAGCAGGCCAATCTGCTGACCGGCCTCTACGCCACCAAGGCGGTGATCGAGATTTGTGCCGTCCCCGTCGAAGCCAACATCCTCGCCGGCATCGCCGCCGACCAGGCCCGCCTGGAGGCCAGTCTCGCCATGGACCCCGCCACGGCCGAAAAGGCGTATAGCCAGGTCAAGGCCGACGTTGAAAAAACCACCCCCGACTGCGCCGAAGGCAGCCCCGACCGCATCAGCGTCGACGCCGTGACAGCGATCTATTCAGCCCAGGCCGCCGCCAGCCCCAACGGCGGCGCCACCCCCGCCGCCCCGGCACCCACGGCAACTCCCGCAACCCCGGCCACGCCCGCCGATCCGGCAGCGCCTGCCGCTGTTCCCGCCGAACCGGCAACGTCGGCGCAATAGCAGCTAAATTGCGCTAAGCCACAGGTTTTGCTAGAACCCGGCCGCACCAGACGTTTGGGACGCACTAGACATGGATACCGCCAAGTCAGACCGCTAGGCCGCAACAACCTCCCTTTGTTGTTGCGGCGTTCTGTCGACCCAAATCCCAGCCCAGGCTGATGCGCAGACGCCGCCCGATGATCTCATTTGAGCGGATGCACTCTCATGCCTAAACCAAACCCTGTCTGGGCCTATTCCATTCCGGCAGCTTTGCTGCTGATGGCCCCTTTCGATATTCTCGCCTCGCTGGCCATGGATATCTACCTGCCAATCGTCCCGTCCATGCCGGCCATGTTGGGCACCAGTCCCGACCTCGTGCAGCTGACGCTTACCGTCTATATGATCACGCTCGGCGTCGGCCAGATCGTCTTCGGCCCGCTATCCGACCGCATTGGCCGTCGGTCCGTGCTGCTGGGTGGAGCTGCACTCTATGCAGCAGCGTCGTTCGCGCTGGCGATGATTTCGGCTCCATTTCCCTTCCTGCTCTGCCGCTTTCTGCAGGCGGCAGGCGCGGCAGCGGTTCTCGTTTCGACCTTCGCCACGGTCCGCGACGTCTATGCCGATCGTCCGGAAGGCTCGGTAATCTACAGCTTGCTCGGCGCCATGCTATCCTTTGTTCCCGCCTTGGGGCCGATCGCCGGTGCGCTCATTGCCGACAACCTCGGCTGGCGCACGATCTTCGTTGTGCTCGGCGGACTCGCAGTTGTCGCTGGATTCAACGCTGGCTGGCGCTGGCCCGAAACACGACCAGAGGGCACTGAACGGCGCCTCTCCTGGACGCCGATGCTTCGCAGCCCAGCGTTCTGGACCTATACACTCGGATTTAGCGCCGCGATGGGGACGTTCTTTGTCTTCTTCTCCACCGCGCCGCGTATCCTGATCGATGGCGCGGGCTTCTCCGAACTGGGGTTCAGTCTGGCCTTTTCCACCGCAGCGCTGGCCATGATCATCACCACCCGCTTCGCCAGGAGCTTCGTTGCCCGCTGGGGCATTCCCGGCAGCCTCCGGCGTGGCATGCTGACCCTGCTGGTCGGCGCAGTGCTGGCCGCGCTCGGCGATCGCTTCGATGTGCCGCCCTTCGTCGGTTTCATTATGCCGATGTGGGTTATGGCCATAGGCATCGTGTTTGCCAGTGCCGTCACCGCCAATGGCGCGCTGGCCGCCTTCGCTGATCGGGCAGGGACGGCGGTGGCCTTGTACTTCTGCGTGCAGAGCCTGTTCGTCGGCATTGTCGGCACCGCTATGGTCGTCCTGCTGCCCGGCGACACTGCCTGGCCGCTGGTGGCCTATGCCGCCGGCATGGCGATTGTCGTGTTGTTGGCGCTTTCCCTGCTTGATCGGCGTTGACCCTTAAGGTTGGGGCGGCATTGCCGCCCCGACATCACTCACATATCCGCGCCGTACAGCTCTGCCCGTGGCACCCCAGGTCCAGATGCAGGTGGTCCTCATGCTCGGCATTGGCTTCCGGCCCCAGCACCGTCATGAAATCCCCGCAGGCGGCGTCATGCGCCAGCCGCAGCAGGCGACCCTCGGGCGCCGCCGCCGGCAGCCAGTTCGCCTCGACGGCAATGCTCCGCCCGTCCGCCAGCGTGAAGCCGGTGACGTCAATCGCATTGGCAAAGCCATGCTCGGATGTGCGCCCGGCCTCGCCGCCAACCACGGGCCGGCACATATAGCTTGTGCCCGTATCGATCGACGCCAATTCGCTCTCCAGCATTGCCCCGGCATAGCCGTCCACCGTTTCGGCCCAGCCCGGCATGGCGCTCGCTATCTGGCAATTGGTGGTCACCGGGCTCGATAGCGGCACCATCCGCCCGCGCACCAGCACTGCCGTCACCACCAGCGGCGATTGCTCCCCGCACATCCCCTCGCTGAGCGGTGGCGCCATCTCCGCCTCCACCAGCCCCTGCATCACCGCCGGACACGCCACCTGATACACCCGCTCCGGCTCCGGCTCAGGCTCGGGCACAGCCACCGGCTCGGCCTCGACCTCAGCCTCAGGCTGAACCTCAACCTCCGGCTCAGGTTCCGCCTCAACAGCCGGAGCCTCCGGCGCCTGCACCACAGGCACATCCGGCAGGCTCGGCGGGCGTGGCCTTGGCACTGGCGGTGGATCGGCGACAGGCGCCACCGGCGGGGCTGGTCGCGTCGGCGCCTGTGCGGGCGGCGCGGTCAGTTCATCCACAAAATCCTGGATCGGCCCCAGAATATCCTGCGCCATAGCAGGCGTGGCGAGGAGCAGCGGCAGGGCGATGGTCAGTCGGGTGAGCATGTTCATCTCCCCCTAACGCACGAGCCATGCAAAAGGCACCGCATTCGCGCCGTTAACATGCCGGAAACCATCTTTGCGCCCCGTCCCCGTTCTGCTATCAGCGCCCTCATGACAACGCCGCTTTCCCACATCCGCAATTTTTCCATCGTCGCCCATATCGACCATGGCAAATCCACCCTGGCCGATCGCCTGATCCAGACCACGGGGGGCCTGGATTCCCGCGAGATGAAGGAGCAGGTGCTGGACTCGATGGATATCGAGCGCGAGCGCGGCATCACCATCAAGGCCCAGACCGTCCGGCTGACCTACAAGGCGCTCAACGGCGAGACCTATATCCTCAATCTCATCGACACGCCCGGCCACGTCGACTTCGCCTACGAAGTCTCCCGCTCCATGGCTGCCGTCGAAGGCTCCCTGCTGGTCGTCGATGCCTCCCAGGGTGTCGAGGCGCAGACGCTGGCCAATGTCTATCACGCCCTCGATGCCGGCCACGAAATCGTCCCCGTGCTCAACAAGGTCGATCTGCCCGCCGCCGACATTCCGCGCGTCAAGCAGCAGATCGAGGACGTCATCGGCATCGACGCCAGCGAAGCCCTCGAAATCTCGGCGAAATCAGGCTTCGGCATCGACACCGTGCTCGAAGCCATCGTCCACCGTCTGCCCGCCCCCAAGGGCGATATCGATGCCCCGCTCAAGGCGCTGCTGGTCGATAGCTGGTACGATACCTATCTGGGCGTCGTGGTGCTGGTGCGCATTGTCGATGGCGTGATGAAGAAGGGCCAGCGCATCCGCATGATGGCCTCGGGCGCCGTCTATGAGCTCGATCGGGTCGCGGTCAACACGCCCAAGCTGGTCGAGGTCAAGGAGCTGACCCCGGGCGAACTGGGCGTCTTCACCGCCTCGATCAAGGAAGTCGCCGAAACCAATGTCGGCGATACCATCACCGATGATCGCAAGCCCACCGCCCAGGCTTTGCCCGATTTCCGCCCGGCCCAGCCGGTGGTATTCTGCGGCCTCTTCCCCGTCGATGCGTCCGACTTCGACGAGCTGCGCGCCGCCATGGGCAAGCTGCGCCTCAACGATGCCAGCTTCAGCTTCGAGATGGAAACGTCAGCCGCCCTCGGCTTCGGCTTCCGCTGCGGCTTCCTGGGCCTCTTGCATCTCGAAATCATCCAGGAGCGCCTCTCCCGCGAGTTCGATCTCGATCTGATCGCGACGGCGCCATCGGTGGTCTACGAAGTCGTCATGCGCGACGGCACGACCATCATGCTGCACAATCCGGCCGATCTGCCCGATGTGATGCAGATCGAGGAAATCCGCGAGCCCTGGATCAAGGCGACCATCCTCACCCCCGACGAATATCTCGGCGCCATCCTCAAGCTCTGCCAGGATCGCCGCGGCATCCAGCGCAACCTGAGCTATGTCGGCAACCGCGCCATGGTGGAATACGATCTGCCGCTCAATGAAGTGGTGTTCGATTTCTACGATCGCCTGAAGAGCATTTCCAAGGGCTATGCCAGCTTCGACTATACCCTGGCCGATCACCGCACCGGCGACCTGGTCAAGCTGACAATCCTGGTCAATGCCGAACCCGTCGACGCCCTCTCCATGCTGGTGCATCGCACTGTCGCCGAAAGCCGCGGCCGCATCATGTGCGAAAAGCTCAAGGAGCTGATCCCGCCGCATCTGTTCGTCATCCCGATCCAGGCCGCCATCGGCGGCAAGATCATCGCCCGCGAAACCGTCCGCGCCATGCGCAAGGACGTGACCGCCAAGTGCTATGGCGGCGACGCGACGCGCAAGCGCAAGCTGCTCGACAAGCAGAAAAAGGGCAAAGCCAAGATGCGCCAGTATGGCAGCGTGAACATCCCGCAGGAGGCGTTCATCAAGGCGCTGAAGATGGGGGATGACTGAGCGATACGCCACGAACCATCGCTTCGGATATTCCGGTTAAAGTTGGGCGACTACAAGTATTCCGGCCTCTATCCTTACAGTCAGACCTCTGCGGGGCGAGACCTCATCTAGCCAAAACAGGATATCTCCCCGAAGAGAGCTATCTATACTGTTGTTGAATAGCGCTACAGCTTTCTCAAGGAAGGCACTGCCTTCAATTTGATCAAGAGTCGCTATCACACTGTGAGTTGGAAGGCCGTTTGACTTGTGCATGACCGACCATAATCGGTCTGTATTTCTGTATAATGGATTCTTCTCTATTAACCAGAGTACACTAGCAAACCAAGAATTCCATTCTTCTGTTTCGATAGCGGAAGTTTCTTGCAGGTATTCGTCGAAAAGACGAACGGCAGACTTTATGAACTTACTTGAGTTCATATCTGCTGCCATCGCAACTAGAGGTCGTAGCTTGTCTGGTGGAAGATTTGCGTTGTCCAAGATACTTTGAATCCAGCTGACAACCGATACGCACAGGGGATCGTCCGCATTTGTGGTAACAAATGGGCCGCTCAGCAAAAAATCTCTTTGGGGGTGCACCGCAACGTGTCCAGCTCGCCGAGCGAGATCTTCAACTATCTCTATCTGTTGCTGTATCGGTAAATCTCTCTCTCTAACTATTTCTACCCACAAAATCAAAAGACTATTAGAGACGGTTCCCGCCAGCCGCCAAATAATGCTGTCAACTAGCGATTTTCCGTCAACGACATTAAGTAGACCAGAGATGGCATCCGCCTTGTCCGCTTGCTTCGCCCCCATTAGAATTCCGCAGAACAGCAGCTTTCGTTCGGCAGATACGTCAGGGTCATTCGATGCGTTGGCAATCACCTCCAGCAGACGAATACCGGCAGTTGAGCCGGGGCGCGCCGTGGCAAGGAAGCACGACAATAGGCGTTCACTTTCGGAGTGTTCCCGGCATGCGGCGGCAAATTCTTCTTGCCACCAGGATGCGGCAAGCAAATCATTTGAGAAGTCGGTGCCAAAGCCGAATCTTGAGGCGCTCATCGCCTCTAGGATGATTTTGCGGCCGTTCTTCTCTTCCTGCTTTGACAAACAGATTACCGCCGCCGCGCGGACCGGCAGGGGATACCTTTCGTCACCTAATATCTCGTCCCAAGGCAAACTAGGCATGTCTTCTAGAGATCGAAGGAGCTTGGCTAGCACGCTTGCTTCTAGGGAGTTGTCCGACTCTGACAAGGCGCGGCTCAACAGCAAATCGGCCGCAGGCGAGCCAGCGTTGCGTATAGCCTCACTCCATCCTTCGTGCCACAATTCCCTTATGTCGGGTCCGCTAAGCAGCACGCTCAAACACTTGACCGTCAACTCCCCATCTGCAGCAATCCGCAATACTTCGGGTCGCTCTTCTAAGAACCCTCTAGGTTGGCACATCGCCTCTCGTATGGCGTCATTTGGCGGGCGAGCGAACCCGTCCGCAATGACTCGACCAATGGCTTGCCGCACCGAGTACGTTCCAGCGCCCCATGAGGCAGCGAGCTTGCACGCCACCTTTTCGCGCAGCTCAAAGTTCACTTGAGCGCCGTTCGCTATAACTCGACCAACTATCCTGAGTGTTGTTCGAAAATAATCATCCGGCTCATCGAGTTGCCTCTCCACCAAATCTTCAACAGAATCAATTCGTTCAAGGGCAAACTGTAGCGCCTGAGCCCAGGGCCGCCTTGCGGCCTTCCTAAACCATTCACCCGCACCATCAAGACTCTGCGATGCGAGCGCGCAACCTGCCAAATACTCAGCCACAGTGGCAATGTCGAAGTGAATGCGCGATCCTCTCCTCTTAACGAGGCCGCATCGCAGTAATTCGTCGATGCCGATATCTCCCTCGGCCCCCACAGCGCCAGCCGCGTTGCTTCGCACGACATTTTCGTCGATCGACAGCTCCGAGCGCCGAAGGGCCAGCATTGCCATCGACTCGGCCGCTCGCCTTAGAATGGTCACTGAAAGGCCGGGTGGCTTGGTCCTCTTGTGCCTTTGTGGCGCCAGTAGATTTCCAAGATATCGCTCGATTAGCTCCGACCGGCTCCTTGGAAGTACGCCAGACTTTGGGAGCGTACCAACCAGCATCGCGAGAAACAAAGGTATCCGACAGATACTCCGGAGATCGGGATTCTTGAAAATAGATGATTGAAGTTTGTCGCTGTTTTCAATGTTTCTCTTTTGCAGGTAATTCCGGAGACCTTCCTTGACTTTTTCGTCCGAGAAACGGAGAACAGAAAGACGCGTAAAGCCATGCGGTATCGCAATCAAAGAACTATTTCTAGCCGCCAATATTATGGGCAGCGACGCATGCCGGCCGGAAACTCGCGAAACTAAATCCATGACTCGGATACGGGCAACATCATCAACCTCATCCAACCCATCCAGAAACAGAACTGCCCGCTCGGAATTTATCACCGCCGCCCAGTCGATTGTGACTCCATACTGTTTGTTCACAGCGCCTAGACCGTATTCTTCTAGGGTTGGCCATGATTGCAATTCGTCGGCCGTAGTGAAAATAGGAACGTAAGGTGTTTCTGCGATTATCCGAGTGCACAGCGCGCGAAGAATGGTCGTTTTTCCAAAACCTGCGCCCGCTTCCAATATTATCCGTCCATTATTCAGCGCTGGAAAGCGGCTAATATCTGCCGCCTCGGAGCCTGCCGATATGTCGTAGTGCCGGAACCGGTGGTCTTCTTGTTCGAAATCACTCTCGTCCGACTTGAAGTTACTGACCTCAGGCCAAACAAAAAGATCAACTTCCGGCCCTTGCAGGTCTGCCCCCGGAACGGATAGCTCACGCACCTGCGTGGCAAGCGCGCCTAAGTAATGTTCCAGACCGTCGCTAGTTGAACCATAGATTCGTACGTCATATTTGCTTCGCAACACCTCAAGAAGTTGGAAGGCGGTAAATGTTGCGCGCCCTCGTGCGGCGAGGGCGCTCTCGTCACGTAGTAACGAAAGGAGTTGTAACTTTCCGACGGACGATTCGGGCACCCAGTCGCGAACTCCAATAGTTTCGATGTTGCGAGTAGTTTCGAACTCAATCGCGACGCTGTTTAGCGTCGGCCAGCATTCGGCGAGGTTGCAACCCAAGGCGTCCGAAACCTTGCCGATTATTGCAAGCTGGACCTGAGAGAGCGCCTCGACCCACTCCACCCCGTCATTCTTACCACGCGATCTAGCACAGGCCTCCCTAAGGGCATCCAACTCCGCGCTGTAGGTACCGACGATAATGCTACAACGAGCCGTTCGACTTGCTGCTCGTTGCTTCAGAACGGACTGCCACAATGATCTCCACACTTCGCCGGATGTGGCCAAGGCTTCCTTTGCTTGAATGTGGAGCCGAGTTCCGTCGGCGTACTCCACTACGATATCATCCACC
The DNA here is from genome assembly GCF_021729885.1 of Devosia sp. SL43. Lineage (NCBI taxonomy): Bacteria > Pseudomonadati > Pseudomonadota > Alphaproteobacteria > Hyphomicrobiales > Devosiaceae > Devosia > Devosia sp. SL43. The sequence goes on from NZ_CP063401.1 coordinate 2,966,788, forward strand.
GGGTCGGGAGCTTCGACACGAATAGAAGCAATCTTTGCTTCGCCCGGAATTGTCCTCAGGTCTAGCATGCGGCCCAGATACAATGCCGCCAGACTATTCTGATACCTAATTCCGGATTGAGTAGTTGGCCCACCTGCTTCCGGCATGAAACGCATTCTCCTTTGCCGGGCAGATCATCCTAATTGACTGCGACACTCAAGTCAGGATGTTAAGTAATCCCCGCCCCTCCACCCCGCCTTACCCTCTCCTCTCCGGCATCGTGCCAAGAGAGGAGTTTTCATGTCCCCACACACCACCCAGCCGTCCTTCGGGCCCGGCCCTCAGGACCAGCTTGCGCCGCAAGCTGCGCCCGATCCCAGCCCGGGCCACACCACGCTTGCCCTGGCCGAACGCCACGAGGCGCTCTGGCTGAGCCTGAGTGCCCTGCATAAAGACATCGTCGCCCTCGGCGCCAAAAAGCCCGGCGCCCCCGTTTCCGAGCCGGTGCGCATCGCGGCCGAAGGCCTGCTCAGCGATTGCGCCGCCTTCACCCGCAAGCGCAACGAGCGCCTGCCGGTCGCTGCCGCCGACCTCGGCGGGCTCGCCGTGCAACTGGGCCAGGCCCTGGCCGGGCTCGAGACCTGGGAGAGCCACCACACCAGCTGGGACGCGCGCTTCGACTGCCGCATTTGGTCGCTCCATCGCGGCTACCGGCCGATCCTGCGCCTCAACCCGCCCGCCGCAGCGCTCAAATTCCAGCCGAGCAATATGGACGAGCTGCGCAACAAGCTCGCCATCCGCATCAGCCAGAGAAATCGCGGCATCTATCGCGAGGGTTTCGCCGCCGGCCTCGCCGCCGCGCGGGCGGGTGGGGCCGAGGACGGCGGAGCGCCAATACTTGGTCTCCACCGATCCTGACCCTACCCCCGATGTCATTCCGGCGAAGGCCGGAATCCATGTCCGTGGTTTTCCGCCTACATCCAGCATACGGGTAGCTCGCCGCATGGATCCCGGCCTGCGCCGGGATGACATCGGGTTTGGGGGCCCACCCCCTCCCTTGATCCCTCCCCACAAGGGGGAGGGTGTCGACTGGGGGCTCAGTTATCCATCTTATCCCCACCCCCAAAACCTCGCGCATAATGGGCCCATCACCCCGTCGGGCGGCCTGCAGGCGAACAGTGGCGGGGTGAGCTGGGTGTGGTCTTCGTCTGACCCACAGGTTCGCGTTCCGGCCGTGGGTTGCTATGACTCCTCGCCGCTGGAAACGTTCCAAAAACCGGCGCCCCGAGGCGGATTTCGTCTCACTACAACATATCCAAGAGGCGAAACCCGCCTCGGGGCCCGCTCTCTCGCTGCCCTCTTGGGCATGCGACATGACAACCGCGTCCCAGGCGGCGCCTCCGCACGCCTTTACCTTTCGTTAAGCCATGCCCTTCCCGCCCCCGCCAATCTGCATTACGCATAGCGGCACACGATCCAAGCGGGATCAGGGGAACTCAATGCGTCGCGTCATCTCGTTTTTCGGCCTTGCCTGTGCGCTGGCCTTCGCCATTTTCGCTGCCGCCCAGCCGGCCATGGCCCAGTCGCCCATCGACAGCTACTGCGCGCAGATTTCCGACAATGACAAATTCGCTTCCGACGGCTACGCGCTATCAGATGCCGGCTCCATCCTCCGCCAGGACCGCGCCAATTTCCACCGCTTCGGCACCCCCGATGCCGAAGACTATGGCGACAGCACCTTCGACAGCAGCAGCGCCCGCGAAAAGATCCCGGCCATGCTCGATGCCGGCGAAATCGAGCCGGGCCTCGCCCGCGACATAGTGCGCGGCTACCCTTATGTCTGCGTCGACGTCTATCCGCGCTTCCTCACCGTCTACTACGGCCAGCCGAGCGAGCCCGAATATGACGATATCGGCTATCCCTTCATCGGCGACTGGGACTGCGAAGTGACCTATATGAGCTTCTCGTCCACCACCTACAACAATGGCAGCGAAGACATCCCGATCCTCGAAATCCAGGAAGGCAGCGACGGCTCCTATACGCTGCTGTTCGAAGGCGACTACTGGATCACCCTGTCACCCAATGGCCCCAATGGAATGGCCTGGTTTTCCGGCGAAAGCGGCGACAGTTTCAATTGCACTAGGCTTTAGCTTTTTATCCCCCTTATTGCGGACCATGCCATAATGACCACCTTGCGTGATTTCACCCTGCCCCGCCTGTCCGGGGAGAGCCAGTCGCTCGCCGATTACGAGGGTCAGCTGGTGCTGGTGGTCAATACCGCCAGCAAATGCGGCCTCACCCCGCAATATGAGGGGCTGGAGACGCTCTATAAGCAATATGGCGACGAGGGCTTCGTCATCCTGGGCTTCCCGTGCAACCAGTTTGCCGGACAGGAGCCGGGCGGCGCCGACGAGATCGCCGAGTTCTGCCAGATCAACTACGGCGTGACCTTCCCGCTCTTCGGCAAGCTCGACGTCAACGGCCCCGGCGAAAGCCCGCTCTACACCTGGCTGAAGGCGAAATTCCCGGGCGATGTCGAATGGAATTTCGGCAAGTTCCTCATCGCCCGCGACGGCAATGTCGTCCAGCGCTTCGCCCCCGATACGGTCCCCGAAGCGCTCGTACCAGCCATCCAAAAGCACCTCTAGCGCGCCCCGGTCATTGCGCGATATAGAAGGCCGTCACGGGCGGGAGACGCGCAATGGCCGACATTCTGGAATACTGCAAGGGGCTCAAGCAGGTCACCTTCAAGGCCGGAGCCGTCATGCTCCCCGAAGGCGAGCGGCTGGGCAAGCTCCTGGTGCTGATCGACGGCCAGGCCGAAGTGGTCCGCGAGCGCACCCAGGTCACCCACATCGACGAGCCCGGCTCCATCTTCGGCGAAATGGCCGTGCTGCTCGACATGCCCCATTCGGCCACGGTCAAGGCTTTGTCGGCCGTCACCGCCTACGAAATCCCCGATGCGCTGACCTTCCTCGATACCCGCCCGGAATTCTCGCTGCATATCGCCACCATGCTGGCGCGGCGGCTCTACTACACCACCTCCTACCTCGTCGACCTGCAGCAGCAGGCTGCCGGCAAGCGGCAGGATCTCGACCTGGTCGACCAGATCCTGGCCACGCTGGTCGATCCCTCCGACGTCAAGAAGCGCAAGAAGGCCTGATCGTGGATCAGGCCAAGCCGGCGCTGACCATCACCTATTGTACCCAGTGCAACTGGCTGCTGCGCTCAGCCTGGATGGCCCAGGAAGTGCTCTCCACCTTCAGCCTCGAAATGGGCGAAGTTGTCCTCCGTCCCGGTACCGGTGGTATCTTCGAGATCAGCCTCGATGGCGAGCTGATCTGGGAGCGCAAGCGCGACGGCGGCTTCCCTGATGTCAAGCAGCTCAAGCAGATGGTGCGCGATCGCATCGATCCGGATCGCGACCTGGGCCATATCGACGGCCACAAGGCCGCTGCCATCGACTAAACCATTGGGGCTTCCCTTCTTCAATCGTGCCGTTAATCTGGCTGGCGCAAGCGGCTGCGTCGCGGTCGCGCCTTGAGGAGGGCTTCTGCGTCATGCCGCATCGTTTCAAGATCACGGCTGCCAAGAATGGCGAGTTCATCGCCAAGTTCGTCTACAATGCCGAAACCATGGTCTGGTCAGAAAACTACAAGTCCAAGGCCAGCGCCACCAACTGCATCGAGTCCATCAAGAAGAACGCGCCCGGCGCCGCGGTGGTCGACCTGACCAAGGGCGAAGAGGGCAAGGGCTACCGCTTCGAGATTGCGGCCAGCAAGGATGGCCAGACCTTCGTGCGCTTCGTCGCCGCCAATGGCGAGCCCATGGTGCGGTCCGAGACCTACAAGTCCAAATCCAGCGCCAAGAACTGCATCAAGTCGATCAAGGAACGCTCGGGCAAGGCCGAGACGGTCGACGAGGCATAATGCCCATTCACAAGCGTTGACCGCTTGGTCTAGTCTCCCGGCCAAACACCTGACCGGGAGCTCACGACCTCATGCCATCGATCACCAAACTGCTCGCCGCCGCCACGGCCATCGCTACGCTCGGCCTCAGTGCTGCCCAGGCGCAGGATCTGCCCGATCTGGCCGGCCGCGAGATCATCGCTGTCACCGAAAATGCCTATGTGCCGCTGAACTTCGCCGATCCGGCGACCGGCGAGGGCATTGGGCTCGAATATGACCTGTTCAACGAGATCGCCAAGCGCCTCAACGCGTCAGTCAAGTGGGAGCTGTCGAGCTGGGACGTGATGATCCAGGCGGTGCGCGATGGCCAGTTCGAGGTCGGCATGGATGGCATCACCATCAATGACGAGCGCAAGGAACAGATCGATTTCTCCGACAGCTACCTCACCAGCCAGCAACTGATGCTGGTGCGCGCCGACGAAACCCGGTTCACCGACGCAGCGACGTTTGCTGCCGACGCCAACAACCTGGTGGGCGCCCAGGCTGGCACCACCAATTTCTACGTGGCCGTCTACAACGTGCTCGACGGCGACGAAGCCAATCCGCGCATCAAGCTGTTCGACACCTTCGGTGCTTCGGTCTCGGCCCTGCAGGCCGGCGACGTCGATACCGTGCTGATGGATCAGACCTCAGCCAATGGTTACATCGGCGCCAATCCGGGCGCTTTCAAAGTCATCGGCGAGCCGCTCGGCACCGAGGATTTCGGCTTCATCTTCGCCAAGGGCTCCGACCTCGTCGGCCCAGTCAACGCCGCCCTGGCCCAGATCAAGGCCGACGGCACCATGGATGCGATCCAGAAGAAGTGGTTCTACGAGTATAACGCTGCGCAGTAGGCCTCATATCTGGCCTTATCCACCGGGCCCACGCTCCCCCTTGAGGGGAGGGAGAGCGAGATAGGACTTAGCGTTTGCTAAGTCCGTACATCGAGCCGGGAGGGGGTATCTCTCCACGAGTCCGGTGTGCGTGGCTCACCCCCACCTTGATCCCTCCCCTCAAGGGGGAGGGTGTCGACTGAAGCGCTGGCGACCCAGCTTCGGCCGATGCACCTTGGAACTCCATGACCTACACCCCCCGTCCGCCCTCCATCCTGTCTCGCGTCCCGTGGTGGCTGCTCGCTGTCGCATTGCTGTTCGTGCTCGGCTTCTGGGGTATCGCCACCGACGCCGGCTATTCCCAGATATTCCGGGCGGTCTCTGGCGGTCTGGTCACCACGCTCTGGGTTACGGCCGTCGCCTTTGCCGCCGCCACCGTGATCGGTCTGCTGGTGGCGCTGGCCCGTACCTCAGGCAACCGCATCCTGTGCGAGATCGCCACGTTTTATGTCGAGATCATCCGCGGCATTCCAGTGCTGGTCTTTCTGTTCTACGTCGCCTTTGTCGCCGCGCCGGCCATGGTCGTCGCCATCAACTGGGCGCTGCAGCCCATCGGCGCCAGCATCACGATCCGGCAGTTCGATTTCGCCTGGCGGGCCATCGTGGCGCTCACGGTCTGCTACTCTGCCTTTATCGCCGAGATCTTCCGGGCGGGAATAGAATCCGTGCAGCGCGGCCAGCTCGAAGCGGCTCGTTCGCTCGGTCTCTCCAGGTGGAAATGCTTCCGTCTCGTCACCTTCCCGCAGGCGCTGCGCACCATCCTGCCGCCGCTGGCCAACGATTTCGTCTCGATGATCAAGGATTCCGCGCTGGTCTCGGCCCTGGGCGTCCAGGATATCACCCAGCTCGGCAAGGTCTATTCCTCGGGCACCTTTCTGTTCTTCGAGACCTACAACGTCGTGGCCCTGCTCTATCTCACGCTGACCATTTCCCTGTCGCTGCTGGTGCGCCTGCTAGAGCGCTACCTGCACGAAAATCAGCGCTGACCCTTGTGCGAGGGCAGGGGGCGGGCCATTTGTTGTCCGCAACCTGAAGGAACCGCCGATGAACCGCTTCGCTGCCCTTGCCGTGACTGCCGTTGTAGCCACCACGCTTGCCGCCTGCGGCGATAGCCGGGAAGTGGGCAATGTCGGCGTTGACTGGACCGGCAACGACATTTCTATCGATGCAGTGGCCGACCCAGAAGTCGATGGGGTCGTCTGCCATCTGGCCTATTTCAACCGCTCGTTTATCGATCGGCTGAGCCAGGGCAATTGGTTCGAGGACCCGTCCTATTCGGCGCTAGACTGCTCGGTCACCGGCCCTATCACCATCGGCGATATCCAGACTCGGGCCGGCGGCGAGGAGATATTCAAAGAAGGCCGTTCGTTGATCTGGAAGTCGCTGCGCGTCACCCGCGTCTATGACCAGGCCAACAATTCGCTGATCTACCTGGCCCATGCCCGCGAGATCCAGCAGGGTTCGGGCAAGATGAGCCTCTCGGTCATTCCGCTCAATGGCGAGCAGGTCACCTGGAGCAATGGCGCACCCGCCGCCCAGTAGGCCGGTAACAAACTTTAACAAAATGCCAATTCGTTCCGCTACGGAATGAAGAGGCCTGCGCCGCAGTCTTCCTCAGGGGCTTGAGGGAGACTGGACATGGTTGGACAGTTGATGGCGCTGGCTGCCGACAATGCCGTTGAGCTGCTGTTTGCCTTTGCCGCCTTCCTGATCGTTTATCTCATTGCACGCCTGCTCAACGCGACGCCACTGGTGTCTGTGTGCTTTGGCGTCCTGCCGCCGCTGGTGGCGTATCTCGGCCAGCATCCCCAGGGCCCCACGAGCCTGCTGGCACTGCTCAGATAGCGGCGTTCTCATGCGGGGCCGGACCGTGGAACGCCATGGCGTCGCAACCCGTCACAACATAAAAGGATTTCGCCGCACGCCGCTTCAATGCGCGTGCCCGATGACGATATTCTCATCTTAGCGAATACGGGCCGTTGCGGCCCACGAGGAACAAGACAATGTCCATTCTGATTGGCGATACCGCTCCCGATTTTACCCTCGATTCGACCGAAGGTCCGATCCACTTCCACGACTACATCGATGGCTCGTGGGCGGTTCTGTTCAGCCACCCCAAGAACTTCACCCCCATCTGCACAACCGAGCTGGGCTACACAGCCAAGCTGAAGCCCGAATTCGAGAAGCGCGGCGTCAAGGTGCTGGGTCTTTCGGTCGACAAGCTCGAGGATCACGGCGCCTGGGCCAAGGACATCGAGGAAACCCAGGGCGCGGCCCTCAATTTCCCGCTGCTCGCCGATACCAACCGTGAAGTGGCCAAGCTCTACGACATGATCCATCCCAATGCCGACAACACGCTGACCGTGCGTTCGGTTTTCGTCATCGGCCCGGACAAGAAGGTCAAGCTCAAGATCGAATATCCGGCCTCCACCGGCCGCAACTTCGACGAGGTCATCCGCGTCATCGACAGCCTGCAGCTGACGGCCAAGTATTCGGTCGCGACCCCGGTGAACTGGAAGAATGGCGAAGACGTCATCATCGCCTCGTCCGTCTCAGCCGAAGCCGCCAAGGAAAAGTTTCCCGGCGGCTGGAAGGAACCCAAGCCCTACCTGCGCATTGTTCCTCAGCCCCGCGGGTAGCACCTCCAGCCCGCATCCGTTTTCTCCCTGACAGACTTGGGCGGTGGTTGTTCCACCGCCCTTTTTCGTGCCTACTGCAGGGGCAGGGGATAGCTCAGGGTGATAGCCTGTAGCTCGGCCGCAACGGTAACCAGCAGCGGCTCGCTCGACGGCACCGCCTTTTCGCCACTGATCGCCTGCACATCGACGCCTTCATTGGCATATTCGGTTGGATAGAACGTGACCGAAACCAGGCACCCGCCAGGCAGCTGAGCCAGCCGTCCGCTGGTGAAGTCGGCATAGCCGCCATAGTCCCACCAGAAGCCGGCCAGCGTGAACGGCGCGCCATTGAGCGCCTCGACCTCCGCCACGCTCATGCCTTCTGCGAGTCCGGCGACGCTGGCGGCGTCGGGCAGCTCGACATAGCTGAGGTCGCTGTCCGCGCCCTCGTCCCACCAGACGAAGGTCATCATCTTGTGCACATCGTCAGGGAAGACCACGCTGGCGTTGATCGTCGAGCCTTCCGGCCCGTCTGTTGGACCGGTCACGACATTGTCCGCGCCATAGATCTCGGCCAGCCGCGCCGCTGAACTGTCGGCCGCGAAGGCGCCCTTGCATTTGAACTCCTCGGCAGCGACCGAAGATGTCGCCAGCACGGCGGCCAGAGCCAGAAAACGGAGAGACATGCTAGCGTTCCTTCTAGTGCGCCCGGCGACGGCAGATTAGGCTGCGCCCGGATGATCCGCGCCGAGTAGCACCATGCGTCTGAACATTGCCGCCCTTCTCCTGTTCATCGCCAGTCAAGCGCACGCGCAGGATACTCTCGATTTCGCCTGCGATGGCACCTTCGCAGCTGACGCCAGCGAAAGCCGGCTGGCCGAAACCTTCGGCGCCGACACTGTCAGCTTCGGCGAGATCTGGGGCGACGAGGGCACCATTCCGTCCGCCACCACGCTCTTCGCCGCCGATCCCGCCAAGCGCCTGAGCATTATCTGGCAGGATGACACCGACCGCTCCCAACCCCGCCTGATCCTCATCCCCGAGGGGTCAGCGTGGACGGTCGATGGCCTGCAAGTCGGGATGAGTGTGGACGACGTCGCGGCCATCAACGGCGCCACGTTCAACCTGGGCGGCTTTAACGACATGGATCGCGGCCGGGTCATGGACTGGGGCGATGGCAAGCTCGTCCTGTCCACGGCCACCTGCACTGTCGACGTGCAGTTCGGTTTTCCGCATCTGGGCGTGCCGCTCGATCTCTCCGATCCGCTGGAATCCGAAGGCCTCTACCCCTCGGACCACCCGACCTATCGCGCTCTCGGCGCCCGGGTCGTTGGCATCACCGTGATCTATCCCAGTGCGCCGGGCTAGTCGCCGCGCAGCATGCCGGCGTAGACGCCCGGCTCGGAGCCTGGAATCTCCAGCGTATCGAGCCGCTTGCTATAGAACGCCACCGGTCCCGGATCGCCGATGACAGCATAACCGTAACCGGCCTCGCGCATGCCCTTGAGCGTGGCGATCAGCAGTGCCTCGCCGATCCCCTGTCCACGCTCGCCTTCGTCCACACCGGTCGGCCCGAAAAATCCCTTGGCCGTCGTATCGTGACACGCAAAGCCCAACAACCTGCCGTCCCTAACCGCGATCCACACCGTGACCGGCGCCTGGGCCAGCCCCTTGGAGACTTCGCTCACCCAGTGGCGATTGAAATGCTTGTCGACCCAGTCAAGCACCACATGCCCTTCCGGCGCCATGGCACGGCGCAGCACGATGCCAGCCGCAGCCACTCGGGCCTCGGCTTCAAACACGGGCAGGTCGTAAAGTCTGACCAGCAGGTCGGTCACAGCGATCTCCTAGATGTGGTGGCAGCGCACGCTATGCGTCGGCCCGACCGCCACCGGCGCCGGCATGACCTCCTTGCACACCGCAGTCACCCGCGGACAGCGCGACACGAATGGGCAACCCCGGCTCTGTGCCGTCCAGAGCGGAATATCCACTGCGCGCCGCGTCTGCGTTGTCGCGATCTTGCGCGCCGGATTGGGCACGGCCTCGATCAGCAGCTGCGTGTAGGGATGGGTCGGCCGCTCGGTGATCTCCTCGCTCGGCCCCTGTTCCACCAGATGCCCGGCATAGAGCACCGCCGTATCCTCAGCGAAATAGCGCGCTGTGGCGATGTCATGGGTGATGTAGAGCGCCGCCAGTTGCCGCTGCACTTTCATGTCTTCGAGCAGGTTCAGAATGCCCAGCCGCACCGACACATCGAGCATGGATGTCGGCTCGTCCGCCAGCAGCACCACTGGCTGCACTGAAAGCGCTCGGGCAATCGCCACGCGCTGCCGCTGCCCGCCCGATAGCTCGTGTGGCCGGCGCTTGAGATAGTCGGCGGCTGGGCGAAGACCGACCCGGTCCAGCAGCGCCAGCATCTCTTCCCGCACCGCCTTGCCTGATAGCTCCGGGCGGTGCAGCCGCAGCGGCCGCTCCATGTGATAGCCGATGGTTTGCGTCGGGTTCAGCGAGCCGAACGGGTCCTGGAACACCATCTGCACATCGGCCCGATACTGCGCCAGCCGCTTTCCGGAAAACTTGGTGACGTCCTCGCCCTCGAAGGTGATGGTCCCACGTGTCGGCTGATACACCCGCGCCAGCATGCGGGCACAGGTGGATTTGCCCGACCCGGATTCCCCCACCAGCGCCAGCGCCCGGCCGCTGACCAGTTTCAGCGAAACCCCGGACAGCGCCCGCAACACGGTCCGGTTGAAAAAGGTGCCGCCCAGCACGAAGTCCTTGTCGACGGAATCCATCTCGACAACGGTCTGACCGCTCGTGGCGCCTGCGCCCGCGCGCTCTAGTTCAACAAGTGACATGCCGCCTCGCTCTCATGCTCGGGGTAAAACCGCAGCTCCGGCGCCGTCTCGGCGCACACCGCCATGGCATGTGGGCAGCGCGGCGAGAACCGACAGCCTTGCGGCAAGGCCCGCAGGTCCGGCGGCGATCCGGCAATGCCTTCGAGCCGTTGCCGTGGCCCGGTCAGGGGCGGGAAGCTGTTGCCCAGAGCCCTGGTATAGGGATGCTGCGGGTTGGTCAGGATCGACGTTGCTGGCGCCACCTCCACCAGCTCGCCCGAATACATCACCCCGATGCGGTCGCAGAATTCGATCATCAGCCCCAGGTCGTGGGTAATGAACAGCACCGAAAACCCCAGCCGCGATTTCAGCTCGACGATCTGCTCGATGATGTCGCGCTGCACCACCACGTCGAGCGCCGTTGTTGGCTCGTCCATGATGATCAGCCGCGGATTGAGAGCCAGCGCGATGGCGATGCAGATGCGCTGCCGCATGCCACCCGAAAACTGGTGCGGGAAATCGTCGAGCCGCTGTGGCGGGATGCCGACCAGCTCGAACATCTCCACCGCCCGCGCCCGCGCACCCTTCTCGCCCAGCTCCGGATTGTGCGTCTCGATCACATCCATGATCTGCTCTGAGACCGGGATCACTGGATTGAGCGCATTCATGGCGCTCTGAAACACGAAGCTGACCTCGTTCCAGCGGTAGGCCTTGAGCCGCGCCTTGGTGAAGCTCAACACCTCCTCGCCCTTGAAACGGACGGAGCCACCCGACACCAGGCCCGGCAACCGCGTCAGCCGCGCCAGCGCAAACGCCACGGTGGACTTGCCACAGCCGCTTTCCCCGGCCAGGCCAAAGGCCTCGCCCTCGCGGATATCGAAGTCGATACCGTTGACGGCGCGGGCGATAGAATTGTCACCCACATAATCGACGGTGAGATTGCGCACCTCCATCAGCACTCGATCAGAAGACATCGGCGCTCCTCCCGCGACGGCTGAGGAAGCGCTTGATCTTGCCGATCTTGCGCGACGCCCTGAGCTGCGGATTGGTGATTTCGTCAACCGCGAAGTTGATCATCACCAAAGCGGCGCCGGTCAGCATGATGGCCAGGCATGGTGGCCACACCTCCCACCAGGCATTGCTCTGCAAGGCCGAATTCTTCTGCGCCCAGAACAGCATGGTGCCCCAGGTCACCGAATTGGGGTCACCCAGCCCGATGAATTCCAGCGCCGCCTCCGCCAGGATCGCTGCGATCGTGCCCAGTACCAGCCCGCCCATGACGAAGCTCAGCATGTTGGGAAAGATCTCGACCAGGATGATGCGCCACTTTTTCTCGCCCATCAGCTCCGCGGCGAGCACGAATTCCCGCGCCCGCAGCGCCATGGTCTGGGTTCTGATTGTCCGCGCCGCCCAGCCCCAGCCGGTCAGGGCCAGCACCAGCCCGATCACCAGCGGCCCCGCCGTTTCTACCATCGTCGCGATCACAATGATCAGGGGTAACCCCGGTAACACCAGCACCACGTTGACGAAGAAGGTGATGATATCGTCGACCCGTCCGCCAAAATATCCCGCCGAAATGCCGAGCGCCAGGCCGATCATCGCCGCGGCCAGCCCCGCGCCGATGCCGACACTCAAGCTGACGCGGCCGCCATAGACCAGCTGCGTGAACACGTCCTTGCCCATGCGGGTTGTGCCCAAAACGTGCTCATAGCCGGGCTGCACATGCGGCTTGCCGGCGCGGCGGTTGGGGTTGTAGTCGGTGAGAAGGGGCGCGAACGCCGCGGTGAGGATCAGCACCAAGAGGATGATGACGCCGGTCATGCCCTTGCCATTGGTGACGAATGAGGCGAGCCCCGGTGGGAGCCGGCTGGTCCAGCCAGGCTTCGAGCGCAGTCCGAGCTCCGCCATCAGCGCATCCTGGCTTGGCGCCGGATTGTCGGTCGCCGTGGGGACGGGGTGGGATGCGCCCAGCGGCATGGATTCGGTGAGATCGGCCATGGGTGCTCTCCTCAGCTTCGCAGGCGTGGATCGAGGATGACGTTGGCAATATCGGACAGCAGGTTCGCCACCAGCACCGAGGCGGTGAGCAGCAGCAACTGCCCCTGGATAAACGAATAATCGCGCGAGCCGATGGCGGTGAAGGTGAACTTGCCCAGCCCCGGGTAATTGAACACCTGCTCGGTCACCAGCGCCCCGCCGAGGAGGAACCCGATCGACAGTGCCAGTGCGGTGATCTGCGGCAGGATGGCGTTGCGGGCCACATAGCGATAGCGCACGCGCCGGTCGCTCAATCCCTTGGCCTTGGCGAGGATGACGAAATCCTCGTTCAACAGGTTGATCATCACATTGCGCATCCCCAGATGCCAGCCGCCGAAGCTGACAAGGAAGATCGACAGCACCGGCAGGGTCGCGTGATAGAGTACGTTGCCGATGAATTCGAAGCTGAAGGACGGCACGATCGACGTGCTATGCGCCCGCCCCAGCGGGAACCACTGCAGTTGCAGCGAGAACGCATAGAACAGCAGCAGCGCCACGATGGCCGGCGTGAAGGCGTTGAGCATCACGTTGATGGGCGTGAAGAAGCTGTCGAAAAATCCCCCGCGATGCCAGGCGGCATGGATGCCCATCAGGCTGCCGATGGTGAAGGCGAAAAAGATCGCCAGCCCCACCAGCACCAGCGTCCAGGTTGCGCCATAGAACAGCAGCGACGCCGTCGGCTCGGGAAACTGCACCGTCGAAATGCCGAAATCGAGCCGCAGCACGCTGCCGAAATAGGTGATGTATTGCTCCCACAGCGAACCCGTCAGCCCATAGGACTTGCGGATCGCATCGACCTGCGCCTCATTCAGGCGCCCCTGGAACGAGGCGATGATGCGCGCCGAAGGATCGCCGGGCATCAGCCGCGGAATGAAGAAATTGAAGGTGACCGCCAGGAAGAAGGCACCGATGTAAAAGGCCAGTCGCCTCAGCAGGAAGATCATCTCAACTCGGTCCTCAACGAACGTCGTTTGGGTGCTCGTTAACAGCATTCTCAGTCGACACCCTCCCCCTCTGTGGGGAGGGTCAGGGAGGTGGGTGGCACTGATACCGGGGCTCTCGCCACCCCCTCCCAACCTCCCCCTCGAAGGGGAGGCGCCGACTACGGAGCGGCCACCGGCACCAGGCTCAGTGCGTGCAGTACGCGTTCGCGGGTGCCGTCATGCAGTTGCGGGCGATAGCGCGGGTCTTCCTCCGTCACCCAGCCGGTAAAGTGCTCGGTCGAGTATTCGTACCAGGTCGGATTGGCGAACAGAGAAATCACCGGCACGTTCTCGGCCACCAGCTTGTGCACCACCGCGATATCGGCGAGCTGCGCGTCGCGATCCGACGTGCTCTTGAACGCCGTCAGCGCTTCCTCGATTTCGGGGATCGGCATCTGGTGCATGGCCTGGAAGTCGATCTGGCCGGGCACCATCAGGCGCGGATTGAACATCGGGTGATACTGGCTGAACGGCGTCGCACCGCCATTGGTCCACATCACATAGACGTCGAAATTGCCCTGCGGCACGCCGTCGAACCAGGCGCCTTCATCCATGGTCTTGAGGCTGGCATTGATGCCGACATCCTGCAGGTTTTCCGCCACCGTCTGACCGGTATTGACCCAATCGGTCCAGCCCGAAGGCATGGAAATGCCGAAGGCGATGGGTGAGCCATCGAGATTATCGCGCCAGCCGTCGCCATCGGCATCGACGAACCCGGCCGCATCAAGCATCTCGATTGCTTTGTCCGGATCATACGCCATTAGCCAGGCATAGGGCTCAAGCGCCGCCTCGTCGTACCAGGTGTTGAACATCTCGCCGGTGCCGATCGGGAAGCGGGTATGCGTCGTCAGGCCGAAGGTCGAGATATCCACCAGCGTATCGCGGTCGATGGCGACCGACATAGCCTTGCGGAATTCGAGATTGTCGAACGGCGCCTTGGTCGTGTTGAGCTGCAGGTTCACGTCCGAGCCGGCGGGCAGCCAGTAATTGTTGAACTCGCTCTGCGGCAGGAAGGTGACGTCAGGGTCGGTCAACCCGTCGCCGAGCCAGTCGACATCGCCGGCCGACAAAGCTGCCACGGTCTGCTCGTTGCCGTTCATCTGCGGGAAGCTCAGGCAGTCGATCTTGTTGTCGGCATTGTAGTGGCTGAGCTCGTTGCGGCAGACCTCGTAGCCCGAACGCGAGAAGTTGCGCACTTCGGTCCAGGGACCCGTTGCCACCGGCTTGGTATTGGCGAAGTTCTTGGGGTCGTCGATGCTGCTCCAGATATGCTCGGGCAGCGGATAGATGCCACCCAGGCCATAGCGCGCCAGCGAGTCGGCCTCGTGCAGGTTGAACTTGACGGTCAGGTCGTCGATCTTCTCGACACTGACCACGTTGCCGGTGCCGGTCTCTTCGCTATAGACGTCGATGCCCATCGGATAGTCCGGATGCGCCTTGGCATAGTCAAAGCTGAACACCACATCGTCGGCGTTGAACGCCTCGCCGTCGCTCCATTTGGTGTCGGGGCGCAGCTTCCAGGTGACGCTCAGATTGTCCGCGGCCACCTCGTAGGACATGGCCAGCCCGGGCACGTCCTGGTCGGGATGCCACAGGTTCTCGATCCACAGCGGCTCATAGGTGAAATCGCGCGTCCGCTGTTGCGGGCCGGTGGGGTTGTTCGGGTTGAAATTCTCCACCATCGCATCGGTATGGTAGGGGATCAGGCGCAGGATCACTTCATCCTGGCCGAAGGCCGGCACGATCGCGCTTGTGGTCAGCATGACCCCCGTTAGCGCCGTCAACAAACAGATTTTCTGCAAGACATTATCCTCCTGAAAACATCGCTCACGTCACATTGTGAGATCGATCCCATATTGTCCCTGTCCCGGCGCCGGGTGGCCCATTGCCGATGCTCCTGTCCCGTGGCGCTATCGATCTGCTGCCGGATCTAGCCTGCCACGGCCGTCACGTTCCCCTCGCGCTCCTTTCGTCTTTGCTGCGCCGGTCCCACGCTGTCGCGCACGACAAGGCTGGTGCCGATCACCGTTTCCAGCATGGCCGATCCCGGCTCCGCCAGCAGCTTGAGCAGCAGGTTCGCCGCCGCCTCGCCGATCTCGTCGACCGGTTGCCGGATGGTGGTCAGCGGCGGCCACAGATGCTGCGCATGAAATGTGTCGTCGAAGCCGATCACCGACACATCGCCGGGCACCGCCCTGCCGGCATGGCGCAGGGCCAACAGCACGCCCGCCGCCATATCATCGTCGCCGGCAAAGATCGCGGTGAAGTCGTGGCCCTCTTCGATCAGGGCCAACGTCGCCGCATAGCCGAATTCCTGGCTGAACTCGCCGCTGACGATCCTGATGTCGCCCATGCCGAGCCCGCGCGCCGATAGCGCCGCCGCGATCCCCTTGAGGCGCGCTGCGGTATCGCCGAAATCGGCCTGGCCTGACAGGTGGACAATTCTGCGGTGCCCCTGGTCAAGCAGGAAATCCATCGCCGCGCGGGCCCCGCCGAAATTGTCGAGCTGCACCGAACCGCGCGCCACCTCGCAACCCTGCCGCCCGATCATCACCACCGGAATGCGCGCCGCCCGGATGATCTCCACCACATCCTGGCGCAGCGGCCGTTCGAGATAGAGCACGATCCCGTCACACGACCGGTCGACCAGTTCGATGATGGCGCGCGCTTCCTCATCCTGGTCGGCATAGCCCGACGATACCATCAGCGCCTTGCCGGCCCGACGCATGCTGCGTTGCAGGCCATAGACCATGTTGGCAAAATAGGGCGTGCCCACATCGACCACCACGGCGCCAATCATGTTGGAGCGGTTGGACCGCAGGGCCTGCGCCAGCGTATTGGGACGATAACCCAGCTCGGCAATAGCCTGCTGGATGGCGCGGCGTTTTTCTTCCGAGACATAGCCGTTGTCGGCCACGACCCGGGACACGGTGGAGCGGGAAACCCCCGCTCGTTTCGACACATCATCGATGGTCGCCATGCCGCCAATTCTCCCCGTCCGATCCTGCTATGGGACCGATCCCACATCGTGAAATCGAACGCGGGGACGAGTCAAGCAGACCACTGGGCGGTGGGCCAAATTTACTGCGGCGTGGAAATGTCGACGCGAAGGCGTACCTAAGCCATTAGCCAGGCACGCCTTTTACCCGCAGATTGGCAGTGCAAAATGTCCCGACGCGCGACAAGTGGTCCTAAAGTGGTATTAGTTTGTGGGTTAGCCCGCCGCGAAGCTCGAATTGGCGTCCTGCGGCCGCACCAGTTGCACCATGCGCCATGCCGATGCAAAAGCCAGCGCCGCCATGGCCGCGCCGAGCACATAGACCGGCACGATGGCAAACTTGATGTCAGCGCTCGAAACCGCTGTCGCCAAACCTGCCGAATTGGCCGCCACGCCCGCCAAAGCCGCCCCGATGGCATTGCCCGCCGATTGCGTCGTCGGCATCAGCGCCGAGGTCCGGTCGCGCTCGGCATCGCTCGCGGCCTCCATCATCGTGAGGTTGAGATAACCGTTGCAGGTGCCGAAGCCGCTCCCGATGATCAACTGCCCAGCCACCACGATGGCCACCTGGTCCAGTTGTAGCCCGATCAGCACCAGCATCAGGCCCGTTCCGATCATTGCCGGTCCGAGCCGGATCAGCGTCTTGCGCGTCTCCTTGCTGCGCACATTGGCCACCGCAATAGCCGACGCGCTCCACGCCACCGCCAACACTGCCGCGATCGCGCCCGCAGCCGTCGGGCCCATGCCCCACATCTGTTGCACCACCAGCACCAGATAGACCGCCGACCCGGCGCCGGCCACATTGATCAGCAGCACCATCCAAATCCCCGTCCCGACCACCGATACCGGCCGGAACGCATCTGAAGGCATCAGCCGGTCGCGGCTTCGCCCATCGAGCCAGACCGTGCCAACCAGCAATAGGCCAGCCGCCACCAACAGCCCCTTCGCCGATAGCGGCGCCGCCAGGCCCGCCAGCGCCACCAGCATGATGGCGACCCCGATCATCAGCAGCCGCAGTCCCGGAAAACGCACGTCCTGCCTGTCGCCGGGCGAGTGCGCCGGCACCTTGACCACAACCATGGCGGCAAAGATCAGCGCTATCGGCACGCTGACCAGAAACGCCGCGCGCCAGGATACCAGTTCCGTGAGAAGGCCAGCGGCTGCCGGTCCGCCAAACGCCGCAACGGCCCAGATCATCGCATTGAGCCCGAATACTTTGGGCACCAGTCGCGACGGAAACAGCTCCGGGATCAGTGCAAAACAGATCGCCGAAACCACGCCTTCGCCGAGCCCCTGCACAGCCCGCCCCACCAGCACCTGCTCCATCGAGCTCGCGCTGGCCGCGATCAGCGTACCGGCAATGAACACGCCTGCTGACAGCACCAGCGCCGTCCGTGCGCCCAGCCGCTGCTTCAGCAGGGCCGCGCCCGATCCGCCCACGATGGCAAACACCAGGAACAGCGTCAGCGCCCACGAAATCAGTGCCACACCGCCCATTTCCCGCACCGCCGTCGGCAGCGAGATCGTCGACAGAAACGCATTGAACGCCAGCAGCGCCACGCCCAGGCACACGATCAACGTCACGGTGGCATAGCGCGGCGTGAAAATCTCGGCCCAGCGGCCTTCCACAGTATCGGACATCGGACGACTCGCAATCAAATAAAACAAGAATATGCTTGGTATATTGTGCCCAATGTTTAGGCAACGAGATTCGCTCCTACCGCCGAAGTTTCAGGTCCGGTTCATCCACCTTGCGCCATTGCAGCCCCACAGACGGTTTGGGAGTACATCATGGCCGACGGCATTTCCGTGAGAAACAATTTCGGCCGTCGGCAACGTATGGGTCTCGTCACTCGCTTCGCCCTCTCCGGCTTTGGCTTGGCCTGCCTGGCGATAGGTCTGGTCGTGCTGATGAGCCTGTCCATGGCTGGATTCCCCGATGGCTATATCTCGCCCTATGATCGCTTGACCTCTCCCGCCGTCCAGGTCCTGTCGTGGCTCGCCGTCCTCTCGGCTTGCTATTTTCTCGTGCTGGCCTTTCGCGGCGCCCGCTTGCCCCTGGGCGCGGCATTGCTGCGAATGTTTGTGGCCGTGATCCTGATCTGGGCCCCGCTGGCGCTCATCGATAGTTGCCCGCGCTGGGATATGTGCGGCCAGGCATTCCAGGCCGTCACCGGCTCGTTCATCGACGACGGCCAGGGCGGTTAGTGGAGCCCACCTCCACCCCATCTTAACCCGCCTTGGTCCATCCTGCCGGCGCTCTTGCCGCAGGACCGTTCCGTGACCTCTCCCAGCCCAACCAGCAGCCGCGGACCCGATCTGCGCATCGTGGCAGCCGTTTTTGCCGTCGCCGCCATCATCCTGGTGGTTAGGGCTGTAGTGGGCCGTGCCGGCCTGCCCTTCTTTGCCGATACCGACGATGCCATGCGCATGGTCATGGTGCGCGAGTTCATCCAGGGTCAGGGCTGGTACGATCTCACCGCCCATCGCCTCAACACGCCCTTTGGCGCCGAGATTCACTGGTCGCGGCTGATCGATCTGCCGCTGGCTTTGCTGGTCATGGCCTTCACCCCGTTCCTGGGCGCCGACCTGGCTCTGGTTGCGGCCGGTTATGTCTGGCCGATGCTCCTGCTGCTGGTCCTGCTCTGGCTCAGCGCCCGGTTGGCCCTGCGCCTCGTCGGTCCGGAAGGCGTGCTGCCGGCGCTGATCCTGCCAGTGCTCAGCCCGGCTATCACGGCCGAATTTACACCCGGCCGCGTCGATCACCATGGTGTGGTGATCCTGCTCACGCTCGCTGTCGCCTGGGCCGGCGTCGAATCCATCCGCCGCCCGCGCTTCGCCGTTCTGGGCGGCCTCTTCGCCGCCACAGCTCTCGCCATCGCCACCGAATCCCTGCCCACTATTGGGGCGGCTATCCTCGTGGCCGGGCTCATCTGGGTATTCGATTCGACCCGGGCCGCCACCATGCGCCATTTCGGCCTCGCCTTTGCGCTGGGCAGCATGGCGCATCTGGCCATCTTCCGCCTGCCGTCGCGCTGGTTCGAACCCGCTTGCGACGTGCTCTCGCCGGTCTATGTCGGCGTGGCTCTTGCCGTCGCGGCAGCCTTCACCATCGCCAGTTTCATCCCCGCCCGTGCTGCCTGGCAGCGGCTACTGATCCTGGGCCTACTCGGCGCCGCCGGCATGGCTTTGGTTGCCGTCCTCTACCCGCAATGCCTCAAAGGGCCCTATGGCGAGCTCGATCCATGGCTGCAGGCCAACTGGATCGCCGGCATCATCGAGGCCAAGCCCTGGACATCGACCATATCGGAGCTGCCCGCCTATGCTGTCGCAGTGGGCGTGCCCGCTTTGCTCGGCACGCTGGTGGTGCTCTACCGGCTGTGGAAGGTCGAGACGGACCGTCCCGAATGGGCAGCCCTGCTGGTCTTCCTGGTCTTTGCCGCCGTCATCATGCTGGCCCAGGTGCGCGGCGCCCGCCTCGCCATCATGCCGGCCATGCCGGCCGCCGCCTGGCTGATCGTCGCGGCGCGCCAGCGCTACCTGGCCTCGCCGCGTCTCGCGGGTATTGCCGGCCTGATCCTCAGCTGGCTCGCCTTTTCCGGTATTGTCCTCGCTCTGGTGGTCGCCGCCACGGTCAATCTGTTCCCCGGTCGCGCCCAGCAGGTCGCCGAGGCCCGCGCCGACAAGGAGCCTTGCCTCGTCCCCTCTGCCTTTGCCGATCTTGCGGCCCTGCCCCCCGAGCGCATCATGTCGCCCATCGATCTGGGCGCCCATATCATGCTCTATACGCCGCACGAGGTCGTGGCGGCGCCCTATCATCGCAACCAGCAGGGCGTGCGAGATGCCTTCCGCTTCTTCAACGATCCGATTGCCGACGCCCGCGCCATTCTCACGGCCCGCGGCATCGGCCTCGTCGTCCTCTGCCCCGCCATGGCCGAACTCCGCGGCCTCCCCAGCCGCGCCGAAGACAGCTTGGCCAACCTCTACGCCAAGGGCGAAGTCCCGGCCTGGCTGCAGGATGTGAGCCTCCCCGACAGCCCGCTCAAGGTCTTCGCGGTGTTGCCGGACTAGGTGGCGCTACCGCCTATAGCCCCAGCTCTGCCCGCACCTTCCAGCTCAACTTGCCGGCCACCAGCCGATGCGCCTCGCGCAGATAGGCCTCGACCTCATCTTCGCTGAGCGGACTGGCCACCGAGATCGCCACCCAGCCCGCCCGGGCAAAATACGGTGCCGGCCGAATACCCGGCAGCTCGGTCAGCAGCTCGTACGCAATGTCGGAAACCTTGAGCCACACCTCGCCCGGATCGCGATCGAGCAACGCAAAGATCTTGCCGCCCACCTTGGCGACCGAATCGTCCCGCCATTGCCGGACCAGCGTCGCCTTCGGCAGCGCCAGCACGAAGCTTTCGAAGCCCGTTCGGGTCATCACAGCGGGATAGTCGACCATGTGTATCCGGGTGGTAACAAAAGAGTCGATCCGAGGCATCGGATCGACTCCTGTGTGACAGCCTCTATGCCCTATTCGGCGGCGACGCCGACCCCGATCGGGCAGCTCACGCCGGTCCCCTGCAACCCGCAATAACCGCGCGGATTCTTGGCCAGGTACTGCTGGTGATAAGTCTCGGCATAGTAGAACGCGGGCGCCGGGGATATCTCGGTCGTGATCGGACCGAGGCCACGGGCATTGAGCGCCGCCTGGTAGGCTGCGCGGCTCTTGTCCACCACCGCCGCCTGTTCGGGCGTGGTGGTATAGATGGCCGAGCGATACTGGGTGCCCACATCATTGCCCTGCCGCATGCCCTCGGTCGGATTGTGCTCCTCCCAGAAGGTCTTGAGCAGCATGTCGAGGCTGATCGTGCCGGGGTCATAGACCACCTTGACCGCCTCGGTATGACCGGTACGGCCCGAGCAGGTTTCCTCATAGGTCGGGTTGGGCGTCGAGCCACCCTGGTAGCCCACTGCGGTGACGATCACGCCCGGCAGTTGCCAGAACAGACGCTCGGCGCCCCAGAAGCAGCCCAGGCCGAAATAGATGGTCTCGGCGCCGGCGGGGTAGGGACCCTTGAGGGACTGCCCATTGACGAAATGCTCAGCCGCGACAGGCATTTCCATCGCGCGGCCCGGCAGGGCTTCGCTGGCAGAGGGAATGGTCGTCGGCTTGGATTTGAAGAACATGGTCTTTCCTTCCTTTCACCAGACTATACGTCGCGACGGCGCCAAAGGTTACCGCCTAGATCTGGTCCTGCCGCAGGAACCGCTCACGATGCGGCTTCCGTCCCAGCAGCGCCAGCACAATCCCCAGCACGCCGAATATGGCAAAGGCCGGGTATTGCAGCACCGTCGCCAGCGCTGCATCCAGCAGGTCGGCAAAAAACCGGCTGTCGAAAAAGCCTTTGACGGCCTCAAGGCTTGGCGGATGGATTTGCGTCCACAAATCCGCCAGGCTCGTAAACACCAGCGCGTTGGCACCCAGCGAGCGGGTGCCGTCGATTACAAGCAAAACCAGCGCCAGGCCAATCAGCCAGGTGCCGAGAACTCTCAAAACAAGCCGCATCCACAATCCCGGTGCCGACGGGGAAGGGTTGGCCTACCGTTCCACCCCGTGCATATCCGGTCTTTTGCCATGTCGGCGGGGCCTCTAACAAGGTGGCAAGCCCTCTATCGCAAAACAATCGTCATCGCGGTGTCGTGATCCCTTGCGCCGGGGGCGACGATAAGTATATTGCGCCTCGCTCGCGCCGGCTTCCAAGCTGGCCCCTCCGGCGGTTCCAGCCCGGGGATAAGGCGATGCGGAGAGATGGCCGAGTGGTCGAAGGCGCACGCCTGGAAAGTGTGTAGGCGGGGAACCGTCTCAAGGGTTCGAATCCCTTTCTCTCCGCCATTTCATCCTTGGCTTTAGCGCTCCGACATCCTTGCCTGTTTGCGGGGGCAAGCCGATGCGCCGGATGGCCTGGGCCCCCGGGGAACGCGGCTTTCATCGACGGTCCGGCAACGAGGCCTCAGCTTCATCGAGAGCCTGATTGTGTCCGGAGGTGCCATCCAAGCAGTCAGTTTCGAACTTTGCGCTCAGGCGGCTCAGGCTGCTTGCCGGCGAGGTAGAGCGCATCCTGCTCGGCCGGTACCGCTATGGGGACGACTGGCGCGCCAAAGAACGAGCGCTTGAATGGCGCCTCTTTGCTGGCGACCGGGCGGGTGTTGGCAGGCGACAGGATTCCGAACAGCGTGAACATCGCGGCTCCTATTTGAAGATGCCCTTGAGCAGGCGGCCTTCGATCTCGGCGAGATCGGCGGTGCCTCGCTGGCGGGGGCGGGGCTGGTCAATAGCGATGTCGAGGGCGATCCGACCCTCGTCGAGCACGATGACCCTATCGGCCAGCGCCACGGCCTCACCGACATCGTGGGTTACGAACAGGGCGGTGAAGCCTTGCTCCTGCCAGACCCGCTCGACCAAAGACTGCATGGTGATGCGCGTCAGCGCATCGAGTGCGCCCAGGGGTTCGTCCATGGCGAGGAATGCCGGCTGGCTCACCAGCGCCCGGGCGAGGGCCGCGCGCTGGCGCTGGCCGCCGGATAGGCGCGATGGCCATTCGCCGGCCTTTTCGCCCAGTTGCACTTCGGCCAGTGCTGCCTCGGCCAGCCTCCTTGCCTCGCGCTTGTTCACGCCCTCGCCGAGCCCGACGACGACATTGTCGATGACGCTGGCCCAGGGCAACAATCGCGGTTCCTGAAAGACGATGCGCGAGCTCGGCTCGCTCTCGCTGCCATCCAGGCCAGTGAAGCTGATGCGTCCCGACGTTGGCGTATCGAGCCCGACCAGCAGCCGCAGCAGCGTGCTCTTGCCGCAGCCGCTCTTGCCGACAATTGCCAGGAACTGGCCTGCGGGAACCTCGAGGTCGAGATCGTGCAACACCTTTGTCTCGCCAAAGCTCTTGGAAAGCCCCTCGATGCGGATGCCGACGCCGCGCTCGCAGTCGCGCTGGCGCGGCGTCCGCGCCTCGTATTCGGGTTCGATATCCTTGCCCCAGGCATTCTTGGTGCGGGTACTGGTGTTCATGGTCAGCTCCTTGACGGCTTCTGGTAGGCGGGGTTCCACGACAGGGTCAGCCGCTCGAGCGTGAGCGCGATGACGTCGGCCAGCTTGCCGAGCAGGGCGTAGATAACGAGAGCCAGGATCACCACGTCGGTCATCATGAACTCGCGGGCCGAATTGGCCATGTGTCCGATGCCCGACGATGCGGCCATGGTTTCGGCCACGATCAGCGTTAGCCACATGATGCCCAGCGAGAAGCGCAGGCCGACAAAGATCGACGGCAGCGCGCCGGGGAAGATGACCTTGCGGAACAGCGTCCAGCCATTCATCCCATAGACGCGGCCCATCTCGATGAGCTGCGGATCAACATTACGCACGCCATGCAGGGTGTTGAGATAGATCGGGAAGAACACACCCAGCGCCGTGAGGAAGAGCTTGGCCTCCTCGCCAATGCCGAACCACAGGATGACCAAGGGGATCAGCGCCAGGTTCGGAATGGTGCGCAGCATCTGCAGTGTCGTATCGGTCAGCGCGTGGCTGAGGCGCGACACCCCATTGGCGAGACCAAGCAGGAAGCCGATGGAGCCGCCGACCAGCAGACCGGAAATAGCGCGGACGGCGCTGGCCTGGATGTTGACCGCCAGTTCACCGCTGGTGAGCTTGTCCCAGAAGGCCCAGACGACCTGGATCGGCGCTGGCATCAGCCGGTTGGTGATCCAGCCAAAGGACGATGCGGCCTGCCACAGCAGAACGATGCCGACCGGGAGAAGGAAAGGCAGCAGGCTGGTCGGTGAAATTGCGAAGGAACGACGCGGCGCGCGGACGCGCGAGCCGGTGGGCACGGAGATGGGCTTACCGAGTTCAGCAGCGAGAGTCATGTCGACCTTCCGGTGAAAGCAGGGAAAGCGGGCCGGCGTTGTGCCGGCCCGTCAGGGTCAGAGCGCGGGCGGATACCAGACGATGTCGCTGATCTTCAGTTCGCGCGGAATGATCTTGAGGCCGAAGAATTCATCGGCCAGCGCCTGCTGGTAGGCGATGATCTCGTCATTGAGCGGGGTGATGGCGCCGAGATTGGCGCCCTTGCGACCCAGTGTGATGCGGGTGATCTCGACCGGCACCCCGGTCACTGCCGAAACGGCCGCTGCGGTCGTGTCGAGATCAGCCTGCGCGGCCTCGCCGACCTTGCGCAACTCATTGATAACCTCGGCGACGACTGTCGGGTTGTCCCTGGCAAAGGCGCCGTTGGCCTGGAGGAACCCCCAGGAGTCGACTATACCCTCGGTCGTCGCCAGCACGCGGGTATCGGGCTGTTGCGCCGCGATGGCATAATAGGGGTCCCAGATGACCCAGGCATCGATCTGATTGTTGGCAAAGGCCGGTGCGGCATCGGGCGGCCCGAGATCGAGTGGAGTGATGTCGTCGAGCGTCAGACCGGCGCTGCGCAGCGCCTTCACGATGAAGTTGTGGGCGCTGGAACCACGCTTGAACGCGACCTTCTTGCCCTTGAGATCGGCCAGCGTCTGGATAGGTGAGTCTTGCTTAACCAGGATGGCCGAGCCGTCAAGGCTTCCTTGCGTTGCCGCCACATAGACCAGGTCGCCACCGGCGGCCTGGGCAAACAGCGGCGGCACGTCGCCGGTGGAGCCGAAGTCCAGCGCATTGGCGCCCAGTGCCTCAAGCAGCGGCGGGCCAGAGGTGAACTCGGCCCAGGTGACGGTGATGCCGCGTGGCGCCAGGCGCGCTTCGATGGCGCCGCTATTCTTGGCCAGCGCAAACACGCCGCCTTTCTGCCAGCCGATGCGGAATTCGGTGGCTTTGTCCTGCGCCCGGCCGGCGGTCGGCAGCGCCAGTACGGCAGCGGCGCCGGCGAAAAGCTGGAAAGTCTGTCTGCGGGTAAACATGGAAGGCTCCGTTGAAAGGATCAGGCGCTCTGCGCCAGGAGTTCGGCATTGCGGGCGGCTGCCAGCCGCCAGGCGAGTTCATCCACGACCCGCTCGATGCGGGCCTTGAGGTTGGTGCTGGCGGGGAGGTAGTCGGCGAAATCGGGCTCGGTGGCGTAGATGCCCGTCGAGAGGATGTCGGCCGAGAAGAAGGCAAAGAGCGGTCGCAAACCGTGGTCGACCACCAGCGCATGGCGCTCGCTGCCGCCGGTGGCGGTCAGCACCACCGGCTTGTCCTTGAGCGCCTTGGGATCGATCAGGTCGAACAGGTGCTTGAACAGGCCCGTATAGGTTCCCTTGTAGACCGGCGACCCGACCACGAGAGCATCGGCATTGGTGATGGTGTCGATCAGCTCAACCAGATCGGGCGGCGCGTGGCGTGGGTCGAGCGTCGCGCCCAGCGAGGGATGGATGTCCACCAGGTCATAGACCGTGGTGCGGGCGCCGGTGCGATCAGCCGTGGTCGCGACGATGGTCTCGACAAGGCTGCGCGTCCGGGAGGGAACGGAGGAACTGCCGGCGAAGCCGACGATATGAAGCTGGCTCATCAGGCGCTCCGCTGCTGCTGGTTGGCGCGGGCGACGAAGCGGTTGATCGGGCGCTCCAGGCCCAGGTTCTCGCGCAGTGTCGTGCCCTCGTATTCGGTGCGGTAGAGGCCGCGTTTCTGCAGGATCGGCACCACCTGCTCGACAAAGTCGGTGAGACCAGTGGGCAGGATGGGCGGCATGATGTTGAAGCCGTCGGCCGCGCCGTTTTCAAACCAGTCCTGCAGCGCGTCGGCGACCTGCTCAGGCGTGCCGACATAGGTTCGGTGACCACGGGCCGTGGCCAGTGACAGGTAGAGCTGGCGCAGGGTGAGCCCTGTGCGGGCAAGGTCCGACACCAGTTTGAGACGGCTCTTGTTGAGCTCGGTATCGGTGGGCAGGGGCGGGGCGATGTCGTCGAGCGAGTAGCCCGAGAGATCGACGCCGACATAGTATTGCTTGAGAATGCCCCAGGCGATCGAAGGATGGACCAGCGACTGGATGAAGTCGTAATTCTCCTTGGCCTCCGCCTCGGTGCCACCCAGCACAGGGAACAGGCCCGGCATGATCAGCAGTTGTTCGGGGCGGCGACCATGCTTGGCGAGTCGCCCCTTGATGTCGGAATAGAATTCCTGCCCATCAGCCAGCGTCTGGTTGGCGGTGAAGATCACCTCGGCGGTACGGGCAGCCAGGCTACGCCCGGCTTCGGAAGCCCCTGCCTGTACCACCACCGGACGGCCCTGCGGCGAGCGGGCAACATTGAGCGGACCGGCGACATCGAAGAACTGGCCGTGGTGATCGACCTTGTGCACCTTGTTCGGATCAAGGAAGACACCGCTTTCCTTGTCGACGATCAGCGCGTCGTCCTCGTAGCTGTCCCAGAGGTCGAGCACGAGATCGACGACCTCCTCGGCGCGCTCGTAGCGGTTGGCATGGGCGGGGTGCCCGGCGATGGAGAAGTTCTTGGAGACGTCAGCGCCTGTGGTCACCACGTTCCATGCAGCCCGGCCCTTGCTGATGTGATCGAGCGAGGCAAATTTGCGGGCCAGCAGATAGGGGTCCTCGTATGTGGTCGAGGCGGTGGCTACGAAGCCGATATTGCTCGTCACCTGCGACAGGGCCGACCATAGTGTCACCGGCTCGAAATGGGCCGAATGGCTGACGCGGCTACGGATTTCCGGATCGCGGTCTCCGTCCCAGCCAGCCGGGCTGTCGGCCACGAAGACCAGGTCGAACAGGCCCTTCTCGGCCGTCTGCGCCAGGTCGCGATAGTGGTCGATGCTGTGGCCCGCATGGGCGTCGGCATCAGGGTGTCGCCAGGCGGCGATGTGGTGTCCCGTCGCCATGATGAAGGCGCCAAGGCGAATTCTGCGTGTTGTGTCACTCATCTCGACCTCACGATGTTCACTGCACCCTATTCGTGCAGCGGCATCATTTGGCACTATCTCTACCAAACTAGTCGAGTATCAGTTTTTGCGTTGTTTCCGGAGTTTCCAGTTTGGCTTTTCGCCGGAATCCCAATGCTGGGGAGACGGTTCCACAACGAGGAAGCGGGTCGTCAATGGCACGAGGAGGCACCCCCAGCTGGCTTGGCCAAAGTCGCCGCCGGTGCCGGAACCGAGATTCTCGACACCTGCGCACCTGTTATCCGGGGCCTTAAACCAGCGCGTCGCGTCCGCTGGCATTGGAGGCCATGGCGGCGTCGAGCACCTTCTGGATCTGGGCCGCGCGGCGGAAGGATGGCTCCTGCGTCTTGCCGGCCCGCACGGCGGCAACGAAGCGCTGATAGTTGGTTTCGACCGGATCGAACGGTACATCGTGCCACTTGGCCGCATGCACATCCTCGCCCGTGCAGGCGCGTAGCGTCGATGTGCCGGTGTCGTAGATCATCTCCACCGAGCCGGTCTCGCCATAGACCCGCAGGCGCAGCTGATCCATCTGCCCGGCCGCTGTGCGCGTTGCCTGGATGGTGCCGATGGCGCCGCTGGTGAAGTCGACATTCATCGTAAAACTGTCATTGGCGTCGAGCGTATATTCGCCGATACGGTTATCAGGCGCCTTGTCGAAGGTGCGCAGGCGCCCAAACACCTTTGCCACGTCGAGGCCCGAGCCATAGGAGGCAAAGTCGACGATGTGGATGCCGATGTCACCCAAGGCGCCATTGGAGCCGTGACCGGTCGACAGCCGCCACAGGAACTTGGTCTCGGTGTGCCAGTCGCCCCAATGGTTGCCGACCAGCCAGCTCTGCAGATGCGACGCCTCGACATGCCGCACCTTGCCGATGGCGCCTGATAGCACCAGTTCGCGGCCTTTCTGGACCGCCGGCGAGTTGCGATAGGTCAGGTTGACCATGCCCACCTTGCCCGAGGCCTCGATCGCCTCGGTCATTTCCATTGCCTTTATGGCATTGGTGGCCAGGGGCTTCTCGCAAAACACATGCTTGCCGGCGGCAATGGCCTGCATCGTGGTGGGGTGATGGATGCGGTCGGGCGTGACATTGGCCACCGCGTCGAATTCGCCCCAGGCCAGTGCGTCTTCGAGCGAGGCGAACTGCCGTTCGATGCCATGCGTGGCGCAGAATTCCGCCAGCCGCGCCGGATCGACATCGACGCCACCGACTAGGCTCACGCCATCGATCTTGGAAAAATTGTCGGCATGGGCATTGGCCATGCCGCCGGTGCCCAGAATGAGCAGGCGCATCGTGAAACCTCCCTAAAAGCGGCCCGCTCTTGCGGTTGCCGCCGTCAAATTGTCAGCTCCGCCAGTGCGGCACGGGCTCGGCCAGAGTCTGCAAATCTTCCGTCGGTGCCCCGTCGATGCGCTTGAGCAAAAGCCGGGTCAGCTCGCCGCCTGCCGCGAACACGTCCTCGCGGATGCTGTCGAGATCAGGAAACAGTGTCGGCAGGATGCCCGAGGTCTGCTTGTAGATCAGCTGCACATCCTGCCCGAGCTTGAGCCCGCCCTCGAGCAACCCGCCTACCAGGGCGATCGTGCGCATCTCGCTATCGCTGATGATTCCGTCCGGTCTCGGATCTTCGCTGGCGAGGTCGAGGCCCAGTTTGCGCAATTCGGCGGGGCTGCGGGCCTGTGAGCCATCCAGGATACGGGCCTCTATCCCCGCCCGGGCCGTCGCCTTGTGAAAGGCGGTGGTGATGTTGTGGTAGTTGGTGGTGCTGTCGTCGCCGATCATCAACATCACCCGCTTACAGCCCTTGCTGGCCAGCCGCTCGACAGCGGTCGAGGCAAACACCTCGGAGTGGAAGTCGTGATAGGGGTGCGGCGTATAGAACTCGGTGCGGCCATGGCTGACGAAGGGAAAATCCGCATCGATCATCATCTGCACGCGCCGGTCGCGCGGTCCGGTATGGGTGATGATGACGCCGTCGGCCGTCCGGTTGTCGAGCACGTAGCGAATGGTCTCGGCCGAGTTCTGCCGCTCGAATTCGGGGATGACCGTCAGGTGATAGCGCGTGCCCTTGATGGCGTGGCCAATGCCCTGGATCATCTGGCGGGCAAAATCCGGCGAGTCCTCCGATCCGTCCAGCACCAGCGCAATGACATTGGTCTTTCCGGTGCGCAAACGCACGCCGGCACGATCTGGGACATAACCGAGCGACTGGGCGGCCTCGGCCACCTTGTCGCGCGTTTCCTGCTTGAGCGTGGTGCCGCCGCGCAGCGATAGCGACACCGTCGACAGGCTCAATCCCGTGACCTCGGCTATGGTGCGCAGCGTGACGCGCGGATTGGCTTTGCCGCGACCGCTCGATGTCAATTTCTGGCTCATGCGTCTCGTATTCCCCACCCCGTTTTACACCGGTCGGCGCAGAAACCAAACCACACAAATTTTGCAACGATGCAGCGATTCAAGGTCGCCATCTGAAACGATTGCACAATTATAACTGACTGAAAAAGAAAGAGAAAATATACATATAGTCACTATTCCTGTCCAATTTCGATTCACAATTGCAACGTTGCATCGAATGTGTTTACCTCTCGACGCGCTTGGATGAGGGTTCTGGCGCAGGGCTGCCCACGAGAGGCGGCAGGAGCTTTACGAGGAGGAGTTGATGCTCAAGAAGGGTTTTCTGACCACGGTGGCGGCAATGTCGCTCATGGTCGCCGCTGCGCTTCCCGCGCAGGCCGAAGTCTCGATCATGTATCCGGAATGGATCGCATCGCTGGTCGAGCCGGGTATCGAGGCCTACAAGGCCGAGACCGGCGACACCGTGAACGCCATCAAGCTGCCGGGCCAGGGCTATGACCAGCGCATCGCGCTCGATCTCAGCGCCGGCACCGCCGCCGATGTGAACGTCATCGACAGCTTCATGGTCTCCGAACTGGCCGCTGCCGGCTATCTCGCCTCGCTCAACGACATGGCGGCCGCCTGGGACCAGTACCAGTATTATCTGCCGGGCCTGCTCGAAGTGGCGTCCTATCAGGGCAGTGTCTATGCCCTGCCGACCGATACCGACGTGCGGATGCTCTGGTACGATAAGTCCAATTTCGAAAAGGCCGGCATCGCTATGCCGTGGGAGCCCAAGAGCTGGGCCGACATTCTCGATGCCGCGCAGAAGCTCAAGGATGCGGGCGTCCAGTATCCGTTCCAGATTCCGGCCGGCACCAAGCAGGGCGAAGCCACCACGATGCAGGGCGTCTACATGGCCCTTCTCGGTGCTGATGTCCCCGAGGGCGATCGCAACCGCCTGCTCAACCGCGAAACCAACCAGTGGATCGGCGACAGCCCCGGCCTGCGCCGTGTCTTCGACCTGTACCACCAGGTCTTCGTCGAGCGTGAGCTGAACCCGGCCGACCTCAACTACGCCACCGATATCGGTGCTGCCGTCCGTGCTGCCCTCGCCGATGACAAGCTGGGCATCCTGGCTTCCGGCTCCTGGGAAGATGCCTGCCTGTGGGATTGCAACGCCCCTCCATCACGCGAAGAGCGCGATGCCCTGGTCGGCTGGACCCCATGGCCTGGTTCGGGTGAACCCGGCACCAAGGCAACCACCAATATTTCGGGTGGCTGGGCCATCGGCATCAACTCCAAGGCCGCCGATGCCGACGCTTCGTTCAAGCTGGTGACCTCGATCTTCGACGAAGGCAACTTCAAGGCCTGGACGCTGGCTAACCACCGCATGGCGGTCCGCACCGATATTTCGGAATCCCCGGACTATACCGCTGACCCGTTCCTGGCCGAGGCCACCGCGCTCGCCGCCGATACCACCGGCCGCGACACGATTCCCGGCTACCAGACGGTCTCGGCTCTGATCCAGCAGGCCACGTCCGACCTGCTCGATGGCGCCAGCGTCGACGAAGTCATCCAGACCTACCACGAGGCCCTGGTCGACGAGTTCGGCGAAGAGAACGTCATCACCTACGAATAAACCGAACACCTCCCGACGCGGCGGCACCCAATGTCCTCTGGGTGTCGCCGTGACGCTTCTGGCAGGGGACTGTCCACAACCACGATGTCACCCCGGCGAAGGCCGGGGTCCATCCTGAGATCGAAGATCCGGCGCCATCTCAAGATGGATTCCGGCCTTCGCCGGAATGACACCGCGCAAGTTATGGGCCTGTGTGAACTATGAAGAACCAAGCCAACCCCTGGCTCACCAGCAATCTTTGGATCCTCGGCCTGGGCATGTTGCCGGCGGCCCTGCTCATCGGCGCGCTGCTCTATTTCACCGCCTGGGCCTTCGCCTTCAGCTTCACCGATCTGGCTCTTGTGGGGCGGAAATCCGTCGAGTGGAGCTGGGTGGGCCTGCAGAATTTCGAACGCCTGTTCACGCGCCGCGGCTTCCTCG
This sequence comes from Devosia sp. SL43, assembly GCF_021729885.1. Classification (NCBI taxonomy): domain Bacteria; kingdom Pseudomonadati; phylum Pseudomonadota; class Alphaproteobacteria; order Hyphomicrobiales; family Devosiaceae; genus Devosia; species Devosia sp. SL43. The sequence continues at coordinate 2,998,378 of NZ_CP063401.1, forward strand.
AGTCGCTCTGGACCACCGTCATCTTCGTCTTCTTCTCGGCTATCGTCGGCCAGTCGGTACTGGGCTTCCTGCTCGCGGCTTTGCTGCGCGGCAGCCAGTCGACCATTCGCAGCGTCGTCGAAGTCTGCATCATGCTGGGCTGGCTGCTGCCCGATATCGTGGCCGCATTCCTGTGGTCGGCGACGACCAGCCAGACCGGTCTCATCAACCAGCTCTTCGTCATTCCGTTTGGCCTCGAGCCGATCAATTTCATCAACCAATACGCGCTGCCTATCGTCACCATCGCCAATATCTGGAAGGGCACCGCCTGGTCTTACCTGCTGTTCTCGGCGGCTCTGGATTCGGTGTCGCGCGAGGTCGTCGAGGCCGCCAAGGTCGATGGCGCAACGCCGTTCCAGCGCATCTGGATGGTGCAGCTGCCGATCATCCGGCCGCATATCGCCACCAACATGCTGTTCATCACCATCTGGACCTTCACCTATTTCCCGCTGATCTTCGCCATGACCGGCGGCGGTCCGGGCACGGCCACCCAGACGCTGGCGGTGTTCCTCTACAATCAGAGTTTTTCGCGCGGCAATCTTGGCTTCGGCAGTGCCATTTCGGTGGCCATGCTGGTCATCGTGGGTCTGTTGTCCCTGGTCTATCTGCGTATGCTGCGGGAGCCCAAGTAATGGAATCGAGCGAAACAACCTCCCGCATCACCGCCATTGCGCTGGCCTTCATGGCTGTCATCTGGGTCAGCCCATTCTCTTGGCTGTTCCTCAACGCCTTCAACCCACTATCGACCGGGCAGCTCGAAATCCCCAAATCGGTCGGGCTCGACAATTTCGCCATGGCCATGAGCGGCAATGCCGGCAAGCAGTTCCTCAATTCCATGCTGATTGCCGCCGGCACCGCCACGCTCAGCGTTGTCGTCGGCATCTCCGCCGCCTATCCGTTGTCGCGCCTGCGTATCCCGGGCCGCAATGCCTTCCTCTGGACGCTGGTGCTGCTGCGCATGCTGCCATCGGCCGGCGTGCTGGTGCCGCTCTACTTTGCCGCCCAACGCGGCGGACTGCTCAACCAGTTCGGTGTCATCGTCGCGCTGACCATCCTCAACCTGCCGTTCACGCTACTGCTGCTGAAGAACTTCTTCGACACGGTGCCGATTGAGCTTGAAGAGGCGGCCTATGTCGAGGGCGCGACGCTGCTGCAGATCGTCACCAAGATCGTGCTGCCCATGTCGAAGGCCGGCATTGCGGTGGTCTGGTTCTATAGCTTCACCGGGGCCTGGAACGAGTTCCTGCTGCCCCTGATCTTTGCCCGCGTGCAGGATGCCTTCCCCATGTCGGTGGGCCTTTACGCGGCATTCGGCCAGCAGGGCGCCATCAACTACGGCTTCCTCACGGCCTTCTCGATTATCTACGCAGCGCCGGCGGTCGGCGTCTATTTCTTGTTGCGGCGAAACATGAACACAGGGTTCGCCGGTGTCGGAGTTAAAGGATGACCTATTCCAACCCCATGTCGACCAAGCTCGGTTTGCTGGACGACGATCTCAAGATGGAAGGCAAGCTCATCCGGCTTTGCAAGGATCTCGAAAAGAAGATCCTGACGCCGATTTCGGACGTCCCCTGGCAGTGGCACGTACAGCGCGCCGACGTGACCGCAGAGGCAGCGCTGAAGTCCGACTGGCGCAAATGGGAAGAGTTCGGCCCCCATTCCGTCTGGGCCAAGAAGCAGGGCCATACCTGGTTCGCCGCCGAAGTCACCGTGCCCGAGGCCGCCAAGGGCAAGACCTTCGTGCTCAAGTTCACCAGCCAGTGGCAGGACCGCCCCGGCTCGACCGATCCGCAATGTCTCGCCTATATCGACGGCAAGATCGCCCAGGCGCTTGACGGCAACCACACCGAACTGGTGATCGAGCGCAACGCCAAGCCGGGCAGCAAGCACACCCTGCTGGTCAACGCCTTCACCTTCTTCGATCGTCCGTTGGTCGGCTTCAAGGTCGAGTTCTACACGCGCAGCGAGCGCACCGAAAAGCTCTATTGGGACCTGCAGACGCCGCTCGACGTGGCTGTCCGCCTCTACCAGAACGACCCGCGCCGCCAGGCCATCCTCAACATCATCGACCGCGCCCTGCGTGCCCTCGATCGCCGCGATGGCTTCACGCCCGAATTCGAAGCCTCGCTTGGGGCTGCCGAAAAAATCGCCGGCGAAATCTACAAGCTGGTCGATACCGAGACGCAGCCGCAGATTACCGCCGTCGGCTCGACCCATCTCGACGTCGGCTGGCTGTGGCGCGTCATGCATACCCGCGACAAGACCGGCCGGTCTTTCGCCACGGTGCTCAACCTGATGGAAGAGTATCCCGAATTCATCTTCATGTATAACCAGTCGGTCCTCTTCGACTTCCTCAAGAAGGACTATCCCGAGCTGTGGGAACGCATGCTCAAGAAGGTGAAGTCCGGTCATTTCGAGATCGAAGGCGCGATGTGGGTGGAGCCCGACGTCAACATCGTCTCGGGTGAATCGCTGGTCCGCCAGATCATGCGCGGTCGCCGCTTCCATATCGAGGAGTTTGGCGTCGACCCCAAGACTGTCTGGCTGCCCGATACCTTCGGCTATTCCGCCAACCTGCCGCAGGTGATGGACAAGTCGGGGCTCAAATACTTCGTCACCAGTAAGCTCAGCTGGAACGATACCGATCGCCACCCCTATGACAGCTTCCACTGGAAGGGCATCGACGGCACCGTCACCAAGGCCCAGCTGATCACTGCGCAGAAATACGACAGCGAAGAGATCTTCACGACCTACAATGGCGACCTCTCGGTCTCCGAAACCATGGGCGCCTGGAAGCGCTACGAACCCAAGGCCGTCCACAACGAAGTGGTCATGTCCTATGGCTATGGCGATGGCGGCGGCGGCCCGACCCGCGGCATGATCGAGCGCGGCATCCGCCTTGAACGCGGCATTCCTGGCGCGCCTCGCGTCAAGCTTGAAGGCATCGTGCCCTTCCTCGAACGCCTCGGCGCCAAGATGGACGCCCCGGGCAACAAGTTCCCCACCTGGAACGGCGAGCTTTACCTGCAATACCACCGCGGCACCCTGACCTCGGTCGCCAAGAACAAGGCAAACAACCGCCGCGCCGAACGCATGCTGCGCGAGCTGGAATTCCTCGGCGCCATGGCCCTTGTCCAGGCAGGCGCCGCCTATCCTGCCGATACCCTGGCTGAGTTCTGGGAACTGGTGCTGATCAACCAGTTCCACGACATCCTGCCCGGCACCTCTATCCCCGAAGTCTATGTCGATAGCGACAACGAATACGGCCAGATATTCTCGACCCTCGGCTCGCAGAACGGACCGTGGCACGCTGCTGCCCAGGCCTTCGCCAAGCCGGGTGCCGACCAGCTGCGCCTATTCAACTTCACAGGCCAGACACGTTCGGGCCTGGTGTCGCTGGGCAGCGATGCAGCGGTGGCGGGCACATCGCTGGCGGTTGCCGGAACGGCGCATCCGGTACAGAAGCTGACCCGCGCCGATGGCACAGCCGAGTTCGCCGCTCCGGTCAGCGAGATCGTCCCGCTCGGCTGGACCGGCGCGCAACTCGTCGCAGGCGGCGCTGCCAATTCGACCTCGGCGGTTTCGGTGTCCGAAACCCATCTCGAAAACGAACTGCTTAAGGTCACCTTCGACAAGTCTGGTGAGATTACCTCGGTCTTCGACAAGACCCGCAACCGCGAGACGCTTGCCGCCGGCGCCAAGGCCAACCGCCTCATCGCCTATGAAGACAAGCCGATGGAGTGGGACGCCTGGGACATCGACCGCTACTTCGAAGAGCAGTTCTGGCCGCTGGCCGACAGCAAATCGAAGATTTCGGTGGTCGAAACCGGCCCGCATCGCGCCGCCATCCGCGTCGAGCGGCACTACCAGAAGTCGAAGATCGTCCAGGTCATCTCCCTCGCCGCTGGCGCACGCCAGATCGAGTTCGATACCTTCATCGACTGGCAGGAGCGGGCGCAGGTCATCAAAGCCCAGTTCCCGTTCGATCTCAACACCTCCGAAATCCGCTCGGAAATTCAGTTCGGCCACGTCAAGCGCCCGACCCATCGCAACACCACCTGGGACCGCGCCCGCTTCGAGGCGTCGATGCATCGCTGGGTTGATCTCAGCGAGGCCGATTTCGGCGTCGCTTTGCTCAACGACAGCAAATACGCCTATGACTGCCACGAGCAATCTGTCCGCCTGACTCTGGTCCGCGGCTCGACCTTCCCTCATCCGGAAGCCGACCTGGGCGAGCACCGCATCCGCTACGCGCTCTTCGTTCACGACGGCGTCGCCGACCTTGCCGACGTGCATCGCGCCGCTGAGCGCTTCAACAATCCCGTTGCGGTGATTGGCTCGCAGAAGACCTCCAGCATGCTGGCAGAAACCGGCAGCTTCAGCTTCGCCAGTGTCGACCAGTCCAACGTCACGCTGGAGACGGTCAAGAAGGCCGAAAAGAGCGATGCCGTGGTGTTGCGCATCTTCGAGCACGCCAATATCCGCGCCGACGCGACGGTGACCTTCGGTCTTCCAGTCAAATCGGTCCGGGTGGTCAACCTGATGGAGGAGGGCGCTGGCAAGCCCTTGGCAATCAAGGACAATGGCGTGACCTTGTCGCTGCGCCCGTTCGAGATCACCACACTTCTGATCGAGACCTGAGGAGGTTCTTATGGCCGATGTTTCGCTGCGCGGGATCCGGAAATCCTATGGCTCGATGGAGGTCGTCCATGGGGTCGACCTCGACATCAAATCCGGCGAGTTCGTTGTTTTCGTTGGACCTTCCGGCTGCGGCAAGTCCACATTGCTCCGCATGATCGCCGGCCTGGAGCCGATTTCGGGCGGCGAAATCTCCATCGGGGGGAGGGTCGTCAACGACGTTCCTTCCCCGCAGCGCGGCATCGCCATGGTGTTCCAGTCATATGCGCTTTATCCGCATATGACGGTTTACGACAACATGGCCTTCGGTCTGAAGCTCGCCAAGACGCCGAAAGCTGAGGTGGATCAGCGGGTTAGGGAAGCGGCGCGGATACTGCAGATCGAAGCCTACCTCGATCGCATGCCCAAAGCCTTGTCCGGTGGCCAGCGCCAGCGCGTCGCCATCGGCCGGGCCATCGTGCGGCAGCCAAAGGTGTTCCTGTTCGACGAACCGCTGTCCAATCTCGACGCCTCTTTGCGCGCCCAGACTCGTATCGAGATCGCCAAGCTGCACGATACGCTAGACGCGACAATGATTTACGTGACCCACGACCAGGTCGAAGCCATGACCCTGGCCGACCGCATCGTGGTGCTCAATGCCGGCGTGATCGAGCAGGTCGGCAGCCCGCTCGAGCTCTACCGCAACCCGGTCAACACCTTCGTTGCCGGCTTCATCGCCAGCCAGCGCATGAACTTCCTCACAGTGTCACCCCAGGTCACCGGCTTGGCCCTACCGGGTAAGGGGCTGTTAACATTGAGCCATCCACAATTGGCCAATGCGCGGTCAATCGGCGTTCGCCCCGAACACCTGCTTCTTGCCGATGCCGGTTCCGCCGATCTCTCCGGTTCGCTGTCGGTCATCGAACAGTTCGGCGAATATGCCCTGGCCTATGTCGAACTGCCCGATGGTGAGCTGGTCACCCTCAAACTCGACGGTGCCCCCGAACTTACCTTGCACCAGACGGTCCATATCGCTGTGCCACCCGATGTCGTGCATCTGTTCGACCAGGCGGGCAGGGCCCTGCGTTAGGCACGCGCATGGGACTTTAGGCTAACAGGACCGTGAGGCGGAATTGCGAGTCGCGGTCGGTCTCGCAAAGTCTCCCAATAGACAGACGAAGCGCTTTTACTGATCCGTAGTGATGGGGCTTGGCGCGGCGGGCTCTCTTTGCCATGATTGTCTGACAAAATACTGTCGAATCAAAGCCCCAGCGTGTTGCCACGCCGCCGGGGTGTATCTTTCCCTAGCGCCCGATGGATCAAACCTTGCGAATTCTCGCTGGGAACGATCCCTCCGGTGGCGTGATCGCAGGAAATCGTCATGTCGTCGACCATCGAGCCGCTCCGCGATATCTTCGACGCCGGAGGTCGCGGGCTACAGCATCAGGGCCTCCGTCGAGCCAACGAGCGCGCAGTGCTGACAGTGATCGGCTTCAATCCCGGCGTGTCCAATGCCGATATTTCCCGGCTGTCCGGGCTGGCGCCGCAGACGGTCTCGGCCATTTTGACCGATATCGACCGGGCAGGGCTGATCACCCGTGGCGAGGTCCTGCGCGGCCGGCGCGGCCAGCCGGCGACGCCGATCTTCCTCAACCCTGAGGGTGCCTTTTCGATTGGCGTCGAAATCGGCTGGCGGCATGTCGATGTGCTGCTGCTGAATCTGCATGCCGAGGTGATGGATCGGCGCCGGAAAGCTTATGACTTCCCCGATGCGGCGACCATTGCCGCCGACGTCGTAACCATGACGGCCAGCATCGTCGCGGCCTTATCACCGGAGAGGCGAAGCCGCCTTGTCGATATGGGCGTAGCGCTGCCCACCAACATTGCCGAGAATATCAATCTCGTCGCCGGCACGCAGGATCAGCAGGCACTCTGGCATAAACTCGATCTGGTCGCCGAACTGAGCGGGGCTACCGGACTCGAGGTTAGCCTGTTCAATGACGGCAATGCAGCCTGTTGGGCCGAACTCATTGCCTTTCCGAGACCCCGGCCGTGCAGCTTCATCTACTTCCTCATTTCCCGCTATATCGCAGCCGGAATTGTAGGTGAGGGTATGCTGTGGGAAGGTCCAACCGGCAATTCAGCCAATCTAGGCTCGATGCTGGTCGGCGACAGCAGCGGCCGTCAGCGTCCGGCCCATTTTACCGCCTCGATTGCGGCGCTGATTCAGCGACTGCATGCGGCGGGGATACAAGCCAATGCCTGCGCCATCGAAGATTGGGACTGGTCCAGTTTCGGCCCGGTGCTTGACCAATGGCTGGCCGACAGCGCCGAGGCCCTGGCGCTGGTGGTGTTCAACACCGCGACGGTGATCGAAAGCGGCCTGGTCGTGGTCGACGGCATTATGCCGCGCGATATTGTGGAGCGCCTAGTGAAGCAGCTCGAGGCTGCCTTGCGGCAGCTGCCGATCACCCCCTATCAGCCTCCGCAGGTGATGGTCGGGCATGTCGGCCCATCGGCGCCGTCAATCGGCGCAGCAGAGCTGACGCTCTATCGACGCTTCTTCTCACGCACCCAGGCGGATATCGCTGGTTAATTCGGCCGGGCGCGGCTTGGCAGCATAGCGGCCAAGCGCGTCGCGTAACTGCGCGCTGGGCGTGAACACCACCGTCCGCCGGGGCGAAATGCGATGCTCGGTGCCGGTGCGCGGATTGCGCCCCAGCCGCTCAGCGCGCTCGCGCACTTGCAATGAGCCAAAGGCCGTCAGCTTGACGTTTTCGCCCGCCATTAGCGCGTCGCTCATCAGCGCGAACATGGCCTCTCCGACAGCCGCAGCATCGGCCTTGCTCAAGCCGGTACGCCGTGCTGCCGCCTCGCTAAGCATGGCCCTGGTAACAGTATTATTCACGATTCCGTGTCCCCCGACTGTTAAGTTCATAGGAGGAATTTAAAACGTTGTCCAGAGTGTCAAATTCGGGAAAAAAATATGAACACGACGATCATGTTTAGTTGACTAATTTTAGAATGGTTATAAGCTACGGCTCGGTTTATGAAGAGATCAGAGTCGAAACGGGGAGCCGGGGCTGGGTGAAGATCAGTCCGGCCGGCCCATGAAAGGTCCAAAGTGCGCCTGACGCGTCAATCCAACTATGCGATCCGTACCCTGGTCTATTGCGCCGTCAACGAGCCCGGCCTGAGCCGCGTGGCCGATATTGCCAAGGCCTACAATATTTCCGAACTCTTCCTGTTCAAGCTGATCAAGCCGCTGGTCGAAAATGGCCTTCTGGCCACCGTGCGCGGCCGTCACGGCGGCATCAAGCTGGGCAAGAGTGCCGATGACATCACCCTGCTCGATACCATCCGGCTGACTGAGGAGAATTTTGCCCTGGCCGAGTGCTTTGAAGACGGCGCAGACTGCCCGCTGATCGGCGAATGCGACCTGAACAGCGCGCTGCGCGAGGCGCTGGGTGCCTTTTTCGAGGTGCTGGCCAGCTACACCATCGCCGATCTCGCCAGCAAGAAGCGCTCGATCCGCGATCGCCTGGGCCTGTCAACGCTGGAAGCGGTGATGGTGCCGGCGCACTAGTCTGACACTGTACTGCCGGTCGTCTCCCTCCCTCTTGTGGGGAGGGCTATCGCATGTGACGTCTGTAACTATCTCGCCATTGCACCGGACGGCACCTCCCCCTTGATGGCGGAGGATGGGAGTGGGTGAGAGAGCCCCGATATCGGGACCGCTCCCCTCCCTTGATCCCTCCCCACAGAGGGGGGAGGGTGTCGACTGCACCATCGCTGACCACCGAGCGCTAAGTCCTGATTGAGGGCCCTGCATAGGTGTAGAAATCCCTTCTTCGCATTATTATGAGTTTGACACTCATAATAACTTGTGGTTTTCTCACGTCATCATCAGGCGGGGATGTTCGAGGGGATCGACGTCGCCACCGGTGCTGAGACGACGGGGCTTGCTGCTACCGTCTCCCCGGACAGGTCAGGGTCCTCAACGCCCTGACCTGTCTTTTTTTTTCGCAAAGCTCCACAATATATTGCGTCATGCCACGCCCTCGTGGTTCGAGGCTCGCGAAGAGCTCGCACCTCACCATGAGGGCTACTCTTGATCCGGTGTCCCAGTAGCCCTCATGGTGAGGCGGGAGCGTAGCGACCCTCGAACCACGAGGGCGTGGCATGAGGGCGAGGCCTTAGACATGATGGATTTCGACGCCACATTGTCATTGCTGCGGGACCGCCCCCGCGCGCTGGTTGCTATCGATGGCCTGCCGGTTTCAGGCAAATCCACGCTGGCGGAGCGGCTGGAAACCGAGCTGGGCGCGGTGACCGTCTATCTCGACGATTTCGTTCGACCCGAACGAGAGTGGCGCGGGGTGGCGCAGCCCGCCTTTCCTTTCCCTTATTTCCGCTATGACGAATTCCTCAACACAGTGACGACGCTGGCGCGCGGCGAGACGGCGGGCTATCGGCGCTATGACTGGGCGGCGGGGAGGGTGGCCGACGACTGGCGCGAGGTGCGGCCCGAAGGGCTTGTGGTGATCGAAGGCGTATCGTCCCTCCATCCCGATCTGGTGCCACTTTACGACCTGCGCATCTGGGTCGAAAGCGATGCCGCCACGACGCTTGAAGCCTCGCTGGCGCGTGGCGTCGGCGACTGGGAGCGCGACTGGCGCGAGCTGTTCATGCCCAGCGTAGCGCTCTATCTGCAGACCGATCCACGCAGGCGGGCTGACCTTATTGTGGCTGGACGCAACGCAGCGGCGGTTGAGCAGGGCTGACCTGCCTTTTCTTTGTCGCCCGCCTATGCTCTATCCGCCCGCATGGCTCCAGCTCCCCTTCTTTCACTGCAGAATATCAGTCTCACCTTCGGCGGCACGCGGCTGCTCGAAAGCGCCGAGCTCATCGTTTCACCTGGCCAGCGCATCGCGCTGGTCGGCCGCAATGGCTCGGGCAAGTCGACCTTGCTCAAGATCGCTTCGGGCGATGTGACCCATGACGGCGGCGTCCGCTTCGTCGAACCCAGCGCGACTTTGCGCTACCTGCCGCAGGAGCCGGACCTCAGCGCCTATGCGACGACGCTCGAATATGTCGAGGCCGGCCTCGGGCCAGGCGACGACGAGTATCGCGCGCAATATCTGCTGAGTTCGCTGGGGCTGACCGGGGCGGAAGACCCGACCAAGCTGTCGGGTGGCGAAGGCCGTCGTGCCGCTCTGGCGCGGGTGCTGGCGCCTAAGCCAGATATCCTGCTGCTCGACGAACCCACCAACCATCTTGATCTGCCCGTCATTGAATGGCTGCAGGCGGAACTCGATAGCCTGCGCTCGGCCATGGTGCTGATCAGCCACGACAGGCGCTTCCTCAGCGATCTGACGCGCTCGACCGTCTGGCTCGACCGCGGCCTGACAAGGCGGCTCGACAAGGGCTTTGGCGCCTTCGAGGCCTGGCGCGACACCGTGCTGGAAGAAGAAGAACGCGACCGCCACAAGCTCGACCGCCAGATCGTGCGCGAGGAGCATTGGCTGCGCTATGGCGTGACAGCGCGGCGCAAGCGCAATGTGGGTCGGCTGGAGCGGCTGGGCAACCTGCGGCAGGATCGGCGCGAGCAGCGCAAGGTCACCGGATCGGTCAACATGCAGGTGGCCGAGGGCCGCACCTCTGGCGCGCTGGTGGTCGAAGCCGAGAACATCTCCAAATCCTATGGCGATCGGACCATTGTCGGCGACTTCTCGACCCGCGTGCTGCGCGGCGACCGCATCGGCATTGTAGGGCCGAACGGCGCCGGCAAGACGACACTGATCAAGATGCTGACCGGCTTGCTCAAGCCCGATAGCGGAACGATCAAGCTCGGCTCGGCGCTGGAACTGGCCATGCTCGACCAGGGCCGCGCCAAGCTCGATCCCGAGACGCGGCTGCGCGACGCGCTGACCGGTGGCGGCTCCGATACGCTGCAAATCAACGGGCAGCCCAAGCATGTCGTGGGCTATATGAAGGACTTCCTGTTCGGCCCCGAACAGGCCAATACGCCGATTGGCAAGCTCAGCGGCGGCGAGCGGGCCCGCGTGGCCCTGGCACGGGCGCTGTCGCTGCCGTCGAACTTCCTGGTGCTGGACGAACCGACCAACGATCTCGATCTCGAAACGCTCGATCTGCTCGAAGAGATGGTGAGCGACTATGCCGGAACGGTCATCGTCGTCAGCCACGATCGTGACTTCCTCGATCGCGTCGCCACCTCGGTGATCATCGCCGAGGGCGATGGCGGCTGGACCGAATATGCCGGCGGCTATTCCGACATGGTGATCCAGCGCGGCGAGGGCGTGCAGGCGCGCGCCTCAGTCAAGGCGCATCGCGCCGGCAAGACCGCGATGGTGCAGACGGCGGCGCCATTCGTCGCCAAGCGCAAGATGAGCTTCAAGGAAAAGCACGCGCTCGAGACGCTGCCCAAGGACATCGACAAGCTGGAGGCCGAGATCAAGGCGATCAACGCCGCGCTGACCGATGCCAATTTCTACGCCAAGGATCCGGCGGGGTTCGCGGCCAAATCCAAGGCGCTGATTGCGGCCGAGGCCAAGAAGGCGGCGGCGGAAGAGCAATGGATGGAACTGGAATTGCTGCGGGAAGAGCTGGAGGGGTAGGGAGCGGCGAAGGCGAGTCCTGTCGGGTACCCCCACCTAACCTCCCCTGGACAGGGGGAGGACTGCGCGGTGGACTTGGCGAGATAGCACCACAACCTGGATCTGTCCCTCCCCCTCTTTCAGGGGAGGTTAGGTGGGGGTATTTCTTGCTTAGCCTCAGTCCTTCCACTTGAATTCTGGCTGCGTCAGGAGCTGCAGGCCTTCCGTTTCGCCGCTGATGCGCCGCAGCAGCAGGGCGCCCAGGTTGCGCCCGGCGTCGACGAAGTCTTCGTTGACGGTTTCGGCGCCGGTCTGGAACTGGGCGAACATTTGCGAGGCCTGCTTGCTGACCACGTGGACCTGGCCGCCCACGGTCTTGCCGGCATCGGTCAGGGCGCCGATCACCGCCAGCGCCGAAACCTCCGAGGCACAGACCCAGCCATCGGGCCCATCGGGGCGCTTGGAGCGCTTGAGCACATAGTTGCGGATCGCGTCGGTCTGGCTGTGCAGCGTCACGTCGGTGGCGAATTCATGGGCGATGCCGGCCTCGTTGGCAGCGCGTGCCATGCCGGCCTTGAGGTGGTCGGTATAGGTCAGCGCGCTTTCCGGCAGCACGATCGAGACCTTCTTGCAGCCCTTCTGCACCAGCCGCTTCACCGCCCCATAGGAATAGGCCTCGTTGTCGAAGTCGACCGATGGGTGTGCCTCCGGCCAGCGGCTGCGGCCGTGGCTGATGAAGGGGAAGTCGTTGTCGATCAGGAAGCGGATGCGCTCGTCGAAGGCCTCGGCCTTGGAGAAGATGACGCCATCGGCCATGCGGTTGCGCACGATATGGCGGATCGGATCCATCGGCGACACACCCCGGAACAGCGGCGTGATGACCAGGTGATAGGCGGTGTTGCGCATCGCCTCGGTGAGCCCGGCGACGATGGATGTACCGAAACCATAGATCTGCTCGTCCGGTTCGAGCACCAGCGAGATGACATTGGTGCGACCGGTCTTGAGGCGGAGCGCGGCGCGATCGGGCAGGTAGCCGATCTCGGCGGCGATCTTCTGCACCCGGTCGCGCGTTTCCTGCGCCAGCTCGGGCGCATTGTTGAGGGCACGCGATATTGTGGTGACCGCAAAGCCGGTCATCTGCGCGATAGTCTTGAGCGTCGGCTTGCCGGATGGCTTGACGCCACGCTTGCCCTTGGTCGCGGCGGGCAGGTCGTCTTCGGACACGGTGGTATTCCCCTCGGCCCGCCGTTTGCGTGGCGGTGACGCTTGTCGTGAACGCGACATCACCAGATTGTACAGTCCAGTTCAAGCGTTCGGAACAATGAGGGGTGTATGTCAAATCATGACTACATCTATCACATTTCGTGCTGAGACGAAAGTCGAGCAGTCTTTTTCCAGAAATCTTCATTCTCTGGTTGTGGCAGCACTGGCAATCAGCCCCGAACGCGCCTATCTTGCGCTCATGCATCGCCAAGTGCCGATGCAGCTACGTCGTCAACCCGCAGGAAAGGAATGAAGATGACATCATCGAATACCTTCACCATCCATGCCGGTTCCACGCTCGTACGCACCCACCTGCAAGGCGTAAAACGCTGGCAAGGGACCTGTCGCTCGAAACGAATGTGATCCGCGTCACACCTTCGTCTCACAATTCCGATAGACCCCCAGCGTTGCCGGCCAGGATGGTGCACCAGCCCATCTGATGTGGCCGTAGCAATGCGCAAGTGGAGCATCCACCCATGCAGGAAAACAGTCTCGACCGGGCCAAGGCCCACAAGCCAATCGTCATAGAAGTCGGCGGAGAACCGCTGGGCGTCGTGGTGCCGCACGAAGCCGGCTATCGGTTTCTCGCCGTGAAGCTGCCAGCCTTCGCCATCGACGGGCAGCAGTTCGCGACGGTCGAGAAGGCGCATTTCGCCGTGTCCCAGGCTGTGCGCAAGGGCCGGGCCGACGCGGCCTGAGCCCGAGCGCGCCTATGCCAGATTGGCCGCATTCTGGACCCAGGTCACCAGGCCGTTCATAAGGGGCGGATTCTGCCACAGCACGAATCCGCCAATCACCAGTGCTGCCAGAAACAGCATGCCGATGACCTTCTTGAGCACCGAGAAAACCAGCCAGACCAAGACGATGGCGCCGACGCCAAGTCCGATGAGCGTCAATGTGTCGTCAGGAATTTGCCTGTCCTCGTTCAGTCGTCATTGGTAGCGTTGAGTTCGTCCGGGTGCTTGCCCTCATGGGCGGGCACTGGCGGCTCAAGGGCTGTGTCGATCGCGTCGGCCAAGGCGTCGATGTCGACGTCAGTCGGGCTGCTCTGAGCCTGTCGAGCGAGTTCGGCGGTGATTGCCGCAGCAATCGTGTCGCGACGTCCGCCGCCATCAGCCATTGCCATCGATCGACACTCCGTTGCCATCGACCCGGACTTCGATGCCGGGTTGCGCCTGTTGCTGCTGATAGCTGTAGATGCCGAAGCCAACGATGGCGATCAGCAGGACGGCGATGACGGCGTAAAGACCGTTGCGGCTCATGAGAATTCCTGACGCTTGTTCCGTCAGCACAACGCGCCGGAGGCCGACTGGTTCAACCATGCGTCATTCTTGCGCGGCGATGCTGCGTAGGGCCATGACAAAGGCGGTCACACCGATGGCCAGCATGCCCGAATTGTCGATCACGATCGGATCGACGCCCGATGGCACCGGCGCGCTTTCACGGGCCAGCCGCGCCGTAATCTGGTCGCCGCTCTCGCGCCCCCGTTTGGTCAGCCGTTCGGCCCGGCAGGAGATTTCGGCGGTGATCAGCACGACGGCGCAGGCCGGATATTTTGCGATCGCCTGAGCCACGACATGGCGCGACACGTTGGCGACCACAACCTTGCCCAGGGTCAGGTCAGTATCGACGCTGAGCGGCAGGGCGTAGCGCAGGTTGTGGGCATCCCAACAGAGAGCGAAACGCCCGGCCGCCTCCATGTCGTGGAATGTTTCGGCATCCATGCTGTCATGGTCCTCAACCTCCACCTCGGCCTTGCGGGTGACGACGCGACGCACAAAGACGAAGCGTTTGTCGTTGTCGAGCGCATGTCGCGCGCCCGAGATCAGCGTGTCCTTGCCGACCCCCGAGGGGCCAACGACCAGGACAAGTGAACCGAGCGGTCGCGTCATGTATCAGCTTACCCTTATGCCCTGTCGCCAGACGCCACGAACCACGGGCAGCCCGTCGATCAGCCTAATCCGCACCAGATCGGCGCGCTTGCCAATGGCGATTTCGCCGCGATCGTCCAGCCCGGCCGATCGTGCCGGGTTCCGCGTGACCGTCGCCAGCGCCGCAGGCAGACCCATGCCCTCCACCCGCTGCGGCAGCACGAAGGCGGCCTGCAGCAAGGCAAACGGCACATAGTCCGAACTCAGAATGTCCAATAAACCCGCCCGCACCAGATCGGTCGCCGAGATATTGCCTGAATGCGACTTGCCGCGCACCACATTTGGCGCGCCCATCAGGATTGCAAGCCCTGCATCATGCGCGGCGGCCGCGGCTTCGAGCGTGGTGGGAAATTCGGCGATGGCAACGCCGTCGCGGGCCGCTTCCTCGATATGGGCGATGGTGGCGTCGTCGTGGCTGGCGAGCGACAGCCCGAGCTCGCGGGCGCGGGCCACGATGTGGGCGCGGTGTGGCGCCGAGTAGCGGGCGTGATCGGCGAGGCGCGCCTCGATGTAGCGATCGAGTTCCTCCGGCGTCCGTCGCACGCCGTAAAAGCGCTTGTAGTCGTCCAGTGAGCGGAACTGCCTCTGGCCGGGCGTGTGGTCCATCATCGAGGCGAGGCGCACCTCGGCATGAGTAGCGTGGGCTTCGAACTGTTCCACCACGTCGTGGCTGGGCAATTCGCAGCGCAGATGGATCAGGTGGTCGGACCGCAGCCAGCCATCGGCCCGAGCGCGGGCGATCGCGCTGGTGAGGGCGGCGACATGCTTGCCCATTTCGGGCATTTCGCTGTCGGAACCGACGCGAACCGCGTCGAACACCGTGGTCACGCCGGAGCCAGCGATCTGCACATCATGGGCGTGCAGCGACGCCATCGCGTCCCAGAACACACCCGGTCGCGGCCGGTAATGCGTTTCCAGATGATCGGTATGCAGCTCGACCAGGCCGGGAATCAGGTAGTCGCCATCAAGGTCGTCGCCCGACTGCGCCGAGCCGGCGGCAAAGGCGCTGATCACCCCGTCGCGGGTCGACAGGCTGCCCTCGATGACCTCGTCGCCGAGGACGATGCGGGCATTGCGGAAGACGACGTCGCTCATGCCGCGCTGCCCAGCTTGAAATCGCCAACGCGGACGAACGGTTTGCCGGCCTCGGGTTCGCGGAACAGCGCGAGCCGATCGAGCAGGATTGGCTCGTCGAGCACCGGGGTAAACCAGGTCGTCGCTGCCTGCGCGATATCGGCGGCATCGGCTTCGCTCAGCCGGTCGCTCAACGTCATGTGGAAGCGGAATTCCTCGAACACATAGGGATAGCCGTAAGCGTCGAGCAGCTCGATCTGGCGTTCGGAAAGGCCACGGCTGGCCCGTGCAGCGCGGTCCTTGACCGACATGGAGGCGCGGAAGTCGTCAAAGGCTTCCACCACATGGGCGGCAAAATCCTGCAGCGCCTCGTTGTCGGCCACCAGCAGCGCCAGGAAGCCATCGAGCGAGGCCAGGCGCGGCTTGCCCAGGTCGACCGGCTGGTGCCGGCGGGCAAAGTCGGTGAGCGCGGCGCGCAGGTCGGCCTCCCTGGCACCATCGGCCAGGGCCATCGGCGCCTTCAGGGTCGCGTGGAAGCCGTAGCGATTGGCCGACTGGGTCAGGTTGAGCAGCCGGGCACGGTCAATGCCGGCGACCGGGCCATCGAAAAGATCGCCATCGGCAGCGTCGCGGCCGAGCCAGGTCGCCGCCCGCTCCCACAGATTGCTGGTTGCGGATGGGGCGTAGTAGATCGCGAATCGTTCTGTCATCGGAACTCCTTACCCTGCCGCTAGCCAGACTCTGTGTCGGGCGTTTGACAGTAGCTATGCTGAGCAAGCTGGCTATCCTTGCCCGCATCGAATCGCAAGCCGAGAGGCATGAATGGACCGCGTTCTGCTCGAGCAGTTGTTCCGAACGGCCGTTGCGCAGGCGCAACCGTCGCTGGGGGTTCGTCTCAACCTGCCCGCGCGACCGGTGGGAAAGACAATCGTCATCGGCGCCGGCAAGGCCTCGGCGCAGATGGCCAAGGCGTTCGAAGACGCTTGGGACGGCCCGCTAAGTGGGCTGGTGGTGACGCGCTATGGTTATGCCGAGGCGTGTAGCCGCATCGAAATCGTCGAGGCGGCCCATCCGGTGCCCGATGAGGCCGGCTTCCTCGCGGCGCGCCGGATCATGGAGACCGTCTCGGGGCTGGGGCCCAATGACCTGGTGGTCGCGCTGATCTCGGGCGGCGGTTCGTCGCTGCTGCCAGCGCCGGCACCGGGCCTGACGCTGGACGACGAACAGGCCATCAACCGCTCGCTGCTGGCCTCCGGCGCGCCGATTTCGGTGATGAACCTCATCCGCAACCAGTTCTCCATCATCAAGGGCGGGCGTCTGGCCGCGCGCTGCGCCCCGGCCCGCGTGGCGACGCTGGTCGTGTCGGATGTGCCGGGCGACGATTCGGCCGTGGTGGCCTCGGGACCAACCATCCCGCTGGCCGGAAGCCGCGAGCTGGCGCGCAAGTATGCCACGCTCTACCGCATCGGCCTGCCGCCGCATGCGCAGGCCTTGTTGGCCGGCGACGACAACCTGGCACCGGCACCGGGCGACCCGGCTTTCGCACGGAACACCGTGCGGACCATCGCCTCGGCCGCGCTGTCGCTGGAAGCGGCAGCCCAGCAGGCACGGGGTCAGGGCGTGACGGCGGCAATCCTGTCCGATTCCATCGAAGGCGAGGCGCGCGACGTGGCGCAGGTGCATGCCGCCATGGCCCGCGAGATCGCCCTGCGCAACCGGCCCTTTGCCAAGCCTGCTCTGCTGCTGTCGGGCGGCGAGACCACAGTGACAATACGGGGCAAGGGCCGGGGCGGACGCAATGGCGAGTTCCTCCTGGCACTGGCCATTGCCATTGACGGTGTGGAGGGCATCACCGCAGTGGCGGCCGATACCGATGGCATCGATGGCTCGGAAGACAATGCCGGCGCCTTTGCCGACGGCACCACGGCAACACGGCTGCGCAAGGCGGGGATCGATCCCTTGGCGGCTCTGGCGAACAATGACGCCTATTCGGCTTTCGAGGCGATCGGGGACTTGCTGGTGACGGGTCCGACCGGGACGAACGTCAATGATTTCCGGGCGATTTTGGTGAGGTAGCGGGCCATTGGGGGCGTGGCACCCCCACCCTCATTCCCTCCCCACAAGGGGGAGGGAAGCCCGCGCGGTGGTCGTTGACGGAATGTGCCCGCCGATGGTCCAGTCGTCTCCCTCCCCCCTGGTGGGGAGGGATCAAGGGTGGGGGTGGCCGCGCGCATCCCTGCTTGTGTGGTCTAAAATAATCATACAAATCCCCTTGGCAGACAGGGGGTGGCTCTGTTCTATACGCCCGACTTTTTGGGAGAGAATGGGCCATGGCCAAGCGCAAGATCGCCATTATCGGCGTGGGCAAGATCGCGGTGGATCAGCATCTGCCGGTTATCGACGCGTCCAGCGATTTCGAGCTGGCAGCGACGGTGTCGACGCGCGGTGTCGGGCACAATGGCAAGCCGGTGTTCAAGACGCCGGGCGCGCTTTATGCCGCCATGCCTGACGTCTCGCTGGTCTCGATCTGCACCCCGCCAGGCATCCGCCATCAATATGTCCGCGAGGCGCTCGACGCCGGCAAGGATGTGATGCTGGAAAAGCCACCCACCACCACGATATCAGAATTGGACGACCTAGTGGCGCACGGCAAGAAGACAGGGCGGGTACTCTACCAGACCTGGCACAGTCAGTTTAATCCGGCCGTCGATCGCACCAAGGACATCCTGGCAGCGGAAGGCGTCGCTTCGGCGCGCATCGATTGGCGCGAAAGCGTGCGCAAGTGGCATCCGGGCCAGGACTGGGTGTGGGAAGTCGGCGGCTTCGGCGTCTGCGATCCCGGCATCAATGCCCTGTCGATCTTCACCAAGGTCATGCCATTCCCCGTCTTCGTTGAGGCGAGCAAGCTGACTTTCCCGGCCAACCGACAGACGCCGGTGGATGTCGAAATCACCTTCAAGTCGGGCGAGGCGCACAAGCCGAAACTATCGGCAGGCTTCAATTGGCTCGAAGAGTCCGGCGAAATCTGGACCATCCGCTTCGAGACCGGCAAGGGCAATGTGATCCTGCTCGAAGGCGGCGGTCGCAGTCTGACGGTCAATGGCGAGCTGGTGATCAAGCACGGCGATGGCGAATATGCCGCGATGTATGAGCGGTTTGCGCGTTTGCTGGATCGGCACGAGAGCGACGTCGATGCCGCGCCGCTGCGGTTGATGAGCGACGTGTTCCTGATGGGTGCGCGGGTGAATGGGCCGGATTTTGAGTGGTAGGCGGTGAAGGCGAGTTTTAGCGGATACCCCCACCTCGCCTCCCCCTGATAGGGGGAGGAATCCGCCCTGGGGCTTAGGCAACATCAAGCCCTATACTCGATCAGTCCCTCCCCCTTTTCAGGGGAGGCTAGGTGGGGGTGTTTCTTACTTCCCCGCGTCCGTCAGCACCTGCAAGTCATCGTCCGACAGCTTGAGCCGCACACCCCGGGCCAGGCTTTTCACCTGATCCACCGATGTCGCCGAGGCGATTGGTGCCGTGACGCCGGGTTGCGCCACCAGCCAGGCCAGCGACACTTCGGCCGGTGTTGCATCATTGGCCGCAGCGACCGTGTCGAGCGCCGCCAGAATGCGCTCGCCCTTGGCGTCGAGATATTTCTCGACTCCGCCGCCGCGCGGCGACTTGCCGAAATCTGCCTTGGAGCGGTACTTGCCGGTCAGGAAGCCTGCCGCGAGGCTGAAATAGACGATGGTGCCGATCTCATCCTCGATCGCCACGTCGCGCAAAGCATCGAATTCGGCGCGATCATAGAGGTTGTAGCGCGGCTGCAGCACCTCGTAGCGCGGCAGCGACTTGATCACCGCCGTCTCGTTGGCCTCCTTGACCATCTGCGCAGTGTAGTTCGACGCACCGATGACGCGCACCTTGCCCGAGCGCACCAGCGGATCGTAGGCGCCCAGGGTTTCCTCGTGGCTGGTTTCGGCATCGGGCCAGTGGCTGAAATAGAGGTCGATATAGTCGGTCTGGAGGCGCTCGAGCGAGGCCTCGATGCCGGCGCGGATGGCATCCGCGCTGAGGCCGCCCGGCGTCTTGGCCGAGTTGACCTTGGTGATGATATGCAGCGACTGGCGATTGCCACGCGCCTTCATCCACTTGCCGATGATGGTTTCGCTCATGCCAGGCGGGTTGCCCGGCACCCAGTTGGGATAGCCCTCGGCCGTGTCGATAGCGGTGAAGCCGGCTTCGACATAGGCGTCGAGAATCTCGAAGCCTTTGGTCTCGTCGACCGTCCAGCCAAAGACGTTGCCGCCAAGCACCAGGGGTTCGATGACAAGTTCACTGCGTCCGAGCGGGCGGCGGTCCATTGGGCTTCTCCATTGATGTTGCAGTGCCTAAACGCCGGGCGCGGCTTTCGGTTCGACCGGGTCGGGTATGCGCGGCGCGCAAAAGGCCAGCGCCCGGTTGATCGCATAGAGCGAACCATCGAGTGGAATGTGGTTGGCCGGCATGGCCGAGCCATCCGCAGGCTCCAGATAGGCCACTGCGCCGTTGAGCAGATTGGTCGTCACCCAGGAATAGTCGCCGACCAGCTTGGCACCATAAGGCTTGCTCGCCTCGGCACTGAACATGCGGGTTTCCTTGTCGACCGTGATGGCCCAGTCGCCGACATTGCCCTGCGGGCGGCTGGTATAGATGTGGACGCCGATGTTGAAATCATCTTCGCAGCGGACGGCGAGGCAGGTGAAGCTGTCGCGCGTCGACTCGAGGGCGCAGCCCAGCGTGGCCCGGTCGCCCTCGCCTGGTAATGGCGAATAGTTCCAGCCGGTCTCCTGCGCCGCGGCGGGCGCCGCGAGTGCGAGCAGTGCGGCAATGAGCCGGGCTGTCAGCCCTTGGGTTCGATCAGATCCCATTTGTTTCCATAGAGGTCTTCGAACACGGCGACCGAGCCATAGGCCTCGTGGCGTGGTTCTTCGAGGAACTTGACCCCGCGTCCGACCAGGGCAGCGTGATCCTTGGCAAAGCTGGTGGTGTTGAGGAAGAACATCACCCGCCCACCACCCTGGTTGCCCATTGCGGCGCGCTGTGCCTCGCCATCGACTTTGGCCAGCAGCATCTGAGCGCCCGAGCGGCCCGGCGGGGCGACGACGACCCAGCGCTTGCCGCCGCCCATGTCATTGTCAGCGATGAGGTCGAACCCCACCGTGTCGCAGTAAAAGGCGATGGCGTCGTCATAATCGGCGACGAGCAGGGTAATGGTGGCAATGGATAAACTCATGCCACGCATGGATCACCTCTCCAGCGGTCCGGTCAAGCCAAGGATTGGCCCGCCGAACGGATCATTTCAAAACCGTCCAATCCTGTGGAACGCTGTTCTGCCTGTCATCAGATTGACCAAATGGTCAAACTCTCCCATTGCCATCCCTTGGATTCTACGCTTTGGTGGCGCCCAAGCCCCGGTTGGCAAGCCGGGAGCGTAAAAACTATTCGGGAGACAACAATCATGAAATTGATGAAAACGCTGCTCGCAGCGACCGCCATGCTGGCGCTCGCGGCTGGCGCGGCCCAGGCCAAGCAGCTGATTTATTGCTCGGAAGCTTCGCCCGCCCACTTCGATCCCGGTCCGCTGACCGGCGGCAACGACTTCGATGCGTCGTCGCACACGATCTATAACCGCCTCGTCGAGTTTGCTCCGGGCACCACCGAAGTCATTCCCGCGCTGGCCGAAAGCTGGGAAATCTCGGAAGACGGCAAGGAATACACCTTCAAGCTCCGCCCCGGCGTCAAGTTCCACACTCAGCCCTACTTCACCCCCACTCGCGACCTGACGGCAGATGACATCATCTTCTCGTTCGAGCGCCAGTGGAAGGAAGACAATGCCTGGCATGCCTATCTCGAAGGCATGACCTGGGACTACTTCCAGGGCATGGACATGCCCAAATACCTCGCTTCGATCGAAAAGGTCGACGACCTGACCGTCAAGTTCGTGCTCACCGAACCGAACGCGCCGATGCTGGCGAACCTGGCGATGGACTTTGCCTCGATCGTCTCCAAGGAATATGCCGACCAGCTCGAAGCTTCGGGCGACATGGCGGCCTTCTCGACCCAGCCGGTCGGCACGGGCCCGTTCCAGTTCACCGACTACCAGCTCGACACCGTCATCCGCTACACCGCGTTCGCCGACTACTGGGAAGGCAAGCAGCCGATCGACGACCTGATCTTCGCCATCACCACCGATGCCTCGGTGCGCGCCCAGCGCCTGATCGCCGGCGAATGCGATATCATGCCCTACCCGGCGCCGGCTGACATCGAGACCCTCAAGGCCGATGCCAACCTCAGCGTCATGGAGCAGGAAGGCCTGAATATCGGCTACATCTCCTACAACACGACGGAGCCGCCGTTCGACAATCCGGACGTGCGCAAGGCCCTGACCATGGCGATCGACAAGGCCGCCATCATCGAAGCTGTGTATCAGGGTGCTGGCCAGGACGCCAAGAACCTGATCCCGCCGACGATGTGGTCCTATGACGATGCGACGGCCGCCGACGTCTACGATCCGGAAGCCGCCAAGGCCGCTCTCGAAGCTGCTGGCGTGACGGGCCTGACCACCGACCTGTGGGCCATTCCCGTATCGCGCCCCTACAATCCGAACGGCCAGCGCGTTGCCGAACTCATCCAGGCCGACTGGGCCGCGATTGGCGTCACCGCCAACATCGTGACCTACGAATGGACCGAATATCGCGAGCGCGGCAAGCAGCCCGACCGCAAGGGCCCATTCATGATCGGCTGGACCGGCGACAATGGTGATCCGGACAACTTCTTCGCCACGCTGTTCTCGTGCTCGGCGATCGGTGTCTCGAACTACTCGGCCTGGTGCAACGAAGACTTCGAAGCGGCCATCCAGGCTGCCAAGACGACCGCCGACCAGGCAGAACGCGCTGCGCTCTACACCACGGCTCAGGAAATCTTCAAGGCCGAAGAGCCTGCGATCACCCTGGCTCATAGCCGCGTGTTCATGCCGATGAAGAAGACCGTGCTCAACTACGCCATGAGCCCACTCGGCAATCACAGCTTCAAGGGCGTGGACGTCGCCGAGTAAGGCGCCGGCATAGCCAGCAAACAGGAGCCTCGGTCCGGCAATACCGGAACGGGGCTCCGACATTTAGAAGAGCAGGGCCAGGAGATGCCGGTCAACGGCACCCCAAGCGAGCCCCGCCGCCTCAGGAAACGTCAGCGATCCGGCTCGGTTTCCAGCCCGGAACGCCAAGGGTAAAGACCCGCACATGCTCAACTACGTTCTGCGCAGAATTGCGCTTATCGTGCCAACGATCATCGGCATTTCCATCTGCGCCTTCGCCTTCGTGCGCGTGCTGCCGGGCGACCCGATCCTCGCCATGGCCGGCCAGCACGGCGTGACGCCCGAGCGCTACGAAATCCTGCGGGAACAGTTTGGCTATAACCTGCCTATCTGGCAGCAGTATTTCAATTATCTGGGCAGCGTGCTGCAGGGCGATTTCGGCATTTCGCTCGCCACCAAGCGCCCTGTCATCACCGAATTTCTGACGCTGTTCCCCGCCACGATCGAGCTCAGCCTCACCGCGATGTTCCTGGCCGTGCTCATCGGCATTCCCGCCGGCATCTTCGCCGCGGTCAAGCGCGGCTCCTGGTTCGACCAGGCCACGATGGGCGTGGCGCTGACCGGCTATTCGATGCCGATCTTCTGGTGGGGCCTGCTGCTGATCATCTTCTTTTCCGGCTATCTCGGCTGGACCCCGGTTTCGGGCCGCATCGCGCTGTCCTTCTTCCTCAAGCCGATCACCGGCTTCATGCTGATCGACACGCTGCTCTATGGCAACTGGCCGGCCTTCGTCTCCGCTTTGCGCCATCTCATCCTGCCGGCAATCGTTCTGGGCACCATCCCGCTCGCGGTGATCGCCCGGCAAACCCGTTCGGCCATGCTCGAAGTGCTGGGCGAGGACTATGTGCGCACAGCCCGTGCCAAGGGCCTTTCGCCCCGCCGCGTGGTCAACGTGCATGCCCTGCGCAATGCGCTGATCCCCGTCATCACCACGATTGGCCTGCAGGTCGGCCTGCTGTTGGGCGGCGCCATTCTCACCGAGACCATCTTCACCTGGCCGGGCATCGGCAAGTGGATGATCGATTCCATCTTCAAGCGCGATTACGTGGTGGTGCAGTCCGGCCTGTTGATCATCGCCCTCATCGTCATGGCGGTGAACCTGGCCGTCGATCTGCTCTACGCCTTCATCAATCCGCGCATTCGGGTACAATAATATGGCTCCCACCACAGAACCCGTTGCCGCAGCCAAGCCCGCCTCGGGCCTGCGCGAATTCTGGTACTATTTCTCGGTCAACCGCGGCGCGGTGATCGGGCTCACCGTCTTCGCGCTGCTGGTGCTGACGGCGATCTTTGCGCCGTTCATCGCGCCCTATTCGCCAGACATCCAGTATCGCGACGCCTTGCTCAAGCCGCCCATCTGGGACGCTGGCAGCGATCCGCGCTTCCTCCTGGGCACCGATCCAGTTGGCCGCGACATGCTGAGCCGCCTCATTCATGGCGCGCGCTATTCCCTGTTCATCGGCTTCTTCGTGGTGATTGGCGCCCTGTTCGTCGGCGTCATCCTGGGCGTGCTGGCGGGCTATTTCCGTGGCTGGGTCGACGTCGTGATCATGCGCGTCATGGACATCATCCTGGCCTTTCCGTCTCTGCTGCTGGCCTTGGTGCTGGTGGCGATCCTCGGGCCGGGCCTGTTCAATGCCATGATTGCCATCGCCATCGTGCTGCAGCCCCATTTCGCCCGGCTGGTGCGTGCTGCTGTCATGGCCGAGAAGAACCGGGAATATGTGACGGCAGCCAGGCTCTCCGGCGCCAGCCATATCCGGCTTATGCTCATCACCATCCTGCCCAATTGCCTGGGCCCCATCATCGTGCAGGCGACGCTGAGCTTCTCCAATGCCATCCTCGATGCGGCGGCGCTCGGTTTCCTGGGCATGGGCGCGCAGCCGCCGACCCCCGAATGGGGCACCATGCTGGCCACGGCGCGCGAGTTCATCCTCAAGGCGCCATGGGTGGTGACCTTTCCCGGTCTTGCCATTCTCATAACGGTGCTTGCCATCAACCTCATCGGCGACGGCCTGCGCGACGCCCTCGATCCCAAGCTCAAGAGGAGCTGAGACGATGCCCCTGCTTGATATCAAGAACCTGACCGTTTCATTCGACACCTCCATCGGCCTGTTCAAGGCCGTCGATGGCATCGACGTGTCCGTCGACAGCCGCGAAGTGCTGGCCATTGTCGGCGAAAGTGGCTCGGGCAAGTCCGTGGCCATGCTGGCAGTGATGGGGCTGTTGCCCGCCACGGCCACCGTGACCGCCGACAAGATGGAGTTCGAGGGCATCGACCTGCTCAAGATGAGCCCGCATGAGAAGCGGCAGATCATCGGCAAGGACATTGCCATGATCTTCCAGGAGCCGGTCGCCAGCCTCAATCCCTGTTTCACCGTCGGTTTCCAGCTCGAAGAAGTGCTGGGCAAGCATCTGGGTCTGCATGGCCGCGCGGCACGCGACCGGGCTGTGGAACTGCTCAATCTGGTCGGGATCAAGGATGGCGCCGAACGGCTCGGCGCCTTCCCGCATCAGATGAGTGGCGGGCAATGTCAGCGCGTGATGATCGCCATGGCGATCTCGTGCAATCCAAAGCTCCTGATTGCCGACGAGCCGACGACCGCGCTCGACGTGACCATCCAGCGGCAGATCCTCGATCTCCTGGTTCGTCTTCAGGCCGAACACGGCATGGGTCTGATCATGATCACCCATGACATGGGTGTCGTCGCCGAGACCGCCGATCGTGTGATCGTGCAGTACAAGGGGCACAAGATGGAGGAGGCCGACGTGCTGTCCCTCTTCGAAAGCCCCAAATCCAACTACACGCGGGCGCTGCTATCGGCTCTGCCGGAAAACGCGGTGGGCGATCGCCTGCCGACAGTGTCCGACTTCGTGTTCGAACCGGCGCCGGGAGTTTGACCATGGCCACTCCCGTCCTCGAAGTGCGCAACCTGACGCGCGACTACGTATCGTCAGGCGGTTTCCTGCGGCCCGCCAAGATGGTGCATGCCGTCAAGAGCGTGAACTTCACGCTTGAGAAGGGTAAGACCCTTGCCGTGGTTGGCGAAAGCGGATGCGGCAAGTCGACCCTGGCGCGCATGATCACGCTGATCGACCCGCAGACCTCGGGCGAAATCCTGATCGATGGCATCTCGGCCAGCGCCGCACACGTGACGCGCGAACTGCGCCAGAAGGTCCAGATCGTGTTCCAGAACCCCTATGGCTCGCTCAATCCGCGCCAGAAGATCGGCGACGTGCTGGCCGAGCCGCTGCTGCTCAATACATCCATGCCGGCCGCCGAGCGGCGCGACAAGGCCATGGCCATGCTGACCAAGGTCGGCTTGGGCCCCGAGCACTTCAATCGCTACCCGCACATGTTCTCGGGTGGCCAGCGCCAGCGCATCGCCATTGCGCGAGCCTTGATGCTCAATCCGAGTTTCCTCGTCCTCGACGAACCGGTCTCGGCGCTGGATCTCTCGGTGCAGGCGCAGATTCTCAACCTGCTCAAGGATCTGCAGGACGAGTTCGGGCTGACCTATGTGTTCATCAGCCACGACCTTTCGGTGGTGCGCTACATCGCCGATGAGGTGATGGTGATGTATTTCGGCGACGTGGTTGAGCACGGCACGCGCGAGGAGGTGTTCGGCAATCCGCAACACGCCTATACGCGGACATTGTTTGCCGCGACGCCCAAGTCGGATGTGGCGAGCATCAAGGCGCGGTTGGCGAAGAAGGCAGCGTTGGCGGGGTAATTCCGCCACGCCCTCGTGGTTCGAGGCTCGCGAAGGGATCGCACCTCACCATGAGGGCTACTGTTAGCTCGATGTACCAACAGCCCTCATGGTGAGGTGCGCTTCTTCAGCGCCTCGAACCACGAGGGCGTGGCACAATGGCTAGCCCACCACCACCCGCCGTCCCTCATTGGCCGACCGCATCATCGCATCGATCAGCCGATGCACCCGCAAAGCCGTATACCCGGTCGACACCGGCGCGCGCCCCTCACACACCGCATCTGCGAAATCGGCGATCTGTGCTGCGTGCCAGTCGAACGGAAACGCCATCGGATCGGCGCCGCCGCCGCCCTGGCTGGCTTCGCCTTCGGTGATGGTCTGGCCGTCCATGGTGCGGATGGTCAGGTTGCCTGCGGTCAGCGTCGCGCTGGCCCTGGCGAAGTTGAGCGTCAGGCTTTCCGGGCCACCAGGGAAGCTGGCAGTGGTCGCCATCACCGCGCCCACCGCGCCATTGGCGAATTCGAGACCAGCGCTGACGAAGTCCTCGGTCTCCATCTGGTGCAGCCGCGTGGTCTTGGCCATGGCGGTCACGGCGCTGACCTCGCCGCACAGGCTCAGCATCAGGTCGAGCGAGTGGATGGCCTGGGTGATGAGCACACCGCCACCATCCTGCTCGACGGTGCCGCGGCCGGGCTGGTCGTAATAGCCCGCCTGCGGGCGCCACCAGGGGACGACCAGGTGCACCGCTTCGAGTGGGCCGAAGCGTTCTTCGGCGACCATCTGCGCCAGGATTTTCGACGCACGGCGGAAGCGGTGCTGGAAGATGATGCCGAGCGTGACACCTGCAGTGTCGCACGTGGCGACGATGCGCTCGGCGGCGGCGAGGGTGCGCTCGACCGGCTTTTCCATCAGCACGTGCTTACCTGCCTTTGCGGCTGCCGCGACGATAGCCTCGCGGGCGTTGGGCGTGGTGAGCACAAGGACCGCTTCGACCCGCGGATCGGCGAGCAGGGCCTCGTAGCTCTCGGCGGTGGGAAAGCCGTAGGTGGCGCAGAACTGGTCGAGCTCGCTACGGTTGCGCCGATAGACGCCGACCACCTCGATGCTCTCCTTGAGTGATTGCAATGCCAGCGCATGCGGCTTGGCACCCATGCCGGCGCCGATCACGGCCAGCCCGAAAGGTTTGGTGGTCATGGTGATTCTCCCGCTATTGCGCGGTCCTCTTACCACTGATGCGGGTTTTGCGACTACGACGCCTGGCGCCAGGCCTGCTGGCCGAGGAACACTTCGAGATCGGCTTCGCTCAGCGGCCTTGCGAAGGCGTAGCCCTGCAGGATGTCGCAACCCAGGTCGCGCAGGATGGCGGCGTGTTCCATGGTCTCGACGCCTTCGGCAACCACCTCGATGCCCATCGACTTGCCGATATCGATGATCGAGGTCAGCAGCTGGCGCTGCGCCATGTCGACCAGGATCGGGTTGACCAGTTGCCGGTCGATCTTGAGGCGGGTCGGGCGCAGCTTCTGCAGGGAGACGATGGATGCGTAGCCAGTGCCGAAATCGTCGATCTCGACATCGATTCCCAGCTCCTTGAGCTGGTCGATGTTCCAGGCAACGACGCCGTCGCTCTCGTCGAGATAGATGGACTCCACCAGCTCGAACGAAATCCGTCCGGGGGCGATATCGAGCTGGCGCAGCCTGTTGATCAGGTCTTCGTCATGCAGGCGCTTGAGTGACACGTTGACCGACACACGCGGCACGTTGAGGCCCTTGGCATCCCAGCGCGCCAGCGCGGCCAGTGACTGATCGAGGATCAGCCGGTCGATCGTGGCCACCACGTTGAGCTCTTCGGCGATGGGCATGAAGCTGTCGGGCGCCTTGATGCCCTCTGTCGGATGGCGCCAGCGGGCGAGCGCTTCGACCCCGACGACGTCGAGCGTATGGGCATCGAACTGGGGTTGGTAGTAGGCCACGAACTCGTTGCGCTCGAGCCCGTTGAGGATTTCGTCCGCAATGCGCTTGGTGTTGACCACCTCGGCCTGCAGCGCCTCAGAGAAGAACTCGAAGCGATTGCGGCCGCGTGCCTTGGCCCGGTAGAGCGCGATATCGGCGTTGATCAGCAGGCGCTTGACGTCGATGGCGGGGCCGCGCTCGGCGGCAATGCCGATGCTCACGCCGAAGCGGCACTGGTGGCCCTCATAGGTCACCGGCAGGTGCATTTGCTTGACGATACGCTCGGCCAGCGTGCCCAGATAGATGTCGCCATCGCTGGCCGTGGTCAGCACCACGAATTCATCTCCGCCAACGCGTGCGACGAAATCGTCATGGCGGCAATTGGCGCGCAGTACCGCGCTGGCATGAATCAGCATGGCGTCGCCGGCCGCGTGCCCCAGCGTGTCGTTGATCTGCTTGAAGCGGTCGAGGTCGATATGGAGCAGGGCAATAGTGCCCGTTTCGCCATAGCCGGTGGCGGCATGGCGCTTCAGCATCTCGTCGAGATAGCGTCGGTTGGGCAGGCCGGTCAGGCTGTCATGCAGGGCATTGTGCTCGATGCGAACCTTGGCGGCTTCCAGTTCGTGGTTGCGTGCCTCGGTCAGGGCCCTGGCGCGCTCCAGTTCCTCGCTGCGGGCAATGTCCGCCGTGACGTCCCAATTTACCCCCAGTATCTTGGGGTTGCTGTCGGCGTCGACATAGACCGCGCCGATGGTTCGAATATGCAGGATCGTGCCGTCTGGGTGAAGCGTTCGAAAAGTTGATTGATACCGACCAGTACGCATGCCTTCGGCGAAATCCGCCTCGGCCTGGGCGAAATCGTCAGGGTGCAGCGCGCCGCGCCAATGGGTATAGGTTCGCACACCGCCATCGGCCGGCAGGCCGTAGAGCTCGTTCATGCGATCGTCCCAGACCAGCTCCTGGGTGACGACGTCCATTTCCCACACGCCCACCTGTGAGGTCGCCAGCGCCAGGCCCAGACGGCGCGAGACACGCGCCAGATCCGCTTCGCGGGCCTTGAGCTTGCGGAAATGCAGCTGTCGCTCGCCCACCATGCGCCCGGTGATGACGATGGGCACCAGGATCAAAAGGCCAGCCAGGAACATGACGATGCGCAGCGGCAACGCATTGCCGGAACCCCATCCCGTCTTGGGCACGGCGGCAATTTCCCAGGATCCCGAAGGCAGGATCACCTCGGCCGTGACCGGGTTGTCGCCGCTGAGGTCGCGGCCGAAAAACCGCGTGCCGTTGCCGCCGGTGGCGTCCTTGCCCGTGATTGAAATGTCGATATCCAGGTTCGGGTCGATAAGCCCGCTATCGGCGTAGAGCCTGCCCACATCGACGACGGCGGAGACAACACCCCAGAACTGCTTGGAGCCATCGGTGCTGTCTGTATATACCGGGAACCGGCCAACGAAGCCGCGCCCGCCCTGCACCAGATCGACCGGCCCGGCCAGCACCAGCTTGCCGGTATCCCGAGCCCGCAAGACAGCCGCGCGTTGCGCGTCGTTGGTGCGATAGTCGAGGCCAATGGCGCGCTGGTTGCCCTCGAGCGGATAGGTCATGGCAATGACCAGGTCCGGTGCTGCAGCGACTGAACGCAGCTGGCTCTGTTCTTCGAACAGGTTCGACACCAGTGCCGCGAACCGCTCCTGGCCCATGTCGGGCTCGGTGGAAATGGCCGAAACCAGGCCGCGCACCAGCTGGATATTGCCGTTGATATTGCCTTCGAGCTTGGCCCGGATCAGCGAAACCTCGGCCAGCACGCCCGCCCGCGTCCGTTCCTCGTCGAGGATGGCGCTCTGGCGATCGAGGAAGATGCTGCCAGCGACCAGCACAGCAAGCGCCACCAGGGCCGGAACCAGGATTGGTTTCAGCCAGTTCAGGCGATGATCGTGCATGTCTTTGCTGTCGGACGTCACGGCGGCACCCTTTGGCCCTGGGGGCCGTGGGGCGACAATGCGCGGAAGGGTTTAGCTTTGGCTTACGCCGCTGCCGCAAAGCGGCGGTCTGGTTAGCGAAGGGCTAATGCCAGCCATCAAGCCGGTTCGAAATCGCCGGGGCGGGCGGTGACGTCGACGAGGCCGGCAGCAAAGCGACGGGCATTGCGCACATAGCCGTCGGCGGAACGGCGCAGGCCGGCAATGGCGGCTTCGTCCAGTTCGCGGATTACCTTGCCCGGCGCGCCGACCACCAGCGAGCCATCGGGGATCACCTTGCCCTCGGTGATCAGGGCTCCGGCGCCGATCAGGCAGTCATTGCCGATCCTGGCGCCGTTGAGCACGGTGGCGCCCATGCCAACAAGCGTATTGTTGCCAATCGTGCAGCCATGCAGCATTGCCTTGTGCCCGATGGTGCATCCTTCCCCGATGCTGAGCGGAAAGCCCATATCGGTGTGCAGCACGGTGTTTTCCTGCACATTGGTGCGGGCGCCGATGGTGATCGGCTCGTTGTCGCCACGCGCCACCACGCCGAACCAGATGCCGACCTCGCTTTGCACGATGATCCTGCCGACCAGCACAGCTGTCGGCGCGATCCAGGCGACATCGGCGTCTATTTCGGGCGCGACGCCATCAAGGGCATAGAGGGTCATGCTGTCCTCCTCAGGGCGTGACACCATAGGCTTGCCGCATCTGGGCGATTTCGGCCAGTGTACTTTGGAACAGGGTCCAATCGTCGCTTTCGGCGATCGGGGCCCAGATGGCCTCCATCTCGTCGATCAGCATAGTGCGAGGGGTGCTGCGGGCGAAGTATGGATGGGTCAGGTTGACGTCTGCGGCCGGTTGGTAGGCCTCCAGTGCATCGGCGATTGGGCGGAAGGCGTCCGTCGCGTAGTGGGCGGCTGAGGGGCTGCGGGCCGCCCGCTCGGCGCTGAGATGGCCGCCGCGCCAATCGAAGAGGAACTGCTCGTAGGGCGTCTTGCTGGCGGATAGGAAGCCGAACAGCGCCGTGACGAAGGCGCCATCGCTCTCGGTGTCGCGTGGCACGAGGCCCAGGCGGCGCAGGATTTGCCGGGGCAGTTCGGCGCGGAATTCGGGCCAGACGGTGTTGAGCGCCGGCTCCAGCATTTCGATGCTGGACAGCGGCAACAGGCATTCGGCCAACCTTGTCAGGTTCCAGGCCAAGGTGTCGGGCTGGCGGCCGAAGCTGTAGAGGCCGGTTTCGTCGAAATAGGCGGCGGTGAAATCGGGATCGTAGATCGGGACAAAGCGCCAGGGTCCGTAGTCAAAGCTCTCGCCAGTGATGTTGATATTGTCGGTATTGAGCACGCCATGCACGAAACCGGCGGCGATCCACTGGGCGCCGAGCCGGGCGACATTTCTTGTCACGGCTTCCAGGAAAGCCGCCGGACGATCGGCGGCGTCGGACAGCTCGGGATAGTAGTTGGCAATGGCGTAGTCGAGCAGCGTGCGGAGGCCCTCGACATCTTCCAGATAGGCGAGCCGCTGGAAGGTGCCGATGCGGATATGGCTGTGGCTGAGCCGCGTCAGCACCGACGAACGGGTGGGCGAGGGCTCGTCGCCGCGATAGAGCGCTTCGCCGGTCTCGACTAGTGAGAAGCTCTTAGAGGTATAGACGCCGAGCGCCTCCAGCATCTCGGTGGCCAGCACCTCGCGAACGCCGCCCTTGAGCGTCAGCCGTCCATCGCCGCCACGCGACCACGGCGTCTTGCCCGATCCCTTGGTGCCGAAATCGAGCAGGCGACCATCATTGTCGACGCCCTGTGCAAACAGGAAGCCGCGGCCATCGCCCAGATCGGGATTGTAGCTGCGGAACTGGTGGCCGTGATAGCGCAGGGCCAGCGGCTGCGGCAGCGAACCGGGGAGCGGCTCGAAGCGACCGAAATGGGCGAGCCATTGTTTGTCGGTGAGGTCGGCCAGTCCCATGCGTGTGGCCCAGCGCTGGTCGCGATGGCGCAGGGTGGTCTGGGGGAAATCGGCCGGCGCGACGCGATCGAAGAAGGTGTCGCCGAGCGTCTCGTGCTGCCGTGAAGCTTTGAAATCAGACATGGAAACCCAACGCTATCACAACCCAGCCTTTCGCTGCGACGCCTAGCGCCGTGGAACAAATCGCCCTATATCGGCTGATGATGAAACCCCAAAGCGACATCCTGCGGCTAGCTCCATTCCAGGCCGTGATCTTCGATATGGACGGCACGCTGCTCGATACCGAAAGCGTCTTCAAGACCATCGTGTTCGAAGTGTGTACCGAGCTTGGTTTCGAGATGACCGATCTCATCCATGCCTCCATGGTGGGCGGCAGCCACGAAAACACCAATCGACTGCTCATCGAATCCTACGGCGTCGCCTTTCCCTATACCCTGTTCGACGAGCGCTGCCGTGTCATCATGCGCGAGCGCAGCCATGGCGGCGTACCGGTCAAGCCCGGTGCCCGCGAACTGGTGTCCGAGCTGCTGCAGCGCAAGATTCCGACGGCAGTGGCGACCTCCTCGCGCAATCCGCATGCGCATCACCATCTGTCGGCGGCAGGTTTGCTCGACATGTTCGAGACCATTGTCACCCGCGACGATGTGGTCAATCCCAAGCCGCATCCCGAGCCCTATCTGACGGCAGCGCGCCGGCTGGGCGTCGATCCGCTCAAGTGCCTGGCCTTGGAGGACAGCCATTCCGGCGTCCGCGCCGCCCATGCTGCCGGCATGCAAACGGTGATGGTGCCCGACCTCGTGCATCCTAGCGAAGAGATCCGCGCCCTGGGCATCGCCATAATGGAAAGCCTCGACCACGTGCGCCTGGCCGCGTTCGACAAGAACTAGGCGCAGCCTTCTAGCCTGCCCCCAGCATGTTTTTTTGGGCTGCATTGCTCGCTTCCGTCTCCGTCGCGCAACATCTCCACAACAAAGCGCTGATTTGCCGCTGGTAATGTTTAAAGCTTTACCGGTTGCGGAAAGCTGGCCTTCACTGCGTCCCAAGTGCTTCCATTATATGGCTTTTCAACTCTTCTCCCCTCCATTAACCGTACTTTAAGAAGCTAACGGCTATGGTTAACCAGCCGTAAATTTCGACTTCCCACCCAGACAAAGCTTGGCTAGTGTGCCGGCCGGGAAGTGACTGAAGGGTCCGCAACGACGGAACCACAGAAGGCCCGCCGGAAAAGACCGGACGGGCTCAGGGGTAAGGACGGGGCATTGACGCAATCCTGGCAGGCTATTGCTGTGCGTGCGGTATCGCATGCTCTCGCTCTGTGCGCCGTTGCGCTTGTGCTGTTCGTTACGCTTGTCCCTGCCCATGCCCAGACCATCCGCGTTGCCGACGTAACGCCGCTGCCGGTTCCGGCCGAACTCGTGGCGCTGCGCGCCCGCCCGGCAATCGGGCCGACCCAGATGCCCGTCGCCGCTGGCCAGCAGCCGCTCACCCCACAATTGCTCGCCAACTATGTCGACCGCCAGAAGGCGCTTCGCGCCGTCAATGTGCTGGATGAGACGCAGCCGGGTGAACTCAATACCGATGTGCTGCTCGGCTACATTGCCCGCGGTTCGCTGGGCGGCAACAGCGCCATCTCGGCCATTGCCAGCTTCACTAGCCCGGTTGCCGCTGCCAAGCCCGAGCCGGCACTCAATCCGGACGCACTGGCCGCCTATATCGAGAACGGCTACCAGCCGGTCGAAATGCGGCTGCAGCATGCCAATGCCGAGCGTGATTGCCTGGCCCAGGCCATCTATCACGAGGCCCGTGGCGAAAGCGAAGTGGGCCAGCTGGCCGTGGCCAATGTCATCGTCAACCGCGCTCGTTCGGGCAAGTTCCCCTCGACCCTGTGCGGCGTGATCTACCAGAACGCAGAAAAGGGCTATCATCGCTGCCAGTTCACCTTTGCCTGTGACGGCCGCAGCGATGTTCCAGGCGAACGCCGCGCCTGGGTGCGGTCCGCTGCGCTGGCGCAGGATGTTTATGCCGAATTTGCGCTGGGCGAAGATGTCGGCGCCATCCCGGGCTCGGCCCTCTACTACCACACGACCAATGTGCGTCCGAACTGGGCCAACACCTACAACGCCGTCTCCCACATCGGCTCGCATATCTTCTACTCGCCGAACTGAGGCGCTCCCCGACATCGTGACATGCTGAGCCGCCGCGCCGGATGATTCCGCGCGGTTGTGTTTGTGTCGCATGCCCAAGAGGGCAGCGAGGGCGGACCCCGAGACGGCTTTCGCCCCTGAGTTTTAGTTTAGTGAGACGAAGTCCGCCTCGGGGTGCCGGTTTTTGGAACGTTTCCGGCGGCGGGAGGTCATAGCCTCTCACGGCCGAAACGCGAACCTGTGGGAGAAGGCAAAATCCCCACCCGGCTCACCCCACCACTGTTCGCCTGCAGGCCGCCGTGTGGGGTGATGGGGAGGAGTGTACGGGAGGAATTGGGGGTGGGGATAAGAGGGATAAGCTGAAGGGCCCGGTGCGCGCTGTCCCACCACTTCCTACCTCCCGATCAGAGGGGGAGGTTTCTCTCCACTCATGAGACAGGATCGGATCACAAACAGAAGGCGGCGCCTCCTCCCCCATGATGGGGAGGATGGGAGGGTCGGGCAGCGCGCACCGCACGCGAGGTCCGCCCCAGCAGTAAGTGGCGCCCCGCAGGGCGCCACTTACTGTCTCGGGAGGAAACGACTTACTCCGCCGCCTGTGCCAGCCTCGGCCCCGGCGACGCATTCGCTGCGTCGCCAAATTTTTCGAAATTGGCGCGGAACAGGCCGGCTAGATGCATGGCCTGCCGGTCATAGGCTTCCGCATCGGCCCAGGTGCTGCGCGGGGTAAGCAGGCTGGCATAGATGCCTTCGACCGCGATCGGAACCTCGAAGCCAAAGAGCTCGTCCGTCCGCATCTCGGCCCGGTCCAGCTCGCCATTGAGCGCAGCTGTCAGCAGGCGCCGGGTCGAGGCAATGTCGATGCGCTTGCCGACGCCATAGCCGCCGCCGGTCCAGCCGGTATTGAGCAGCCAGGTCGAGGCCCCGGCGCTGCGCAGTTTCTCCGCCAGCATCTCGCCATAGACGGTCGGGTGCAGCGGCATGAAGGGCGCGCCGAAGCAGGCCGAGAAAGTCGCCTGCGGCTCGGTAACGCCGCGCTCCGTACCGGCCACCTTGGCGGTATAGCCGGAGAGGAAGTGGTAGACCGCCTGTTCGGGCGTCAGCCTGGCGATCGGCGGGAGAACGCCAAAGGCGTCGGCGGTGAGGAACACCACGGTCTTGGGCGTGCCGCCGACACTGCCCTTGGCCACGGCAGGTAACACATGGATCGGATAGGCGGCTCGGGTGTTTTCGGTGAGCGAGACATCGCTGAACACAGGGACGCGCGCGCTGTCGAGCACGACGTTCTCCAGCACCGTGCCAAACCGCTTGGTGGCGGCGAAGATCTCGGGCTCCGCCTTCGGATTGAGATTGATGGTCTTGGCGTAGCAGCCGCCTTCGAGGTTGAAGACGCCAGTCTCGCTCCAGCCGTGTTCGTCATCGCCAATCAACGGGCGATCGGGATCGTTGCTGAGCGTGGTCTTGCCGGTGCCCGAGAGGCCGAAGAACAAGGCCGCTTCGCCATCCTTGCCGAGGTTGGCCGAACAATGCATCGGCAGCACCCCCTGGCGCGGCGCGTGAAAGTTGAACAGCGAGAACACCGATTTCTTGATCTCGCCAGCATAGGATGTGCCGGCGATGACGACGATGTTACGGCTCATGTCGAGCGCGATGACGGTCTCGGTACGGCTGCCGTGGCGGGCCGGATCGGCTTTGAAATGCGGCGCATGGACGATGGTGACCGCTGTCGGCGCACTGCCGGCCTCGACCATTTCGCCGGGACGGATCAAGAGATTGCGGATGAACAGCGCGTGCCAGGCGCTGGGCGTCATGACCGTCACGGCATACTGGTGGCGCGGATCGGCACCAGCCAGCAGATCCTGCCGGAACATCGATAGACCGCCCATCGAGGCCACCGCATCGTCGAGCAGCAGGTCGAAATGGCTGGGGCTCATCGCGCCGCTATTATCCCACCAGACGCTGTTCTCGGTCAGACCGTCGCGGACGATGAACTTGTCCTTGGGCGAGCGGCCGGTAAAGGCGCCGGTGCGGACCGAAACCGCGCCATCAACCGTCAGTTCGCATTCCTCGCCCTGCAGCGAGCGCGCAACCAGGACGGGCGCAATGTCGTTGCTGGACACCGAACCGGCGCGGGCGGCGATCATGCTGCGGAGAGTCTCGTGATCGAAATGGCTCATATCGGGCTCCATCGCCGTGTGGCGTCGCGGTATGGGCCTGAAAATACGGGAGGAAGTCGTCGTACAACCATCCCGAAATCGGTCGTAAGACGGAAGTTGCATCAGGCCCTAAGGTCGCAGCCAATTGGCCCTGCTGGTTGTACTGCCCTTGGCCGCGCCTTATTTACCGCGTAATTATGGCTTGCAAGCATGCCCACGGCCTCGGCTGTGGCGATATTCGCGTGATGGCGGTCTGCAAACGCCAGCTTTCTGCGCTTCCGCTGCTCACGTACAAAACGTACGCTGCGCTGCGGTTCTCGAAAGCCGTCGTTTTCGACTCGCCCTGACGCGAAACTCACCACAGCCAAATGTCGCCGCGTGTTTGAAAGCGTCCGAACAAGAAAGGCAGCTCATGCCCAAGATCGCCCTCGTCGATGACGACCGCAATATCCTGACGTCCGTCTCGCTGACGCTGGAGGCCGAGGGATATCAGGTCGCCACCTATACCGATGGTGCCTCCGGGCTCGAAGGCCTGACGACCGACAAGCCTGACCTGGCTATCCTCGACATCAAGATGCCGCGCATGGACGGCATGGAACTGCTGCGCCGCCTGCGGCAGAAATCCGATGTGCCGGTGATCTTCCTGACGTCCAAGGACGAAGAGATCGACGAACTGTTCGGCCTCAAGATGGGAGCCGATGATTTCATCACCAAGCCGTTCAGCCAGCGCCTGCTGGTCGAGCGGGTCAAGGCGATCCTGCGCCGCTCGGCGCCGCGCGATCCCTCCGCTCCTGCCGGCGCTCCAGGCGAACCCGGCACCGGCAAGGCGCTGATCGAGCGCGGCTCGCTGGTGATGGACGAAGAGCGCCACACCTGCACCTGGAAGGGCCAGCGTGTCACCCTGACCGTCACCGAATTCCTGATCCTGCAGGCACTCGCTTTGCGGCCCGGCGTGGTCAAGTCGCGCAATGCCTTGATGGATGCGGCGTATGACGACCAAGTCTATGTCGACGATCGCACCATCGACAGCCACATCAAGCGGCTGCGCAAGAAGTTCAAGGCGACCGACGACGACTTCGAGATGATCGAGACGCTGTATGGCGTCGGCTATCGCTTCAAGGAGCAATAAGCACAACAAGTGGCCATTCTCGATCCGGAGCTAGAATCCAAGCCCGATGCGACGTCCGAATGGCGCGCACCGGATAAACCTGTGCCGGACGATGCCCAACCGGGTCGGACACGGCGGCGCAATCCATGGCGGCTGCTGATCGCGCCGTTCGGCAAGCTCGCCAGTGCCATCAGCCGCTTTCTCGACTTCACCATTTTTTCGAGCCTGACCCGCCGCATCATCGTGCTCAACATGGCGGGCCTGCTGGTGTTGGTGGTGGGGATACTCTACCTCAACCAGTGGCGCGCCGGCCTGATCGATGCCCGCGTGCAATCGCTGCGCGTGCAGGGCGAAATCATCGCCGCCGCGGTGGCCGCCTCGGCCACGGTCGATAGCGACGTGATCTCTGTGAACCCGGACCGCCTGCTCGAATTGCAGGGCGATGGTACGGTGTCCTCGCTGTCCTATTTCGATCCGTCGCTGGAATTCCCCATCAATCCGGAACGCGTGGCGCCGCTGCTGCGCAACCTGATCACGCCCACGCGTACTCGCGCCCGCATCTACGACCAGGGCGGGCTGATGATCCTTGATAGCGACAACATCTATGCCCGCGGCGAGGTGATGCGGCAGATCATCGCCACCAAGTCGGACGACGACTTCTTCCTCTGGGACTGGTGGAACGCGCTGCTGAGCTGGGTGCCGGGCGACAATTTCCCCAAGTACCAGGAATATGGCGTCGACGAAGGCAGCCGCTATCCCGAAGTGGCGTCGGCCCTGCAAGGCGCGCCGGCCGATTTCGTCCGTGTCGATGCGCAGAACCAGTTGGTCGTGTCGGTGGCGGTGCCGGTGCAGCGCGTGCGCGCCGTGGTGGGCGCCATCCTGCTGTCGACGGCGCCGGGCGATATCGATTCCATCGTGGCGCAGGAGCGCTGGGGCATTCTGCGCATCGCCATGATCGCGGCGGTGGTGCAGATCGCCCTGTCGCTGGCCCTGGCCGGCACCATTGCCGGACCAATGCGGCGGCTGTCGGCGGCGGCCGAACGGGTGCAGACAGCCGGCAATGCCCGCGCCGAAATCCCCGATTTCAGCGATCGGCCCGATGAGATCGGCCATTTGAGCGGCGCCTTCCGCCGCATGACCGATGGGCTCTATAACCGCATCGAGGCCATCGAGCGCTTTGCCGCCGACGTAGCGCATGAGCTCAAGAACCCGCTGACCTCGCTGCGCTCGGCCGTCGAAACCCTGCCACTGGCCAAGCGGCAAGAGGACAAGGACCGGCTCAACGCCATCATCCAGCACGACGTGAAGCGGCTCGATCGGCTGATTACCGACATTTCCAGTGCCAGCCGCCTCGACGCCGAACTGGCGCGTGAAAATTCGGAACGCGTTGACGTCGAGAAGCTCGCCGAGGCGATGGTGTCGATCCAGAAGGACATGGCGCTGGGACGGGGTGTCACCGTCGAACTGGTCAAGCGATCAGGCAAGGGCGCAGCCATCGTCAATGGCCATGAGAATCGCCTCGCGCAGGTCTTCGCCAACCTGATCGATAATGCCGTCAGCTTCTCGCCGGAAGGCGGCGTGGTGAAGGTGGCGGTGTCGACCGACGTGGACGACATCACCGTTGTCGTGACCGACGAAGGGCGCGGCATTGCGGGCGATTTCGGCAAGATCTTCCAGCGATTCTATACCGATCGCCCGGACACCGAGCAGTTTGGCGATCATTCCGGACTGGGCCTGTCGATCAGCAAGCAGATCGTCGATGCGCACAAGGGCACCATCCGGGCCCACAACCGCGAGGATCGTTCCGGAGCGGTATTTACGATTGTGTTGCCCCGTGCCCGCAAATAGATTGGCGGCATGAGCAAGCCAAAAAACGTGCATGGCACGGGTCTGTTATTGGGTTCGACCGGTGTGTTGTTGCGCGGCCCGTCCGGCGCCGGCAAGTCGGTGCTGGCGCTGTCGCTGCTCGATCGCTGGGAAAATCGCGGCCTTCCGGCCTTCCTGGTTTCCGATGACCGCGTCGACCTGGCCGTGACCGGGCGGCAGCTCAGCATGCAGGCGCCGGCCAAGCTGGCGGGCCTCATCGAATTGCGCGGCCGCGGCATAATCAGCCGGCCGCACAAGGACCTGGTGACCCTCGATCTGGTGATCGACCTTGTCCCTGATATGGTACGCATGCTCGAGGAAGAAGAGTTCACCACTGAACTGGCCGGCATGTCGGTGGCACGCGCGCCGGTGCCCTATGGCAGTGTCATCAGCCTGGGGCATCAGATCCTGCTGGTGGTCGAGGCTATTTCCGCCCTCCCCAAGCCGTGACAAAAAACCACTTGAATCGTGTCCATTTGGGGACAAGACTGTCCCATGCTCGTCCTTTTTGGCCGGGTTCAGCTTTGCGCAACGTTCCCGATGGATACTGCGCAGGCAGGGGGCATGAAAATCTGGAATGCCGTCGGCGCCCCGTCGCGGGCGCATCTCGGCAGGCTGGGGACGTTGCATGATTGGTCTGGTTCTGGTGACGCATGGCGCGCTTGCCAATGAGTTCAAGTCGGCGCTCGAACATGTTGTCGGCCCACAGGATCATTGCGAGACGATCGCCATCGGTCCCGATGACAACATGGAAAGCCGCCGCAACGACATTCTCGCCGCCATCGACAAGGCCGACGATGGCAGTGGCGTGATTATCCTCACCGATATGTTCGGCGGCACGCCGTCCAATCTCGCCATTTCGGTGATGCAGAACCGCGCCGTGGAAGTGATCGCCGGCGTCAACTTGCCCATGCTGGTCAAGTTGGGCCGCGTGCGCGGCGACATGAACATCCGCGATGCGGTGAACCTGGCCCAGGAGGCCGGGCGGAAATACATCACGGTGGCCAACTCGATCCTGGGTGCTGGTTAGCATGGCCCCGAAAGGTGCAACGCGGTTTTCGGACACGGCCATGCGGGGACGTCTGTGATGGACGGGGCAGGGGCCGGTCGGGCCGTTGCTCAACAACTGACCATCGTCAACCGCAAGGGCCTGCACGCCCGCGCCTCGGCCCGTTTCGTGCGCACCGCCGAATGCTTTGACGCCACCGTTAACGTCATCAAGGATGGCACGTCCGTCGCCGGCAACTCCATCATGGGCCTGATGATGCTTGGGGCCGGGCCGGGTTCGACGATTTTGGTGCAAGCGAGCGGCAAACAGGCGCGCGAGGCGCTGGAGGCCATCGTCGAGCTGGTGAATAACGGGTTTGACGAGGACGTCGAGGGGACGGCGGGGTGAAGGATGCCATCGTGCTTGTGGCATTCGACTCGGCTTGGGCCGAGACCTATGCGCAGGCTCGCGATGAACTGCTGAGCCTGCTGCCGGTGCCCCCGCTGCTTATCGAGCATTTCGGCTCGACGTCGGTGCCGGGCCTGTGGCAAAGCCGGTCATCGACATCCTTGTGCTGGTTGCTGAGATGGCGCCAATCCACGCTGCCCTCCCGGAACTTGAGCGGGCTGGCTACGAATTCCGCCCCGACGTCTCAAGCCCCGCGCGGCTGTTCATGCGCCGTCATGGCGACGACGGCGAGCGCACGCATCACCTTCATGTCCACACGGACCGGTACGACGTGCAGCGGCACCTGCTGTTTCGCGATCAGTTGCGCGCCGATTCCGGCATCCGGAAAGACTACGCCGCTCTCAAGCATGAATTGGCGCTCCGCCATGCCGGTGATCGCGAGGCCTATACAAAGGGCAAGGATGCGTTCATCGACGCCGTTGTGCAGGCGGCGGGCGGGCCTCAACGGCAGCCATTCTGGAACACCTGATTTTTGGGTGTCGCTGCCGGCAGCGCGTCACACGCACAATCCCGATTGCGGAACGTCCCGCCATCTCCCACATTGATCTCACAGGCGGAGAGACTCAAACCATGCGGCGTATGATTGCCGGTATCGGCGGGTTGGGACTGGCGGTGGTGCTCAGCCAGTTCCCCGAATATGCCCAGCAATATACCCAGCGCCTTGGTGGGGCGGTGGACGAGTTGCGTACAGTTACGCAGCGATTTGATCGTGAGGCAGAGGCGGCCGGCCTAACGCGTCAACAGGCTCTGGAGAGCTTTCGTACGGCAACCGATACTTTCGCCGCTGGCCAGGAGCTACGCGAAGCGGAGAATTTCCGCAGGTTGGAAGAATTGAACGCCGCCCTGACCCGCATCCAGGATGCCGGGCCCGTCGAGCGTCTCCAGTCGTTGCCGGACTATGTCGATACCGATATCGGCCAGCGGACCCTGGAGAACTACGTGTGGGCCGTGCCCTTCAGCGTCGAAGGCATCCTCTATGCTGGTGGTGGTTTCATCCTGGGCTACCTGATCC
This sequence comes from Devosia sp. SL43, assembly GCF_021729885.1. Classification (NCBI taxonomy): domain Bacteria; kingdom Pseudomonadati; phylum Pseudomonadota; class Alphaproteobacteria; order Hyphomicrobiales; family Devosiaceae; genus Devosia; species Devosia sp. SL43. The sequence continues at coordinate 3,040,373 of NZ_CP063401.1, forward strand.
TGTCGGGTCTTTGGCGGTTTGCCGCCATGCCATTCAGGAAGCGCTATCCGGCCTATCGTTAGGGGATATAAACCTTTCTTTATATCCCAGTTGATTGCGGACGCGCCCTTGCGTATAGCAGAGGCACGCAACTGTTTTCGCTCCGGAGCCCCCAGATGAGCACCAAATCGACCGACTATGCGGTCAAGGACATTTCCCTCGCCGATTTCGGCCGCAAGGAAATCGAGATCGCCCAGATCGAAATGCCCGGCCTGATGGCCATCCGCGAGGAATATGCCGCGGCCCAGCCGCTCAAGGGCGCCCGCATCGCCGGCTCGCTGCACATGACCATCCAGACCGCCGTGCTGATCGAGACGCTGGTCGCGCTCGGTGCCGAAGTGCGCTGGGTCAGCTGCAATATCTTCTCGACCCAGGATCACGCCGCTGCCGCCATCGCCGCTGCCGGCATCCCGGTTTTCGCCCACAAGGGCGAGACGCTGGAAGAATACTGGGACTTCACTGACCGCATGATGGACTGGGGCAATGGCCTCACCCCCAACATGATCCTCGACGATGGCGGCGACGCGACTATGTACATCCTCAACGGCGCCAAGGCCGAAAAGGATGTTGCTGCCCTGGGTACGCCAGGCAACGAGGAAGAGGAAATCTTCCACGCGACCATCAAGCGCCGCCTGGCCAAGACGCCCGGTTTCTTCTCCGCCATCCGTGCCGCCATTCGCGGCGTGTCGGAAGAGACCACCACGGGCGTCATGCGCCTCTATCAGCTGCACGCCAAGGGCGAACTGCCGTTCCCGGCCATCAACGTCAATGACTCGGTGACCAAGTCCAAGTTCGACAACAAATACGGCACCCGTGAATCGCTGGTTGACGCGATCCGTCGCGGCACCGACGTGATGATGGCCGGCAAGGTTGCCGTGGTCTGCGGCTATGGCGACGTCGGCAAGGGCTCGGCCGAGTCCCTGCGCGGCGCCGGCGCCCGCGTGCTGGTGACCGAAGTCGACCCGATCTGCGCCCTGCAGGCCGCCATGGAAGGCTTCGAAGTCGTGACGCTGGAAGACGCCGCGCCACGCGCCGACATCGTCGTCACCGCCACCGGCAACAAGGATGTGCTGACGCTCGACGACATGCGCAACCTCAAGGATATGGCCATCGTCTGCAATATCGGCCACTTCGACAACGAGATCCAGGTCGCGGCGCTCCGCAACTTCAAGTGGACCAACGTCAAGCCGCAGGTCGACCTGGTCGAAAAGCCCGACGGCAAGCGCCTGATCCTGCTCTCCGAAGGGCGCTTGGTGAACCTGGGCAATGCCACCGGCCATCCGAGCTTTGTGATGTCGGCCTCGTTCTCCAACCAGACGCTGGCCCAGATCGAACTGTGGACCAATGGCGAAAAGCTCGAAAAGAAGGTGCACGTGCTGCCCAAGCATCTCGACGAAAAGGTCGCCGAACTGCACCTGGCCAAGTTGGGCGCCAAGCTGACCAAGCTCACCAAGGATCAGGCCGACTATATCGGCGTCACCCAGAACGGGCCGTTCAAGTCGGGCGAATACCGGTACTAGGCCTGGATTGAATTGACCTCCGGCGCCCGCTGCCTCTTGCTGCGGGCGCTGCTGTTTGTGGCGGGTGAAGGGGGTGCGCACGGCGCACAGCATTTAGGCTTCGTGCCATTCGGGCGTAGCCCTCACGGCCTTCTCAGCTGAAATCGCTCCGCGGGAGCGATTTCGCCGCCAAAGGCGGCCGCTTTGAAGTTGCTGCTTCGTTCCCGGTCAATCCCCGATATCGCGCCTTTGCCCATAATGCACAGCCATTAAGACTCTTTTAGGCGATTCCCCACGCCGGTATGGTCATGGTGATTCGGTTGCTGGGGGACACGCAACCGGTCGGAGGCGGCAAGATCCTGTGGGGTCGCGTAGGCCGGCTCCTCAAGTGCAGGCGTAACCGACGCTTTGGGGCGTCGGGCTGGCAACGACATCAATTTGACCTAGAGGGCCGCGCATGGCGCCGGATCGGTTCCGGAAGCATTGGGGATTCGCACTTGCTGGTGCAGCCCCTCTTACCCTGATGACGGCGGTCCCCGCCCTCGCCCAGGGCATCCAGACGACCAGCTTCGCCGGTGCGGCTCCTCTCGCCATCGCTGTTGGCGCGGGCTGCTTCGCGCTTCTCGCCATGGCCGTGGTCCGTACCATGCTGTCCGACGGCAAGGCCGCCCGGCGCAGGGCCTCCGAACAGATCGCCGGGCTGCGTGCCCTGGTCGATGAATACGAGGCGCTGCTTTCCGGGACGCGCGAAGTGACCGTGTTGTGGACCGAGAACGGCAATGGCGCGCCCAAGCTGCTCGGGCAGGCCGCCTCGGTGCTGCCGATCGGGCGACAGCCTGAAAGCGTGCTCAATTTTCAAAGCTGGCTGAAAGACGGCGACGCCGACCGGCTCGCCCGTCTGCTCGAAGATCTGCGCGTACATGGCCATGCCTTCGGCATCAGCCTCAATGCGCTCGACGGCCGGGTGATCCGGGCCAATGGCTGGGTGCTCGGTGGCGGCGCCGCGATGCGCCTGCGCCCCGCTTTCCTGCAGCCGAGTGCCGAACCCAACCTGGTGGCGGCTGCCGCCGATGGCGACATGACCAGCGTCCGCGCCGTGCTCGCCACGCTGACCAAGCCTGCCTTTGCCCGCGATGCCGAGAACCGGCTGATCTATGCCAACGGGCCCTACCTGCAATTGGCCCGCTCGATCGGCAAGACGGGCAGCGAAACCGCGCCCCCCGAACTGCTCGAGCCGGCCCAGCTCAAGCAGCATATGGCCGCCTGCGCCGCGGGGGATAAGCCGGCGACGCTGTCGGTCGCCTGGCGCGCCGCCGGGGCCTTCGAATTGGTGGAATTCCCCGTCGCGGGTGGCCGCGCCGGCCTTTTGCGTCCGGTGGAAGACCAGGCCGCGAGGCCCGTCGAGCCGGGCATCGCCCATATCAGCGGCATCATCGATACGCTGGCGACGCCCATCGCCATCTTCAATGCCAAGCGCGAGCTGGTGCAGTTCAACCAGGCCTATGCCAATCTCTGGCACCTCGACACCAAGTTCCTCACCCTGGGCCTCGACGAGCGCGCCATTCTCGACAAGCTGCGCACCGAGGGCATGTTGCCCAATCAGGTCGATTACCAGACCTGGCGCAGCGAGCATCTCAAGTCCTATGCCCGCAAGGATCCGCATGAGAACGACCCCTGGCACCTGCCCGATGGCCGCACCATCAAGGTGATCTCGGCGCCGGCCGGATCGAGCGGCGGGGTGATCTATGTCTTCGAGGACATCACCGAGCGGCTCAAGCTCGAGAGCACCAACAAGGCCTTCTCCAATGTGCAGCGCGAAACCATCAACGCGCTCTCCGAGGCCGTGGCCGTGTTTGGCACCAATGGCCGGCTGACCCTATCCAATCCGCGCCTCTCGGCGCTGTGGAAGCTGCCGATGAACGAGCTGGGGCAAAACCCCCATATCGACCAGATCGCCGAGGCCTCCGGCCGCGCCATTCCCGAGGACGGCGCCAGCATCTGGCGCGATCTGAAACGCGGCATCATCGATCTCAACCCCACCCGCTCCGACCAGACCGGCCGCATCAACCGCTCCGACAATCGCCTGCTCGATTATGCCATCACCCGTTTGCCCGATGGGCAGACCATGATGACCTTCCTCGATGTCACCGAGAGCGCCGGCTATTCCAAGGTGCTCAAGGAGCGCAACGACGCGCTGGTGGCGGCCGATGTGCTCAAGGACGCCTTCGTCGAAAACGTCTCCTACGAACTGCGCTCACCGCTGACCAACATCATCGGCTTTGCCGACCTGCTGGCCAATGAGGGCGGCGCGCTCAATGACCGGCAGGCCGCCTATATCGACTATATCCGCGCCTCCTCCGTCACGCTGGGCGTGCTGATCGACAACATCCTCGACCTGGCCTCGGTCGATGCCGGCATTGCCGAATTACGGCCCGAACTGCTCGACGTGCAGAACCTGGTCGACAAGGCCCGCGCCGGCCTTTCGGCCACCTTCCCCGAAATCTCGGGCGAGAAGCCGATCAATCTGGTGGTCGATATCGATGACCACCTGCCGCCCTTCATCGCCGATGGCACGCGCATCGTGCAGGTGCTGTATAACCTGCTGTCCAACGCCGCCCGCTTCTCGCCGCCCGGCGGGGAAATCCGGCTCTCGATCATGCACCGCGCCGATCGCATGCTGTTCGTCATCGAGGACGAGGGCCCCGGCCTCACCGACGAAATGAAATCGGCCATCCTGACCCGACTCGACAATCCCGGCGGCAGCGGCCGCCAGCGCGGGGCCGGCCTGGGGCTGGCCATCGTCAAGACCTTCGTCAACCTCCATGGTGGCACCATCTCGGCCGAAAAGCGCGAACCGCGCGGCAGCAAGATCATCGTCAACCTGCCGCGCGACAGCGCCATGGCCGGTGTGGCGGAGTAAGGTTTCCTTAGGTCTTCGCTGTCCACCACGTCATTCCCGCGAAGGCGGGAATCCACTCCTGCAAATGCCGTGGCGACGAATGGATTCTCGCTTCCGCGGGAATGACGCTGTGGTAGTTGGTGGGGCGACCAGATGGACGAACACTCTTGCAAACCCTCCTCCCCGACGATGCCGCCACCGCAGCCCTCGGCGCCAGTCTAGCCGCAGAACTGGCCCCCGGGGATATCGTGCTGCTCGAGGGCGATCTGGGGGCCGGGAAGACGGCTTTGGCCCGGGCGATCATCCGCAGCCTGGCCGGTGATCCCGCCTTGGAAGTGCCCTCGCCGACCTTTGCGCTGGTGCAGCCCTATGACACGCCTGTTGGACCGGTGCTGCATGCCGATCTCTACCGGCTGGGCGATCCGCGCGAGGTGGATGAGCTGGGGCTGCTCGACAATCCCGACGCCATCGTACTGGTCGAATGGGCGGCGCGCTCGCCCGAACTGGTGGCGGCGGCGACGCTGGTGGTTGAACTGGCCATCCCGCCCGGCGGCGAAGGACGGACGGTTACGCTGACGCGGCGCTGACCGGACGTGCCAAGGCGCCGCCTGGATTGCGGTTGTCACATTGGATGCATGCCCAAGCGGGCAGCGAGCGGACCCCGAGACGGCTTTCGCCTCTAGGTATTTTTAGTAGTGAGACGGAAGCCATCTCGGGGTGCCGGTTTTTGGAACGGCATGGGGGGTCGCGCACACGCTTCCGCCCGGGCCCGAACCTGTGGGAGAGGCAAAGCCCCCACCCGGCTCACCCCACCACTGTTCGCCTGCAGGCCGCCGAGTGGGGTGATGGGGGGATTATGCTGGAGGTTTGGGAGGCGAGGATAAGGGGGATAAGTCGGGGTTTTGAGCGCGTGGCCCCACCCCCACCTTCCTCCCCCATCAAGGGGGAGGTGTCCGCTCCACTCGTTTGGCGCGATCCAGTCCAACCCACAGGACGGCACCTCCCCCTTGATGGGGGAGGTTGGGAGGGGGTGTCGAGAGCCACGATGCCGGGGCCAGGTGGCTAAGCACGACCGCACCCATCCACGATGTCATTCCGGCGAAGGCCGGAATCCATGCGGTGACCGCCCCTCACGCTGGATGTCGCGGCGCGCCACGAACATGGATTCCGGCCTGCGCCGGAATGACCCGTTGGGGGTTGAGGGCGCGGTGCCACCATGCTTTCCTTGACCCATGGGGAAGGTCTTCATCGTCTACATCATGGCGAGCATGAAGGGCGGCACGGTCTATACCGGTGTCACCGGCAACCCGGCCGGCCGTATTTGGCAGCACAAGAACCACGTCGATCCCAAAAGCTTCACCGCCCGCCACAAGGTCACGCGGCTGGTCTGGTACGAGGTGCATGACCGCCCGTTGTCCGCCATCCAGCGCGAGAAGCGCATCAAGGAGTGGCACCGCGACTGGAAAGTCCGCCTGATCGAGGAGAAGAACCCGACCTGGCGGGATTTGTCGCATGAGATTGAGGACTGGTTCTAGACGCTGTCCCCACCCGCGATGTCATTCCGGCGCAGGCCGGAATCCATGCGGTGGGCTATCCATGCGCTGGATGTGGCGGCGCGCCACGGACCTGGATTCCGGCCTGCGCCGGAATGACCCGGTGGGGGTTGAGGGCGCAGTGCCACACGCGAGACGCGCATTGTGGACTGGCGGCGGGACTGGATCGAGGGAAAGAACCCGACCTGGCGGGATGTGTCGCACGAGCGGGGCTTTAGCCGCGTCCGTTCCGCCCACGATGTCACACCACCCACGATGTCATTCCGGCGCAGGCCGGAATCCATGCGGTGGGCTATCCATGCGCTGGATGTGGCGGCGCGCCACGGACCTGGATTCCGGCCTGCGCCGGAATGACCCGGTGGGGGTTGAGGGCGCAGTGCCAGGCGCGAGAAGAGCATTGGGGACTGGCGGTGGGACTGGGTCGAGGAAGAACCCGGCCTTGTGGGATGTGTGGCACGAGCGGGGCTCTAGCCGCGTCCGTTCCGGCCACCATGTCACACCCCCCGCGATGTCATTCCGGCGCAGGCCGGAATCCATGCGGTGGGCTATCCATGCGCTGGATGTGGCGGCGCGCCACGGACCTGGATTCCGGCCTGCGCCGGAATGACCCGGTGGGGGTTGAGGGCGCAGTGCCACACGCGAGACGCGCATTGTGGACTGGCGGCGGGACTGGATCGAGGGAAAGAACCCGACCTGGCGGGATGTGTCGCACGAGCGGGGCTTTAGCCGCGTCCGTTCCGCCCACGATGTCACACCACCCACGATGTCATTCCGGCGCAGGCCGGAATCCATGCGGTGGGCTATCCATGCGCTGGATGTGGCGGCGCGCCACGGACCTGGATTCCGGCCTGCGCCGGAATGACCCGGTGGGGGTGAGGGCGCAGTGCCAAGCGCGAGAAGCGCATTGTGGACCTGGCGGTGGGACTGGGTCGAGGGAAGAACCCGACCTGGCGGGATTTGTCGCATGAGGTGGGGCTTTAGCCGGGTCCGTTCCGGCCACCATGCCACACCACCCACGATGTCATTCCGGCGCAGGCCGGAATCCATGCGGTGGGTTGTCCATACGCTGGATGCCGCGGCGCGCCACGGACATGGATTCCGGCCTTCGCCGTGGGCATCCGCGCGACCTCATTTGCGAGGTCGCTGTGAGTGTTCACTTTTGGCGGCCTTGTCTGGGACTAAGGCTGCCTCTTCGTCGACATTGGGAAAGCGCTCGAGGAGCCCGCCTTCCACAAACGTAAGAAACTCGGACCACACGCTATCCAAGTGAAGCAAAACTGACTTTGCATCAGTCATCTCAAACTCCGCTGTCTGCCAGACAACCTTTCCCAGCCTCTGCACTTTTCCCCAGTCGACAATCTTGAAATGCGAGAAGCCGTAAAAGACTCTTATGGAAGTTAACGAGATCACCGGAACAACTAACAACTCTTCTGGCGCCAAATTTTTTACCGCCGGCGTAAGTCTGACCCGAACGTAAGTGAACGGCATGTCAGTAGTGTGCTCAAAATCACTTACAACTGTACGATATTTAGTTGTAAACTCGTAATCTTCGTCAGTCTTTTCCTTAAAAGGGTCGGTATAGTTTGTTAACAATCCGAAAGAACTTCGCTTTAGGACTCTTTCAGTGTAGCTTTCCTGCTTGGTTACTGCCTTTGCAAATAGGGCCTTGTCCGCGTTGTTCCGATTTATCCAGTCTCCAATTAGGTCCGCACTCGGGGGCTGCCGCTCTTCGGCAATCGCTTCGGCGGTGAATAGGCCCTCGACCTCTCCCGTCAACTTCAGCTCCGCAAGAGCCGAATGTACTGACTCCACAATAGCCATGGCTTCGGTCCTTTCCAGATACCGACTGGCGTCGAAACGGATTCTCTCAGCGAGACTCAGTTTGCTTTCGGCTTTAGGGGTGTCAAAAGGGGAGTTGGCTAGGTAAGGCTCCAGTCGCCGAATGATTTCGTCAGTAACTGGCATAAAGACTTCAGTGAGTTTGGCCTGTATGACGAATGCAGGTGTTTGCAGGCCAGATGACGAGAAATCGTCTGAAATGTAGTCAACTATATCTTTGTAACGAATTCCATTTGATTTTCGGCGAATTATTGAACTTAAGAAGCTATTTGTGAAATAGCTCATTCTATCGTCAGCAAACGACGATTCCGTCGACTGAGAAGAATACATGAAATAGACACTTTTGTATTCTTCGCTAGATTTCGACACATATTCCTTAAACTCGGCGCCTTCCTTAACGTAGGAAAATCCCGATTGGCATGCATCTACGACCTTAACGCACAAGTTTGGAGACAGACTTTTTAGGATCTGATCCAGCTCGTAGTTCTCAATAGAGGTCTGTCTGATCTGACGTTCAGCGTAGTCCGCTAGTAGATGAAAAAACTGACCGTCTTTTACTCGGCCATGACCGCTAAAGTAAAAGAAAAGAGTGCCGACGTCTTCTGTTTCGTAACGTTTTGCAAAATCTATCAATGCGTCTTTCGCCGCCGAAGATCCAAGATTTCCGTCAATTAATGTAACGTCGTCAAATTGATCTGACGCAAGGAGAAGTTCTTGGATTGCCTTAGCATCACGCTGGCAAGCGGGCAGCTTGCCAGCGTTCGTGTAGTCCGACGCGTATAGTACTATCGCGAGATCTCTCACTCTTCGCTCCCCCAAATTTGTGCCAAAGCATTCGAGACTTTTGTTTACCGGACAATGGCGCGGCGTCGCTCTCTAAACAAGCACCGCCTCCAACGCCCCCCTGTTACGTCCCATCCACGCCGCGCTCTTCGCCCGCCATGCCATCGCCCACAGCGCATCGACCGGGCCGGTGCTGTCGGGCGTGAGACCGGCCTGCGTCGCTTCGTTCGCTGCGTCGGCTATGGCCAGTTCGATCATGGTGGGCACCAGCCGGGCGCGGTCGGCGGCTGCGAGGCCGTAGCCGTCGACGATGTAGCGGAGTTTTTTGGCGCGGATGGGCAGGGGTGGCAGGCCGATGCGCAGTTGCAGGTCGTCGTCGAAGAGATGGGCGTTGAGCCAGCACAGTTGGGCCAGTTCGACCAGCGGATCGACCGGGCCGGCCTGTTCCCAATCGATGAAGCCGACGGGCTGGTGGTCGTGGGCGATGATGTTCCAGTCGCCCAGGTCGCCATGGCCGATGATGCGCGGTCCGACGCCGAGTTCGCGGCCGAACCAGGGGCGCCAGACGGCGTCATCCGGTGGCACGAAGCTGGCGCTGGCGCGGTGGAAGTCGGCGAGCATCTTGCCAAGATTGAACATCGCCTCGTCGGGCCAGGGGCCGGGATGGAGCGAGACGCCGTGGATGAAGCTGACTGTTTCGCGACCCTGGTCGTCGAAGCCGGTGCCGATGACGCGCGGGGCGCCGCTGAAGCCTTCGGCTTCGAGATGGCGGAGCAGGGCGTGGACGGAGGCGGCCCAGGGGCCGGTCTGGCGGTGGACGGTGTCGCCGATGCGGCTGACCGCCGTGCGGCCGCCGCCGGTGAGGGGGATTTCTTCGGTGGTGGTCATACCGGAGTTGAGCAAGTGTAGAGCCCTCGGGTCAAGCCCGAGGGTGACGTGCGGTGGGTGGGGTACCATCTCGCCAACACCACAGATCGTCACCCTCGGGCTTGACCCGAGGGCACTGTACTTTCGATGATGGGGCATGGGTGGATATATCTATATCCTTGCGGATATGCGGCGTGGGCGCACCTATGTTGGCGTCACGAGCAACCTTGTCGCCCGCGTCTACCAGCACCGGGAGGGGCTGGTGGAGGGCTATACCAAGACGAACAACATCAAGCGGCTGGTGTATTTCGAGGATTACGTCCGGATCGAGGATGCGATCCAGCGCGAGACGTCGCTCAAGCGGTGGTACAGGCAGTGGAAGGAAGCGCTGATCGAGGAGGGTAATCCGGAATGGCGCGATCTTTGGGATGAGATCGTGAAGTAGCCATCTCCACAGCGCGTCACCCGAGGAGACTGTACTTGCCCGCTGGGCGGCAAGTGCAGTGCCCTCGGGTCAAGCCCGAGGGTGACGCGCGGTGGGTGGGGCGAGTTGGGGGTACCCCTTAGTGCGCCTCATCCCAGTTCTTGGCCGCATGCGCATCCACCTGGATCGGCACCGTCAGCCGCACCGCTGGCTCTGCCGCGCCTTCCATGACGCGCTTGATGGCGGGCATGGCGATGTCCTCCGTGCCTTCCGGAACTTCGAAGATCAGTTCGTCATGCACCTGCAGCAGCATGTCGGCCTCGATGCCGGCGGCCTTGAGTTCGGGTTCCATGCGGATCATGGCGCGGCGGATGATGTCGGCGGCGGAGCCCTGGATGGGGGCGTTGATCGAGGCGCGTTCGACGAAGCTGCGTTCGGCGGCGTGGGAGGAATTGGCGTTGGGGAAATTGATCTTGCGGCCGAAGATGGTCATCACATAGCCATCGACTTTCACCCGGCGGCGCTGCTCGTCCATATAGTCTTTGATGCCGGGGAAGCGCTCGAAATAGGTCTTGATGTAGTCGCCGGCGACGCCGCGCTCGATGCCGAGCTGGTTGGCGAGGCCGAAGGCGGAAATGCCGTAGATGATGCCGAAATTGATCGCCTTGGCGCGGCGGCGCACGTCCGACGGCATGCCTTCGACCGGGACGTTGAACATTTCCGACGCCGTCATGGCGTGAATGTCGAGGCCTTCCTCGAAGGCGTCCTTGAGCGACTGGATATCGGCGATATGGGCGAGGACGCGCAGCTCGATCTGGCTGTAATCGGCCGAGATCAGCATCTTGCCGGGGGCGGCGACGAAGGCGGTGCGGATTTTGCGGCCATCTGATGTGCGGACCGGGATGTTCTGCAGGTTCGGATCGTTGGAGCTGAGGCGACCGGTGAGCACGGAGTGCTGCGAATACGTCGTGTGGACGCGGCCGGTGCGGGCGTTCATGTATTCGGGCAGGGCATTGGTATAGGTGCCCATCAGCTTGGTGAGCTGGCGCCAGTCGACAATGGTGCGGGCGAGCGGAATGCCCTTGAGGGCGAGGTCTTCGAGCACATCGGCGCCGGTGGACCAGGCGCCGGTCTTGGTCTTGGTGCCGCCTTCGAGGCCCATGCGATCGAACAGGATTTCGCCGAGCTGCTTGGGTGAGCCGAGGTTGAAATTGGAGCCGGCCAGCTCATAGGCCTCGGCCTCGAGCGCGGCGGCGCGCTGGGCGAAATCGCCCGAGAGCCGGGCGAGGATTTGCCGGTCGACGGAAATGCCACGGCCTTCCATGCGGGCGAGCACGGGGGCCAGGGGCCGCTCGATGGTTTCGTAGAGCGTGGTCATGCCCTCGGCGGCGAGGCGGGGTTTCAGGATGCGCCACAGGCGCAGGGTCATGTCGCTGTCTTCGGCGGCATAGCGGGCGGCCTTGTCGATCTCGACCTGGGCGAAGGTGATCTGGCCCTTGCCCGAACCGATCAGGTCCTTGATCGACTGGCCGGGCACGCCGAGCCAGTGGTCGGCCAGCTCGCTCATGGTGTTGAACTGCGGGCCGTCGAGCGAATAGCTGAGGAGCAGGGTGTCGTCATAGCTGTTCACCGCCACATCGTAGCGGGCGAGCAGGCCCAGGTCGTATTTGGCGTTGTGGAAGATCTTGAGGATGGATTTGTCGGCGAAAAGCGGACGGAGCATCGCCAGCGCCTCGCGGCTATCCATCTGGCCCTCGGCCTTGCCGCCGCCAAAGATGTCGTTCTCGCCGGTGGAGTGGCCGAGCGGCAGATAGGCGCCGTTGCCGGGCTGGGTGGCGAAGCTGAGGCCGACGAGGTCGGCGGTCTGGTTGTCGAGGCCGGTCGACTCGGCATCGGTGGCGACGAGGCCCTCGCGATAGGCCATGTCGATCCAGCGCTGCAGGTGGGCGGCGTCTCGGATGATTTCGTAGTTTTCCGGCGTCCACGGAATGGCCTTGGTGGCCTCATGCATGGCGGCGGCATGCAGCACCACGGGCGAGCCGGCGCGACCCTCGGCCTCCTGCCTGGCGGCACGGGCCTCGGCGCGGGCTTCGTTGTTGAATCCGACAGGGGCGACGGGCGCCACGGCCAGTTCCGGATCGGGCTCCCAGGCATCGGGATCGGCGCCGAGCAGGCCGGCCAGGCGCTTGGTGATGGTGGCGAACTCCATCGCCTTGAGGAAGGGAAAGAGCTTGCCCGGCTCGACCGGCTGGCGCGCCAGGGCATCCAGATCGAGCGCGACCGGCACGTCCTGCGCGAGGGTGACGAGGCGCTTGCTGAGGCGGGCGCTGTCGGCATTGGCGATCAGCTTTTCGCGGCGGGCATTCTGCTTGATCTCGCCGGCATGCTCGAGCAGGTTTTCCACCGACCCATACTGGTTGATCAGCTCGGCGGCCGTCTTGACGCCGATGCCGGGCACGCCGGGCACGTTGTCGACGCTGTCGCCGCAGAGCGCCTGCACGTCGATGACCTTGTCGGGGGTGACGCCGAATTTGTTGAACACCTCATCGACGCCGATCCAGCGGAGGGGAGGTTGTCCGGGACGGGGGATGGTGTCGAGCAGGCGGATCGAGCCATCGGCCTCGACCATCTGCATCAGGTCCTTGTCGGACGAGACGATGGTCGCCTTGCCGCCGGCCTTGCGGGCCATGGCGGCATAGGTGGCGATGATATCGTCGGCCTCCCAGCCCTCCATCTCGATGGATTCGATATTGTAGGCGCGGGTGGCGGCGCGGGTCAGCGGGAACTGCGGCACGAGCTCAGGCGGGGCCGGGGGCCGCTGCGCCTTGTATTCGGCGAAGAAATCGTCGCGGAAGGTCTTGCCCTTGGCGTCGAAGATGACGGCCATGTGGGTCGGCTCGTCCTCGCCCTTCAAGTCTTCCATCAGCTTCCACAGCATGTTGCAGAAACCCTGCACGCAGCCGACGGGTAGGCCATCAGACTTGCGATTGAGCGGCGGCAGGGCATGGAAGGCGCGGAAAATATAACCCGAGCCGTCGACGAGCAGCAGATGCATGAGGCGATTCCATTCAGGAGCGAGGCGCAACTTTAGGGGAGTTTTGCCGCGGCAAAAAGGCCTTGGGCAGCGGGAACCGGGGCACAACTCGACGCGTTGGCAAGGATTGGGGCGGAAAGGCCCAGTCAAAGAGAATCGGTAGAGAGCGTCATGTCCGACATCGCTGACAACAAAAAAGCCAGGCTCGGCGTCGCCGGCCTCGACAATATTCTTGTGGGCGGATTGGCCCGCGGGCACCTCTATCTGCTGGAGGGCAGCCCCGGTACCGGCAAGACGACCATTGCGCTGCAGTTTTTGCTCGAAGGCCATGCGCGCGGTGAAAAAGGGCTCTACGTCACCCTTTCGGAAACCGAGGCCGAACTCCGCCTCACGGCCAATTCCCACGATTGGGAGATCGACGACAAGTTCGAAATCTTCGAACTGGCGCCACCCGAAAGCCTGCTCGACAGCGAGCAACAGCAATCGCTGCTGTATTCGTCCGATCTGGAGCTGGGCGAGGCGACCAAGGCGATGTTCGAGGCGGTGGAACGCGTCAAGCCCGACCGTATCGTGCTCGACAGCCTCTCGGAAATCCGCCTGTTGGCGCAGAGCTCGCTTCGGTATCGCCGCCAGATACTGCTGCTGAAGCACTATTTTGCCCGCAATGGCGCGACGGTGCTGATGCTGGACGATCTGACCAGTGACGCCAACGACAAGACCGTGCATTCGGTCGCGCATGGCGTGATGCGGCTGGAGGAACTTGCGCCGACCTACGGCGCCGAGCGTCGGCGGCTGCGCGTCCTGAAATATCGCGGCCAAGCCTATCGTGGCGGCTATCACGATTTCACCATTCGACGCGGCGGCGTGGATGTATTCCCGCGGCTGGTTGCAAGCGAGCACCGCACCCGGTTTGATCGGTCGGCGTTGACCAGCAATATCCCAGAACTCGACGCCCTGTTGGGTGGCGGCCTCGAACGGGGGTCGAGCGCGCTCGTGCTGGGGCCTGCGGGCGCCGGAAAGTCGCTGCTGACATTGCATTTCGCACGGGCTGCGGTCGAGCGTGGGGAAAAGGCGGCTCTGTTCATTTTTGACGAGGAGCTGGGCCTGCTGTTCACGCGTGCCAAGGCCATGGGCATTGACTTGCAGGCCCTGCAGGACGGTGGAAACCTGCTCATCGAGCAGGTGGATGCTGCGGAATTGTCACCGGGTGAGTTCGCGCATCGCGTGCGTAGCCGGGTGGACAAGGCCCAGGTCAAAACCGTCGTTATCGACAGTCTGAACGGTTACCAGGCATCCATGCCCGAGGAACAGGCCCTGCTGTTGCACATGCACGAGCTGCTGCAATATCTCAATCGCCAGGGCGCGACGACATTCGTCACCGTGGCCCAGCATGGCCTGGTTGGGGACATGAAGTCGCCGGTCGATATTACCTACCTCGCCGACAGCGTCATCCTGCTACGCTATTTCGAGGCCATGGGCCGCGTGCGTCGCGCCATTTCGGTGATCAAGAAGCGCTCTGGCCAGCACGAGGACACGATCCGCGAATATCGCATTGGGCGCACCGGCATTTCCATCGGCGAGCCGTTGGAGGATTTCCAAGGTGTGCTGCGCGGGGTGCCCACCTATACTGGCACCCACAACCCACTGCTGGGATCAGAGGGCGATGGCCGTTTTGGTCCCGCCAACGGGGATAGCCGCGTGTGATCAATTCAGAACGAGCGCTTATCCTTGCGCCGCGTGGGCGCGACGGCGCAGTCGCAGAAACGTTGTTGGCCGATGCCGGGCGACAGGCCGAAGCGCGCAATACGATCGCCGAACTGGTTGCGGCAATGATCGAGGGCGCAGGGCTTGCCATCATAACCAGCGAAGCGCTGCAATATGCTGACGTGTCGGCGCTCAAGAACTGGACCGATGAACAGGCGCCATGGTCGGACTTTCCCTTCGTGATCCTCAGCCAGCGTGCCGGCGGTGCCGAGCAGACGGCATTGATGGCGCAATTGCAGGTGGCGCTCGGCAATGTGATCGTGCTGGAACGCCCATTTCACCCCTCGGCCTTGCTGAACGTCGTCGACAACGCGCTCCGCGGTCGGCGCCGGCAGTATCAGTCGCGACGCTATCTCGACGATGTGCGGGAGGGTGAACAGCGGCTGCAAACGGCTTTGTTGGCGGGTCGCATGGGCTCGTGGGAGCTTAGAATTGATGAACTGCTTCTGACCGGTTCGGACCAGTTCAGAGCCTGCTTCGGACGGCGACCGGACGAGCCGTTGCTGTTTGCCGATCTGATCGAGGCCGTCGTTCTCTCGGACCAGACCCGCGTGCAGCGCGCCTTCGACGACGCCACCCGCACCGGTGCTGACCTGGTGCTGGAATATCGGGTTCACTGGCCCGATGGCAGCGAGCATTGGGTCGATACAAGGGCGCGGGTGCTGCTGGATCGCTATGGCCAGCCGCACACCGTGGTGGGCGTGGCATCCGACATTTCAGCGCGCAAGGCAGCCGAAGCCGAGCGCGAGAAGCTGCTGGCCGCTGTTGCCGCCGAGCGTGAGCGGACGCAACAGGCGCTTCGCGGCGAGCGTGCTTTGTCCGGGCTGCTGCTGACCAGCGTGCCAGCCGGCATCGTGGCCTATGACACTGAGCTGCGGGTGACGATCTGGAACCCGGTGATGGAGCGCATCTTCGGCCTGCCGGCGCCGGCCGTGCTGGGGCGTCCGCTGGCCCGGGTCATTGGGGACGGTCAGACCGAAGCGATCGACCATCGCCTGCGCGATGCGCTGGTCGGCATTTCCGGCCCGATCGAAGAAATCGAAATGACGACGCTGACCAGCGGCAATGTCGTCCTCGAAAGCCAGCATGCGCCACTGCGCGGCGGCGATGGCGAAATCGTCGGTGGCGCCGCCTTCTTCCGCGAAATGACCGAGCGCCGCCGGGCCGAGGAGCAGTTGCGCCAGGCCCAGAAAATGGAAACCATCGGTCAGCTGACCGGCGGCGTGGCGCATGACTTCAACAACCTCCTGGCGGCCATCCAGGGCAATCTCGAACTGCTGCGCAAGCGCCTGCCCGACGATCCGCAAATCCAGCGTTTCATCGATGGCGCGCTGCAGGGCGCCCAGCGCGGCGCATCGCTAACCTCGCGCCTGCTCGCCTTTGCCCGCCGCCAGGATCTGAAGCCCGAACCGACCGATCTGGGCGGACTGCTCGAAGGCATGCGTGGCCTGATGGAGCGATCGATCGGCCCCCTGGTCGCCATCGAACTCGATATCGCGCCGGACCTGCCGCCGGCCAAGATCGACGCCAACCAGCTCGAACTGGCCATTCTCAACCTGGCGGTCAATGCGCGCGACGCCATGCCCGAAGGTGGCAGGCTGGCGCTGAGGCTGGTCGAGGAAGATGGCCAGAAGAGCGGGCTGGGGCTTAAGGGGCGATTCCTCAAGCTTTCGGTCAGCGATACCGGCATCGGCATGGACGAAACGACGCTGGCCAGCGCAATTGAGCCATTTTTCTCGACTAAGGAGCTGGGCAAGGGAACCGGTCTGGGCCTGTCTATGGTCCATGGCTTGGCCGTACAGCTCGGCGGGGCGCTGCAGCTCAAAAGCAAATTGGGAGAGGGCACGACAGCCGAACTTTGGCTGCCGGTGTCGGCAACACCCGTGATGGAGGTTCTGAAAATGGAACCCGAAGTAATTGTGACCCCGCAGGCCTCGGTGATCCTCGTCGTTGACGACGATGCGCTGATCAACATGAACACTGTCGACATGGTGCAGGACCTTGGCCACACCGTGCTCGAAGCCTATTCGGGCAAGGAAGCGCTGGCCATTCTGGACAGCGGCAAGCGGATCGACGCGCTGATCACCGACTATGCCATGCCGGGGATGACCGGCGTGGAGCTGGCCAACCGCGCCCGCGAACGCTTTCCGGACCTGCCGATATTGCTGGCGACGGGTTACGCGGATTTGCCCAGTGGCACGACGACGGACCTGCCACGCCTGGCCAAGCCTTATCAGCAGGCCGATTTGGCGACGCAGATTTCAAGGCTATTGGCTGGGCGCGTGGCGCCGGTTGCTTAGGGGCAAGATATCCGGGCTTCCGATACCCCCTTCCGAGCGACGCTAGGCGCTGCCGCGCCAAGCTTTGCTTGCCCTCCCTCAAGGGGGAAGGTGGACCCAGTGGGGTTTGCTGAGGTGGTGCCGTCGAGTGGAGACCACCCTCCCCCTTGAGGGGAGGGCTAGGGAGGGGTTGCTTCCGCATATTCGAACGATTGGTGATGCGCTCAGCGCAGCCCAGACTCTTCCAGCAAGCCAGCCCGCTTGGCGTCGTAGTAATAGCCGCGGGCATAGAACCGCACGGCCTGGTCGTAATTGCCACCGGCGACCACATAGGCGCCAGCCAGATAACGGACCGCATAGCGCAGGTTGGTTTCGGCATCGAGCAGGCCCGATGGCGAACCGCGATAGCCCATGCCGGACGCAGTGGCGTGGCTGATCTGCATCAGGCCGTAATACGGCCCGTTGCGCGCGGCCGGATTGTAGTTGCTCTCGCGCACGATGACGCGGCGCACCAGAGCCTCGGGCACGCTGTAATGCTGCGAATAATGCGAGATCAGGCCATCGAGTGAGCCGCCGGCATAGGCCATCGCCGCTGCTTGGGGCACCGCCGTCGCGTCGGGCACGTGCCCAGCCGGCGTCGCGGGTGCGGCAAAACTCGCCAGCGCCGCGCTGGCCGGACCGGCAGCCGGCTTGAACGAACTCATCGAGCAGCCTGCGACGACCAGCGCCAGCATCACTGCCGTGCCGGCCATGCCTGCGCCCTTGCCCAATGTGGTTCCGATGGTCATGCCGCTACCTTAACCTGATTTGTCATTTGGCGCGATAGAGCCAAATCGGGGCAGCTTGATGGCAAATTGACGGCATCCTCTGTGGGCGATGGCAAATCTGGTTTGCCTTGGCCGCGCTCTCCGTTAAAGGTTTTTTAACAACAAGGCCCAGGGGACGGGCCGGGGGACCATTGATGAGCCAGCGCATTTCTTGGGGCGCGCGCCTGCGCTATGAGTTCGACAAGTCGATGTCGGTCGGACCGATCGCCCTGATCGGCTGGCTGGCGGTGCTGTCACTCGTGGTCATCATCCTGGCCGGCGCGATCATTGCGCTTTTGCGCATCACGCCCGAAGGCGGCGAGGCGCTGGGCTTTGTCGAGGCCATGTGGGCCTCGCTGATGCGAACGCTCGATGCCGGCACGATGGGGGGCGATACCGGTTGGGTGTTCCGCATCGTCATGCTGGCCGTGACCATCGGCGGTATCTTCATCGTCTCGACGCTGATCGGCGTGCTGTCCTCAGGCATCGAGGGCAAGCTCGATGAATTGCGCAAGGGCCGCAGCCAGGTGCTGGAGGAAGATCACACCATCATCCTCAACTGGAGCCCGTCCATCTTCGACATCGTCGCCGAACTGGTGGTGGCCAACAAGAGCCGCAAGCGGCCGCGCATCGTCATCATGGCTGATCGCGACAAGGTCGAGATGGAAGACGAGATCGCGGCCAAGGTCGCCGATCTGGGCAATACCCGCGTCATCTGCCGCAGCGGCGACCCCACCGACCTCTATGACCTGACGCTCGTGTCGCCGCAGCAGTCCCGCTCCATAATCGTGCTGTCGCCCGGCGATGAAGATGCCGCCGAGGCCGATAGCCAGGTGGTCAAGACCGTTCTGGCTCTGGTGCATGACCCCAAGCGCCGCGAGGCGCCCTATCGCATCGCCGCCGAAATCCGCGACGCCAAGAACGCCGAAGTCGCCCGCGTCGTCGGGGGCAAGGAGGCGCAGCTGGTGCTGGCCGACGACCTCATCGCCCGTATCGTGGTGCATTCGAGCCGTCAGTCCGGGCTCTCGGCGGTCTATTCCGAGCTGCTCGATTTCGACGGCTGCGAGATCTACACCATCGAGCAGCCGGGCCTGACCGGCAACACCTTCGGCGATGCGCTGATGGCCTATGAAAGCTCGACGCTGATTGGCCTCGTCACGCCTGAAGGCCACGTGGCGCTTAATCCGCCACTCGAGACCATCATCGGCGAAGGCGCCCGGGCGGTGTTGATCGCCGAGGACGATGCGGCGATCAAGATCGTCACCGATGGCATCAGCGTCGATCCCGACGCCATCCGCGCGGCCCGTCCGCGTCCACCCGCTGCCGAGCGCGTGTTGGTGCTGGGCTGGAACCGTCGCGCGGCCATCATTGCCTATGAGCTGAGCCGCTACGTGGCGCCCGGCTCGCTGCTGACCATCGCGGCCGACACGCCTGATCTCGATGACGTGGTGAGCAATCTCTCCATTGCCAGTTCCAACCTTACCGTCGAATACGGCCATATCGACACCACCGATCGCACGGCGCTCGAGGGGCTCGATATTCCGGCCTATGACCACGTGCTGGTGCTGGGCTATTCCGACACGCTGGGCCCGCAGCCCACCGATACGCGGACGCTGGTGACGCTGCTGCATCTGCGCAAGATCGCAGACGCGGCGGGCATCCACATCAACGTGGTGTCCGAAATGGTCGACGTCCGCAATCGCGAGCTGGCCGAAGTGACGCGGGCCGACGATTTCGTGGTCAGCAACAAGCTGGTCAGCTTGATGCTGGCCCAGGCCTCGGAGAACGAGAACCTGGCGGCGATCTTCGACGACCTCCTCGACGAGGAAGGCTCGGAAATCTATATGCGGCCGATCGACGACTATGTGGCGCTCGACGTTCCGGTCAATTTCTACACCGTCACCGAAGCCGCCCGCAGTCGCGGCGAAGTCGCCATGGGCTACCACCGGCCCCGGCCGGGTGCCGCTGCCAATGGCATCTTGGTCAACCCGTCCAAAGGGACAGCGGTGCAGTATCAGGCGGGCGACCGGCTGATCGTGCTGGCGCGGGACTAGTCCGCCAGGACCCAGACCGGGCCGGTGGCTGAACCGTAAACGGCAGGCAAGGTGGTGATCGAGGGGAGGCCGCTCTCGTGCCCCGGCGACAGATCGGCCAGGACCACGAGCTCGTTGCCCTCGTGTCGGCGGCGGATGGCCAGCACCTGCGGGCCCATATCGATGGGCTCATAACTGCCCTCGGCGAAGAGGCGCGGCAGCCGGCGGCGCAGCTGCAACAGGCTTTGCGTCAGCACCAGCTTGTCGTCGCGACCCGATTGCGGAGCGGCCAGCCGCTGTGCCAGCGAGGCGAAATCGAGCGGGCGGCGATTGTCGGGATCGACGAAGCTCTGCTCCCAGTCCTCCGCGCCCCGGTAGATATCGGGCACGCCGGGAATGGTGAGCTTCAACGCGGCCTGGATCAGCGCCTTGCGGCGGCCGATGTCGCGCAAGGGCGTGCTCCAGGCGTGGAAACTGGCAAGGAACATGTCATCGCTCAGCGCCCTGTCGACGAAGTCGCTAACACGCTGCTCATAGGCGACGTCGTTGACGCCCCAGTCACTGCGCTGG
The DNA here is from genome assembly GCF_021729885.1 of Devosia sp. SL43. NCBI lineage: Bacteria > Pseudomonadati > Pseudomonadota > Alphaproteobacteria > Hyphomicrobiales > Devosiaceae > Devosia > Devosia sp. SL43. Next base: position 3,060,762 of record NZ_CP063401.1, read on the forward strand.
CGCGCCTCACGCAGGGACTTTTGCATGGCGCCCTTGAGGCGGTCGGCCAGGTCCGAAACCTCGCCCGACATCGGCCAGCCACCCAGCAGCAGCTGGAAGAACAGGTAGAGGTCGTTGGGGTGGATGGGGTCGTGGTCGTCGATCGACAGGCGATCGCGCCATTCCCCGATGGCGGCTGTCCAGATTGCAGGCGCATCGGCGATGGCCCCGATAATGGCGCGGATGTCCTCGCCGCGCTTGGTGTCATGCGTCGAGGTGGCGATCATTGAGGCGGGATGAGTAGCCTGCCGGCGGCGATTGCTGTCGTGGAAGGCCTCGACGGACAGCGCGAACCGATCGGCATGGGCGCCGACTTCATTGAGGGCGACCAGCCTGTTGTCGCGATAGAGCGCGGTGTCTTCGAGGCCCTTGGCCATGACGGGGCCGGTATATTGCTGGAAACGGCCCAGCGTGTCGGCAGTCATATGCGGGTCATAGGCCGAGCCCAGGGAGCCACACAGCAGGGCCTCGACGAAATCGAAGACCATGGGCTGGACTTGCGGCTCGCGGCGGCGCGCGCGACCAGTGGCGCGGCGAAGTTCGCGCTGGTCGCGCGGCGTGACGCCCTGATTGTCGGCATAGGTCCGATAGACCGAAAGCTCGGCAATCGTCGCGCGCAAGGCGCGGCGCAGGCCGGCTTCGGTCAGGTCGGCGGTTGCCGTCACCGATTGGGCAATGGCCGCAAACCGCCGAGACAGGGCGACCAGCTCGGCCGTCAGCTCATTGTCCATGATGCGCAGCTTGCAGCAATGGACCTCCGCGTCGAAGGCGACCGTCTCGCCGATGAAATCGGTATAGGCGGCGGTCACCTCCGGCTCGCTGGTGGCCTGCATCAGCACGCGGGTGAGTTGGGTGCCGACTTCGTAGCCGGTGGTGCCATCAACGGGCCAACTGGCATCGAGCGCCTCGTGCGGCGCCAGGATTTTTTCGACGACGAGATAGATCGGTCGGGGCGACTTGGCCTGCAGGGTTTCGAGATAGCCCTTGGGATCGAGCAGGCCATCGACGTGATCGATGCGCAGTCCATCGACCAAGCCCTCCGCGATCAGCGAGAAGATCAGCGCATGCGCGTGCTCGAACACGTCAGGGCGATCGAGGCGAATGCCGGCCAGGTCGCTGTTGATGAAGAAGCGGCGATAGTTGATTTCATCTGCCGCAACCGAGAAATGGGCCAACCGCCAGTGCTGGTTAGCGATGAGGCTGTCGAGGGCGGCCCAACTGCCGGCATGACCGGCTTGCCCGGTATGGGCGGCGATGGCGGCCTCCGGGCTACCATGGCGCGCCAGCAAGGCGGCGGCATCCTCGGGCCGAAGCGGCAACTTCTCCTTGTCATAGGCCCAGACGGCAAAGCCATCGCCGTCGTCCCTGAGCTGCAAATGCCCCGCGGCGAGGCAGTTGGCGTAGCTGTCGCCAAGGAACGGCACCAGCAGCTTGCCATCCATGCCCGCATGCGGCGGGTGCCAGTCGATATCGAACCACGAGGCATAGCGGCTGGCTTCGCCATGGCGGAGCACGTCGAGCCAGAGCGCGTTGTCCGCGCCGCCGACACCCATATGGTTGGGCACGAAGTCGAGAATGACGCCCATGCTGCGCTGCCGTAGCGCCTGCGCAAGTGCGCGAAAATCGTCGAGCGAGCCGAGCTCGGGGTTGATCTGGGTGTGATCGACCGTGTCATAGCCATGCGTGCTGCCCGGTCGTGCCGTGAGAATGGGCGACAGGTAGGCGTGGCTGACGCCCAGGTGGTCGAGATAGGGCACCAAGGCGGTTGCGTCAGCGAAGGTGAAATCCTTGTTGAGCTGGAGCCGATAGGTGGCGCTAGGCGGTGTCATGGGCGGGGCTCGCTGCGGAACAGCAGCGCGCAATCGCCGGGGAGGATCCAGAATTGCTCCATATCGGCCGGGCGGCGGCCCGCGCCGTCATAGTCGGGATGCTCGCTCGACCAGGCCATGGTCCAGCGATGACCATCGCAGGGTGCCAGCAAGGGCTCGGCCAGTACCCCGATATGCAGATCGCGCCCCAGATTGACCAGAAGGAGCCGGTGGCCATCAGGATCGGGCGTGATGTAGCGGATCAGCAGCGCCGCATCGCCGATAACGGCACCATCGATCCGGCGCTCGCTGCCCTGCGAAAACGTGGGCTCGCCGTGCCGGAGCGCCAGCAGATCACGATGCAGGGCGACAATCCCGCTGTGACGCTTCCCCTCGGACCAGTCGAGCTTGCTGGTCCGGAACGTGGCGGGGTCTGCCGGATCGGCCAGCCTTGCCTGCATGGCCTTGTCGCCGACGCTGGGGAAGTGGCCGACCGATTGGCCGCGGCCCTCTGCGACCGATAGGGCCTCTTCGCCCTCGAGTCCAAGGAAGTAGAGGAAGGGGTTGGTCGCCCCGAACTCCTGGCCCTGGAACAGACACGGTGTCTGGGGGCCAAGCAGCAGTAGCGCGGTGATCGCCCTGAGACGCGCCGGGCTGGCCAGAGTCGAGAGCCGAAAGCCGCGGGCTGAATTGGCCACCTGGTCGTGATTCTCGAGGAAATGCACGAAGTGCTCCGGCGGCGTCGCCAGATTGTAGGTGCCATAGGCCTTGTCGCGCATGTCGGAGCGCTGGCCTTGATAGAGAAAGCCGTATTTGAGCGCCGAAACCAGTTCCTGCGGGGTACCGAGATAGTCGCGATAATAGTAGTCGTTGTGGCCGGTGACGGCCACGCGCACGGCATGCTGGAAGTCGTCGCTATACATGGCATCGACCCCATGGCCGCCCGCTTGCGGCGGCGCAATCATTCGCCATTCCTGCGGCTGGTTCTCGACCACCATATAGATCTGTCGTGACCCGCCGGCTTGCCGCACAGCTTTGGTGATCGTGGTGAGAATATGCTCGTCACTGGCGTCGAACATGGCCTGGACGGCATCGGTCCGCAGGCCATCAAGGTGAAAGTCCTCGATCCAATAGACCGCATTGCCCACGATGAACTCGCGGACGGCTGGCGATCCCTCGCCGTCATAGTTGAAGCTGGCGCCCCATTCGTTTTCGTAGCGGGTGGTGAAATAGTGCTCGCTATAGGCGTGGTAGCAATCGCCGATCCCGACATGGTTGTAGACCACGTCGAGGATGACGCCGATGCCAAGCGCATGGGCGCGGTCGACGAAGGTGCGCATATCGTTGGGCGAGCCATAGGGTGCGAAGGGCGCGTAGGGCAGGGTGGTGTCGTAGCCCCAGCCGAAGCGACCCTTGAACGTGCCGACCGGCATGACCTGCAGCACGGTTACGCCAAGATCGCGCAAGCCCTCCAGCATGCTGGCTGCCGCCAGCCACGTGCCGTCCTGGGTAAACGTGCCGATATGGAGTTCGTAGAGCACCTGATCACGGCGATCGACCCCAGCCCACTCACCGTCGGTCCAGGCAAAGTCGGCGCCCACCACCATGGAGGGGCCATCATTACCATCGGGCTGGCAGCGCGAGGCGAGGTCAGGGAGTCGTGGGCCGTTATCAAGTTGAAACCAGTAGCGGGCACCGGGGCCGATCGCCGGGACATGCGTGGCGAAATAGCCATCGCCCATCGGGTCAAGGGCAAAGCTGCCGATGCCCTCAATGTCGACGGAAGCAGACCTATGTCCAAGCGCCCAAAGCGAAAATTGAGTGCCATCGCCTGTTGGCGTGGCACCGATTGTGTCTGGACGGAGCATATGAGGCCGATCGGTTGGGGCGCTGGCAAAACGGAACCCGTGGCCTTTGGTTCCGATCGGCTGATGGCTTCGCCATAAAAGACCCTGAAGGCGGCCCCATAGTCATGCCGAGGTCAAGATCGACCTGCTGCGCTCAGCCGTGGCTGGCGACCTGCCGGGCGGCCGGCTGGACGCGCATCGGGCGATGCCGCTGCGTCTTCTTGCGCGCAAAGGGGTAGTCCGGGCTGCGATAGAGCCAGTTCATCTCGTCAGAGGTGTAGCGCTTGTTGCCCAGTGTCAGGCTGGCGCCCTTGAGGCTGACGGGAGCGGCTTCTTCGAGGGCAAAGCGCAGGGCCTGTGCGGCCGTGCGGAAGGTGCGGGGGCCCTGGGCCGCCGCAGTCTGCCAGTCGCTGCCGAGATAAAGCTCGGCGGGCGCCTGGAAATCAAAATGTGTCATTGGTGTCTCATCGGTCCTGCCTTTTGGCTTGGACCATTCTTTTCTGTGTCGGGCCTCGACCGCATGGCGCGGGAGGCGGAAGCCGGGGTGGCTCGGTGAGCGACCCCGGCCAAATACTAGAGCAGGGTCAGGTTGGTCGCCGAGATCTTGCCGTCACGGCCGGTCTCGAGTTCGTAAGTGACCTTGTCGCCTTCATACAGGCCCTGCAGGCCCGAACGCTCGACGGCAGAGATATGGACAAATGCGTCCTTGTCGCCGCCGGCATCTGGAGCGATGAAGCCGAAGCCCTTGGTTGCGTTGAAAAATTTCACGGTGCCATTGATCGAGGCCATGATGGTCGTCCTTATTTTGGAAACGCCGGCCGCGAAAAGCGGCAAGGCGTCGCTCCCAACCAGCACCATGCTGGTCGGGTAAAACACGCTCGCAAAAATCAGGAAGAGGCCAAAATCCGGCGAACCGGTCTTATGACAGCTGTCTTGAGCTGAAACGTATGAAGGCTATATAGGCGCCAATCGTGAAGATAACAAGGCGGCACGAAATTGCGCAGGCCGATTCAGCTTTGCGCGATGGCAACAGGCTCGCCGTCGCGCACGGATGACGCCTTGATGGCGTCCCACAGGCGGGCAAAGCGCAGGCCATTGGCGACGGTGGATGGATTGGCCATGCGGCCGTCGCGCACGGCCTGGAAGGTGTGCATGGGGGTATCGCGGACTTCGCCCTCTTCGCGCGGCTCGGCGACGCCATCGATCATGACTTCGCGCCACTTGCCCCAGGCATCGATGCGCACGATGGCTTTGGAATAAAAGAAGGTGATGGCCGAGGCGCAGCCCGGCGGGCCCTCGCCAGCGGCATTGAAGGTGACCAGCGCACCATTGCTGAGACGGGCGGCGACGGCGGTGACGAGATCGACCTTGAGACCGCGATTGTTGGCAAAGGCCGAGAGGCGCTCGAATTCGGCGTCGGCCAGCACACAGACCGTGTTCATCATGTGGGCGCCGGTATCGAACATGAAGCCGCCGCCGGAAATCTCGGGCTGTTGCTTCCACTGGCCGGCATAATTCTTGGCCCAGCCTTCCCAGATGGAGGCGTTGACGCTGACCAGGTCACCGAAATCGCCACGGCGGGCGCGATCCCTGGTGTCGTGCACAAGCGGGGACAGTCCGCCCTGGAAGGCGATGACGACAGTGCGACCGGTGCGCTTCTCGGCCTCGACCAGCGCCAGGGCCTCGGCGACCGTGGTCACCATCGGCTTTTCCAGCAGCAGGTCATAACCCGCCTCGATCACCGCCAGAGCATTGGCGCCGTGGAAGACATGCGGGGTGGAGACATAGACCGCGTCCATCTGGCCGGCCATGGCCTTGAGCATGGTATCGGCATCGGGATATTCGGCCGGGCGGGATGCGCCGGCAGCCTCGCAGGTATCGCCGAAGCGCTGGCGCGAGATGACGCTGACCTCGGCAGTGGCAACGATCCGGACATCGTCCATCGCGGCCCAGCCCCTGGCATAGTCGGCCGCCTTCAGCCCAGCCCCGATGACGCCCAAACGCAAAACCATGCCGCTATCCTCCGCTTTGCGGTCAGGTGTATCTGGGCTTCGGGGACGTCGCCAATGTGTAAATCATTGAAAACAACAGGTTCTGGCGTGCTTATAGCCTCAGGCCGGCCGCGTCGAAGGCGAGGCAAGCCGCCGGGTCGACGCCGATGCTGACCTCAGCGCCTGCCGGGATCGACGAGTGACCCTTCTGCTGGATGGTGATCTTGGCGCCATTGCTGCCGGTGGCATAGACATAGGAGACGCCGCCCAACTGCTCGACCACCTGTGCGGTCGCCGTCAGCGCGGTGCCGCCCGCATCGACGAAATGCTCGGGGCGAATGCCAAGGGTGACGCTTTCGCCAGCCTGGGCCGTGGTGCCGCGCGTGCGCACTGCAATTGCGCTGCCGGCGAAGTCGGTGGTCTGCACCATAGCCGTGTTGCCATCCACCGACACGACCTTTGCCGCCAGGAAGTTCATCCGCGGCGAGCCGATAAAGCCGGCGACGAAGAGATTGTCCGGATTGTCGTAGAGATCAATCGGACTGCCCTGCTGCTCGATGCGACCGGCGCGCAGCACCACGATCTTGTCGGCCAGGGTCATTGCCTCCACCTGGTCATGCGTCACATAGATCATGGTGGCGCCGAGCTCCTGGTGCAGCTTGGCGATCTCGATGCGCATCTGTACGCGCAGTTCGGCATCGAGATTGGAGAGTGGCTCGTCGAACAGGAAGGCTTTGGGCTGGCGCACGATGGCACGGCCGATGGCGACGCGCTGGCGCTGACCGCCCGAAAGCTGGCGCGGCTTGCGATCGAGCAGGGCATCCAGCTCGAGAATGCGTGCGGCCTCGGCAACCCGCACCGCGACCTGGTCGCGCGGCATGCCGCCCATCCTGAGGCCAAAGCCGAGATTCTGTTCCACGGTCATATGCGGATAGAGCGCGTAGCTCTGGAACACCATGGCGACGCCGCGCTCGGACGGATCGAAATCGGTGACATCCTCGCCACCGATCAAGACCTGCCCGGCCGTCGGTTCTTCAAGGCCCGATATGGTGCGCAACAGGGTGGATTTGCCGCAACCCGAGGGGCCCACGAACACCACAAAGGCGCCATCGGCAATGTCGAGGTCGATGCTGTGCAGCACCGGCACGACGCCAAAACTCTTGTTGATCCCGCGCAGCTTGAGCTCGGCCATTTATGCGTATCCTCCATTTATCACCTGCCGCTGCGGTCTTCGCCGCTTTGGACAGGCGCCAATCCTACTTTCGGACGGATCAGTCTTACCTATTTAATGAGTTATCAGAAATAAAACGCAAGGCGATTTTTGCTTTGTCTGACATCTCGGTCGTTACGGAATGACGTTAAAGCGCTGACATAGAGGAATTAAAAGTCGGTACAGCATGGGTCAGCTACTCTGACCAATCTGTGAGGCACGTACCTATTGTATATCTTTTACGGAATGCGTAAAAAGTAGGGAACAGGGGTCGTTGAGGAAGTGCGATCGCCTGCCGTAGCCCGGGAAGGCCACCCAACAGAGGTGCGTCACCAGGCTGCCCCGAGGACATGAGGAGGAAGCCCATGAAGAGATTTGCGCTTGCCGCAATGCTGAGCGTCGCCGCCATTCTGCCGGCCGCTGCCCAAGAGACCGTTGACTGGATGCATATTTCCTCGATCCCCGAGGAAGTGGCGTTGATGGAGGCTGCCGTCGCCGAATACGAGGCGGCCAATCCCGACGTCAAGATCAACATGCAGTTCCTGGAAAACGAGGCGTTCAAGGCCAAGTTGACTACCCTGCTGCAATCGGACGCCGCACCCGACATCTTCTATTCCTGGGGCGGTGGCGTGCTGACCGAACAGGCCGCAGCCGGCGTGCTGCGCCCGGTGGAAGACCTGGTCGACCCGGCGGTTGCCGAAGCCATCGGCTCGGGCGGCATGTCTGCCTTCACCCGTGACGGCCATGTCTATGGCCTGGCGCAGCAGGTGAGCGAAGTCGTGCTCTGGTACAACAAGGCCCTGTTCGAACAGGCCGGTGTCGATCCGGCAAGCCTGGAAACCTGGGATGGGTTCCTGGCGGCCGTGCAGACCTTCAAGGATGCCGGCATCACCCCGCTGGCTGTCGGCGCCAAGGACAAATGGCCGGCCCACTTCTGGTGGTCCAAGCTGGTCGTCCGCCTGGCCGGACAGGACGCGTTCGACGCTGCCCGCATGGGCGAGAATGGTGGCTTTGCCGCCGAGCCTTTCGTCAAGGCCGGCGAAATGTTCCTGCAGCTGGCCGAACTCGAGCCCTTCCAGGAAGGCTTCCTTGCAGCGTCCTATGGCGATGCTTCGGGCTATTTCGGCGACGGCAAGGCCGCAATGCACCTGATGGGCGACTGGGACTACGGCGCCATGAAGGATAACTCGGCCAACAAGCTCGGCATTCCCGATGACCAGCTCGGCTTCTTGCCCTTCCCCACCATTGAAGGCGGCGCCGGCGATCCGACCGACACGCTGGGCGGCATCAATGGCTGGCTGTTCCACAAGAACGCCCCCGACGCAGCCGTGGACTTCGTCGAGTGGTACACCTCGGCTGAAGTTGCCTCCCGCTTCGGCAATGCTGGCTTCTTCATCCCGATCGCCAAGGGCGCTGCCGATGGCATGACCAACCCGTTCAAGGTGCAGATCGCCCAGTCGATCAACGCTGCCCATTGGCACTCGATCTTCTTCGACCAGGAACTTGGTCCGCAGATCGGTGGCGTGGTGAACGACATCTCTGCTGAACTCGCGGGCAATGCGCTTTCGGCCGAGGAAGCTGCGGAGCTTGTCGAAGAGGCTGCCGCCGACCTTCGGTAAACGCCTGCTCGCGCACCCGGCGGACGCCCTCCCATGCGTCCGCCGGGACCTTCAGACGTTGAGGGACCTAGTCCATGACCACGATTGCCCCGTCCGTCGCCGTTCCGATGCCGCGTCGCGCCCGCCGCTATATGGATCGCAAGAGCCTGGTGCCGCTCCTGCTGTTCATCCCGCCCGCGCTGATTCTGTTCGTTGTGCTGGTCGTGCTGCCGATGATCGATGCGGCCAGCTTTTCGGTCTTCGACTGGACGGGCTATGGCCCCATGACCGACTTTGTCGGTCTCAAGAATTACGAGGATGTGCTGAGGCACCGCCACTTTGGTACGGCCGTCCGCAACAGCCTGCTTGTCATCGCCATATCGCTGCTGGTGCAGCTGCCGCTGGCCATGTGGGTCAGCCTGGCGCTGGTCGAGAAGCGGGTCAGCGTCAATATTATCCGTACGCTGTTTTTCCTGCCCTATATGCTGGCCGAGATCGCCGCCGGGCTGATCTGGAAATTCGTCTACGACGGCAATTACGGCATCCTGCCGACCATCGGCGATGCCCTGGGCACCGACATGCCCTTCGTGCTGGGCGACAAGTTCTGGGTGATGCCGGCCATCATGCTGGTGATCGTTTGGAAATATTTTGGCTTCCACATGATGATCTATATCGCGGGCCTGCAGTCGATCCCGACCGAGGTGATCGAGGCGGCGCGGCTCGATGGCGTCAAGAAGTGGCAGATCGTGCGGCATATCAAGCTGCCGATGATCTGGGGCTCGATCGTCATCTCGGTGTTCTTCTCCATCATCGGCGCGCTGCAGCTGTTTGATCTAGTGATCCCGCTCTCCAATGGCGGCCCGAACAATTCGAGCCACACCATCGTCAGCTTCCTCTACCAGTTCGGCATCCTGCGCATGAAGCTGGGCTTTGGCGGCGCGGTCAGCGTCATGCTGTTCATCGCCTGCGTGGTCATCACCGTGGTCTATCGCCGCTTGCTGTTTTCGAGGGAGGTCGACTGATGGCTGATGTGACAGTGGACCGCAAACGCCGCAGGCGCCCCGAAATCTCGGCTTTCCAATGGCTGACCCTGGCTCTGGTCGCCGCCTTCATCATCGTGCCGTTCTATACGACGGTGCTGGGCGGCTTTAAGTCCATCGGCGAGCTGCGGACCAATCCTTTCGGCCTGCCGGCCAGTTGGGACCCGGCCAACTTCACCGGCATCATCTTCGAAACAGGCCTGTTCCGCTCGCTGTGGAACTCGCTGTTCATCGCGCTGTCGACCGTGGTTCTGTCGGTGCTGATCGCCTCGATGGCGGCCTTTGCGCTGGCGCATATCCGCTTTTTCGGCAGCAAGTTTATCATGAGCTTCTTCATGCTCGGGCTGCTGTTCCCGGCTTCGACAGCCATCCTGCCGCTCTTTATCAAGCTGCGTGATCTGGGCCTGCTCGATACCCATCTGGGCATCATCATCGCTCAGGTGGCCTTCAGCCTGGCCTTCTCGATCGTGCTGTTTCACAGCTTCTTCAAACGCCTGCCAACCGAGCTGATCGACGCTGCCCGCATGGACAATTGCGGCTACCTCAAGATCTACTGGTACATCACGCTGCCGCTAAGCCTGCCCATCATCGCCACGGTCGGCGTCTTTGCCTTCGTCGGCAGCTGGAACAGCTTCCTGTTGCCGCTGATCGTGCTCAATACCGATACCAACTACACCTGGCCGCTCGGCATCATGCAGTTCCAGGGTCAGTACGGCTCGGACTGGCCCAAGATCCTGGCCTATCTGACGCTGACCATCCTGCCCGCGGTTGGATTTTTCCTGCTGGCACAGAGATATATTATTTCGGGGCTAACCGGTGGGGCGGTGAAGGGGTAGTTCGTGCCACGCCCCCGTGGTTCGAGGGTCGCAAGAGCTCCCACCTCACCATGAGGGCAGTTGATACACCGCGTTCAAAGTAGCCCTGATGGTGAGGTGCGCTAATTTAGCGCCTCGAACCACGAGGGCGTGCCAGGATTCACGCCACCGCTTCAGGCGCCAGCGCGCAGGCGGGGACGCCATCGCCCCAGACGATCTCGACGGTGGCATGGGTGATGCCATAGTCGGCTGCCAACGCTGCCTTGACAGCCCGAGTCACCGCCGCCGCATCGGCCCCCGTATCCAGCACAATCTCCAGCGTCGCCACCGGCTTGCCCGATGTAATCGACCAGACATGCACATGCCGCACGGCGGCGAGCCCCGGCACCTTGGCGACGAGCGCCTTGCTCAAATCCTCGATCACCACATTACCGGGCGTGCCCTCCATCAGGATATGCAGCGAATTGCGCAGCAGGGCCCAGCCGCTGCGCAGGATGAGGAGGCTCACCACGACGCTGAGGATGGGATCGATCGGCATCCAGCCGGTGAGCCAGATCACCACGGCAGCGCTGATCGCCGCGACCGAGCCGAGCAGATCGCCCAGCACATGCACCATGGCGCCACGAATGTTCACATGCCCCTTGTCGCCGCGCGACAGCACGATGAACACGACGATATTGACGAACAGCCCGAGAACCGCGACCACAAACATCGGGCCGGCCAGGACCTCATGCGGGGTCATGAAGCGCTGGATGGCCTCGTAGATGATCCAGCCGGTGAGCGCGAATAACAGCAGCGCATTGACGAGACCGGCCACCACTTCGAGCCGCATATAGCCAAAGGTCCGCTGACCATCAGATGCGCGGCGCCCGAAGCGGAAGGCGGCCCAGGCCAGCAGCAGGGCCGCTGCATCGGTGAACATATGGCCGGCATCGGCGATCAGCGCCAGCGAGCCCGAGAGGAAGCCGGCCACGATCTCGGCGACCATGAAGCCTGCAGTCAGCAGGAAGCCGATAAAGACGACACGCTCGTTGCTGGCACTGACGGTCGGCGCGTGGCTGTGTCCTGCGTGATCGTGACCGGAGTGATCGTGAGCATCATGGCTGTGGTCATCGTGGTGGGCATGATCAAGCCCGGCATGGTTATGCCCGCTGTGATCATGACCGGCATGATCATGCGCGTGGTTTGCCTTGCCGCCATCGGCCATAACAGCTCTCCTCAAAAATCTACCATATGAATACATGTTCATATGTGCAGATCAAGGGCGGATATACGACGCCCCTGCGGTCAGGTGTCGCTGTCGTCGTCGCCCTGGTCTTCCATGGCGTGCTCGATCATGTCGACCAGCATATGGGCGATATGCTCGTCGGCCGTCTCGTAGAACACCTGGCGATTGCGCCGTGTTCCCCGCACCAGCCGGGCCGCGCGCAGCAGCCGCAGGTGGTGGCTGACCAGCGATGGCGAGGCATTGACCGCCTTGGCAATATCGCCGACGGCGATCGGGGCGGCGAGACAGGCCAGCAGCACGCGCAGGCGTGTCGGATCGCCCAACAGGCGGTAGGTCTCGGCGATGACTGTGATCTGGGCGTCGCTGGGTGCGCTCACGGCGGGCTACTCTTGGGCTTGCTGCTGCAAGAGGTAAGACGCTTCGACGTGTTACGCCAGAGGGTGGCCCGGACCGAAACATCGTGCCAAGCTGGTAGCAGGATGGAGGAATCGACATGACTTTCCGCGCGCTGGTCACCGATCGGGATGCCGAGGGCAGGGTGAGCTCATCGGTCCAGACACTGAACGAGGCCCAGCTGCCTGAGGGCAATGTCACCGTCGATGTCGACTGGGCCGGCCTCAACTACAAGGACGGGCTTTGCCTCACTGGCGGCGGCGGCCTGGTGCGGACCTATCCGCATGTGGCCGGCATCGACTTTGCCGGGACGGTGCGCGAGAGCGGCGACGACCGCTACAAGGCCGGCGACAAGGTGCTGCTGACCGGGTGGCGTGTCGGCGAGACCCACTGGGGCGGCTATGCCGAGCGGACGCGGGTCAATGCCGACTGGCTGGTGCCACTGCCGCGCGGGCTGACCACGCGCGATGTGATGACGATAGGCACCGCCGGCCTGACCGCGATGTTGGCCATCGATCGGCTGGAAGCGGGTGGCCTGACGCCGGAGGCCGGTGAAGTGCTCATCACCGGCGCGGCGGGCGGCGTCGGCTCGATCGCGACGAGCCTGCTGGCGCGGTTGGGCTATCACGTGGCGGCTTTGTCCGGTCGACCACAGCATGCCGAGGCACTCAGGACGTTGGGGGCATCGGTGATTATCGATCGCAACGAGTTTCTGGGGCAGCCAGATAAGCCGCTTGAATCGGCGCGGTTCGCGGCGGCCATCGACAATGTGGGCGGCAAGGTGCTGGGCAAGCTGCTCAAGCAGATCAAGTATGGCGGCCAGGTCGCCAGCGTCGGCAATGCCGGCGGCATCGACCTTTCGACCAACGTGCTGCCGTTCATCCTGCGGGGGGTAACGCTCATGGGGATCGACAGCGTCATGCAGCCCTATGCCGCCCGGGTGAAGGCCTGGCGCCGTATCGCCCTGACCCTGGACCTCGCCGCCTATGCGGGGCTGGTGCGGCAGGTCGGGCTGGAGGGGTTGCCCTATGCGGCCACACAGATTTTGGCGGGCGAGGTGATTGGAAGGGTGCTGGTGCGGCCGCGCTAGCGATACCCAGCGGCCTGCAGCTCAAACAGCTCGGCATAGCGTCCGCGCAGGGCGACCAGCTCCTCGTGTGAGCCCGATTCCAGGATCGCGCCATTCTCCAGAACAAGGATACGGTCGGCCATGCGGACCGTCGAGAAGCGGTGCGAGATGATTACGGCAGTCTTGCCGACCGCCAGGCTCTTGAAGCGGGAGAACACCTCGGCCTCGGCCTTGGCGTCGAGCGCGGCGGTTGGTTCGTCGAGGATGATCAGGTCGGCGTCGCGCATATAGGCGCGGGCGATGGCGACCTTCTGCCATTCGCCGCCGCTGAGGTCGCGGCCCTTCTTGAACAGGCGACCCAGTTGCTGGTCATAACCCTCTGGGAGCTTGGCGATGACGGCGTCGGCCAGGCTCCGTTCGGCGGCATCGGCAATGACCGCCATGTCATGCTGCTGTTCGATGCGGCCGACGCCGATATTCTCGCGGGCCGAGAGGCTGTAGCGGATAAAGTCCTGGAAGATCACCCCGATATGGGCGTGGATATCGGCGACGGCAAAATCCTTGAGGTCGATGCCGTCGACGGTGATGCGACCTTCATTGGGATCGTAAAGCCGGGTCAGCAGCTTGACGATGGTCGTCTTGCCGGCGCCGTTCTCGCCCACCAGCGCCAGCGTTTCGCCGGCCCGAAGGGTGAAGCTCAGGTGGCGGATCGCCCAGCCTTCGGTGTCCGGATATCGGAAACCGACATTGTCGAAGACGATGCCATCGTTGATTGGTTGCGGGAATGGCTTCGGACTGGCCGGCGACAGAATGGTCGGTTCGATTTCGAAGAAGCTGAACAGGTCGTCCAGATACATCGACTGCCCGGCGATCTGGGTGAAGCCGAGCAGGATTTTCTGGAACAACCCGTTGAGCCTCAGGAACGAGCCGGACAGGAAGGCGAGATCGCCGATGGTGAAGTCGCCGGTAATGGTGCGCCAGACGATGAAGCCGTAGGCGCCATAGTAGGTCAGCGTCGAGATGGCCGAGAACAGGGCGCCCCAGGCGGCGCGCTGGGTCGAGAGCGTGCGGTTCTCGAGAAAGATGGTGTGGGCGAGCTGTTTGAAGCGCTCGATGAGGAAAGCGCCGAGGCCGAAGAGTTTGATCTCCTTGGCCGTCTCGGCGCTGGCCCCGACATGGCGGATATATTCGAGCTCGCGCCGCTCCGGCGTGCGCCAGCGGCTCATGAAATAGGCCAGCGTATTGAAGCGCGTCTCGCCCCAGATGGCCGGCACGAAACTCAGCGGCAGCAGCAGGATCAGCCACGGCGCATAGACGAAGAGACCGGCGCCGAGCGTAATGACGGTGATGATGTCCTGCGCCTGGCCGAACATCTGGCTCAGCAGCGCATTGCGCCCGGCCGCCTGGCGGCGGGCGCGTTCGAGGCGGTCCTGATATTCGGCCGATTCGAAATGCATCAGGTCGAGCTTGGCGGCATGGGCCATCAGCTCGACGCTGACCTGGTTGGAATGGAGTTCGGAGAGGACGGAATCCACCAGACCCGTCGCCCTGGCCAGGATGTCATTGGCCAGCACCAGGGTCAGTTCGAGCGCCAGCAGCGCCAGCATGGGATTGAGCGTGCCGCTGCTCCACCAATCCATGAAAGCCGGGCCTGGCGGCGTGATGCTGCTGAGGCGGACCACCTCGTCGACGATGAGTTTGGCGGCATAGAGCACGGCCACCGGTTGCAGCGAGGCGATGAGGCGCAGGGCAATGCTCGCCGCGGTCAATGGCCGGCTGGTGCGCCAGATCTGCGCCACGAGCCGGCCGAGATGGCCCAGGTTTTCGAGGCGTTCTTTGAAGGTGGGGGCTTTGTCGGGCGTGGGCGGCGGACGGCGCCCCGGGAGGTCGGTCATGGGGCGATGATAGCGGGGGCGGGTGAAGGGGGGAATACGTTTGAAAATTAAGGAGTCGTAATGATTTTGCCGGACCATCAGTCGACGCCCTCCCCCCTTGTGGGGAGGGATCAAGGGTGGGGTTCACACGCATGGAGCTTGCGGAACCATACCCCCTTCCTGCTCGATAACGGACTTAGCGAAGGGCTAAGTCCTATCTCGCTTCCCTCCCCACAAGGGGGAGGGTTGACGACTGATGGTTTCGCCATCCTGACAGTGGCCTCGGGTTAGGCCCGACGGCCGGTGGGTGGGGCGGGATGGCGATCAATACCGCTCGAACGCCTTGGGCTTGTTGCCCATGATGGCCTCGATCTTTTCGACCACGTCCGGCGTCAGCTTGGACTTGGACTTGAGTGAGGCCAGGTTGTCCTCGAGTTGCGACTTCTTGGACGCGCCCAGGATGACTGTCGAGACATGCGGGTTGGAAAGGCACCAGAGCAGGGCCAGGTGATGCACCGGCAGGCCGATTTCCTTGGCGAGCTTGGCCAGCTGCGCGATCTTGTCGAGCTTGGCCTTGCCCTCTTCGCTGGTCCATTCCTTCTTGAGCCATTCGTAGCCCGGCAGGTTCATGCGGCTGTCTGATGGAATGCCGTCATTGTATTTGCCGGTGAGGGCGCCCGAGGCCAGCGGCGACCAGATGGTGGTGCCCAGGCCCATCAGGTCATAGAGCGGCAGGTAGTCGTGCTCGACCTTTTCGCGGACGAAGAGGTTGTATTGCGGCTGCTCCATCTGCGGGCCGATGAGGTTGTGGGCCTTGGCCACGGCCCAGGCTTCGGTGAGCTGCTGGGCGGTCCATTCGGAGGTGCCCCAGTACAGCACCTTGCCCTGGGTGATGAGGTTGTGCATCGCCCAGACGGTTTCCTCGATCGGGGTATCGATGTCGGGGCGGTGGCAGAAATAGAGGTCGAGATAATCGACGCGTAGGCGCTTGAGCGCGGCATGGGCCGCTTCGGTGACATGCTTGCGGGAAAGGCCCTTCTGCGTCGGCTTGCTGCCGCCCCAGAACACCTTGGACGACACGGCATAGCTGTCTCGGCTCCAGCCCAGTTCCTGCAGGGCTGCGCCCATCAGCGCTTCGGATTCGCCGGCCTCATAGCCTTCGGCATTGTCGAAGAAATTGACGCCTTCGTCATAGGCCAGGCTCATCAGCGCCATGGCTTCTTTCTGGTCGACCTGTTTGGAAAAAGTGACCCAGCTTCCAAGCGACAGTTCGCTGACCTTGAGGCCAGATTTGCCCAAGCGACGATATTCCATGTGACTGTTCCTGCTGTTTGCGGCTCCGAGGCCGCTTCACTCCATCGGCATTCGGCGATGGATGTTTGCGTTCATACGACCTGTGGGATTGTCTGTAAAGTCGTCTCCCGCACGTCATTGAACCATCACGCCGACAAGGCGTTCCATGATCACGGCTGAAAGGATTATCGACAATGCTCAAGGACAAGGACTCTGCCGCCATCGTCGCGGTGTCGGATATCGCGCGGGCCAAGGGCTTTTATGCCGATACACTGGGCCTAGACCTGGTGCACGGCGATGACAACATGCTGATCTTCAAAACCGGCGCGACGCAGCTGGTGGTCTATGTTTCGGACTATGCCGGGACCAACCAGGCCAATGCGGTTGTATGGGGCTTGGGTGACGAGATCGAGGCGATCGCCGCAGTCTTGAGAGAGAAGGGCGTCAGGTTCGAGCACTATCCGCACATGGGCATGGACTATACCGGCGGCGTCCATTCCAGCGGCGACTTCAGGGCCGTATGGCTGAAGGATCCGGATGGGAATATCCTGCATCTGAACAATATGTAGCTGCCACGCCCTCGTGGTTCGAGGCTCGCGAAGAACTCGCACCTCACCATGAGGGCTACTGGTACCGCGCTAACAACAGCCCTCATGTGAGGTGCACTTCTTCAGCGCCTCGACCACGAGGACGTGGCACTACGGCCGCTCGCGCAGGAACCGGGCGAGATCATCCGTCACATGGTGGACATGCGGGCCGGCGGCGCGGCCCAGTTCCCAGGCCTCCACTTGCTCATGGGCATAGTCTTCGGCGGCGACCACCTGCACGGTTGTCATGCCCACTTCATGCGGCACGACGAGATTCTTTTCGAGGTCGTCGAACATGGCGGCACGGCTGGGGTCAATGCCGTGCAGGGCAAAGAAACCGTCATAGGCCGCCTTGTGCGGCTTGGGCACGTAGGTCATGGCGCGGATATCGTGGACATGCTCGAACAGGTCGTCGCCACCAAGCTGGCGCAGCACGGATCGGGCATGGCCGACATCGCCATTGGTCAGGATGAACTTGCGGCCGGGCAGGGCGCGGATGGTGTCAACCAGGTCAGGGTGGGCGATAACCGGCGAGTAGTCGATGGCATGGACGCTGGTGAGGAAATGATCGGGATCGATCTCATGGCGCGTCATCAGGCCGTTCAGCGTCGTGCCATAGTCGCGGTAGTAGGTTTTCTGCAGGCTACGGGCGGAATCGAAATCGAGCTGGGTCACGTCCATCACATAGTTGGTGATGCGCGTATCGATCTGGGCGAAGAGGTTGCAGGTGCGTGGATAGAGGGTGTTGTCGAGGTCAAACACCCAATCGGTCACGTGGCTGAGGCTTCTAGTGGCAGGCGGCGCAAGGTCGTTCATGCCGCCAATATAGGCCAAAATGCTGAAGGATTCACGTAACGGGTTTGGGAACGGCGCCTGTAGCGCCGTTCCCAAAGATATCACTCAGCAGCAGCCGTATTGGCTTCCACGGCAAAGCCGAGGGCCGAGATCAGCCCAGCCGGGTTGGCAGCGGCGGCCATCAGCACCAGCACCGAGGTCGGCGACGGCGGGGCAACCTTGACTTCAAGGCTCTTCGGATCGTCGAGGAATTCGGAAACCGGCGGCACGATGACGTCGTTGAGTTCCGGAATGCCGGTCTCGGCGATCACGCCAGGCAGCATGGCCTTGAGGCCTTCGACGAACGTGGCGCGATCGGCGCCCGAGGACGATGCGAAGAAGTCGAGCAGCTTGGGCGCCAGGCCGGCATCGTCATAGCGCACCGAAGCGCCAATGACCGACACGCCCTGCATGATGGCCATGCCCTGCATCATCTGGGCCTGCGACTGCTCTTCGGTCATCTCGCCGCCACCGCTCATGGAGGCCTGCATGGCGTAGATCTGGTCGAGCACGGCCGGGGTGAAGCCCGAAATGTCGGCAGTGATGTTAAGGGCGCCGACATCGGCAAAGTCGAACAGCATTTCGCCGACTGTCATGCGACCGTCAGCCATCGACCAGGTGAAGTCGCCGGTGATGTCGCCGGAGATGGAGGTGAGGCCCAGGGCTTCGATGATGGCGCCGGCGGAAGGGTCTTCCTCGCTGACGGTCGACAGGTCGGCGGTGATGCCGCTGATCGCCAAGGTCGAAGCCACGTCGGTCAGCTCGGTCGCGCCGTGCTGCGGATTGAAGGTGGAGCCGGCTTCGATAGAGTCGATCGAGATGACCTCTTCGCCATCGCGCGTCACCGACAGGGGGCCGGTCGAGAAAGTTTCATAAAGCTGCATCAGGCCGATCGCCGGCACCGGACTGCCAGCTGGCAGGTAGAAGCCGTCAACGCGGATGTCGGACAGGGTGACATGGCCGGTCGGCTCTTCGGCGAAGTCGGTGTCGATATCGGGAATGGTCAGGGATTCAGCCATGTAGCTGCCATCGGCATTCTCGGTCACGCCCGAGAAGGTCAGCTCGGTGTCGAAGGTCATGGTCTCCATCGGCGCCTCAGGCGTCGAGACGATGGTCACGCTGCCGCCGTCGATAGTGATGGTGTCGCCGTCGAGCGTTGCTTCGCCCAGCGTGACGTCGTAGCCGATGGTCTTGTAGACTTCGATGATGCGGTCGGCGAATGCCTGCGCTTCGAGCGCATTGGCCTGGCCCATCATGACGGCGGTCGCGACGCCGCCAAGCAGCATCGTGGTGGCAATTTTGGTGATCGTCATCGTCTTCTCCGGCTTTGTTTGTCTTGCTTTGGCGGGGCAGGCGGAATGAACAGTAGAGTGGAGCCCATCTCCCCCGCAGATGGCCCCTTGTCCCTTGAATTGCAATAGAATCTGGCCAGAACGCGGCCCTGATTTCTATTCGCGGTTTATTGCGACATAACGATGTACCGCAGATGAACGGCGCCGTTCAGCCGCGTTCATGGTCGAGGAACTGGCGGTAGGCCGGATTGTCGGTCTCGTCCCAATAAGGAAAGCCGACAGCATCGATATGGGCGATGAAGTCGGCGCGCGTCGATGGCGGGACCTGTACACCGACCAGCACGCGGCCATAGTCGGCGCCGTGATTGCGATAATGAAACAGCGAGATGTTCCATTCGTCGTTGAGGCCCTCGAGGAATTTCAGCAGGGCGCCGGGTCGCTCCGGAAACTGGAAGCGATAGACCGTCTCGTCGGCCAGGTCGTTGACCCGCCCGCCGACCATGTAGCGGACATGGAGCTTCGCCACCTCGTTGTCGGTCATGTCGATGACCCTGAGGCCGTGATTCTGCAGCAGGCTGATGATCTCGTGCTTTTCCGCGTCGCCGCGACTGAGTTTGACGCCGACGAAAATCTTGGCCGTGGCGCCATGGGCGAAGCGATAGTTGAACTCGGTGATCGAGCGTTGGCCGAGCAGCCGGATGAAGGCGCGATAGCTGCCCGGTTGTTCCGGGATTTCCACCGCCAGCAGCGCCTCGGCGCGCTCGCCGATTTCTGCGCGTTCAGCCACATAGCGCAGCCGGTCAAAATTGACATTGGCGCCGGAGTTTATGGCAATGAGGGCGCCACGCGGGGCCTCGCCAAGCTCAACTTGGCGGCGCAGACCGGCCAACGCCAGGGCGCCCGCCGGTTCGGCAATGGCGCGCATGTCATCGAAGATGTCCTTGATGGCAGCGCAGATCTCGTCGGCGGTGACGGTGACAATATCGTCGAGCAATTCGCGGCAGATGCGGAACGTCTCCGTGCCGACCTGGCGTACGGCCACGCCATCTGCAAATAGCCCCACCTGGTCGAGCGCCACCGGATGGCCCGCCGCGATCGCCGCCTTCATGCTGGCGGCTTCCTCTGGCTCGACGCCGATGACCCTGATCTCGGGCCGCAGGAACTTGACGAAGGCGGCGATACCGGCGGCGAGGCCACCACCACCTACGGGGATGTAGATGGCGCCGATTTCGCCCGGATGCTGGCGCAGCAGCTCCATGCCGATGGTGCCCTGGCCGGCAATGACATCAGGATCGTCGAAGGGGTGGACCACGACATAGCCGTGTTTTTCGGCCAGTTCGGCCGCATGCGCGCGGGCGGCGTCGAAGCCATCGCCGAACAGCACCACCTCGCCGCCCAGCCGGCGTACGGCGCCGATCTTGATGACAGGTGTGGTCGTCGGCATGACGATGACGGCGTGCATGCCCAGCCGGGTGGCGGACAGCGCCACACCCTGGGCATGATTGCCCGCCGAAGCGCAGATGACGCCGCGGGCACGTTCCTCTGCGGTCAGCTGGGCGATGCGATTATGCGCGCCGCGAATCTTGAACGAGAAGACCGGCTGCATATCCTCGCGCTTGAGCAGCACCTCGGCACCGAGGCGTGCCGAGAGCAAGTTCATCTTTTCGAGCGGGGTTTCCTCGGCCACTTCATAGACCGACGAGGTGAGGATGCGGCGGACATAATCCTGCATGGCGGCACTCCAGTGTTGGTCCGGGAGGGACGCCGCGGCGGCAGATTTGTCAACTGGCCGGGGGTCGACTGGTTGATTGACCCGCAACCATCGGCGTGGAATGATCGTTGATTAACGATATAGCAGTGCGAGGCAGCAGCATGAGCGATTTCAACGAAAAGGTCATCGCCGACTTCAAAACGAGTGGCGGCAAGCCGGGCGGCTACTTCAAGGACGCGCCCGTGCTGTTGCTCTATACAAAGGGTGCCAAATCCGGCGCCGAGCGCCTGTCACCCCTGATGTATCTGCAACAGGACGAAGACGGTCCGATCTACATCTTCGCATCCTATGGCGGGGCGCCAAACAATCCGGCCTGGTTCCATAACCTGGTGGCCCATCCTGACATCGAGATCGAGGTCGGCGACGGCACGACCATCGAACGGGTTCGGGTGCATGCGCGGGTAGTCGAGGGCGACGAGCGCGATACGATCTATGCCGAACAGGCCCGCCGCTTCCCGCAGTTCGCCGGCTACGAGGAGAAGACCACGCGAGAGATCATTCCAGTGGTGGAATTGACGCGGCACTAAGTCGGTGTGATCTGCGCCCAGAATGCATAGCTGCAATGTCTCAATCAAATGATTGATTGATGCGCAGATCAGGCGTATAGGCTCCTCGCAAACGAGGCGGCCCATGACCTTGGATCAATCCAACCCCAAGCGCGAAAGCGGTGATGACCGGCGGCTGGCCATTGCGGCGGCGGCGCGGGCGATCATCGTCGAGAAGGGGCTCGAAGGGCTTAGAACGCGCGATATCGCGCAGCGCGTCGGCATCAACATTGCGACGCTGCATTATCATGTGCCGTCCAAGGAAGCGCTGGTGGCGCTCGTCGCCGAATCCATCCGCCGTGATTTTCACGCCCAGGCGATGCAGCACCCGCGTGAGGGCAAGTCGGCGCTGGAACGGCTTCATCTCGAATTCGACGACTTCCGCGAGACCGTGCGGGATATGCCCGAGCTCATCATCGTACTGACAGAACTTGGCGAGCGGGCGCGTAGAGATAGCGCCATCGCAGCGATCGTCACGCCGCTGCACCAGTTCTGGCGCAACCAGTTCACCGACATCTATCGCTTCGGCATAGCCGATGGCTCGTTCCGGCCGGACCTCGATCCCGAGGCGGCCGCCCTGATCACCACTGGCGCCCTGTCCGACTGCTGGCGCCAGTCCAATCTCACGCGCAGTGACCGGCTCGAACAGATCCTGCTCGAACTCGACCGCGCTTTCCGCAAATTCTGATCCTGAGGCAATCCATGTCCGACACCCCCTCCCCCGGAGCGACAGCCGCGCCCGACCCGCGCCGCTGGTTGGCGCTGTTCATCCTGCTGATCGCCAATTTCATGAACCTGATTGACGTCACCATCGTCAATGTCGCTTTGCCGTCGATGCGCGATGGGCTGGGCGCTACCGACAGCCAGATCGAATGGGTCATTGCCGCCTATATTCTGGCTTTCGCGCTGGGCCTGCTGCCCTTTGGCCGCCTTGGCGATATCGTCGGGCGCACCACCCTGTTCCTCTGGGGCGTCGCCGGCTTCACCCTGGCCTCGGCGCTGTGCGGTCTTGCACCCAATATCGAATTCCTGATCGTCGCCCGCGTCATCCAGGGCCTGGCCGGCGCCATGATGACGCCGCAGGTGCTGGCCATCGCGACCGTCACCTTCCCACCACATGAACGCGGCCAGGCCTTCTCGCTGTTCGGCCTCTCGGCAGGCCTCGCCGCAGTCTGCGGGCCCATCTTGGGCGGCATCCTGATATCGGCGGACCTGTTCGGCATGTCCTGGCAGCCGATCTTCTTGGTCAATATCCCGATTGGCATTGCCGCCGTGATCGCTGGCTGGTTCCTCATCCCGCGCCTGCCCGGCCATTCCGGCCTCAGCAACGACTATGTCGGCATCGGCCTGTTCGGCCTCGGCATTCTTGCCATTGTGTTCCCCATCATCGAGGGCCGCGCCTATGGCTGGCCGCTCTGGACCTACGGCATGATCGCCGCCGGCATCGTGCTGCTGGTGCTTTTCGTGATCTGGACCAGCATCCGTGCGGCCTACAACAAGCCGCAGCTGCTCAATATGGATCTCATCGCCAACCGTCAGTTCATGTTCGGCGCGTTCGTCGTGACCGTCTTTGCCTCGGGCATCCCCGGCATGTTCATGGTGATCTCGCTGCTGCTGCAAGGCGGCTTCGGTTTCACGCCGCTGGAATCGGGCCTGACCAACACGCCATTCTCTGTGGGCGTGCTGATCGCCTCGGCCATTGCCGGGCGGTTTGGCTCCAGCTACCTGCGCGGTCGCCTGGCGCTGGCCGGTGGGCTGCTGTCCTTCGGCATCGGCTGGCTGCATTTCTACATTGCCGGCGTCACCGACAGCATCGACCACTGGCAGTTCCTGCCGCCGCTGCTGATCGCGGGCATTGGGCTGGGCCTGGGCTTCTCGTCGCTGTTCCAGCTCGTGCTGGCCAATGTGCCGCCGCGCGATGCCGGCGCCGGTTCGGGCGCGCTGCAGGCCTTCCAGCAGGTGGGTGGTGCGCTGGGCATCGCCATCATCGGGGAAATCTTCTTCAGCAATCTCGGCAACAGCTTTGCAAGCGGCGGGACTCCGCAGGCTGCCTTCTCCGGAGCGTCTGCCCTGGCGCTGTGGTACATGGTGGCGAGCTTTGCGCTGGTCCTGATCCTGGCGCCGTTCTTCAAGAAGCCGCCGACCCAGCCGCAACGTGGCGGGCCACCAGCACAACCGGTGCTGGTTGAGGTCTAGAAGCAAAGAGGGCCGCCCCAATGGGCGGTCCTTTTCATTTGGAAGGCAGTTCGGACCTACCGCACGATCAGCGTGCCAGCACCGAACTCGGTGAACAGTTCGACCAGTACCACATGCGGTGACTTGCCGTTGAGGATGACCACGCCTTCGACGCCGTTTTCCAGCGCTTCAAGGCAGGTCTCGACCTTGGGGATCATACCGCCGGAAATCGTGCCGTCGGCGATCAGTTCCTTGGCTTCGCGGACCGAAAGCTCGGGGATCAGCTTGCCGTTCTTGTCGAGCACGCCGGGCACGTCGGTCAGGAACAGCAGGCGCTTGGCGCCGAGCGAGCCGGCAATGGCGCCGGCAAAGGTATCGGCGTTGATATTGTAAGTATTGCCATCGCGACCCGGCGCGACCGGGGCGATCACCGGGATCATCTCGGAGCGGGCCAAAAGATCGAGCAGAGTGCGGTCGACTTCGACCGGTTCGCCGACAAAGCCCAGATCGAGCACCTTCTCGATATTGGAGGTCGGGTCCTTGACCATCTTCACGGCCTTCTTGGCGAAGACCATGTTGCCGTCCTTGCCGCACAGGCCGATGGCCCATTCGCCCTCGGCATTGATCAGCGCTACGATTTCCTTGTTGATCGAGCCGGCCAGGACCATCTCGACCACTTCCATGGTCCGCGCGTCGGTGACGCGCAGCCCGCCTTCGAACTTGGATTCGATTCCCAGCTTGGCCAGCATGGACGCGATCTGCGGCCCGCCTCCATGCACCACGATCGGATTGACCTTGCTCTGCTTGAGCAGGGCGATATCACGGGCAAAGGCCTGGCCGAGCTTGAGGTCGCCCATGGCGTGGCCGCCGTATTTCACCACGACGGTCTTGCCCTCATAGCGCTGCATATAGGGCAGGGCCTGGGCGAGAATGCCGGCATCGTGGCTGAACCGGTCGGTATTATCTTGATCTGACATGGACAAGCCCAATCCCAAGGCAAAGCGGCGCAAAAAAGACCGTCACGGGTCTAGAGCATGAATGTGCAAAGGAAAAGACTGATGTGATCGAATTGGCCATTGATCCGACTGGCGATTTGCTGCGTTCTACGCATGCCGGACATCGCCCGGGCAAGGGCGAGGGATAGGCACGGGTTGGGAGGCAGGCTAGAACGATGTCCACGATGCAGACTCCGTCACAGGACATTGCCGACCTCATCGCGCGTTGCGCGCTTCGGGACCGTGCGGCATTTCGTTCATTATACGAGCGGACCAGCGCGAAACTCTTCGGGGTGGTTCTGCGTATCTTAAAAGACCGCTCGGAAGCCGAAGAGGCCATCCAGGAAGTCTATGTGAAGGTCTGGCAACGCGCCGACCGCTATGTAGCCGGCAGTACCAGCCCGATAAGCTGGCTCGTCGCCGTCGCGCGAAACCATTCGCTCGACATCCTGAGGGCTCGCCGGCCGCAGGCGGACGATATCGATGTGGCGCTCGAAGTGCCTGACAGCGGCCCCAGCCCGGAACGGGCGGCCGAAGACAGCGACGAACGTGGCCGCATCGAGCACTGCCTGGGCACGCTCGAACCCGATCGTGCCGACGCCGTGCGCGGTGCCTACCTCGATGGCTATAGCTACGAGGAACTGGCCAGCCGCTACGCCGTGCCTTTGAATACGATGCGAACCTGGCTGCGACGCAGCCTGTTGAAATTGAAAGATTGTCTGACGGCATGAGCACGAGCGATGACAGCGGCGAGGATTTTGGCGGGCGCAATGCGCTGGTTGCCGAATATGTGCTTGGCCTGTTGTCGAGCGCCGAGCATGATCGTGTCGGCCGCCTTATCGAAGACAGCCAGACGCTGCGCGCCGAGCGTGACTTCTGGGTCTCTCGCTTCGCCGCTCTCAATGCCGAATTTGAGGAAACCCCTGTTCCCCCTCATCTCTATGCCTCCATCGAGGCACGGGCCTTTGGCGACGTGGTCAAGGCCGGTCGGCCTGCGGCTTCGTTCTGGGAGTCGCTCATGGTCTGGCGCGGCATCGCTGCCGGTGCGCTGGCTGTCGCTGCGGTGGCTGTCGGCTTCAACCTGATGACGCCGCGCTTCGACGCCGACCAGATGGCCGTGCAACTGGTTGCCGCGCTGCAGTCGCAGGAAGGCAGTGGCGTGGAATTCGTGGCATTCTACGACACGGCCCAGAGCCAGGTGCGCATCGTCTCGCTCGCCGGCACCGCCGTGCCGCAGAAGGACTATGAACTCTGGTATATCAATGCCGACCAGCCGGCCGTGTCGATGGGCGTTGTACCGGTCGATCAACGGCTTGAGATTCCGCTCGATGCAGAGACTCAGGCCAAGATCGGGCCCGGCACGGTGCTGGCGGTGACGCTGGAGCAGGCGGGTGGCTCGCCCACCGGTGTTGCACAGGGACCAATCGTCGCCTTGGGTAAGGCTATGGCTATCTGACGGCGAAGAGGCAATAACGCGTTGCCGCAAAATTTAGTTTCAGCTGTTCCAAGAAAAATTTCATAGCTACAAAGTATTTGTCATCGATCTGAAAAGATCGGTGGCAAATTCTTTGAAATATGATGCTTTTTTGGATTGCGGGGCGTGCGCCGAATTATTTTTAGATTTTTCGCACTATCCTGAAACTTCGCTGAACAAGGTCCCGTTCCTTCGCATGTCCCCGCCGATAAGGGGAACGAAACACAGGAAGGAACAATCAAATGAATTTCCGCGCTCTTACCCTTGCCGCCATGCTCTCGGTCTCCGCTCTCTCGGGCGCCGCCGTTTACGCTCAGGAAAACCCTGAAGTTGGCGGCGCTGCCATGTTCGCCGACAAGAACATCATCGAAAACGCCGTGAACTCGGCTGACCACACCACGTTGGTTGCCGCCGTTCAGGCTGCTGGCCTGGTCGAAACCCTGTCGGGCCCTGGTCCGTTCACCGTTCTGGCTCCTGTCAATGCTGCCTTCGACGCCCTGCCGGCTGGCACTGTCGAAACCCTGCTGAAGCCAGAGAACAAGGAAATGCTGTCGACGATCCTGGCTTGCCACGTGATCCCGGCCAAGGCCCTGTCGACCGACATCGTCGGTATGGTTGAAGCTGATGGCGGCGAGCATGTTGTCGACACCGTCGGCGGCTGCAAGCTGACCCTCAAGGCCGCTGATGGCAAGGTCACCGTGACCGACGAAAACGGCACCGTTGCCAACGTGACCATCGCCGACGTGATCCAGTCGAACGGCGTCATCCACGTGATCGACGCTGTCCTGACGCCCAAGTCGGCAATGTAACAAAGCTGGCCGTTCGGCCAGCGATGTAACCAAACGACGTGCCATGCGAATGGCACTTCGAGAGGACCCACATCCGAGCTCCGTGGGTCCTCACCAACACTTGACGCCTTTGGCCTTGCCTAAGCCAGGTCAAAGGTCGTCAAATCAGCCCCGCGTCACGTGCTGCGTCCCTCCCGCAGCCCGGGCGTGGGGTCTCTGCTGAAAGGGAAGACAAATGATCCTCGATCGTCGCAATGTCCTCTTGGGCGGTACCGCCCTGACTGCCCTGGCAGCGTTCGCCTATTTCCGGCCGATGGGCATCGCCCGCGCCGCAGAAGGTGATTTCCCTTACAAGCTGACCGACGAAGAGTGGAAGGCCAAGCTCTCGCCGGAGGCCTATGACGTGCTGCGCCACGAAGGCACCGAGCGGCCGTTCACCTCGCCGCTCAATGACGAGCATGGCAACGGCACCTTTGCCTGCGCGGGTTGTGATCAGAGGCTGTTTGCCTCTGAGACCAAGTTCGACAGCGGCACCGGCTGGCCAAGCTTTTATACCTTCATCGATGGCGCCATCGGCACCAGCGTGGACAGCGCTTTCGGCATGACCCGTACCGAAGTTCATTGCAGCAATTGCGGTGGTCACCAAGGCCATGTGTTCGAAGACGGCCCGGCACCGACCGGCCTGCGCTACTGCATCAACGGCGTATCGCTGCAGTTCATTCCGGCCTGATCGCATCACGATAGATGCGGCCCTCGCGCGCCACCCGGCGCCAGGGCCGCGCCTTGTTGAGCGCGATATCGAGCGTGGGATCGGCGCGATCGAGATCGGCCACGGCGATGTCGATACCCGCACCGCAACGCGCCAGCCATTGTCCATCCGGGCCGATGATACCGGAGGCGGGCGTATCGGCATTGGCGCAGGTGGCGGCAGCGATCCACAGGCAGGTGGTCGCCGCATGGCCGCGCAGGATGATGTCGCCCACCGGGCCCATGCCATAAATGGCGTGCAGGACGCAGTCGACGCCAAGCGCTTCATAGCCCGCGAATAATTCGGGAAACTGCATTTCGATGCAGAGCGTGAGGCCGAAGGAAAAACCGTGCTGGGCAAATGTCCGCGGTTCGAAACCCGGCGAGTACCAGTCCGAAACCTCTGAATAGGACAGCAACCGTTTGTCGTAGCGGATAGCGGTCGGCAACACATGCAGGCTGTTATGCGGTCGCCTGTTCTTCAGTGGTGTGGCCGACCCAACCACCGCGATTATCCCCAACCCGGCCGCGTAGCTCCGGATCAGCGCCTGCTCGGTCGCGAGCCTATCCCAGTCGATCTGGGCCCAGTCCTGCACCTGCGCCTTGGCATATCCCGATAGCGCGCCTTCTGGAAACAGCGCGACATCTGCGCCCTGGGCAGCCGCGCGGTCGAGCATGGCGCGGATATGTGCGCCGTTGCTGGCAATGTCCCGTTCAATCCGGCTCTGCACGACGGCTATGCGGGTAGTTTCGGCCATGCGAGCCTCAAGGCGATTGATTCTGTTGCGCGCATTGTCGATATCTCGTCCCGATAAAGTCCAGCCTGGGCAGTCCCATGAAACTCACCATCATCCAGACCGGCGACGTGCCCGTTGCGCTGCGCAGCCAGTTCGGGCCCTATCGGAAAATGTTCGAGACCATGTTCGACGGCACCGGGCAGGGCTTCTCCTACGACATGGTGGCCGTATCGGACGGCGAGCCCTTTCCCGATCCTGGTCAGCTCGAGGGTATCGTCATTACCGGCTCGGCGGCCGGCGTTTATGACGACCTGCCCTGGATGAACCCGCTGCGCGCCTTCATCCGCGATGCCTATGGCAAGCGTACGCCCATGCTGGGTGTCTGCTTTGGCCACCAGATCATGGGCGATGCGCTGGGTGGCGATGTGCGCAAGTCTGAGAAGGGCTGGGGCCTGGGCCGCCACACCTATGGCGTGAAGGGCCGGCCCGATTTCATGCGCAAAGCCCCGATCGAGCTGGCCGTCGCCTGTTCGCACCAGGATCAGGTCATCGTGCCGCCTGCCGAGGCCGACGTGATCCTGTCATCCGAATTCACGCCCAATGCGGGACTGGCCTATCGCAATGGCGCGGCGCTAAGCTTTCAGCCGCACCCAGAATTTGCCGACGACTATACGATTGCACTGGCCGAGTTAAGGCGTGGAAAAGCACCCGACGAAGTCGTGGACACTGCGCTGGCCTCGATTGCCAAGCCGTCGCATAGTGGCGACGTTGCTGGATATATCGGGCAGTTCTTCAGGGGGCGCTGACATGGCGGTGGCGGAAAAGCTCAGTGCGGTCGACGAATACCTCGACACGCTTCAGCACGCGCGCAAGTCTGATATCGAACGGTTGCGCCGCGTGATCCTCGACGCCGTTCCCGGTCTCGTCGAGCGCATCAAGTGGAACGCCCCGAGCTTCGGCCTGGGCGATGATGATCGCATCACCATGCGCATCCATCCCGGCGATCGGCTGCAGCTGATCCTGCATCGGGGCGCCAAGGCTGCGGCCGATGATTTCTTCCGCTTCGAGGATCCCGACAAGCTGCTGAGCTGGGCCGCACCCGATCGTGGGGTGGTGACGTTCAGGGATGCCGACGATCTCGACGCCAAGGCTGCGCCATTGTGTGATGTGCTGCGGCGCTGGGTGGCCTGTACGACGCGGTAAGGGGCTCAGCTCTCCAGCAGCATTGCGATTTCGGTGCGCAGCTCGCGCAGGCCTTCGCCCTTGAGCGATGAGGTCAGGATCACGTGCGGATGCGCAGCCGGACGCTTTGCGATCGCAGCCTTGGTGGCCGCGATGACCTTGGTCAGGTCTTCGGCCGACGGCTTGTCGGACTTGGTCAGGACGACCTGGTAGCTCACGGCGGACTTGTCGAGCTCGTTCATGACGGTGAGGTCATTGTCCTTGGGGCCGTGGCGGCCATCGACCAGCACATAGACGCGGCGCAGGGTGGCGCGGCCGGTGAGATACTGATGGATCAGCTTGGTCCACTGCCGCACCTTGTCCTCGGGCGCCTTGGCATAGCCATAGCCAGGCATATCGACGATGCGGAGTGGCTCGCTCTGGCTCTCGAAGATGTTGAGCTCCTGCGTCCGGCCAGGCGTGTTCGAGGTTCGGGCGAGGGCCGAAGTGCCGCAAAGCGCGTTGATCAGGCTCGATTTACCCACATTGGAACGACCGGCAAAGGAAATCTCAACGCGGTCCATCGGCGGCAGGTCCGCGATGCGCACGCAGCCTTTGACGAACAGGAACGGCCGCGCAAACATCAGGCGGCCGCGCTCGATCATGTCGGGGGCGTAATCGATCTCGCTCATGGTAGTGCTCGCTTCAAAAGATAAGCCCGCCGGTTGGTTCCGGCGGGCAGTAGCATTTCTCGCCGATGAAAGCGATTACGACTTGGTCGGCTCGGCCGCCTTGGGCTTGCGCTTGAAGCTGTCCATGATGTTGCCGAACAGGTTCACCTCGGCGCCATGGCGCTTCATGATGAAATACTGCTGGGTGACCGACAGCGTGTTGTTCCAGGCCCAGTAGATCACCAGACCCGCCGGGAAGGTGCCCAGCATGAAGGTAAAGATGATGGGCATCCAGTTGAAGATCATCGCCTGGGTCGGATCCGGCGGCGGCGGGTTGAGCTTCATCTGCACCCACATGGTGATGCCCATGATGACAGGCCACACGCCAAGGTGGAGGAAGCTGCCGATGACCGGCAGGGCGGTCGGCGTCCACGGGATCAGGCCGAACAGCGTGAAGATATTGGTCGGATCGGGCGCTGCCAGATCCTGGATCCAGCCGAAGAACGGCGCATGGCGCATATCGAGGCTGATGAAGATAACGGTATAGAGCGCAAAGAAGACCGGGATCTGGATCAGGATCGGCCAGCATCCGGAGAGCGGGTTGATCTTCTCTTTCTTGTAGAGCTCCATCATCGCCTGCTGCTGGGCAGGCCGATCGTCCTTGAGACGCTCCTGGATCGACTTCATTTCCGGCTGCACGCGGCGCATCGCAGCCATCGAGGCATAGGAACGGTTGGCCAGCGGGAAGAAGATCGCCTTGACGATGACGGTCACGGCCAAGACTGCGAGGCCGAAATTTCCGATGATGCCGTTGAGGAATGTCAGCAGGTAGTACATCGGCTTGGTGATGAAGCTCAGCCAGCCCCAATCAATCAGCAGCTCGATACGATCGAAGCCATACTGGTTCTGGTAGGCCGTGATGACGGCTTCTTCCTTGGCGCCGGCAAACAGATAGCTCTCGCGCTCGGCGGTGGCGCCGGCGGCGACAACGAGCGGCGCCGTTTCGACATAGGAGGTCTGGTAGTCGTCATAGCCTGCCGTATTGGCCCAGCTGAAGCGCGCATTGAGCGCGGTGCCGGCGGGCGGCATGACGGCCGTGGCCCAGTATTTGTCCGAGAAGCCGAGCCAGCCCGAAGTGTTCTCGTAGGTGGCCTGGCCTTCCTTCTGCAGGTCGGCATACTTCTTGGAGACGAGGTTATTCGACCCCAGCACGCCATGCGGGCCTTCATGCTGGATGAAGAAATTGGCGACATGGGGCGTGTTGTAGCGGATGACGCGCGCATAGGGATAAAGCGCGACATCGCCGCCGGTCTGGTTCTCGATCGTCTGCTTGATCGTGAACAGATAATGCTCGTCGACCGAAATGGTGCGGCGGAAAGTAAGGCCCGCGCCATTGTCCCAGACCAGG
Organism: Devosia sp. SL43; assembly: GCF_021729885.1. Lineage (NCBI taxonomy): Bacteria > Pseudomonadati > Pseudomonadota > Alphaproteobacteria > Hyphomicrobiales > Devosiaceae > Devosia > Devosia sp. SL43. Next base: position 3,092,152 of record NZ_CP063401.1, read on the forward strand.
GTCACCGGCGTGGTCGCTGTCAGTGCGGCATTGCCGCCTTCTACTGCCCAGACCGTCTGCGCGGTCGGCACGGCGATCTGGTTGCCCGATACCGGTACCCAGCCTTCTTCGGCGAAGTAGGAGTTGGCGACGCCGGCCGGCGTCAGCAGCGTGATGATCGGCGATTCCGGATCGACCGTCTCGCGATACTGCTTGAGACGCAGATCGTCGATGCGGGCACCGGTCAGGTTGATCGAGCCCTCGAGGTCCTCGGTATTGATGGAGACGCGGCTCGTCGCGGCAATTGCTTCATCGCGTGTGGCAAAGGTCTGGCCAGTGGCGGCAGCTGGCGTCGCGGCAGCCTCGCCAGCGGTGGCGGGCGTCGTCGGTGTCGCCAGCGCCGCATCGGCGGCCGCCTGCTGCTCGGCAGCGATCTGGGCCTGCTGCTGGGCCCGTTCCATCTGCGGTCCCGCCACGAAGAACTGCCAGCCGAACAGCACGATCATGCTGAGCACGATGGCCAGGATGATGTTGCGATTGTTTTCCATTATCTCGTTTTCCGTGGGCCGCGGCCGGAAGCATTGCGCTGATCGGCTGATCGGGTTGCGTGCACCTTGGTGATCAACGCGCCTAGATCGGCAACCAGCTTGGTAAAGGGTTCTGTCAGCGCTTCGCGCCGTCCGACCAGCACATAGTCATGAGCGGGGACAAAGTCACGCGAACATGCTGTCACAGCCGCGCGAAGGCGACGCTTTATGCGGTTGCGCTCGGGGGAATTGCCCGTCTTCTTGGTGACGGTAAAGCCAATGCCCGCTTCCGGCGCATCAGCTGCGGCGATAGCCTGCAGCCCAAACGCAGAACGCCCGGCGCGATTGCCCCGGGCGGCCCGTTGAAACTGGCTCCGCTTGGTCAGCCGGCGCAGCGCGCCAGGCTTGCTCTCCATGGCCGTCATACGGCCAGGCGGCCTTAGGCCGTGAGCTTCTTGCGGCCGTCGCGGCGGCGCTTGTTGATGATCGCACGACCGTCCTTGGTGGCCATACGGGCACGGAAACCGTGACGGCGGGCACGCACGAGCTGGGACGGCTGGTAAGTACGCTTCATGACATCAAACCGCGCCGGGCACGGTTCCTCTTATTTGGCTCTGCATCAGCAGGAATTTCAGACACACATCAAGCGCCAGGCGCCCACGGTGCGGGTTGGTGGGGTCTATAGGGAAAACTCGTGGCCAAGTCAACGCGCCAGACCAGATGTATGACTGTTGTTTTCGCGCGCATATCGCCCCATAAGTCCTGACAGTTGCATTTCGTGCCGTGGCGGTAATGGCGGACATACTCAAACCCGATCTGTGCGTCATCGGCGGCGGCGAACTCGGCATCGGCCTTGCCATCAAGGCGCGCCAGCGTGGTCTGGACGTGGTGCTGGTGGAACGCCGAAGCGGCGAGGCCGGCGATCCCCGGCAGGGCAGCCTGCATCGTGCCGCCTTCATGGCCAGCGCCGAACGCGCTCAGGCAATCCGCACCGCTGGAACCGTTGGCCTCGACACCGTCGAGCCCAAGCCCAATTTCCGCGCAATTGCCGAACACGCGGCTGCCACGGCCGACGCGGCCACGCCGCGCGATTCTGCCGAGCGTTTAGCGGCGCTTGGCGTCAACATCTTGGCTGGCGCCGCCAGCTTCAGCGATCGGCGTACGCTCAAGGTGGGCGATGCGGTGATCCGCGCCGGCCAGTTCGTGCTAGCCACCGGCGCCGCCCCAATCGTGCCCCCGCTGCCCGGGCTCGATCAAGTGCCCTATTTCACGGTTGATACGATCCTCTCCAACGTCCGCAAGCTCAGCCACTTGGTGGTGATCGGTGGCGATGCGACGGCGCTCGAACTGGCCCAGGCCTACCGCCGTCTGGGATCCGGTGTCACCGTGGTGCCGCAGGGGCAATTGCTTGCCGGGTTCGATCCCGAGCCCGCCGCCATGCTGCTGCGGGCGCTGCGCGAGGAAGGCATCGACATCCGCGATGGGGCGGAAGTCACGGCCATCCTGCCGCGCAGCCAGGGTACGGGTGTCACCATCCGCACCGCTGATGGCGTCGAGGATGGGCTCGATGTCTCCCATATCCTAGTCGCACTCGGCCGCATGCCTGATCTCGACCCGGCTTTGCTCGACAAGGCTAAGCTCAAGCGTGTTCGTGTGCAGGCCGATCAGCTGCTGGTCGGGCCCAATTGCCAAACCTCCAATGGCCGCATCTGCGCCATAGGCGGTGCCGCAGGCGAAAGCCGTCCCCACCGCGCGGTGCGCCAGGCCGACATGCTGCTCGACCGCCTGACCATCAGTCCCGGCGCGCGCCTCGATCCGCTACGGGTGCCGCTGCAGGTGGCAACTGGGCCCGCTCTGGCGCAGATCGGCCTGGCCGAAACCGGCACGCCCCTGCGCCAGGGACAGATCGTGCTCCGCGCCGGCTTTGTCGAGAACGACGCTGCCCGCGCGCAGGGCGTGGCAACCGGCACCGCCAAGCTGATCGTCGCCCGCAATGGCACGATCCTGGGGTGCAGCGTGGTTGGGGCAGGGGCTGGCGAAGTGATCGCGCTCGTCGCCATGGCGATGGATCGTGGGCTGACGGCCGATGCACTGGCCGCACTGCCGCTGCCCGAGCCGAGCCTTTGCGCCATACTCGTCGACCTGGGGCGGCAGTTCCAGGCGCAGCGTCCGCCCTCCGCCTGGGCGAAGCGCCGCGCAGCCTTGCGCAAACTCCTGCCCTGATGCGACGGTCCGGGGCTTACGAACGGCCCGACTTTCCCTATAATGGCTTGAAATGACAGCCGAACGCAGCGTCTTGCCCAGCCGGTTCTCCGGCCTATCGATCAAGCTCATCGCCACCATCATCGCGGTGATCCTTCTGGTCGAGATCGTGATTTACCTGCCTTCGCTCGCCAATTTTCGCGCCAACTGGCTCGATGACCGCCTGCGGGTTGGTGTTGTCGCGGCGCGGGTACTTGATGCCGTGCCCGACGTCATGGCCTTGCCGCGCAACCTCACCGACCGCCTGCTGACCTCGGCCGGGGCCAATGCTATCGTCTATCGCCGCGAGGGGCAGAGCCAGTTGATTGAGCTGGCCAATCCGGTCACGCCTGACGTCGTCGTCACCGCCGACATGCGCCAGCGCGATTTGCCGACCTTGATCATGGGGGCGATGGATACGCTTTTCGCCGGACCTGGCCGCACCCTGCGTATCGTCGGCGAAGGCGATCTCGATGAGACGCTGGTCGAGCTCTTGATGCCCGAGCGACCGCTGCGGCAAGATATGCTGGACTATTCCCGCCAAGTGGTTGCCGTGTCGCTGGCCATTGCGGCGGTGACGGCCGTGGCGCTGTACTGGCTGGCCAGCTACCTGTTCATCCATCCAGTGCGGCGGATCACCCAGAACATGCTGGCCTTCCGCCAGGCGCCGGAAAACGGCAGCCTCATCATTGTCCCATCGGCTAGGCGCGACGAAATCGGCATTGCCGAGCGTGAGCTGGCCGCCATGGAGCAGGATATATTCTCTATGCTGCGGCAGCGCCGGCACCTTGCCGATCTGGGCCTGGCCGTGGCCAAGATCAACCACGACCTGCGCAACACGCTGACCTCTGCGCAACTGCTCTCCGACCAGGTGGCGACGCTCGACGATCCCAAGGTGCAGCGCCTGGCGCCCCGCCTCGTGACCACCCTGGACCGGGCCATCGGCTTTGCCCAATCGGTGCTCGACTATGGCCGCGAAACCGGCGTGCCGCCGGTATTGGTGCCAGCCGATATCAGGCCACTGGTCGAAGACGCCGCCTTCGATGCGCGCCTGGTGGGGCATCCCGTCATCGCCTTCAGCAACGGCGTGCCAGAAACCCTGGTGCTGGCGGTCGATGCCGGCCAGGTCGGCCGGCTGCTGCTCAACCTGCTCAAGAACGCCCGCGAGGCCCTTGAGGCCGCTGGTTCAGCTATTGCCGCGCCAGAGGTGACGGTAACGGTCACCCGAGCTGACGACGGCGTGACGTTTTCGGTAGCCGACAACGGGCTGGGCTTGCCGCCCCGGGCGCGGGAAAACCTCTTCGTCGCCTTCGAAGGCTCGGCCCGATCTGGCGGCACCGGCCTTGGCCTGGCCATCGCGCGCGAGATCGCCGAGGCGCATGGCGGCCGCCTGAGCTTTGTCGATCAGCCCATCGGCACGCGCTTTGATCTCTTCCTTCCGGCCACCCTGCGTGCATCGGCCTGAACCGACGAAAAACTGTCACCTGCGCGCTTGCCAAGCCCTGACCACCCATGTATGGGTTGCGCCGCTTCAGGCCGATGTGGCTCCGCCCACCGCCTGACAGTCGCCGTTCCAAACGGCCGTGCGCGCCCTTAGCTCAGCTGGATAGAGCACCAGACTACGAATCTGGGGGTCAGGAGTTCGAATCTCTTAGGGCGCGCCATTCCTGTATAAGACTACGAACACAGTTCAGTGAGAAGTTACCTGCCGCGCTCGGTTGAGTGGCGGGTATCCGCCTTCTGGAACGTCAGAGCGGCCCGCATGACTTATGACGGGCGGTAGCGCAATGCTTCGATCAGTCTTGAGAAGGCTGGCGAGGTCTGGCGCCGGCTGGGATAGTACAGGTGGTAGCCGTCGAAGGTGGGCATCCAGTCCTCCAGTACATGGATAAGCTGGCCCGCTTTGACATAAGGCGTGACGATGTCTTCCGGTACACAGGCGAGACCGGATCCAACCAGAGCCGCCGATAGAATGTGATTGCTGCTGCTGAACGAGAGTTGACCGTCTACCCGCACATTGAGGCGCCGACCGCCATGCTCGAACTCCCAGGCGTAATTGCCTCCGTAGGTGGGCAAACGCAGGTTTATGCAGACGTGTTCGGTCAGGTCTTGCGGGCTTGATGGCTGTTTCCGTCCCTCAAGGTAGCCGGGAGCGCCCACGATCGCCATGCGCCAATCCGGCCCGATCCGCACCGCGACCATGTCCTTTGCGAGCTGCTCGCCCAAGCGCACACCGGCGTCATATCGTTGGGCGACAATGTCGACGAAGCCGTTGTCGGCAATGATTTCAAGCCGGATGTCGGGGTAATCCTTGGCGAAATACTGCAGCCTTGGCCAGAGCACGGCATTGACGGCGTGCTCGCCGGCCGTCAGGCGGATGGTGCCGGCAGGCTTGTCCCTGAATTCGCTGACCCGCTCGAGCGCCGCGTCAACTTCCTGGAACCGCGGCTCCACCGTCGCGAGCAGGCGCTCCCCAGCATCGGTCGGCGACACGCTTCTGGTGCTCCGCGTGAGCAAGCGGACACCAAGGCGTCGTTCCAACCGGCTGAGGGCGTGGCTGAGGGCCGACTGGGACACACCAAGGCGCCCAGCCGCACGGGTAAAGCTGCGCTCCTGCGCAATGGTGATGAAGGCGATGAGATCGGCAACATTGTCGCGGTTCATTTCCGACACCTATCATGAATCTCATTCATAGCCCCAAGCAGAATGACCCAGCTAATCAGATGAGCTGAACGGGCTTACCTTATGCCTATGATCGACCAAAGAGGTTCGCGCATGACATCGGTACCAAATCTAGAGCTCAACAATGGCGTGCTGATTCCAGCCTTAGGCCTGGGCGTCTTCCAGACGCCACCGGCCGAGGCGACCGTAGCCGTCGCGGAGGCCCTGCGCGTCGGCTACCGGCACATCGATACCGCGGCCGCCTATGGCAACGAGCGCGAAGTGGGCGAAGGTATCCGGAGCTCGGGCGTGTCCCGCGACCAGGTTTTCATCGAAACCAAGATCTGGATCAACGACTACGGCTTTGACGAAACGCTGCACAGTTTTGAGAAGAGCACAAAGAAACTTGGCGTCGAGCAGCTCGATCTGCTGATCCTGCATCAGGCGCTGCCTTCGGCTTTTGACAAGACCCTCGGCGCCTATCGCGCCCTCGAACAGCTGCTGGCAGACGGTAAGGTGCGCGCCATTGGCGTCAGCAATTTCATGCCGGAGCATATCGAGCGCCTGCTGGCGGAAACAGAGGTCGTGCCCGCGGTCAATCAGATAGAGGTGCATCCCTATTTTCAGCAGGGCGCGTTGCAAAGGCTGCATCAGCAGCACGGCATCCTGACGCAGGCCTGGTCGCCGATCGGCGGGATCACCTTCTATCGCGGCAATGGCAAAAGCTCACTAGAAGACCCGGCGATCCAGGCCATCGCCCAGGCGCACGGCAAGTCCGCCGCGCAGGTCATGCTGCGCTGGGGACTCCAGCACGGTCGCTCGGTGATCCCAAAATCCGTCAAACCCGCCCGCATCGCCGAGAATTTCGATGTCTTCGACTTCGAACTGACCCCCGATGAAGTGGCAGCCATCGACGGACTGGAAACTGGTGTGCGCGGCGGACCGGAGCCCGATTTCATCACCCTCGACAATTTCAGTCGCCCAATTCCGGAAGCGTGAGGAGCGCCGACATGAAGAAGAGACAACTCGGCAGCACTGGGCTCGAAGTTTCCGCCATCGGCCTGGGCTGCATGGGCATCAGCCAGTCCTATGGCACCCCGCTGGAGACCCCGGTGGGGGTCAAACTCATCCGCGACGCTTTCGAGCGCGGCATCACCTTCTTCGACACCGCCGAAGTCTACGGCCCTTACAAGAACGAAGAAGTGGTCGGCGAAGCGCTCGAGCCCATCCGCAACCAGGTGGTGATCGCGACCAAATTCGGCTTTGACATCGATGGCGGCGGCGTCCCCGACAGCCGGCCTGAACGCATCCGCAAGGCCGTTGAAGGCTCGCTCAGGCGGCTGCGCACCGATCATATCGACCTGCTCTACCAGCACCGCGTCGACCGCAACACGCCCATGGAAGACGTCGCTGGCACCGTCAAGGAGCTGATTGCCGAGGGCAAGGTGAAGCATTTCGGCCTTTCCGAGGCCGGTGTCGCGAACATAAGGCGGGCGCACGCCGTGCAGCCGGTCACCGCGTTGCAGAGCGAGTACTCGCTAATGTGGCGCGAACCGGAGGACCAAATCCTGCCGGTACTCGAAGAGCTCGGCATTGGCTTTGTCCCGTTCAGCCCGCTCGGCAAGGGATTCTTGACCGGCACGATCGACACCAGCACGACGTTTTCGGAAAAGGACTTCCGCAATTCCGTGCCGCGGTTCGATGCGGAAAACCGCGCCGCCAACCAGGCGATCGTCGATACCCTCTCGCGCATCGCGGCGGACAAGCAGGTAACACCGGCGCAACTGGCTCTCGCCTGGGTTCTGGCGCAAAAGCCCTGGATCGCGCCCATACCTGGCACCACCAAGCTGCATAGGCTTGAGGAGAATATCGGTGCGGTCGAGGTTGAGCTTACTGACAGCGAGCTGTCCGAAATCGAGCACGCCGTGAGCGGAATCGAGATCATGGGTGACCGTTATTCCGCTCTCAACCAGGCACGAATCGACCGCTAGTGCTAGCTTTCACCCCGCACCCGCCGCCAAAGGGCCGTTGCAAGTCCAGTAGCCAGCCACTTCGATGACAATGACCGCAAACAATTCTGAGGCCTATCGAGGTGTCTGGCTGACCGTGCTGCTGAGCGCGCTGCTGGGCTTCGCCTCAATCTCCACCGATCTCTACCTGCCCGCCATGCCCAGCATGGGCGCAAGCCTTGGCGCGACGCAGGGCCAGCTCGAACTCACGGTGTCGGGCTATCTGCTCGGATTTGCCTTCGGGCAACTGTTCTGGGGCCCTGTCAGCGACAGGTTCGGACGCAAGCTGCCGCTCATGCTCGGCATTGCCATCTTTATTGCCGGCGCAGCCGGCTGCGCCCTGTCGGTGGACGCCGTCCAGTTGATCACCTGCCGCATCGTTCAGGCGCTTGGCGCCAGTGCCGGCGTGGTGCTGGGCCGGGCCATGGTGCGCGATCTGTTCCACAGGGACGAGGCGGCCCGAATGCTCTCAACACTGATGCTCATCATGAGCGTCGCGCCGATGTTGGGACCTTCGGTCGGTGCGCAGATCCTTGCCCTCTCGTCCTGGCACTACATTTTCTGGACCTTGGTCGCGATCGGAACGGTAACCTTGCTGGGTGTGGGGCGGACCGCTGAATCTCTCCCGAGTCCCGCTCGTTCCGGGGGAACGCTGGCCGAGGCCTTTGCGGCATACGGCCAGCACCTCCGGAACGCCAAGCTTATGGCTTATGCCGCCATCATGGCCTGCTTCGGCGCTGGCGTGTTCGCCTATGTCGCCGGCTCGTCCTTTGTCTTCATTGAGTATTACGGCCTGCCGCCCGCCAGCTATGGCTTGATATTTGCCTCGGGTATTGTCGGGATCATGTTGTCCAACACACTGAACCTGCGTTTCGTCGGTCGATTTGGTAGTGACCGCATGATGCTCATCGGGACGTCAGTCGCGGCTTTGGCGGCCCTCATTCTTCTTGTGGTGGTCGCCACGGGGTGGGGCGGATGGATCGGGCTGGCTGCGGCGCTGTTCGCGTATATCGGTATGAACGGACTGATCGGCGCCAACACCATTGCCGGCGGACTGTCCAGCGTCGATACGGGCACAGGTTCAGCGTCGGCCCTTCTTGGCTTCGCACAGTATGGCGGCGGGATGGTCGGCTCTGCGCTCGTGAGCACACTTGCGAACGGCACGCCCTGGCCCATGGCACTCATCATCTGTGTCAGCACATTGTGCGCGGGAACAATCACATGGGTGATGAATGGGCGACACTTTGCTCGGCTAGACAACCACTGAGAGGAACTGATCGATCCCCGCCTGGGCAACCTCGCGATCTTGTACAGGGGTGCCCGAGCTGACGCCAATGCCGCCAACCACCACCCCGTCAACTTCGACCGGCAGTCCGCCGCCGACCACCATGAGGCGTCCGCCGATCGCGCTGTTGATGCCATAGGCCGGACTGCCGGGTTGGCTTGCGATGCCATAGTCGTGCGTCGCGCGTCTTGCCCCAGCGGCCGTGAAGGCCTTGTCGATAGCGATGGTTATGCTTGTCGTCTTGCCGCCATCCATGCGTTCGAAGGCGATGAGATTGCCGCTCTCATCAGTGATGGCAATGCACATGGGCACGCCAATGGCGTCCGCCTTGCTACGTGCCCCCGCAAGCAGAATGCCTGCATCGGCGAGGTCCAGGCGTTTAAGCGTCAGCATTTGCGGTTTCCTCTTTGGATTTACCTGGCGGCGGCGGTGATGAAGGGTCGGCTCCGTAGGGCCATTGGGTTGCTCGGCGGCGTCAAACGCCAAGTCCAGCGTCGCTTCGCCGCGATACTCCGGTTGTATCGCGGCGCCATCGGGCGATAGTCGTGGTCTGGCCGGTTTCGATCGTCGCTTAGCGCTCAAATGCGCTGGCGAAGCGCCCCCGCGAGCGCTCGATGTGGTGGCGCATGGCTGCTTCTGCTGCACGCGAGTCGCGGGCAGCCAGCGCCTCGATAATCTGCTGGTGCTCCTGAATGGCGTCGGTGGTGACGCGGGCGTGATAAAAGAGCCTGAACAGGTGTACATGGGTGTGCAGGTTCGCCAGGGTCTCCTGCACAAGTTCATTGCCACTCGCATGGGCGATGAGGTCGTGAAAATCGCTGTCCAGTTGGGCAAAGCGGCCATAGGCCTCAACCTGCGGGCCCGCATCACCAGCCTGCATTTCAGCTGCCAGTTTGATGAGGGCGGTCAGCGCCTCTTCGGTCATGTTCAATGCGGCCCGACCGGCGGCGAACGGTTCGAGCAACAGTCGCAATTCATAGAGCTGATGGAGCCGAGCGTTGTCCATCTGGTTGGCGGCGCTGTAGCCGATGAGGTGAGCCTTGACCACCAGGCCCTGGGCCTCCAACCGCGACAATGCTTCGCGAATGGGGGTTTGCGAGACACCAAGTTCGCGCACCAGGCGATCGACCGAAATTCGGCCGCCGGGCGCAATCTGGCGCGACATCAACTGCTCATAGAGAGCGCTGTATACTTCATCGCCCAGCCGCGTGGGACGCTTGAGCTGGGTCGGTGCCACAGCTCGCTTATCGCTGATCACCAAAATCGTTGCTTCCATATCGGCTATTGACGCGCCCCACCGATAGCACCATAGTCCGCCCCGTTCAATCATATATCCGATCGGATTTGATATCTTGCCTGTTCTCGCCGCTCACCAGATTCGCCAGACTGCCGAGCGCGCCTTGGTCAATGCCGGCGTGCCTGTGCCCAGCGCAGCGGTCCAGGTCGACCTCTGGCTCGACGCCGAACTGCGCGGCGTGCCTTCGCACGGCTTGCTGCGACTCGAGCGCATTGTGCAGCGCATTGAGGCCGGATTGGCTGACCCGCACGCGACGGGCATTCATACCTGGCAGGGCACCGGCTATCTGACTGTCGATGGGCAGCAGGGGCTGGGCCCGATTGTTGCCAATTCCGCCCTGGCCCAGGTCCAGGACCGAGCTCGCCATTCGGGGATCGCCGTGGCTGCCATAACCAATTCGCAGCATATTGGGATGCTGGCCTGGTATGCCGAGCGGGTAGCCCGTGATGGTCAGGCCTCGATCGTGCTGTCGACCAGCGAGGCGCTGGTCCATCCCTGGGGCGGCCGCAAGGCGCTGGTCGGCACCAATCCCATAGCCATCGGCATACCCACCGGCGAGGCCGATCCATTCGTGATGGATACCGCCACCGGTGTCGTCTCGATGGGTGAAATCCATGATCGCGCCAATCGTGGACAGCCCATTCCCCTGGGGTGGGCGCTGGATGCAGACGGCAATGCCACGACCGATGCCGAGGCGGCCAAACGCGGTGCCATTGCGCCATTCGGTGAGGCCAAGGGCTATGCTCTGGGCCTGGCCTTCGAGCTGCTCGTGGCAAGCCTTTCGGGTGCAGCCCTGGGCACCGATGTCCATGGCACGCTCGATACCACGCGCGTCTGCAACAAGGGCGATGTGTTCATTGTCATCGACGGGCCGCGCGTAGCGGGGCTGTCAGCCTATCTCGACATCATCCGCTCCGCCGAGCCGGCCGCCGGGTTCGACGCGGTGCTGGTTCCGGGCGAGCGCGGCCGTGCCAATCGCGCCGCGCGGATGAGGGACGGTGTTGCCATCGCCGATACCGTCTGGGTGCGGCTTCAGCAGCTGGCCGATACTCCTCTCCAGCAGCAGGGCAGGTCATGACCGCTATTTTTGCCGCATCGCGCCTGCCGCGCAATCTGGTGTTCGGTGCCGGCCAGCGGGCCGCATTGGCCGGCTATGTGGCGCCACTGGGCAAGCGTGCGCTGTTGGTGACCGACGAACGAATGGCCGACAACGCCGAGTTCAGGGCCATGGTCGATCAACTGGGCCAGGCCGGCATCGCCGTGGATGTCTATGCGGGCACTCTTGCCGAACTGCCAGACTCCTGCATCCTCGAATGCCTTGATCACGGCATGCGCTTTGGCGCCGATGTTATCGTCGGCATTGGCGGAGGCAGCTGCCTGGACGCGGCCAAAGTGATCGCACTCTTGCTCAGCCATGGCGGAACGCCGTCCGACTATTATGGCGAGTTCAAGGTTCCAGGCCCAATTCTGCCGCTGGTGGCCGTGCCCACAACGGCCGGCACGGGATCGGAAGTCACACCCGTGGCCGTGATTTCCGATCCGGACCGGGCCGTCAAAGTCGGGATCGCCAGCCCTTACCTCATTCCGCATACCGCCATCTGTGATCCGGAACTGACCTATTCCTGTCCATCCGGACTGACCGCAGTGTCCGGTGCGGATGCGCTGACCCATGCGATCGAGGCCTTCACCACCTTGCGCCGGGCCGTCGATGCGAAAACCATCCATGAGCATGTCTTTGTCGGCAAGAACGCGCTTTCCGACCAGTTCGCGTTGCAGGCAATTCGGCTGATCTCGCGAAGCCTCAAGGCCGCCTACGACAATGGCGCAGACTATGCTGCCCGCGAGAGGCTGATGATGGGTGCGACCCTTGCCGGCCTGGCCTTCGGCACTGCCGGCACCGCAGCCGCCCATGCGGTGCAATATCCCGTCGGTGCGCTGACCCACACCCCGCATGGAGCGGGCGTCGCGGTGATGATGCCCTATGTCATGGAATTCAACCGCAACCATGCCGAGGCCGAGATGGCCGAGATCGCTGATGCCATGGGCGTGCCAAGTGCGGGCCTCGACCAGGCAGGCAAGGCCGGCGCAGCCATCGACGCTGTGGCCAGTCTGTTTGCGGCGGTAGGCATCCCCAGGACCTTGCGGGACCTCGGCCTGGGTGAAGACAATCTTGCCTGGACGGCGGAAGCGGCCCTGGGCGCCGTACGGCTCATCAAGAACAATCCGCGTCCGCTGGGGACTGCCACCATGGCGCAGCTCGTCAATGCCGCCTTTGTCGGCGATCGCGCCGCGTTGCGCGACACAGTCAGGGAACTATCATGAACAAGCACACATCCATTGCCGGGCTCAGCTTCGACCCGGCGAAGCTGCCATCGGATCTGTGGATCGATGGGCAATGGCGTCAAGGGTCTGCGAAAGGACGGATCGACGTGCTCGATCCTTCAACCGGCAAGACCATCATTTCGGTCGCCGATGCCAGCATCGAAGATGCCATGGACGCGGTTACAGCCGCCCACAAGGCTGGCCCCGGATGGGCAGCCACGGCACCGCGCCAGCGTGGCGAAATCCTGCGCCGCTGCTTCGAGCTGATGATCGCACGCCGCGATATGCTGGCCGAACTGATCAGCCTCGAAAATGGCAAATCGCTCAGCGACGCCAAAGGCGAAGTGACCTATGCCGCCGAGTTCTTCCGCTGGTTCTCCGAAGAGGCGGTTCGCCTCAATGGCGAGATCTATACGGCTCCCAGCGGGGCTAACAAGATCGTGGTGGAGCATCAGCCCATCGGCGTATCGGTGCTGATAACACCGTGGAATTTTCCGGCCGCCATGGCCACCCGCAAGATTGCCCCGGCACTGGCGGCCGGCTGCACGGTGGTGCTGAAGCCCGCTGCGGAAACGCCGCTCACGGCCTATGCACTGGCCGACATCTACCGTGAAGCTGGTGTTCCTGACGGCGTCGTCAACGTGCTTACCACATCGCGTTCAGGCGCCACGGTCAGCGCCATGCTGCATGACAGTCGCGTGCGCAAACTCTCCTTTACCGGCTCGACCGAGGTCGGGCGCAAGCTTCTGCACGAAGCCGCCGACACGGTCATTTCCTGCTCGATGGAGCTGGGGGGCAACGCGCCCTTTATCGTCTTCGATGACGCCGACCTGGAGGCGGCGCTCGATGGCGCCATGATTGCCAAGATGCGCAATGGCGGCGAAGCCTGTACAGCAGCCAATCGCTTCTACGTCCAGAACGGCATCCTCGAAGCCTTTTCTACCGGACTGGCCCGTCGTATGGCCGCGCTCCGGGTTGGTCCCGGCTATGATGTGCAGACCCAGTGCGGACCCCTGATCAACCAGGATGCGGTGGACCGTATCGGCGGACTGGTCGACGACGCGGTGGGGCAGGGCGCGACCGTGCTGACGGGCGGCAAGGCTTCTGGCGGCGACGGGTTCTATTTTCCCCCGACCGTCATCAGCAACGTGCCGGCCACGGCCACGATCAGCCGCGAGGAAATCTTTGGCCCTGTCGCTGCAATCACCAGCTTTGCCAGTGAGGACGACGCGGTGGCGGCTGCCAACGACACCGAATATGGGCTCATCGCCTATGTCTATACCCGCGACATCGGCCGCGGCATGCGCGTCTCCGAACGCCTCGAGAGCGGCATGATCGGTCTCAATCGCGGCCTGGTATCGGATCCGGCTGCCCCGTTCGGTGGTGTCAAACAGAGCGGGCTGGGCCGTGAGGGCGCCCATCACGGGATCATGGAATTCTGCGAGACGAAATACATCGCCGTGAGCTGGTAGCGCGCATCGCGGTACGGAGGAGACGTGTAGTGAAGATTGCCAAGGTCGAGACATTTCAGCTGACTTTTGACGAGGCCAAGCCGACCAACCGGTCCGCCTTCGTGCGGATCGAAACCGAGGATGGTCAGTTCGGCATGGGTGAGGCCTCCCCGATGCAGGGGGGCCGCGCCTCCCTCGTCATAGTGGCCGCCGACATGGCGCCATTCCTCATCGGCAAGGACATTTTCGACCACGCGGTGTTGCTGGATACGCTCTATCACAAATGCATCAAGCTTGGGCCGGAAGGGGCGACGACTGCCGCCCTCGCCGCACTCGACATTGCGCTCTGGGACCTCAAGGGCAAACTGCTTGGCCAGCCGATCCACAAGCTCCTGGGCGGCGCGTGGCGCACCAGCCTCACCTGCTACTCCTCCGTCGGCGGCAATGCCTGGCGCACCGTCGACCAAGTGGTGGAAGTGGTCGAGCGGCGCGTTGCCAAGGAGAAGCCGGCCGCCGTCAAGATCCGTTGGGATGGTGATCGCACCAAGCTCGACGTGGATATTCCCGGCGACATCGCCAAGGCCAAGGCGGTGCGCAAGGCGCTGGGCGACGACTTCGTGCTCGGGTTCGACGCCAATAATGGCTACTCGGTCGGCGGGGCAATCCGGGTTGGCCGGGCCCTGGAAGAGCTGGGCTATACCTGGTTCGAAGAGCCGGTGCAGCACTACCACGTCTCGGCCATGGGCGAAGTCGCCCAACGGCTCGACATCACGGTTTCTGCCGGTGAACAGACCTACACGCTGCAAGGCCTCAAGGATTTGATCAACGCCGGCGTCCGCATGGTTCAGCCCGATATCGTCAAGATGGGCGGCATTACCGGCATCATGCAGTGCGCGGCCATCGCCTACGCCCATGGCGTGGATCTGGTGCCGCACCAGACCCAGCCTTCGCTGGGGCATCTCGCAAATCTGCACGTGCTGTCCACCATCATGCATCTCAACAAGCCAGTCGAACTGGCGGACGGATGGGAACGGGCAGGCAGCGTATTCACCAACCCGTCCGAACCGGTGGACGGGCTGTTTCACCTACCGACCGCGCCTGGATTGGGCGCCCAATTCAATGCCGAAGAACTGAAGCGGAGAAGCATACCAATTTCCGCATAAGCCACACCAAGGGAGGAGAAACCTTATGGCTCTGTCGAGAAGACGTTTTCTGATCAATGCCGGGGCGGCCAGCGCGGCCGCAGGTATCGGACTGCATGTGCCGGCGGCCTTTGCCCAGGAGGACATGATCACCATCGCCCTGGCCGCGCGGGCGCCCACCGGCGTCAATCCCCAGCAAACCGGCCTGACAGGCGGTGACAACTGGGCGATTTACCAGGTGTTCAACACGCTCGTCCGCAACCCGGACGGGAAGTTCGCCAATCGACCCGAGGATTTCGAGCCAAGCCTGGCCGAGAGCTGGGAGCGTTCCGAAGACGCCAAGACCTGGACCTACAAGCTGCGCCAGGGCGTGCAGTTCCACAAAGGTTATGGTGAGATGACCTCCGAAGACGTGCTCTTCACCTTCGGTAGGCACCTTGATCCCGAGATCGTCACCGGCGGCAAGGTGAATTTCGGCAACATCGCCAGTGTCGATGCGCCCGACGCCTATACGGTCGTGTTCACGCTCAAGCGTCCTGATCCGCTGTTCAACGGCTCGGCCATATCGATCCTGACCGGATCGATCATCAGCAAGAAGGCCTTCGAGGAAAAGGGGGAGGGCTTCAACACCGATCCGGTCGGCACGGGCAGCTATGAAGTTGAAAGCTTCGATGAGACCCAAGGCATAACCCTGGTGGCCTTTGCCGAACATTTCGGCGAGCAGCCGGCGACGCCCAAGGTCCAGGTTTCGTTCATCGCCGATACCACGGCGCGTACGCTGGCCTTCGCTTCGGGGCAGGTGGACATGATCGAAGGCGTCCGGTCCCCGGGTTGGATTCCCACGATGCAACAGCGTTCGGCGGAAACGATCTTCGACGCCACCTCGCCAGGCAGCTTCAACACGCTGCATCTCAACCTGACCCGCGGCCCGCTTGACGATATTCGTGTGCGCCAGGCGATCCGCTACGCAATCGACAATGCGGCACTGGCCTCCGCCTACGGCCCTATGGCCAATCCTATGGTCGGCATCATCGCCTCCCAATTCGAGGGCTCGGTCACCAAGGAAGAACTGCCCCCCGAGCTGCAGTACAATTACGACCCAGAAAAGGCCAAGGCCCTACTCGCGGAGGCCGGCTATCCAAACGGCGTCGAGATCGCCTGCTACACCAGCCAGCGTGAAGACTATTCAGCCATCATGCTCATGGTTCAAGAGCAGTTGCGCACCGTGGGCATCACGCTGGCGCTCGACATCATCGATCATACCGCCTTCCATGCCGAGAACCGTGCCGACAAGAATGCCATGCCGCTCAATTCGTCGAGCTATGGCCCGGTGCCGCTCAATGTCTTTCTTCAGCAGGTATCGGCGGCGGCGGAGGTCAAAGCGGACGGCACCGGACAGGGCAATTTCAGCCACTATGGCGTTGCCATGCCCGGTATTGATGACCTGCTGACTCAGGCACAGGACGAACCTGACTTCGACAAGAGGACAGCGATCGTCAAGGAGATCGAAAAGAAGCTGCTGACGGATTTGCCGATCCTCGGGATCGTCACCCTGAGCTACGTGATCGCCCGCAATCCGCGGATCGACCTAGGCTTCCCGGTCGAAAGCGGCTTTGCCTACTGGCCGCTCAACAGGGCGCGTCGCACGGCCTGATCAGACGCGGCGCTCCCCCGGTGGGTGCGCCGCCGTCCCTAATGGCCGCCGTTGAGATGTAAGTCGGCCGGCGCCGTGCATCGGGTCATCCTTGTCGGAATGTGACAAAGCCGGATGCAACGGTCCACCCGGACACTGTGACCCAATACGGTTTGCTGGAGGCGAGAATGGCAAAATACCTACTGTTTCGGTTGGCAGACGCAGTGCCCACGATATTTCTGGTTCTGCTGCTGGTCTTCATCGCCATGCGCATCCTGCCAGGCGATCCGGCCGTCGCGGCCCTCGGTGAAATGGCCACCCCTGAGCAACTGCAGCTGTTTCGGGTCCGGATGGGGCTCAATGATCCCCTGTGGCTGCAGTTTCTCAACTTCCTCAAGGGAGTGTTTACACTAGACCTTGGCACATCGATGATGAGCAACAAGGATGTTGTGGGGCTGATCCTACTCAACTTGCCCTATACGATCGAGTTGACCATCGTCGCCATGCTCATGGGCCTGACGGTCGGTGTTCCCCTTGGCGTTCTTGCGGCCACCAACCGGAACAAACTGCCCGATAGCGGCGTCCGCGTTTTCTCGCTGATCGGCTATGCCATCCCTGATTTCTATCTCGGAGCGCTGCTGCTGATCACCTTTTCGCTCAACCTGGGCTGGTTTCCGATCAATGGCGGCGGCGATGGATTTGTCGACCGCATGTACCACGTCTTCCTGCCAGCACTGACGCTGGCCTTCGTGAAGGCAGCCTTCATCGGCCGGCTCACCCGGACCTCGTTGCTCGAGGTTCTCAGCAAGGACTATGTGCGCACCGCGCGGGCAAAGGGCGCCAAGGAAAACAGGGTGATCTACCGGCACGGCTTGCGCAACGCTCTGCTACCGCTGACCACCGGGCTGGGCCTGAGCATGCTGGCGACACTTTCAGGCTCGGTGGCCATCGAGATGGTCTTCAACCGTCCCGGCATCGGCAAGCTGCTGATCAGCGCGATCTCCGAGCGCGACTATGCAGTGATCCAGGGTGGCGTTGTCGTCTTTGCCATGTTCGTCGTGGTGATCAACCTGCTGATGGACCTACTCTACATCGTCGTCGATCCTCGAATCCGGATGAAATGATGACCACTCTCACCGAGACTTCGCCCCATCTGCTGGCTCCCGAGCCCAACATATTCCACACGATCAGGGACGTTCTGCTTGGTCGCCCCGGCACCATCGTGGCAGTGGTCATCATCGTTCTGCTCGCTTTGATCGCGATCTTCGCACCGATGCTGGCGCCCTACGATCCGCTGACCCAGTCCATGCTCAAGATCAATCGCCTGCCGAGCTGGGAAAACTGGCTGGGGACCGATCAATTCGGACGCGACGTGCTGTCACGCATGATCTACGGCTCGCGTAACTCCCTGATCTTCGGATTGATCTCGCCGTTCTCTGCGGCGGTGATCGGCACGACGCTCGGCGTCATTGCCGGCTATTTTGGCGGTGTCATCGACCGTGTGATCTCGCGGATCGTGGATCTGCTGCTGGCGTTCCCCGAGTTGCTCCTTGCTATCATGATCGCGGCAGTACTTGGCGGTGGCTTCTGGAACGTCATCGTCGTCATCACCATTGCCTTCGTGCCCGGATTTGCTCGCGTGGCCCGGGCACAGACCATGGCGGTCAAGCACGAGCCTTATGTGGAGGCCGCGATTTCCGTGGGCGTGCGGACGCCGATCATCATTTTCCGACACATCGTTCCCAACATTATGGCACCGGTCGTCGTCCTGATGATGCTGTGGGTGGCGTCGGCCATTCGCCTCGAGGCCTCGCTGAGCTTTCTGGGCATAGGCACTCAGGCACCCAATCCGAGCTGGGGCAACATCATCCGCGACGGTTTGAACAATATCTTTGGGTCGCCCTGGCCAATCATTGGTGCCGGCGCCGCCATCACACTGGTGGTGCTGGCGTTCAACCTGGTCGGCGACGCGGTGCGCGATGCACTTGACCCATCGACGTCCCAATAGCGATGCAAGGAGCGAATTCATGACGCAGCCAGTGCCAGCCGAGCCCGTGCTTGCGGTCAAGAATCTCAAGACGTCCTTTCAAACCAAGTCAGGCCGCATCCAGATCGTCAAAGGCATTTCGTTCGAGATCGGCGCCTGCGAAACGCTCTGCGTCGTCGGCGAGTCCGGCTCGGGCAAGAGTGTCACGGCGCTCTCGATCATGCGGCTGCTCGACCCGCAGTCGAGCATGATCGATGGCTCGGTCAAGCTGGGTGGGCGCGAGCTTCTCACGCTCCCGGAAGCCCAGATGCGTTCGGTGCGCGGTCGACAGATGGGCATGATCTTCCAGGAGGCCCTGACCAGCCTCAACCCGCTCGTCACCGTCGGCGAGCAAATTGCCGAGACGTTGATCATTCACGGGATGGATGGATCGGCCGCTCGTGCCGAAGCCGTGCGAATGCTGGAAAAGGTCCGTATTCCTGCGGCCAAGGACCGCGCCAACGAGCTTCCGCACAACCTGTCGGGTGGCATGCGCCAGCGGGTCATGATCGCCATGGCACTGGCATGCAAGCCGCAGCTGTTGATCGCGGACGAGCCGACCACCGCGCTCGACGTCACCATTCAGGCCCAGATTTTGCAGTTGATCAAGCAACTGCAGCAGGAAGAGGGGATGGGTGTCCTGTTCATCACCCATGACATGGGCGTTGTGGCGGAAATCGCTGACCGTACTGTGGTCATGTTGGGTGGCGAAGTGGTCGAGCAAGGCCCAACCGAAGGCATCTTCGATGCGGCTCAAAGCTCATACACCAAGACCCTGATTGCTGCCGTACCACGACTGGGCTCGATGAAGGGTAACGGCCAACCGGAACATTTTCCGGTCGTCGATCGAAAGACCGGCATCCTGCGGGTTTCGGAGCCGAGGCCGGACACAGTCGATCATGCAGGCCAACCATCCCTGTCAGTCAAGAACCTGGTGAAGCGCTTCGATCTTGGCCGCGGGTTCTTCGGAGGCGTCCATGGCCGCGTACATGCGGTCGAAAACGTCTCCTTCGACCTGCAACCCGGAGAGACGCTTTCCCTGGTCGGCGAGTCAGGATGCGGCAAGTCAACCACGGGTCGCGCCATCATGAGGCTGATCGAGCCTCAGAGCGGCCAGATCGCCATTGACGGCACGGACATCATGGCGCTGGACAAGGAGCGCATGCGCGACATGCGGCGCCATATCCAGATGATCTTCCAGGATCCGTTTGCAAGCCTCAACCCTCGCATACGTGTCGGAGATGCCGTTGCCGAGCCCTATCTCACCCATCGATTGGGGACCAAGAGCCAGGCGCGGTCGAAAGTGGCGGAGCTACTTGAACAGGTCGGGCTCGACCCGGACGTGGCCAACCGCTATCCGGCCCAGTTCTCGGGTGGTCAGCGCCAGCGCATCTGCATCGCCCGGGCGCTATCACTCAACCCCAAGGTGATCGTCGCCGACGAATCCGTTTCCGGGCTCGATGTCTCCATCAAAGCCCAAGTGGTGAACCTGTTGTTGGATCTGCAGCAGAAGTTCGGTCTCTCGTACCTCTTCATTTCTCACGACATGGCCGTGGTGGAGCGGATGAGTCACAAGGTGGCCGTGATGTATCTAGGGGAGATCGTCGAGATGGGGCCGGCGGCAGCAGTCTTCAAGGCGCCACAGCATCCCTACACCAAGCGGCTGATAGCTGCAGTACCCGTACCGGATCCCTCCCGCCGCAAGCAGGTGCGACAACTCTCCACCGAGGAGATCAAGAGCCCCATTCGCTCGGCGGACTTTGTCCCTCCGCAACGGACATACACAACTGTAAGCCCCGGCCACATCGTGCAGAACTGGGATGCGGACTGGAAAGTCTAGGACGCTTACCGGCGTAGCAATAGGCCAAGTGCTGATTGCCTGGCGCTATTTGCGGCCCGGCCGCCATGCCAGCAGTCGCATGGCGTTGAGTGTCACCAGCACGGTGGCCCCAGTATCGGCAAGGATTGCCGGCCACAGTCCGGTAACGCCGATAATGGTGGTAGCGAGGAAGATCGCCTTCAGTCCCAGCGATACGGCGATATTCTGCCAGATATTGCCCATGGTCGCCTTGGACAGCTCTATCATCTCGGCAATGTCGAGCACGCGGCCATGTAGTACTGCCGCATCGGCCGTTTCGAGCGCCACATCGGTGCCGCCACCCATCGCGATGCCGATGTCGGCTGCCGCCAGCGCAGGCGCATCATTGATGCCGTCGCCGACCTTGGCCACGACCTGGCCCTGAGCCTGCAACTCGCGAACGATACGCTGCTTGTCCTCCGGCAGAAGGCCGGCATGGACGTCGATGCCCAGCGTCGAGCCAATGGCCCTGGCCGTCCGCTCATTGTCGCCCGTCAGCATGACAATCCCGATCCCGGCAGCCTTGAGGGCCGTAATGCCGGCCAATGCATCTTCCCGAGGTTCGTCACGAATGGCGAAGATCCCCGCGATCTCGCCACCCACGACAAGCACCGAGACGGTCTTGCCGGCGTCGTTGAACCCATCGATCGTCGCCTGCAGCTCGGGCGTGATCGTCGCCCGCTCGGCCGCCGCGCCGGGCGAGGCGAGGAACACCTCCTCACCACCCACCTTGCCGGAAACCCCCTTGCCGGCGATTGCCTTGGCGCTTGCGGCAGGTGGCACAGCTGCTTTGTCGGTCTTGGCCCTGGCCAGGACGGCGACCGCCAGCGGATGGCTCGATCCGATTTCCAGCGCCGCTGCCAATGACAGCACTTTGCTCTCACTTCTGCCGATGCCGACGATATCGGTGACCTGCGGCTTGCCCTCGGTAAGCGTCCCGGTCTTGTCCAGAGCCACCATGGTGATCGCACGCAGGCCTTCGAGCACCGCCCCGCCCTTGAGCAACAGTCCGCGGCGGGCGCCTGCCGACAGGGCTGCAGCAATGGCGGCCGGCGTGGATATCACCAACGCGCACGGACAGCCGATGAGCAGGATGGCGAGCCCTTTATAGATCCATTCGTCCCATGACCCACTCAACAGCAACGGCGGCACTACCGCCACCAGGGCGCCGGCCACTAGCACGCCGGGCGTATAGTAGGTCGAAAACCTGTCGATGAACCGCGCCGTCGGCGCCTTGCTCTCCTGCGCCTCCTCCACCAGCCGCACCACGCGGGCGATTGTGTTGTCACTAGCGGTCGCGGTCACCCGGACCTTCAGAACAGTGTCGGTATTGATGGTTCCGGCGAACACCTGGTCCCCCACCCGCTTGGTCTTGGGCACGCTCTCGCCGGTCACGGGAGACTCATCGATGGCGCTCTGACCTTCCACGATATCTCCATCGGCCGGGATGCGATCTCCTGGGCGCACCATGATGATGGCGTTCAAGGCGAGGCCGGCCGCCGGCACTTCGCTTGTCTTATCGCCCTCGACCAGCAGCGCTGTCTTGGGCACGAGATCGGCCAGCCCCTTGATGCTTGCGCGGGCCCGGCTCGCGGCGACGCCTTCCAGAAGTTCGCCAACGAGGAACAGCAGCACCACTGTGGCAGCTTCTTCGGTGGCGCCGATAATGACGGCGCCGACCGAGGCGATAGTCATCAGGGTCTCGATCGAAAACGGCGTTCCCGACATCGTACCGGCCACCGCGCGCCGGGCGACTGGTACGAGGCCAACCAAAAGGGCCGCGAGAAACGCCCAATGCCCGATCTCGGGCAGCACGCGACCGATGAGATAGGCAGCAATCAGAGCCAGGCCACATGCCAGCGTCAGTACGGCCTTGCGCGTCTTCCACCATGGGCCGTCACCCAGCTGGAAATGGCTCTCCCCGCCCGCATGCTCATCTCCGTCACGATGATCATGAATTGCATGATCATGCCGGTCCGTCGCGGCGGGCGCCGCCGCACCATCCGGCGCCAGACTATAGCCCAGCGACTTGACCGCCCTTTGGATCGCGGCGAACGGCACTGCATCGTGAACCACGTTTAGCGTCCCGGCAGTGAAGCTCGCGCCGACCTCGGAGACGCCCGGGATGCGGCTAACGGCCGTTTCGATCTTTGCGGCGCAGGCTGCGCAGTCCATGCCGCCCACGCGGTATCTTGTCTTGACTGGCTCCGTCACGCTCGGTCCTTTCATTCGATTCCGTGCAATGTTAATTCCTCTAGCCACTAGAGAAGCAAGGGCCGTTGTATGGAATTTCCGATCGGCGAGCTGTCGCGCCGGACCGCGGTCAAGGTGCCGACGATCCGTTACTACGAGCAGATCGGTTTGCTTCCGGAGGCGCCTCGCACCGAAGGAAACCGCCGGCTCTACGGGAAATCCGAGGTTGACCGCCTCAACTTCATCCGCCATTCGCGCGAGCTTGGTTTCGAAATTGAAGACATCCGCGGACTGTTGGCTATGGCAGCGCAGCCGCAATCGTCCTGTCACCAGGTCGACAGCATCGCCAACAATCACCTCGCCGAGATCGATCGTCGCATCGCCAGCCTGACGGCACTCAAAGCCGAGCTCTCTCGGATGATTGACGAGTGTGGCCATGGGCGCGTTTGCGACTGCCGCATCATTGAGGCTCTGGCAGATCACGGCCAATGTCGATCGGAACATTGAGCAGAGATCGAAACTCACGGAATCTAGCTCAGCGGCCCATCGCTGGTCGAACCAGTTAAAAGGCGGCGATCTGCCTCACGATGCCGCCTTTGGAGCTGCATCTTGGCGCCTCCTGGCACGCCGAAGGAGCCGTTGGTGGGCATATCTGCTGAACCACTGACCAACGAGATCTTTGCTCGGTAGGTACAGAGGCGGACAGCTCGGCAATGAAGACAATCTTGCCGTTGGCGGTGCACTCTGTGATTGGACGCGTGGGCGTCCCTTGGTAAGCGTGGACCACAGGTCACGGGAATCACTCATGCCGCGCATCGCCAAGCTTGATCGACTGCTCGCCGTCCTGCGCGAGCGCGTATTTCTGCCGAGCGGAACGTTCGTGCCGCTGCGCTACCGGCCTGCCGGAAATGACGAACGGTCCAGCGTCGTACGGCAGGGCCAAGACGATTGGTCAGCTGTCGACGACAGCCTCGTCTGGGGCGAACCGGACGGCTATTATTGGTTCGGTGGCCAGGTCACCATACCCGAGAGCCTAGCCGGGCAATCGGTATTCTGCCGCGTCCACGCACAGTTCGGTTCGGTGATGGGTCGCAGCGACCCGCAGCTGCTGGTGCGGATCAATGGACGGATCGCACAGGGTGGCGACGGCAATCACCGCGAGTTCCGGCTGGCCGCGGCGGCGCAGCCCGGTCAGCAATACGATATCCTTGTCGAGGCTGGGACCATCGAAAACCGGCGCCAGCTTGGCTTTGCCATAGAGCTGGTGCAGCACGACCGACTGGCAGAGACGGTCTATTACGATCTCAAGGTGCCGCTCGACGTGGCGCGGCTGCTCAAGGCCGACGACGCCCGCCGCGCCCGCCTGCTGCGCCATATCGACGAGGCCATCGACCTGATCGATTTCCGGCCCGGCCATCCCGAGCGTTTTTCTGCCAGCCTGCGAGAAGCACAGGCGCGAGCCGACGCCCTCTATGCGGAGGCCGATGCCGACGCGATGCCCGAAATCGTCGCAACCGGTCACACCCATATCGACGTCGCCTGGCTCTGGCGTGTACGCGAAACGCGCCAGAAAATGGCACGCTCCATGGCCAATGCGCTGGCCTTGATGGACGAGTATGACGACTACCGCTTCATGTATAATCAGGGCGTGCTGCTCGACTATCTCGAGCAGGACTATCCCGAACTGTTCGAGCGGATCGGCGGCCAGGTCGAGGCCGGTCGCTTCGAGATTGAGGGCGCGCTGTGGCTCGAGCCTGATGTGGTCATCGCCTCCGGCGAGAGCCTGGTCCGTCACATCACCAAGGGCGTGCGCTACCATCAGTCCAAGTTCGGCGTGACGCCACACATCGTCTGGCTGCCCGATACCTTTGGCTACACGGCGGCCCTGCCGCAGCTGATGGCGCTGTCCGGGCTCGACATGTTCATCACCCACAAGATGAGCTGGAACGATACCAACCGGATGCCGCACGAAATCTTCTTCTGGCAGGGGCTGGATGGCACGCGGGTGCCGGCCTATTTCCTCACGACGCAGCGCTACGAATCTGACTCGATCAACACGACCTACTGTCCTGACCTGGTTCCCAGCCATGTGATGGGCACCTGGAAACGCTTCAGCCAGCAGGGCCTGCATGATGAGCTGTTTCTGGTCTATGGCCATGGCGACGGCGGCGGCGGACCGACACGCGGCATGCTGGAAAATGTGCGCCGGATGGAGCGCGGCATTCCCGGCTGCCCCAAGATCAAGCACGAGCCGATGGGACCCTATTTCCGGCGGCTGGCCGACCGCATGCAGCGCGAGCCAGAGGCTTTCCCGAGCTGGGTTGGCGAGCTCTATCTCGAATACCACCGGGGCACGCTGACCTCTGTCGCCAAGAACAAGCGCAACAATCGCCTCGCCGAGCAGACGCTGCACGAGCTCGAACTGCTCGCGGTCATGGCGCGCCAGCAGGGCCTCGCCTATCCCCGCGAGGAACTGGAGCGGCTGTGGGAAATCGTGCTGCTCAACCAGTTCCACGACATCCTCCCGGGCACCTCGATCGGCTTCGTCTACGAGGACAGCGACCGCGAGTATGCTGATTTCTTTGCGGCAGCCACGGCAATGACCGCACGACTGGGGGGCACGCTGGCGCCTACGGGCGGACATGCCGTCCTCAACGCCACGAGCCGCAAGCGCGATGATCTGTTGATCCTGCCAAACCACGTCACCGCCGCGACGTTTGGCGGAGAGGTCGTTGCGGCACAGGTCATCATCCTCGCAGATGGCACGACAGCATCGGCCCTGCCGGTCACCGATATCGGAGGGCTGACGGTCCTGCCGATTGTGCTTGGTGGCCAGTCGGCCACGCTGCCGCCGTCCGCGCTCACCGTGTCGCCGACCGGGCTTGAGAACACGGTTCTGCGCGCTGAGTTCAATGCGCTGGGGCAGTTGGTGTCGCTCTTCGACAAGCAGCGAAATCGCGAGGCCATCCTTCCCGGCAAGGTCGGAAATGCCCTGGTCGCTCACCAGGACATCCCGATCGACTATGACGCCTGGGACATTGACGACTATGTCGAGGACAAGAGCTGGCCAGTGGATCGGCTGGTCAGCGCTGAAGTCGTGGAAACCGGGCCCTATCGCGCCGCCATCCGCTTCGAATGGACCTATGAGCGTTCCCGTATCGTGCAGGTGGTATCGCTGATCGAGGGCGCGGCGCAGCTTGAGTTCGACACGCATGTCGATTGGCACGAGCAGCAGACGCTGCTCAAGGTTGGGTTCCCGCTCGCGATCCGCAGCGATGTCAGCCGCGCCGAAACCCAGTTCGGCCACCTCACGCGCCCCACTCATGCCAATACCAGCTGGGACAAGGCCCGCTTCGAGACCTCGATGCATCGCTGGGTCGATATCAGCGAGGCGGGCTTTGGCGTCGCCGCGCTCAATGACTGCAAGTATGGTTATGACGCCAAGGGCAGCACGCTGCGGCTGACGTTGGTCAAGTCGCCGGTTTTTCCGTGGCCGCAAGCCGATCAGGGCGAGCATCGCTTCCGCTATGCACTGCTGCTGCATGGCGGCGACTTGCAGGCTGTCCACAATGCCGCCACGGCCTTCAACGCCCCGCTGCGCCTGTTGGTGGGAACTGGCACTGGCTGGACCGCTGCACCAGTCGCCACGCTCGACAGCGACCAGGTGACCATCGAAACGGTCAAGGCGGCGGAGACGGGCGAGGGTGTGGTGCTGCGGCTTTGGGAGAACCAGGGCAGGGCGACGACCGTCGCGCTGACCCTGCCGAGCGCTGCACGGATCAGTGAGACGGACCTATTCGAAAGCGAATTGTCGTTGCTTGCCGACGGAGGCACCGAAGTTACGATCGCCTTCCGCCCGTTCCAGATCAGATCGCTGCTTGTCCGCTGAACCCAAGCTTGCGGCGCGCCGCGCGCTCTCCTACCGTCTTCCCACTACCGACGTCACTCCAGGATACGCCTGATGATTCCCGCTCTGCCCGACAGCCTGCCGCCGCCCGCCTCACGGACTGTGGGGCAGTGGCTCAAGGGCGACTGGCACATGCATTGCCGGCACAGCACCGATTCCACCAACAATCCGCAATCCCGGATAATCGGCTTTGCCGAGCGCATGGGGTTCGACTATCTCGTCATCACCGACCATGATGTGCATGTCCAAGGTTCGGTGGCGCAGCATACCTGGGCCGATCCGGAATACCGATCGGACTCGCTGCTGCTGTTCTATGGCGCAGAACTGACGGCGCCGCGTGGCCACGTCAACGTCCTCTCGCCTGAGCCCTACGATCACCAGCGCGTCTTCGATGCCCGCAATGCCCGCGACTGGGACCTGCTGCAACTCAAGCAGGAGCTCGGCATACACTGGTCCGCCAATCACCCCAACCACAAGAACCACTACGGCTTCTCGTGGGACCTCGCTGATTCCGTCGAGATATGGAACACCAGCATCTGGCCCAAGAACATCATCAGCGTCCGCATGTGGGACGATCAGCTGCTCTCGGGCCGCATGTTGGGCGCACGCGGTGGCAGCGATGCCCATCACGGCATCCCCGAAGATCCCGCTCTGATCGTGCCGCAGACCATCGAGGGCTCGGCCAACTATGTCGGCACGCCAACGACCTGGATTTTCGCCACGGCCCGGACCAAGGAAGCAATTCTGGTCGCGCTCGAAAGTGGTCGCGCCTCGGTCAGCTCCAATCCGTACAATCCCCGCGTCGAATTCTACGCCGATCCGGACGGCACCGGGCAGTTCGCCATGATGATGGGCGACAATGTGAAGCCCGATGGCACGCCGGTGACCTTTGAAGTGCGGCTGGTCGGAGGCGGCATTGCCGGAGCCGCCTACAAGGTCCGCGTCATCAAGAATCGTGAGGAATTCGCCACGCTCGTCACCGATGCCGCGAGCCGATCGGTGCGTTTCACCGATACGCCGCGATCCGACCAACGCAGCTACTATCGGGTCGAGGTGGAGGGTCCGCAGGCGCCCTATCCGGAGGTGCCCAATTCCATGGCGCGGAGTCAGAACATGGTGGCTTTGTCCAATCCGCTCTATTTCAACTACGATCCCAGCTTCTAGCCCGCCGGAGACATTGCCGTGGTGCGCGACCCGAGCCGCAAAGTAGGGATCAAGGACGTCGCCGGGGCAGCCGATGTCGCCGTGTCGACAGTGTCCCACGTTCTCAACGGCACCGCGCCAATCTCGGCCGAAGTGCGCGATCGGGTCCTCAACGCAGCCAATGCCCTGGGCTACCTAGCGCGGCGGCGGGAAAAGGCCAGCATCGCCGTGCTGCGCTCAGTGCTGCTGGCGGTGCCCAGCGATACCCTGCCGCACAATGAGCACAACCTCTTTTCCTGGACGCTGCTCAGTGCCCTGACACGGGAATGCGAGCGCCGGGCCATTCGTGTCGTCCCCCTTGAGATCGACAAGCCGGTCGTGAGTGGCGCCCGCGTGGTGGAGATGGCCCGGGCGGCGGATGTGGACGGGATTCTCCTGCTGAGTGAAGATCGGTCCGACCTGCTGCAGGAGATTGCCGCCTCGCGCATTCCGGCCGTGCTGATGAATGGCGAAGATCAGGAGATGCAGGTCGACAGCGTCACGCCGGGCAACCGCTTTGGCGCCCGCTATGCCACCAACTGGCTGATCGGCCAGGGCCACCGCAATATCATGCATCTGAGTTGGGAAGGCCGCTCCACGGTGCGCCGCCGCCGCGACGGTTTTCTTGATGCCTTCCGGGTCAACGGCCTGTCACTCGACACCGCACATGTCCATCTAGCCGAGGGCTACCTGCCCGAATTGGGTGGCCGCGCTATAGAGAGCTGGCTGGACCGCCATAATGGGTTGGGGGGCATCACGGCCATTTTTTGTGCTGCCGATAACCTGGCGCTGGGCGTGATGGCTGCCCTGGGCAGAGCCGGCATCAGGATGCCGCAGGACGTGTCCATCGTCGGCTTTGACGGCGTAGCGATCGGTGAGTTTACCTCCCCGGCCTTGACCACAGTCAGCGTGCCGCTCGAACATATGGGGCCTGCGGCTCTGCATCTGCTTGAGCAGCGCATCGTCAACGCGTCACTGAACCCTCCAGCGCATCGCCTCGAACTGGGATGCCGGCTCACCATCCGAAGCAGCGCCCGCATGATCGGCTGATCAGCGCGAGGGCAGCGCGCCGAACAGGTCATCGAGCAGCTGGCCGCGTGCCAGCTTCAGCGCGCCAAGCAGGCCAGCACGGCTCCCGCTGCGGCTGCGCACGATACTGACCGGCCTCAGCCAGGTGGAGGCGACCAGGCTTGAGACACGCTGGATGAATTCGGGCCGCGCCCCGATGCTGCCACCGAACACGACGAGATCAGGATCGAGCAATGCCAGGAGCGCCAGAACGGCACGCGCCACATGCTCCGCCGCCTGATCCAGGACCCACAATGCGCTCGCTGAGCCAGCCTCGGCGGCCGTGAAGATGTCGCGCACCGTATGAGTGGGGTCCCCGCCCGCAGCGACATAGGCGTGCCGGATGCCCGTCTCTCCCACTTGCTCTTCCAGCGATGGGATGCCCGGTGCATCGATCCGCCAGAGCGGCATATAACCAACTTCGCCTGCGCCGCCATGGGCGCCGCGCAGCAGCTGGCCGTTGATCATCAGCGCTCCCCCTATACCGGTCCCGAGGGCAATGAATGCCGCATTCTGCCGATCGGGAGCGCCGTCCTGCCCGACTTCTGCCAACAGAGCGAGATTGACGTCATTGTCGATCAGTATGTCGACGCGCAGGGCGTCTTGCAGGCCTGCCAGGAGGTTGCCGCCTTCCAGCCCTGGCAGATTGCCCGCCAGGCTCAGATCGGCTGTGAGGGGATGCACGGCGGCCGGGACGCCAACCGCCGCGGTGCGTAGCCGGAACCGGGGGATGCTGGCCGTCCGGCACAGCGCGTCCGCCATGCGGGCAAGCTGCGCGATCAAGTCCGTCGCGCCGGTTTGGGCGGTGGGCTCGGTCAGTTCGGCAAGCACCTCGCCGCGCAGGTCGGCAATGGCCCCGGCGACCTTGGTGCCGCCAATGTCGAACCCAAGTACCAGCGCAGCGTCCGCCTGTAGCGCGTAGGACAGCTGCGAGCGTCCCGGTGCCCCGCCGAGCTGCCCCTCGACCTTGACCATGCCGAGCTTCTCGAGACTTGCCAACAATTCGGACACCGCCAGTTTCGACAGGCCTACCCGCTGCGACAGTGCCGGACGTTGCAGGGGTTCGCCGGTCATCATCGTTTCGACCAGCAGCCGTAAGTAACCAGCTTGTGAATTTTTTCGCGCCGATAGCGGTGCCAACGCAGCCGGGCTGTTGGGGCCTCTACGTGCTTGATTCAGCTGCCAATCTTCCATTCAAGCTCCCCGCTGAACATCCCGGCATTCCCAAAAATTCGTGATCGTGCAAATTTTTTCTTATTGCGTGTTGGCAAAACTGCCTTGATACATGGACATGTAACAGCACAAATCTCGGCAAAGATACAAGCCAATTGTACGATCGGGTGTTGGAGCAAAGAGAGGATAGGGAGGCGATCATGCAAATAGTTTCATGCACGATAGGCTTTACCTTGAAAGGTTCATGATGCCCTAATTCACCCGCAGGTGAATTAGGCAGAAGCACAAGGGAAGAAATCAATGAGTGCCAACAAGTGGATCACGCGCCTGGCGCTTGCGGCCATGTCGGTGACGGCGCTGGCCGGCTCGGCCTGGGCATTCCAGGAAGCGCCGATGCTGACCGAAATGGTCGAGGCGGGCTCCCTGCCTGCTGTTGACGAGCGCTTGCCGACCAAGCCAACCGTCGTCAATGCGCTGACCGTCGGCGAATACGGCGGCACCTGGCGCCGTGCCTTCAACGGTCCGGGCGACCGCTGGGGTCCGACCAAGCTGATGGAAGAGCGCGTGCTCAAATGGGCCGCCGACGAGAATGGCGGCGCAGTGCTGGTGCCGGGCTATATCGAAAGCTATTCAGTCAACGAAGACTCCTCGGCATTCACCTTCACCCTTCTCGAAGGGCTCAAGTGGTCAGATGGCGTGCCGGTTACCACCGAGGACGTGCGCTTCTGGTACGAGGACATCTTCCTCAACGCCGACATCGTGCCCAATATCGACGCGACTTTCGCGCCGGGCGGCAAGCCAATGGAAATTGAGATCGCCGACGAACGCACCTTCACCGTGAAGTTCGGCCAGCCCTATGTCTACTTCCTGCAGATTCTGGCCAAGGACTCCACCGGCGAGCCCAGCCTGGACCGCCCGAGCTTCCTGTTTCCCAAGCACTATCTCAGCCAGTTCAACAACAAGTATGCCAGTGAGGAGGAGCTCGCCGCAGCTGCGGCTCAGTTCAACGTTGCGGGCTGGATCGACCTGTGGGGCTCCAAGGGCGCCGCGACGGCCTGGTGGCTCAACCCCGATCTGCCGGTGCTGACCGCCTGGAAGGTCGAGACCCCACCGCCCGCCGATACCGTGGTGATGGTCCGCAACCCCTACTATTACGCTGTCGACCAGGAAGGGAACCAGCTTCCCTATATCGATCGCATCGAGCACCGCCTGTTCCAGGATCCCGAAACGCTCAACCTGATGATCGCCCAGGGCGAACTGGACATGCAGGATCGCCACCTGAGCCTGGCAAACTACACCTTCTACAAGGAAAACGAGGAGCGTGGCGGCTACCAAATCGTCACCTGGAAAGACTCCAATATCTGGTCTCTCGTGCCCAACATGACGACCAAGGACGAGGTGCTGAAGGTCCTGTTCGAGAATGAAGCCGTTCGACAGGCCCTCTCGGTGGCGATCGACCGCGACTTGATCATCGAGCTGACCCAGTCTGGCCTGTCCAAGCCCATCCAGGCTGCGCCGGTTTCGGGGTCGCAATACTACGACGAGGCACTGTCCACCCACTGGACTGAATATGATCCGGACCTTGCCAACGAACTGCTCGATGGGGCCGGCCTGACCGAGCGTGACGATCAGGGTTTCCGCCTTCGTTCGGACGGCCAGCGCCTGAGCATCGTCGTCGAGGCCAATGATCCATCCCAGGCCAAGACGCTGGAATTGCTGACCGAGAACTATGCCGAGGTCGGTATCGAGATGCTGCCACGCGTCATCGATCGGACCCAGTGGGACAATAACCGCGCCAACAACGACTTCCAGATGCAGTGGATGCCCTATGACCGCATGACCTATGTCCCGGCCGATCCGCGGCGCCTGATGGGTTCGGACAGCTTCGGCAACGAATACTACAAGTGGTACTCCACCGGCGGGACCTCGGGCATCGAGCCCAGCGCTGACAATGCGCTGCGCGACATCTTCGATCTGTGGGATCAGGCTTCCCAGGCCGCCTCTGTGGACGTGGCCGATGGCCATGTGCAGGAAATGGCGGAGATCTTCGCCAATCAAGGCTGGGTAATCGGCGTCTACGGCGAAGGCCCGGTGGTCAACGTCGTGTCCAACCAGATGCAGAACGTGCAGCCCGATCTCGTGCAGGATGATATCTTCCGCGGCGTGGGTATGGCCCGCACCCAACAGTTCTGGCTCGACCAGAACTGATCGCAGACAACAGGCCCGGGGACAGTCCCGGGCCTCGATTACCGCGACCGGTGCCGGCTTGGAACTCGATCAGGCCGGCACCGGACGGGAGAGGACCGGCAGCATGATTGCCTTTATTCTGCGGCGCGCGCTTCTGGCGATACCGACGCTGATCTTCATTTCCTTCATTTCCTTCGTCATCATCCAATTGCCACCAGGCGACTACGTGTCCGCCTATGCAGCAGAGCTGCGCCGCACCGGAGACTACATCACCACCGCGCAGGAAGCCGTGATGCGTCTGCAGATGGGGCTGAACGATCCGCTGCTGGTGCAATACTGGCGCTGGATCACTGCCATCGTGCTGCGCGGCGACTTCGGCTATTCGCTGGACTGGAACGCCCCAGTCTCCTCGCTGATTTGGGACAAATTGGCCCTGACGCTGGCCATTTCCACGGTCAGCCTGGTTTTGACCTGGCTCATCGCCATTCCGGTCGGCGTCTATTCCGCCACAAGGCAATATTCCTTCTTCGACTACGTGTTCACCGTCTTCGGCTTTCTCGGTAAGGGCACCCCGGATTTCCTCCTGGCGCTTGTGCTGATGTGGCTCAGCTTCGTCTATCTGCAGATAGACGTGGGGGGACTGCTGTCACCGCAATACCAGAGCGCCCCTTGGAGCGTGGACAAGGTCATCAACCTGTTCCAGCACCTGTGGATACCCCTGGTGGTGCTGGCGACAGGTGGCGCGGCCGGCCTTATCCGCGTCATGCGCGCCAACATGCTCGACGAACTGGGCAAGCCCTATGTCGAAACCGCCTACGCGCAGGGCCTGAGCGAAGGCAAGGTCGTGTGGAATTATCCGGTCCGCGTCGCGCTGAACCCGTTCATCTCTACTGTCGGTTGGGCGCTGCCGGCGCTGTTCTCGGGCGACATCATCACCGCGGTCGTTCTCAATCTGCCCACCACCGGTCCGCTGCTGCTGCAGTCGCTCAAGATGCAGGACATGTATCTGGCCGGCAGCTTCATTCTCATCCTCAGCGTGTTCACCGTCATCGGAACGCTGATTTCCGACATTCTCCTGGCGTGGTTCGACCCGCGCATTCGCTACGCGTGAGGCCCGCCCCATGACCGAAGAGACCGTTGCGATCGCTTCGCCCAAGGCGAAGGACCACAAGGAAGACCTGTACACCGCCAAGCCATGGCAGCTGATCTGGCGCCGCTTCTCCAAGCACGTTCTCGCTGTTGTATCGCTCTGGTTTCTGGTGCTCCTGGCGCTCTGCGCCGTCTTTGCCGAGCCCGTGGCGCCCTATGATCCGTTCAAGGTGGAGCGCCTGCGCACACTGGCGCCGCCGACCCCCATTCAGTTCATTCACGAAGGACAACTGCGCGCCCCGTTCGTCTATGGGCTTTCGCGCGAGCGTGATCTCGACACAGCGCGTGTGCTCTACGAGACCGACACCGAAACGGTCCTGCCCATACAGCTATTCTATGCCGGCGACGACTACAGTTTCTTTGGCCTGTTCACCACCGATATCCACCTGTTCGGTGTCGAGGGCCGGCGCGAATACATCAACCTGTTGGGCACCGACGACCTCGGTCGCGACGTGTTTTCCCGACTGGTCCATGGTGCGCGCGTCACCCTGTCGGCGGGTCTGGTCGGCGTCGCCTTTGCCTTTGTCCTGGGCCTCACCCTGGGATCGATTTCGGGCTATTTCGGTGGCTGGATCGACAGCTCGATCCAGCGCTTGATGGAGTTCATCCGCTCCATTCCGACCATCCCCTTGTGGATGGGCCTAGCCGCTGCCCTGCCGATCGCGTGGGATCCGATCTGGGTCTATGTGCTGATCACGCTCATCCTGGCTTTGATCGGCTGGACCCATCTGGCGCGTGTGGTGCGTGGGCAGTTCTTCGCCATCCGCAACGAGGATTACGTGATGGCGGCGCGGCTGGCCGGGGCCAGCGAATACCGCATCATCACCAAGCATATGCTGCCCTCGATGACCTCCTACATCATCGCGGCGCTTACGCTGGCCGTGCCGGAAATGATCCTGGGCGAAACGGCCCTGAGTTTCCTCGGACTCGGCCTGCGCCCGCCGGTGGTGAGCTGGGGCGTGCTGCTGCAGGACGCACAGAACCTGCGGTCGATCTCGCTGGCCCCCTGGCTCCTGTCGCCGGGTATCGCGGTGGTGCTCACCGTACTGGCCTTCAATTTCCTGGGCGATGGCCTGCGCGATGCGGCCGACCCCTATGGACAATAGACCATGACCACACTTGCAATGCCTGCCGAGCGTCTGCTCGAACTCGACAATGTCCATGTCCACTTCCCGCTGCGCGAGGGGCTGGTCAAGGCCGTCAACGGCGTGTCCTATCACGTCAACAAAGGCGAGGTTCTCGGCATTGTCGGCGAGAGCGGCTCGGGCAAATCCATCACCGCGCGTGCCATCATGCGCCTGCTACCCAAGCGCGCCGTCGCACCGGAAGGCGCCATTCGCTTCCGTGCCCGTAGCGGGGAGGGCTATGACCTCGCAACGCTCGATCGCAACAGCCGCGCTATCCGCCAGGTGCGCGGCCAGCATATCGGCATGATCTTTCAGGAGCCGATGACGGCGCTCTCGCCGGTCCATTCCATCGGCACCCAGATCATGCGCACCGTCCAGCTGCACAAGGGCCTGAGCCGCGCGGCGGCGCGCGAACGCGCCATCGACCTGCTCGGCAAGGTACAGATGCCTCGCCCGGCCCAGATGGTCGACGCCTTTCCGCACCAGCTTTCGGGCGGCATGCGGCAGCGCGCCATGATCGCCCTGGCCATATCCTGCGACCCCAGCCTGCTCATCGCTGATGAGCCGACCACGGCGCTCGACGTGACCACCGAGGCGCAGATCCTCGAACTGCTCAAGCAGCTGCAATCCGAGCTGGGCATGGCCATCATCTTCATCACCCACAATTTCGGCGTCGTCGCCGACATCGCCGATCGCGTGTCCGTGATGTATCTGGGCCGCATGGTCGAGACCGCCTCGGTCGACGACATCTTCTACGCGCCCAAGCACCCCTATACGCAGGCACTGCTGCGCTCGATCCCGCGTCTCGGCGTCGATCAGGGCCGCCGTCTGCCCACCATTCCGGGCATGGTCCCCGACCCGTTCAGCGTGCCACCAGGCTGCGCCTTCAATCCGCGCTGCGGCCACGCCGTGGCTGGTCTATGCGACGTCATCGTGCCACCCGAAAAGCAGTTCGGCTCACAGATGTCGCGCTGCCATATCGCCGAACAATTCGTCACATCTGGGGAGCCAGCCCATGTCTGATCTGCCGGCTGGCGCGGGCCTGTCCCTGCCCGATGACGTGCTGTTCTCGGTGCGCAACCTCAAGAAGTATTTTCCCATCCATGCCGGCTGGCTGAAGCGTCACGTTGGCGACGTCAAGGCAATCGACGACGTCTCGCTCGACATCCGCAAGGGCGAAACTCTCGGCCTTGTGGGTGAAAGCGGCTCTGGCAAGTCCACCGTCGCCCGGCTGATGCTGCGCGCCTATGATTTGACTGAAGGGCA
Source organism: Devosia sp. SL43 (assembly GCF_021729885.1). Taxonomy (NCBI): domain Bacteria; kingdom Pseudomonadati; phylum Pseudomonadota; class Alphaproteobacteria; order Hyphomicrobiales; family Devosiaceae; genus Devosia; species Devosia sp. SL43. The sequence continues at coordinate 3,127,835 of NZ_CP063401.1, forward strand.
GATCCTGTTCCGCCGCGCCAGTGGCGAGGTGGTTGATCTGTCCGGTCTCAGTGATCGCGAAATGCGCCCGCTGCGCGCCGAAATGCAGATGATCTTTCAGGATCCCTATTCCTCGCTCAACCCGCGCATGACCCTGCTCGAACTGGTGGGCGAGCCGATGGTGATCCACGGCGCCGGCGGCCAGAGCGAAATCCGCGACCGGGTTGCCGAGCTCCTCAAGGTCGTTGGCCTCCGCCCGGAATTCGTCAACCGCTATCCCCACGCCTTCTCCGGTGGACAACGCCAGCGCATTGGCATTGCCCGCGCTTTGGCGCTTAATCCGAGCTTCATCGCCGCCGACGAAGCCGTCTCGGCGCTTGACGTGTCGGTGGCGGCGCAGAACATCAATCTGTTGCAGGATTTGCAGGAGCAGTTTGGTCTCACCTACCTGTTCATCACCCACGACCTGGGGATGGTCGAACACATCGCCGACCGGGTCGGGGTGATGTATCTGGGGCGGCTGATGGAGGTTGCGCCGACCGAGCTGCTGTTCTCCAAGCCGCTCCATCCCTATACCGAAGCCCTGATGGCCGCCGTGCCGCAACCCGATCCGCGCGGCAACCGCACTCGTAAGCGCGTGCCGCTCAAGGGCGAAATCGCCAATGCGGCAAACCCGCCGTCCGGATGCAGCTTCCATCCTCGTTGCCCCTATGCGCAGCCCCGGTGCAGCGCCGAGGTTCCGGCCCTGCGCAGCGTGGACAGCGGGCGGCAGGTGCGCTGCCACTTCGCCGAGGAGCTGTCGCTGATCGGGGCCGTCGCATGATTGTTTCCTCCCGGAGAACTACACCGGCGCTGCTGGACGAGCGGGCCTGCCTGCTGCGTATTAGAGCGCCGGTCTTTTCTCCGCCACGCCCGCCCTTGGATTGTTTGCCGATGCCTTCTCCCCTGATGACTTTAGCGCGTGGCGATAGCCTCAATGCCTGGGCTCTTTCGGCAATCGAGGCGCGCCATTTCCCGGGGATACCTGCGGTCGCGCACGATCCGCAGCACTATCGTTACGTGAACGGCTTCGTCGATGTGGGCGACCTGCCATGCCGCGTCGCGACCTGGCAGGACGTAGCAACACGTACTGTGGCACTGCAGACCGATTGGCCGGTGGAAAGCCTCTACTTGCCGGGCAACAACCGTGCGGTGGAATTCAGCCAGTTCCAGCATCGGCCGACGCGGCTGACGCGCTGGTGCCGGACGCGCGTCGCGAGCCCTGTTGATCGCTATTGTTCCTTCCGCCTGTCGACGCGCGGCGGCGTCCATATCTGGGTCGATGGCGAACTGGCGGGGCGCTTCGAGCCCTACACACGCAACAGCACCGAAGAGACGGTGGTTCACCTGCCGATCAAGGCCGCGGGCAGCGACATAGTGGTGCTCACCGAAGACATGGCCGAGCGCGATGTCATCTGGTTCTTCGAACTGACGCTGCTCGACGACGTCAAGCTGGACGTGTTCCTGCCCGACGCGAAACTGGGCAATCAGGTCGCGCCCCTCACCGCCCTGGCAAGCCAGGTGCGCGTCCGCGACGAGGTGGTAGGTGGCCGGGACGAGGTGGTGCTCGAATTCGACGACCCCGCACCAATGGATGTCGACATCCGGGTGCGCGTCGCCGCCACGTCCCACACCCATGCGGGCATGCTGGATAAGACGCTGACTTTGCCGGCCGGCGCCACCGCGTTGTCGGTTTGCGCCGCCAGCGAACTGCCCGTTGGCTACCATACGATGCCGCTTGTGTTCATCGCCGGGGATACGCGGGTAGACCGCACCATCGGCTTTGCTGTGCTGCACCAACCTCAGCCAGCGGCAGTGTCAGGTGATTTGGCGCAGCGAAAGCGCATCGCCCTCGACCATGCCGCCAGCCACGGCGAAATGCGCATGGGCACGGCAGTGGCGTTGCTGGAAACCGGACGGGGCGGCGACGATCCGCGCCTGCGGCCAATCATCGAGGAAACCCTCGCCGCCATCGAAGAGCGGCGCGACTGCGCCGATTTCGTCTCGGTGCCGCTGCTCTGGGCCTATATGCGCCACGCCGCGAAATTCCCCGACGACCTCAGGCAGCGCAGCGAACGGGCCCTGCTCGATTTCCGCTACTGGGTGGATGAGCCGGGCAATGACGTCATGTGGTTCTGGAGCGAGAACCACGCTTTGTGCTTCCACGTCTCCCAGCTTCTGGCCGGGCTGACCTGGCCCGAAGCTACCTTCACGGCCTCAGGCCGCACCGGGCGCGAGCAGTCCGCTTTGGCGACCGAACGGCTGGGTTTGTGGTTTGATGCCGTCGAGGAGGATGGTCTCGCCGAGTGGAATTCGGCGGCCTACTACCCCGTCGATTTTATCGGCTTGCTGGCCCTCGCCGAGCTGGCGCCCGAACCCATCTCCGCGCGCGCCCGGGCGCTATGCGACCGCATCTTCACCATGGTCGCGCTGCACACGCTCGAAGGTGTACCCGCCGGATCGATGGGTCGTGCCTATGACAAGGAATTGCGCGCCGGCCCGCTGACCGAGCTGGCGCCCTTTGCCGCGGTCGCCTTCGGCAAAGGCTGGCTCAACAGCGGCGTTGCTGCGCTGCCCATGTTTGCAGCCGGTCGGTATGAACCACCGCACGACCTGGCGCGTCTGGTCGAGCCGAAATCCAACGAAGCCATCGTGGCGCGCTACCGGCAAGGCTATGGTCCGGCGGCGATGCTGACGCTTTACAAGACAAGCCAGGTGCAGCTGTCCACCAACAGTGGCGCCAAGCCGGGCGGCTATGGCCACCAGCAGCATGTGCTGGACCTGCGCTTTGCCGCTCACCCTATGGCGCGCAGCTGGGTCAATCACCCCGGCGAGGACGATCCCTGGGGCCAGCGGCGGCCCTCCTACTGGGCCGGCAACGGCAATTTACCCCGCGTCGGTCAGCACCACCATATCGCTATGCTGCTTTACCAGCTCGACCCGCAGGCGCGTATCCCGTTCACCCATGTCTTCGCCTCGCGCAACGGCGTGGAGCATCACCTGCACGGCGACACCCTCATCCTGCGCGCTGGCGACGCCATGGTGGCCTATAAGGCGACCGGGCCGCTGGAGGCCATCGTCAAAGGCCCAGGCGCCGGCATCGAATATCGCAACCATGGCCGCCAGCAAGGCTGGGCGACGATCGTGGCGCAAACCACCGATCTCGCTCGCTTCGCCGCCGAAGTTGAACAATCCCGGCTCAGCCTTGATCCGGAAGCCGGCAAGCTGGTGCTGACGTTGCCAGGCCAAGCCGAGCATGTTCTCGACTGGTCGCTGGGCCTTCTCGTATCAGGCAAGCCGATCCTGCCCCCGACCCTGGAGAGCGATCCCACGATCGAATTCTTGCCGTTCGGCTGATCAGGTCGGCTGCTTGCGCAAAACTGCCAGGTTGAAACCCGGGCCGTCGAAGACCAGCTCGAGGCTCATCCACAGCGGGATCAACTGCTCCATCGCCCGGCAGGCCCGCAGATCGCCCAGATCGATGATGTCGCGCCAACCGAAGGCCTTGAGCAACGCGGTCACCTCGGCCTTGGCTTGTGCATGATTGCTGGCGATGAAGACGCTATGGACCACGCCGAGATCGGCTGGATCGACCATCAGATGGGCGCTGACGCTATTGAGCGTCTTGACGACCAGCGCTCCGGGGAACGTCCGCTGGATCAGCTCGCCCAACGGATCGACGATGGGCTGGTCGACCGCCGAATTGTAGTTGCTGATATCGATGACGATCTTGCCATCGATGGTGCAGCCCTTGAGCGTCTCGATGACGAACTCGCCCGGCAGCGCGTTGACCACGATCTGGGCACGCGCGCAGGCCTCGGCATGACTGCCGACCTTCGCGCCAGGCAAACCCGTCTTGCCATTGCCGGGGTTGCGCGAACCGAACATGACATCGTGACCAAGCGCCGCCAGTTTGCCCCCGACCGCGCTGCCCACCTGACCCGTACCCAGAACGCCAAACCGCATGATCATCCACCTCGTTATGCCGGCAGCATAGTCTGCAATCTGCAGTTGTGTCCTCCCGCGTGGACAATTTCGCGATCCAACCCTTGTCAGCTGCAACCGAAACCCATGATGTGCGTTCTGGCATCTGGCCAAAAAATGCCTGCGCCATAGCGCGTTGGCGGGCCATATGCGTTGAGGGGCAGAATTGACCGACGTTATCGCCGACGACCAGACCGGTGTTTTCGACTTTATGCCGGGTTTTGTGGCCATCCTTCGCGGCCCCGAACACGTCTTCGAATATACCAATGACGCCTATCGGGCCCTCGCCGGCATGCGGGAATTCGCTGGTCGGACGGTGCGCGAGGTCTTTCCCGAGCTGACCGGGCAGGGCTTCTACGAGCTGCTCGACGGCGTCTATACAACCGGCAAACCATTTACCGCCCGCAGCATTCCCGTCACCCTCGACCAAGATGAGGGCGATCGCGTCATCGACCTGCTCTATAATCCCATGCGCGACAGGCATGGTCGGATCGACGGCATTTTCGTCGGTGGCTACGACGTCACCGAGGCTTACCGAGCCCAGGAGCGCTGGCGGGTTCTCGCTGAACTCAGTGACCGGATGCGGGACATGACCAGTCCCGAAGACCTGGTCTATACCGCCTCGGAAATCCTGGGCCGCGCCCTTGGCGTAACCCGCGTCGGTTTCGGCACCATTGATGCCGACGATGTGCTGCATGTCGATCGCGACTGGAATGCGCCTGGTATCGCCTCGCTGGTCGGCGAGACCCGCATGCGCGACTATGGCTCGTTCATCGACAGCCTGCGGCGGGGCGAAACCGTTACCATCAATGATACGCGGGATGATCCACGAACGGCGTCGGCAGTCGACGCTATCCTGGCCAAGAGCGTGCGCTCCTTCGTCAACGTTCCGGTTGTCGAGCATGGCAAGCTGGTGGCCATGCTGCTGGTCAACCATATAGATCCGCGCCAGTGGCGCGAGGACGAGCTGACCCTGATCCGCGAGGTCGCCGACCGCGTGCGCACCGGCGTCCAGCGCCTGCGCCATGAAAATGAGCTGCGCCAGAGCGAGGAAGTCTATCGCAGCCTGTTCGACGCCATCGACGAGGGCTTCTGCATCATCGAGTTCTTCGACGGTCCGCATGGCCCGCTCAGCGACTATGTCCATATCCAGGCCAATGCCGCCTATGCGCGCCATGCCGGCATTCCCAATGTTGTCGGGCAGAAGCTGCGCGAAATGGTGGGCGATGAGGCCGATGAATGGGTGCGCCGCTATGGCGGCGTGCTGCGAACCGGCCAGCCGATCCGTTTCGAACAGGAGCTGATCGCCACCGGGCGCCATCTCGAACTGTCCGCCGTACGTATCGAGCCGCCCAGCCGCAAGCAGGTCGCTGTGCTGTTCCAGGATGTCACCGCGCGTCGCAAGGCCGAGGCGGCCTTGCGTCAGAGCGAGGAGCAGTTTCGTGTCTTTGCGCAGGCGGTGCCCAACCAGGTGTGGGCCAGTCGACCGGATGGCAACCTCTATTGGTTCAACGATCAGGTCTATGCCTATTCGGGTGAGGCGCCGGGCAGTCTGGATGGCATGGTCTGGGGGCGCATCGTCCATCCGGACGACCTGGAGGTGGCGGCGCGCAACTGGATCAACGCCCTCAGCGTGGGCGAGATCTACGAAACCGAGTTCCGCATCCGGCGTCACGACGGCACCTATCGCTGGTTCCTGGTGCGGGCCGAGCCCGTGCGCGCCAGCGATGGCAGCATATCGCACTGGATCGGCACCAATACCGACATAGAGAACACCAAGCGCCAGGCCGAAGAACTGGCCGACCTCAATGCGACGCTTGAGCAGCAGGTCGAAATGCGCACCGCCGAGCTGATGGCGGCCGAGGAAACACTGCGCCAGGCCCAGAAGATGGAAGCGGTCGGCCAACTCACCGGCGGGCTGGCGCATGACTTCAACAATATCCTGGCCGGCATTGGCGGCAGCCTGGAAATGATGTCGACGCGGCTGGCACAGGGCCGCATCGGCGATCTCGATCGCTACATTACCGGCGCATCTGGCGCCGCCAGGCGCGCCGCAGGCCTGACGCAACGACTGCTTGCCTTCTCGCGCCGGCAGACGCTCGACCCCAAGCCGACCAACCTCAATAGCCTGGTCAATGGCATGCTCGACCTCGTCACCCGCAGCGTCGGACCGGGCGTTGAGGTCGAGACGGCGGGCGGGGTGGGCCTCTGGACCACCTTCGTCGATGCCGGGCAGCTCGAAAACGCGCTGCTCAACCTCTGCATCAATGCCCGCGACGCCATGCCCGATGGCGGCAAGCTCACCATCGAGACCTCCAACCGCTGGATGGATGAGCGATCGGCGAGGGAACGGGGCCTGGCGCCGGGCCAGTATATCTCGCTCTGCGTCAGCGATACTGGCACCGGCATGTCAGCGGACGTCATTGCCAGGGCTTTCGACCCCTTCTTTACAACCAAGCCCATCGGGCAGGGCACCGGCCTTGGCCTATCGATGGTCTACGGCTTTGCCGGACAATCGGGCGGCGCGGTGCGCATCTATTCGGAGGCCGGCAAGGGCAGCATGGTCTGCATCTATCTGCCACGCTTTGCCGGCGAGGCGGAGGTCGATGATGCCGATCTCGGCCTTGCGCCTGACGCGCCCCGTTCGGAGGGGCACGAAACCATCCTGGTGGTGGACGACGAGCCCCTGGTTCGCATGATCGCCACCGAGCAACTCGAAGAACTGGGCTATACCGTGCTCGAAGCGGCAGATGGACCGACAGCACTCAAGATTCTCAATTCCAACCGGACGATCAATCTGTTGATCACCGATGTCGGCCTGCCCAGCGGCATGAACGGACGGCAGCTCGCCGATGCCGCGCGTGTCAGCCGCCCGAACCTCGAAGTGCTGTTCATCACCGGTTATGCCGAGAACGCGGTGCTCAATCACGGGCATCTCGATCCGGGCATGCATGTGATGACCAAACCGTTCCAGATGGACACTTTCGCCAGGCGGGTTAAGGATCTGATCGCCAAGGACGTGGGCTAGAACGACGCGCGCGAATGACGCAGAGTTGGATCGATGTCTCCGGAGACCACGATGGCCTTCACCCTGCGCCAGCTCCAGTATTTTGTCGCGGTCTGCGAGGCCGGCACGGTCTCGGGCGCTGCCCATACCATTTCCGTGTCACAGTCTGCTGTGACCGACGCGATCAAGGATCTCGAGCAAGATCTCGGCGTCACCTTGTTCGAGCGGCACCGACGCGGGCTGTTTATCACCAACCGAGGGCACCAGTTTTATCGTCATGCCGCCCGCATTCTGGGCGATGTCTCCGACGCCCGCCGCAGCTTCGGTGAGGAGGTCCAGCCGGGCGGCGGCACGCTGCAGCTGGGGGTCACCTCGCTGGTGGCCGGCTACATCCTCTCCGACCTCCTGGCCCGCTATCGCCGCGCGCAGCCTTCGGTGCAGGTGACGGCCATCGAGGACAACGGCGATTATCTCGAACACTTGCTGATCGGCGGCGAGCTCGACGTAGCGGTAATGGTCATTTCGAACATGCGCGACCGTGTCGCCTTGCAAGCGGAAATCTTCGAGACCTCGCCCTATCGGCTGTGGCTGCCGCTGGGTCACCGGCTCGCGGGGGCGGAGATCATCGAACTTTCCGATATTGCCAAGGAGCCCCTGATCATGCTGACGGTGGACGAGACCGAGGAGAATACAGGCAAGCTGCTATCGGCGCTGGGGGCACGGCCGCATGTGGCGTTCCGGACCCGTTCGGTGGAGGCTGTGCGTAGTCTGGTCGCGACCGGGGCAGGGCTGGCCATCCTGCCGGACCTGATCTATCGCCCCTGGTCGCTGGAAGGCGACCGCATTGAAAGCCGCGACGTGGCGGGGGCCCTGCCGGTGGTGCAGGTGGGCATGGTCTGGCGCAAGGGCTCGCAACTGCCTCGGGCGGCGCGGGACTTCATTGCCATGGCCCAGGCACAACATGCTCGTCATCGATCCTGATGTGGTATCGGTTTTTCCGATACGACCTTTCTAAACAATGCGTTTGCGAAAGTTAACGCCCGTCATAAGCTCTGCTTCCAAGGGAGCCTCGCGCTCCGCGCCCGCTCCCGAGCGCGACCAGCCTGAAAGGGCCGGTCGGAGACGTTCAGGAACAGGAGACTTCGATGAAATCGATACTGAGGACAGGTACCGCGCTCTCGATGGCGGTGCTGTTTTCCGGGCAGGTAACGGCCCAGGAAATGTTGCAAGCTCTCGGCGCGGCCGAAGGCCAGGTCAGCATCGTGGCCTGGGCTGGCTATATCGAACGCGGTGAAACCGATCCGGCCTTTGATTGGGTCACCGAATTCGAGGCCGCCAGCGGCTGTAAGGTCTCGGTCAAGACCGCCGCCACCTCCGACGAAATGGTCGCGCTGATGAATGAGGGCGGCTTCGATCTCGTCACCGCCTCCGGCGACGCTTCGCTCCGCCTGATCGCCGGCGATCGGGTGCAACCGATCAACACCGCGCTGATCCCCAGCTGGTCCACCATCGACGAACGCCTGCAGAATGCGCCGTGGCACACGGTCGATGACGTCCACTACGGTACGCCCTATGTGTGGGGCGCCAACGTGCTGATGTACAATACCGAAGTTTTCGGTGACACCCCGCCCACCAGCTGGAACGTGGTATTCGAGGAGATGACGCTCCCCGACGGCCAATCCAACAAGGGACGCGTGCAGGCCTATGACGGCCCCATTTATGTGGCTGACGCGGCGCTCTACCTGATGAAGCACCAGCCCGAACTTGGCATCACCGACCCCTATGAACTCAACGAAGACCAGTACAAGGCCGCCCTCGACCTGTTGCGCACCCAGCGCACCCTGGTCGGCCGCTACTGGCACGATGCCTTCATCCAGATGGACGACTTCACCAATGAAGGCGTGGTCGCGTCCAGCTCCTGGCCGTTCCAGGTGAACGTGCTCAAGGCCGGCGGCGCGCCAGTGGCCTCCACCTTCCCCGAGGAAGGCATTACGGGCTGGTCCGACACCACCATGCTGCATGCCGACAGCCCCAACCCCAACTGCGCCTATATGTGGATGGAGCATTCGCTCTCACCCAAGGTGCAGGGCGACGTGTCGGCCTGGTTCGGCACCGTGCCGTCGGTTCCCGCCGCCTGCACCGGCAATGCCCTGCTCGGCGACACCGGCTGCGCCACCAACGGCTACGAGAACTTCGACAAGATCAAGTTCTGGCGCACCCCAACTGCCCAGTGCTCGACGGGGGAATGTGTGCCGTACTATCGCTGGGTGTCTGATTATGTCGGGGTGATTGGGGGGCGGTGACCGCTAATCCTTCAGTCGACACCCTCCCCCTTGTGGGGAGGGATCAAGGGTGGGGGTGGATTGGCCACGATATCGGGGCTCCCATCACCCCCTCCCAACCTCCCCCATCAAGGGGGAGGTGCCGCGCGGTGCGTGTGGTACACCGGGGACCGAAGTGACAAGCATAAATTCGTGGCGGACGGAGCGATGACCACCGCCGTATCCCTTTCATCCATCACCCGCCGCTTCGGCGATGTCCTGGCGCTTGACGCCATCGATCTCGACATTACCGAGGGTGAGTTCTTCGCCATGCTGGGGCCGTCCGGCTCGGGCAAGACGACCTGCCTGCGCGTCATCGCCGGATTCGAGCAACCGAGCTCCGGCGAACTCTCCATCTTCGGCCAGCGCGCCGAAACCGTGCCGCCATACAAGCGCAACGTGAATACTGTGTTCCAGGACTATGCGCTGTTTCCCCATCTCAACGTCATCGACAACGTCGCCTATTCGCTGATGCTGCGGAAGGTCGAGCGGTCAGAGCGCTACCGCCAGGCCGAGGCGGCGCTGGAAATGGTCAAACTGTCAGGCTATGGCGCCCGCCGCCCCAGCCAGCTCTCCGGCGGCCAGCGGCAACGCGTGGCTCTGGCCCGGGCACTGGTCAATCAGCCCAAGGTGCTACTGCTCGACGAGCCGCTGGGTGCCCTCGACCTCAAGCTTCGTGAACAGATGCAGGAGGAGCTCAAGAGCCTGCAGAAGCGGCTGGGCATCACCTTTATCTTCGTCACCCACGACCAGGGCGAAGCCATGTCGATGGCCGACCGCATCGCGGTGTTCAACCTCGGCAAGATCATGCAGGTGGGTACGCCAGAGGAAATCTACCTCCGGCCTGCTTCCCGCTTTGTCGCCGACTTCGTCGGCTCCTCCAATGTGCTGCCGCCCGATTTTGTCGCCATGCTGACCGGCCATCCGAGCTGGGCCAGCCTGCGGCCGGAAGCGGTGACGGTAACGGCAGGGGCGGGCGCGAACCTGAGTGGCACAGTCGTCTCCCGTAACTATCTGGGCGCCACGACGCGGCTCACCGTTGATATGGCTGGCCAGCGCATCCACGCCGTCATGCCATCGGGCCCGACCATACCCGCCGAAGGCGATGCGGTGTCAGTCTCGTTCGACCCGACCGCCCTCCACCGCATGGCGGATACGCGATGAGCACGGCCGACGGCGCCTTCACCGAGCATAGACACGGCGCGCTGACGGCTATGTCAGACCTGTTCTGGCGCCGGCCCAACTTGCTGGTCTTCCTGCTGCTGGTGCCGCCGCTGCTCTGGCTGGGCGTGATCTATGTCGGGGCGCTGCTGGCGCTGCTGCTGCAGAGCTTCTACGCCATCGATGAATTCACCGGCCTCGTCGACTACGACGTGCTGACCCTCAAGACCTACCGCGAGCTGTTCAACCCAGCCAATCTCGACATCATCATCCGCACCGTGCTGATGGCGTCGGTCGTCACGCTGGCCTCGGCCGTCATCGCCTTTCCGATCGCCTACATGGCCGCCCGCTATGTCAGGGGCAAATGGAAGGCCATGTTCTATCTCGCGGTCATGTTGCCGCTGTGGTCGAGCTACCTGGTCAAGATCTATGCCTGGAAGCTGATCCTGGCCAAGGAAGGCATCCTCAACTGGCTCTTCGAACAGCTTCACCTGACCGGCCTCCTTGAAGCCTATCTGGCTTTGCCGGTGGTGGGCGGCGGCTCGCTGTCCATCAGCTATACCGGCACGTTCCTCGTCTTCGTCTATGTCTGGATGCCCTTCATGATCCTGCCGACCCAGGCAGCCCTGGAACGCGTCCCGGTCAACCTCACCGACGCCTCCGGCGATCTGGGCGCAACGCCTTGGCAGACCTTCAGGCATGTCATCTTCCCGCTGGCGCTGCCGGGCATCATCGCCGGCTCAATCTTCACCTTCTCGCTGACGCTGGGCGACTACATCATTCCCCAGATCATCGGCAGTTCTCGCCTGTTCATCGGCCAGGCCGTTTACGCCCATCAGGGCACGGCCGGGAACATCCCGTTGGCCGCCGCCTTCTCCGTCGTGCCGATCGTTATCATGGGCCTTTATCTGTGGATGGCACAGCGCAAGGGGGCCTTCGATGCGCTCTGACGCCCCCCGCGCCCCGCTGGGCCTCAAACTCGCCGCCGGGGCCGGTCTCGTGTTCATGATTGCGCCGCTGCTGCTCATCTTTGTCTATGCCTTTACTACTGAGGAGCGGACCTATCAGTGGCCGCCGCCGGGCTTCACGCTGCAATGGTTCGGGGTGACCTGGGGCCGGGCCGATGTGTGGGAGGCACTGACGCTGTCGGTGCAGGTAGCGACGGTGTCCACCGTCATCGCCCTCATCCTCGGTACGCTCTGTGCTGCTGCGGTGTCGGGCAGCAGGTTCTTCGGCCGCGAGGTGATTTCGCTGCTGGTCATCCTGCCCATAGCGCTGCCGGGAATAATCACCGGCCTCGCGCTGCGCTCGGCCTTTGGGATGACCGATATCCCGTTTTCGTTCTGGACCATCGTCGTCGGCCACGCCACCTTCTGCGTGGTGACGGTCTATAACAACGCCGTCGCCCGCTTTCGCCGCACCTCAGAATCGCTGATCGAAGCCTCGATGGATCTCGGCGCCGACCAGTTCCAAACCTTCCGCTACGTCATCCTGCCCAATATCGGCACGGCCTTGCTGGCCGGTGGCATGCTGGCTTTTGCGCTGTCTTTCGACGAGGTGATCGTAACCACCTTCACCGCCGGGCAGCAGCAGACCCTGCCGATCTGGATGCTGGAGGAACTGGTGCGCCCGCGCCAGCGGCCGGTGACCAATGTTGTGGCGCTGGTCGTCGTGCTGGTAACGACGATCCCCATTCTCTTGGCCCTTTACCTGACCCGCGACGGCGACCAGATCGCCGGCAGCGGCAAATAACCGAGGAGGAACTCTTGGATACCAAGATGCTGATCGGCTCGGCCTTCGAGGCCGGCACCGAAACCGAAGAGATTATCCTCAACCCCAAGACGGGTAGCGAAATTCTCAAGCTCCCCGAAGCGTCGCTGGACCAGATCGATCGGGCCGTCGGGGCGGCGAAGAAGGCCTTCACCGGCTGGTCGCGCACCACGCCCGGCCAGCGCTCGGGCTACCTGCTGCGCATTGCCGACGCGATCGAGCGCGACGCAGCCGCCTACGCGGCGCTCGAAGCGCTCAATTGCGGCAAGCCCATCAATGCCGTGATCAACGACGAAATCCCCGCCATCGTCGATTGCTATCGCTTCTTCGCGGGTGCCGTCCGCTCTATGACCGGCACCGTTTCGGGCGAATATCTGCCGGGCCATACCTCGATGATCCGCCGTGACCCGATCGGCGTCGTCGGCTCCATCGCGCCGTGGAACTACCCGTTGATGATGATGGCCTGGAAGCTGGCCCCGGCCATCGCCGGCGGCAATACGGTGGTGTTCAAGCCATCTGAACAGACGCCGCTGTCGGCGCTCAAGCTGGTCAGGGCGATGGCCGATATCCTGCCCGAAGGTGTGGTCAACCTCGTGCTCGGCCGTGGCGACACGGTGGGCAATGCACTGATCAATCACCGCGACGTCGACATGATCTCCATTACCGGCGACGTGGCCACCGGCAAGAAGGTGCTGCAGGCAGCGGCCAAATCGGTCAAGCGCACCCACCTTGAGTTGGGCGGCAAGGCGCCGGTCATCGTCTATGACGATGTCGATCTCGAATCGGTGGTGACGGGCCTGCGCGCCTTCGGCTTCTACAATGCCGGACAGGACTGCACCGCAGCCTGCCGCATCTATGCCGGCGACAAGATCTACGAAAAGCTGGTGGCCGATCTGAGTTCGGCTGTCTCCACCATCAAGCTCAACGACCCCGACGATACACTCAACGAAATCGGCCCATTGATCTCCCGCCGCCAGCGCGACCGAGTGGCGAGCTTTGTCGAGCGGGCCGCCGAGCTGCCGCACATTTCCGTCACTACCGGGGGCAAGCCGGCCAGCGAGCGCGGCTACTTCTTCCAGCCCACCGTGATCGCCGGGGCAACCCAGGAAGACGAGATTGTCCGCCGTGAGGTCTTCGGGCCAGTCGTCTCCATCACCAGGTTCAAAGATCCGGAAGATGCCATCACCTGGGCCAATGACAGCGACTATGGCCTCGCCTCATCGGTGTGGACGAAGGACGTCAGCAAGGCCATGCAGACGGCGGCCCGTCTGCGCTACGGATGCACCTGGATCAATACCCACTTCATGCTGGTCAACGAGATGCCGCATGGCGGGCTGAAACAGTCCGGCTATGGCAAGGACATGTCGTCCTACGCGCTCGAGGACTATACGGCAGTCCGGCATGTGATGATCAATCACGGGGGGTGATTAGGGCATCGTAATCCGGTGCCGCACCCTCGGATAGTCACTCTTGGGCTTGACCCGAGAGCGTTGCGCCCAAGACGCGCTCAGCAAGTGACGAACCCTCGGGTCAAGCCCGAGGGTGACGATCAGGTTGGAGAGGCCTAGGCCCGTCAATCCGCCAGCTTGCTCCACATGACCTCGGGGGACCAGGCGAAATCCTTGTCGAACGGATATTGCGGAATGGACTTGTGCTGGCGCTCCAGGCGCTCGACGAACTGATCCACCACGCCGGGCGACAGGGCCATCAGGCTCGGATTGGCGATGGGGCCGAGGTCAGGCGACAAGTAGCCCGATTTGACCACCACGATCTTGGCTGTCCTTGGGTCTAGCCCGAGCTTGGTGAAATCGGCGATGTTGTGGAACGGTCGACGGCGTGCCGCCAGCACCAGGTCGATACCGCCAATGCGAACCACGGCCTCGCGGAGGCGCGGGTCGGGCGTGTCGAGCAGGAAGACGACCTCGGCTTCGACATGAACCGGCTTGCTCGACAGGTCGAGGGTCGCGCCGATGCTTGATGTGATCGTTCGGCCAACGCCCGCCGCATAGGCGGCGTCGGTGGCAGCCTTGTCGGTGATGCCGGCAAAGATCACGCCTTGCGCATTGCGCGCGATCAGTTCAGCCAGAACCTCTGCCCTGTCTCCGACGCCGCCGCCGGTGGGATTGTCGCCCGACTCGGCCAGCACCACCGGCGCGGTGTCCGAGGTCACCGCCCAGGCGACACACTCCTCGATACTCCCGGTCTTGGTGCCAAACACGAAGCCCTCGCGAATGTCCCAATAGTTCTGCGCCAGGTGTCGCGCAGCCTCTGTCATCGCAGCCCGATCCGTACCGGTGATCACCGCGCAGGCGGTTGAGCGGGGCTCATCCGCCCAGACATAGCCGACCTGGAACGAGGCATCCCAGATGCCGGAAGGATCCTCGACGGCCTGGAGCTGGGTATAGAAGCTGCGCGCCGGCTCATCCTGGGTCGAGGTACGCTCGCCCGGCAGCAGTACCGGCACTGGCGCCCAGGCGACAACCGGACGCTGACCGGTTCGGAGCGCTCGGATCAGCATGGTCACCGCCCGGCGCATCGTGTCGGGCACGTCGATATGCGGCGCGGTGCGGTAGGTCGAGAAGATGTCGAGGCTGTCGACTATCTTCTGGCTGACATTGCCATGCAGGTCATAGCTGGCGGCGATGATCACATCCGGCCCGACAAGCTCACGCACGGCAGAGATGAAGTCGCCTTCGGCGTCGAACATGCCATCGACATGCATGGCGCCGTGCATGGCCAGATAGACGCCATCGAGCGGCAGGGCGGCCTTGATACCCTCCAGTATCTCGGCCTTCCAGCGGTGATAGATGCTGCTTTCAACCGGTCCACCGGCAATGGCGCGGGCATGCAGCACGGTGATGAATTCTGCCGGGAAGTGGGTCAGGAAGTTGAAATAGTCATCCCGCAGCATGGACGGCCCGCGCAGCACCTTGAACTCGGCTTCGCGGATCAGGACGGGATTGTAGGTGCTGCATTCGGTATGCAGCCCGGCAACAGCGATGCGCATCAGAGCACTCCGGGAATATTGGCTTCGGGATTGACGGTGGGTGGCTTCGGTTTGACGGCAAGCCGGCCACTGAGAAACAGGCTGACCAGCAGCACCGGCACGAGGCAGGCAATGCCCCACCGGATATCGGCATGTTCGGCGACGAAGCCGATGACCGGCGGGCCGACGAGAAAGCCGAGCAGCGCGACGAAACTCAGCGTCGCCACATTGGCAGAGGCGGGGCGGTCGGTCAGGCCCGCGGCAGCGGTCACCGCCAGTGGGAAGCCCACCGAAACGCCGAGGCCGATAATGCCGAAACCGACAAGTGCCAGCGGCGTATTGGGCGCGACATAGAGCATGGCGGCTCCGATGACCGCCAGCACGCCGCAGATGCGGGCCGTGTTGACGGCGCCAAAGTGCCTCTTGAGCGTGTCGCCGCCAAAGCGTCCGGCCGCCACCATCATGGCAAAGACCGCATAGCCAAGCCCGACCGTACCGGCGCCGGCTCCCAACGCATCGCGCAGGAAGATGGCTGACCAGTCCGCCATGGCGCCCTCGGTCATGGTGATGCCGAAGACGAAGCAGCAGATGCCCAGCAGCGTCCAGCTCGGCAGGGCCCATGCCGAACGCTGCCCTTCGATTTTGGCCGCTTCTACGGGATAGACTGGCAGGGCAGTGGCCACCAGCAGCGCCAGCGGCAGGACTACGATAGCCACCAGCGGTATGGCCCAGCGGGCTTCGAGGCCGAGCGAGGCCAGGCCAGAACCGAGCAGGCTGCCCACCATGATGCCAACGGACCAGCAGCCGTGTGACGTGGTCATGATCACGGCGCCGGTGTTCTTCTCCACCGCATCGGCCTGCACATTGAGACCGAGCTCGACGAACGACAGCGAGGAGCCCGCCAGCATCAGCGCGACGAAGAGCAGCGCAGGGCTGGGGGCTAAGGCCGGCAGGCTGGTGGCGAGCGAATAGAGCACCATGCCGACAATGATCGCCGTTCGCGGTCCGATTTTGCCGACTATAGGCCCGGCGAAGGGCAGGGTGATCAGTGTGCCGCAGGGCAGGCCCAGCAGTGCGAAGGCCAGACCCGCCGGGCCAAGACCGAGCGACTGTTGCACATCGGGAATACGCGGCAACCATGACCCAAAGGCAATCGGCTGCAGGAAGAAGATCAGCATGGTCAGGCGCTGGGGGGAGAGGGAAGACATGCTATTTGCCACGAGTGTTGTTCAAACCGACCGGGTCATTCCGGCGAAGGCCGGAATCCATGTCCGGAATTCTTCTTGAACGCCGGCGTCTGGGAACGCATTCGGACATGGATCCCGGCCTTCGCCGGGATGACGTCGTGGTCGCTCACGTCTACTTCCCCATTGGATACGGCAGATACCCCGCAAACCCGGTCAGCTTCCACACGCCCCCCATCTTCCGGCAGAAATACAGCGTCTGCCAGTTGAGCACGTCCTTGCCGCCATCGGTCAGCTTGATCTCGCCGTCGAACTTCTTGTGGGCGATTGCGATGTCGCCGTTGATCTCGATCTCGGTTAGCGACGTCGCGCGGTGGATGCCTGCGAGCACATCCTCGGCATAGTCGAGCTTCTGGCTCTCCCTGGCCTGGCGGATCCAGTCGTCGCGATAGGCCTCCAGCGTCGGGAAGCTGATGCGCCAGTCATCAGGATTGCCCGACTTGCCGCCGTTGATGCCGAGGAAGCCTTCCTTGATGAAGTCGCCATCGACCATGCTCCAGTCGGCCGCGACGAAGGCGGCGATGTCGCGCTCGACCAGCATGGTCCAGATCTGGCTGCGGTCGGGATCATCGGAAAATGGGTTGGTGCTGGTCATGCAGGGTCTCGTCTTTGACTTGGGCGTTCCGTGGGTATCAGGCGAGGTCCACAAAATGTGACCGGCGCTCTCTCATCGTCGCCATTTGTGTTCCAGATTTTCATTGGTGCAAAGAGCGCGCGATCAAACTGGTGCGCCCAAATGAATACCAATTGCGACATGGTGCGCTTTCCCATGTGGCTTGTCCACACCCGAAATCGCTCCGAACTCGATACAAACGCCCGAAATTTCAGCAAAATGCTGCCCCTTTGAGCAAAGTGACGGGGTGGCTTAAATTGGTATTGTCATTGTGACGGATTCGTGTTGACATTGCTTTCAGAACGATCCTAATCTTGAAAATCGTTTACATAAAGCTCGACCAATCCGAAAGAGATTGGCGGGGAAAACAGGGTGACGGGTACAAATATGCGGGTAGGCATCATCGGCCTCGGCTATCGTCTTGGCTATCTGGCGCGGGTCTTTTCCGCCGCCCGGGATGATTTTTCGATTGCCGGTTACGTCGATCCGGCGCCCGCCGGCCTGCCCTATGCCACCGAACACGGCGTCAACGTCGGCAAGCAGTTCGACAGCCTCGAAACGCTGCTCGACAGCGAGAAGCTTGACCTCCTGATGGTCGGTTCGCCCAATCATCTGCATCTGGGTCACATCCGCATCGGCCTCGAGCGCGGCATGAAGATCTTCACTGAAAAGCCGGTCGTCACATCGGTCGACGACACGATGGAGCTGGCCAAGCTCATCGCCCAATACGGCTCGGACAATCTGATGGTGGGCCTGGTGCTGCGCTATGCCCCGCTCTATGTCGACCTGCGCAAGGCCCAGGCTGATGGCGTGATCGGCGACATCACCTCGATCGAAGCGTCAGAGCACATTCCGCCCTACCACGGCGCCTTCTTTATGCGCGACTGGCGCCGCTATGAGCGCTATTCGGGCAGCTTCATGCTCGAGAAGTGCTGCCACGATCTCGATCTCTATAACGGCGTCATGGGTTGCCGACCGCAATATGTGTCGAGCTTCGGCGGCCGCCGCACCTTCATTCCGGCCAACGCGCCCGCCAGTGTCGGCATCAACGACATGGAAGTCTATCATCGCAAGCCGAGCGGCTGGCAAGGTAGCGACAAGGTCTTCGACAGCGACGGCGACATCATCGACTTCCAGACGGCCATGGTGCAGTATTCCAATGGTGCCGCGCTGACCTTCCACACCAATCTCAATGTCCCCGACGATTTCCGACGATTCGCCGTGATGGGCGCCAAGGGCATGGCCGAAGGCGACTTCATCCGTAATTTCATGCGCGTCACCGATAGCCGCACCGGCGATCGTCTGGTCGACACCACCTACAAGACATCAGAGCTCAGCCAGCATTACGGCGCCGACGAGCAGATGGCCGCCGATATCCTGACCCACATGGTCGATGGCGCGCCCTTGCCGGTATCGGTGACGGATGCCCTTGAGGCCGGCCTGTTGGCCCTCACTATGGACCAGGCGATGCGGACGCGATCGGTGATCGACATGACCCCGATCTGGCAGCGGTTCGACGCCGCCCTCGGGCGAGCGAGCTAAGGAGAAGGCCGATGACCAGCAACCGAAGCGCCGTCATTTTCGCTCTTGCCCTGCTGGCTCCGGCCCTCATCTACATTACCATCATCGTCGCCTATCCGCTGCTCGACACGATCATCCTGAGCTTCACCAATGCGGCCCTGCGACCTACCTATGATTTCGTCGGCTGGGCCAACTACCAGCGCATCTTCGGCGCCGGCGACTTCACCGAAGTCATCATCCGCACCCTGGTCTGGACCGCCTTCTCGGTGTCCATAAAGATGATCATCGGCATGTTCGGCGCGGTGCTGCTCAATGCTGCCGTGCCTGGCCAGACCCTGTTCCGCGTCCTCACCATGCCGCCCTGGATCGTTCCGATGGCGATCGGCATTTTCATGTGGAGCTGGATGTATAACGGCCAGTTCGGCATGATTTCCGGACTCTTGCAGAACTTTGGCATCTCCGATGGGCCGGTCGCCTGGCTCGCCTATGGCCATACCGCCTTCTGGGCCACCATCGTCACCGACGTGTGGATCGGCGTGCCGATGGTCACCATCTATTTCCTGGCCGCGATGCAGTCGATTTCCAAGGATCTCTATGAAGCCGCCTGGACCGATGGCGCAGGCCGCTTCTACCGCTGGCGCCGGATCACGCTGCCGCTGATGTTGCCGGCCATCATCACCATGAGCCTGCTTTCGCTCATCGCGACCTTCAACTCGTTCGACATCATCTACATCCTGACGCGCGGCGGCCCATCGGGGGCCACCACGACGATGATCATCGACACCTACAATACCGCCATGGGGTCCCGTAAATACGGCGAAGGCGCCGCCCGTGCCGTGGTCATCTGCATCTTCGTCTCGATTTTCTGCCTCGTGTATTTCCGCGCCGTTCGCCGGCTGTCGCAGGGAGAAGCCAAATGACCGATGTTCCCCACGCCCAGGAAGTGGCCGCCGCAGACAGCCCGGCCTTGGTCAAGCCGCAGCGCAAGGCCCGCGCCCGTTCCGCCAAGGCCATGATTGACCGCTACCGTTGGTACGAAGTGGCTGCCGTTTATGCCGGCATCGCGGTGTTCTTGTTCTTTGTCCTCGCGCCGTTCATCGAGGGGTTCCTGGTTTCGCTGAAGCCGCTGTCACAGCTGTTTTCGACGCCCTATAGCTTTATTCCGAAGAACGCGTCTTTCGAATCCTACGTCAATATGTGGCGTTCGGTGCCGCTCCTGGGCCTCCACATCTTCAATTCTTTCTTCATCTCCTCGGTGGTGACGCTAATCGTCATTGTGGTGGTGGTGCCTGCGTCCTACGCGTTCGCTCGCTTCAGCTTTGCCGGTTCTGGCGCCCTCCTCGGCGGGTTCCTCGCGGTCAACATGTTTTCGGGCGCAGTTCTGCTGATCCCGCTGTTTCGCCTGATGCGCTCCCTGGGCCTGCTCAACACCTATTGGGCGATGATCGTGCCGGGTGCCGCCTTCCTCATCCCGTCCTCCATCTGGCTGCTGCGCACCTACATGATGCGCATCCCGCGCGAGCTGGACGAAGCCGCGTGGGTCGATGGCGCATCGCGCCTCTATACCCTGCGCCGGGTCATCCTGCCGCTGGCCATGCCGGGTATCGTCGTCGTCGCGATCATGACCTTCATCGGCGCCTATGCGCAGCAGTTCATCTTCGCGCTGACCTTCAACTCCAAGACTGAATTCATGCCGCTGCCGATCGGGCTCTTCGCCTTCTTCGGCAATCAGGAAGTGCAGTGGAACGAGCTGATGGCTGCCTCTTTCGTCGGAATCCTGCCGGTCATGATCGTCATCGTGTTCCTGCAGCGCTACCTCGTCGCCGGTCTTACCGCTGGTGCCGTGAAGCAATAGGCCCCCGGGCCTGACAAGAACCAGGCTGGACCCGTTCTCGGATCCAGCCGAGGGAAAGCGCCTTCGGGCGTGCAACAAGGGAGACTAAAGCATGAAAATGACCAATAGGCTGCTCCTCGCCTCAATGGTAACGCTTGCCGGATCGACCGGCCTGGCCACCGCTCTGCAGGCCGAGGAAATCAGCTTCATCGTCTGTGGCGATGAGATCGATCCGCTCTATGTCGGCTATATCGAAGAGTGGGAAGCTGCAAATCCCGACTTTCCGATTGCAACGGAAGTCGTCGGCTGGGGCCAGTGCCAGGACAAGGTGACCACGCTTGCTGCCGCCGGCACCCCGGTTTCCCTGGCCTATGTCGGCTCGCGCACCCTCAAGCAGTTCGCCCTCAACGACCTCATCGTCCCTGTGCCGATGACCGAAGAGGAAAAGGGCGCGTATTATAACTACGTACCCGACACCGTGACCTTCGATGGCACGCAGTGGGGCGTCCCCGTCGCGTTCTCCACCAAGGCCCTTTATTGGAACAAGGACCTGTTCGAAGCCGCCGGCCTCGATCCGGAAGTTCCGCCCACGACCTGGGCAGAAAAGATCGCTTTCGCCCAGCAGATCACCGAGAAGACCGACGCTGCCGGTTACGGCCTGGTCGCCAAGACCTTCGACAACACCATGCACCAGTTCCTCCATTGGGTTTATACCAATGACGGCCTGATCATTGATGCCGAAGGCAACATTGTCATGGACAGCCCGCAGGTTCTGGCTGCCCTGACGGCGCTCAAGGACATCACTCCCTTCTCCGAAGAAGGCCCGACGGCCTACGAGCAGAACGAAGTTCGCGCCATCTGGCTCGATGGTGGCGTTGCCATGATCGAGGCTTCCCCGGGCGCCGCCAACCTTGCCACCGAAGCCGGCATGAACTGGGGTGTCGCTCCGCTGCCGCTCGGCCCGGATGCCAAGGGTCCCGGAACGCTGCTGATCACCGACTCGCTGGCCGTGTTTAAGGGCACGGGCGTTGAGGACAAGGCGATCGAATTCGCCAAGTTCATCACCTCGCCCGAAAAGCAGTGGGCCTATGAAATGGCTGCGGGCCTGACCCCGCTGCGTCCGGTTCACTCCGATGAGCTGGTTGCCGAGAAGCCCTACTGGAAGCCGTTCCTCGACGGCATCGAGTTCGGTGGTCCCGAGCCGCTGCTGACCGACTATGTCGGCCTGCAGAACGCCATGATCGAAATGGTGCAGTCCGTGGTGACCGACGCCGCCGAGCCTGCTGCTGCCCTCACCAAGGCTGCCGGCGAACTCGAGCAGTACAAGTAAGGTCGTCCTCCGACCAAGCCGTCGCCCCTGCACCGGGGCGGCGGCACCCCCTCCAGAATTTGCCTGCCCGCGGGAACCGCCCCGCCGACCGGAGTCGACCATGTCCCAGCTCAGCCTCAAGCGCCTCGAAAAGTCCTTCAACGACGCCCGCATCATCAAGGGCATCGATCTTGAAGTGTCCGAGGGCGAGTTCGTGGTGTTCGTCGGCCCCTCCGGCTGCGGCAAGTCGACCCTTTTGCGCATGATCGCTGGGCTCGAAGACGTGACCCAGGGCGAGATCGTCATCGGCGGCAAGGTCGTCAACGACCTGCCCCCCGTACAGCGCGGTATCGCAATGGTGTTCCAGAGCTATGCGCTCTACCCGCATATGACGGTGTTCGAAAACATCGCCTTCCCGCTGCGCGTCGAAAAGCTGCCCACTGACGAGGTTAATACCCGCGTCCACGCCGCCGCCAAGGTGCTGCAGCTCGAGCCGCGCCTGCAGCATCGTCCGGGCCAGCTCTCCGGCGGTCAGCGCCAGCGCGTTGCTATCGGCCGCGCCATCGTGCGCCAGCCCAAGATTTTCCTCTTTGACGAGCCGCTCTCCAACCTCGACGCTGCGCTCCGCTCCGAGATGCGCATCGAGCTGATGGAGCTGCACAAGCGCCTCGGCTCGACCATGGTCTATGTCACCCACGATCAGGTCGAAGCCATGACCATGGCCGACAAGATCGTTGTGCTCGATGCCGGTACGATCGCCCAGGTGGGCTCGCCGCTCGAGCTCTACCACAAGCCCGACAACCTCTTCGTCGCCGGCTTTATCGGCAGCCCCAAGATGAACTTCATCAACGGCACGGTGACCTCGGCCGATGGCGAGACGGCCGTGGTCGACCTTGGAGCCCTGGGCACCATCAGCCTGCCGCGCCAGTCGCGTGCCATTGCCGGCCAGACCGTGACCCTGGGCATCCGTCCCGAGCACCTCAACCTCGACGGTGGCGACTTCACCATTCCCGTCACCCCCAAGATCGTCGAACATCTCGGCATTCACACCGTCACCTACGCGACGCTGCCGGGCGGCGAGAACTTCGTTGCGCTCTACGAGGGCGACCCCGACGTGCCGGAAGGGCAGGCGCGCGACGTCAGCTTTGACCTGCGTCAGGTTCATCTCTTTGACCAGGCAGGCCTGGCAGTCTACTGACCTTGCAGACTGCACCGGGGGGAACCATGCTGGATATCGTCGGCCTGTTGCAGACCGAGAAGAACGAGTTCACCCGCTCCGAACGCGCGCTCACCGAGATCGTGCTGGCCGATGTCGACCGCGTGCTCAAGATGAGCATTGTCGATCTGGCGGCCCATGCCGACGTGTCCCCGCCCACCGTCACCCGCTTCTGCCGCCGCCTCGGTTGCGACAGCTATGCCGATTTCAAGGTGCGGCTGGCCCAGTCGCGCTTCGTCGGCCAGCGCTATTTCGCCCCGACCGCTGGCCCTTCCAGCGTCCACGAAATCGCCCAGGGCGTCGTCAACGGCATCCAGTCCATCATCTACGAAACCTTCGATCATCTCGATTTTGCCGCCGTCGAGCGTGCCGCCGAGAGCCTGGTCAAATCCTCGTTCGTACTGTCCTTCGGCTCGGGTGGCGCCTCTTCGATGATGGCGGGCGAGATCGAGACAAGGCTGTTCCGCCTTGGTCTTAAGGTCGCCTCGACCGACGACCACCAGCTGCAGATGATGCGCGCCGCTGCTGCGCCGCCGGGTACCGTCATCATCGCCTTCTCGCTCTCGGGCAACAATGCGCAACTGGCCAAGACGCTGACCGTGGCCGGTGAATATGGCCTGACGCGCATCGTCGTCACCCGTTCGGCATCCATGGTCTCGGCGCAGTCCGACATCCTGCTGCCGGTCAACTGGCACGAGAACACCGATATCCTGCGCCCCACCCCCGGCCGCTACGCCTTTCTCGCCACTGTCGACGTGCTGGCCCAGACCGTCGCCACCCGCCTTGGTCCCTCGGCCATCGCCAGCATGCGGCGCATCAAGCACCAGCTCGTCGTCAACCGCGACGGCGACGACGGCCAGCCGCTGGGGGATTGACGAACGTACCTGCACGCCCTCGTGGTTCGAGGGTCGCTACGCTCCCGCCTCACCATGAGGGCTACTTTGAGACCCAGCTACCAGTAGCCCTCATGGTGAGGTGCGAGTTCTCCACGAGCCTCGAACCACGAGGGCGTGCCACGAAATTTCATCACGAGTCCGCCATGACCATATCCTTCTCCCTCGTCACCACCTGGAGCCCGGCCGCTGATGGCGAGCCGCTCGGTTATGGCATCGAGCTGACTAATACCGGCGACGTCGCGGTCAGCGATTTCGAGCTTGGCTTTTCGGGCCCCGCACGCATCGATCCGCATGCGACGTTGGAAAACGGTAAGCTGCTCAAGCGCCTGTCCAACCACTCGCTGATCGCCCCGCCCGATGGCTACGTGCTGCACCCGGGCGAGACCTGGACCTCGGTCGCCCGCGGCCTTTCCTATGGCCTGCGCCACTGGAGCGATGGCGCCAATACCGGCTATGTGGTGCTGAGCGATGGTACCGTTGTGACGCTTGCCACGGCGCCCACCAAGGCCAAGGGCCACAATTCCCCGCTGCTCAAGGGCACGGTGAAATTTCCTGTCCCGGCCAAGGCGCCGGTCTCGGTCTCGATCATTCCCTGGCCAAAGTCCGTGGCGACATCAGGCGCCCGCATCGCCCCGCCCGGCCTCGATCTCAAGCCCGAGGGCACCGATGCCACCAGGGCCGCAGCGGCCTTTGCTGGCCTCGTGGCTGACCTGTTCCCGGTGGAAGCCATCGTCCGGCCACCCTCAGAAGCCGGCATGCCTGTCGCCATCCGCTACAAGGTGGACCTCGGTCCCGAAGCCTATGAACTGCACTTTGCCGACAATGGCGCAACAGTGGAAGCCACCACCCGCCAAGGCATGTTCTATGGCCTAGTGACCCTGGGCCACATCCTGCGCGGCGCCAAGCAATACTCGCAGACCTTCGTCTTTCCCACCGGCGGCACCATCACCGACGAGCCGGGCCTGCGCTATCGCGGTTGCCATCTCGACGTGGCGCGCCAATTCTATACCGGCGCCGAAGTCAGTCGACTGATCAAACTGCTCGCCTGGAACAAGCTCAACAAGTTCCACTGGCACCTCAGCGAAGACGAAGCCTGGCGCGTGGAGATCGATGCCTATCCCGAGCTGACCGAGGTCGCTGCCTGGCGCGGCCACGGCAAGGCCCTGCCGCCTTTGCTGGGCTCCGGCCCGCAACCGACTGGCGGCTATTACTCCAAGCCCGTCATCCGCCAGATCGTGGCCCTGGCCGACAGCCTCGCCATAACTGTCATCCCCGAAATAGATATGCCCGGACATTTCTACGCCGCGCTACAGGCGCTGCCACACCTGCGCGATCCCGACGAAACGGGCGAATACCAATCGGTGCAGGGCTTCCCCAATAACAGCCTCAACCCGGCCTATGAGCCGGTCTATGAATTCGTCGAAAAGGTCGTCGACGAAGTGCTGGAGCTGTTCCCGGCGGGCATCTTCCACCTGGGCGCCGACGAAGTGCCGCTGGCCGCCTGGTCGGGTTCGCCGCTGGCCCTCGACATGATCGAGCGGATGGCCGGTCCCGAGATGCGCAAGAAGCACGAAAAGCAGTTCAACCAGCTCGGCAATCATGGTGGCGCCGACGAGATCGAGGGCTCGCCAACCGCCGTCATCCAGGCTGAATTCATACGCCGCGTCCACAAATACATCGCTAGCAAGGGCGCCATAACGGGCGGCTGGGAGGAGGCGGCGCATGGCGATGCGGTCGACAAGGACAAGAGCTTCGTCATCGGCTGGCGCAATGTCGAGATCAACGCCGCCCTCGCCGAGCGTGGCTACGACATCGTCGTCTCGCCCGGCCAGCGCTACTATCTCGACATGGCCAATGGTGTCGCCTGGGCCGAACCCGGCGCCGGCTGGGCCGGCTGGTCGGGCCCGCAAGAAACCTATGAGTTCGAAAGCCGTCAGGGCATGTCCGAGAACGGGCTGAAGCACCTGCTCGGCGTCCAGGCCTGCATCTGGAGCGAGTCCATGACCGACCGCGCCATCTTCGACCGACTGGTATTCCCGCGCCTGTCGGCCATCGCCGAATCCGGCTGGACCACACCGGAGCGCAAGAGCTGGGAACGGTTCAAGGCGTTGGTTGGGACCATGCCGATCATGTACGGTCACTGGGCCGCAGATTGACCGCAGTACGGCGCGTCGATGCTAACAGCCTGCTAACCAATTGGGGCCCCGTGCTACGCCCACGGGTCCTCCACCATCGGCCAGATATTCCGCCGCGCCTTGCGATAATCGGTCTCCGCCGGTCGGTTCGGATAGGGCTTCCCGGCCGAGCAATAGACGATCTCCGAGGCGATCTTGGAGAAGCTATCATAGAAGTGGTTGGTCGACTTTATCAGCAAGATCTTGCGCGATTTCGGATCGATGCCGAGCGCTGAAAACAGTGACGGATCAAAGCTTTGCGCGCGGGTGGAGTTGAGGATCACGTCGATGCCATTGAAGCTTATCCACGCCGCGTCGCCGAACGGGGCATAGCTCTCGCCGAACCGCATCTGGGCGTCGCGGACCACTCGATTGACCGTCACATATTGGTCGATTGGGTGCCCAGTATGTGGCGCGGACTTCGCACCAAAACGCAGGGGGATGACCGCACCTTCCCCCGCCGCAAAACAAATCTGCACCGCGATGGGATCCCAGATGGTGCCGACCGCCACATCGGTCACACCGCGCGTGATCAGTTCGGCCAGGATGACCGTGGCATCGCCCGCCGTGCCGCCGCCCGGATTGTCCCAGACGTCAGCGATGACTACCGGTCCGGTGGGCGCGGCAAGCGCAGCGTCGACCGCGGTCTTCTCGTCGACCTGGCTGACCATGAAGGTGCCGCGCATCGAGAACAGTTCGCGACCCAGCGTCTCGGCAAAAGCGGCGCCCTTGGCGGGATTGTCGTCGGTGACGGCGATGACCTTGGTGCCCAGCTCTGGCACGTCGCCGGCCATGAAGCCGTGGATGACCGACAGCGACAATAGGCCCGGCTCGGACTTTTCGAGTGCGTAGAGCTTGTCGACGAAGCCACGCATCGGCTGCTTGGAGGTGGGGAAAACGTCGATCATGCGGCAGTCGAACACCGACATGACAGGCTTGATCTCGCCCTTGAGCGTCCGCACGGCGATCGACCACAGGTCGCGGGCCCGGTCGACGAAGTCGATATGCGGGAATTCCTTGAACACCACGAAGAAGTTGGCCGCGGCGACACGCTTGGCGGTGAGGTGGCTATGCGGATCGAGTTCGGCGCAGACCAGCACATCCGGCCCGACAATCTCGCGGACGCGGGTCAGCAGGTCGCCTTCGGGGTCGTCATAGCCCTGGGCGACCATGGCGCCATGCAAGCCCAACACCACGCCGTCGACCGGCAGTGCGGCGCGCAACTGGTCGAGGATTTCATCGCGAAGCTCTTCGTAGGTGGCGCGGGCGACGAGGCCCGCCGGATCGGCCCAGCTGGCGCTACCCTCGATCAGCGTCCAGCCTTCGCGCGCGCAGACCTCGCGACCGACGGTGATCGGCGCGGTGCAGAGCGTCGGCGTTGCCGGATGCTGGCCGGGCTTGGCATGGAGCGAGGCCTCGAATGCGCGCTTGTCGATCGCGATGGGCGAGAAGGTGTTGGTTTCGGTCGCCAGGGCAGCGGTAAAGACGCGCACGAGGATCTCGCTAGACTATGACAGATGGTACGGCCGGAATGCAGGCCCGCAATGAGCAGGCTAGCACAGGCCATAGGGTCGGATCACGTAAGAAATTTTCACTCGTGATCGGATTTTGCGAAGGATGGCGGCAATTTTACGCGCTATGGTGCTGTTCTAAGAAACTGGCTTTCAGAAATCGACAAGGAGTGTCTCGATGCCGATCAAGCGCTATGGCGCCGAAAAGTCTGGTGCCGGTGGCCAGAACTTGCCCTTCGCCCGCGCCGTGGAAGCGGGCGGTTGGCTCTATGTTTCGGGCCAGGTGGCGATGAAGGATGGCGAGATCGTCGGTACGGGGATCATCGAGCAGACCCATCTGACCATCAAGAATATCATCGCCATCCTCGAAGAGGCCGGCTACGGGCTCGAGCATGTGGTACGCTGTGGCGTGTGGCTCGACGATCCGCGCGATTTTTGGAGCTTCAACGCGGTCTACAAGAGCTATTTTGGTGAGAACCCACCGGCTCGCGCGGCGGTGCAGAGCCATATGATGGTGGACTGCAAGGTCGAGATCGAATGCGTGGCGTATAAGGGTCCCTGACATGACCTCCCCCTTCCGCCTTGATGGCAAAACTGTGCTCATTTCAGGCGCCGGCGGCGGCATTGGCCAGTCACTGGTCAAGGCGTTTCGCGATGCCGGTGCCAAGGTCGTGGGAGGTGACCGGGAAGCCAGCATGCTGGAGGGCTTGGACCTCGCGGGACAGGTGTTGTTCGACCTGGCTGACCCCAAGGCAACGCGGACATCGATCGAGCGCTATCTCGCCGCGCATGGCACACCCGATGCGGTGGTCTCCAACGCCGGCTTTACCCGGGCCGAGCATTTCGGTCAGGTGGATGACGACGTCTGGGCCTCCGAACTCGCCATCAATCTCAACGGCGCCTATGCCATGACCGACCCGATCGTCAATGCCATGGCAAAGCGCGGTTCGGGCAGCCTGGTCTTCATCTCCTCGGTCAATGCGCTGGCTCACTACGGCAACCCAGCCTACGCGGCGGCCAAGGCGGGGCTGGTCGCCTATGCCAAGGCCATCGCGGTCGAGCGCGGCGGGGAGGGCGTGCGGGCCAATGTCGTGGCGCCCGGTTCGGTACGCACGCCGGCATGGGACCATCGCCTGGCCGCCGACCCGACCCTGCTCGACAACGTGCTGCCGCACTATCCGCTTGGCCGCATGGTGCTGCCGGTGGAAGTCGCCAATGCGGCGGTGTTTTTCTGCTCGGATGCGGCGTCGGGCATCACCGGCACGGTGCTGCCTGTCGATGCCGGGTTGATGGCCGGCAATCTGCGGTTCGTCGATGAAGTCTTGAGGGGCAAATGACCACGATCTCCGAACTCGATACCCCCGCCGTGCTGGTCAACCTCGATCGCGTCGAGGCCAATCTGCAGCGGGCCCAGGCCTTTGCCGACAAGGCGGGGCTGAAACTGCGCCCCCATATCAAGACGCACAAGCTGCCGCGCTTTGCGCAGCGGGCGATCGACCTCGGCGCTGTCGGTATCACGGTGCAGAAGCTGGGCGAGGCCGAGGTGATGGCCGATGCCGGCATCACCGACATGCTGCTGACCTTCAACATCATCGGCGCGGCCAAGCTGGCTCGGCTCAAGGCGCTCAATGAGCGGGTGACCATCCGCGTCGTGGCCGACAGCAAGGAATGTGTCGCCGGCCTTTCCGCGACTTTCGCCGGCGGCAAGCCGCTGGGTGTTTTCGTCGAATGCGATACCGGCATGGGCCGTTGCGGCGTGCAGT
Organism: Devosia sp. SL43; assembly: GCF_021729885.1. Taxonomy (NCBI): domain Bacteria; kingdom Pseudomonadati; phylum Pseudomonadota; class Alphaproteobacteria; order Hyphomicrobiales; family Devosiaceae; genus Devosia; species Devosia sp. SL43. Next base: position 3,157,163 of record NZ_CP063401.1, read on the forward strand.
CGCCCGAGGCGGCATTTGATCTGGCCCGAACGATCATCGCCGCGCCGGGGCTCGAATTCTTCGGCTTGATGACCTATCCCGCCGCCGGAAAATACCAGGCAGCGGCTGAGTGGCTGGCCACGGCCAAGGGCCTGTTCGAGGCCGCGGGGAGTGCGGTGCCCGTGATCACAACCGGAGGCACGCCCGATATCTGGCATGCCGATGAGGCCGGCGTGGCGACCGAATACCGGCCCGGCACCTATATCTATATGGATCGTTCGCAAGTCGCGGCGGGTGCCGCCAGCTATGACGACTGCGCGCTGACCGTGCTGGCGACGGTGGTGAGCCATCCGACGTCAGGTCGGGCGATCATCGATGCCGGGTCCAAGGCGCTGACCAGCGACCTGCTCGGGCTGGTCGGACATGGCTATGTCCCTGCCTACCCCGAGGCGAGGATCGTTGGCCTGAGCGAAGAACATGGCACGCTGGACGTGTCGGGCTGCGCGAATGGCGGGCCAAAGATCGGCGAGCAGATCGCCATCATTCCCAATCACTGCTGCCCGGTGACGAACCTGTTCGACCACGTGCATCTGGTGCGCAGTGGGGAACTGGTGGAAACGGTACCGGTGGCGGCGCGGGGTCGGATGGATTGATTGGCCTAAGCCGGTCGGGCCGCGGTCGACCTGCGCGGGCGCTGGCGACGGATCAGCCACTCTGCCGTGCCGAGATTCAGAATCCAGGCGGCGCTGATCGCGACAGTGCGGGTCAGGTCGTCCAGCTGACCGGCCAGCTGGAACGGCAGAAGGATAGTCGTTTGTGTGCCGACCACCATGCCGATAGCATAGGTGCGGCGCATCCACGCCTGGTGCCGCGGAATATTGCGCTGGCGCACCGCCAAGAAACCGGCAATCAGCGTCGCCAACATGGCAGGGCCGAACGCCAAGCGGAACACATGCATGATGGGACCGTCGGCGGGAACGAAATCATAGGTCAGGGCCATCCATGAGCCGGTGAGCGCTGCCAATGCGCCGCACACCACCAACACCCGACCAGCTCGGCGGTGCCAGTTGATGTTTCGGCGCCGGAAGCCCGGCGAGAACTGCATTGCGCCGAGTAGAGCAAAGATCATGGCCACCACGATGTGCAGCACAATCGGGGCGGGTGCGATAAAAAATCTTGCCGATTCCGGGGTGATGGGGCCGCCATCGGCAAGCGCCCCGAGCCGCAGGGCGCTATTGGCCAGGGGCACGAGCGCCAGCCCGATCAGGCCTGCCGGAATGAGCCAATCGGCATGATCACGCGTCATAATGTGGAACTCCGACCCAAGGCGAAATAGTTGCCATAGTGCGAAGGTCGCGGCGAAGCATGATCGGCAATATGCTCAACCAAAGCTTGCAGTCGAGCACCAGCATGATTCCGCCCTCCTTCTTCTCCCGCCCAGCCCCTGACGTCGCCCGCGATCTCATCGGCGCAACCCTGCTCGTGGACGGCGTCGGCGGTCCTTTGGTCGAGGTCGAAGCGTATGACCCGACCGATCCGGCCTCGCACAGCTTCAATGGTCCGACGCCGCGCAACGCGGCGATGTTCGGACCGCCCGGACATGCCTATGTCTATAAGATCTACGGCATCCACTGGTGCCTCAACTTCGTGTGCCTGCCCGGTAGTGCGGTGCTGATCCGGGCGCTGGAGCCGGCGCAGGGTGTGCACCTGATGCTTGAGCGCCGCGGTGGGGTCGCGGATCGTCAGCTCTGCTCCGGGCCTGGCAAGTTGTGCCAGGCGCTTGATGTGACAATTGCGCAGAATGGTCTGCCGCTCGATGCGCCGCCATTCGAGCTCATCGCCCGCGACACCGAGCATGATGTCGCGACGGGCCCGCGCATTGGCATCACCAAGGGCGTCGAGACGCCATGGCGCTTCGTGCGGCGTGGCTCGCCATATCTGAGCAAGCCCCTGCGATAGCCCTCATGCCCGCCTGGGAGAGGCAAGCGGAACCAAACCAGCATCCAACGATTGGCGCTGCCAGAGACCAGCGCGCGTCGACCGGACGTGGCGGCAGAGGGAATGGGTCGGTTTTTCCGGTCTCCCGTCCCGGCCAACGAAATGGCAGCCGAGCCCTTATCCCGCCCGCGCTGGTCTTATCCAATCGTGTGAACTTGCCGAGCCAGATTGACCTTCGCCCAGGCCAATGGCACCCCTAGCGCGCTTGGGGAGACATGAGCATGGGACAAGACATCAAGACGCGGCTTGGCGGCGTCGTCGCGCTGGCGCTGGGGGCGGCGATCTTCTGGTTCTTCATCTGGCAGCCGCTGCAGCAGGCGCAGGCGGGCGCGGCCGAGATCAGCTATTCGACCAAGGCGTTTATTCTCGTGCCGTTCTGCGCGGTGTTCGGCATTGCCTTCCTGCTGTTCGGCTCGCGCTTCGAGTATCGCAACGCCGATCACAAGAATTTCACCCTGGCCGGCTGGGTCGCCTTCATCATCGGCGTGGCGCTCGCGGGGGCCGGCTGGTGGTGGTACGAGCAGCAGTTCGCCGCGCTCGGCTACGTCTGAGCTTTCTGGGCAAGACCGGTCTATTGCGACTCCCGTGACTTGCGGCCCACCCCGGCACTGTGATTCAACGACGGGGTGAGCACGCTAGAGTCGGCATGGGATTTGTTCAGCAGCGGCGCGATGGCCATGCCACGCGATCCGCATGGCGTGCTGCGTGAGGTTTTCGGCCACCAGAGCTTCCGCGGCCAGCAGGCCGATGTCGTCGAGCATGTGGTCGAGGGCGGCGATGCGGTGGTGCTGTTCCCCACCGGGGCCGGCAAATCCATGTGCTACCAGATCCCGGCGATCTGCCGGCCGGGCGTCGGCATTGTGATCTCGCCGCTGATCGCCCTGATGCGCGATCAGGTGGAGGCGCTAAAGCAGGCCGGCGTCGAGGCGGCGGCGCTCAATTCGTCGCTCAGCGCCGAGGAATCGGCGGAGGTGCGGCGCAAGCTGCGCAATGGCCAGCTCGACCTGCTCTATGTGGCGCCCGAACGGGTGGCGACGCCGGGCTTCGCCAATATGCTCAGTGGTATCGACATTGCGCTGTTCGCCATCGACGAGGCCCATTGCGTGAGCCAGTGGGGGCACGATTTCCGGCCGGAATATCGCGAGCTCAGTAAGCTCACCGAACTGTTCCCCGGCGTGCCGCGCATCGCGCTGACGGCGACCGCTGATCCGACGACGCGCGAGGACATCATCGAGCGGCTGGGGCTCGAAGGGGCGCGGGTGTTCACCACCAGCTTCGACCGGCCCAACATCTCCTACTCCATCGTCGAGCGCGACAAAGCCCGCGACCAGTTGCTGGCATTCCTCGCCGCCCACAAGGGTAGCTCGGGCATTGTCTATTGCCTCTCCAGGGCCAAGGTCGAGGACACGGCCGACTGGCTCTCGGGCAAGGGCATTCCGGCTTTGCCCTACCATGCCGGGCTGCCGCCCGGGACGCGCAGCGCCAACCAGGATGCATTCCTCAAGGAGGAAAACATCTGCATGGTGGCGACGGTGGCCTTCGGCATGGGCATCGACAAGCCCGACGTGCGCTATGTCGCCCATATGGACCTGCCGGCCTCAATCGAGGCCTATTACCAGGAAACCGGCCGCGCCGGACGCGACGGCCAGCCGGCCGATGCCTGGATGAGCTATGGCATGGCCGACGTGGTGCAGCGCCGCCGCATGATCGACGAGGGCAATGCACCCGACGAGGTCAAGCGCGTCGAGCACGGCAAGCTCAATGCATTACTGGGCGTGTGTGAGACCGCCGAGTGCCGCCGCAAGGCCATTCTCAGCCACTTCGGCGAAATCTACGACGGCAAGTGCGGCAATTGCGATACCTGCCGGTCGCCAGTGGAAAGCTGGGACGGCACCGAGGCGGCGATCAAGGCGCTGGCGGCGATCTATCGCACCGGCATGCGCTTTGGCGCGGCGCATGTGATCGACGTACTGATGGGCAAGGCCACCGAGAAGGTCGAGCGCTTCGGCCATCAGAACCAGGCCGTGTTCGGGCAGGGCGCCGATCTCGATGCCAAGGTGTGGCAATCGGTGATCCGGCAGCTGACCGCGATGGGGCTGATCGTGGTCGACCACGCCAATCATGGGGCGCTGACGCTGGGCGAGGGCTCGCGCGCCGTGTTCAAGCATGAGCGCACCGTGACCCTGCGCAAGGACCGGCCGAAGAAGACCGTGGAAGTGCGCCGCCAGCTTGAGCGTGCCGCCAGTGTGCCGCCGCATGCTTTGCCGCTGTTCGAGGCCCTGCGCGAGGAGCGCACGCGACTGGCCAAGGCGCAGGGCGTGCCGCCCTATGTCATCTTCCACGATGCGACCCTGCGGGCCATGGCGCTGGCGGTGCCCAAGCATCCCCACGACATGCTGAACCTGCCGGGCGTTGGCCAGGCCAAGCTCGATCGCTATGGCGAAGCGTTCCTCGCCGTGGTGGCGCGGCAGGGTAAGTAGTTACCCGTATTGGGCGCAAAATTACTTACGGTATTCACCAGGAAACCGGCTTTCGCGCCGGATCATTTTCAATCCTGCTAACACTTGGTCATCAGTAACCAAGCGTTAAGCATGATCTAGTGATGTTCCACGCCGCCGATTCTAGCCGCATTACGCCGTCGCAGCCGATCCTCGCAATCCCCGGCCGATCGGTGGGCGAATGGTTGGGCGAGATTTGGGCCCTGCGGACAGAGGCTTTGCTCGGCGGGGTCAGCGGCATCGCGCTGGCGCTGCTGACCGCGCAACTGGTGACGCCGAGCTATCAGGCCAGCGCGCAGATCTATATCGATCCGCAGAACCTGCAATTGCTGGAGCGCGATCTGTCGCCGTCGACAGGTTCGGGCGATGCGGGCGTGGTGCTGATCGAGAGCCAGGCGCGGGTGATGGCGTCGGACTCGGTGTTGCGGGCGACGGCGATCCAGCTGGGGCTCGATACCGACCCCGAATTCGTCGGCAGCGGCAATCCGCTCAAGGCCTGGATCGAGCAGCTGAGTGCCTCCGATGCGCCCGCTGATCCGCTGGGCAAGGCAGTGACGCGGCTCGCCAAGGCGGTGCATGTGGTGCGGCTCGACCGGACCTATGTGGTCGATGTCTATGCGGAATCCGAAAGCGCCGTGAAGGCGGCCGACATCGCCAATGCGGTGGTGGGTAACTACCTGGCTCTGCGCGAGGCGCAGCGGGCCGAGCAGGCCGGGCGGGCCTCGACGACGCTGGAAGGGCGGCTGGCGCTGTTGCTGGGCGAGCTGGAGGCGGCCGAGAATGCGGTCGAGCGGTTCAAGACCGAGAACCACATCGTCGAGACCGGCGGGCAGTCGCTGCTTGAGGGGCAGGTCGGTCAGACCAACCAGGCGCTGCTGGCGGCCAACAATGCCGTCGAGGTGGCAAGCATCCAGCTTGAGCAGTTACGCGCGCTCGCTGCCGACCCGGCGCGGCTGTCGGCGGCGCCCGAGGCTGTCGGTTCTGAGGCGATGACGCAATTGCGCACCGAGCTGCAGGCCGCGGTGGCCGATGCAGCTGTGCTGGGCGCGACGCTCGGCGCACGGCATCCGCGCCTGCTGGTAGCGCAGGAGCGCGTCGCCACCGCCCGTGCTGCGGTGGGCGTGGAAATTCAACGTGTCTTGGCCTCGGCCGAGTTGGGCCTGCAGCGCGCACGGGAAAGTGCGGCCGCGCTGACGACCCAGCTGGCGTCCGCCGCGACTGACATGCAGGACACCGACTCCAAGCGGATACGCCTGCGTCAGCTCGAGCGCGAGGCCGAGGCCAGCAGGGCGGTGTATGAAGATGCACTGCTCCGCTCGCGGGAAACGGCCGAGCAGGCGAATGTGGACACGCTCAATGCCCAGGTCGTTTCCCGCGCCGCGCCGCCTGTGGAACGCAGCTTTCCGCCCAAGCTGACTACATTGTTGCCGCTGGGACTGATCGCTGGCGTGGCGCTGGGGGCCGGTTTGGGCTGGCTGCGCCGGCGGGCGCGGATTGCACGATGAAACGGCGGGCTTTGCTTGCCGGGCTTGCCACGCTGGGCGTCGCGCCGCCATTGCGCGCCGCCGGGTCAGGTCGCATCGAGATCGAGGGCAACAGGTTTGCTTGGAACGGGGCGCCGCTGCGGCTCAAGGGGATTGCCATGGGCGATCCGGTCTATATCCGCTATGGCCGCAGCCTCGACGACTATCGGGTCGTGGCCGAGTATTGGGCGGCCAATTGTGTGCGCATCAGCGTGCATCCCGGCCATTGGCGCTATGACGCGACGCTGATGGGCCAATTGCTCGATGCCGATATCGCCGCAGCGCGGGCGCAAGGCCTGTTCGTCATTGTCGACTGGCACGCCATCGGCTTTCCCGGTCGCTACGAGCCGGTGCCACCGCCTGAATGGGGGCTGATCGCGGACGCGTATCTCTCCAGCATCGACGATGCCAAGGCCTTCTGGCGTGGCATGGCCGAGCGGCATGGCGGCGATCCGGCTGTTATCTTCGAGCTGTGGAACGAGCCAGTCGGGGATGACCAGCACTGGGTGTCGGATGGCGCCTGGTGGTCGGAGTTCAAACCGGCCTGGGCGGCAATTACCGCCGAGATCCGTGCCATCAGCGACAATATCGTCCTCGCCTCGGGCGGGCGCTGGGCGCATGACCTGACCGGCGCGGCAGCCGATCCGCTGGACGATCCACGCACGGCCTATGCCTGGCACGTCTATCCCAATGAAGACCGGCATGAGCCGGACCGCTGGTTCCGCAGCCTGGGTGCCCTGGCTGTGCACAAACCCATCGTGGTGACGGAATGGGGCTTTTGCCCGGACTGCGATGGTGGCCTGCAAGGCGGTATCGACGATTTTGCGATCCCCTTCACCCGCGATGTGCTCGATGTACTGGGGCTGAGCCATACCGCCTGGTGCTACAGCCCTGGGGCCGCGCCGGCCCTGTTGTCGCCTGACGGGTCGCCATCGGACTATGGCCAGTTCGTGCGCGACTATCTGCGGAGACTGGCATGATCGCGGCCGTCGCGCGGCTCGATGTCAGGCCGTTGCTGGTTGGCGGCTTTGCGCTCTTTGCCATCCTCGTGCTGTGGACGCAGGCGCAGCCGTTTGCCAGCCTCTCCGACTATGGCGTGCTCGACGATCCGACCCAGTCCAATGCGCTGCGGCGCAATCTGACGCTGCTCATTCTGGCCTTGGCACTCTGGCTGGTCTGGCGCGGTGGGCAGAGCGGGCGGTTGTGGGAGACGATCAGTCCGGGGCTCGTGGCCATTTTCGCCTGGTTCGCGCTGACGGCGCTGGTGTCGCGCGCGCCAGGTCTGGCGCTCAACCGGTTGGCGCTGGCCGGCATCGTCATTGCCATTGCGGTCTGCCTGCCGCTGCTGTTCGCGCGACTGGGTGATTTTGTCGTTCTGCTGGGGGTGGCGGCAAGCACGGCTATCGTGCTGTCCTTCCTTGGCGCGCTGTTTATGCCCGACCTGGCCATCCATTCCATCCGCGACACCGTGGAGCAGGGGCTGGCCGGTGATTGGCGCGGCATGTTCAAGCACAAGAACGACCTGGCGCCGATGGCCATCCATTTCTGCCTTGTTGGCATCCTGCTCTGGCAGTTCGACCGCCGGCTGTGGGGCGCGATGGTGGTGGCCGGGGCGTTGGCGCTGCTCATGCTGTCGGGCGGCAAGTCGGCGGCCTTGCTGCTGATGCCAACCTTGGCGGGTGCGGCAGTCATTGTCCACGTACGGGCCGGCATAGCCATGCTGGTTGCGATCGCGCTGGTCGGCGGGCTCGCAATGCTGACTCTGGGATCGGTGGCGTTCCCCGCCATCGGTGCGATCGCGGCGCACCTGCCGGATCCGACCTTCACCGGGCGAGCCGATATCTGGCAGTTGGCACTGGCGGCGATCGAGCAAAGGCCGCTGACCGGCTATGGCTACAACATCTTCTGGGATACCGGCGCTGCCTATAGTGTTGCCGCCTCGGGCGATACGGCCGCGCAGGTATCGCATGCTCACAACGGCTATCTCGAAGTCGCCCTTTCGGCCGGCATTCCCGGGCTGGCGCTGGTGCTGGCCTGGGCCGGCCTGGCGCCGTTGCGCCAGATCGCGTCGATCAAACAACGGACGCTGGATCGGGCCGAGCAGGCGTTTCTGTTCTACCTCGTCGCCGCCTGGCTGTTCACGCTGCTGATTTCGAGCCTTGAAGCGGTGCTGTTCAACCGGGGCGATTCCATCTGGTTCACCGGGCTTCTGGCCATGGTCTGCCTGCGACTGTGGTCGCGCTCGGCGCTGATGCCATGAGCCGCGTGCTGCAACTGGTGACGCGCGACGAACCCGGCGGGGTGCGCGTGTTGACCCGCATGGTTGAAGCGGGATTGTCGGCGCGTGGGCATGACGTGACGACGCTGGCTTTACGTGGGGAAGGGGGCTCGGTCGCGAAGGTGATCGCCGCGATACGAAGCGGCGGCTATGATGCGATCCTGTCCTATCAGGTGGCCGCCAGCCTTGTCGGGCATGCGGCGGGTTGGATAGCGGGTGTCCGCGTACGTGCCACCCATCTCACGGCGATCCCCTCGGCCATGCGGCCAGCCTGGCGGTGGCTGGATCGACTATGGGGCAGCATTGGACTGCATACGGATGTGATCGCCAATTCGACGGCGACGCTGGCATCGGTGGCGGACTATCCGCTAGCCTATCGGCACAAGCTGCGACTGATCCGTCATGGTGTCGCGCCCCTGCCGGAGCAACTACGGCGAGACTGGCGCCATGCCCTGGGCATCGCCCCGCTGGCGCCGCTGCTGGCGGCGAGCGGGCGGCTGGTGTCGCAGAAGAACCATGCGGCAGCGGTGGCGGCACTGGCACTGCTGCCCGGCACGCATCTGATCATTGCCGGTGAGGGCGCGCTGTGCGCACCGCTGATGCGGCAGGCTGACGACCTCGGCGTGGCCGAGCGGCTGCATCTGGTTGGCAATCTCGATGCGGCACAACTGGCCGGTCTGCTCAGTGCTGGCGATGTCTATGTTTTCCCATCGACCTGGGAAAGCTTCGGGCTCGCAGTGGTCGAGGCCTCCATGCTCGGGCTGCCGGTGGTGGCCAGCGACCTGCCGGTGCTGCGTGAGGTGCTGGCTCCGGCGCTGGCCCGGTTCCACCCGCCCAACGATGCCGCCGCTTTGGCGGCTGGCATAGGCGACACCCTGGCCCACTATCCGTCAACCGCCGAGCGTGCGGCATCGGCGTCCGCGACGCAGCAGGCGCATGCGGTTGGGGGCATGATCGACGCTTATTGCCGCCTGCTCGACGGCGCCATCTGACCCAGCAGCGCCCTGATATCAAAAAGGTTCCAGCGTAGGGCGAGCCATATGGACGAGATGGCGAGAACCAGCAGGACCAGCCACCAACCGGCCAGCAGCAACGCCATCAGGCCGACTGCACCCGTCACTGCACTCCATGCTGTTGCCTCGGCTGCCTTGCGCCAGTCGATTGGCATGACCCGGGTGTGGCGGTCGGCAATGAGGAACACCGCTAGCGCCGCGACCTGTCCCAGCGCAAAGCTCAGTGCAGCGCCGCCAATGCCCCATGCCGGGATCAGGAGCAGCGCACCCGCTGCGGCGACGCCGAGCATCGCGAGGCTCGCCAGAACTTCGCGGCGGGCCGAGCCGGCGAAGTAAATGGCCTGGCCGAAATAGTAGGCGCGGAGCACGAGGCAGGCTGTGCCCAGCACCAAGGCAGGCAGCACGGCATGGACCTCGTCGACATAGCCGGGTGCCAGCAGCGCACCGAGCAGGGTCTCGCCCAGCAACAGCCAACCGAGCGTGCCGAAGAGGATGATGGTCCAGAGGGTGGTGAAGGCGCGGCGCAAAGCGACAGTGCGGGAGGGGTTGGTCGGTGACATGGCCTTGGCCTGCGACAGGTAGGCGGCGGCGATGGCCTCGCCCAGGACCACGAAGCCTTGCCGCACCACGTCCGACATGGCGCCGTAGTGTGCGACGGCCGCTGCGCCGGCAATGCGTTCCAGCACCAGCCGATCAGTATTGAGCGCCAGCGCCGTCACACCCAGCGCGATGATCAGCGGCCCGCCATAGCGCACGATGCTCTCCAGATCGGCTCGTGTCGGCCGGGCAAAGCCGCCCCGCCGAAGCGTGAGCAGCACGGGTAGCGCCGCAACGATCTGGGCGAGGCCGACAGCCGCCAGTAGGGCGGGAGCCGACTGTGTGATGAGCAGGGCCAGGGTGCCGAATACCAGCATCAGCACACCGCGCAGCAGGCCGGCGGCGGTGACCTCGTGCACCATCAGCCGCGCTCGCCCGACCTCGACGGCGCCGATCTGCACGACGAAGCCGGCAACCAGCACGGCGATGCCGATGGCCGCACCGACGTCGAGCCAGCTCAGGATCGTCGCAATCACCAGGAACGGGGCGACTGCCGCGCCCGCCACGCCCAGCAGCGCCGCCAGCGCTCCTGCCAGGCGCGCTGCCTGTTGCGGTTGGTAGACGCCGAAATGCGCATGCAGCAACCACTGGAAGGCGGTGCCAAACACAACGAAGCCGGTGGCGAAGCCGACGAGATAGCCGCCATAGACATCGGGCGTTGCCAGCCGGGTGAATACGGCCACCGACACAATATTCAGCACTGCGGCAGCCAGTCGAGAGACCAGATAAAGCGAAGCGTGGCGATCGTTCACTGTAGTAGTCGTGATAATACAGATTCGAACATACGTATTATTCCGTAATATTAACCCGTTAACCCGGATCGACGTGACTTTACTTCAATCAATACGGAAAACAGGTAAATCAATTTCTATTGTTGGTCGAGAGATGTTGCGAGCGATCCCTGGTCCCATAATCGTGCTGATCCGCGCCATGTCCGGTGGTGGGGCGCAGCGGGATGCCATTGAACTGGCCAATGGTCTGAGCGCGGCGGGGTGGCCCATCACCGTGGCCACGCTGGATGCTCAGGGGCCGCTGCGGATGCGGCTCGATCCGTCCGTGCCGCTGCTCGATCTGGGGCAGGGGCGCAGACTGCGCATGGCGCGGGCACTGCCGGTGTTGATGGCCATGATGGTGGGCCTGCGACCGCAGGCGGTTATGTCGTCCGAAGCTTCGGGCAATGTACTGCTGTCGTTGGCGGCGCTGCAGCTTGGCCGGGAGCGTCCGCGCATCATCCTGCGTGAAGTGGCGGCGCCGTTGGCGGCCCGCCGCAGCGATCCGCATTTGCAGAATCGGGTTGGCTATTGGCTGGCACCGTGGCTGTACCCGCAAGCCGAGCGGGTGCTCAGCTTCACCCAGGGCGTGCGGCGCGAGCTGATCGCGGATTTCCGGGTCGCGCCAACACGGGCGATCAATCTGGGCACCAATGCCGTGCTGACCGAGGCGCGTCTGGCCGATCTGGCGCAGCCGGTTGAGCGGGAGCCGAACCTCATTGTGGCCGTCGGGCGGCTGTCGCCGGAGAAGGGCTTTGCCGACCTCATCGCCGCCTTCGCCGCAGTGCGGGACGACCGGCCGGCGCGGCTGACCATTCTGGGCGAGGGGCCCGAGCGACCGCGGCTCGAACGGCTGGTAGCCGGGCTTGGACTCTCCGACTGCGTGGCCTTGCCCGGATTTGTGGCCGAGCCGACCGATCATGTGCGCCGCGCCGCATTGCTGGTGTCGAGTTCGCGTCATGAGGGCTTCGGCAATGCCATTGTCGAGGCGCTGGCCTGCGGCACGCCCGTTGTCGCCACCGACGCGCCGCATGGGCCGCGCGAAATCCTGGACCACGGCCGCTACGGCACGCTGGTGCCAGTGGGCAATCTCAGCGCGCTGGCGCATGCGATTCACGAAACGCTCAATCGGGCCCCGGATAGGGAAAGCCTGCGCGCCCGGGCGGCCTGCTACACCACCGAGGCAACAGTTGCCCGCATGGCCGAGGTGTTCGGCGAGCTCGGTCTCGTCCGCGACCCGGTTCTGGAGGGGGCATGATGCTCGCTTTACCCGAGCCCCTTGCCGGCATGTCGCGTCGCTTGGCGCGGGCTGTGCCGTTCCGGCCGTTTCGGCTGGACCTGCCACAGCCGGTTGTGTCGTTCAGCTTCGACGATTTCCCACTGTCGGCGGCTGAAAACGCGGCGCCCGTGCTCGAAGCCTATGGCGCAAGGGGGACGTTCTATTTCGCCGACCAACTGGCCGACCGGCACGAGAATGGTCAGTTGATCGCCGGCCGCGCCGTGACGGCAGACCTGGCCGAGCGCGGCCATGAGATCGGCGGCCATACCAGCAGCCACATCAACGTCCAGCGCGTTGCGCCGGACTGTCTCATCGCCGACGCATCTGCCAACACGTCGGCGATCGCGGCGCTGAGCGGGCAGGCGCCCTCCTCCTTCGCCTACCCGTTCGGCGTCGTGTCAATCAATGCCAAGCGGCTGCTGGCGCATCGCTATGCCGGCTTGCGTGGCATCCAGCCGGGTATCAACCGGGGCTGGATCGACCTGGCGCATCTGCATGCGCAGGAGCTCTACGATGTCAGTCTGCCTCTGCTGCGGGTGGAGCTGCTGCTCGACGATCTGCAGCGCCGCGGCGGCTGGATGATCTTCTACACCCATGATGTGCGCACGCAGCCCAGCAGCATCGGGTGCTCGCCGGCGCATTTCGCAGCGGTGGTGGAGCTGGTGACCCAGCGCGGCATCGCCATCGAGACGGTGGCCAATGTCCTTTATCGAGCCGGCGTCAGCATGCCCGGTTGGCGGAGGATCGGCTGATGGACAGACGCGCCCCGCAGAGCGGCACCACGCCGTTGCAGCTTCGTGACGCGGCGGAAGTGGCCGGCCTGTTCTATCGCGCCTTCCGCGATGGCCGTACCCCGCCGGACGAGTTTGTCGACTACTTCCGGGAGAGTTTTTTCGGCAGCCCGACCTATGACCAGGCCTTGGGTGGCCTCGTGCATCGAGGCGACGAAGGTGCCATCGATGGGGCCTTGCTGGTCATCCCCATGCGCGTGGTGGTCCACGGTCGGCTCATGACCGGACGGCTGATGAGCAACTACATGACCGATCCGGGCAAACGAACCAAGGGTGGCGCCGAAATGGTGCTCACCATAAGGGCCCGCAACCAGGATTTCTGCTTTTCCGACAGCGCCAATCCGGTCAGCGCCGATCACTGGAAAGCCGTGGGCGGGCATGTGTTGCCGATCCAGAGCCTCGATTTCCGTCGCGTGTTCCGACCGGTGGGCTGGATGGCCATGCGGCTGACCCAGCGACTGCCAAAGTCGATTGGGAGACTGTTGCAGGCTGCCACGTGTCCGTTGGACGCAGTGCTGCGCTGGATCGTGCCGCGGCTGGGCGCGGACGGTCCGATCGGATCGCGGATCGAGATAGCCGACTTCGTGACACTGGCGCCGGGTCTGGTTGAGCGCTTTGCCGTGCATCCGGCATGGCAGCCTGAAGAATTGGGCTGGCTGCTCGACATGGCTGCGCGCAATATCATCAACGGCCCGCTGCATTTGCGCGAGGTCCGCGATGGCAAGGGCCACCTTGCCGGGGCGCTGGTGTTCTATGCCCGGCCGGGCGGCACGGCGCGGGTGCTCAACATCCTCAGCCGCAGGGGGCGCGAGGAACTGGTGGTCGGCGCCTTGCTGGCCGAACTCGATGCCATGGGGTGCCTGGCCGTCGAGGGCATGGCGCAGCCTTTTCTGATGGAAGCATTGAGCCGGCAGGCCGGCATGGGTTTCGTGCCGCGCGGCGCCTATTGCATCTCGACCCGGCATGCCGAAATTGTCGACGCAGCCAAGCGGGGCGACGTCTATCTTGGTGGCCTGATGGGGGAGGACTGGAGCCGACTGGTGACTGACTTTCACCATTGAACCGCCACAAGCCGCACGCCATTGTGCGCGCCATGACCGATATCCCTGCCGCCGCCCGTCCCCGCTTCGCCGTCGTCGATATTGCCAGGGGCGTCGCGATCATCGCCATGATCGCCTATCACCTGTGCTGGGACCTGAGCTATTTCCGCTTCATCGGCGCCGATGTCGGCTACGACCCGCAATGGGTGGTGATAGCGCGCAGCATCCTGGCGGTGTTTCTGTTGCTGGTCGGCGTTGGGCTGGTGCTCGGGCATGGCAGGGGCATTCGCTGGCGGAGTTTCTGGCGGCGCTGGGCCTTCGTCGTGGCTGGCGCGCTGGCGATCAGCATCGCCACCTGGTTCGCCTTCCCTGACAGCTTCGTCTATTTCGGCGTGCTGCATGCCATTGCGCTGTTCAGCCTCTTGGCCCTGCCATTCCTCCTGGCGCCGCTCTGGCTGCCGGTCGTGGTCGCGGTGGTCGTCATTGGCCTGCACTTTGTCTATGCCGACGCGCTGTTCAACGAGAAGCTGTTCTCCTGGCTCGGCTTCTGGCAGGTGCCGCCGCCGGCCAACGATCTGGTGCCGGTGTTTCCCTGGTTCGGCGTCGTGCTGCTGGGCGTGATCGCCACGCGGCTGGTGCTGGCATCGTCGTTGGCGGCACGTCTGGCCGCGATCAATCCGGGCGGGCGCCTGGCGCGGGTGCTGGCGTTCATGGGGCGGTGGAGCCTGCTGATCTATCTGCTGCATCAGCCGATCCTGTTGGGGCTAGTCTATCCGGCAGCGGCAATCCTGCAGCCGCAGATCGCCATGCGGCAGGCCGATTTCCTCGGCTCGTGCCAGAGCACCTGCGAGGCCGGCGGCACGACCGCGCCGCTCTGCACCACCTATTGCCAATGCGGCCTCAAGACCGTCGAGGACAATGATCTCTGGGACGCCGTCTATTCCGGCATGCTGAGCGCGCAGGAGCAGACCATCCTCGATGCCAGCAACCGGCAATGCTCGGCTGTGATCTACCCGGAGCTGACGGCGCCGGTCGATTGAGCCCCGTTGCGCAAAAACCTCAAGCGACCAAAGGCGACGAATCCGAGGCCGGATTTGCGTTTTTTGCTCAGATTGCAGCTTGAATGGTAGGCCGAATGGGCATTTTATAGTCAGACAAGTTGATTTGTCCGCGCTGGCAATCTGGCCCAACGGACCCACCACATTTTGATGTATGGATACCGCCTTGACTATGGACAAGGTTGGCCGCGACCGTTCACGCGGCGATGCTCGAACTCATGTTGCGGCGGCGCATGCGGGTAAGGGCCAAAGCCCGCTCGTGCGCATCACGCTCTATTCCTTCCGGCACCCCTGGCAGGCGAGCCTCGCCATTGGCGGCACCATCATGGCGTCGGTGTTGCAGCTGATGATCCCGCGCGTGCTCGGCCATGCGGTGGATCAGGCCGGCGGTCTCGTCGCCGGCGGCAGCACGGGTGCTGAACAGGCGCTGTTCTGGAGCGCCATGACGCTGCTGGCGCTATCGGTGGCACGCGGCTTTTTCACTCTGGTGCAGAACTACTATTCGGAAAGCGTCGGCCATCGGGTCGGCTACGAATTGCGGCTGGCCTTCTACGACAAGGTGCAGCGGCTGTCCTATTCCTATCACGACAAGGTCCATTCGGGTGACCTGATCACCCTGGGCCTGCTCGATCTCGACGGCCTCCGGATGTTCTTCGCCACCGGCTTCGTCCGCACCATCCTGCTGACGGTGCTGATCGGTGTCGGCGCCTATATGCTGCTGACGACCGACGTGCTGCTTGGTCTGATCGCCCTGAGCTTCGTGCCTTTCGTGGCCTGGCGCTCGTCGGTGGCGCAACTGCTGCTGCGCAAGACCTGGCTGGTGCTGCAGGAGCGCCTGTCGGTACTGACCCGCGTCATGGAAGAAAACCTGGGCGGTATCCGTGTGGTGCGGGCCTTTTCGGGCCAGAAGTACGAGCTCGACAAGTTCGACCAGGCCTCCGAGGCGGCACTGGAACTGGCGCATGAGCGCGTCATGGTGCGCGTGCGCAATACCTCGATGATGACCTTTTCGTTCTTCGCCGCCATGGGCCTCGTACTCTGGTTCGGCGGCAACAAGGTGATTGCGGGCGAGATGAGCGTCGGCACGCTGGCCGCCTTCCTGACCTTCATGACCATCCTGCAGATGCCGGTGCGTCAGCTTGGCCTGATGGTCAATTCCTTCGCCCGAGCCTCGACCTGCGGCGACCGCTTCTATGCCTTCCTCGATGCTCCGGTTGATATCGAGGACAAGGCCGGCGCCAAGCCGCTTGAGGTCAGCGCGGGAACGATCGCCTTCAACGACGTGCACTTCACCTATCCGGGCGCGCTGCATCCGACGCTCAACGGCGTCACCTTCGAAGGCAAGATCGGCGAAACGATCGGCATTGTCGGAGCGCCGGGCAGCGGCAAGTCGACCCTCGCCCACCTGATGTCGCGCTTCTACGATGTTTCTGCGGGCAGCGTGACGATCGACGGGCAGGATGTGCGCGACGTGACGCTGGAAAGCCTGCGCCGGCAGGTCGCCGTGGTGCAGCAGGACAGCTTCCTCTTCACCACCACGATCGAAAACAACATCGCCTATGGCGACCCATGGTCCAAGGAGACCAAGATCGAAAGGGCTGCCGAAAGCGCCCAGCTGCACAATTACATCATGGGCCTGCCCGCCGGGTACGACACGGTGGTGGGCGAGCGCGGTGTGTCGCTGTCGGGCGGCCAGCGCCAGCGCCTGTCGATCGCGCGGAGCCTCGTGCTCAAGCCGGCGGTGATGGTGTTCGACGATTCCACCGCCGCCATCGATGCGGGCACCGAACACCGCATCCGCAGCGCCATGCGCCGCTACGCCAAGGACCGCGTGACCTTCATCATCGCCCACCGCCTGAGCTCGCTGATGCATGCCACCAGGATCCTGTTCATCGAAAATGGACGGATCATCGAACAGGGCAGCCACGAGCAATTGCTGGCGCTGGGTGGACGCTATCGCGCCCTGTTCGACCTGCAAACCCGCCCCGTTGATGAAACCGAAGTCGGGGAGGCCGCCCAATGAGCGTGATCGAGGACGACGAACGCGACAGCGCCACCTTTCCCGGCCAACGGCCACCGCGCGCCAGCGTGGGCAGCCACAAGATCGAGGAAGAGGTCTTCGGCAAGGCCTACGATCCCAAGACGATCAGGCGCATCTGGGCCTTCGTGCGGCCCTATCGCAGCAAGATTTACCTGTCGGTGGCCGCCGTGCTGGTCTTCACCACCACGCAGCTGGCCATTCCGCTGATCATCGGCTGGGCCATCGATGGCGGCATGGTGGAAGGCGGCAATGTCACCAACCTGCTCTGGGCCGTGCTGGGCTTTGCCATCTGCGTGCTGTTCAATTTCGCCGCGTCCTGGGTTCAGGAAACGCAGGTGGGGCAGGTGGCCGAGAATGTGCTGTTCGACATGCGCCGCGCCATGTTCGCGCAATTGCAGGCCGTGTCGCTGAGCTTCATGGACAAGACCGAAGTCGGCCGCCTGATGAGCCGTCTGCAGGGCGACGTCAATTCCATGCAGGAATTCCTCGAGACCTCGGTGATCTCGGTGGGCGATATCGTGCTGCTGTTCGGTATTGTTGCCGTGCTGCTGACGCTCGATCCCTGGCTGGGCGTGCTGACGCTGATCACCATGCCCATCCTGTTCATCGTGCGCATCTTCTGGCTGCCGCCGGCCAAGCGCGCCTTCTGGGCGGCGCATGAAACCAATTCGCTGACCAATGGCGCCATGGCCGAAGGCATCAATGGCGTGCGCACCGTGCAGAACCTCGATCGCCAGAAGGTCAATTTCGACCTCTATGACGACAAGGCGCATCATAACCTGCGTGCGCAGCTGACCGGGTCGAAATATGCCCAGGTCATGGTGCCTATCGTCGACAGCCTGACCGGCATTTCGATGGCCACGGTGGTGCTGGTGGGCGGTTCAATGGTGCTCAATGGCGGATTGCAGGTCGGCGTCATCGTGGCCTTCCTGTTCTACATCCAGCGTTTCTTCGATCCGATCCGCTCGCTCACCATGCAGTATTCCATCATGCAGCGCGCCATGACCTCGGGTCGCCGCATCACCGAGGTGCTCGACCTGCCGGTGACCATCAACGACAAGCCTGACGCGCTGACACTAACGCGCGACATGGATGGCTCGGTGGCCTTCAGCGACGTGGTGTTCGGCTACGATCCGGAGCGCCCGGTGCTCAAGCATGTCTCGTTCCGCGTCAATCCAGGCGAGACGGTCGCCCTGGTGGGGCCGACCGGCTCGGGCAAGACATCAGCCATGTCGCTGGTGCATCGCTTCTACGAGGTGCAGGACGGCGCCGTTCTGGTGGGTGGTCACGACGTGCGCAATATAACCCAGGAAAGCCTGGGCGAGCAGGTCGCCATGGTGCTGCAGGAGCCGTTTCTGTTCACGGGCTCGGTCTTTGACAATATCCGCTACAACAAGAAATCGGCGACGCGCGAAGGCGTCATCGCGGCGGCCAAGGCCGTCGGCGCGCATGATTTCATCGAGCGGCTGTCCGGCGGCTATGACAGTATTCTCGAACAACGCGGCTCCAACCTGTCGCTGGGGCAGCGGCAGCTGCTGAGCTTTGCCCGCGCTCTGGTAGCCGATGCCAAAATCCTGGTGCTGGACGAGGCCACGGCCAATATCGATAGCTATACCGAGCGCCAGATCCAGAAGGCGCTCGAAATCCTGCTCGAAGGGCGTACGGGCCTCGTGATCGCGCATCGCCTCGCCACCATTCGCGGGGCCGACCGGATTATCGTGCTGCAGAATGGCGAGAAGATCGAAGAGGGCAACCACGACCAGCTCATGGAACTGGGCGGGCTCTATTCCAGGCTCTACAACATGAACTATGCCAGCTTCGACGATATCCCGGACGAGCTGGTGGCGCAGGCCAATGCGCGGGCGGCGAGTACGTAGCGCTAGAAGCAAGGATACCCCCACCTAACCTCCCCCTGAAAAGGGGGAGGGACCGCCCTGTAATTCAGGCTGGATCGTGCGACACACGCGATCTGTCCCTCCCCCTTGAGGGGAGGCTAGGTGCGGGTGCTCCCATCCCTGATCACCCCTGTTCAGCCCCCATTCAGCCGTGCATGCTATGGCCTCCGGCATCATCGGAGCCTCGCCATGCGTCTCGCTTTCGCCGCCCTGCTGCTGTTGTCAGCTACCCCCGCCTTTGCCGATGCCGTGACCTACAAGGGCACGCTGGGCGATCGTGAGATCGTGGTTGAAATCATCGAGCCGGTGGGTGGGCGCTTTACCTATATCGACCAGGGTGGCGACATTCCGCTCGATCCGGCGGCCAGCCCCGATGGCATGTTTTACTTTGCCGAGGAGGGCCCGTGCGGCGAGACCGCATGCGTGCCCAATTCCGAGGGCGTGGCCGATATGCCGCCCCGCGCCGCGACCTGGGCGCTTGATATCACCGATGATGGTCGATCGCTGATGGGCACGCGCACCAGCGAGAGCAAGAAGGCTATCGTTGAAACCGTCGAACTCATCGAGGTCGGCCGCCGGGCGCTGACGACAGAAGAGCCGACGCCGTTCGGCCTGCATGATCGCAGCGCCATCCTCAGCTACGACATGACCCAGCCACTGACGCCGGACAATGCCGCTTATGAAAGCGTTCTGTTCAGCCTGCCCAAGGTGGAAGGCCGGCGCGAGACGTATACGCACGATACGACGGTTACCTACATGATCGATCCGCGCACCAAGTTCGAGTTTCCACGCATCACGTCGCTCGATGACGGCAGCGATCCCGCGGTGATGAATGCCAAGCTCGAAGAAATGCAGAACCGCCTGAGCCTGTCGGCGCTCGATTGCCTGGCCTTCGTTTATGCGGCCTGGGGCCAGACCAACGACTTCAACTATGCCGGCGGGCATCTGGCCGATATCGATTACGAAACCATCCAGGTCAGCAACCTGACGCCGAACCTGATCAGCTGGACGCAGTCCGGCAGCACTTATTGTGTCGGCGCGCATCCCTACAATCACTATGACGTCCACAACTACAACGTCCGCACCGGTGCGCCGCTGACCGAACGGGACATCTTCTCGGCCTGGGTGCCGCGTGAATATGGCAGCATGGATGTGGTGGCGCCCGAAGTGCTCGCTGCAGCCGGCCCGGACGACTATTTCAGCTGGGGCCCGAGCCAGGAGCTGATCGACTATGTGCAGGCCAATACCGACAAGGCCGCGCTCTATGGTGACGACGCTGAACTGCTCGAGGCCTGCGCCAGTGACGAAGCACTGGCCGACAACATGACGGTGCGCTACCTACCGGACGACCAGATCATGTTCGTGCTATCAGGCTTTCCGCATGTTATCGGCGTCTGCAACGGCGACCTGTTCGCCGTGCCGGCGCTCGACATCGCGCAGTTCATGCACGCTTCGGCCGAGAATTTCTTCCCGTCATTGGCCCACTGATCTCCGCTGTTCCCCGCCTCCGCTGCCGCCCTACGGCACGATTGGATAATCCATGCGCCTCGCCATTGCCGCCGCCTTGTTGCTTTCTACTGCTCCCAGCTTCGCCATCGATGCGGTGACCTATAAGGGCACGCTGGGTGGCCACGATATCGTGGTCGAGCTGGCCGATCCCGGTAATGGCGACCCAGTCGGTCGCTATAGCTACATGAGCCAGGGTGGCGACATTCCGCTTAATGCGCTCGAAGAGGTGGACGGCTATATCGGCCTGCTCGAAGAGGCGCCATGCACGGAAACGACCTGCGTCTCCGACGACAATGGCGTCATCACCAACAAGCCCATCGGTGCGGTCTGGATTCTGCAATATGCAGCGGACGGCTCGCTCGGCGGTAACTGGGGGGCCGAGGGCAAGCAGAGCAAGACGCTGGATGTGACACTGACCGAGATCGGCCGCCGCACGCTGCCCGAGGGTACCGAGATTACGCCCTATGGGCTCTACGATAGCACCCAGCAACTGACCTATTCGGGCGGCACCAGCTTCACGCCCGAGGCGGCGCCTTACGATTTCGCCAAGATGGATGTGGCGCTTGAGGAAGGGCCGGTGGAGGTGCTGGAGGGTTCCAGCTTCCGCTACGTCACCGATCCGCGCAGCAAGTTCGCTTTCCCGCGCATCGTCGCCTTCGCCGATGGCAGCTCGACCGACGCGGCCAATGCAGCACTGGCGGCCGAGCACGCCCAGATCAACTATTTCGCCTTCGACTGCCTGAGTTTGGTCTATGGCGGCTTCGGTGGCCGTGGCGACATGCTCGACATGGGCTACGGCACGCTGGGTGACTTCGATTATGAAAGCGTCACCATGGCCTATCTGTCGCCGACGCTGGTGGGCTGGACCGAAGGCGGCAGCACCTGGTGCGGCGGCGCCTATCCCAACAACCATTTCGACAGCTACATCATCGACGCCAAGACCGGCGCGCCCTTCGCGATGGGGCTTGTATTCAAGGACTGGACGGCGACGACCAACTATGACGACTACGACGCCGATGTGGATCAGGCCGCCGCTTTGGCCAATCCGGGCCGCTATGGCTGGCAGGCTGGCCAGCCATTGATCGACTATGTCATCGCCAACCGCGTGGTCAGCGATGATGAGACCTACGAAACCGAATGCGGCATCGACGAGCTGATCGCCAGCAACCTCGGCATGCGCTTCGCGCCTGATGACACGGTGGTGTTCTCGCTGGTCGGCCTGCCGCATGTGATCTTCGCCTGTGGCGACGATCTGGTGACGGTCAAGCTGGCGGATATTCCGCAGTTTCTGGCACCAACGGCGAAGGATTATTTTCCGGCTTTGGCTGATTGACCATCTTGCGTGGCGCCGGGCCCCAGCAAGACCCCTTGCCCAATCGGTTCTGGTCCGCCGCCCCGACGCGGCGCACAAGTCCAGTGACGTTGGGGAACGCACATGACGATCGCCATTGCTGCCGCGCTGCTCGTGGCGGTGTTTCTGACATCGACGCTATCGGGCATCTTCGGCATGGCGGGCGGGCTGGTGCTGTTGGCCGTCTTGCTCGCCATTCTGCCGGTCGGCACGGCCATTGCCGTTCAGGGCGCTATCCAGATCGTTGCCAACGGCTCGCGGGCCTACATGTCGCGCGCCTATATCGATTGGAAGATTCTGGGCCTCATCTGCCTGGGCCTGCTTGCCGCCGGGATCGTCCTGTTCATCCTGCGCTACACGCCCGATCTCGCAACGGTGTGCATCGCCATCGGGCTGCTGCCCATTCTGGTGTGGATCCCGCAACGCTGGCTGGCGCTCGATGCCTCCAAGCCGCTTCATGCCTTTGTCTGCGGCGTGCTGGGTGGCGGGCTCAACCTTGCAGTCGGCGTCTCCGGGCCAACGGTCGATATCTTCTTCATCCGCACGCCGATGGATCGTCGCAAGATCATTGCGACCAAGGCGGCAACCCAGGTCGTGTCCCATGCCGCCAAGGTGGTCTTCTACTGGAACGCCACGATGATCCTGACGCCCCTCGAATGGGGCTGGATCGCGGTGGCCGCTCCCTTCGCCATCCTGGGCACCAGTGCCGGGCACTGGGTGTTGCAGCGCCTGACCGATGCCAACTTCAAATCGTGGACCCGGCTGATCGTCACCGCCATCGGCATTTACTACCTGGCGCGTGGCATTTCCTTGCTGATCTGACGCCGATGAGTATGGTGCCGCTGGGGAGACAACATGGCACCTTTCGACAGCGTAACTGCACGCCTCATCCTGCTCTTGGCCGAGACCGGCTCGATCGGTCGTGCCGCCGAGCGCGAGGGCATTGCCTCGTCCGCCGTCAGTCGGCGCGTGTCCGATCTTGAGGGTAGGCTCGGCGTGGTGCTGTTCGATCGCTCGGCCCATGGCGTCAAGCTGACCACGGCCGGCGAAGCCTATGCCGAGGGCTGCCGCACCGTGCTACGCGCCATTGCCGATCTCGATGCCGTCATGGCCGATTTCGGCACCGGCCAGCGTGGCGCCTTGCGGCTGGCCTGCACCAGTTCGGCGCTGACCGGCCGCCTGCCGGAACTGCTGGCGCGCTACGCCACCAAGCACAGCGGCATCGATCTGCAATTGCAGGAAATGTCGGCGGCCAAGGCGCTGCTGGCGCTCGACGAGGGCAGGGCCGATATCGCCATCGTCTCGGACAATTACGACTTCACCCGCTTCGAGATCAAAGCCTTCGAAGACGACCGCGTCTGGGTTCTGGCGCCGCCCGAACATGCCCTGGCGGCGCGCATGGAACCGCGCAAGGACCTGCCTTTCGCCGCAGTGCTCGACCATGCCATCGTCGGCAGCGGCCAGGCCGGCTCGCTCAATCGCCTGCTCGACGATGCCGCCAAGGCGGCCGGCAAGCCGCTGGTCGAAAACCTGCGCGTCGAGAGTTTCCCGGCTCTGGTGCGCATGGTCGAGGCCGGCTTTGGCATCGGGTTCCTGCGGTCGACGAGCCTGCATCTGCTGGCGGGCACCGATCTCGCCTGCGCACCGCTGGCCGAACCCTGGGCCCTGCGCCAGTTGCTGGTGGCCCGCCGCAAGTCGACGCCGCTGTCGGCCGCGATGAAGAGTTTTATCGCACTGTGCAACGAGACTTATGTGCCGGCGGCCTAGAGCCGCTTGCGACAACTCGGCCATTGAGCACTGCGCCAAACCCGCCTAGGAATGCGGGTATGAGCAGCGCCCCTAGCAGAATGAGAGAAGTCGGAACGGCCCTGGCCGTGCTCGCCATCTATCTGCTGACGATCCTCACGCCGCTGCATCAGGCGCGCGCCAGCCAGCTCGCGTTTCAGGATCTCGGCTATTCGACCATCGAAAGCGGTTGGGTGCTCTGCTCGTCTACGGAGACGGGGCAGCAGGATCGCGATGTCAGCATCGCCAAATGCCCCGCCGCTGGCATCGGCAAGCCCGCTGCGCTTGCGCCGACGCTCGAAGTCGTGTCGCTCAACCTGGGCGCGATCTTCGTTGCCGCGCCGCTCACCGTGGCCTTGGCGACAGTCACGCCTTTCGCGATAGCGCCGCCAGCCGGGCCACGCGCACCGCCGATTTTGGTCTGATCGCCTGAGCCACCGGCTCGCCAGACCTCATTCAATCCGGAATTTCATCATGATCCGTACGCTTCGCGCTGCCCTTGCGGCCGCAATCCTCATCGTCACGCCCGCCTTCGCCCATAACGGCGTCACCCATCTGGGCGCCATCAACATCTCGCTGCCCTTTACCCGCGCCACCCTGCCCAATGCACCCGTCGGCGGCGGCTTTCTCACCATCGAGAACGAGGGCCCTGAAGCCGACCGGCTGATCTCGGCCAGTTCGCCCGCCTCCGATGTGGTGCAGATCCACGAAATGGCGATGGAGGGCGACGTGATGAAGATGCGTCAGCTCGCCGATGGCCTTGAGCTGCCGGCCGGCGAGACGGTGGTGCTGGCGCCCGGTGGTTATCACCTGATGTTCATGGGCCTCAAGCGGGCCTTTGTCGAAGGCGAGACCGTGCCGGTGACGCTGGTGTTCGAGAAGGCCGGCACCGTCGAACTGGCGCTGCCGGTGCTCGATGCTGCCGCCGATGAGGCACCTGCTGGCGAGCACGCGCACTGATGGCTGGCATCAGAAGCCTGCGCATCGGGCTTTGGATCGTTGTCGCCGTCGTCGCCCTGGCGGCGGGCGGCGGCGCGCTATTCCTGCGCCAGGGGCCGGCGGACGGCTTCGGCAAGGGCACTTATAGCCTGGTCGATCAGAACGGGAAGGCGGTAGACCAGGCGCTGTTTGCGGGCCACCCCTCGGCTCTGTTCTTTGGCTTCACCCACTGCCCCGAAGTCTGCCCGACCACCATGGCGGAAATGTCCGGCTGGTTCGAGGCCCTGGGCGAAGACGGCAAGGACCTCCGCGCCTACTTCGTCAGCATCGATCCGGAGCGCGACACGCCTGATATTCTCGGTGACTATGTGAGCTGGGTCAGCGATCGCATTACCGGCGTTACCGGCACGCCAGAGGAGATCGACAAGATCGCCAAGGCCTGGGGTGTCTACTACAAGCGCGTCCCGCTTGAGGGTGGCGACTACACCATGGACCACACCGCATCGGTGTTCCTGCTCGATGCCGCAGGCGAGTTCCAGGGCACCATCGCTTATCGCGAGGATCAGGCGACAGCGCTCGGCAAGCTGCGCAACCTGCTCGGCAAGTCGTGACGAACTGCCCGGTCCGTCAAAGTCGGGCCGGGCTTCAAAGAGGTGGGGTGACCCGCGCTGCAATGGGCGAGGTTGCAAGGGGGTGACGTCACTGCGCTTCGTGCTAGGCTATTGCAAAAGCACAGGAGCTGCGTCGTGAAGCCATCGATCTCCATCATCACCATCGGTGTCGACGACCTCGAGCGCGCCTTCGTGTTCTATCGCGCTCTGTTCGACATGGACGACGAGCAGATCGGCGCCGGCGAAGACCATGTCGCCTTCTTCTTCGACGACGATTTTTCCTTCGTGCTGTTCCCGCGCGATCAGATCGCCCAGACGGCTGGCAAGGATGTCGCGATATCAGGTTCCCCCGGCTTCGTGCTGAGCCATCAAGCCGGCAGTCCGGCCGAGGTCGATGACATCCTGCGCAAGGTGCTGGCCGGCGGCGGCGCCATCATCACCCAGGGCACCCAGACGGAATGGGGCTATTCGGCGTATTTTGAGGATACCGAAGGCAATGTGTGGGAGTTGATGGCCCAGCCGGCGGCGAACTGACGTACTGTGCCACGCCCTCGTAGTTCGAGGCGCTGAAGAAGCGCACCTCACCATGAGGGCTGTTGTTGGATCGAGTATCAGTAGCCCTCATGGTGAGGTGCGAGTTCTTCGCGAGCCTCGAACCACGAGGGCGTGGCGCTGAACCCTAAAACCCGCCGCCCGTCTTGAAGCCCGAATGCTTGCGTGTGCCGACCGAGCCGGTGCGCGGGCGCGAAAAGCCGCCGCCGCCGCTGTTGGAGCTGCCGCCGGTCCAACCGCCGCCGAAGCCGCCATTGTTGGGCTTGCTCTTTGTGCTGCCGCCGCCGCCAAAGCTGGAATCGGGCCAGTTGAAGGTGCTGCCGCCATTGTCGGGCCAGGGATTGTTCGACTGCCGGCCATTGTTGGGCAGACCGACGCCGCCGCCCCAGTCGGAGGTGCCGGCGCTCCAGTTCTGGCTGCGCTGCCACTGGTCCCAGTAGGATGCCGCCGAGATGCCGCCGCGCAGGAAATCGTTCAGCAGGTCGCCGACCAGCTTGTCCTCGCGGAAGGTCGAGCGCGGGTCGTCGAAGCGCTGCTTCTTGAATTCCCACTGGATGTCTTCGAGCTCGCGACGGCGGGCGGCCAGGGTCTTGAGCCGCTCCTTCTGGTCGGCCGTCTCGGCATCTTCTTCCTTGGCGCGGGCGCGGGCATCGTCGATCTGGGCGACGATGGTGTCGTCCTGCCCGGTGCGGGTCTTGCGCGCATCGGCCAGCAGCGTTCGGATATCCTCGCGGCCCAGGGCGACCGCCAGTTCCGACAGCGCTCCCGCGAAGGCCGGATTGTTGCCCTGCGACAGTGCGCTCAGCGTCTTGGTTGCTTCGTCGCGCTTGTCTTCGATAGCCACCATCTGCGCGTCGAGCGCGTCGATACGCTGCTGTGCCGCGCTCATGGCGTCGCGGATCGGCTTGCCGCCGGCGGCGTCAATGGCCTGCGCCTCGAGTGCATCCACCTCGGCCTCGGCCGCCTTGGCGATGGCGATCTGCCGTTCGGCATGTTCGCGCAGCCGCAGCGGAATTTCGTTGAGCATGGCGAAGTTGGGTCGCGCCTTGTGGAAGCCGACAATGCCGGCGACCAGGCCATCGAGATAGCGGATCAGGTTGTTGGCGCGATAGCTGGCCGTGCCGTAGCCAGCCTCCCACAGATAGAGGAATAGCGGATCGTCGCGATAGGGCTTGCCCTTGGCATCGCGGTCGGCCTCGGCCTGCTCGGTCTTGCGCATGGACTGCGCGGCGACATCGGCCAGTTCGGTCGCCTGGTTGCGCTTGGCGGCAAAGGCGGGGTCGCGCGCTATGGTCGCGCCGAGCTTGGCGGCCAGCGTCTTGAGTTCGGCTTGGTGGCCTTCGAACTGCTTGAGCGCTTCTGCGCGTTCTGCCGTCAGCCGACCCAAAGTCGCGTCGCTCTCGGCAACGTCCTTTTCGGCTTTGCTGAGGTCCTTGGCATGCGCCTTGAGCTGTTCGCGTGCCTTGGCTTCGGCGGCAGAGATGGCGCCGTCGAGTTCGCCCTGGACCGACGGGTCGAGACGCAGTTGCGCCAGCTGCCGGAACAGCTCGGCTTCGCTTTCCTTGATCTTGGCAACGCGCTCGGCCGACCGGGCGAGGCGGGTCGATAGATCGTCCTCCTCGCGGCGGATGTCGCGCATCGCCTCGTCGAGGCTGGCCAGGGCTTCGGGACCGCGGATGCTCATAGACCTACCACTGCGTCACCGCTCCGCCGGAAACCGGCACATTGTATTCCACATCGAGGAAGCCATCCGACTTCCGGCCGATTTCGTTATTCTGGATGATGCCGTCGTCGCGCTTGTCGGCGACCACCGAGTCGTAGACTGCCTCGGACACGCGCACGCCCCACTTGGACACGACTTCGGTTTCGCCATTCTCTTCGTTGAGAATGGGCAGGTCCAGCGTGTTGCCGTCGGTGTCGAGCGCCTCCACCACCAGATAATAGTTGGTGGCCTCGGTATTATTGTCGGGGATGACCCAGAAGCCGGACTGTTCGTCCGAGCGATTGACCACGCGCAGGGAATATTCCTGCCGCAGCAGGTCACGCAGGGCGGTGAGATCGGCGACAGCCGCCTCGGCGGCGGTACGGTTGCCCTCGGCGGCAAAGGTCTGGCCGCGCGTGCGGATCGCCTCGGCGCGAACCACGGCCTGTTGCACCTTGGTTTCTTCAAAGATCGTCTGGTAGAGCGCATCCATCTGCGCCGGCAGGCCCTCTGCCAGCTCGATCCGGGCCGCTTCGATCTGGCCATTCTGATAGGGCTGCCAGATGCCGAACCAGCCGATAGCGGCGACCAGCACCACTCCGGCCACTGCCAGCACCGGCCGGCCCCAGCTTTTGCGCCCGACATAGAGCCGGGCCAATGTGGTGCCGAAACCGGGCGGCGGCGCATCGTAGACGAAACGGCTTTCCTGCAAGGCCGCCACACCCTCCTTGAGGATATGGTCGGACACTTCGATGCCCTGGTCGTGGTAGATTTGGCGCAGCTTGTCGATCAGCTGCGCTTCCTTGGCATCGGTGCCGAGCTCACGCGTAGCCAGGTCCTGCCGGTGACGGAGCGTGTCGACCACGTCCATCGCCAGCATGACTTCGTCGAGAGGTGCAACAGGCTTGGCTGTTACGTCACTCACCGAGACGCGTCCCCTTACTTGCGGGTTTCGAGCAGCAGCGCATTGCCTTCAGCGGCAAGAGCCGCAAGGCGCCGCTTGCCGTCCTCCACCGCATCGCGGATTTCGGCCGAATTCTTGGTCGAGGCCACGCGCATCTCGTTGATGATGAGGCGGCTCTTCTCCTGGAAGTTGACCACCGAATCGACCAGCTTCTTGACCGCGTCGGCGCGGACTGTCGGGCCATAGCCGGCGCGCACGGCCTCTTCGGTCACCTTGTCGCCGATTTCGGATAGGGTCTCGAGGCTCTTGCTCATCCCTTCCTTCATGGCGTTGAGCGTCTCGGTCGACTCATGCAGGCCGAACATGCCGGTGAACGACGCCGAAAGCGCCGTCAGCACGGTCTCGTTGGTCGAGAAGAACGAGATCGACTGCTGATAGACGCGCTCCTTGGCATTGGTCGTCTGCATCAGCCGCGCCATCACCACTTCAGACGTATTGTAGGAGATGGTGAGGTTGTCCGAGAGATCCTTGGCGATCTGGTAGCGGCCTTCCTCGTTCTGCATCGCGCGCAGCTTCTCGTCGCGATCCATTTCGAGGCGGGCGCGATCGGCCGGCACGCTGCCGGCATAGGCAGAGACCGCAGTCGAGGCAGCGGTGAGGATGTTCTTCTTGTCTTCGAGGCGCTTCCCGGCGGTATCAAGCACTTCGAGCGCCATCACTTCCGCCTGCTTCAGCGCGCCGCGGAAATCGCGATAAGCTTCGAGAATCGTGTGCTCGCGGTCGATCTGGTCCTTGGTGTCGGCGGTGACGGCCAGGTAGGTGTCGCGGATCTTGTTGAAGCGCTGGGCGATATCGCCGCGGCTGACCTTCATCCACACGTTGGAAGCGCGCTCGAGCAGGTCGAGCTTGTTGTCGGCCAGTTGGTCGACCATGCCCTTGGCGTCGTCGCGGATGGAATCAAAACCCTTGGTGATCTCTTCGTAGCGCTCGCCGATCTTCATGGCGGCGATCTGCTCGCGCACCACTTCGTTGAAGGAGCTGGCCTGGCTGAGGGTCCGGCCAATGAGCACGACGCGGGTTTCGTCCAGTTCGGTGATCTGCTGCAACAGGCCCGTGATCGGCGCTTCGCCCTGCTGCTCGGGCCACACGCCGAGGTCACGGATGGCATTGACGGCCTTGTCGAGATACTGCAGCGGCTTCTCCGCAACCACGGCGACAGGCGCCACTTCGGTTGCCGGTGCGGTTGTCACTTCATTGGCCATTCTTGTCGCTCCCCGTTGACGCCGAACCGGCGGCTGCGCCCATTCGCGCACTACATTGCTGCTGGCCCGCCGCCTGACAATTGCAACCGTCCGGCAGGCCCACTATTTAGACCATATTGGTGCGAAAAAGCCGCACGTAAAGAGCGGAGTGACCAAGCGTGGCAATCCTTTGTTTCCGTGGGCATAGAGGCCACAATAGGGCCGTGGCGCAACACTTCGGCGACGGTGGCCGCTGATGGATTTCGGCGGCCGCTATAAGATAGCCGCATCGCGGGTCGCCGTATGGGCCGCGCTCAACGATGCCGGCGTGCTCAAGGCGGCGATTCCTGGCTGCCACAAGATCGACTGGGTGAGCGAAACCGCGCTTGATCTCGAGATCAAGGTCAACCTCGGCGTGGTCCATCCCGTATTCAAGGGCGACCTGTCGCTGTCGGGCATTGTGCCGGCGGAGCGCTACACGCTGTCAGGCAAGGGCAGGGGCGGCTTGCTCGGGCTGGCCGAGGGCTCGGCCGATATCATCCTGTCCGATGACGGCGAGGATACACTGCTGGTGTTCGAGGCCAAAGGCGGGGCCTCCGGCCAGATCATGCGGCTGGGCAAAGCCATCATCGGCAACTCGGCGCAGAAGGTGATCGACGGGTTTTTCGAGCGGTTCGGCGCGGCGATGGGGGCGGAGGTAACGCCGCTAGCGCCGGAGTGATACTGCCACGCCCTCGTGGTTCGAGGCGCTGAAGAACGCGCACCTCACCATGAGGGCTGTTGTTAGCCCGGAGTATCAGTAGTCCTCATGGTGAGGTGCGAGCTCTTCGCGAGCCTCGAACCACGAGGGCGTGGCACCAGCCTTAACCTCTCCTTAACCACGCCCCGATCTGCCCTCAAAGCATCACAATCGGGTGCCCGTTCCTGGCGTAGGAAGAGCTCGTCCTGCTTCCAATTTGAATCAAATGCCATGACAACCCGCACCCGCGATACGCTTGCTCTCTTCGCCATCGCCTCGCTGGCCATTCTCGCGGTGCTCTATGCCGATGCCGATCTGGGCCAGATATTCACCGACCTCGCCGCCCGTTTCTAGGCGTCCGCTCAGCACTTGTGCATTGTTGTGCACCCCGCCCGCGGCGGGGGCACAAATTTTGACCAACCGGAAAAATTTCCGCGATTCCCTCTTGCAGGCGTCTCGTTTGCACGATTGTATCCTTCGTTAGCGCACAGAGATTGTCCGTTGGCTCGCGCCGACGCTCATGTGCGAGACAGGGAGACTGACCTCATGAAATTTTCAACCTTCACCAAGGCTATCGCTGGCGGCGTCGCGCTGAGCGCTGTGCTGACCGGTGCCGCCCTCGCCGAACCCGCGCTGATCTACGATCTGGGCGGCAAGTTCGACAAGTCGTTCAACGAGGCCGCCTATAACGGCGCCGAGGAATGGAAGGCCGCTACCGGCGGCACCTATGTCGATGTCGAACTGCAGAATGACGCGCAGCGCGAACAGGTCCTGCGCCGCTTCGCCAGCCAGGGCGCCAACCCCATCGTCATGATGAGCTTCATGTGGAACGGCGTGCTCGACACCATCGCGCCCGACTTCCCGGACACCAACTTCGTCGTGATCGACACCGTTGTCGAAGGCCCGAACGTACAGTCGATCCTGTTCGACGAGCATACCGGTTCGTACCTGGTGGGCGCACTGGCGGCCATGAAGTCGGAAACCGGCTCGGTCGGCTTTGTCGGCGGCATGGACGTCCCGCTGATCCACAAGTTCTATTGCGGCTACGCCCAGGGCGCCAAGGCCGTCAATGCCGACATAAAGATCACCGAAGCCTATACCGGCACCACTCCGGCTGCCTGGAACGACCCGGTGACCGCCGGTGAACTGGCTCAGGCCTCGATGGATGCCGGCTCCGACATCGTGTTCGCCGCTGCTGGCGGCTCGGGCCTCGGCGTGCTGCAGGCCATGGCCGATGCCGGCAAGTACTCGATCGGCGTCGACAGCAACCAGAACTACCTGCATCCCGGCTCGGTCATGACCTCGATGCTCAAGCGCGTCGATACGGCCATCATCACCGCCTTCACCGAAGCCGGCGACGACGCTACCTTCAAGCCCGGCGTGACCATTCTGGGCCTCGCCGAAGACGGCGTTGGCTATGCCGTCGACGACAATAACAAGGACCTCGTCAGCGCCGAAGACATCGCCGCTCTCGATGCTCTCAAGGCCCAGATCGTGGCCGGCGAAGTCGTCGTGCACGATTACACCACCGACTCCACCTGCCCGCTCTAAGCTTATATGAGCGAGCACAACGAGCATCAGCAGCGGCCGGAGACGGCCGCTGCATCTTCACCGGCCTCGGGCTGGGCGATCGAGCTTGAGAAGATCAACAAGCGCTTCGGGCCCGTCCACGCCAACCGCGACATCGATCTCAAAGTGGCGCGCGGCACCATCCACGGCATCGTGGGCGAAAATGGCGCCGGCAAGTCGACACTGATGTCGATTCTCTACGGTTTCTACTCGGCCGATAGCGGCGTGATCCGCGTCAACGGCGCCGAACATGCCATCACTGACAGCCGCCATGCCCTGGCGCTCGGTATCGGCATGGTGCACCAGCACTTCATGCTGGTCGACAATTTCACCGTCCTCGAAAATGTCATCCTGGGCGCCGAGGATTCCGGCCTGCTCAAGCCCAGCCTCGATCGCGCCCGCAAGGAGCTCGACCGGCTGGAGCGTGAATACGACCTCGAGGTCGATCCCGATGCGCTTGTCGAGGATATTTCGGTCGGCTCGCAGCAGCGCGTCGAAATCCTCAAGGCGCTGTATCGTGGCGCCGATATCCTCATCCTCGACGAACCCACCGGCGTGTTGACGCCGTCCGAGGCCGACGATCTGTTCCGTGTGCTCGAAAC
Organism: Devosia sp. SL43; assembly: GCF_021729885.1. Taxonomy (NCBI): domain Bacteria; kingdom Pseudomonadati; phylum Pseudomonadota; class Alphaproteobacteria; order Hyphomicrobiales; family Devosiaceae; genus Devosia; species Devosia sp. SL43. The sequence goes on from NZ_CP063401.1 coordinate 3,189,427, forward strand.
CCTGCGCGAGCAGGGCAAGACGGTGATCCTGATCACCCACAAGCTGCGTGAAATCATGGCCATCACCGACAATGTCTCGGTGATGCGCCAGGGCCAGATCGTGGCGACGGTCAAGACATCGGAGACCAACCCTGAACAGCTCGCCGAGCTGATGGTCGGCCGCCGCGTGCTGTTGCGCGTCGAAAAGGGCGCGGCCAATCCTGGCAAGGAACTGCTCGCCGTCGAAAATCTCGTGGTCGCCGACGATCTCGGCGTGGTCCGCGTCAAGGGCGTGAGCTTCTCCATCCGTGCCGGCGAGATTGTCGGCATTGCCGGCGTGTCCGGCAATGGCCAGACTGAGCTGCTCGAAGCCGTGTCCGGCATGCGCGACCAGCGCTCTGGTCGCGTCATGCTCAAGGGCCAGCCGCTGGAATTGCGCGGCGACGACGGCGCGGCGCGGGCGCGTGCTGCCGGTCTCGCCCACGTGCCGGAAGATCGTCAGCGCATGGGGCTCGTCACCGCCTTCGAAGAATGGGAAAACTCCATCCTCGGTTACCAGGACAGTCCCGAATACGGCAAAGGCATGCTGCTCGATATCGGCGCGGCCAAGCGCCAGGCCGAAGAGCGCATCAAGCTGTTCGATGTGCGCCCGCCCAATAACCGGCTCAAGACCTCGCTGTTTTCAGGCGGCAACCAGCAGAAGATCGTGCTGGCCCGCGAGATGGAGCGCGATCCGGATGTGCTGATCATCGGGCAGCCGACGCGCGGTGTCGATATCGGCGCAATCGAGTTCATCCATAACGAAATCATCAAGATGCGCGACGAGGGCAAGGCCATCCTGCTGGTCTCGGTCGAGCTCGACGAAATTCGCTCGCTCGCCGACCGCATCGTCGTCATGTTCGACGGCCAGGTCGTCGGCGAGGCCGATCCCGCCACCGCCACCGAAGGCGAGCTGGGCCTGTTGATGGCCGGCATCGGCAATCAGAAAGCCCCACGCGGCCTGGGCATCGCCGAACAGGGACCCCTGCCATGAGCGCCGCCCGTCCGCTACCCAAATGGGCCGACATAGCCCTGCTGCCGCTGCTCAACCTGGCGCTGGCCTTCGTCGTCTCCGGCCTAGTCGTGCTGATGATCGGCCAGAACCCCATCGATGCCATGGCGGCCATCGTCACCGGCGCCTTCGGCAACGGTTTCAACTTCGGCTACACGCTTTATTACACGACGAACTTCATCTTCACCGGCCTTGCCGTGGCCTTCGCCGCCCATGCCGGTCTGTTCAATATCGGCGCCAACGGCCAGGCCTACATTGCCGGCCTCGGCGTGATCCTGGTGGCTTTGGCGCTGCAATATACGCATTGGACGCTGGTGATGCTCGCCGGCATCGGTGCTGCAGCGCTGTTCGGCGGCTTCTGGGCCTTCGTGCCCGGCTGGCTGCAGGCCAAGCGCGGCAGCCACGTGGTGATCACCACCATCATGTTTAACTTCATCGCTTCGGCGCTGATGGTCTACATGCTCAACCGCGTGCTGAAGCCGGCTTCGTCCATGGGCCCTCAGTCCGAGACGATCGCGCCATCCGGCCAGATGCCGCAGCTCGGCGATTTCTTCGCGCCGTTCAAGAGCACCCCGGTCAACCTGACCTTCTTCCTGGCGATCATTGCGCTGGTCGCGGTCTATGTCGTCATCTGGCGCACCAAGTTCGGTTTTGCCATGCGCACGCTGGGCCACAATCCGGTCGCCTCGCGCTATGCGGGCATATCCAATTCGCGCATGATCATGATCGTGATGACCATATCCGGCGCGCTGGCCGGCATGGTGGCGGTCAACGAAGTACTGGGCGTGCAGAACCGCCTGGCCCTCGACTTCGTCGCCGATGCCGGTTTCGTCGGTATCGCCGTGGCGCTGATGGGCCGCAATCACCCCATCGGCATCGCGCTGGCCGGCCTGTTGTTCGGCGCCCTCTACCAGGGCGGCAACGAGCTGCAATATGTGATCCCCGGTCTCGACCGCTACATGGTGGTGGTCATCCAGGCTCTGGTGATCCTGTTCACCGGCGCCATGGAGGGTCTGCTGCGCCCGTCGCTGGAACGCACCTTCATGCTGTTCTCGCCTGAGCAGAAGGCGGAAGCCGTCAAGCGCGAAACCGCGACGACGGAGAGCTGACATGGATTACCAAAGCATCCTCTCCCTGCTCGACGCCACCATTCGCCTTTCCACACCCTTGCTGCTGGCCTGCCTTGCCGGCATGTATTCTGAGCGCGCCGGCGTGTTCGATATCGGCCTTGAGGGCAAGATGCTCGCCGCCGCCTTCGCCGCAGCGTCCGTGGCGGCACTGACCGGATCGGCCTGGCTCGGTCTGGCTGCGGGCATGGGTGTGTCGCTGATGACGGCCCTGCTGCAGGGCGCTGCCGCGATCACGCTCAAGGGCAACCAGCTCATTGCCGGCGTTGCCATCAACATGCTGGCCGCCGGCCTCACCACTTTCCTCGGCCAGACCTGGTTCCAGCAGGGTGGGCGCACCCCGGCCTTGAGCGCTGGCGGGCGTTTCACCCCGATAACCTTGCCATTTGCCGAAGAGCTGCGCGGCGTGCCGGTCATCGGGCCGATCTATTACGATCTGATCTCGGGTCACTACCTGCTGGTCTATGTCGCCTTCCTCATGGTGGCCGTCACCGCCTATGTGCTGTTCCGCACTCGCTTTGGCCTGCGCCTGCGGGCGGTGGGCGAGAACCCCAAGGCTGTCGACACCGCTGGTATCTCGGTGGTGAAACTGCGCTATCAAGCGGTCATCATCACGGGTTTGCTCTGTGGACTTGCCGGGGCCTATTTCTCGATCGCGCAAGGCTCCGGCTTCGGCAACAACATGACGGCCGGCAAGGGCTTCATCGCCCTCGCGGCGCTGATCTTTGCCAAATGGAAGCCTGTCCCGGCCATGTTCACCTGCCTGCTGTTCGGCTTCCTCGATGCCCTGCAGATCCGCCTGCAGAATGCACGGCTGTTCGAGATCGAAATCCCGGTGCAGGCGATCCAGGCGCTGCCCTACGTGCTGACGGTCATTCTGCTAGCCGGCTTCATCGGCAAGGCCGTGGGCCCCAAGGCCGGCGGCGTGCCCTATACCAAGGAGCGCTAGCCCACGGGCAGCGCAGAGGACGTATCGATGGCGAAGACACCGACCGACCAGGCCCTGTTCAAGGCCGCCGAAGCCATTCGCGCCAAGGCTTACGCCCCCTATTCGCGGTTCCATGTCGGCGCGGCGATCCTGGCCGATGACGGCAATATCTATTCCGGCTGCAATATCGAGAATGCCGCCTATCCGCAGGGCAACTGCGCCGAAGCGTCGGCCATCGCGGCCATGATCGCTGGCGGCGGCAAGCGCATTACCCGCATCTATGTCACCGGTCCGGGCTCCGCCCCGGTCACCCCCTGTGGCGGGTGCCGGCAACGCATCCGCGAATTCGCCGAACTTGACGTGCAGGTGATTTCCCACGGCGTCGACGGCACCCCGCTCGTCTGCACCCTCGAACAACTGTTGCCGCACTCGTTCGGCCCCGAGTACCTACCCAAATGACCAAAGCCAGCAAGACCATCACCAAAATCGCGGGCAAGGAGCCCATTGCCGCCGCCATCGTGCTCGGCTCGGGCCTGTCGGCCATTGGCGATCTGCTGACCGACAAGGTCGCCATCCCCTATTCCGAGCTGAAGGGCTTTCCCGGCGGCGGCGTCTCCGGTCACGGCCGCGACCTGCTCATCGGCACCATGGGCGGCAAGCGCGTCGCCATTCTCTCCGGCCGCGAGCACTATTACGAACACGGCAACGCCGCCGCGATGCGCCCGGCGCTCGAAGCCATGGCCGATATCGGGGCCGAAACGCTGCTGCTGACCAATTCGGCCGGCTCGCTCGATGAGCGCTTCCGTGCCGGCGACCTGATGCTGATCTCCGATCACATCAACTATGCCGGCATGAACCCGCTGATCGGTGAGCCCACCGACCGCCGCTTTGTGAACATGGTCAACTGCTACGCCCCCGACCTGCGCGCCAAGGCGCAGGGCCTGGCCGAACGGCTCGACATCAAGCTCGGCGAGGGCATCTACCTCTGGTATTCCGGCCCCAGCTTCGAGACCGTGGCCGAAATCCAGATGGCGATCCGGCTGGGCGCCAATGCCGTCGGCATGTCGACGGCACCAGAAGTCATTCTCGGGCGTTTCCTGGGCATGAAGGTCTGGGCCTGCTCGTCCATCACCAATATGGGCGCGGGCCTGTCGACCGAAAACATCAGCCATGAGCACACCAAGACCATGGCAGTGCAGGGCGCGGAGAAGCTGAAAAGGCTCATACCCGCGCTGGTGGAGGAGCTATGAGCCTAAGGGTCGTCGACAACAAGCACACCGATACGCCGCATAAGCGCAATCCCGGGTATCCGCTCGATCTTGATTGGGTCGAACGCGTCCGCATGAACCGCTCGGCGCTGGAGCGCCGCGCCGGGTCAATCGGCGCGCGCCGCACGGTCAAGAAGGACTATCAGCTCGCCTGGTTGCTCAAGGCGATCACGCTGATCGACCTGACCACGCTCAATTCCGACGATACCGATGGCCGCGTCGAGCGCCTCTGCGCCAAGGCGCGCCATCCGCTGCGGACCGACATCGTCGAAAAGCTCGGCGTTGGCAATTTGCGCATCCTGCCCGGCGCCGTCTGCGTCTATCACCCCTTCGTCAAGACGGCGGTGAACGCCCTTGAAGGCACCGGCATTCCCGTGGCCGCCGTTTCCACCGCCTTCCCGCATGGGCTCGCGCCCATCGAGACCAAGCTCAAGGAAATCGAATACTCCGTCGCCGATGGCGCCAAGGAAATCGACATCGTCATCGAGCGCGGCATGGTTTTGCGCGGCGAGTGGCAGGCGCTCTACGATCAGGTGAAAGCCTTCCGCAAAGCGTGCGGCGACGCCCATATCAAGACCATCCTGGGCACCGGCGAACTGGCCACCCAGACCAATATCGCCAAGGCGAGCCTGGTCTGCATGCTGGCTGGCGCCGATTTTATCAAGACCTCGACCGGCAAGGAAAAGGTCAATGCCAACCTCGTGACCTCGCTGACCATGATCCGCATGATCCGCTGGTTCGCCGAGGAGACCGGTATCGAAATCGGCTACAAACCGGCCGGCGGCATCGCCCACACCAAGGACGCGCTCAACTACATGGCGCTGATGAAGGAAGAACTGGGTAGCAAGTGGCTGCAGCCGCATCTGTTCCGGTTTGGGGCGAGCTCGCTGCTGACCGATATCGAGCGGCAGCTGGAGCACGGTCTGACCGGGCACTATTCGGCGGATTATCGCCAGCCGATGGTTTGATACTGAACGTCTTGCTAACCCACGGTGTCATCCCCGCGAAAGCGGGGACCTCCGTTTCGGGATGGCTCGGCAAACAGAGGTTCCCGGCTTCGCGGGAATGACGCGGTGGTGAAAGTGCCTCACGGGAGGATCTGAAATGAACAAGATCGCGCAAATCTTCCAGTCGCTCGACTACGGCCCGGCCCCTGAGGGCCCCGAGCAGGCCATCGCCTGGCTCGATAGCCACGGCCGCAAGTTCGGCCATTTCATCGACGGCAAATGGACCAAGCCGGGCAAGACCTTCTCGTCCGACAATCCCGCCAATGGCGACAGCCTGGCGCAGATCACCGATGGCACGGCAGAAGACGTCAACGCCGCGGTCAAAGCCGCCCGGGCCGCCTTCAAGAGCTGGTCGTCCCTCTCCGGCTACGAGCGCGGCAAATATCTCTACGCCATCGCCCGCGCCATCCAGAAGCACAGCCGCCTCTTCGCCGTGCTCGAAACCATGGATAATGGCAAGCCGATCCGCGAAAGCCGCGATGTCGATATCCCGCTGGTCTCCCGCCACTTCTACCACCATGCCGGTTGGGCCCAGCATTTGAGCCGCGAATTCCCCGATGCCGTGCCCTACGGCGTCTGCGGCCAGATCATCCCGTGGAACTTCCCGCTGTTGATGCTGGCCTGGAAGATCGCTCCGGCGCTCGCCGCCGGCAACACGGTGGTGCTCAAGCCCGCTGAATTCACCTCGCTGACGGCGCTGCTCTTCGCCGAAATCTGCGAGCGCGTCGGCCTGCCCAAGGGCGTGGTCAATATCGTCACCGGCGAAGGCGACACCGGCGCGGCCATCGTCAACCACCCTGACATCGACAAGATCGCATTCACCGGCTCGACCGAAGTCGGCAAGATCATCCGCGCAGCGACCGCAGGCACCGGCAAGGGGCTGAGCCTCGAGCTGGGCGGCAAGTCGCCCTATATCGTCTTTGAAGACGCCGATATCGACAGCGCCATTGAGGGACTGGTCGATGCCATCTGGTTCAACCAGGGCCAGGTCTGCTGCGCCGGCTCGCGCCTTCTCGTGCAGGAGAGCATCGAGGAGCGCTTCATCGCCAAGCTCAAGACCCGCATGGCCTCGCTCCGTGTCGGCGATCCGCTCGACAAGTCGGTTGATATCGGCGCGCTGGTCGCGCCGGTGCAGGTCGAGCGCATCCGTGACTTGATGAAGCGCGGCGCCGCCGAAGGCGCGGTGATCTACGAGGCAGGCGGTCCAGTCCCGGCCAAGGGCTGCTTCCTCAAGCCGGCACTGGTCACCAATGTCTCGCCCGCCAATACGCTGGTGGCCGAGGAAATCTTCGGGCCGGTGCTGGTCGCCATGAGCTTCCGCACGCCGGAAGAGGCGGTGGCGCTTGCCAACAATACCAAGTACGGCCTCGCGGCGACGATCTGGAGCGAGAACATCAACCTGGCGCTCGATATCGCCCCCAAGATCAAGGCCGGCGTGGTCTGGATCAACGGCACCAACAACTTCGACGCTGCCGTCGGCTTCGGTGGCTACAAGGAGAGCGGTTTCGGTCGCGAAGGTGGTCGCGAAGGTATGTCGTCGTACCTAAAGCCTGCATGGGAGAAGGAGCTGAAACCCGCTCCATCAGCCAAGGCTGTTGCGGCCAAGGCTGCCAACCCGCTCGATGAAACCCATATCGACCAGACCGCCAAGATGTATATCGGCGGCAAGCAGGCGCGCCCGGACAGTGCCTATACCCGCGCCGTGCTCGACCCCGCAGGCAAGCTGATTGGCGAAGTCGGCGATGGCAACCGCAAGGATATCCGCAACGCTGTGGAAGCCGCCCGCGCCGCGCTGGGCTGGTCGACCACGGCTGCCCATTCCCGTGCGCAGATCCTCTACTTCCTCGCAGAAAACCTCGACTACCGCCGCGACGAATTCGCTGCGCGGATCAAGGCGCAGACTGGCGAGGACGGGGCAGGTGAAGTCGCGCTATCGGTCGAACGCCTGTTCGCCTTTGCCGGCTGGGCCGACAAGTATGATGGCGCCGTGCACAATCCGCCGCTGCGTGCGGTTGCTGCTGCCATGATCGAGCCGCTGGGCGTGATGGGGGTGGTCGCCCCGCCAAGCCGGCCGCTGCTGGGATCGATTGCGCTCATCGCCCCGGCTCTGGCCATGGGGAATACTGTGGTCCTGGTGCCATCCAGCCAGTCGCCGCTGAGCATGACCGATCTCTATCAGGTCATCGAAACCTCGGATGTGCCATCAGGCGTCATCAACATCGTCACCGGGGATAGCGTGGCTTTGGCCAAGACGCTGGCCGACCATGATGGCGTCGATGGCCTGTGGTTCGCCGGCAATGCCGAGGCTTCGGCTATGGTCGAGAAGGCCTCTGTGACCAACCTCAAGCAGACCTGGACCAGCCGGGGGCTGTACTACGATCTGGCGGATCGCCGGTTCGAGGGGGACTACTTCCTGGCCCGGGCGACCCAGGTCAAGAACGTGTGGATTCCGTACGGGGCGTGACGAGGCACCCGCCCGAAGGGCTGGTGCCTCGACCTTGTCGGTCTATTCGGTCTGGCAAGTGAAGTTTGCTGCCAGATCGGCGCCGTCTGCGCCCTCATTGTAGTGGGGATAGGCGGGGTATTCGCACATCGGGCGGCTTCGGCCGGCCGTGCCCTCGGCAACGTCGGTCGTGACCAATCCGTCCGGGGCGGCGCCTGTCTCCACCCAGTTTTCAAGCGCGGTAAGCGGATCCCAGCGCATCACGAACTGGCCCGAACCATGCCCGAAGCCGGGCACCAGATAGTAGCGCATGAACTGCTGCGCCTTCTCGCTGCCCATGGCCTCGACAACGCGCTCGTAATATTCGGTCGTGTTGTGCGGCGTGATGGCGAAGTCGGTGGTGCCATGCATCAGCAGCATCTTGCCACCAGCATCTGCAAACGGGGACAGGTCGGGTTCGTTGGCGTCGACCAGTTCCGAAACCTGCTTCACCCGATCGGCCCAGTCCGCCGGGTCGAATTCAAACGAGTTATAGGCCGGGTCGCGCGTGATGGCGAAACGGATCAGCGGGTCCGAGAGAACGGCGAGACCAAAATCGGCCACCGGCGCCGGCGGCACGCTGGCTTCGGGCCTTTGTCCCATGCCCCACAGACCATAGAGATCGCCACCCTCGAAGATCGGCCAGCGGGCAAAGCCGGTTGCGCCCCCCTGCAGTTCAACCGGCGACTCCCAGCGCGAGTTGATGACGTTCAGCGCCGTGATCTGCGCGCCGGTGAAGCAGGTATCCGCCGCAACATCGCCCTCGCAGCGCAGGCTTTCGATATCGAAGCCGGCATTGCAGGCGGCGACATTGGAGATAAGGCCATCCTCCAGTCCATCCAGCCCGTCACAGGCTGCCAGAACTGCGCCGTTCAGCAGTTCCACGCCGGTCGGGCTTACCCAGGCGCCCGGCTGGTACAGGGCCTTGCCCGCCATGTTGCCCGACATTTGCAGGGCCGAGAACGGATTGGCAGGGTGCGTCACCAGGGCGCCGTCGTAGTCGGCCGGCCAGCGCTGGATGGCCAGCAGCCCCTCGTGTCCGCCCTGCGAGTTTCCCTGGAAGTAGGTGTATTCTGGCGCAGCATCGTAGAATGCCTTGATGGCTGCGAGTGCCACATCATGCGTCTTCTTGAGCTGCAGCCCGCCGAAATTGGCTAGAGCCTCGTCGTTCAGCAGGAAAGTTCCATCGACGATGAATGCCGATTGATGACCGCTGTCGCTGCCGAATGTCGCATAACCGCGGGCAAGGGGAGTGGGCGCATCGTCGGCACCGAACGAGACCTGGCCGGTCGCTTCGATCAGCGCACCATTATAACCACCGCCGCCGAAATGCAGAGCCTTCTTGTTCCAGCCCAGCGGCAGGTTGACCTGGAAAATGATGTCGGGGGCGGCCGGGTCGACCGGATCAATGGCGCCATTGACCTTGCAATAGGCGCCGCCCGCCACCGCCGCATCTTCGACCAATTGAGCAGAATAGACGTCCGCGCCGCCCGATGGCGTTCCGATCTCGGCCGCTGCCACGCTCAATCCCCGCAAACCGCCGCAGCGCATGGCCTCCGGAGACGGTTGCTGCTGCGCGAGCGCGGGCGAGGTCGCCAGCAGCAGGCCCGTGAGGGTCAAAGGTATTGTCGTCCTCATAGTGTCTCCTCCATTTGATGCCGGTGCCCTCTGCGGGGTGTGTGGCGGGACGAGTATTCCGGGCACGCAGGCGCACGTCCAATGAGAAGGCCAGGATCGCGCATAAGCGCCAGGTTATTTCCGGGCAACCTTGCTTGCCTCGTGGAGCCACGAGTGATTGAGTGCGGCGATAGGTAGAAGACATCACCGGTACAACGCTCTCTATGGTTTTTCTCCCGCAGGAAGTCATCCTCAAAAAGCGCAACGGCGAGGCGCTCGCGCCCGCTGAAATTGCCCAGTTCATCGCTGGCTTCGCTGAAGGCACCGTGTCCCATGCGCAGGCCGCCGCCTTCGCGATGGCGGTGTATTTCCGCGATATGACCATGCCCGAGCGGGTGGCGCTCACCCTCGCCATGCGCGATAGCGGCGCGGTGCTCGATTGGTCCGATCTTGATGGCCCGGTGGCCGACAAGCATTCCACCGGCGGCGTCGGTGACAATGTCAGCCTGATGCTAGCCCCGATCCTGGCTGCCATCGGTATTTATGTGCCGATGATTTCCGGCCGTGGCCTCGGGCATACCGGCGGGACGCTCGATAAGTTCGATGCTATTCCCGGCTACACCACCAGCCCCGACAACGCCCTGTTCCGCAAGGTGGTCAAGTCTACCGGCTGCGCTATCATCGGCCAGACCGCCGATCTCGCCCCTGCCGACAAGACGCTTTATGCCATTCGCGACGTCACCGGCACGGTGGAATCCATTTCGCTGATCACTGCCTCGATCCTGAGCAAGAAGCTCGCGGCCGGACTCGGCGCGCTGATCCTCGACGTCAAGACCGGCTCGGGTGCCTTCATGCCGACGCTGGACAAGTCGCGCGATCTAGCCAGAAGCCTGGTTGAGGTCGCCAATGGCGCGGGCCTCAAGACATCAGCGCTGATAACCGACATGAACGAGCCGCTGGCATCAGCCGCGGGCAACGGGCTGGAAGTGCGCAACGCCGTCGATTTTCTCACTGGCAAGCATCAGGATGCCAGGTTGCGCGAGGTGACGCTGGCCCTCTGCGCCGAACTCGCTGCCATGACGGGCATCGCGCCTGATGTCCTTTCGGCCCGCAAGTTGGTGGAAGACGCGCTTGATAGCGGCCGCGCCACGGAGCGCTTTAGCCGCATGGTCACAGCGCTTGGCGGTCCGGCCGACTTCGTCGAACAGATGGATAGGCACCTCGCTGCGGCGCCCATCATACGCGACGTCTTCGCATCGGGGCCGGGCACCATTGCTGAGATCGATACGCGCGGCGTTGGTATGGCCGTGGTTGCTCTTGGCGGTGGCCGCACAATGCCAACGGACAAGATCGACCATACTGTCGGATTTGACCGTCTGCTCGGCCTTGGCGCCCGCGTCGATATGACGATCCCCATCGCTCGCATCCACGCTCGCGACGAGGCATCGGCCGCTGACGCTGAAGCGCGCCTCAAATCCGCCTACAGGCTCGGCGATAGCGCGCCCGTCTTCCCGCTGATTGCCGACCAAATTGCGCCGACCTAAGTTCCGTCGCCTCCCTCCCTCTTGAGGGGAGAGAATGAGGGAGGTGGCCGTTCGCTTATGGACACCACCCCCGCCCCTCCCCTCAAGGAGGACGGGAGCCAGACATCTAATCAGGAGCCTGCCATGCCCCGCGCGATACTCTGCATTCTCGACAGCGTCGGCATTGGCGGTGCGCCGGACGCCCACAAGTATGGCGATGTGGGCTCCAACACTTTTGGCCATATCGCCGAATGGGCCGCATCAGGCAAGGCCGATCGTGCCGGCCTGCGGGCGGGGCCGCTCAACGTGCCCAATCTCGATGCAATGGGCATCGGTGCGGCGATCAAGCTATCGACAGGCACCCTGCCGCCCAACCTCTCGGCGCAGGCCAAGGGTGGCCGCTTCGGCGTGGGCCGCGAAGTGTCAAAGGGTAAGGATACGCCCTCAGGCCATTGGGAAATTGCGGGCGTCCCCGTGCCTTTCGACTGGGGCTACTTCCCGCAATCCGAACCGACCTTTCCGCCCGAGCTCATCGCCGAATTCGTCAAACGCGCCAAGCTGCCCGGTATCCTCGGCGACAAGCATGCCTCCGGTACCGACATCATCGCTGCGCTCGGCGAGGAGCATATCCGGTCCGGCAAGCCGATCTGCTACACTTCGATCGACAGTGTCTTCCAGATTGCCGCCCATGAAGGCGCCTTCGGCCTCGAACGGCTCTACGAGATCTGCCAGATCGCCTTCGAGCTGACCGCGCCGCTGATGATTGGCCGCGTCATCGCCCGCCCCTTCGTCGGCGAGGATGCGACGAGCTTCAAGCGTACGGGCAACCGCCGCGACTTCGCCATCTCGCCGCCCGAGCCGACGCTGCTTGACCGCAACCAGGCCGCCGGCAACCAAGTCTATGCCATCGGCAAGATTTCCGACATCTATGCCGGTCATGGTGTGACCCACCAGATGAAAGGCACCGGCCTGCCGCAGCTTTTCGACAAGACGCTCGACGCCATGGAAATGGCCGCCGACAACGCCTTCATCATGACCAATTTCGTCGATTTCGACAGTGAATACGGCCACCGCCGCGACGTGCCGGGCTATGCCGCAGCGCTCGAATATTTCGATTCCCGCCTGCCAGAGCTCATCGCCAAGCTGCGTCAGGACGACTTGCTGGTCCTCACCGCCGATCACGGTAACGATCCGACCTGGTCGGGCACCGATCATACGCGCGAACAGGTGCCGATCCTGGTCTTTTCCCCAAGCCTGTCACAAGGCGAGATTGGCATTCGCCCCACCTTCGCTGATATAGGTGAGAGCATTGCCCACTGGCTCGGCCTCGCGCCCGGCCGCCACGGCAAATCTTTCCTCTAGGCCTCGGGGTGATCTCATGAGCAACGTAACCGTCATCGATCACCCGCTGATCCAGCACAAGCTGACCATCATGCGCAACAAGGAGACCTCCATCGCGGGGTTCCGCCGCCTGCTGCGCGAGATCGCGCATCTGATGTGCTATGAGGTGACGCGCGATCTCGAACTGGAAATGATCCCGATCGAGACGCCGATGGCGCAGATGGACAGCCCCGCCATCAAGGGCAAGAAGCTGGTCTTCGCCTCCATCCTGCGCGCCGGCAATGGCCTGCTCGATGGCATGCTTGACCTCGTGCCCGCCGCCCGCGTCGCCCATATCGGCATCTATCGCGATCACGAGACGCTGGAGCCGGTCGAATATTACTTCAAGGCGCCGTCCCACCTCGAAAATCGCCTGATCATCGTGGTTGATCCTATGCTGGCTACCGGCAATTCGGCGACAGCCGCGATCGAGAAGCTCAAGGAACGCGGCGCCAACAATATCCGCTTCCTGTGCCTGCTGGCGGCGCCCGAGGGCATCGCCAATTTCACCGCAGCGCATCCTGATGTGCCGGTGTTCACGGCGTCGATCGACAGCCATCTCAACGAGAAGGGCTATATTGTCCCCGGCCTGGGTGATGCGGGCGATCGGATGTACGGGACGAAGTAGGCAGCGCCGGGTGAGGGGGCCTTTGCTGGCTGGGTGCGTGGGGAAGGCCCCCTCACCCGACCGAAGACGGTCGACCTCTCCCCCAAAGGGAGAGGTAAGAAAGCCTACTTCGCCTTGAGCGGCAGGCCTAGGGCGATCAGTTCCTTGCGCGTCGTTGCCGGGTCCTTGAAGTGGATGCCATGCATGCCAAATTTGCGCGCCGCCACGATGTTCTGCTCGCTGTCGTCGATGAAGACGCAGTTGTCGGGCGCCAGGCTATAGCGCTCACAGAATACGCGGTAGAGCCGCGGATCGGGCTTTACCAGGCCTTCCAGACCCGAGACGATAACGCCGTCGAACTTCTCGAGGAACGGCCATTCGGGCAGGCAGCTGACCCACTTCTCCCACGAGAAGTTGGTGATGGCGAAGGTGGGGATTTCCTGCTCGACCAGCTCGTTGTGGATGTCGATTGTGCCATGGATGAACTCGCCCAGCGTTTCCTTCCAGCGCAGGTCATAGGCCTGGATTTCGCGCCAGTACTTCGGAAAGCGGGTGATGAGCTTGGCCACGCCTTCCGAATAGATTTCACCGGCGTCGAATTCGAGGTTCCAGGCCAAAGTGCAGATATTGTCCTGGAACCACTGCGCATCCTCCTCGGTGTCGAAGAGTTTGCGGAACAGGTACATCGGGTTCCAGTCGACGAACACGCCGCCAAGGTCGAACACGGGAACGAGCGTATCGGTCATATCAAGGGCTGCCGGAAAGGGGATGATGCCCGGCTTGTGGCACGGGGGTCCAGCAGGTGCAAGCCGTACCGCAGCTACTGCAGCGTGATGCTTCCACCGAAGCGCGGTAGATAGAAATTCTCCCGGTAGAGTTCGATCTCTTGGTCGAACACAATGCCATAGAGCGGCTTGTAGAACGCGCGGCTCTCGGCGACGATCACGTACTCTCCCCGAGCGATGTCGACAATTTCGTCGGGGAGCCCGGTGTAGTCGCTGTTTTGGGCATGGGCGCCGGTGCCTTGCGGCGCCTGGTGAACGTAGCGGCGTGACCAGACTACTGTCGGGGTCTCGTCGGTGTTGAGCGGCACAAAGATCTGCGAGATGATCTGTTCGAGGTTTTCGTCCGGGTAGGGGGTCATGATGCCACCGGCGACCTTGACGTAGTCATTGAGCTCCGCGACGGTGATTGACTCCTTCGAGCGGGCCACCAGATCGCCGACCGCACCCGATACCGACTGGACCTTTCGGTCCACCGAGATCAGGGCACTCGCCTCCACCATGCCGACATAGACGAACAGCATGATCGGCAGGATCAGTGCGAACTCCACCGCCGCCACACCGGCGTTGGCGGCGCGGAACTGCCTGGCCCATTGCATTAATTTTTCGAGTGTTGCCATCAGGTGAATGGCTCGTTGCGGAAGACGGTCGATGCGCTCATTAGGCGCTTGTTGCCTGGCAGGTTGCCCAGCGTCATATCCCCCAGGCTGATCATGATGGGCCACTTGTAGTAGACCTGCACCATCATGATGCTGCCGCCACCCCCGGACGAGTACTGCTCGTCGCGCGTCCATTGCGCGTCGCAGTTTTCTTCGCAGCTCCAATCAATGGGTGGGCTGATTGTCGCCGAGTCGAAATCGGTGATGGTCTGGACTTCGACATGCAGGTCCGTCTCGCAATTGGGGAACAACCCATAGACTCGCGCGCAGATGCGGCTCTTGAAGTCTTCAGGCGCCGACATCATGCCCTGCGCCTGGCCCGTGCGGATCAGTCGGCTGACATCCTGCGTGGCGCTTTCCAGAACCTGCCCGGAAAGAAACACAACGGAGGTTTCCAGGATAGCGCCCACGATGGAGAAGAACGGCAAGGCAAGGATGGCAAATTCGATCAGGGTCGCGCCGCGCTCGTCGCGCGCAAAGTCGCGCCGGCGCTGCCGCAGCCTCCGTCCGATCAGCGATCCAAGTCTGGTGGCCATCGGGCACGCCCTGTTGCTTTGCGCGAAGGCTAGCGGGGCATGACTAATCGATGGTTAGGAAGTCCGCGTTGGCGCGGGCCAACTGGCCGGGGGGTTAACGGGGCGTTACCGGCGGCGTTAGCTTATTGACCGATGCTCTGAACGATCTGCGAGGACGCCACCGCCGCACCGGAGAAGCCGGCATCGTCGCCCATCATGATGATGTTCTGGCAAACCGGCGCGCAAGCCAGGCTCGTGCGGGCTTGGCCCTGGTAGACCGTGGTGACGCCGGCCTGCATCTGCACCACTTCGATCATCGTATCGGCGATGGGGTTGCCGGCCTTGTCGAGGACGATCAGGTTGGTCTGGCCGTAGCTCTTGCCGGTCAGGATCAGTGTTTGCGGATCCTGGATAGTGACGTCGGCAATGCCCGGATTGCCAACGATCACGGTGGCGGCCGAGGCGTTGATGCGCAGGATGCGCGCCATGTTCACATTGACATTGATGGGCGCCCCATCGACCGCCATGGCCGGCGCCGACAGAAAGCCGGACCCGAGCGACAGGCAGAGGGCAAAGGCGGCGGCGAGGTTTGGGCGCATGGCTGATCCGACGGTACTGATACGCGATGAAGTGTATTTTCTGCTCGAATGGTGAATAATTGGCAAACGCGAATACCGGTGCTCTATCTGCGTCCAGGCAATTGTGAGGACGCCGAAGGGGAGTAACGCGTGGGCAGAATTGGAATTTTCTTTATAGGTCACAGTATCTAAGCACATCTATCAACTATACTGGCTCGGCTTGTCATAGGATAAAATGCAACATAATGCGTTAAGTCTATGATTAGAATAGGTTAAATGCTGCCCATTCAACGCTGATCCCGATCGCCGATTAACGCAATTTCAAGAAGTCACCACTAGCTTCAGGCTCATGTTCGATGTGTGACGTGTCGAACGATGGCGTCACTAGATGACGTAAAAATGGAGTCTGGGAATGAACCTCTTCGCACGTTTCGCGCAGGACGAGTCCGGCGCGACCGCTATTGAATACGGCCTTATCGCCGCTCTGATCTCTGTCGGTATCATCCTGGCCGCTACCGCTCTCGGTGGCAGCCTGGGTAACCTCTTCAACGGCATCTCCGGCAAGCTCGACAACTCGATGGGCAACCTCGACGGCTAATTGCCCTGTCGATCGCAACGGGAAGGGGTCGCTTCGGCGGCCCCTTCTTTTTTGCCGTTTGTTAACCGCTCGATAGCAGGATCGTAAGCGCGGCATTAGCCGTTCGCCGGAGAGTCATGGACATGCCGACCGTTGCATTCTTGCTGCCATTTCCAGTGGCCATGGCATGGGCCGCATCGTCGGATTTGCTGACCATGCGGATTTCCAACATGCTGGTGCTGTTCCTGGCGGCCAGCTTCTGCGTCGTCGCGCTGGTGGCCAACCTGAGCTTGCAGCAATTTGCCATGCATCTGACCTGCGGCATCATCGTGCTGGCAGTTGGCTTTGCCCTGTTTGCGCTGCGCTGGATCGGCGGTGGCGATGCCAAGCTGGCGGCCGTAACCGCGCTCTGGCTTGGCTTCGATCAGAACATCATCCTGCAATACCTGCTTTACTCGGCTGTGCTGGGCGGCGTGCTGACGCTGCTGATCCTGGCGTTTCGCGGCGTGCCGCTCTTTCCCCTGATCGCGCGTCATCGCTGGCTGGAACGGCTGCATGACCGCAAGGCGGGCGTGCCCTATGGCATCGCCCTGGCCATTGCCGGGTTGGTGGCCTATTCCAACTCCACGATTTTCGAGCGGCTGGTCGCGTAGCAAGCGTCGCCAAGTCATGACCAAGCAGGCTGGCAGTATTGCCGGCACCGCGCGCGCATTTTCATCGAAATTCTCAAAATGCTAAAATTTACATCTTGTTAACCGAACCTGCAAAGTTCCGGTTAACCAAACTTTGACCCTTTGGGTGCAGAGTTCTGCCGGTGGAACTGGGCCCTCGTGCCCTGAGTACAACCGGAGTGGGTCATGAAGCCGGCGCGTATCATCTTGTTGGTTGTTGCCCTTGTCGCCGGCGGCCTGGCCGCATTTCTGGTGACTCGCGGCGGCCGTCCCGCTCCCCAAACGCAAACCGTGACCGAAGTCGTCCAGGAGGAAAAGGCGCAGATACTTGTCGCCAAGACCCCCATCGGCATCGGTGAGCGCCTCGGTCCGACCACGCTCGAATGGGTGGATTGGCCGGTTGGCTCCCTGCGTGCCGACTATGTCACCATGGAAGCCATGCCTGAGGCGACGACCGACCTGACCGGCGCAGTTGCGCGCTATGAATTCTTCCCGGGCGAACCCATCCGCGAGGCCAAGCTGGTCCGTGCCGACCAGGGTTACCTGTCTGCGGTTCTGTCCGAAGGCATGCGCGGCGTTTCCGTCGGCGTCAGCGCCGTGTCGAGCGCCGGCGGTTTCGTGGTGCCGAACGACCATGTCGACGTCATCCTGACCACGCAAACGGCCGCCGGCGAGAGTTCGGAAGTCATCCTCGCCAATGTGCGCATCCTGGCGATTGGCAAGCGCATCGGCGAAGTGGGCACCAGTGGCGGGCAGAGCGAAGAAAACGTCGCTGCCGGCGCCGCGCCCCGGCCGATCACCTTCGATCGCTCGACCATCGCTACGCTCGAACTCGACCCGGTACAGGCCGAGACCCTGATCAACGCATCAACGCGCGGCCAGCTTACCCTGACGCTGCGCTCGGTGGTCGATTTCGGCAAGGACACCTCCATCGCCGAACGCCCAAGCAACCAGACGGTCCGCCTTATCCGCTTCGGCCAGGAGCAGGCCGTGATGGCCGGCACCGGTACCGGCCAGATGCTGGGCAACAACAACAACCCTGAATTCTTCTCAGACCCGAACGAAGGCGCCGCCGCCGAAGCCTCCGTGGTCAATAGCCATTCGACGCCGCAATAGGCGTGGAGATCAGCATGAACCCGTTCCTGACCAAGTTCTCCCACCGTGCCGGCCTGCTGCTGGCGCCTTTGGCGCTGGCCCTGATGGCTAGCAGCAGTTTCGTCCCGGCCGCTGCCGAGGAAACTCACATCGCCATTTCAGCGGCGGCCTATGGCGCGACGCGGTCGGTTGAAATCGAACTCAACAAGTCGATGATCATCGATTTGCCGGCCGGCGCGAGCGAAGTCGTCATTAGCCAGCCCGGCATTGCGGGCGCGGTCATGCGGACCCGCACACGAGCCATCCTTCAGGGTATGACGGGCGGCGATACCAACATCTTCTTCCTCGACGATGCCGGCAATACCATCCAGGTTCTCGATGTCCGGGTGATTGAAGAACCGTCTCAGGTCGGCAACGCCCTGCAACAGGCTCTGCGCCGCGTCATTCCCGGTTCCAATATCATCGTTGAATCCGTCACCCTGGGCGAAACCAACCGCATCGTCCTGACCGGCACAGTGCTTTCCGGAGACGACAGCGACCGGGCCACCCTGGTGGCGAGCCAATTTGCCGGCGGCGAGGGCAATGTGGCAAATATTCTCGACGTGTCCGGCGCCCAGCAGGTCATGCTCCAGGTCACCGTGTCGGAAGTGAAGCGTGATGTTGCCAAGCAGTTCGGCATCAATCTGGGTGCCGTCTTCAACGTAGGCCTCACCAACCTGCTCAGCTTCACCAACACCATGGTGGATGGCGAAATCCCGCATGGTGCCGACGGCGGCTTCTCCGTCAACGGCAACAATATCTCATCTGCTATCCGCGCCCTCGAAGAGCGCGGCGCCCTGCGTGTGCTCGCCCAGCCGACACTGACCGCCATTTCTGGTGAGGCCGCGACCTTCCTGGCCGGTGGCGAAATGCCCTACTACACCTATGACGAGCAGGATGACGGGGTCCTGCTGCGCACAGTTCTGTTCAAGCCCTACGGCGTCGAACTGGCCTTCACCCCGGTGGTCAAGTCCAACGGCACTATCGCACTCAAGGTCGAAACCTCGGTTTCCGAGCCGCAGGCCGACCAGTCCATGACCAAACGCGAGGCCAGCACCTCGGTGGAACTGCCCAGCGGCATGACGCTATCCATTGGCGGATTGCTGGAAGAACGGTCGAGCCAACAGGTCGATCAACTGCCCTTGCTTGGCAATATTCCGATCCTTGGTGCGCTGTTCCGGTCGCGTGACTACCTGACCGAGCAGACCGAACTGGTCATTTTGGTGACGCCCTATCTCGTCGGCCCAAGCCCCGCCGGTACCATTCCAGTGCCGACCGACGGGACGACAATGGCCAGCGATGCCGAAGCGATCTTCCTCGGGCGTCTCGAGAATATGTACGGCGTGGCCGGCAGCGGTGAGATCCGCGGTTCCATCTCGGGTTCGGTCGGTTTTGTTCTCGACTAGGGCGGCAAAAATTCGCCCAGGCGAAGGAGAGTAGGTTTCATGAGTTTCCTCACCCCAGAATCCAAGAAGGTGGAAGAGCCGGCGGCCGAGATCGCCTCGGGAGCGCGCCTCATTCCGCGCATCACCATCCAGGCCTTCTGCGAGCATTCCCAGACCGCCCAACTGGTGGAAAGCGCCATCCACGATCGCCGCATGTCCAAGGTGGCGCTGACCACCCACAATGGCGGCATCGACGGCGCCGTCGAGACCTACAAGTCCAACCCGACGCCCAACCTGATCATCGTCGAGACGACGCTGTCGCCCGACCAGATCCCTGGATCGCTCGAAAAGCTCGCCGAAGTCTGCGATGCCTCGACGCGTGTCGTGGTGCTGGGCCACGTCAACGACGTCCTGCTCTATCGCGAGCTGATCCGCTCGGGCATTTCCGAGTATATCGTGCTGCCGGCCACGGCGGCGCAGATCGTCTCTGCGATCACCGACCTCTTCGCCTCGGAAAACTCTGCACCGATCGGCCGCACGGTTGGCTTCGTCTCGGCCAAGGGCGGCGCCGGTGGTTCGACCGTCGCGCACAACGTTTCCTGGGCCATCGCCACCGCCCTGCGCCAGGATTGCCTGATCCTCGATATGGACCTGGCCTTCGGCACTGCCGGCCTCAACTTCAATCAGGACCCGCCGCACGGCCTCGCCGACGCGGTCAACGGCAACCAGAAGCTCGACCAGACCATGCTGGACCGCCTGATGAGCAAGGCGGCCAACCACATCAACCTACTCACCGCCCCGGTGACGCTGGATCGCACCTACGATTTCGAGGAACGCGAATTCGAGCAGATCCTGGAGCTCTGCCAGAACACCATGCCGGTCGTCGTCCTCGACATCCCGCATGCCTGGAATGCCTGGATCCGCCAGACACTGGCCACCATCGACGAGGTGGTGATCGTGGCCGAGCCGGACCTGGCCAATCTGCGCAATGCCAAGAACCTGGCCGATACCATCAAGGCCCTGCGCCCCACCGAAAGCGCACCGCTATTGGTCCTCAACAAGACCGGCGTGCCGCGCCGACCGGAGATCAATGCGGCCGAGTTCGCCAGCTCAGTGGAATGCGAATTGCTGGGTCAGATACCGTTCGAGGCGGCGCTGTTCGGCACCGCCGCCAACAACGGCCAGATGATCGCCGAGGTTTCGGCCAACCACAAAATCAACGAAGTCTACCGCGCCATCGGTATGCACGTCACCGGACGGCAGGCGGCGCATAGCGGGGGCAAGTCATCGAGCCTGATGAAGCTGCCCTCGTTCCTCAAGAAGCGGGCCTGACCGATCCCGGCAGCCTGAAACGGTAGGACGACTATGTTTGGCAAGCGCACAACTTTCGGCGGCAACACTCCTGGCGTCAGCGAAGTCGCGCGTCCCGTTGCGAGCCCGCCACCGGCCGCGCCGGTCCGCCGCGCCGCCGACAGCGACACCATGGCCTCGCGCATGCGTTCCGGCATGGAAGAGGTCGTGGACGTCCGCGCGCCGGCCGATGCGCAGCGCGACAAGGAATATTTCCACACCAAGTCGGCCATCTTCAACGCGCTGATCGACTCGATCGACCTCAGCCAGCTCGCGACCATGGACCAGGACGCGGCGCGCGAAGAAATCCGCGACATCGTCGCCGAAATCATCGCGCTCAAGTCCATCATCATGTCCATCTCCGAGCAGGAAGACCTGCTCGAGGACATCTGCAACGACGTGCTGGGCTATGGCCCGCTGGAACCACTGCTGGCCCGCGACGACATCGCCGACATCATGGTGAACGGCTCGCAGAAGTGCTACATCGAAGTCGCCGGCAAGGTGAAGCTGACCAATGTCCGCTTCCGCGACGACGCGCACCTGATGAACGTCTGCCAGCGTATCGTGTCCCAGGTCGGTCGCCGCGTCGATGAAAGCTCCCCGATCTGCGACGCCCGCCTCCCAGATGGTTCGCGCGTCAACGTCATCGCCCCGCCGCTGGCCATCGACGGCGCTGCGCTCACCATCCGTAAGTTCAAGAAGGACAAGCTGACACTCCAGCAGCTGGTCAAGTACAATTCCATCTCGCCCGAAGGCGCCGAGGTTTTGCGCATCCTGGGCCGTGTCCGCGCCAACGTATTGATCTCGGGTGGTACCGGTTCGGGCAAGACTACCCTGCTCAACTGCCTCACCGCTTTCATCGAAAAGGATGAACGCGTCATCACCTGCGAAGACTCGGCCGAACTGCAACTGCAGCAGCCGCATGTGGTGCGCCTTGAAACCCGCCCGCCGAACCTGGAAGGCGAAGGCGAGATCACCATGCGCGATCTCATCAAGAACTGCCTGCGTATGCGCCCCGAACGCATCATCGTCGGCGAAGTCCGCGGCCCGGAGTCCTTCGACCTGCTCCAGGCCATGAATACGGGCCATGACGGCTCGATGGGCACGCTCCACGCCAACAGCCCGCGCGAAGCCCTTTCGCGTCTTGAATCCATGATCACCATGGGTGGCTACAGCCTGCCCAGCCGCACCATCCGCGAAATGATCACCTCGTCGATCGACGTCGTGGTGCAGGCCGCCCGCCTGCGCGATGGTTCGCGCCGCATCACCCACATCACCGAGATCCTCGGGATGGAAGGCGACGTGATCGTGACGCAGGACATCTTCCTCTACGACATCATCGGCGAAGATTCGAACGGCATGCTGGTCGGCAGGCACCGTTCGACTGGTATCACGAAGCCGCAATTCGCCGAGCGCGCCCGCTACTTCAACGAAGAGGGCAACCTGGTCGAGGCGCTCGAAAAGTCCAATACCGAACAGCGCGAACTGCTGGATTCGTAATGACAGTCATCCTCCTCGCCATTCTGGCCATGGTCGCTGTGGGTGCCGCAGGCTTCGCCTTGGTGCCGTCGGCGCTTGGCGGTGGCCGTGCCGAACAGCGGCGCAAAGCGCTCCAGGTCAACACCCGCGTCAACCGGCTCGAAAACGATGCTGCCCGCAACCGCGACCAGCGCCGCAAGGAGTTGCAGCGCTCGCTCAAGCAGCAGTCAGATTCGCTCAATTCAAAAAAGCGCGTGACGCTGCCGCAACTGCTGTTCCAGGCAGGCATGACCATCAAGCCGGCGGCATTCATTCGCAACAGCATCATTTTCGGTGCCGTGGTGACGGTGGTCTTGATCGTCGTGCAGGTTCCTATCTACCTGGCGCCGGTCTTCGGCGTCGCCTCCGGCTACCTGCTACCGCGCATGTGGGTCGGCCGCAAGCGCAAGAAGTACCAGGACAAGTTCCTGGACGAGCTGCCCAACGCCGTCGAAGCCATCGTGCGTGGCGTCAAGACCGGCCTGCCGCTCAACGATTCCATCCGCGTCGTGGCCAAGGATGCCAAGGAGCCGGTTAGGTCCGAGTTCGGCCGCGTGCTCGATCAGCAGGCTTTCGGCATGACCATGACCGAGGCGGTGGGCGTTTTGCTCGACCGCGTGCCGCTGCCGGAAGTGAACTTCTTCGTCGTGGTCATCACCGTGCAGCAGCAGGCGGGCGGTAACCTCAGTGAAGCCCTGGGCAACCTGGCCAAGGTGCTGCGCAACCGCAAGAAGATGAAGCAGAAGATCAAGGCCATGTCGTCCGAAGCCAAGGCCTCCGCTGGCATTATCGGCTCGCTGCCTTTCGTCGTCGGCATCCTGGTGTCCATCACCTCGCCCACCTATCTGGCGCCCCTGTTTTTCACCACCCTGGGCAATATCTGGCTGGGGATCGGCGTCGTCATGCTCGCCGCCGGTGTCTTCGTCATGAGCCGCATGGTCAAGTTCGACTACTGAGAAGGAGGCGCGCATGGGCATTTTCGAACTACTCGGGCAACGCGAATTCCTGATCTCGGTTCTCGCTGCCATATCGGCCGCTGCCGTGGTCTTCACCTTCGGCTCGAGCTTCATCGTCAAGTCCGAGATGAAGGATCGCATCAAGCGTGTGGCGCTCGAGCGCGAAAAGATGCGCGCCGAGGAAATGTCCCGCCTGCGCGGCACCGCTACCCCCACCGACGCACGGTCCATTCGGCGCTCGGGCGAAACCAAGACCTATATGAAGAACGTCGTGGAGCGTTTCGACCTGCGCAAGGCGTTCATGGACGACGCCACAGTCGACAAGCTCGCCATGGCCGGCTTCCGTGGCCAGGGTCACCTGACGACCTTTCTGTTCATGCGCATGGCGACGCCGCTGGGCATCTTCGCCTTCGCAGCGCTCTACCTGGTGTTTCTCAATCCGGGCGAGCGCCCGCTTTATCTCAACCTGGTCTATGCCATCGGCGCCGGATTGCTTGGTTCCTTCCTGCCGGCCATCCTGCTCAAGAACAGCACGACCAAGCGGCAGTTCTCCATCAAGCGCGCCTGGCCCGATGCCCTCGATCTGATGCTGCTCTGCGTTGAAGCCGGCATGTCGATGGAACACGCCTTCAAGCGCGTCGCCAAAGAGATCGGCCAGCAAAGCGTCGAACTCGCCGAAGAGCTGACGCTGACCACGGCCGAACTGGCCTTCCTCGAAGATCGCGGCCGCGCCTATGACAATCTAGGTCGTCGCTCGGGTCTGGACGGCGTCAAATCGGTGATGACCGCCCTGATCCAGGCCGACCGCTACGGCACCTCGGTCGGCCAGGCCCTGCGCGTGATGGCCGAAGAAGGCCGCGAACAGCGCATGATGGATGCTGAAAAGAAGGCAGCCGCACTGCCCCCCAAGCTCACGGTGCCGCTGATCCTGTTCTTCCTGCCAGTGCTGTTCATCGTCATCATCGCGCCAGCCATAATCAAGGTGTTCGGACCAGGTGGTGTTGCCGGCGGCTGAGGGCGCGGCGCGCCTTGCTCAAATCCTGCGAACCAAGACTTCGGCAAAAACAACGCAGGCCGCCCAAGACCCCAAAAATGCGATGTCAGCGGCGAGGCCCGTCGGAGGCTCTCCCGTGATCACGTAGATTGGGAAGAACACCATCGACACGGCCGTGGCGCCGATGCCAATCGCATAGGCGCGGATCATCCAGTTGCGGTGGCGTGTAAAATCCCGCTTGTAGATGGCCTGCATCGCAATGGCCAAAGCCACGCCGAGTGCGATCCCGAACAGCAACCGCCCGCTGTTCATGGCCACCGAATAGGCGTCGGGAAAGTGC
Source organism: Devosia sp. SL43 (assembly GCF_021729885.1). NCBI lineage: Bacteria > Pseudomonadati > Pseudomonadota > Alphaproteobacteria > Hyphomicrobiales > Devosiaceae > Devosia > Devosia sp. SL43. The sequence goes on from NZ_CP063401.1 coordinate 3,213,855, forward strand.
CAAAGCAAACTCAACGAACTCAGCGAGATTATCGCCCCCGCTGCTACAAACACGCGCCCCATAACGCGGTGCCAAAATCCATACTTGCGCGCCAGAACACGACCAAATTGGATTGGGCCAAGGATACCAAACGTGGCGCCGCCCAGCACATGCATGAAATGCCAGACGGGGGCGGCCGTCAGACGCTGGCTGTCCTCGGGCAGGGCACCCAGCGGGATTTGCACCGCTTGCACCGACGCCAAAACGATCGTGAGTAGCGTACCAACGAACAATGCAGCAGGCACGACAACGGGCTTCGTGAACCAACGATTCATTCTACAAGTCCTCATTTACGGCTCATCAGTTGCCGGATTTGTTCCGCTGGAAGACGTCTTCAATCTTCGACGCCGAACACTTCAGAATGCGGAAGTCGGCTTCAAGGAATTACTTGTTTTGCGGCATAACGCTCGTGGCTCCTGCAGCATTCACACATGCTCGTAAGGGCTTCCAACGTAACCTTAGTCTTACATTCGGTAAAATATCATAAACTCAAAGTCAAGGATATTTAACATAGATGGCGCGTGAGGAGCTGGACTTCGCCTGGCAGCTTGCGCTGCACGTGCGACCGCTCCGATTGTCTCGACAGAGCTGATCGGCTGCTGCCGGGAATCGAGGAGATATTGCCTGGTATGCGGCTCTACACCGCCGGTGGCGTTGCCGCTGTGGGTGCCACCGGGATTGCCGGTCTCTCCACCAACCGCAGCACGGCTTGAGGCTGGACCTCAGGTGTCGGCGCGGAATTCGTGGTGACGGAACAGGTCTCGATCAAGACCGAATACTGGTTAAAGACAGACGCTCGCCTCTACCCGTTCTCGATCATGTCCCAGCGGTTCTGCTGGGTCAGCAGGGCGCGGACATAGGCCATGTTGCTTTCCACCTGCTCGGGCGGCAGCTCGGCCGCATACATGGCGCGGCATTCGTCGAACCGGCCCTGCAACCCGACGATCAGCGCCAGATTCTGGCGAATTTGGCTGGTCGCACCGCGCATCTGCACGGCACGCCGCAGGTGCTGTTCGGCCGCGGGCAATTCATTGGTCATGGCGTAGCTGAGGCCCAGATTGGCCTCGATCGACGCCTCGCCCGGCGCGATGGTCAGCGCCTGGGTATAGAGCTGGCGGGCCTCGCCATTGCGCCCGAGTTGGTCGAGCGTCGCGCCCTTGACCAGCAGCGCATTCCAATCGGGCACGTCGGGGCGGATGACGTTGTCGAGCACGGTGAGCGACTGCTCGAACCGGCCGTCTGATGTCAGCGCCTTGGCATAGGCGACGGAAATGTCGACATCATCAGGATAGGCGGTGATGCCGTTTTCCAGCACCGCAACCGCCTGCGGGCTCTGGCCGACGGCGCGCAGGGCCGCTGCATAGTGGATGATCACGGCCTTGTCGCGCGGGTTGGACTTGTAGCGCGCTGCCAGTTCACCAAGGGTCTGCAAATTCTGTCCGGCCGCCATGCCCGAATAATCGGGCGACGGCATGCTGCCGCGGTTGGAGGCGCAAGCGCCCAGCGCAACCACCGCAACGCCGGCCAGCATAAGCGTGCGCAGGGCTTTGATACCATGGTTGAGGGACGTCACCGGCGGCTCTCCCTGCGGGACCAGGGGCGGGTTCAGATGCCGCAGGGCCGCGCGATAGACTCAAAATTCGGGCTGTGCGCCCATCCCCTCATGCAATAAATCATTAACCCTAACAGCCGGTTAAAGCGGCCGTTCCGGGCGTTGCCGCGCCGCCACCGCAGCGCTATGTCGGGGTCAATTAAGACCGACCGGATTGTCACTCAAGACAGCCTCGCCCTTCACTAAGAAGTTTCTTCAGGTCGTTGACCGCAAACAATAAATTCGGGGATTCCACCCTGCTCTTCGCAGTCGGCGGTTCTTTGGGCGCGCTTTCTTGATCAGCTCTGCTATTCGAGGCCGCTCATGATGAGGTCCCCTCCGGTGTCCTGAGCTTCCCGTCGACCGAGAACCTTCGTACCCCAGATCTGGTAGCCCATATTCGCCGGGCCCGTCCGGCGTCCGAGTGCTTGTCACGGCTGCGGCAGGTGGTTGGCGCGAAGCTGGAGAGGCCCAAGCCGGCGACGGTTCGGCTCGATGACCTCGCCGGTTATGGGGATACGAAAGCTTGGGGGCTGGAACTCCGTCAGGACATGACGCTGTGGCGCGAGGGAAAGCTCGACTGGGATGAAGTCGATCACCGGGCCGTTGTCCTGGCCGGCCCGCCCGGCACCGACAAGACCAGCTTCGCAGCCGTGCTTGCCGCAACGCTCGAGGTGCCCTTGGTCGCGTCGAACGTGGCCGAGTGGAACGGGCATAAGCATCTGTCGGGTACCCTCAATCGCATGAAGGAGGTCTTTGCTCGGCGACTGCCAACTCACCATGCGTTTTGCTCATCGACGAGATCGATGGCATTTCAAGCCGAACGCAGATTTCTGGCGACTATGTCGAGTACTGGACCCAGATCGTGAATCTGATGCTAGTCCTCGTGACCGAAGCGATGAACACCCCGGGCTTGGTGATCGTCGGCGCTACAAACCACGTTGAGCGGATCGATCCGGCTCTGGTGCGCGCCGGTAGGCTTGACCGGATCATTCGGATCGAGTTGTCGGATGCCGCTCCCATCGCGGCCATTCCGGCGCGCTACGCCGGTGCCGGCGCGTTCGGCAAAGACGTTGCCGCACTGGCCAACCGGCTCGTCGGACGGACTGGGGCCGACGTCGAAAGCCTGGTGCGAATGGCGAAAGCCGCCGCGCGGCGGGCGGGGCGGCCATTTTCCGTCCCCGACATCGAGGCGCAGGTCCCCGATCCTATCGACAAGTTGTTGCCTCGAATCCGCCGACGCGTCGCGGTTTACCGGAACGCACAACGGATTGTGGCGCAGGTGCTTGGGTTGGCTGAGATGGCGTCCAATGCCGGCGAGCTCGCTCGTCAGCTGGAAAGGACCCGACGGCGTTTGCCAGGGACATAGAGCTCAAAACTGGCTTTGGCGAATGTGGGGTGATCTACCTGGACGGTCCAGACCATCGCCCTGCCGTTTCGCCATCTGCCGCCGCCAGCATACGGCGACGAATTGAGGCGGCGTTAGCGCGGGCGTCGGCCGTCCTGCTTGAGAACGCCGACGAGCTGGAGCGCATTGATGGAGCAGGGGCCGCCACTGGTCCGAGCGCACCAATTACTAGGCTGCTGCACTAATGGCGACAGACACAGGCGGCGTTGTGCTTCCAGAGAAGTCTTACTGAACCCGAAGCAACAGCCGGTCTGCTTTGCGCCCTATTTCTGCCGTTCGGGCTGGCATTCGATTTCCCCAAAGCGGTCGTTCTGGTTAGGGTCTCGCCCGCGTCAGAAATGGGGTGGTTTGCGGACTGGCTGCTTTTGGCAGCGTTGGGGGAATAGCAGACGGGGTTGCTCGCACGTCGTAACCCTTGGTTGGCCGCTACTCATCTTGGAACACCTCGCGGCGCTTGCGCCGGAGAGTGGGAAGCAGCATGAGCACGATCAGCAGCACCGCCAGCGCCAGCATGCTGGCGCTAATTGGGCGCTGCACGAAGGTGAGCGGATCGCCTCGTGAAAAAAGCAGCGCGCGACGCAGAAACTCTTCCATCATCGGGCCAAGGATGAAGGCGAGCAGCATTGGGGTAGGTTCCGCATCGAGCTTGCGCACGACATAGCCGGCCACCCCGAACGCTGCCATGCCGAACACATCGAAGACCGTGTTGTTGACGCTGAATACCCCGATCACACAGAACACCATGATGATAGGAAACAGGTAGTGATAGGGAATTGCGATCATACGCACCCAGATGCCGATCAGCGGCAGATTGAGCACCAGCAGCATCAGATTGCCCAGCCACATCGAAACGATGAGCCCCCAGAACAGCGTCGGCTGCTGTGTCATGACAGATGGGCCGGGCTGAATACCCTGGATGATCATGGCGCCGATCATCATCGCCATCACCGAATTGGACGGCAGACCAAGCGTGAGCATGGGAATGAACGAGGTCTGCGCGCCGGCATTGTTGGCCGCCTCCGGGCCGGCAACGCCCTCGATGGCGCCGTGGCCAAATTGCTCAGGGTGGCGCGACAGCCGTTTTTCAAGCGAGTAGGAGCCGAACGAAGCCAGCGCGGCGCCGCCGCCGGGCAGGATGCCAAGCAGCGAGCCGAGTGCTGTGCCGCGCAGGATCGGCGCAATGATCTTGCCCCAATCCTCGCGCGTCGGCATTAGACCCTTAACAGTCTTGGTCGTGACCGCGCGGCCGGCTTCGTCCTCGAGATTGGCGATGATCTCGCCGATTCCGAACACGCCCATGGCGATGACGACGAAGTTGATGCCATCCGACAGCAACGGCATGCCGAATGTGTAGCGCGACACCGCCGAATTCACATCCGTGCCGACCATGCCCAGAAGCAAGCCGACAAGGATCATCCCTAAAGCATGCAGGACTGCGCCGGAGGCCATGATGATCGAGGCGATAAGACCTAGCACCATGAGCGCGAAATATTCCGTCGGGCCGAACCGCAGCGCTACACTGGCCAGCGCTGGGGCGAACAGCGCGATCAGCAGGGTCGCGATGGTGCCGGCGATGAACGAACCGATGGCCGCGGTGGCCAGCGCCTTGCCGGCCTGCCCCTGGCGCGCCAGTTGGTAGCCGTCGATGGCGGTTACGACCGATGAGGGCTCGCCCGGAAGGTTGACGAGGATGGCCGTGGTCGAGCCGCCATACTGGGCGCCGTAGTAGATGCCGGCCAGCATGATGAGGGCCGCCTCCGGCGGCAGGCCGAAGGTGATCGGCAGCAGGATGGCAATGGTGGCGACCGGGCCGAGGCCGGGCAGCACGCCGATGGCCGTGCCCAGGACGGTGCCGATGAGGCAATAGAAGATATTGGCCGGGTTCAGCGTGACCGACAGACCAAGCATCAGGTTCGACAGGATATCCATGATGGTTCTCGGTCTAGCGGGGAATGAAGCTGAGCCAGGTGCCTAGCAGCGGCATTGGCACGCCGAGCAGGCTGACAAAGACGATGCTGCACACGCCGGCCAGCAGGACGAGACCGGCCAGGGCGCGCCAGTCGAAGCGGAATTTCTCGCTGGCGGCTGCGGCGATCAGCGTTGAGATGACAATGGCCAGAGGCAGGCCGAGCGGGGCTAGCGTGACGCCGAAGGCGACGACCGATCCGGTGATCAGCGCCATGCCCTTGAGGTTCCAGCCGCTGACCCGCGGGCCATCGATGGCGACGCCGCGGATGACCGCCACCGCGCCAAACGCGATCAGCAGGCCACTGATGATGCTGGGGAAAAAACCGGGACCCATCTGGCGGGGGGTGCCGAACGCGTAATGCTGGGCGATGGCGAAGCCGCCAACGCCCAGAACGAGGTAGAGCATGCCAATTCCAAGATCTCGCTCGCCGCGAATTTTTGCCGCCATGCTTGCTCCTCCGATCGCTTTTAGCCGGCTGGATCGCCGGTTGTGATTTTGATGGAAGGCCCTGCCAGTTCCTCCACCGGCAGCAGGCCCAGTTCAAATGGCCGGTTGGGCCGCTCCCACCGGTCCAGCAGCCGGGCGAAGACCGCATCCGCCTGCTGTTCGGCGCGATAACCGATAGTGTGGAACAGGCCCGCAGATTCTTCGGCAATATCGGTGCGGCCAAGCAGCACCACCGAGACATCCTCCGGCACACGGGCGCCGGCGCGCTGCAGCAGCGTCTTGAAGCGCTGGCCGCTTTCAATGCCCCAGACGATGAGGCCGGTCCGCTGGGCGCCTTCCAGCATGCCTGCCTCGACCAACGCCGCCACGACCGCTTCCTCATAGGCCTGCGGCGGCAGGTGCGGGATGCGCAGCTCCTGGCTCAGCCGGTCGCCGATGCCCGGTCGCGAGCGCATTGATCGATATCGGTGCAGGCCCATTTCATTGGCTAGAAACGCATTGGCGGTGGTCGCCAGCACGATCCGCTCGTGGCCTGTCTCGGCCAGCAGTTGCACCGCGCGCTCCACCGGTTCGCCCCATTCGAAGCCGACGGCGTCAATATCGGTGCCGACCAGCCAGGCCCCATCGACGATCACGGTATCGGTTCGGCGGCGGATGGCGGCGATCATATCGATCGGCATGATGTCGAACGAGTTCTGAACGATGCAGGCGTCGAAACGCGGCAGGGTCTGCAACACCTGTCGCGCATGGTCCGGATCGGAATAGGCCACCTCCAGCGTCACGTCGCCATGGTTGCTCAGCGCCTGTTGCAGCCGATCGAGCACCAGCCGTCCGCGCTGGTTCTGCAACGGCCGACGCAACAGGATGACGCTGCGGCCTGTGCCCGAATTGCGGGAGCGCTCAAAGTCGCTAGCGGGTGCCTCTGCGCCGCCGGTGAAAAAGGTTCCGCGGCCCACCTGGGACACGATCAGGCCCTCGGCGCGCAACGCTTCGAACACCCGCTGCACGGCCGACTGCGACAGGGAAAAATCCTGCATCAGCTGCCGGAAGGTCGGCAGTTTTTCCCCTGCTGCAGCTCCCATGGAGAGCTTGCGCAAATAGGTCTGCAATCTGTTCGGATCACCCATGGGCGGCATTTCCTATACAATGACGATACATATTGCAAGTGCACTGATGTGCCAAAATACCGCTTGCAATAAGTGGTGTGTAGCGCATATCAAATCCAACCTGACACAATATAACTACAATATATATTGTATCTGTCAAGATCCATGGAGGAGTGGAAGATGAAGAATTTGAAACGCCTGTTCGTGCTCGGCGTTGCCGTCTCGGCCCTGGTCGCCCCGGCGCTCGGCCAGTCCGACGGAACGATTACGCTGCTGGTCGGCTATTCCGCGGGTGGCAGCGCCGATTTCGCGGCGCGCGTGGTTGCGCCGGAACTGGGCGAGCGCTTGGGCCGCACCGTGGTGGTGGAGAACGCCACCGGCGCCAGCGGCATGATCGCACTGCAGAACCTGCTCAACGGCGGCACTGACGGCTCGATCCTCTACTATGGCGGCTTCGACACCGTCGCGGTGCCGATGGTCAACAAGTCGGTGGGCATCGACTGGAAGGTCGAGACCATTCCCGTGGGCCGCACGGCGATCACCTCGATGTCCATCACGGTGCCGGCCGCCTCGCCATACACCTCGCTGGGCGATCTCGTTGCGGCGGCCAAGGCCGAACCCGACACGCTGACCTATGGCACGCCGGGCATCGGTTCGGCCCAGCATTTCGTCGGAGAGATGATCTCGACCGTCGGCGACATCACCCTGGTCCACGCGCCTTACCAAGGCGGTGCGCAGGTGGCGACGGACTTGCTGGCTGGTCTCCTTGACTCCGCAGTGTTGACCACGTCGACGGCGCTGCCCTTCATCAAGGATGGGCAGGTTCGGGCGCTTGCCGTCACCAGCAGTGACCGTTCGTCCGCCTTGCCAGACGTGCCGGCGCTGGGTGAAATCCCCGGCTTCGAGGGTGTGGCGCTGCCGCTGTTCCAGGGCGTTTTCGTCAAGGCCGGGACGTCCCCCGAGATCGTGGCCGAACTCAGTGCGGCCATTGCGGATCTGGCAGCTGATCCGGACGTCGTGGCGCGTCTGGCCGAGTCCGGTTTCGTCGCTGCACCGCTCGAAGCTCAGCCGTTTGCCGCCTTCATCGACGAACAGCAGGCTATCTATGCCTCGATCATTGACGGCGCCCAGATCAGCGTCGAGTAACGCAAGGCCGCCGCGCGGTGACAGGTCGCGCGGCGGCATCCAGTTCGTCCAGGAAGCAATTCGATGTTTCAATCCGTCATCACCCGTCACTGGTTCGCGCCGGAGGCCGTTGCCATCTGGACCGACGCCAGCACGGTGCAGGCCTGGCTCTACGTCGAGGCGGCCCTGGCTCAGGCGCAGGGGGAGCTGGGGCTCATCCCTGCCGCGGTCGTGCCGGCCATCGTCGCGGCCTGCCGGGCCGAGAAGATGGATTTCGGCCGACTGAGTGCCGACATTGCCCATGCGCAACACCCCTTCGTGCCTGTGCTCAAACAGGTGGAGCAACTGGCGGGTGAACCGGCGGCCGGCTACCTCCATTGGGGCGCCACCACGCAGAATATCTTCGACACCGCCACGGCCCTGCAGATGCGCAGGACGCACCGGTTGACGGTGACCGCACTGTCCGGCCTGGAGCAGAGCCTGGCCCTGCTCGCCCGCACGCATCGCGATACTTTGCAGGTGGGGCGGACCCACGGGCAGCACGCGCTGCCAATGACCTTCGGCTACAAAGTACTGGCGTGGCTGGATGAAATCCGCCGCGCTCGAACCCGGCTCGAGCAGCGGATCGATGGTTCCTTCCCGGTCAATCTGGGCGGCGCCATCGGGACATTCGCCGCCATGGGTGACAAAGGGCCGGCCGTCGCGGCTGCGGTGGCGTCGCGGCTGGGGCTAGAGGCCGCCGAACTGCCGCTGCGCTCGTCTTTTGACAGGCCGGCAGACTATCTAGCAGCGCTCGCCTTGCTGGCACAGGTCGCGGACAAGATCGCTCACGACGTGGTTTTCCTGCAGCGCACCGAAGTCGGCGAGGTCGCGGAGGCGTTCCACGACGGAAAGGTCGGTAGTTCGACCATGGCGCAGAAGCGCAATCCATCAACGGCCCTGTTGCTGATCAGCCTCTGCCGATTGCTGACGGCGCGCGTGCCTCTCGCCACTTGGTCGATGCCGCGGATGGATGAGGGCGATTCCTCGGCCACCAACGTCACCGACATCGTTGTGCCCGAGATCGCCATTCTGGGCGTCTCGATCGCAACCACACTGGCCGGCTTGTGCGACGGCCTGGTCGTGCATGCCGACCGGATGGCGGCCAATCTCGAGCTGACACGGGGACAGATATTGTCCGAGGCCATCATGATGCGCCTCTCCGATCAGATGGGCCGGCACCACGCCCATCACGCCCTCTACGAATCCACCCAGGTCGCAACGGCCGAAAACCGGACGCTGTCCGAGGTAATGGCAAAGGTGCATCCGCAAGCCGGCCATGTCGCTGCCGGCATAAGGGTCGACACCTATCTCGGCGCCATCGGCGCATTGACTGACAAGCTGGCCCCCGACACTGCCGATTGACTGTTCCTCCCAGGCAGGTTCGCACCCACCAAACTGGCCCGGCACCTGCCGGGCCTCATTTTTACACGCAGCCACCGTTTTTGACACCGAACGAGGATGCAACTAACCATGCGCCAAACAGGGCGCACCCAATGAACAGCAAAGAACCCGAACCGTGGCGTGTCGGCGTCCTATTCTCGCGCAGCGGCGTGACCAGCATCACCGAGAGCGAACATTTCTTCGGCACGGCATTGGCCATCGAGGAAATCAATGCGGACGGTGGCGTGCTCGGGCGCCAGATAGCGCCGGTGGCCTACGATCCAGGCGGCGACAATTCGGCCTATCGTGCACTGGCTCGCGAGCTACTGACCGAGGAAGAGCTTAGCGTCATTTTCGGCTGTTCCACTTCGGCCAGCCGCAAGGCGGTGCTGCCCATCGTCGAACGGCACAATGGGCTGCTGGTATACCCCTCCATGTATGAGGGTTTCGAGTATTCCGAGAACGTCATCTATACCGGCGCGACGCTGAACCAGAATACCTTTGCGCTGGCCGACTACCTGCTGCAGCGATACGGCCGGCGCGTCTACCTCGTCGGCGCGGACTACATCTATCCTCGCGAATCCAATCGAGTGATGCGCGACCTGATCGAATCCAAGGGCGGCGAGGTGGTGGCCGAGCGCTACATTCCCCTCGATGCCGGAACTGCCGAACTAACCGCGCTGGTGGACGAGATCGAGCGGCTCGCGCCTGACGCCGTATTCTCGACCGTCATCGGCACCTCGGCGCAGGAATTCTACTCCCTATACGACGCACGCGGCATCGACCGCAGCCAATGTCCAATCGCCAGTCTCACGATGGCCGAAAGCGAAATCCGCGCCATCGGCTGGGAAAAATGCACGGGCCACATCTTGGCCGCCTCGTACTTCCAGAGCATCGACAGCGACGCCAATCGGCGGTTCGTCATGGCCTACAAGTCCCGCTTCGGCGAGGGCACCAATACCAGCGTCTGGTCGCAGCCTGCCTATGCGCAGGTGCATATGTTCGCCCGGGCCCTCGAGCGCGTAGGATCGATGGATGGCAGCAAGCTTGCCGCTGCCATGCTGAAGGAAGAAATGGACGCGCCCGAGGGAAAGCTGTTTTTCGACGAAGATACCCGTCACATCTGGGTGACGCCGCGTATCGGCGTGCTGGGGGATGGCGGGCTGTTTGACATCGTCTGGGAAGCACCGGCGGCGGTGCGTCCCGACCCCTATCTCGTCACCTCGCGCTTTGACGAAACCTGGTTGAGCGGCGAAGCATGAAGGGCGAGGCGCGCAAGATCCTTGAAGACCTGCGACAAGCCCGCGTGCTGGTGGTGCACCCGCGCGATGAGGACGCCGCGACGCTGGTGGATCACCTCAAGCGCCTTGGATGCGAAGTGAAAGCCACATGGCCGATGCCGGCCGCCCTGCCGCGCGATATCGACACGGTATTCCTGCAGGTCGAGAACTTGTCGACCGACGGGGTGACCACTTTTCTCGCCGATCGCAACCCGGCAATCATCGCCATCGTGACTTATGAGAGCCCTATCGCCCTCAAGGCGATTATTGACCTCAACGCCCATGGCGTGATCAGCAAGCCGATCCGGCCGCTTGGCGTGCTGACGCAGTTTGCGCTGGCGCGTTATAGGTGGGGTTTCGAGGGCCGGTTGACGTCCAAGGTGGCCAAGCTCGAAGACACTCTCAAGAGCAGGCGCACGGTCGACAAGGCGGTCAAGATCCTCGCCGAGCTCAACCGCATCGACGATGAAGCGGCCTATCGCATGCTGCGGGATCAGGCGACAGCGCAGCGTCAGCAGATGGTCGCAGTGGCCGAAACGGTCATCGCCGCGCAGGAGGCGATGCGAAATTTTGGTTTGATCATAACACCTTCGCCGAAGAATTAGACCGCACGACCGACCGACCAAATAATGTCCAGATACCCGCTTGACGCGGGCAAGTCTTCATGACAGCTTTTTGACAACGGGCAAGATTGCCCCGCGGCAGGACTGCCGCATTCACATTCGGCTACAGCAGCCCCTGGTTTTCGGACACGCGTCCGGACCAGGGGCTTTTTGTTTTTGGGGTATGCCTTGCAGCATCTGACTTCGCCCGATTCGACCGTCGTCGCCAGCATCCAGTTCCAGCCCGAATTTGGAGCCGTGGCTGCCAATCTCGACGTAATGGAACGCTTGATCCGGCAGGCAGCGGAGCGTGGCGCTTCGGTGCATGTGCTTCCCGAGCTCGCCGACACGGGTTACGTTTTTGAGCGCCAGGAGGAACTGGAGGCAGTTGCCGGCGCGGTTCCTCAAGGCGAGAGCGCGCGCCGCCTTATCGCGCTGTCCGAGGAACTGTCGGTCTACATCGCCTGCGGCTTGGCGGAGCGAGATGGCGACGACTTCTTCAACGCAGCCATCCTGGCAGGGCCGAATGGTTTCATCGGCAAGTATCGCAAGCTGCACCTGTGGAACCGGGAAACCCTGTTCTTTCAGCCCGGCAATCTGGGGCTGCCGGTATTCGACACGCCCGTCGGGCTGATCGGGCTGGCGATCTGTTACGACGGCTGGTTCCCCGAGACATTCCGCGCCCTGGCCCTGGGCGGCGCGCAACTGGTCTGCGTGCCCACCAACTGGGTGCCAATGGCGGGGCAGGCAGAGGGCGAGGAATCCATCGCCAACACGCTGATCCGGGCGGCAGCGCATTCCAATGGCATCTACATCGCTGCCGCAGACCGCATCGGCGTCGAGCGCGGCCAGCCCTTTATCGGGCGCAGCCTGATCGTCGGTCCCGATGGGCTGGCCCTTGCCGGCCCGGCCAGCGCCGCCAATCAGGAAATAATTCTGGCTCGTGCCCAGCTGGGCTCGGTCGAATCGTCACGTAAGCTCAACCAGTTCAACAACGTGCTGGGTGATCGTCGGACGGATATCTACGGTACGGACCCGTCCTTGTCCGAAAATAACGAATAATCGGCATCAGGAAAAGGAAACACTCATGACCAAAGGCATCACTATCGCCCTGCTTGCGGCGCTCTTGTCCACCTCCGCCCTCGCCCAGGACACCGATCCGATTATCATCGGCGTACCAGTTGGCCTGTCCGGCGCCAACAGCGTGGTCGCCCCCTCGGTGGTGCAGTCAGCCGAACTGGCGGTCGAACAGATCAACGCAGCAGGCGGTGTGCTGGGACGCCAGCTCATGCTCGAAGTGGCCGACGACGCGTCGGGCGCCGCCGGCGCGCAGCGCGCCTTCGACTCGCTCGTCTACCAGAAGGAAGTCGACGTCATCATTTCGATGGAAACCAGCGCCGCCCGCAATGCCGGCCTGCCCATCATCACCGAAGGCGACGTGCCCTACATCTACACCTCGTTCTACGAGGGCCGTTCGTGCAATGCCAACCTCTATGTGAATGCCTGGGTGCCCGAGCAGCAGGTTCCACCAGTGGTGGACCACTTCATGCAGAGCGAAGGCGCGACCAAGTTCTTCCTGATCGGTAGCGACTATTCGTTTGGCCGTGGCATGCTGGAATTCGCGCGCAAGTACATCGAAGAGCATGGTGGCACGGTTGTCGGTGAGGAATACCTGCCGATGGATGGTAGCGACTGGACCGCAGTCGTCTCCAAGCTCAAGGATTCGGGCGCCCAGGCAGTCATTACGTCAACGGCGGGCGGCGCGCCCAACGTGACGCTTACGAAGCAGATGCGCGGTGCCGGCATAGTCCTGCCATACGGCAATCTCGCCATGGATGAAGGGACCGCTGTGACGATGGGTGCGGACGCCGCGGGGATTTACATCTCTTCGTCCTACGTGACCAGCATTCCGTCGCCGGAAAACACCGCATTCAAGGAGGCGCTTGCCGCCAAGTTCGGCGCAGACATGCGCACCCCCAACGACCTGTCGGTCCCGCAATACGACGCCATCTACCTCTACAAAGCCGCCGTCGAAGCGGCCGGCTCAACAGAAACTGCCGCAGTCGTCGCTGCGCTTGCGGAGGTGTCGTTCACCGGACCGCGCGGCCAGGTCACCATGAATGAGCAGCACCATGCGCCGCTGACCATGTATCTTAGTCAGGTGCAGGGCGATGGCTCCGTGTCGGTGGCGGCCCAGTTCGAAAATGTCAGCCCCGGAACGCAGTGCCCGGATCTCTAGGCTGACTCGGGAGAGCCGCCTCCCTCGGCTCTCCCACCTTCCTTCCGCGAGGCTGCCATGACGCTCGTTCTCGATATCATCACTACAGCATCGGTGCTCTTCATCGTTGCGTCGGGCCTCCTGGCCATCTTTGGCGTGCTCAAGATCATCAATTTCGCGCATGGCGCCTGGCTGACCCTGGGTGCCTACTGCGCTGTACTGACGGCCAGCCTGGGCTGGAATCCTTGGATGGCACTACCGGTCGCGTTTGTGGTCGGCGCGGCGCTGGGCGGGATCACTGAGCAATTGATCGTCAGGCCGCTCTATCGTCGCCCGCTCGATGCGATCCTCGCGACGTGGGGCCTGAGCATCGTTGTTGGTCAACTCATCACGCTATGGTTCGGGCGCGACGTGCAGTTCACCCCCAATCTGCTGCCTGGAACATTTGAGTTTTTCGGCTTCAGTTATTCGGCTTATCGCCTGTTCCTGATCCTCGCCGCGCTTGTCGTCGGTGGCGGATTCTCGCTGCTGCTCGAAGGGACACGCCTGGGCCTCGCTGCACGGGCAGTCATCATGAATGAGGCGCTGGCGCGAGCACTCGGCATCAATACGGGTCTCGTCCGCTTCGCCACGTTCGTCACCGGAACCGGCCTCGCTGCGCTGGCCGGCGTGCTCCTCACCCCACTGACCAGCGTCGACCCCACCATGGGTGTCGCCTGGCTGATTGGTGCATTCATGTTGGTGATGGTCTCAGGCTCGTCCTTCGGCGCCCTAGCCATAGCCTGTATTGTTTTCGGAGGGGTACAGGTGCTGGTCAGCACCTTCGTCAGTCCCGTCCTCGGCAGCATCACGGTCGCCGTGCTCTCGGCCATCGTCCTGCGCGTCCGGCCCAGAGGATTCTCCAATGCCTAAATCCGCGAGGCTTCTGCTTCCAATTGTCATCGTGACGGTGCTGCTCGTTCTGCTCGGGCCGCTAGTCCTCGACCGCTTCACGCTCAACGTCCTGACACGGTCAATGATCTACGCCATGCTGGCCATCACGGTGGACCTGCTCTGGGGCTTTACCGGAATTCTCACCTTCGGTCAGGCAGCCTTCTTTGGCGTCGGCGCCTACGCCGCGGCAATGGTGCTGACCCACCTGGGCGGGGCGCCGCAATTCTTTGCGCTGGCCCTGATCCTGGCTCTCGTACTGCCCGTCCTGCTCGGTCTCGCGGTTGGTTGGCTGTCCTTCTACTACAACTCCACCCCCCTCTATGCCTCGGTGATTTCGCTCGTCGTACCCATCGTTATCACCCAACTGGTGTTCGCTGGCGGTGCATGGACCGGGTCCAGCAGCGGCCTGGTGGGGTATCCGACCCTGCCACTGGGACTGCATGGCTACTTCCGGTTGATCGGCGCCTGCCTCATCGTGCTGGCGGCGGCGGCTTGGATATTCATTCGCTCCGATGCGGGCAAGATCCTTGTCGCCATTCGCGACAACGAAGCCCGCTGCGCCTATCTCGGCCTCAATACCCAAGCGATCAAGATCGGGCTCACCGCCATCCTGGCCGGCGTGGCCGGTCTGTCGGGGTTCTTGTTCGCCAACGCTTCCGGCGTAGTTGCGCCGGAGAATACCGGCTTCGTCTTCGGCACCGAACTGGTGGTGTGGACCGCACTTGGCGGTCGCGGCACGATCATCGGGCCGATCTTAGGTACCCTTGGTATCGACTATCTCAGCGCCAACCTCTCGGGCGAACTGCCGTTCGTCTGGCAATTGCTGGTCGGCGGATTTTTCGTGGTGATGATCATCGTATTGCCAAACGGCCTCGCGGCTTTGGCTACCCGCCTGCTGCCCGACCGTTTCCGGGCGTCGCGTCCGGTGACGCCCGTGGGGCTCGATGTCGCGCTTCCGCCGGACAATTCCGGGCAAGCGCTGCTAAGCGTCCAGGGGCTCGAAATGGCCTATGGTAGCCATGTCGTGCTCAAGGGCATCAACCTCGATGTCGCGCCCGGCGAACTGGTCAGCCTGGTTGGACCCAACGGTGCCGGCAAGACCACTCTGATGCGCGCCCTCAGCGACGGCACGCTCGGTGTCGCCGGGCGGATCGCCATAAACGGCACCGACATCCGGTCTCTGACCCCGGACCAGATCGTGGCGCTCGGCGTTGGCCGCAAGTTCCAGGTGGCCAGCGTGTTCGAAAGCCTAACGGTGGCCGATTGCCTGCGCATGGCGCGGGTTGCACGACACAAGCCGAGCGTCACCGAGGCGACCAACGATTTGCCCCTGCCTTCCGCCGCCAGAGACATTCTGGCACTGACCGGGCTCGACGCCATGCTATCGGCTCCGCTGACCCAGTTGTCCCATGGCCAGAAGCAGGCACTGGAGCTCGCCATGGTGGTGGCCTTGGAGCCGCGCCTCGTTCTGCTGGACGAGCCCACGGCAGGGCTGACCAAGGTAGAACGCACCACTATCGGGAACATCTTGATCAGGCTCACGCGGGAACTTGGCTTCGCCGTCGTGCTGGTGGAACACGACCTCGACTTTGTACGCGAGATATCGAGCCGCATCGTTGTGTTGCATCAAGGCAAGCTGGTGCTTGATGGCACGGTAGCCGAGGTCGTCAATTCCGAAACCGTCAAGACCATCTATTCGGGAGGCGTTCATGCTTGATATCGCCAGCGCCACGTCCAAGCTCACGGTCGATGCCGCCCGCAGCGGCTATGGTGCCATCGACGTAGTTAAGTCGCTTTCCCTCTCGGTCCGGAGCGGAGAAATCCTGGTGCTGCTGGGCAAGAACGGAATGGGGAAGACCACGCTGTTGAAGACCATTCTCGGTCTGCTGCCGCTACGCTCGGGCTCCGTCCACCTGGATGACCAGTCGACAAGCGGACTTTCGCCGAACAAATTGATCGGCGCTGGCGTCGGCTATGCCCCGCAGGAGCAGCCGCTATTCCAGGATCTCAGTATCAAGGACAATCTCCGCCTTGCGGTAGCGCGGCGGCAGGACTTTGCCCCCGCCTTGGAGCGGCTGGTGCAGTTCTTTCCGATCTTTGCCGAGCGCCTGACGCAGAAAGCCGGCACGCTATCGGGGGGCGAACAGAAGATGCTCGTGCTTGGCCGCGCGCTGATGCTGCGGCCGCGCCTGCTGCTTATCGACGAAATATCGGAAGGCCTGCAGCCCTCCGTTGTGGATCGCATCGCCGGAGTATTGCGCAACGACCGGCAGGCCAATGGCACGACCATGCTGATCGTCGAGCAGAACCTCGATTTCGCCCTCAAGGTCGCGGACCGCTGGGCAGTTCTCAAGCAAGGCGAGATCGACGACACCGGGAATATGTCGCCCCAGGCGCGCGACACAATTCTGGGGCATCTCAAGATATGAACGGGAGTGGCGGGTCGCTCAGGCATAACGACGCATTCCTGCCGTATCCAAACGTGCCTGTCGCTTCCTACGTCGGAGGGCCCCTTTCGGACTTGACCTTGGCGGTCAAGGACATCTTCGACGTAGCTGGATACCCTACCGCCGCCGGCAACGCGTTTGAACTGGCGGCATCGGGCATCAAGACTCAAACCGCAGCGACGGTTCAGTGCCTGCTCGATGCAGGCGCGCGGTTCGTGGGAAAGACTCATACCGATGAGCTGGCCTACTCGCTGCTCGGCCGCAACATACACTTTGGCTCTCCCGCCAGTGCGAGGTTTCCTGGCATCATAGCCGGCGGATCATCGACGGGCAGCGCCCTCGCTGTGGCGGAGGGATTTGCGGACATTGGTATGGGTACCGACACCTCTGGCTCGATCCGCCTTCCAGCTGCTCTCAACGGCTGCATCGGTTGGCGACCGACGCACGGACTACTTTCGCTGAGCGGTTGCCGGGCGGTGGCCCCGAGCTTCGACACTGTCGGTTTGATTGTTCGCAGACTCGATGTTCTCGATCGGGCAATGGCGGCGCTGGGCGTAACGAATAACGGAGTGGCTCTAGTCAGAATGGTCCTGCCGGAGGAACTGCTCGACGCCTGCGAAGGCGATGTGGGCAGGGACTTCGTCGCTGCCATCGGCCACCGGGCAACGCCCGTTCGCTTACTGGGCGGCCTGCGGCTGAGCGAGTTGTCCGAAGCATTCCAGACTATCCTCTGGCATGAGGCGGCAGCGTCGAACGCTCGCCTCCTTGAAAGCGGGCCTGGCAGTATCGACCCCCAGATAAGACTGCGGCTCGAACGCGGGCGACATGTCCCCGCCTCGCAACTGGCAGAGGCACGACAACTCAAGGCGTATCTGAGCGACAGACTTGCTTTGCGGCTCGGCACGCGGGATGTGGCGATCTTTCCGTCACTTCCGGTCCTACCGCCCCGAGTCGACGCCACCCCGGACGAGTTTGATCGCTTTCGGCAGCGCGCGATCGCACTCACCTGCCTGGCGGGGCTAGCTGGGCTGCCGCAGCTCGTCCTGCCTCACGATGATGTCGCGCCCACGAGCTCGATTTCCCTGCTTTCGACCAGCGGCACCGATCGACAGCTACTGGACTTCGCCAGGCGCCTTCCCACCTTTGTGCAGGAACCCACATGAAGCCGGTCAATACCTTCTTCGCCAACATCCGCATGACGACGGCCATTGCGGTGCTGATGGTGCTGTCAATCCTGTTGTCGATCGGAATAGTCTCCGCAGCCGTCTACGCCAACTTGCGTTCGCAGTCGGAGGCAGCGGCAGCCGAACAGCAGCGCGTCAATCTCGGGATTGCCGCAACGATCCTCGAACGTCGAATATCGGGGTCTGTCGTGGCGTGGCTCGCCGACGGCCGCATCGAGTCGTTCCACAGCTTTGCCATCCCCCCGTTCTTTGACACGGCGATTGTGGGCTCGATAACCCGAGTGACCGGTCAAGAGGCCGCGGTCTTCGTCCTCGACCCGGAAACCGGTGCCTTGCTGACCAAGACCACAAGCCTGGTGGATACTGCGGGTCAACGGCTGGCGGACAGTGAGCTTCTCGCGGCCGGAGCTCCGTACCGAACCATTGCTTCAGGCCAGGCCTTTGCCGGGGAAGTGGCGATAGGCGGGCGCCGCTTCCTCGGAGCCCTGCAGCCGATCGCTACAGCGGAGGGACAGGTTCTAGGCGCGATTTTCGTAGGCACGCCGCTGGAGGTCGTTGCTGCCTCGGCCAACGGCGCTCTGCAGCTGATCGCCACGGTGAGCAGCGTGGTGATGGTTGTACTGATCGCATGCGGCCTGATCTTCTCTCGGCTCATTGCGCGGCCGGTCCCTCGGTTGGCTTCGGTCATGGAAACCATTGCGGCGGGCGATTACGATGTCGAGGTTCCCTACGCGCAAAGGCGGAGCGAGGTTGGTGCAATGGCGAGGGCCGTGAAGTTTTCCGCCTGAACGGGCTTCGCATCAGCACCATGTCCGAAGCGGAAGCGGACCGGATCCTGGCGCACGAACAGGAGCGCCAGCAGATGATGAGCGAGCTGCGGTCCGCTTTTGGCGATGTGGTGGACGCGGCCGTGGCAGGCGACTTCACACGACAGGTGGCGGTGGAATTTCCCGATCCCGAGCTCAATGCTCTTGCCGGCAGCGTCAACAATCTGGTCTCGACATTCAATCGCGGGGTGATCGAGATTGGTGACGTGCTGGGAGCAATGGCCCACACCGACCTCACGCATCGCATGGAAGGCGACTACGAAGGTGCCTTCGCAACACTCAAGGACGATGTCAACGCGGTCGCCGACAAACTCACCGAAGTGGTTGGCCAGCTCCGCCGCACGTCCGGTTCGCTGAAGACGGCGACCGGCGAAATCCTGTCGGGCGCCAACGACCTTTCCGAGCGCACGACCCGGCAGGCCGCGACAATCGAAGAAACCTCGGCGGCGATGGAGCAACTGGCTGCGACAGTGGTGAAGAACGCCGAGCGGGCCAAAGATGCCAGTGCCAGCGCCACGCTTGTGACCCGTGCCGCTGAGGAAGGTGGCCAGGTGATGGATGCTGCGACGTCAGCGATGGGGCGCATCACGCAATCGTCTGCCAAGATCTCAAGTATCATCGGCATGATTGATGACATCGCCTTCCAGACCAACCTCCTGGCGCTCAACGCGTCAGTTGAGGCAGCGCGCGCTGGCGACGCCGGTAAGGGCTTTGCCGTTGTGGCTGTGGAAGTGCGGCGCCTTGCGCAATCGGCAGCGCAGGCCTCGAGCGAGGTCAAGGTGCTGATCGAGCAGTCTGCGGACGAGGTGAAATCGGGTTCGAAGCTCGTCGGTGAAGCTGCAGGCAAGCTCAAGACCATGCTGGATGCGGCGCGCGGCAATAATGGCCTGCTCGAATCCATCGCCAATGACAGTCGTGAGCAGGCTTCCGCCATTGAGGAAGTGACGACCGCGGTCCGCACGATGGACGAGATGACCCAGCACAATGCCGCGTTGGTCGAACAGACCAATGCCGCCATCGAGCAGACCGAGGCGCAGGCAAGCGAGCTCGATCGGATCGTTGAGATCTTTGTGCTCGATGAGAACCGCCTCCTGCCGGAGCCCAGCCAAGCCTCGGTGAAGCAGCAAGCCTCTGGACCATCTCGCCTTACTAGGCCCGCGACAAGCGGCTCCAATCCTCGCGGGTGAACAGAGCCGCCAAACCCGACTGGAGCGAGTTCTAGCCTCTAGTCGGCCACACTTACCACAGTGGGACGCTCAAGTACGGCGACCAGCTAAAGGCCATCGGTTCATGGAGCGTCCAGTGGTTGCCTCGTACACTGGAGCGGACATCATAAAGGTCTCGGGGAGAGCTGAGGCACTGAGAGCTTCTCGGGCCAGCGAGGCACTGCAGCATGTGCGCGACACGATTGCGCAACTCCGTGAGGACGCGCAATTCATAGGATTGGTTCAAGAAATGTCGCTCGATAGGTTGGGCGCGCCGATTGGTGCGAGCGAGGCTTACCTTGCTGCTCTTAAGCGCCTTGCAACGACCCTGCAGAAAATTGCGGCTTTGCTCCAACCCATCAGCGGCCTCGCCAGCGGTGATGCGGTCGTAGTGGAGGATCAACAGAACCCATGATGGGCGGAGTGGCCGATCCCCACCAACCGACGACTATGCTGGCGAACACCCTAAGGGTTGCGGTGCGCGCCAAGCGAGGAAGCCCCCAAATCCCTCAGGCTCAACGAAGCCGAAAAGCGCGCCTCTTCGATGTCCGCTTTTAGGTGATCTGACGACGGCGCTTAATGACCGAGATGGGGTCGTAAGCTGCCGACCAGCAACGCGCCCCAATTCGGACCTTCGAGGCCAATCAGCAAACTCCTGAAAGCGGACGTGCCTCGGCCGTCTCGACCTAGCACCGACAACGATGTTTTCGAGGCCCATTCTCGGCTACTTCACAACCTCTCAAGCATTGCCTCTCGAAACCGCTCAAACCCGATACCCGCATGTGGCGGTGTGATCGCTATGGGCCGGTGATGCCGATGAGATAAAGCTCGGCGGGCGAGGGGGGGGCGACAACGCGATCGGAACCTCGTTTTTCGAGACCACCAGTGCGTCCAGAATCTCCATCTGCTCTGCAACAGAGCCAACGGTAACCCTGCAGGCGCCGTTGAAGACGATGATCGTCAACGGTGCTAGAATAGGCAGGGAGGTTGGCCGGTCGATCAGCAGGCGTGTCATGGTGTGAGCAAACACGCCGCGCCGGGTCATGATGTTGAGGTCGGTGGTGGGTCCGGCAGTCACGGTGGCGCAAACCTCGGCTTCCCCGGCAAAGGAATAGGGCGCCGTTGCCCGATCGAGCGCGACGCGCTGGTCTTCGACCTGCATCGAAAAGCCATCGCCAGCCATGACGGCGATGGTGCGATCTATACCTAGGAAGTGCGAAAACGGCCCCGACTGGCTGACCGTGGCGATGCTCAGCCGCCAAAGAAAATCCTGGCCCTGTGCATCATCGTGGTAGCTCGAAACGTCGCGGGTCACGCCACCGCCGTTACGCCATGGTACGATCTTGTGGTCTTGGCTGCGGATGATCTGCATGGTGACCCCGGAGAAAACGGACCCGCCTTGCGCCGAGTTATGTCAGTCGAGTATGCCGGGGAGATCGAGGCCCTTTTCGCGGGCACAGTCCATGGCGATTTCGTAGCCGGCATCGGCGTGGCGCATGACGCCGCTGGCGGGGTCGTTCCACAGTACCCGCTCGATGCGGCGGGCGGCGTCGTCCGTGCCATCAGCGCAGATGACCATGCCGGCATGCTGGGAAAAGCCCATGCCGACGCCGCCCCCGTGATGCAGCGACACCCAGGTCGCGCCTGATGCGGTGTTGAGAAGGGCATTGAGCAGCGGCCAATCGGACACGGCGTCCGAGCCGCCCCTCATGGCCTCGGTTTCCCGATTGGGCGATGCCACCGATCCCGAATCGAGATGGTCCCGACCGATCACCACGGGCGCCTTGAGCTCGCCATTAGGAAAAGCCTGATATCCTCAGCTGGGCTCTACGTGACGTCATACACCTCTGCTGCGGCGGTCGCTAACAAACGCTGCGCCATCTCTTGCGTGAGGTAGGTCAGTCGCACCTCATCCTCGTGGGTGCGGTCCGCCTTGCGGCCGAGCGCGATGAATTCATCCCGGACAATACCGTCGCGCAGCTGCAGCCGGACTGTGGTCTCGCGATAGGACAGCACGAAGACATAGCGCGCGAGGGTCTCGCCGCGTTCGGGGCACTCCAGCGCAGCATCGACGACGTAACGGTCCTCGGTCAGCGAGCGAGTGACCATTTCAAAGGCATCGCGTGCGCCCGGGCCGCGGAACGCAGTGCGGATGGCGATTTCGCGGCGTTCCGGCGGAGCGCCATTGTCGAGCAGCGGCAGAGCTCTCTGCATGACCTTAAAGGCATGTGCGACACCGCCGGGAAAGCCGAAGCCGTGGAACAGCATCAGGTCGGCATAGCGATAGGCGAGTTCCTTACCGTCCTCGCGTACAGTGATCTGGTCGGTCATGCGGGGTCCTTGTCGAGCGTTTCGCGCATCCAGGGCAGGAAGCCATCCAGGAAGCGCGTGGTGGCAGGCATGAAATGGCTGCCGTGGTGGAAGAAGGGGTCGAGGCTGGTAATGACCATCCGGCCCTTGGTCGTCACTTCATCGATATAGAGAATAGGCTTGCCTTCGCCATTGACGGCCAGCACCTCGGCGCCATTAGGCACGTCGAACCAGCCATGCAGGTGCCAGGTGATGTCGCGCTGGGCCAGGCGTTCAAACAGCGAATGCTCCGATTTGGTGATCCGCACGCCCAGATCGGCGCCTGGCGTCAGCCACCACCAGAAATTGGTGGACTGGGGCGTGAAGCTTATGCCGGGGAGGAACAGCTGGCTCTCGCTCTCGCCAGTGGCGATGATGGTGCCACCATTGTCGAGATAGGCGCGAAGCTGCGGTTTGTGTTCTTCCATACGGTCGGCCGGGGTGCGGCAGGGGATGAGCACTACGGCGTGTTCCTCAAGCCGTTCCGCGGCGAGGTCTTCGGGACGGACCAGCCGATCAAAGTGGTCGGCATAGCGTGGCGCTTCGAGGCTTTCGATGTGGTAATATGCGCCCGGATGGATGGCCAGAATGCTCATGGGCAGATCTCCCCGGCGCACCAGGCAAGGATGCGTTCCACCGGCACGCCGCTGGTGCCGCGGGAGCCGCCTTGGCCCGTCATGCCGCCAACGTCGTTGCCGGCGTGCGAAAAGATGCGACCTCCCGATGGCAGGGCCCAGTCCCAGTCGATCGGCAACAGGTCCGGCCCGATGCCAGTGACCGGCTGGCCGCCCGGCGGTAGCGGGTTGTAGCCACGTCCGTAAAAGCCGGCGACGCCGTTGTTTTCCTCAAGGCTGGTCGGGTCGATGCCGGCGAAGATGGGGTGCTCGCTGAGCCGGGTGAGCGCGTAATCGGCGCGTTTGGGCTTGGAGAGGGGCCGATAGACATCGAGCCCGTCGACGAAGCGACGCAACATATGGCCATTGAAAAACCAGCGGCCACCCCGATCGAGCATGGACTGCAGCGCAGTGGAATGAGCGAGGAACCCGATCTGGTCGAGATGCTGGGTGGTGATCAGCCCGCTGGCGGCGATGAAGTCGGCGGCGGTGAGGTTGCGCTCGCGCACGCTCCTGGCGCGCCCTTCGGCGACCGCGGCGGCATAAGGGGCAGGGATGGGTCCGAAATGGGAGTGAATCAGCAGCAGGCTCATGCCGCGCGCCTTCCCGCAAAGGCCGGCAAGACGCAGCGGTGTATGGCACCGTCGGCAGCGCTGAGATCGACCATGCGCATGGCGACGCCGTAGAGGCGCTCAAGGTGATGCGGCAGAATGGTCTCCTCGACCGGCCCAAACAGGGCTTCGCCTTCGGGCATCATCAGCAGGGCATCATCCGCCGCCGCAAGGGCGTGGTTGGGATCGTGCGTGGTAAAGACAATGGCGCGGTCGCGTTGCTGGCGCAGATCGTCCAGCAGGGTCAGCAGCCGCTGCTGGTTGTGCAGGTCAAGCGCTGAGCCGGGTTCGTCGAGCACCAGGACATCCGAGCCGGTGGCCAGCGCCCGGGCTAGCAGCACGAGCTGACGCTCGCCGCCTGACAGCCGGTCGAACCGTTCGCCGGCAAAGCGGGTGGCGCCAACCTGGTCGAGCGCGGCATTGGCCGCCGCGATATCGGCGGGGGTCGGTTGTCCGAAGAGGCCAAGGCCGGCAGCGCGACCCATCACCACCACGTCAAGCACGCCATAGCTCTGGTTGCTCGACGCATATTGGGGAACATAGCCGACAATGGATGGGGCCGTACGGATGCCACTGTTCAGCGGTTGGAAACCCAGCATGGCGCGCAGGGCCGTGGTCTTGCCGCGGCCATTGGGGCCAAGAATGGCGAGGCTGCGACCCCGCGCGGCAGCAAAGGTCAAGCCATCAAGGATAGTGCGGGACCCGAAACGGACCGTGGCATTGGTGAGGCCGATCATCGTGCTTCCTTGTCGCGATAGTGCTGGCGCAGCAGCAGGGCAAAAACCGGGGCGCCGACAATGGCCGTCAGTACGCCCAAGGGGATCTCGGCAGCAGTGACCGTGCGCGCCAGCGTATCGATGGTGACCATGAAGGCGGCGCCGAGCAGGGCGGTGGCCGGCAGCAGCCGACGGTGGTCATGGCCCACGATCAGCCGCGCGGCATGGGGGATGACGAGGCCGACCCAACCGACAATGCCGGACACCGCGACCTGGCTGCCCACGATCAACGCGACCAGCGCAAAGACCAGCCAGCGCTCGAGGTCCGGCCGCGCGCCAAGGCTGCGGGCTTCGCTGTCATCGAGCGAGAGAATATTGAGGCGGAAGCGCAAGGCCCAGAGTAGGCCCATGCCGACCACGAGGCCCGGGGTCGAGACCAGAACGCGGTCCCAGGTAGCGGTCGCAAACGAGCCCATCAGCCAATAGACGATGGCGGGCAGGGAACTGTTGGGATCGGCGAGGAACTGCAGCAGCGAGACAAAGGCGGAAAAAAGCGAGCCGATGACCATGCCGGACAGAATGACGGTGATGATCTCGGTGCGGCCATCGATGCGAGCCAGGAGGCCCACCAGAATCAGAGCCGAGAAGCCGGCGATGAAGACGGCCAGCAGCAGCGGCACGCCCCAGATGCCCATGGTAATCGCCAGCGCCCCACCAAAGGCAGCGCCTTGGGAAATCCCCAGGACCTCGGGCGATACGAGGGGATTGCGGAACACGCCCTGGAGGGCCACGCCGGCAATGGCGAGGGCTGCCCCGGACATGGCGGCGATGATGACGCGGGGCGTCCGCACCAGCAGCACGATGCGCTCGTCCATGGACTCGACGACGCGGCCGGGCTGGGCCATCGCTCCGCCGAGGATTTCGAGGGCCCGCAGCGCCGAGACCGAGTATCGGCCGACGCAAAGGCTGATCACGATGCTGACGACGAGCGCCGCGAGAAAGAGAGCAAAGATCAGCGCTGTTCGCGTCCACCCCCGAGCGCGGGGGGCAATGTCCCCCGCTTCCTCAACAAGCGCGGTCATGGTCAGTTGGCCGCGAACTGGTCGTAGCCAAGACCGGTCCCCTGCTCGGCGGTCCAGATGATGCCGTCGATATCCCCGTCGGTCAGCTCGTAATTGTAGAGCGTTTGGTAGGCCGCAGTCATTTCGGCGCGAAGGTCATAGTCGAACAGGGCGGGGTGCAGCAACTCGGCCAGCCACATCCAGGTCAGTGGCGATTCCTGGCTGGGCGGATCCCAGCGGTAGCCGCCCAGCGGCATCTTGTAGACGCGGTGATTCTGCGCGGCCCTGGTGAGCGAGAGGATTGGATCGTCATAGACCCAGCTGACGTCCAGCTCCGGTTCGAAGCTGTTGAGCAGGATGACTTCGGGGTCCCACTGGGCGATCTGCTCGCGGTTGATCGACACGCTGCCGTCGAGTTCGGCGGCGGCGTTCTTGCCACCGGCCAGCTCGATATACCAGGAGCTGTACTGCCCCTGGTTCCCGGCTGCCGTGATGTCGGAGAGCGAGCGGCCGAGATAGAGCACGCTAGGGCGGTCTGCCTCACCAAGGTCGGCGGTCTTGGCGGCAATGTCCTGCTGCACGCGGTCACGCCATTCGACCAGTTCGCCGATGCGCTCGGGCTTGCCAATGGCCGTTGCCACCATGGTCATATACTGGCGGGTCAGCTCTTCGGTGCCGTATTTGATCAGCACGGTGCTGAGGCCGGCATTGATGATCGGATCGACAATTTCGGGACCGCGGCCCGCCCATTGAATGACCAAGTCCGGATTGACTGCGGCCAGAGCTTCGACGTTGGGGACGAAATCCGTGCCGGTGACGGCGTCGGAAACGTCGAGAGCCTCCGGAAAAATCTTGCCCAGAATACCTTCGCGAATGGCAGTCAGCGACAGCGGGTTGAGGCCCACCAGCCGATTGGAAGATCCATCGAGTGCGATGACGCCCGAGGCCATCGGCATGGGGATGGTCACCACCCGCGAGGCCGGCTCGGTTAGCACGACTTCGCGGCTTTCGTGGTCGGTGATGACGATATCTTCGGCAAGAGCTGGAAGGCCTGCGGAACTTGCGGCCATCAGGCAGGTCAGGGCGGCAGGAATGAAGGGATGGCAGGGCCGATTTGGGGTCATTCGTGGTTCTCCAAGTACCGCATGCGACAGCGACCAATAAACATGACTGGCGTTGTCACTTTAATGGATAGGCCTTGTCAAGCCAGATCGCTCCACCTTAGAATTCCTCTAAATCGTTGATGTTGTTTGGCTCTTATGCGCGCTGGAGGGGCTCTAGACGACGTTCGGTCCTAGCCAGTTGTTTGGCCGAAGCGAGGTTGCGAGAGCCAGCTGTAGATGACGAGGCAATGAGCCAGGGTCATGGCCCTGGGCCAATTTGTGGTAGAGCGACGTCAGCCAAAGCGCGCGTCCACAAGCAGACCGTCCGAAACCCACCCCATTTTTTTGCTCGCAGGCCTCTCAGCGGAACGACCGCCTTTGGGACACCGCCAGCGTGGCGCTAACGTCTGAAATGGGGCGAAGGTGCCGATTGCCCCCTTCTAGGTCAGTCCGGTTCGGGCAGCGGCCGCAGCACGGTAATGGCCGAAATGGGGCGCTTCGCCGACTGGACATATGACCGCCGGCGAAACGCTGAACACTAGATCTCGGTCGCCTCGGACAATGAGAGCGCGTCGTCGACGTCCACGCCCAGCCGAGCCCACACCCGTTACGCCTCGAGTCCGCATGACAGGAGCAAGCTATTGATCTATTTACATAATCTCAGCTCTGATGCTTCTTGCCTGACAAACGCCCTCGTCCGACCCCTCTTAAGCGACAATCAAAGGTCGACCTGAGCGATGGGAACTAGGAAAAGCAACGAGTTACGGCAGGTGACTTAAGTGACCCCGACACGCTACAAGCAGGGCTAACCATCCTGCAGGAGCCGCCATGTCCACGACCGCGACGATCCCGGTAATCTGCGTGGAGGAGGGTGGCCTCGCCGCCGCCGACATCACATCGGCGCAGCGCGGTTGGGCCGATGCCAACGGCTTTTCCGGTCAGCGCGGCCGGCTTCTCGCGCTGCCGGACGAGCAATCGGCGTTGGCGGGCTACCTCTTCGGCACCGGCCCGGCGCAGGGCCGACCCGCTTTGGTTGCCGGCTTCGCTGGCGCCGCCCTCACTGCCGGCAGCTATCGCCTCGAAGGCGCCCATGGCGACCCGACCCAGGCAGCTATCGGCTTCGCCCTCGGCGCCTATCGCTTCGACCGCTATCGCCAGTCCAAGGCAACGCCCGTTCTGTCGTTGCCTGCTGACGCCGATGCCGACGAAGTCGCCCGACTGGTCGAAGCCGCCCGCATCGCCCGCGACCTGATCAACACCCCCGCCAACGATCTCGGTCCGGACGCTTTTGAGCGCGAAATCCGCGACTTCGCGACTGCTCGCAATATGCAGATCAAGGTCATATCGGGTGACGACCTGCTCGATGCGGGCTTCCCGATGATTCATGCCGTCGGTCGCGCCGCCGCCGAACCGCCGCGCCTGATCGACCTGACCTGGGGCTATGACGGCGATCCCAAAGTGACGCTGGTCGGAAAGGGCGTAACCTTCGATACCGGCGGACTCGACATCAAGACCTCGGCCAGCATGCTCCTAATGAAGAAGGACATGGGCGGCGCCGCCAATGTGCTGGGCCTGGCCCATGCCATCGTCTCGGCGGGCCTCAAAGTCCGGCTGCGTGTGCTCATCCCGGTGGTCGAGAACGCCATTTCCGCCTCTGCCTTCCGTCCGGGCGACGTGCTGACTTCGCGCAAGGGCATCACCGTCGAGATCGGCAATACTGATGCCGAAGGCCGGCTGATCCTGGCCGACGCCTTGGCCCTGGCCGACGAGGAAAGCCCCGATCTGCTGCTCGATATGGCCACCCTGACTGGCGCGGCCCGCGTCGCCCTCGGCCCCGATCTGCCGCCACTCTATTCCACCGACGACGGCCTCGCCCGCGCGCTGATGGTCGCCGGCGCAGCCGCCGACGATCCGCTGTGGCAGATGCCGCTCTGGCATCCCTATGACTCGATGATGAGTTCCAAGATCGCCGACGTGAACAATGCCGGCAGTGGCGGCTTTGCCGGTTCCGTCACCGCCGCCCTGTTCCTGCGCCGGTTCGTCGCCAACGCCAAGGCCTGGGTGCATCTCGACATCTATGGCTGGGCCCCGGAAGCGCGTGTCGCCCGGCCGCAGGGCGGCACCGATCAGGGTATTCGTGCGGTCTATGGCGTGCTGAGGCAGCGTTACCCGGCGTAGTTGACTTTGACAACTATATGATTGACCATGTCAACAATTGACGTGGAGCATGAGTATGGCCGACCAGACGGGACCCATTGCCGAAATCAGGGCGTTCAACCGCTTCTATACAAAGGTCATGGGCCTGCTTGAAGACGGCATGCATGAAAGCCCATTCACCTTGGCCGAGGCGCGTGTCGTCTACGAGCTGGGCAAGCGCGGCGTGTCGACCGTAGCCAGCGAATTGGCGCGCGATTTGGCCATGGACCCGGGGCAACTGAGCCGACTGGTGCGGCGCCTCGACAGCTATGGCCTGCTGTCGATCACGCCGGTCCGCGGCGACAAGCGGGCCAACAACCTGACGCTGACACCACGGGGCGACGCGGTCTATCAGGGCTTCGACAGTGCAAGCAATGCCGCAGTCAGCGCCCTTATTGCCCCGCTGGACGATCGGCGCCGCCGCGACCTCATCGAGTCCATGGCTCGGATCCACACTCTGTTGGCGACGCCCCGGCCCTCGGGGCCAATAGTGCTGCGCTCCCATCGCATCGGCGAGCTGGGCTGGCTGATCCACCGTCAGGGGCTGCTCTACAATGAGCAGTTCGGCTGGAACATCGAGTTCGAGGCGCTGATCGCCGGCATCTATTCCCAGTTCCAGTTCGCGCCGGATGCGCCGGCCAAGGACCTGTGGGTCGCCGAGCAGGATGGCGGCATTGTCGGCTCGATCTTCGTCATGCCGTCAGAGGGATTGCCCGGCTCGGCCCAGCTGCGCATGCTCTATGTCGAGCCATCAGCGCGCGGCCAGGGTATCGGCGCCACGCTGGTGTCGCAGGCCGTCAGCTTCGCCCGCGGCAAGGGTTACGAGCGCATGCGGTTATGGACCCACACCAATCAGACCTCGGCGGGCAAACTCTATGCCGGCGCCGGCTTCCAGATCGTCGAGACCATGCCGGAGCACAATTTCGGCAAGGAACTGATGGGTGAGATTTGGGAAATGCGGTTCTAATATCCCCGCCCGCGATCCACCACATTGATCAGCGGCTCCCCCGCCTCATGCGCCTTGATGATGGCGCTGAAATAGGTGACGCCGCTCTTCTCGTTGCTGATCGCCGCGATATGGGGCGTGATGTAGCAGTTCTCGATATCCCAGAGCGGGCTGGATGCCGGCAGCGGCTCGGTCTCGAACACGTCGAGGCTGGCCGCGCCCAGCGTGCCGTCGGCCAGGGCGCGCACGATATCGGCCTCGCGCTGGTGTCCGCCGCGCGCCGCGTTGACGATGACCGGTCCGCCATCGAGCCGGTCGCGCCGCAGCTTGCTGAAGGTCTCGTAGTTGAGAATAGCAGTGGTTTCCGGCGTTAGCGGCAGCAGGTTGACCAGGATATCGGTTCCCCCGAGAAATGCGTCGAACGTCTCGGCCCCGGCAAAACCTTCAACGCCGTCGATGGCCTTGGGCGTCCGGCTCCAGCTGCGCAGATCAAAGCCCAGCGGCTTAAGTCGGCTGACCGCATCCTGTCCCAGTACGCCCATGCCCATGATGCCTACCGTAGTTTCTGAGGCAGCCGGTGGATAGAGCTGGCTCCAGCGGCGTGCCTTCTGGTCGGCGCGGAAGCGGGTATAGAGGCGGTGATGCATGGTGACATGAGCCACCACATAGTCGCTCATGCGCTGGCTCAGGTCTTCATCGACGAAGCGGACGATCGGCGCCTCGGGCAGGCGAGGATGCTTGAGCAGCGCATCGACACCAGCGCCCAGCGACAGGATGGCCTTGAGCCCGCCGAGGCCCTCGAATGCCTCGGGCTTGGGCTTCCACACGAAGATGTAGCGGATGTCGGCGGGGTCAAACGCGTCGCCGCGACGCACCACGGGGTAGGGCGCTAGTGCCGTACGCAGCTTATCGGCCCAGCTTGCCTCGTCGACATCGGACAGGTGCAGCAGCAGCATGGTTGTTCCCTTCGTGAAAAAGCCGCGCCAGTTGCCGGGCGCGGCTCGAAATCCTCATTGCTCGACAAACCCTATGGGGTCGTCGTGGCTGGCGCAGCGGGTGCGGCTGGTTCAGCCGGAGCCGGAGCCGGCGTCGTTGCCGGAGCTGCCTCTGTGCCGCTTGTCGTCGGCGTGCCTTCCACCGGCGTTTCGGCTGCCGGAGTCTCCGCAGCAGCAGCCGGCGCAGCGGCGTCAGCGGGAGCCTCGGCGCCTTCGGCCGGGATCGCGGCCTCACCCTCGGCGGGAGCGGCAGGTGCTGCCTCTTCCGCCGGCGGGAACGGCACGGGATTGGCCGACAGCGTCTGCAGGTAGGCCAGGATGTCGGCGCGTTCCTTGGCGGTGCGGATACCGGCAAAGTTCATCTTGGTGCCCGGCACATAGTCGGCCGGCTTAGTCAGGAAGTGGTTCAGGTTCTCGTAGGTCCAGGTATCGCCGGCGGCGTTGTGCGCCAGCATGCCGTCCGAATAGCTAAAGTCCGCTATGCTGCCTTCGGGGCGGCCGACCACGTCATAAAGGTGCGGGCCCTGCTTGTTGCCTTCGCCTTCACCGAAATTGTGGCAACCGGCGCATTTCTTGACGGCGGCCGCGCCCTTGGTCGCATCGGCGCTGGCCAGCAGCACGCCCAGAGGTACTTCCGGCTCGGCCGGCGTTGCCGGGCCACCAGCTTCGGCGACCTCAGGCTCGGGCAGGTTATAGCCTGGGCCGCGATCGGCCACGGGGGCGTAGATGGCCTCGGCGACAAAGCCGGCGCCCATGACGAACAACAGCGTGCCCAGCACGGCGCCCATGATCTTGTTAAGCTCGAACGAATCCATTTGGTCTTCCTGCCAGTCCATCCCCTGCGGACGATAGTCGAACCGGCCTCAACTTTCGATAGCCCATAGGGAAATCGCCTCAACGGAGGGGCCCGACGCGCGCGGAAGATAGTCGCAAAGCCCGTGCCCGCGCAACTACGCAAACCCAGGCTGCGACACTTCGAGCCGCCCCCCTGGGGAAAATCGCTCCGGTGGAGCGATTTTAGGCGAGAAGGCCATGAGAGCTATGCTCGAATGGCGCGGCCGCCCCCCAGGGGAAAATCGCTCCAGTGGAGCGATTTTAGGCGAGAAGGCCATGAGAGCTAAGCTCGAATGGCCCCACCCGCCGCATGCTCAGATTGACTTGCAAACGCTTGAGCGCCTAAAGCCTCTCCGCCTAGCAGAATTGGACCTCGAGATGACCAAGAAGATCGCTTTCCAGGGTGAACCCGGCGCTTTCAGCCATGCCGCCGCCAACAATGTGTTCCCCGGCGAAGATGCGATCGGCTGCGTCACCTTCGAGGAGACCATCAACGCCGTGCAATCAGGCAAGGCTGACTATGCCGTCGTGCCGGTCGAAAACTCGCTCTATGGCCGCATCACCGATATCCATCACCTGCTGCCCGAAAGCGGCCTGTTCATCATCGGCGAGACTTTTCTGCGCGTCGAGATGAACCTGCTTGGCGTACCCGGCGCCACGCTGTCCGATATCAAGTCGGTGCAGTCGCTGTCGGTGGCCCTCGGGCAATGCCGCAAGTTCATTGCCGACAATGGCTTCCGCACCATCAATGCCGTCGATACGGCTGGCTCGGCCCGCGAAATTTCGCAGAAGGGCGACAAGTCCGTCGCCGCCATCGCCTCGCGCTTTGCCGGCGAAATCTACGGCCTCGACGTGCTGGCCTCCAATATCGAAGATGCCGACCACAACACCACACGCTTCCTGGTGCTGTCGCCGAACGAACAGCGTGCCCCGCAGGGCGGCAAGCTCAAGACCACCTTCGTGTTCCGCGTGCGCAACGTGCCGGCCGCGCTCTACAAGGCCATGGGCGGCTTTGCCACCAATGGCGTCAACATGACCAAGCTCGAAAGCTACATGGTCGGCGGCGCATTCACCGCTACCCAATTCTATGCCGATATCGAGGGGCACCCGTCCGACCCGGGCGTGGTGCACGCCTTCGAAGAACTGGAGTTCTTCACCGACCACTTCCGGGTGCTGGGCGTCTATCCGGCGGCCGAGAGCAAGTAGGGCGCAGGACCGATCGGCCCTGTTGGCATTCAGCCCAGCTCCTGGGCAAGGCCGATCAGCAGCCCTTCGGGCCCGCGGATGTAGCAGAGCCGGTATACTTCTTTGTATTGGACGACTTCTCCCACGAGCTCCGCACCGCGATTGCGAAGCCGTTCCAACGTGTCGTCGATGTCGTCTACGGTGAACATGGCGCGCAGGTAACCCAGCGCATTCACGGGAGCGCTGCGGTGATCGGCGATAACCGCCGGTGCGAGGAAACGCGATAGCTCGAGCCTGCTGTGGCCGTCCGGCGTGCGCATCATCGCAATCTCGACATGCTGATCGCCCAGTCCGGTGACCCGTCCGGCCCATTCGCCCTCGATCGTGGCCCGCCCTTCGAGCTCAAGACCAAGTTCGACAAAGAAATCGATCGTCGCGCCGAGGTCCTCGACGACAATTCCAATATTGTCCATCCGCTTGACGGCCATGTGTCCAACCTCCGAAATAGGTCGTCGTTGATCCTATCAGGACCGCAGCAAAATGGTCTGCTGACTAGCCTTCCATCAGGCCGGGCGGCAACTTGCCCAGCCGTAGCAGCACGCGCGGCTCGTCATAGGTGTCGGTTTCGAGATCGACTTCCTGCGAGAAGGCGATCACACCCGCCCGGCTGGGCGCAAGCCGTTCGGCCGTGGCCATCGCCTTGTCGGCGCTCTTGGACTGCTGCACCGGATCGGCGACCAGCTTGCTGCCACTCTGCTTGAAGGCCTGCACGAGATACATGGTCGCCATGAGTCGCTCCTGGTGTGGAGCAGGGCCTATCACCTCGTACGGCCGATCCCTAGGCAATTGACGCAAGTTGGGCGCGCTCCCGCTCGCCCAGTGATTGACACCACGCCCCTCCCGGCTATGGTCCGCCCGCAATTCTATCGGGGAACCCGCCATGTCCTACGCCGATCTCGCCAAGACTATCGATGACGCTTTTGAGGCCCGTGCCGAGATTCGCTTCGATACCAAAGGTCCGGTGCGCGAGGCGGTGGAAGAAGCGCTGATGCTGCTCGACAGCGGCAAGGCACGCGTCGCCGAAAAGATCGATGGCGCCTGGCAGGTCAACCAGTGGCTCAAGAAGGCTGTGCTGCTGCAGTTCCGCCTCAACGACAACCGGCTGATCGAGGGTGCGCCCGGCGGCTCCAATTATTGGGACAAGGTCGCCACCAAGTTCGAGGGCTGGGGCGAAGCCGACTTCCGCTCGGCCGGCTTCCGCGCCGTCCCCGGCGCCGTGGTGCGCCGTCCGGCCTATATCGCCAAGTCGGTCGTGCTGATGCCCAGCTTCGTCAATGTCGGCGCCTATGTCGACGAGGGCACCATGGTCGACACCTGGGTCACCGTCGGCTCCTGCGCCCAGATCGGCAAGAACGTACACATTTCTGGCGGCGTCGGCATTGGCGGCGTGCTGGAGCCACTGCAGGCCGGCCCCGTCATCATCGAGGACAACTGCTTCATCGGCGCGCGCTCCGAAGTCGTCGAGGGCGTCGTCGTCGGCGAAGGTTCGGTCATCTCGATGGGCGTCTTCATCGGCGCCTCGACCAAGATCGTCGACCGCCAGACCGGCGAAATCCACATCGGCAAGGTGCCGCCCTACTCGGTCGTCGTGTCGGGCAGCCTGCCGGGTAAGGCAATGCCGGGCCACAACTGGGGCCCCTCGCTTTACTGCGCCGTCATCGTCAAGACCGTCGACGCCCAGACCCGTTCCAAGACCGGCATCAACGAACTGCTGCGGGACTGAACTACCTGCTCATCTGCCGTTCAGTTCCGGCTGCGTAGAAGGCGCGCAGCTCGGGAACACACTCCCAGCACTGAAAAGCTTGGCGGCCCTGATGGCTGCCTTCGTCACGATCTGGGGACACACATGATCAATCAAGACTGGAAATATCTGTTCACGAGCTTTAACGGCCGCATCACCCGCGAAACCTTTTGGGTTGGCCTTGCCGTCCTGATCGTCGTCAATATCGGCCTGTCGCTCATCGGCGCGTTTTTGGGCATGATCTTCGGGCCGCTCAGCTATCTCGCCGCTATCGCGTCGCTCGCGACGGTGTATCCGGCAGTGGCGTTGTACGCCAAGCGGTGGCACGACCTGTCCAAGTCCGGCTGGTGGACGCTGGTCGCGCTGATCCCGGTTCTCGGCGCGATCTACGTGATCTACATGCTGGCGATCAAGGAAGGCGAGCCTGCGAGCAACCAGTATGGCGCTGCAGCCTTCGACGGCCCAGTCGCTGCCTGATTTCGGATTTTGACCGTTACCGGTGCCTGCTCCTGATCGGGAGCGGGCACCGGCCTATTTGCAAGGCCATGTCGGGGCTGCGGGATTGAGGCGTCTGGCGGGATCTTCGCGAGTCACCTAGAATGTGACCATGCCGGAATGGGTCCCGGTGAGTCTGATTTCTGAGGGGAAATATCATGGACTTCCAACAACTGTATCTGACGAACAGTGGCCGCATCTCACGCAAGACCTGGTGGATCGGCACGCTGCTGCTGATCGTCGCCAGCTTTGTACTGTATTTCATTCTCGGCCTGGTCGGTT
Organism: Devosia sp. SL43; assembly: GCF_021729885.1. Taxonomy (NCBI): domain Bacteria; kingdom Pseudomonadati; phylum Pseudomonadota; class Alphaproteobacteria; order Hyphomicrobiales; family Devosiaceae; genus Devosia; species Devosia sp. SL43. The sequence goes on from NZ_CP063401.1 coordinate 3,248,846, forward strand.
TGGGCGTCACCTCGACCTTCGGGCCGATCATCGTCTATCTGGCACTGATCTTCCCGGCACTCAATATAGGTCTCAAACGCCGGCAGGATCGCGACAATGACGGCACGGACTATAAGATATTCATGGGTCTTTCCGCTGTAGTCACGCTGCTGCAGGCCTTCAATATCGGCAATGCCCGTACGGCCTCGCCCGACATGTGGATGACCGGCGTGTCCCTGCTGCTTGGCATCTTTGCGATCTACATCGTGGTGCAGATAGGCTTCCTCAAGGGAACGACCGGCCCCAACAGCTACGGCCCCGATCCGCTCGGCTACGCCGCAGCCTGATCGAACAAGGACGGGATAGACTGGTGACTGATAGCGTTGCGGGCGATCCCGTCCGACTTCTGAAAGACCTCATTGCCTGCCCCTCGGTGACACCCGAAACGGCGGGCTCTCTTGATGTGCTCAATCGCGCCCTGAGCGCGATCGGCTTTGCTGTAACCCGCCTCACCTTCGACGGTGACGGCTCCTATCCCGTCGACAATCTCTTCGCCGTCAGGGGCAACAGCGGTCGCCGCCTGCTGTTCGCCGGCCATACCGACGTCGTCCCACCCGGCGACCGTGCCCTCTGGACCGACGACCCGTTCACGCCCCACGAAGCTGATGGCAAGCTCTATGGCCGCGGCGCCGCCGACATGAAGTCGGGCATAGCAGCCTTTGTGGCTGCCGCCGCTGCCATCCCGGCTGATGCTGGCACGATCATGCTCGCCATCACCAATGACGAGGAAGCCGACGCCATCAATGGCACCGACAAGCTGATGGCCTGGGCCGAGGCGCAGCAGCACCATTTCGATTTCGCCATTGTCGGCGAACCCAGCTCCGCCGCTCTGCTCGGTGACAGCATCAAGATCGGCCGCCGCGGCTCGTTCTCGGGTCTGGTCACCGTATCCGGCACCCAGGGCCACGTCGCCTATCCCGATCGCGCCAACAACCCGTTGCCGGTGCTGGCGCGCGTGGTCACGGCGCTGAGCGATACCACCATCGATACCGGCACGGCGCATTTCCCGGCCACCAATCTCGAAGTCACCTCCATCGATGTCGGCAATGCCGTGTCCAATGTCATCCCGGCCTCCGGCGCCATTCGCTTCAACATCCGCTACAACGATCTGTGGTCGCCCGAGACGCTGGCCGACTGGGTTCACGGCCGCATTGCGAGTGTTGATCATGCCGGTACATCGGTGACCTTCACCCTTTCCGGCGCCCCATCCCGATCCTTCCTGTCGCCGCTCAGCGATGATGTCGAGACGCTGTCATCGGCCATTGCGCATGTCACCGGTCGTCGCCCCGAATTCTCGACGGGTGGCGGCACCTCCGATGCCCGCTTCATCGCGCAGTATGGTCCCGTGGTGGAGTGTGGCCTGGTCGGACCCTCCATGCACAAGGCCGACGAACATATCGCCCTGAGCGATCTCGCCGGCTTAACCGAGATCTATCGCGCGTTCATGAACAGATTTTTCGGAGGCGCGGCATGAAGATCTGGTCTGTCATTACCGACGCCGTGACCGGCTGGACGATGATCCTGCGCGGCGAGGAGGGGTGGCGCGATCGCTTCCGCATCACCGCCGCCGGACTCTTCACCGCTTTGCTCATTTTCGCCTTTGTCGCCTTCCTGGCGGTGGCTATTGCTTCGACCAGCATTGGCATGCCGGGCCCCATCGGCGTGCTGATCGGCATGTTCGTACTGGCATTGCCAGTAACCGCGCTGGTGGTCTCGCTGCTGGGCACGCGCATCATGCTCAAGAGCGATGAGCCGGTGCTTCCGGTGCTGGTGCCCGGCATCTTTGCCCTCACCGCATTCCTCATCGCCGAGGGTCTGCTCGCCATGATCGGCGGGCCGGCGGTGATGCTGGCCTGGCTGGCGCAGGGCTACCTGCTCTATCGCCTGGCGCGCGTCGCCACGAGCTGGAACGTGGGTATTGCTGCCGCATTCGCAGTTTTAAGTGTCGTCCTGCTTGTGGCATTGCGGTTGGGGCTCTACATGCTCTCCAACGCCGCCGCCATCTGAACCACCGAGCGTCCCGCCCTTGGCCCAGCCAAATTCGACACTTTTTGATGAACTGAAGGCGGCAGCCCGTGGCTGCTTGGCCTTGCTGGTGGGCGACCGTCAGTCCTCAAGTTATTTCGACTTCAGCCTGCGCGGCCTTGTCGGCAGCTTCATCGCCTTCCTGCTGGTCACTCTGGCCACGGCCTTCCTGCTGCCGCTGCTGCTGGGTGGCGTCAATCCGCCCGGCGAAGCGACGCGCGGCATCATCAGCACGCTGCTGCTGCTGGCCGTCAAGGATGGTGCCGCCTGGCTGTTCCTGCGCCAGAACGGGCGGCTCGACGGCTTCGTGCCGCTATTGGTGGCCGACAACTGGGTCAACGTGTTTGGTGCCATCATCGGTGCCATCGTTGCGGCAGTGGCCGGTCCGAGCGATATCGTGCTGCTGGGCATGGGCCTGATGGTGATCATTATCGAGGTCAATATCGCCCGGCTGATCGTCACCCTCAGCGCCTGGCAGATCGCCATTTTCATCGTCATCCAGCTCGTCGCTTCGAGCGTTGGCGTCTTCCTTCTCTTCGCCTTCGGCATACTGGTCCTGCCCGAAGCGCCGCTGCCGGCCTAGTAGTCCACCTGCGTCAGATAGAGCCCCGACGACGGCGCCATGGCGCCGCAGCGCCGCCGATCCTTGGCATCGAGCGCAGCCCGGAAATCGGCCGGCGACCACTTGCCCTCGCCCACCAGCCGCAGCGACCCCACCATCGAGCGCACCTGATGATGCAGGAAACTGCGGGCGCTGACGCTGGCCACGATATGGTCCAGTTCTCTGCGGACCGAGAACCTGTCCAAAGTCCGCAAAGGCGATTTGGCCTGGCATTCCGAAGAGCGGAATGTGGTGAAGTCATGTAGGCCCACGATTAGACTGGCAGCATGGTCCATGGCTGCGGCATCCAGGCTCTTGGGAATGTGCCAGACATGATCGCGCTCGATCACGGGCGGCGCCCGGCGCGTCAGGATCCGATATTCGTAGTGACGCGTCTTGGCAGAAAACCGGGCCTCGAAATCCTCACCCACGGCCTCGACGTCGAGCACCGCCACCGGCGCCGGCCGCAGGTGGTAATTCAGCGCTTCGCGAATGCGGAACGGGTCCCATTCCCGGCTGAGGTCGACATGCGCCACCTGGCCCAGCGCATGCACACCGGCATCGGTTCGGCCCGCCGCTTGCGTGGTGACAACCTCGCCCGACATGGCAGCGATCGCCTCTTCCAGCGCCTGCTGCACACTGGGCCGCTCGCTCTGGCGCTGCCAGCCCGAGAAAGGCGTTCCGTCATATTCAATGGTGAGCTTGTAGCGCGGCATCTAGCGCACGGTTTGCGGCAGGCTGCCCGCACCGCGCAGGAACGTCGCAGCATCCATGGCGCCCTTGCCCTCGCGCTGCACCTGGGTCAGCCGCACGGCACCCTCGCCGCAGGCGATGGTCAGGTCGTCGAGCAGGGTCCCCGGCTCACCCGGTCCTTCGCCCATGGTCGAGCGCAAAGCCTTGACCCGCACCGGCTTGCCGGCGAGTTCGATTTCGAACCAGGCACCGGGGAAGGGCGACAGGCCGCGAATGTGGTTGTGCACGTCCTGCGCCGGTAGCGACCAGTCGATCCGCGCTTCGGCCTTCTCGATCTTCTTGGCGTAGATCGTGCCGTCTTCGGTCTGCGGCGTGAAATCGAGGCTGCCGCGCTGCAGTGCCGCCAGAGCCCGGCCCATCAGGTCGGCACCGAGCCGCATCATCACGTCATGCAGCTCGCCGGCCGTCATGTCTGGACCGATGGGGATGACCTCGCCGACTGCCACCGGTCCGGTATCCAGACCCTCTTCCATCTGCATCACCATCACGCCGGTTTGCCTGTCGCCGGCCATCACCGCGCGCTGGATCGGCGCCGCACCACGCCAGCGCGGCAGCAGCGAACCATGGAGGTTGAGACAACCATATTCCGGCGCATCAAGGATCGGTTTGGGCAACAGCAGCCCATAGGCGACCACGATGGCCAGTTCGGCGTCGTGGCTGGCAAAGACGATCTGCTCGGCCTCGCCCTTGAGCGACTTGGGGGTGAACACCGGAATGCCGAACCCTTCGGCCGCCAGATGCACCGGCGACTTACGCTCTTCCCGCCCACGACCGGCTGGCTTGGGCGCGCGCGTATAGACCGCTACGACCTCGTGCCCGGAGGAGACAATTTCGGTCAGCGTTGGAACGGAAAAGTCGGGCGTACCCATAAAGACGATGCGCATGGGTAAACTACTCCATCTACCCCTCTCCCCTTGCGGGAGAGGGTGCCCGAAGGGCGGGTGAGGGGTTTGGCCCCGGCCCTTGCCTAAAATCGCTCCACCGGAGCGATTTTTGCGGCGCGAAGCCCCTCATCCGGCGCTGCGCGCCACCTTCTCCCGCAACGGGAGAAGGAAAGGTCCGTGACTAACCAGCAGCCCGCTTGGCCTGCTTGTCGAACTTCTTGATCACCCGGTCGCGCTTGAGGCGGCTGAGATAGTCGATATAGAGCACGCCATCGAGGTGATCGAGTTCGTGCTGGATGCAGACGGCCAGCTTGCCCTCGGCTTCCTTGGTCACTTGCTCGCCATCGAGGTTGGTGTAAGTCACCGTGACCTCGTTGGGCCGCTCGACTTCGTAGTACAGCTCGGGGATGGACAGGCAACCTTCCTCGGTCACCTGCATCTGCTCGCCAAAATGGGTGATCTCGGGGTTGATCAGCACCATCGGTTCGGGCGTCTCGCCTTCCGGCGCCAGGTCCATCACCACAATGCGCTTCATCACCCCGATCTGCGGCGCAGCCAGGCCAATGCCGGGCGCGTCATACATGGTGTCGAGCATGTCCTTGGCCAGCGTCTTGATCTCGTCATCGACCTCGATGATCGGATCGGCGACGGCGCGCAGCCGTGCATCGGGAATGACGAGAATGGGGCGAACAGCCATGGCGAAAGGTCCGGCGGAAAGGGATTTGCCTCTCGATATGGTATTTCCGCGCCTGCGGTCAACTCTTGTGGATCGCCACAAAAGAGAACATTATGCGAACACCCGAATCGCATTAGTCTGGCCTGATGGAAAATGTGCTCTTTATCCTCGGCGACTATCCCGTAACGCAGCTGCAGGCCGCCATTGGCGGTGGCGTGCTGGTCGGGCTGCTGCTGGTCATCATCCTCATCGTATCCATGCGCGCCAATGCGCGGCGCGCCGCTGAGGCCGCTGCGCAGATGGCCGAACAGGTACGCACCAGTTTCACCGATCAGATTGCCGAGCGCGACCGCCGCATCGCCGAGCTCGACCATCAGGTTCGGGTCGAGCGCGATCGCGGTGCCGACCTGCTTGATGTGGAGCGCGAAAAGGGCGCGGAGTTGCTCGCCCAGCTATCGGCGCTGCGCGCCCGTTTTGACGAGCAGACAAAGCAGTCGGAAGAGAACCTGGCGCGCTTCCTCGGTGCCCGGCAGCAGATGACCGACGAGTTCAAGGCCATTGCCGGCGACGTGCTCAAGTCGCATAGCGAGACCTTTTCCAGGCAGAACCGCGAGCAGGTCGATACGCTGCTCAAGCCGCTGAACGACAAGATCGTCGAATTCCAGTCCGGCATGCTGACCGATCGTGCCACCATGGCCGAACAGATCCGCGCGCTTGCCGCGAGCAATCTGCAGATCACCACCGAAGCCAACAACCTGACTCGTGCGCTCAAGGGCAATTCGCAGACCCAGGGCGCCTGGGGCGAGATGATCCTCTCGACCATCCTTGAACGCTCGGGCCTGCGTGAGGGCGAGCAGTTCATTACCCAGCAGAGCCACACGGGCGACAACGGCTCGCGCGTTCGCACCGACGTCGAAGTGCTGATGCCCAACAACGATAGGCTGGTCATCGACTCCAAGGTCTCCCTCAACGCCTTCGAGGCCTATACCAGCAGCGACGAGGAAGACAGGACCCTGCATTTGCAGGCGCACATCAATTCCATCCGCACCCACATCAAGACGCTGGGCGACAAGTCCTATCACCGCCATTCCGGAAGCAAGATGGACTATGTGATGATGTTCGTGCCCATCGAATCCGCGCTGGCTACAGCCATCCAGGCTGATGCGGGCCTTGTCGAATTCGGCATGAGCCGCGGGGTCATGCTGACCACGCCGACGACGCTGATGACGGTGCTGCGCACTGTCAGAAACGTCTGGGACATCGAAAAGCGCCACCAGAATGCCGAGCAGATCGCCGAGCGCGCCGGCGCGCTTTACGAGAAGGTCGTTGGATTCCTCACCACCATGGACAAGGTCGGCACCAATCTCGACCGGGCACAGCAGACCTTCGCCGATGCCAAAAACCAGCTCGCCTCGGGAAAGGGCAGTGTCGTCCGCCAGGTCGAAATGCTGCGCGAACTGGGCGCCAAATCAAGCAAGCCGCTGCCATCGGGCTGGGACGGCAGTGCCGAGGAACGCCAACCGCAATTGCGGCTCGTCGGCGAGGAGCCGGGCGACCTGTCCTGATCACGTGCATCGAACCTCTCTGCCCGTGCCGCGTTGTGATGGAGCAACGAGCATGGGAGACGAGAATGGCTCAGCATCACGACCATCACGGCACCATGGTGCCGCAAGACACCAACTTCGATAATGCCGACCAGCCGGGCATCGCCCAGCCCTACACGCAGAGCGAGATCGAGGAGCTGCTGTACGGTGAAGATCGCCCCGCCAGCGAGCGGCTGGCGCGTCTGCGGGAACTGCGCGACGAAACCTCGATCCGCGAGAGCGGTGATTGGGGCGATCAGGACCCTGCCGCGATGCTGGACGAGCTGGATCGCGCCATCGACGAATTGAGCGCCACCATCGCCAATGGCGACGACAATGAGGACTATGCCGGCCTCGCGACCAACTTCGACAACGATCCCAGCGATCGGCTAGACGCGCTGTCCCCCGACGACGTCGATGCCCGACACGCCATCGAAAGCGATGATGAGTTGGATGAGGACGACGAGCTCGGTCCACTCGACGAAGCCGAATGGGACGAGGGTGATGATTTCCGGCCCGAAAGGGGCGTCCACTAGGTCAGTTTCAATTTGCCGTTACGGTCATGGGCGCGCCACCCGGCGCGTCCTATCGTGTGGCCTCAGCAATGGAGGAGACCGCGATGACCGAACAGTCCCGTGACGAACATCCTGTGATCACCCAGGACATGATCAACCTCTTCGACGACTACACGCACCTCTCGCTTGATCGCCGCAAGTTCATGGACAATCTGGCCAAACTGGCCGGCTCGGTCACCGCCGCAACCGCGGCCGCCTCCATGATGGCGTCCAACGCCCAAGCCCAGGGACTGACATCAGAGACCGACGCCAGCCTCACGATAGCCGACGTCAGCTATGCCGGTGCCAAGGGCGAGATGAAGGGCTATCTCGTGACACCCAAGGAAGGCGGGCCGTTTGGCACCGTCATCGTCATACATGAGAACCGCGGCCTCAACGCCCATATCAAGGACGTCGCCCGCCGGGTCGCACTCGAAGGCTTCATAGCGCTCGCTCCCGATTTCCTGTCCGACCAGGGCGGCACGCCAGCCGATGAAGAAGCAGCGCGCGCCATGTTCAGCACATTGCCGGCGCCTGATGTAGCCGCCAATGGCGTCGCCACCATCGCCTATCTCAAGTCGCTCCCCAATGTGACCGGCAAGGTCGGCGCCATGGGCTTCTGTTGGGGCGGTGGCACCGTCAACAATCTAGCCACCGTCGCACCGGACCTCGCTGCCGCCGTTGCCTATTATGGCGGCCAGCCCAATGCGGCCAACGTCCCCAATATCAAGGCGCGGGTGATGCTGCACTATGCCGGGCTCGACGACCGCATCAATGCCGGTATTGCCGCCTACGAGGAGGCATTGAAGGCCGCCGGGACGGACTACCAGCTGTTCCTATATGACGGCGTCAATCACGCCTTCAACAACGAGACCAGCGCTGCGCGTTACGACAAGACGGCCGCCGACCTGGCCTGGTCCCGCACGATCGGGCTGTTCAAGGAAGCACTGGCCTAAATCTCGGTCCGCGCACGGAGGGCCTGGCTCAGCGTGCCCTCGTCGAGATAATCAAGCTCCCCGCCCACCGGCACGCCGTGGGCGAGGCGCGTGACCTTCGTGCCCGAGCCGGCGAGGCGATCGGTGATGTAATGCGCCGTCGTCTGGCCTTCGACCGTGGCGTTGACGGCCAGCACGACTTCCTTGAAGGTCGGCGCGCGCTTGATCAGGTCGTCGATGGTGATGTCATCAGGCCCGACACCATCGAGCGGCGACAGCACGCCGCCGAGCACGTGATAGCGCACAGGTCCAACCCCAGCCCGCTCCAGCGCCCAGAGGTCAGCGACATCCTCGACCACGATCAGCATGCCGCTTTCGGCGCGGCGTGGATCGGCGCAGATCGAGCACGGGCTCATCGTATCGACATTGCCGCAGACCTCGCAGGTCTTGACCGCGATCACAGCCCGGTCCAGCGCCGCCGACAGCGGGATCATCAGCTGATCCTTCTTCTTGATCAGCTGCAAAACCGCCCGGCGCGCCGAACGCGGCCCGAGCCCCGGCAGGCGTGCCAGGAGCTGGATCAGCTGTTCAATCTCGGGTCCGCCGGATGCCATCGATCTTCACTTTCCCTTCTCCCCTCGTGGGAGAAGGTGGCGCGCAGCGCCGGATGAGGGGAACTTGGGGCGGGAGAGAACCCCCCATCCGCCCTTCGGGCACCTTCTCCCACGAGGGGAGAAGGGAAGAGAACCTAGAACGGGAACTTCATGCCCGGCGGGATCGGCAACCCAGCCGTGACTTCCGACATGCGGCGCTGCATTTCGGCTTCGCTCTTGGCCTTGGCGTCGGCATGCGCGGCGACGATCAGGTCCTCGAGCACTTCCACGTCGTCTTCCTTAAACAGCGACGGATCGATTTTGAGACCCTTCAGGTCGCCCTTGCCTGAGAGCGACACGGTGACCATGCCACCGCCGGAGCGGCCTTCGACCACGAGATTGGCGAGGTCGGCCTGCATGGCCTCCATCTTGCTTTTCATCTCGCTGGCGGCCTTCATCATGCCCATGATGTCTTTCATTCGTCGTCCTCTTCGATTGGCGGGGGTGGCACATCGGCCACCGGCAGATCGGCTTCGTCCTTGACCTTGACGTTGACCACCTTGGCGCCGGGGAAAGTGTTCAGGATCGCCTGCACCAGCGGGTCATCATGCGCCTGGGCATGAGCCAGCGCGGCGCGCTCTTCCTTTTCCTGGCGCAGCGTTGGGCCGTCGATCGGCTTGGTCGATACCATGATCAGCCAGCGCTGGCCGGTCCAGACCTGCAGCCGGGCCGAAAGCGTCGCGATGATACCGGGATCGGCGCCATCGGCCAGCGCGACCTCGATGCGGCCCTGCTCGAACGAGATCGGCCGCATCTGGCCTTCAAGCGCCAGCTTCACCAACACATCGCGCTTGGCGCCAGCCAACGCGATCAGTTCCTTGTAGGAGCCGACCGTGGACAAAGCCGGCTGCGCAACGGGCTGTGGTGCAATTGCCGGCTGGGCGCTGGCTTGCAACGCACTTGGCTGCGCGGCAACCGCCTCGGTCATAACAGGGCGTGGTGTCTCGACGCGCATGGCCGATGCGCCGCCGGACGATCCGGACGGACCGCGCGACATCGGCGCCATCTGTTGCATGGCCGGAGCGGGCGCCGGTTGGTTGCTCAGCCGGGCAATGAGATCATCCGGGCTGGGCAGGTCGGCGGCATAGGCCAGCCGGATCAGCGCCATTTCGGCGGCCTGCAGGCCATTGTTGGCCCGCGCCACCTCGTCATGGCCCTTGAACAATATCTGCCACGCCCGCGTCAGCGCCCGCATCGGCAGCTTGCCCGCGAGCTCCGCGCCGCGCTTCCGCTCGTCCGGCGTCAGCGACACATCGTCGGCGGCGGCCGGCACGACCTTGATGCGCGTCACCAGATGGGTGAAATCGGCGAGATCGGCGACGAGCGTCTGCGGATCGGCGCCCATGTCGTAGAGCGAGCGCATGGTCTCGATGGCCTCGCCGATGCGGCCGCCCATCAGCTCTTCGAACAGGTCGATGATCCGCGCCCGGTCACCCAGCCCCAGCATCGCCTTGACCGTCGCCGCCGTCACCGTGCCATTGCCATGTGCAATCGCCTGGTCGAGCAGGCTGAGATTATCGCGTGCCGAACCCTCGCCGGCGCGGACGATCATCGCCAGCGCCTCAGGTTCGAATGAAATGCCTTCCTGCCCCAGGATGGATTCGAGGTAGGCCGACATCACCTCAGGCGTGATGCGGCGCAGGTCGAAGCGCATGCAGCGGCTGAGGATCGTCACCGGCACCTTGCGGATTTCGGTGGTGGCGAAGATGAACTTGACGTACGGCGGCGGCTCTTCCAGTGTCTTCAGCAGCCCGTTGAAGGCGGCCGTTGAGAGCATATGGACTTCGTCGATGACATAGACTTTGTACGGCGCCGCAGCGGGCGCATATTTTACCGATTCGATGATTTCGCGGATATCGTTGATGCCGGTATTGCTGGCGGCGTCCATCTCGATGACGTCGACATGCCGCCCCTCGATAATGGCGCGGCAATGCTCGCCCTCGACGCTCAGGTCGAGCGTGGGGTGCGGCCCCGAGGCATCTTCGTAGTTGAAAGCACGCGCCAGGATACGGGCGGTCGTGGTCTTGCCCACGCCGCGCACGCCGGTGAGGATGAAGGCGTGGTGGATGCGGTTCTGCGCAAACGCGTTGCCCAGCGTCTGGACCATGGCGTCCTGGCCGACCAGCGTGGTGAAATCGCGCGGCCGGTATTTGCGGGCGAGAACGAGATAGGGCGAGGTCGGTGCGTCAGCCATCGAGCCCTTCTGTCGCTTGCATGGTGGGGAATCTGCCTTGGGTCATCGACCTATCATAAGGCTAAGTAGGAGGCTGGCAACGACCCGTGAAGGTCTCGTTGGGGCTGCTTCCTTCCGGACCTGACCCGGTTGGCGAGGAACACGTCCGCGCCAACCTCCCGGAGCGCTATATGCGAACAAAATCGGGCGATGGCAAGGCCCGGGCGGCGTAAACCATTTGTTAACGTCGTCGCGGACAAGGCCGCTCTCCTGCATTAAGGTTTCGTCAACCATGAGCAGGAGGCCTCAATGCGTGTTCCATCGATGGGCATGACCCTGGCAGACCGCCGCGAGCTGCGCGCGATCGTGGCCGAAGGCTATCGCATCGCCGAATACATGCTGCGCGACTACCGCGATCCGCCGACCATGGTGTCGGTCTTCCGCGACTGGTTCGCGCAGGTCCGCACGGTCGTATCGACGCGCTAGGTTTTTTCCGGCACATAGGTCTTGGGCGGATGCACCAGCGTCACCAACACCACCGAGATCAGCATCAGCAGATACCACGAGCCCAGCTTGCTCCAGCTGACCAGTGACCAGCCGTCGCGCTGATCGGGATAAATCCAGGCGCGCGACCAGGTCCCGATATTCTCGCCGATCCAGATGAACAGCGCGACCAGGAGAAACGCCAGCAGCATCGGCATGCGGTGGCGGAAGCGAAAGACGCGATAGTGCATGGAACTGCGGAAATAGAGCAGGGCCACCACCGCGAACAGCAGCCAGCGAAAATCGTAGATGAAGTGGTGGCTGAAGAAGTTGATGTAGATCGCGGCCGCCAGCAGCACTGTCATCCACACCGGCGGGTAGCGGGTGAAGGTAATGTCGAAAATGCGCAGGATGCGGGCCATGTAGGAGCCGACACAGGCATACATGAAGCCGGAAAACAGCGGCACGCCGCCGAGCCGGAAGAAGGCATCCTCGGGATAGATCCATGAGCCGGCAGCGGTCTTGAACAGCTCCATGCCGGTGCCGACCACGTGGAAGATCAGGATGACCTTGGCCTCGCTCAGCGTTTCCAGCCGAAACACCAGCATGCCGATCTGGATCGCCAGGGCCGCAAGGAAGAACACGTCATAGCGGTCGATGCCGCTGTCGGGCCACCAGATGGTGGTGACGATGATCATCCCGAGCATCAGTCCGCCGAACAGGCAGGCCCAGGCCTGTTTCAGCCCGAAGACCAGAAATTCGATCAGGCCATCGGCCACCCGCCCGCGCGGCAGCCGCGCCAGCACCGCATGCGCCGCAGCGTCGATGCGGGATTCCAAACTCGTGAACCGGCCCAAGTCCCTCGCCCTTGCTCCAACGCCCCGCGCTGGATATGCCCTGTCGATAGTTTCGGAATTGTGGCGGTGCTTCGCCATCTGTCTAGTGGAGACGCCGGCATGGCCAAACGCCGTCCAACACCGTTGCGCACCTCGGGTGAGGACGTCGCCGCCAGCAAACGTGCCCCCTCGACGCCGCAGACCGAGTCGTCGGCCTTTCGCCTGGCCTTTGCCGATGACGAATTCCTCACGTCCGAGGATACGCGCGGCATCCGCTTCCAGCTCGAATATCTCAAGCCCGAATTCCGCATGCGCGAGCGCGGCATCAATTCGACCGTCGTGCTGTTCGGCGGCGCCCGCATCCCCGAACCGGGCAAGCCGGCCTGGGCGGCCAAGAACGAGGTGCAGAAGGCCAATCTCGAAGCCGCATCGCGCTATTACGACGAGGCACGGCGCTTCGCGCAGCTGGCGTCGGCGACGTCGCGCGCCCTCGATTACAAGGACTATGTCGTGGTCACCGGTGGTGGACCGGGCGTGATGGAGGCGGGCAATCGCGGCGCTGCCGATGTCGGGGCGCCATCGATCGGGCTCAATATCGTCTTGCCGCATGAGCAGGCGCCCAATGCCTATGTGACGCCGGACCTGAGCTTCAACTTCCACTATTTCGCCACCCGCAAGATCCACTTCCTGCTGCGCGCCAAGGCGGTGGCGGTGTTCCCCGGTGGCTTCGGCACGCTCGACGAATTCTTCGAAACGCTGACGCTGATCCAGACCGGCCGCATGGCGCGCATTCCGCTGCTGCTGTTCGGCGCCGAGTTCTGGCGCAAGGTGATCAACTTCGAGGCCTTGGCAGAGGCCGGCACGATCGCCCCGACCGATCCGCAACTCTTCACTATCGTCGATACGGCGGAGGAAGGCTGGGATGTGATCCGGCAATTCTACAATCTGCCCGAGATCGACGAAGTTCTGCGCGGCGACTAGGCGAGCGAAAGCGCCGCCTGTGCTGCGGTTGTCGTGTGGTCCGGGTTCGCTCGTGAGTAGAGCGATGGTGACGAGGCGCTGGCCTCGAAAGGGTAGTTAGTTTTGAGGCCATTGCCTCGCCACCATGCCGGGATTTCCAACGGGTATGGTTCAGGCGGTACCAGTGTTGCAGGCCCGGCTGCCGTATTTCCCCCGCACGACAGGGCGACCCCTGTCCCCGGCTATCCCCACGACCATCACTCGTCATGACTGGGCTCTGACGTGGGCAACGGGGGGAGTATGCGCGCCGAACTGGGGGGTGGGGACAAGATGGATAAGTGGGGGTGCGGAGTGCGAGGCCTCACCCCCTCCCAACCTCCCCCATCAGAGGGGGAGGTGTCTCTCCACTCGTGGGCTAAGATCCGGTCCCAGCCACAAGACGGCACCTCCCCCTTGATGGGGGAGGGTGGGAGGGGGTGATTGGTGAGCACGGCGTTGCGCATCAGTCACCCGCGCAACCCAGCCTTTCCACTCTCCCGATTGCAACGTTTGCAATGGCAGTGTCACACTGTGCCGATAGGCGTTCGCAGCGGCGAATCGGGGGCTCGTTCTTGGAACATTTCAATGTCATCGTCATCGGCAGCGGCCCCGCGGGACGCCGGGCTGCCGTGCAATCGGCCAAGCTGGGCAAATCCGTGCTCGTGGTCGAAAACCGGCTGCGCCTCGGTGGCGTCTCTGTCCATACCGGAACTATCCCGTCCAAGACCCTGCGCGAGACGGTGCTGAACCTCTCAGGCTGGCGTGAGCGTGGCTTCTACGGCCTCTCCTATCGGGTCAAGAAAGACATCGAAGGCAAGGATCTCGGCGCCCGCCTGCGCATGACGCTCGACCACGAAATCCAGGTGCTCGAGCACCAGTTCAACCGCAATGGCGTCCGCACCTTTGGTGGTATGGCGCGCTTCGTCGATACCAATCATATCGCGGTCATGCCGCCCGATGGCGACGAAGTCACCTTCAGCTTCGACCATGCGGTGATTGCTGTCGGCACCACGCCCTATCGGCCAGCCAATATTCCGTTTAACGATCACTCCATCGTCGACAGCGACAGCCTTGTCTCCGAGCCGCGGGTGCCGCGCAGCCTGACCGTGGTGGGCGCCGGCGTCATCGGCATCGAATATGCCACCATCTTCTCGGCACTCGACGTGCCGGTGACCATTGTCGAGCCCAAGGAGACCATCCTCGATTTCATCGATCGGGAGATCATCGAGGAATTCACCCACGACTTGCGCAAGCGCGGCGTCACCATAAGGCTCGGAGCCAAAGTCGAAACGGTCGAGCTGGACGAGCAGGGCTGGGCGATCTCGGTCCTGGCCGATGGCCGCCGCCTGCGCAGCGACATGCTGCTCTATGCGGCGGGACGTTCCGGCGCCACAGCCAAGCTGGGGCTCGAGAATGCCGGGCTGACCCCGGTCGATCGCGGTCGCCTCAAGGTCGATCCGGTGACCTTCCAGACCTCCGTGCGCAATATCTACGCAGCGGGCGACGTGATCGGCTGGCCCTCACTGGCCTCGACGTCGATGGAACAGGGGCGCATCGCGGCCTTGCATGCCTGCGGCGTGCCGATGCCGCCGGCCCCCGAATTCTTCCCCTACGGCATCTATGCCGTGCCTGAGATATCGACGGTCGGCCTCACCGAGCAGCAAGTCAAGACACAGGGCATCCCTTACGAGGCCGGCATTGCCCGCTTCCGCGAGACTTCGCGTGGCCACATCATGGGGCTTCAGTCGGGCATGATGAAGCTGATCTTCTCGCTCGAAACGCGGAAGCTTCTGGGCGCCCATATCGTCGGCGAGGGCGCCACCGAGCTGATCCATATCGGCCAGGCGGTACTCAACCTGGGTGGCACGCTCGACTATTTCGTCGAGAACGCCTTCAACTATCCGACGCTCGCCGAAGCCTACAAGATCGCCGCGCTGGATGCCTGGAACCGCATGCCGCGCAACACGCCCATGGCGCCGGTGGAGTGATCGGCGACCACTGGCGCGAAACCCTTCGCGGTCATACACTTTTGCCCGACTAGGGGGCCACCATGTCAGAACAGTTCGATGCCATCATCATCGGTGCCGGGCAATCCGGGCCGTTTCTCGCCGCGCGACTGGCCGGCGCCAAAAAGAAGGTCGCGCTGATCGAGCGCGAGCATCTGGGCGGCACCTGCGTCAACGATGGCTGTACGCCCACCAAGACCCTGGTCGCCAGCGCCCGCGCGGCCTGGTCGGCCCGCCATGCCGCCGAATTCGGCGTCAGCGTAAAGGGTCCGGTGACGGTCGACATGAAGGCCGTCAAGGCCCGCAAGGACAAGGTGGTCGGCGCGTCGGTCACGAGCCTGACCGATTGGCTGGGGAGCCTCAAGACGCTCGAATACATCAAGGGCGAGGGGAGCTTCGTTTCACCCACCGAAGTCAAGGTTGGCCGACGGGTGCTGACGGCGCCGCAGATCTTCATCAATACCGGCGCCACCGCCAGCGTGCCGGACTGGCCGGGGCTGACCAGCGTGCCCTATCTGACCAATACCTCGATGATGAATCTCGATACCCTGCCGGGGCATCTGATCATCGCTGGGGCCAGCTATATCGGACTCGAATTCGCCCAGATGTATGCCCGCTTTGGCGCCAAGGTGACGGTGATCGAGCGCGGCCCAAGGCCTGCTTCCCGCGAGGACGAGGATATTTCCGCGTCCATCCGGGCCATCCTCGAAGCCGATGGCGTGAGCTTCCTGTTCAACACCACGGTCGAAGCGGTCGCGCGGGCCGGCCACGGCGTGCTGATGTCGCTCAAATCCGGCGATCGGCGCGCCTCAATGGAAGGCACGCATCTGTTGATTGCCCTGGGCCGCACGCCCAACACGGCTGAGCTCAACCTCGCCGCTGCCGGGCTGGAAACCAATGCGCGGGGTTTCGTCGAGACCGACGACCATCTGCGCACCAAGGTCAAGGGCATCTGGGCCATGGGCGACGTCAACGGTCGCGGCGCGTTTACGCATACCTCCTACAACGACTTCGAGATAGTCGCCGACAATGTCGTCGATGGCGGCAAACGGTCGGTGGCTGGGCGCATTCCCGTCTATGGCCTGTTCATCGACCCGCCGCTCGGCCGTATCGGCATGAGCGAAGCCGAGGTGCGCAAATCCGGCCGTAAGGCCCTGATGGGCGTCATGCCGATGGCAAAGGTGTCGCGCGCGAAGGAGAGGGGCGAGACTCAGGGGCTGATGAAGGTTCTGGTCGATGCCGAAACCAAACGGGTGCTCGGTGCGGCCATCCTGGGCATCGGCGGCGACGAGATTGTGCATTCGCTGCTGCAACTGATGGTTGCCGGAACGCCCTATACGACCATGATGCAGACCGTTCACATCCATCCGACGGTGACGGAACTCATCCCGACGCTGCTGGCAGATTTGAAGCAGCTGGCCTAGATGTCCTTGAACATCACCGCGCGGCCCCGGCCCCGGGCCTTGGCTGCGTAGCAGGCGGCGTCGGCTTCGCCCATGAAGCCAAGCGGCGAGGCGGGCTTGGCGTCAATCGTGGTCATGCCGACGCTGGCGCCGATGCGGTAATTGCGCCCAGCCCAGCCGAAAATGAGCGCCCCGATGGCCCGGACTATTTTGTCTGCGACCAACTTGCCGCTGTTGCCAGGACAATCCTGCAGTAGCACCGCGAACTCGTCACCACCAATGCGCGCCGCCAGGTCATGGCTGCGACATGAACCGCGAATGGTCTCGGCGATCTGGCACAAGAGAGCGTCACCGGCGGCATGGCCGGCCGTATCGTTCACGGATTTGAATCTGTCCAAGTCAATGTAGAGCAGACAGTGCGGGCGCTGATTGTCGCGAGCGGCAGCAATGGCCCCATTGAGTGCGCGATCAAAGGCTGCACGATTGGGTAAGCCCGTCAGTTCGTCGTGGGTGGCGGAATGTGCCAGCTGGCGCTGCATGGCGCGGCTTTGGCTCACGTCCTGAAACACCAGAACGGCGCCTGCGAGTTTGCCCCCCGGCATCTTGACGGGTGAGGCCGTGCAGCGGATGTCGCGCTCCACGCCGGTCTGGGCCACCAGGATCATGTCGTCGTCGAGATGGGCCCGTTCGTCGGTTGCCAGGCAGGTGGCGACCGGGCATTGCTGCTTCTCCCCGGTGACACCATCGCGCAGCGCGAAAATATCGCGGACTTCACGGCCGAGCACCTGCTGGCCGCTATAGCCGGTGAGAAATTCGGCGGCAGGGTTCATGAAGACCACGCGGCCGTTCTCGTCCGTCGAGATCATGCCATCGGCGATCGAATCCAGCGTGACGCGCAGGCGTTCCTTCTCGGCGGCCAGTTCCAGCTCGATTGTCTTGAGCCGGGTGATGTCGGTATCGGTGCCCAGCGTGCGCACCGGCTTGCCATCGGAGTCCCACTCGATCGGTTTGCCGCGGCTAAGGATCCAGACATAGCTGCCGTCGGGCTTGCGCTCGCGATACTCCAGGGCGTCGAAGTCCTCGTCACCGTTGTCCTGGCGATCAACATTGGCGAGCACGTGGTCCACATCGTCAGGGTGGAGGCGACTCAACCACTCCGCCTGATGCGCCGCCGGTACCGGAAGATCGGGCGCCAGGCCGCGCATGATGCGCCACATGCGCGAATAGAACATCGTATCGGTGCGGATGTCGTGGTCCCACACACCCTGGCGCGCGCTTTCGAGGGCGAAGTTCCAGCGGTTCTCGGAGTAGGCCAGTGCCTCTTCGGCCTTCTTCTGCAACTCGATATTGGTGACCTGCACGACCAGATACTGCGCGGTATGCGTCTGGTCAGAATGCAACACGGACGCCGCCACCATCACCCAGAGCGGATGGCCGTCGGCATGGCGGAGGCGGCACTCGCCCCGGTATTCGTCGGCCTCGCCCCGGATCAGGCGCTGCAGGCGCAAGGGCGCGGTCGCCTTGTCGGCATCATGCACCAGATCGAGGATGCCAATGTCTGGTTCGGCATCGGTGCCAAGGCCGAGCATGTCGCGGAGGGCCCTGTTAGAATAGACCAGCCGCCCCTCCATGTCGCTCACCAGCATGCCGACCGCAGCATTGTCGACGATGCGAGCCAGCATCGAGCCGATCCGCTCGAAGCGGACCAGTGAAGGAGCGGATTTTGTCGAGCGAGCGGACATAAGTCCACTCTGTGACAAAGGCGTTAATATCTGCCTTAGGGGAACCTATACATCCCGCGATGTGATGAAGTCGCGCTCGGTGCCCAGGCCATGCCATTCGCTGGGGATTTCGCTGTCGAAGATCAGTGTGTAGGGCCCGGTATAGCCGGCTTCCTCGGCCAGCTTCACGCATTCGCCATAGTCGGCTTCGTCCAGGTCGCCATCGATGAAGCTGGCCTTGGCATGGCAGAGTTCGGCGCGACTGAAGATGGATTTGAGATCGGCATATTTGTTGGCGCCGCCCCAATTGCCGAAATCACCCAAAAGGCCGATGCGGCCATCGAGCTTGTCCAGCAGAAAATGCACATGCGCCGGTTCGGACAACAGGTCGAACCAGTTCTCGGTGACGAGACGCACTGAAGAGCCGGCATTGCCATCGGCCAGCGCGGTGAGGGCCTTGACCGAGCGGTCGAGCGCATCGCGGGTCGGCTTCTGCTTGCCGGCAATGATGCGAGCATTTTCAGCACCCAGTTCGTTGGCAATCTCGATCCAACTGGCGATCCAGGCCTGGTCGCGCGCGCCATGTTCGGGGTGGCTGATGTCGCCGGCATCGATCAGCAGGGTCTGCAGCCGCACATTGGCGATGCGGAGTTGGTCGCGCAACTCGCCCAGATAGATTGGATCGCGGCTGCGCAGATGGAACGAGACGATCTCAAGGCGATGGTAGCCATGATTGGCCAGCACGCTGGGCAGGCCGAGCAGCGACTCGTCGCCCTCGCCGTACGTCTCCTGCATCGGCCCGATTTCCGTGGTCGTCAGGTCATGCGGATAAGTGGTGCCGAGCAGCCGGTGCAGCGACCAGGTGGAAACGGCGATGCGATCGGGGCTGATGGTGGCCATGGGCGGGCTCTCCTTGTTTGCGCGGAGAGTTTCACGCGAGGGCGACAGTTTCAAGGCTCGCCGTGATCACTCACTGGCGAGAACACAGCTCACCAATAAATACTTGTGAGGTAAATCGTTGGGGTTGCCCGACTTATCGCCGATCGCGACACGTCAGACCTTGTAGATGCGCTCGGCATTGCGGTGTAGCAGCTTGGCCTGTTCGTCGGGGGTGGCGCCCTTGATGATCTCGCGCGTCGCCGCGACCCAATCGGTCAGGGTGCCGCCGGTGACGGTGGCGACGGGGTGGTCGGAGCCCCAGACGACGCGGTCCCAGCTGAAGCTTTCGATCATGTGCTCGACATAGGGCCGGAGGGTCTGCGCGGTCCAGCCGGGGTTGCAGTGGTTGACCAGGCCCGAGACCTTGCCCACGACATTGGGGATATGGGCAATTTCGGCGAGCGCGGTGCGCCAGGGGTCGAGCCCGAGGCCGTTGATGTCGGGGTTGCCGCAATGGTCGAGGATGAAGGTCACGTCGGGCGCCCGCTGCGCCAGCGCCACACCCAGGTGAAGCTGATCAGCGCGCAGGCAGAGGTCGAAGCTCAGGTCATAGTCCGGCAGGTGGCGGATGTTCTCGATGAAGAGGTCCGATTGGCTGAGCTCGTCGGGTGATTCGTGCAGGATCCGTCGCACACCCTTGACGTGGGCATGCTCGGACAACTGCTCGATCTGGTCGACGAAGTTCATGTGTTCGGGCCGGCAGGCGGCGATGGCGCCGGCAATGCGCGGCAGACCGAGTACGAATTCGGTTTCGCCCATCATGTCGGCCTCGGCGACGTCGACCTCCATATGCAAAGCAGACTCGATGCCAAGCGCGAGCGCCTCGGCAAAATAGTCGCCATGGCTCCAAGGGCGATTGAGTGCCGCATTGCCCCCAAGCCAGGGATAGTTGAAGCGGTCCGGATAGATCAGGTGCAGATGGGTATCGAGGATGCGCATCGTTCTAGTCCTTGGTCCGCCTTGAGATTTCCTGACCTGCTGCACGCAAAAGATCGAGCGCCTGCTGCATGTTGGGCGCGTCGTATTTGTCCAGACGCTGGGTGTAGGGACAGGTCACGACGGCCAAGACAGTACCCAGCGGCCCGAAGATAGGCACCGACAGGTTGAACACCCCGAGCGTCTGGGCGCTGGGCATGCTTTCGTAGCCTTGCGCCTGCACGCCAGCCAACCGCGTTTCGAGACCGGGCGGTAGTTTTTCAGGTTTGCCCGGGTTCTGTGCCTCCAGCAGCAAAGCACGCTCTTCGGGCGTCGCGAAGGCGAGAAATACGTGGCCCGAACCGGTATTGATCAGCCCGATGCGAGAGCCGATGCGGATCGAGACGTTCCAGTAGCCCTGCCCATCGAACTGGGCCACCACGACCAGGATATTGCGGTCCTGCACCACCATGTGCACAGCCTGTTCGGCCTTGAGCGAGAAGCTGCGCAGCACTGGCGTGGCCTGGCTGATCATGCGGTGCATGGGCGGCCGGGCATGGCCGAGTTCGAACAGCTTGAGCGTGATTTCGTAGCGATCTTCCGGCGTGCGGCGGACATAGTCCCGCCGCACCAGCCGGTCGAGCATGCGGTAAATCTCGTTGGGGGTGCGATCGAGTGCCTTGGCGATCTCCGCCTGGCTGAGGCCATCGGCGGTGGCTGCCAGCAATTCCAGGATATCAAGCCCCTTGTCGAGCGCTGGCGCTCGATAGCGATCGTCGGCCTCGCTTGCCATTCGATTGATAGCCTCCCATTGTCCGGACATGTGCTCAATGGTTGGCATGTCGGACTAACATGTTAGACCTTGCAACGGTCTTTCATTTATGAATAGATTGTTTGTATGCGCATCGCAAGAATGCGTCGGGAGGATAGATGCAGGATAACAACGCCAATCTGGCGCCAGGCTCGATGAGGCCGGTTGTCGACATGGTCGGCATCGACAAGTCGTTTCCCGGCGTGCGGGCGCTGTCGCAGGCCCGCTTTGACCTCCGGCCGGGCGAAGTGCACGCGCTGATGGGCGAAAACGGCGCCGGCAAGTCGACGCTGATGAAAATCCTGTCCGGCGTCTATACCCGCGACGCCGGCGAAATTCGTCTCAATGGCCAGCCGGTCGAGGTGACCTCCCCGCGCCAAGCGCAGGGTATGGGCATCGGCATCATCCATCAGGAACTGGCGCTGATGCGCGACCTGACGGCAGCACAGAATATCTTCATCGGTCGCGAACCACGCCGCTTCGGCTTGCTGGACGAGGGCGCGCTCAACCGCGATGCCCAGGCCATTTTCGACTCGATGAACCTCAAGCTCGAGCCGACGGTGAAGGTCGAGACGCTGACCATCGCCCGCCAGCAGATGGTCGAGATCGCCAAGGCGCTGAGCTACAAGTCGCGCGTCTTGATCATGGACGAGCCGACGGCGGCACTGAACGACGCCGAGATCGCCGAACTGTTCGCCATCATCAATCGGCTCAAGGCCGAAGGCGTCGGCATCGTCTATATCAGCCACAAGATGGACGAGATCAAACGCATCTCGGACCGCGTCACGGTGATGCGGGACGGTGAATATGTCGGCACCGTGCCGGCCGTCGATACGCCGATCGAAACCATCATCTCGATGATGGTCGGGCGGACGCTGACCAACGAAGCGCTCAACATTCCCAACACCGCTGCCAATCCGGTGGCGCTCGAAGTGCGCAACCTTAACCGCGGCCGCGATATCCGCGATGTCAGCCTGTCGGTACGCAAGGGCGAAATCCTGGGCCTTGCCGGACTGATGGGTGCCGGCCGTACCGAGGTGGCCCGCGCCATCTTCGGCGCCGATCCGCGTGACAGCGGCGAAATCTGGGTCAATGGCAACAGGGTGGGCATCTCCTCACCCCAGGATGCTGTACGTGCCGGCATCGGCTACCTCTCAGAGGACCGCAAGCATTTTGGCCTCGCGACCGGACTGGACGTCCGCAACAACATTGCCCTGGCCAGTCTGGAACGCTTTACCAGCGCCGCTGGCGTCATCAAGGATGGCGAGATGCGCGATGTGGCCAACAAGTATATCCGCCAGCTCTCGATCAAGACGCCGAGCGACACGCAGGAAGCGCGACTGCTATCGGGTGGCAACCAGCAGAAGGTGGTCATCGCCAAGTGGCTGCTGCGCGATTGCGATATCCTGATTTTCGATGAACCGACGCGCGGCATCGACGTGGGCGCCAAGGCCGAAATCTACAAGCTACTGAACGCGCTGGCCGAGCAGGGCAGGGCAATCATCATGATTTCGTCCGAGCTGCCGGAAATCCTGCGGCTCAGCCACCGCATCGCGGTGATGTGCGAGGGACGCCTGACCGGCACGTTGCCGGGTGGGTCGTCGCAGGAAGAGATCATGCGGCTGGCGACGATGCGCCAGAGCAGCGTGGCTGAAACTACCAATGAACGGAGGTCTGCATGACCGATACAGCGGCCCCGGCGGCCAAATCCGGCGTCCGTATCTCCGGCGCCTTCCATCGGTTGCTGGCCTTTTCGGGCCTGATCGCGCTGGTCGTGGTGTTCAGCCTGGCCTCGCCCAACTTCATGCAGACCCAGAACGTGCTGGCCATCCTGCAGGCGACGTCAGTCAACGGCGTGCTTGCCGTGGCCGCGACATTGGTGATCATCACCGGCGGCATCGACCTGTCGGTCGGAACGCTGATGACCTTCTGCGCGGTGATTGCCGG
This sequence comes from Devosia sp. SL43, assembly GCF_021729885.1. Taxonomy (NCBI): domain Bacteria; kingdom Pseudomonadati; phylum Pseudomonadota; class Alphaproteobacteria; order Hyphomicrobiales; family Devosiaceae; genus Devosia; species Devosia sp. SL43. The sequence continues at coordinate 3,271,782 of NZ_CP063401.1, forward strand.
CGTGGTGCTGACCTTTCTGGGCCTGCCGCTGCCACTGGGCATCGCCGCATCGATCCTGGCCGGCGTGTTCTGCGGGCTGGTTTCGGGCACCATCATCGCCAAGCTCAAGGTGCCGCCCTTCATTGCCACGCTGGGCATGATGCTGATCCTCAAGGGCCTGTCGCTGGTGATCTCGGGCACCAAGCCGATCTATTTCAACGACACGCCCGGCTTCAACCAGATCGCACTCGGCTCGGCCATCGGCTCGGTTTTCCCCGCCGTACCCGTGCCCAATGGTGTGCTGATCCTGTTCCTGGTGGCGGGCCTTGCCGCCTTCGTGCTGAGCAAGACCGCCCTGGGTCGTTACACCTTCGCCCTGGGTTCCAACGAAGAGGCCGTGCGCCTCTCCGGCGTCAATATCGATCGCTGGAAGATCGCGGTTTATGCGACCGCTGGCGGCATCTGCGGCGTTGCAGGCCTGTTGATCGCTTCCCGCCTCAACTCGGCGCAGCCGGCGCTCGGGCAGGGTTACGAGCTTGATGCCATCGCTGCAGTCGTTATCGGCGGCACCTCGCTTTCGGGCGGTCGCGGCACCGTGCTCGGCACGCTGATCGGCGCCCTCATCATCTCCGTGCTGGCCAATGGTCTGCGCATCCTTTCGGTACCCCAGGAATGGCAGACGGTCGTGACCGGCTCGATCATCATCCTGGCGGTGTATGCCGATATCCTGCGGCGCCGTACATCTTAGGCGCCGACGATCCCTGCGCACGAAGCACGATCCGAATGGATTGCGCTCGACGGCGCCAACAAGAGCCGAAAAGGCCACGCACGACGACTTCGTATCTCATGGGAGGACTCCTACAATGCTCAATAGACGTACCCTGATTGGCGCCCTCAGCGCCGTCGCCATGCTCTCGACGGCTGGCGTCCCTGCTTTCGCGCAGGAAAACTATGACATCGCCCTGATTTCCAAGGGCTTCCAGCACCAGTTCTGGCAGGCCGTGAAGGCCGGTGCCGACCAGGCCGGCGTCGATCTCGGCGTGACCGTGACCTTCGAAGGTCCGGAAACCGAAAGCCAGGTCGACCGCCAGATGGACATGCTGGCTGCCGCCCTGTCGCGTGGCCCCGACGCCATCGGCTTCGCGGCTCTCGACAGCCAGGCTGCAACCCCGCTGCTGCAGCAGGCCAAGGATGCCGGCATTCCAGTGATCGCCTTCGACTCCGGCGTCGATAGCGACATTCCGCTGACCACTGCCACCACCGACAACTATGCGGCGGCTGCCCTGGCAGCCGACGTGATGGCTGAGCTGATCGGCGGCGAAGGCAAGGTTGCCATCGTTGCGCACGACCAGACCAGCCGCACCGGCATCGATCGCGTCGAAGGCTTCTCCAACCGGATCAAGGAAGCTTATCCGAATATCGAAGTCGTCTCGGTGCAGTACGGCGGCGGCGACCAGCTGCAGTCGACGGAAATCACCAAGTCGATCCTGCTCGCCAACCCCGACCTCAAGGGCATTTTCGGCGCCAATGAAGGTTCGGTTCTGGGCGTTGCCAACGGCAAGGTCGAACTTAACTCCGACGTCGTCGTGATCGGCTACGACTCTGGCGCTGCCCAGAAAGCCCTGATCGAAAGCGGCGTCATCGCCGGCGCCATCACCCAGAACCCGGTCGGTATCGGCTACCAGACCGTTCAGGCTGCGGTGAGCGCGCTCAAGGGCGAAACCCTGCCTCCAATCATCGACACCGGCTTCTACTACTACAACAAGGACAACATGACCGATCCCAAGATCGCGGCTGTCCTGTACGACTAAGACCAACCGGCCGGGCGAGTTAACTCGCCCGGCCTTCCTATTCTGGAAAGACCAATGGCCGATCTCAACGGTAAAATCGTCCTCATCACCGCCGCCGCCCAGGGCATCGGCCGGGCTTCGGTGGAAGCCTTCGTCAAGGCCGGCGCCGAGGTGATCGCGACCGACATCAATGCAGCCAAGCTCGTCGAACTCGACGGTATGCCCAACGTGACGACGCGCGTTCTGGACGTGCTGTCGGCCGACGCGGTCAAGCAGGCGGTGGCCGAGATCGGTCGTATCGACGTGCTGTTCAACTGCGCCGGTGTGGTGCATTCCGGCACGGTGCTCGAGATGAGCGACAAGGACCTCGATTTCGCGCTCGACCTCAATGTGCGGGCGCAGATCCGCACCATCCAGGCCATCCTGCCGCAAATGCTGGAGCGCAAGGACGGCGCCATCGTCAACATGGCGACGGTGGCGAGTTCGGTGAAGGGCGTCCCCAACCGGGCGGCCTATTCCATTTCCAAGGCCGCCGTGATCGGCCTCACCAAATCGGTCGCATCCGACTACGTGACCCACAATATCCGCATCAATGCCATCTGCCCCGGGACCGTCGAGAGCCCCTCGCTGCACGAACGTTGGCACGCAACCGGCAATTTCGAGGCGGCCAAGAAGGCCTTCATCGCGCGCCAACCGATCGGACGCATCGCCCGACCGGACGAAGTGGCCGACCTGGCGGTGTATCTCGCAGGCGCGACATACACGACAGGACAGATCCACGTCATCGACGGGGGTTGGACGGGCTGAGGCCCCCTCATCCGGCGCTGCGCGCCACCTTCTCCCACGAGGGGAGAAGGGGACACCGAGCTTTACGACATGCGATGCCCCCCTCTCCCCTCGTGGGAGAGGGTGCCCGAAGGGCGGGTGAGGGGGCCTTCCGGAACACAACACCATGACCAAGATCACCTCCCTCTCCACGCATGACCTTCGCTTCCCCACATCCCAGTCGCTGGATGGCTCGGACGCCATGAATCCGGATCCGGATTATTCGGCGGCCTATGTCATCCTCGGCACCGATGGGGCGCATGCGGGGCATGGACTGACCTTCACCATCGGCCGCGGCAACGAGGTGGTCGTAGCAGCAATCAAGGCACTGGAAAGCCGGATCATCGGGCTCGAACTGAGCTGGATCGCCGAAAACCCAGGCCGCTTCTGGCGCCATGTGACCGGCGACAGCCAGCTGCGCTGGATCGGGCCGGACAAGGGCGCCATGCATCTGGCGACCGGGGCAGTGGTCAACGCCGTCTGGGATCTGCTCGGCAAGGATGCTGGCAAGCCGGTGTGGCAGCTGGTGGCCGACATGACGCCCGAGCAGCTCGTTTCGATCATCGATTTCCGCTACCTAACCGACGCGATCACGCCATCAGAGGCATTGGCGATTTTCCGCAAGGCCGAGGCCGGCAAGGCCGATCGTATCGCGACGCTGAAGGCCGAGGGCTACCAGTGCTACACCACGTCGGCCGGCTGGCTGGGCTATTCCAACGAGAAGCTGACGCGGCTGGCGACCGAGGCTGTGGCCGAGGGTTTCCAGCATATCAAGATGAAGGTCGGGCGCGATCTCGACGACGATATCCGTCGGCTGGAGATCGTGCGCTCGATCATGGGGCCTGATCGCTATCTGATGATCGATGCGAACCAAGTCTGGGAGGTCGATCAGGCGATCGACTGGGTCAAGGCTCTCAGCCGGTTCAACCCCTATTTCATCGAGGAGCCGACCAGCCCCGATGATGTTTCCGGCCACAAGGCGATCCGGCAGGCGATTGCGCCGATCAAGGTTGCGACTGGCGAGATGTGCCAGAACCGCATTCTGTTCAAGCAGTTCATCAAGGACGGGGCGATCGACATTGTGCAGATCGACGCCTGCCGCATTGGCGGGCTGAACGAAGTGCTCAGTGTGCTGCTGATGGCGGCCAAGTTCGGCAAGCCGGTCTGGCCACATGCCGGTGGCGTGGGGCTGTGCGAATATGTGCAGCATCTCAGCATGATAGACTATCTGGTGGTGTCAGGCACGAAAGAGGGCCGCGTGATCGAGTATGTCGATCACCTGCACGAGCATTTCATCGAGCCGTGCGAGATCAGAAATGCGGCCTATATGCCGCCGAAGCTGCCGGGATTTTCGATCGAGATGAAGCCGGAAAGTATCGTGGCGAACGAGTTTCGGGGGTAGGAAGAAGCTGCGCTAAGCCTGCGACTAAGCTTCGCTTGCCCTCCCCACAAGGGGGAGGGTGAACTCCACTCTGTCGCACCATCCTGCCAAACACCCGATGTCACCCTCCCCCTTGTGGGGAGGGCAAGCAGAGCTTGGCGCACTAGCGCCTAGCGGCGCTCGGGAGGGGGTTGCTTCCACAACCGCGATGCCGCCTACCGCCCCGTCACCAAATACTGCGCCATGAACCACACCTCCCGCGCGAGGAACGGCAGCGTTGTGCCCCAGCTCTGGTAGCGGCTGGTGGGCGTGGGTGAGGGCGCGGCTGCGATGCCCTCACGTTCTGCGATCAGCACGGCGCGGCGCATGTGGAGCGGGTCGGAGACGATGAGCACCGACTTGAGCCCACGCTCGGCCAGCACGATCCTCGCAAATTGCAGATTCTCGATCGTGGTACGCGACGCGTTCTCGAGCACGATGGCATCGGCGGGTACGCCCTGCGTGACCAGCCAGTTGCGGCTGGCTTCGGCTTCGGTCAGGTCATCTTCCGGGCTGCGGCCGCCGGTGACGACGATGCTGCGCACCTGACCGCCATCATAGAGCGCCTGCGCGTGACGTAGCCGCTCGACCAGCACCGGACTGGGCTCGTCGCCAATCACGGCGGCGCCGAGCACCAGGGCAGCGTCGGCCGGCGTGTCCGCGACCACGCCGCCATAGCGCCAGATGTCCACGGCAAGCCCGCCGGCCAGCAACAGGGCGAGGACGATGAGGGCGATGATGGCGCGGTAGGAGCGGCGGGCGAGGCCCATGCGCCTGCGCTACATATTTTCGACCTGGAAGGGGAATTCGCCGAGCACCCTGTCACCGGCCTTGATGGTGATCAGGTGGTCGCCCGTCGGGTCGCCCTCGGCAACGCACCAGCCATGGCCGATCCAGCCCTCATCGTCTGGCGTGAGGCTCATGGTTGTGGTCGAGGTGAGGTTGTCTTCCGAGATGGTGGTCGTGTCATTGACCGTACCCCAGCCTGATGGTTCGGAGGGCAGGGTGAAGATTTCGGTGACCGTCACATCGCCCTTGGTCTTGCCGAGCTTGAGCCACCAATTGTAGCAGGCACCCGGCAGCAACGGGATGAGTGTGGTGCTTTCGGTCACGTCTTCAGCGCCGTTCGCCCCTGGAATTGTGAGGACGAAATCGGTCTCCGTGACGGTCTGGGCAAGGGCTGGTTGCGCCAGTGCAAGCAGGGCTAGGGTGGGCAGCAGAAGCTTCATGGAAATCTCCCTCGGTAGCGGAACTGTAGCCGAGCGGAGGGCAAAGGCAATCTCTGCGCATGCGCCGCATGCGGCCTATTCGGCGTTCGGTGAAGTTCCAGTCGACACCCTCCCCCTTGTGGGGAGGGATCAAGGGTGGGGGTGGGCTGGCCACGATATCGGGGCTCCCGACCCCCACCCAGCTCGATTGACGGACTTAGCTGAAGCTAAGTCCTATCTCGCTTCCCTCCCGGCACGGGGGAGGGTGGGTCCGGTGGATGGACGTGGTTGTGCGTAAACCCGAGGTAGCCCTCAGTTCGCCCACTCACCCCCGCGCATCACCGGTTCCGTGCTGCCGTCGGCATGTACGCCGTCGATGTCGATCTTGTCGGACCCAATCATCCAGTCGATGTGGATGTTGGAGCTGTTGCCGCCCTGGGCGTTGATCTGGTCCTGGGTAAGGTCCTTGCCGCCGACGAAGCAGTCCGAATAGCACTGGCCCTGCGCGATGTGGCAGGAGGCGTTTTCGTCGTAGAGCGTGTTGAAAAACAGGATGCCCGAGGCCGAGATCGGCGAGGAATGGGGCACCAGCGCCACTTCGCCGAGGCGACGACCGCCTTCGTCGGTATCGAGCACCTTGTTGAACAGGTCACCATTCTTGGATGCCTTGAACTCGACGATGCGGCCACCTTCGAAGCGGGCCCACATATGCTCGATCAGCGCGCCATTGTGGCTCAACGGCTTGGTGCCCGAGACATGGCCTTCGACGCGCAGGCGATGGGGCGTGGTGAAGACTTCTTCGGTCGGGATATTGGGATTGCAGGTGATGCCGTTCTTGGCTTCCGAGGCGCCGCCCTTCCAGCGGTGGCCATCGGCGAGGCCGACAGTCAGGTCGGTGCCGGGGCCGGTATATTTGAGCGAGGCGAAGGACTTGCCGTTGAGCCAGCTCCAGCGGGCCTTGAGGTTGGCATTGTGCTCCCTCCAGGCGGCGATCGGATCGTCCTGGTCGACGCGCGACGCCTTGAAGATGGCGTCGGCCAGCTTGGTCACCGCGTCTTCTTCGCTGTCATTGGGGAAGACCAGCTTGGCCCAGGCGGCGCCGGGGTAGGAGACGATGTTCCAGTTGATATCAAAGCCGGTGATGAGCTGCATGGCGGGCTTGGCGGCCGCCGAGTTGGCGCGCATGGCGCGCGTCACCTTATCGGGGTCCTGGCCCGACAGCATCATCGGATTGTCGCCTGATATGGCGAGGCGGGCGGCGTTGCCCTTGTAGGCCTCGGCCATGCCGGAAAACAGCCAGCCGGCGGCCTTGTCGAAGCTGGCGTCGTTGGCGTGCTGGTAGCGGGCGAGGGTGCTCTCTTCGTCCGAATAAATAGTGGTCACGACGCCCGCACCGGCCTTGTAGGCGTGCTCGGTGATGCGGCGAACCAACGGCGCGGCGGTCATCGGCGCAGTCATCACCAGGTCCTGGCCTTCGGCCAGCTGCAGGCCAACCTTGATGGCGACCTGGGCGAGTTTGTCGAGTTTGACGGGATCGATGGGCATGGGGAGGCGCCTCTTGGTTTTGAGTCTGGGTTGGGCCGGGAGCCTAGCGCCGGGACCGGGGCGGCGCTACCCGGCGAAATCGGAAAAGATGTTGACGTGGATCAAGCGGGAGGCAGGACGAGGCGTGCAGGTGTAGGGCAGCTATCGATGGAGAGAAAAATGGCTGCTGGGTTGCCGCTGGTGCTTGTCGCCGTGCTGGGATTGTTCGGCGCGTTCATGGGGACGCTGGCCTACGGGCAGTGGATGACGCGGGATGTGGTGTTGGTCAAATCTACGGAACGGCATCCCCGGGCGTGACCTAAGGGCTCTGTACTTGCGACACTCATGAAGTGATGAGCCCTCGGGTCCAGCCCGGGGGCGACGGCCGATGGCTGGGTGCAATCCTGCCACGGCAACGGCCCCATACTCGCCAGCGGCTTGCATCCGCCGTCATGGCGACTGGGACCCTGATCTAGAACTGCCCATTGCGGCATGCACTTTTCAGCGCTTTCGGCCAGGGCCCGCCATTACGGTCACTGTGTCTTTCCTGCATCACCCGTTGCGACGTTGCAAAATACCCCGTTGGCAAGCCCGAACGGTTTGGCTACAAATCGTCTACCGCTTCAGATCCAATGAGGGAGACGTGCATGCCAGTGACATTCATCGAACTCCCCATGGGCAACCACCGACTCTAGGTCGTTGCTATCCGCGGCCCACCGAGGGCAGCTCGCGGTTTTCTTCATCACAGCCTGACTGATCTGACGGGACTCCTTTTTGCCTCCCGTTCCGGCTGTGCCTTCATCTCTCTGTTTTCGAGGGCCGGTTGCCGGATAACGGGACCGGGCTGCCATTATGACTCGCAAGAAACGTGCGTTTCCCGCCGACGCGTTCCGCAACGTGCTCGGCTTCACCTTCCGGCACTGGGCCAGGCAACCCTGGCGCGCGGCGTTTATCGGCCTGCTGGTGCTTGCCGCCACGCTGGCCGAAGCCTTCAGCCCGATCTTTGCCGGCCGCATGGTCGATGCGGTGGCGTCGGGCAGCGGGCAGGACGCGGCGTTCTGGGCGCCGGCGATCACTGCCTTCGTTGTCATGACCGCGCTCTACTTGGGCTCTGTCGTGCTGCGGCAGTTCGTGTTTTTCAACCTCATCGGCTTCACACTGCGGATGATGAACGACGTCATCGCCCATGCCTTCCATCGGGTGCAGCGCTTCTCGACCGACTGGCATGCCAACAGCTTTGCCGGCTCGACGGTTCGCAAGATCACGCGTGGGTCGGGCGCCATCGACCTGCTCAACGACGTGCTGCTAATCGCGCTGTTGCCGTCGCTGGTCATGCTCGTCGGTGCGACCGTAATCCTGGGGTTGGCCTGGCCAGTCATGGGTCTCGTCGTGGGCCTCGGCTCGATCATCTATGTCGGCATCACCACCTGGCTGTCGATGAGCTTCGTTGCGCCGGCTGGTGCCCTAGCCAATGCCTGGGATACGCGCATGGGCGGGGCACTGGCCGATGCGGTGAGCTGCAATTCGGTGGTCAAGGCCTTCGGGGCGGAGACACGCGAGGAGGCGATCCTGTCTGGCGTCGTCGGCAAGTGGCGAAAGCGCACCAAGCGCGTGTGGCAACGCGGAACGCTCAATGGCGGTGCGCAGGGCCTGATGATGGCCCTGATGCAGGCGGCGATTCTGGGCACGGCGCTACTGCTGTGGCGGCAAGGCGTGGCCACGCCGGGTGACATCACCTTCGTGCTGACCATGTTTTTCGTCCTGCAGGGTCACCTGCGCGACGTCGGCCAGCACATCCGCAACCTGCAGCGCTCGGTCAACGACATGGAAGAGTTGGTGGCACTCGATGCCCAGCCGTATGGCATTGCCGACCGACCGGGAGCCGAGGCCATCCAGATCGGCGCGGGCGCGATCGCCTTCGACAATGTGACGTTCCAGTATGGGTCGCATCCGACGCCGCTCTATCGTGATTTCACGGTCAAGATCGCGCCGGGCGAACGCGTCGGGCTGGTTGGGCATTCGGGATCGGGCAAGACGACCTTCGTCAAGATGATCCAGCGGCTCTACGACGTGAAGCACGGTGCCATCACTATCGACGGGCAGGACATTGCCGGGGTGAAGCAGTCAAGCCTGCGCGGCCAGATTGCCATCGTGCAGCAGGAGCCCATCCTGTTCCACCGCACACTGGCCGAGAACATCGCCTATGCCCGCCCCGGCGCCACGCGTTCCGAGATCGAGTTGGCAGCGAAACAGGCCAATGCGCATGACTTCATCGTCGATCTGCCCAAGGGCTATGAGACGATGGTGGGCGAGCGCGGCGTGAAGCTGTCGGGTGGCGAGCGTCAGCGTGTCGCCATCGCGCGCGCGTTCCTCGCCGATTGCCCGATCCTGATCCTGGACGAGGCCACTTCGAGCCTCGACAGCGAGAGCGAAGTGCAGATCCAGGAGGCGATGGAACGGCTGATGGAAGGCCGCACCACACTGGTGATTGCGCATCGGCTGTCGACGGTACGGGCGCTGGATCGGTTGCTGGTGTTCGACAAGGGGCGGATTGTCGAAGAAGGCGATCATGGCCAGCTGATCGGGCTCAAGGGCGGGATCTACCGCCGGCTGTTCGAGCGGCAGGCGCTGGAGCTGACCAAGGGACTGAAGATCGCGTGATACCGAAGCGCCGGGGTGAGAGCCCCGGCGCTTTATCCAATTCCAGCCGGCAGTTCACCGATCGAAGAAGCCCGCATCCTCTTCCAGCAAATACTTCCTGGCTCCCTCCGGATCGATATCGAGTCCTAGTCCCGGCGCCTCCAGCAGGTCGACCATCGAGTTCTTGACGATCTGCTTGGGCAGACCGATCACGATATCCTCCCACCAAGGGTCGGACGCGCTGGGATATTCGAAGGCGATGTAGTTGGGCGGCAGCGTGGCGCAGACATTGATCAGCGCGCCGAGTCCGAGCAGCCCGTTGGCCGTGCCGTGCGGCGCCATCATGATCGAGTGCATATAGGCGTGCTCGGTGACCCATTTGAGCTCAGCAATGCCGCCGATATCGGCCGGGTCCGGCCCGATGACCCGCACCGCCTGCGTCTCGATCAGTTCCTTGAAATTGTGCCTGAGATAAATCTGCTCGCCGGTATGGATCGGGGTCGTGGTCGAGAGCGTCAGCTCGCGATAGGCCTGCGGATTGACCCAGGGCACATAGTCGCCGGTCAGCATGTCCTCGAGCCACATCAGGTTGTGTTTTTCGACCGCATTGGCGAAGCGGATGGCATCGGGCAGGAACCATCCCGGTCCGCAGTCGAGTGCCAGCGAAACCTTGTCGCCCAGCACTTCCTTCATGGCGATGACGCAGTCCAGCATGTGGTTGAAGCCGTGCTCGGAGATCTGCCCCTGGTCCATAGCGCCATGATAGCCCGCCTTGGTCTGGCGCGGCCCATAGTGGAAGTCGTCGATCGAGTCCTTCATGTTGGAGTGGAAGCTGATGCCCTGCTTCACCATGAAGAAGTTCTGCGGCTGCTCCATCATCCACCGCACATCGTCGGCATAATCCTGCGGCCTGTCGCCGGTCCGCTTCTTGCGGATCGAGCCGTTATAGACGCGCACCTGATCGCGTACTTTGCCGCCGAGCAGCTTGTAGACCGGCACATTGGCGGCCTTGCCCGCAATGTCCCACAGCGCATGCTCGATGGCCGAGACCGCAGCGCCATAGGGTTTGAACGATCCGCGCTGCCGGATTTTGAGCATGCAGCGCTCGACATCGGTCGGGTCCTCACCAATCAGTGCCTCGCGAAAATGCAGCACCCATGGCTTGAGGTAGGCCTTGGTGAACTCGACCTCCCCCAGGCCGTAAATCCCTTCGTCGGTGACGATGCGGACGATGGGGTGGCGGCCTATCACCGCACAGCGCAGATCGGTAATCTTCATGGTCTGTCCCCTATTTCACCGACGAGAAGGCGGTGGGCGCCAGGAACTGGCTGCTGACATTGGCGATGATCTGGCCGTCCCGTTCGGAGTCGTCGCGCGCCTTGTGCCAGGCCGGATCGGCAATAAAGGCCCCCCATTTCGCCTCACGCTCGGCGAGCGATTCCCAGGCGATGAAATAGGTGAGGCGATTGCTGTTTTCGCCGACCACGGTGGTGAAGAATCCGGCCTGGCGGATGCCATGCCTGTCCCAGATGCCCAGCGTGTGATCGTTGAAGCGCTTGAGCAGCGCCGGCAGCCGGCCGGGCAGGCAGTCGTAGATGCGTAGTTCATAGATCATGGTCATCCTCAATTCTCGGCTGTTACAGACCCTGCGCAAGCGGACCCACCCACCCTCACTCCCTCCCCCTTTGTGGGCAGGGAGTGAGGGTGGGGACGTCTAGGCGTAGTTGAATGTCACTAGCTCCACGTCCGATCCCAGGAATATTCGTTGTCCCAGTGGTCGGTCGGCTGCCAGAAGCCGGTGACGCCGGGCTGCAGGTGCTGGCTGATCACCTCGTCGACCACATCGTCGATGCCCAGCCCAGGCTTGTCGGGCACCTCGATGAAGCCATTCTTGACCAATGGCTTGGGCAGGCCAGTGACGATGTCGTCCCACCAGTCGACCTCGACCGAGTGATATTCGAGTGCCATGAAATTCTCGGTGGCGATGGCCACATGCGCCGCCGCCATCGCCGCGATCGGGCTTTCCGCCATGTGAATGGCCATGGCAACGCCATGCTCCTGGGCGAGGTCGCCGATCTTCTTGGTTTCGAGAATCCCGCCCGAGGTCAGCAGGTCAGGATGGATCACCGAAATCCCACCGCTCTTGAGCAGTGGCTCAAATCCTTCGCGCAGATAGATGTCCTCGCCCGTGCAGATCGGCACGGTCGTCGCATCCTGCAACTGCCGATACTGCTCGGTATATTGCCAGGGGATCACGTCCTCGAGCCAGGCCGGAACATACTTCTCGATCCGCCGCGCCAGGCGAATGCCGTTCTGCAGCGAGATATGGCCGACATGGTCGATAGCCAGCGGCACCTCGTAGCCGATCACCTCGCGGACCTCGGCGATATACTGCTCCAGCAGGTCGATACCCTTGTCGGTGAAGTGCAGCCCGCTGAACGGATGCCGGACATTGTGCGTGTCATAAACCGCGTTGCGGGTGCGCCGGTCTTCCATCGATTTCACCGGCCCTCGCCCAGGATGGATGCGATAGCCTTCGAGCGAGCCCGCCGGCGCCACCACCGCGCCTGGCACGTCGGCGATCTGCATCAGGCCCAGGTCCATCTTGAGGAAGGTGAAGCCCATATCCATGCGCTCCTTGAGGCGCAGGCCCGTCGCAGTGCCGCTAGGCTTGTCGGCGTCGGTATCGCAATAGCAGCGCACCTTGTCGCGGAACTTGCCGCCCAGCATCTGGTAAACCGGTACGCCATAGGCCTTGCCTGCCAGGTCCCACAGCGCGATCTCGATCGCCGATACGCCGCCACCCTGCCGCCCATGCCCGCCAAACTGCTTGATGCGCCGGAACAGCCGGTCGATATCGAGCGGGTTCTCGCCCAGCAGTCGGCTCTTGAGCATCAGCGCATAGGTGGCGCTGGCGCCGTCGCGCACCTCGCCCAAGCCGACAATGCCCTGATTGGTGTAAATCTTCAGCAGCGCCGAGGTGAACGGGGCGCCGACAATCTCGGCCACCCGCAGGTCGGTAATGCGCAATTCGCTCGGCGCTGAAGACCGGCGGACGTTGCTCTCGATATGCTCTCCGGCACTCAATGCGTTCGTCATGAAAAATCCCCTCCTCAAATGCCGAGCGCCACCCCTCTCAACCACCCGCAGCGTCATTCCCGCGGAAGCGGGAACCCCTGTTTTCTTTGTTGGTCTGGTCAACAGAGGTTCCCGCTTTCGCGGGAATGACTCGGTGCAAAAGTTCAGTTCCTACCCAGCACTCCTCCGCGCGGCATTCCGGCGCGCCACCCCCATCTGCTCAATGATGTGACGGCCCGAGCCCTCGACATGTCGCGCCACCACGGCCGCAGCGCCGTCCGCATTCTGGGCGCGGATGCAGGCGATGAGCTCGCGATGTTCGCTCAGCACCGCCATGCGACGGCTCAGCGAAGTGGGAAAACGCCGACTGATGGCGCGCAGGATTTCGCGATGCTTCCACCACAGGTCGGCCGCGTGGCGGTTATAGTGGCGGTCATAGATCAGCTGGTGAAACCTGGTATCGAGTTCGCCATGCTGTTTGGGATCGGCAAAATTCAGTGCCTCGATCGCGGCCTGCGCCACCTCGAGATCGGCAATATCGGCGTCGGTGACGATCGAGACAAACCACCGCGTCAACGCCGGTTCGATCAAGACCTCGATCTCGATGATGTCGCGGACGAAGGCCTCGTCGATGGCAACGACGCGGGCCCCGCGATTGGCTTCCATCATCACAAAGCCTTCGCCCCGCAACTGCTGCAGCGCCTCGCGCACCGGATTGGTCGAAGTCCCGTAAGCCGTCGCCAGTTCCCCGACTTTGAGCCGTGCATTGGGCTCGAGCCTGCCGGAGATGATGTCTTCGCGGATCAATTCATAGATCGTGCCCGGCTGGTCGTTGGCCGTTTCTGCCGGACTGATGCTGACCCTAGTCTCGCTCATTATGCCTGTTTATGCGCGTTTTTTGGGCAAGCCAAGTCGATTTGCACGCAATAATACAAAAATAATGTACGATCTTGAGCAGCTTGACACACAAGTTTCAGTCTGCAACGTTCTTGTATGGGAGACATGGGCGTTAGACCCGGCCCCACCGCAAGGTGCGATCCGCCGAAACAGGCCATCGTCATTAGCCTTGCCACTAGGAGGCGCAGCGCCAGCTGCGAGGGAGGCCCGGTTGGACCGAGGGGGTCGAACGGCTTTCCAATGTGAGGAGGACTATCGATGACGAATTCGCATGACCGCGCGAAGCGGTCAGGCTCGCCTGCTCGTGGGCAGGTCGTTGCCCGCATGATCGCGACGGCGACTGCCGCGTCCCTGATGTCGACCACTGTCTATGCCCAGGCTGTCGATCTCAGCCAATGGTCGCCGGAATACATCCGCTCCATCGCCGGCACCGCGACCTACGATACTGCCGCCGATTGCGGCGCCGTCGTTCCCAACGACTATGCCGGCAAGGTGTCCTATTGGTACACCGGCCCGTTCGAAGCCGATCCGCAGATCGCGCATGATCAGGACAAGGCGTTCTGGGAAGCCTTCAAGGCTGCCTATCCCAATATCGAGACCGACGTACAGTCGATCACCTATAACGAGCTGCTGGACAAATTCCGCACCGCGCTGCTGGGCAATGCCGCCCCCATGGTGGTGCGCCTGCAAATTCTGGGCGGCGTGGAATTTGCCGCCAAGGGCTATCTCAATCCGCTTGCTCCGGAAGATGTCGGCTATGCCAGCGCCGATTTCTGGCCAGGCGCCCTGAAATCGGTGACTTGGGACGGCACCGGCTACGGCATCCCGACCAATAACGAAACCATGGCCTTCATCTGGAATGCCAAGATATTTGCCGATGCCGGCCTCGATCCGGAAAGGCCACCGGCAACCTGGGACGACGTGGTCGCGTATTCGGCGCAGATCCACGAAAAGCTCGGCATTGCCGGCTATGGCCTGGTCGCCAAGCAGAATGCCGGCAACACACCCTTCCGCTTCATGCCCACCCTCTGGGCCTATGGCGGCGGCGCGCTCGACGAAACCGCGGCAGAGCCGACCTATGACACGATCGAGCTCAACAACGAGGGTAGTATCGCGGCCCTCCAGGCCGCCTATGACATGTATGTCCGCGACCAGTCGGTCCCAACCTCGGCGCTGACCAATACCCAGGCCGAGAACCAGGGTCCGTTCATCGCCGGCCAGCTCGCCATGATGATCGCCCACCCGGCCGAATACGCCAAGATGGTCGATCTCGCCTCCAAGGCGACCGGCGCCGACAAGGAAGTCGCCGACGCCGTGGTCGAGAACATGCGCTATGGCCTGATCCCCGAAGGTCCGGCCCGTCGTGCCGTGGTGTTCGGCGGCTCAAATATCCACGTGGTGAAGCCGGAATATGTCGATGGCGGCGCCATCGACGAGCAGGCGGTCAAGGCGCTGATCTGCATGTGGACGAGCCCCGAATGGTCGACCAAGCTCGCCTGGGTCGGCTCCAATCCGGGCCACCTCGGCGGCTTCAAGACCGAATGGATGAAGGAACGCCTGGACACCATCAAGTTCCTCGACGTCACCACGTCCATGCTGCCCAACGGCATCCCGTTCCCGGTGCTGCCCGAGGCTCCCGAGATCATGAACATCATCGTGCCCGACATGCTGCAAAACGCATTGACCGGTACCATGACGGTGGAGGAAGCGGCGAACGACGCCGCCGCCAAGGTCGAGGAATTGCGCAGCGGGATGTAGTCTCCGACTGGATCTGCCTCCCTCCCCCTTGTGGGGAGGGTAGCGCAGCTGGGGTGGGGGAGTGCGAGCCTCGATATCCGGGCTCTCTCCCCCACCCTGACCCTCTCCGCAAGGGGGAGGGAAGTCGACTGAGAACTTAGTCGGCAACGCCCGAACCACCCGAACGGGGACGATCAGCATGAGCGGCGCCATCTTTACCGACCGCCCCGAAGCGCCCGCCAGGCGCCCCAGCATCCTCTCGCGCATGTGGAAGCAGCGCGCCGACTATCTGTATGTGCTGCCAGCCCTGGTGGTGATGCTGATCGTCATCGCCTACCCGATCTACTACACGATCGACCTCAGCTTCTTCAAAACGCCCGCGAGCCTGCAGCTCAAGGACAAGATCTTCGTCGGCTTCGACAATTACACGACCATTCTCTCCAGCGCCTCATTCTGGAAGGTCACGTGGCAGACGGTGATCTGGACCTTTTTCTCGACGCTCTTCGCCTTCCTCCTCGGCTTGGGCGCCGCACTTGCGCTGCACCGCGAATTCGTCGGTCGTGGCGTGTTGCGCGCTTTGCTGCTGATCCCGTGGGTGGTGAGCGCCGTGGCCGCCTCCTATGTGTGGAAGTGGCTCTACCACTCCGATTTCGGCGCCATCGGCGCGCTGATGGTGCAGCTTGGCGTTACCGATCAGCCGATCAACTTCGTCGACAATACCAGCTCCGTTCTGCCCTCATTGATCGTGGTCAATGTGTGGAAGGAATTCTCCTTCGCCATGATCATGCTGATGGCGGGGCTGCAGACCGTTCCGGAGCAACTCCTGCGCGCTGCCAAGGTCGATGGCGCCAATGCCTGGCAGCGCTTCTGGCACGTCACCTTTCCGCATCTGGCCGGCGTCTCCACCGTGACCGCCCTGTTGCTGATGGTGCAGAACTTCAACTCCTTCATCATCCCCTTTGTCATGACGGGCGGTGGACCAGCGGGCGCGTCGGACATCTGGATCACCCAGATCTACCAGCTCGCCTTCGGCCGCCAGCGCTGGGGCGCGGCGGCCGCCTATTCGGTGCTGCTCTTCATTATCATGATGACCCTGGGATATTTCTACGTCCGCGCACTGGCGGGCAATGACGACAAGAGGCAGGGCGCATGACCGACACATCCGCCCCCACCCGAATTCGCCCTGCCGTCACCAAACCGTTCGATGGTTGGCGCTGGTCTGGTCGCTTCTTTCTGGTTCTGCTGTTGATCTTCACCGTCATGCCCATGGCATGGATGCTGATCACCTCGCTCAAGACCGGCTTTGCCGCGATGCAATACCCGCCGCAATGGTGGCCTGCCGAGCCGACGCTGGAGAATTACACCCGCCTGCTCGATCCCCGCAACGCCATCGGCCAGGACTTCCTGGGCTACTTCTGGAACAGCATGTGGGTGTCCACAGCCACGACCGTGATGGCGGTCATCGTCGCCGTCCCCGCCGCCTATGCCTTCTCGCGCTTCCGCTTTCCCGGACGCACGTTCCTGTTCTTTGCGGTGCTGCTGCGCAACATGTTCCCGGCCATCGTGTTCCTCGTGCCGCTGTTCATCCTGATGCGCCTGCTGGGCCTTGTGAACACGCACGGCTCGCTGATCCTGACCTATCTCACTTTCGGCCTGCCGCTCGCCATCTGGCTGCTGAAGGGCTTCTACGACAACATCCCAATCCAGCTCGAACAGGCCGCGCGCATCGATGGGGCCACACGGTTTCAGGCCTTCTTCTTCATCGTCATGCCGCTGTCGACACCAGGCATCATCGCCACCGCGATCTATTCCTTCATCGGCGCCTGGAACGAATATATCTACGCCTACACCTTCCTCACCAAGCACGACCAGATGACGCTGCCGGTCGGCATCCAGCGCTTCTTTTCGGAGAATGCGACCGACTGGCCGGGCCTGATGGCGGCAACATTTATGATGAGCGTGCCGGTCGTCGTGCTCTTCCTCGTCCTCCAGAAATATTTCGTGCAGGCCCTCACCGAAGGCGCCGTCAAACACTAGGAGTTCCGTTCGATGGCAGAGGTCATTCTCGAGCACGTCATGAAGAGTTACGGCAGTCTCTATGCCGTCAACGATGTCAGCTTTACCGTCAACGATGGCGAATTCGTCGCCCTGGTCGGCCCGTCTGGCTGCGGCAAGACCACAACGCTGAATCTCATCGCCGGCCTGCTCCCAATGAGCGGTGGCGACATTTCCATCGGGGACCGCATCGTCAACGATCTTGATCCCAAGGATCGCGACATTGCCATGGTGTTTCAGAACTACGCGCTCTACCCCAACAAGTCCGTCTTCAAAAATCTCGCCTTCCCGCTGCAGATGCGCAAGCTTCCCAAGGGCCAGATCGAGAAGAACGTGCAGGACGCGGCCAAGCTGCTCGACATCACCCACCTGCTCGAACGCAAGCCGCGCGAACTGTCCGGCGGCCAACAGCAACGCGTCGCGCTCGGCCGGGCTTTAGTGCGTGATCCCGCAGTGTTCCTGATGGACGAGCCGCTTTCCAATCTCGATGCCAAGCTGCGTGTGCAGATGCGCAGCGAGATCAAGCGCTTCCATCACAACCTCAATGCCACCATTGTCTATGTCACGCATGACCAGCTCGAAGCCGTCACCATGGCCGACAAGATGGCGGTGATGAATGGCGGGCTGCTGCAGCAATACGACACGCCGTCAAACGTCTTCGCCAACCCGGTCAACACCTTCGTCGCCAGCTTCGTCGGCAGCCCGGCCATGAGCCTCATCCCGCTGCAGGCGACAGGCACCGGCCTCAGGAGCCCCGAAGGCTGGGAGCTGCCGCTCTCCGCCGAAAACCAGCGCAAGGCCGCCGGCTCGACCACCAAGGACGTCATTCTGGGCGCCCGCCACTCGACGCTGAAGCTCCATACCTCAGCCGTATCCGGCTCTGTGCCGGGAAAGGTCTATACAGTGGAGCCCACTGGCGACGTCACCTTCGCCCAAATCTTCATCAATGGCGCAGTGGTCAATATCAGTCTCGAACCGACGGTGAAGATCGCGCCGGACGACATGGTCTGGATCGAGTTCGACCAGAACCGCATGCATCTGTTCGATGCGGCGACCACCATGGCATTGCAGGCGGCCTGAGATGAAAATCACCGCCATCATTCCATACCCCACCTGGGTCGGCATCCGGAACCAGCTCATCGTCAAGGTCGAGACCGACGAGGGCATTTATGGCTGGGGCGAGAGCGGCCTGTCCGGCCGCGAAAAAGCCGTGGCCGGGGCGATTCTACACTATCGCGAATTCCTCATCGGCCGCGACCCGATGGCGATAGGCGCCCTGTGGCAGGAAATGTATCGCAGCCAGTATTTCGAGGGCGGCCGCGTGCTCACGGCAGCGATCTCGGCCATCGACATTGCCCTGCATGATATCAAGGGCAAGGCGCTGGGCGTGCCGGTTTACCAGTTGCTCGGCGGCAAGCAGCGCAATACGATCCCAACCTTCGCCACCACCAAGGGTCCCTGCGGCCCCGAGATGATCGAACAGGCGAAAGAGCTCATGGAAATGGGCTGGGACAGCATCCGGCTCTTCCCGCATGGCCACGGCAATCCAGAAATCTACGAGCCCCGCCAGTCGATCGGCGAAACCGCCAAGTGGTGCGTCAAGGCGCGCGAGGCGCTTGGCGACGATGTCGTGCTCGGCGTCGATTATCACCATCGACTGTCGGTCGCCGAGGCCGCCAGCTATTGCCAGAAGATGCCCTCCGGTACGCTGGATTTCCTCGAGGAGCCCATCCGCGACGAGACGCCCGAGGCCTATGAAGCGCTCCGGCGCATGACCGACGTGCCCTTCGCCATCGGCGAGGAATTTGCCTCCAAGTGGCAGTTCCTGCCCTATATCGAACGGGACATCCACCAGTTCAATCGCATCGACGTGTGCAATGTCGGCGGCCTCACCGAGGCCATGAAAGTCGCCGGTTGGAGCGAGGCGCATTACGTCGACATGATGCCGCACAATCCGCTCGGCCCGATCTGCACCGCCGCAACCATCCACTTCTCGGCCGCCGTCGCCAACTTCGCCTGGCTCGAAACGCGGGCCTCGCCGGGGGAGCTCTATCACGGCTTCGACAATGCCGAGATATTCACCATCCAGCCTCGCCTTAAGGGCGCGGTCTACGAGGTCGACGGCGCGCCGGGCCTGGGCGTCGATGTCGACGAGGAACTGGTGAAACGCCAAAGCTTCAAATTCTGGGAAGCCCCCCATCTGCGCCGCAACGATGGCTCCGTCACCAATTGGTAGAGAGACGACAATGACGCACACACCCGGAATTACCCGGCCCTCCAAGGATCTCGTCGCCGCTGTTTTAGCCGTCGGCGCCGCCTCAGCCTCAAGCACGCTGGCCCATATGGGCATTCGCAATTGCCACATTCAGGGGCCTGTGGCGCAGCAGTTCGGCAAGGCCATTGCCGGCCCGGCCCTGACACTGCAGTTCATGCCCAAGCGCGAGGACCTCTATAACGAGACCGAATATGCCGACCCGGAAAAGCAGTTGCACCGCCACGTGCTCTATCACGTGCAAGAGGGTGACATTGTCGTCGTTGATGCGCGCGGCGACATGACGGCCGGGGTCTTTGGCGACATGATGAGCACCTATTTCAAGGGCCGCGGCGGCGCCGGCATGGTGATCGATGGCGCCTTGCGCGACCGGCCCAATCTCAGCAAGCTCGAAATCCCGATGTGGATCAACGGCTGGACGCCCAATTTCCACACCCAGACCAATCTCATGCCCTTCGCCGTCAACGTGCCCATCGCCTGCGGCGGCGTGACCGTGATGCCCGGTGACATTATCATCGCCGATGATGATGGCGCGGTCTGCGTGCCGGCGGCCCTCGCCGCCACAGTGGTGGAGCGCTCATCCCAGCATCACGAATGGGAGGATTTCTCGCGCATGAAGCTCAAGCAAGGCGCGCCTTTGCAGCGCTACTACCCGCTGCATGAAGACGCCCGTCCCGAATACGAGGAATGGCGCAAGTCAAACCCGATCCAGCATGGCTGATGTGACTTCCCTGCGCCCGGCTTTCATGATGAGGTTGGACTTCTGCCAGGGAGAGGACAATGAAACTCAAAACGATACTTGTCGCCTTTGCCATGCTGGCCAGTACCGGCTCGGCCATGGCTAATTGCTATGAAATGATCGGCTGCGACGACAGCGACTATTTCCGTCGCGCCGACCTGCGCCAGCTCAGCTGCCAGTCGCTCTACGAAGTGCGCAACCTCATCTACAAGCAGAACGGCTTCTGCTTCTCCACCAACCGTGCCAAGCAAACCTTCGGCAACGATGGCTGCTGGATCACCAAGCAGAGCCAGGTGCGGCTGAATGCGGTGGAGCGGGACAATGTGGCGCTGATCGCACAGGTGGAGAGTGCCAAGGGTTGCAACTAACGCGGTTCTGATGATCGACATGGCAGGTCTTCGACGATCGCCTTGATGTCACGTGGCGCCGGCTTATGCCTGCAGGTAGGATTTCATCCATCCCAGTCCTTCGCTGGTCCCCGCCTTCGGCCTGTATTCGCAGCCCACCCAGCCGTCGTAGCCTCGCCGGTCGAGTTCGGGGAGTATGAAGGCGTAGTTGATTTCACCGCTGCCAGGCTCGTGGCGGCCGGGTGTGTCGGCGATCTGGATGTGGGCGATCTGGTCCTTGAGCCGGATGAAGGTGGGGATCAGGTCTCCCTGCATCACCTGCATGTGGTAGATGTCGTATTGCAGATACAGATTGCTGGAATTGACTGCGGCCATGATGTGCTGGGCATGGTCGGTGGTCGAGACGAAAAAGTCTGGCATGTCACGGCGGTTGATTGGCTCGAGCAGCAGCTTGATGCCGGCCTCGGCCATACATTGCGCTGCATATTTAAGGTTTTCCACCAGCGTCCAGTGTAGCGCCTGGCGATCGATGCCCGCTGGTGCCAGCCCGGCAAGGCAATTGATCCGGATGCAGCCCAGCGCCGTGCCATATCTGATGGCCGTGGCAACACCGGCGCGAAATTCGTCGACGCGATCGGGGTGGCAGCCGATGCCACGCTCGCCGGCCGCCCAGTTGCCCGCCGGCAGGTTGAACAGCGCCTGTACGAGGCCGTGCTGCTGCAGCAACTCGGCAATGAGCTCGGGCGGATGATCGTAGGGGCCAACATATTCCACCGCCTTGAACCCATCCCTTGCCGCCGCCTCGAAGCGGTCGAGGAAGGGCAGGTCGGGATAGAGGAAGCTGAGATTGGCGGAGAATTTCGGCATGGCGTCCTCGTGTTCGGCAGCAAGACCCCTAACATTGATCCACGTCTCAGCAAGAGGCCTTACCGTCAGCATGGCCTTGCCGTGAGGGTGCTACTCTCCTAACGCAACAGCGACTGTCCGCCGTCGATATAGACGGGGACGCCGGTGACATGGCGCGCCGCGTCCGACGCCAGGAAGGCGATGACGTCGGCGACGGCTTCGCTGCTGCCGGGTTTGCCGCCGGTAAGGGGGATGTCGCCATCAGGCCATTTGACCGCAATAGCCGCCGTTTCGACGTTGCGCTTGTCGGTATTGTCGTCGATCTCGGTATCGATGGCGCCAGGGCAGACGGCGTTGACGCGGATGCGGTCCTTGCCCAGTTCAAGTGCCAATTGCTGGGTCATGGCGACCTGCGCCGCCTTGGTAGCCGAGTAGGCGCTGGCGCCAGCGGTGGTGAAGGTGCGGTTGCCGTTAATCGAGCTGACAATAATGATCGAGCCACCGGCCTTACGCAGATGCGGCACCGCGAAATGCAGCGTCAGGTAGGTGCCGCTCAGGTTGACCGTCATGGTCTGGTCCCATTCCTTGGGCTTGAGCTCGTCGATCGGCGCCCACATGCCGTTGACACCCGCATTGGCGACCACGATATCGAGCCGGCCATAGGTCTTGATGATGCGGGCGACTGCGTCGCGCATATTGGCCTCGTGCGAAATATCGGCCGTGATGGCGATAGCGGCGCCGCCTGCGGATTTGATCTCGTTTTCAGTTTCCGTGATCTCGTCCGCCGTCCGGCTGAGCACGGCGACCTTGGCTCCGCCCAAAGCGAAGCGCAGGGCCGTAGCCTTGCCGATGCCCGAACCGGCTCCAGTGACAAAGGCGACTTTGCCTGCAAATTCCATCGTGGCTCTCCCTGCTATCGGAGAGGCAATTGCCGGCGCGCGCCCATGGTTCCGCGATTGGCGCTTTCACCCCACTCTATCGTCCGGACTGTTTGCTGAATCCGACCTGCTCAAGTGGGGTCGAAGGGTCTATCTGTTGGTCAACAGCCCGCATGACGGGCATTCGCCATTCAAGGAGACGATCATGATCGATACGTCCGTACAGACCAACGTGCGGTCCAGGCCGGTGCTGCCGCTCAGCACCACGCTCGGCCCGGTGCATATTGCCGTCACCGATCGCGCCAAGGCGCTCGCCATCTGGCAGGACGTGGTGGGACTCGATCTCATCTCCGAGGCAGGCAATGTGCTGACGCTGGGCGCCGGCGGCAAGCCGCTGATCGTGCTGGAAACCGGCGCGTTGCGCCCCGTCGTACCTCGCACCATCGGGCTCTATCACGTGGCCGTCCATGTGCCAAAGCGCGTCGACCTGGCGCAGATGGCGGTGCGGGCGCTGCAGCGCAATGTGCGCATTTCGCCCACCGACCACCTGGTCAGCGAGGCGATCTACCTGTGGGATCTCGACGGCAACGGCATCGAGATCACCTTCGAGACGCCCTGGCGCGGCACGCTGGGAGATCCGGAAAAGGGTCAGACCTACGCCATGACGTCAGAAGGAAAGCCGCATTCGGGCCGCGATCCAATCGATCTCGACGGGCTGCTGGCCGAACTCGGGCCATCGCCGGTCCTGGCAGCGCGCATGCCATCAGGGACGCGGATCGGCCATGTGCATGTGCATGTGAACGACCTGCACATGGCGATGGATTTCTATCGTGACGTCATCGGCTTTGCCGGATTCCTGCTGATCCACTCGTTCGGCATGGGCGATGTGGGGCTCGACTACATGCCCCATACCATCGCCTTCAATATCTGGTCCGGCCCCAATGCCGGCCTGCCCCAGGCGGGGGCGGCGGGTCTGCGCTGGTTCACCATCGTGGTGCCCGACGTGGCGACGCTCGATGGCGTGAAGACGCGCCTCGCGGCGGCCAAGGCACCGATTGCTGCAACTGAGGGCGGCATCGAAACGCAGGATCCGTTCGGCAATCGGATCAGGGTGCTGGTCACCGCCTAACTAACATGTTAGTCCTCCCGATCAGTGATCGAGAGGACTTTCAATATGCGTGCTATCTCCTGCGCGGCGCCAGGCGAGCTGGCTTTGGTCGAGATCGAGCGGCCGGAGCTGAAAGCGGGCTGGGTGCGCGTCGGCATCCGCCATATCGGCATCTGCGGTACCGATTATCACATCTATGAGGGCAAGCACCCGTTCCTGCAATATCCGCGCATCATGGGTCATGAGCTGAGCGGCGTAGTGCTCGATGCCAATGGCGCGACCACGCTTGATGATGGCGATGCGGTGGTGATCAACCCCTATCTGCCTTGCTACCAATGTCCGGCCTGCCGCGAGGGCAAGACCAATTGCTGTGAGACGCTGACCGTGCTGGGCGTACATGGCGACGGGGGCATGGCCGAGGAAATCGTTCTTCCCGAGGCCAACCTCTATCCCGCCCAGGGCCTGAGCCTGCGCGATGCGGCCATGGTGGAATTTCTCGCCATCGGCGCCCATGCGGTACGACGCACCGAACTGAAAGCCGGCTGGCGCGTGCTGGTGGTGGGCGGTGGGCCGATCGGGCTGGGCGCTGCTTTCTTTGCCCGCATCGCTGGCGCCGACGTGACCATTCTAGATGCGGCGGCCGACAAGCTGGAGTCGGCCCGCGGTTTCGGCTTCGGCACGGCCACGCTGGACGAGCGCGAGGGTGCGGCCTTCAAGAGCAAGATGGCGAGTGGGTTCGACGCGGTGTTCGACGCCACCGGGTCCATCCCGGCGATGAACCAGGCCGTCGCCTATTGCCGCAATGGCGGGGCGCTGACGCTGGTCGGCGTGGTCAAAGGCACGCTGGCTTGGGAAGATCCCGAGATTCACCGCCGCGAGCTGACCATTCGCACCTCGCGCAATGCGACGCGCGAGGACTTCGACCACGTCATCGCCTCGATCCAAAATGGCAACGTGCCGACCGACAGGCTTGCCACCCACAGCACCAGCTTCGATGATGTGCCGGTCAACCTGCCGAAATGGGCCCATGAACGCAAAGGGCTGATCAAGGCGATCATCACGGTTTAGGAGGTTCCATGCGCTCAGACGAAGACGTCATCCGCTTCTGGTTCGTCGAACACGGTATGGGCGACTGGTTCGGCGGCAAGCCGGAATTTGATGCGGTGCTGAAGGCGGGATTTGAGGAAACCCATCAGCACGTTGCCAAGGGGGAGGCCTGGAACTGGCGAGGCACACCCAAGGGACGCCTCGCCGAGATCATCGTGCTCGATCAGTTTTCCCGGCAACTGCATCGGGGGTCACCTCTCGCTTTCTCGCAAGACAAGATGGCGCTTGTCCTGGCGCAGGAGATGATTGCGCAGCGGCTCGATCTGTCGATGTCTCCCGATGAGCGGATGTTTATCCTGCTGCCTTTCATGCATTCGGAGTCCCCGGTCATCCAGGCCGAGTCAATGCGTCTGCATGAGGCACTGGGCGACGAGAAGGGCCTCGATTTCGCCACCAAACACCGCGATTGCATCGCTCGGTTCGGGCGTTATCCGTTCCGCAACAAGGCGTTGGGGCGCCAAAGTACCGACGAGGAACTGGCCTATATGGAAGAGGCCGGCAAACGAGGCTTTTAGGGAGAAGCTTTCGACTAAGAAAGCAGCTTCGGATCAACCAGCGCGCCCTTCTGGCCGATGACCACACCGGCAACACGGTGCGCCGCCTCGGCCGCCTCGCGAAGTGATTTCCCCGCCAGTCGCGCTGATAGGTACGCGCCATTGAAACTGTCGCCGGCCCCTGTGGCGTCAACAACCTTGGCGCCCGGCTTGGGTCCGACCTTCACGCGCTCCGATGCCGTGGCGATCAGCGCGTCCTTGCTGCCGTCCTTGACCACAACCTCCTCGACGCCCAGTTCGAGATAGCGCTCGGCCGTTTCCTCGACCGACTTGTCGCCAAACAGCGGCGCTTCGTCGGTATGGGTGGGCAGCACGATATCGCAGAGGCTGGCGGCGGCGGTGAGGACGCCAGCCATGACGCGGGGGCTGGTCCAGAGGGCGGGGCGCAGATTGGTGTCGAAGGCGATCTTCGCACCCGCATCGCGCGCCTTGACGATGGCGCCGAGCAGGCGACCACGGGCGCGGGGGGCGAGGATGGCCAGCGTAATGCCGGAGAAATAGACCATGCTGGCGCCCTCGACGGCGGTATGCAGCGCGCCCTTGTCGTCGGCCAGCAGCTTGGCGGCGGAGGTATCGCGCCAATAGGTGAAATGCCTGTCGCCCTTGTCCTGGTGGATCATGTAGAGGCCGGGGCGGCGGCCTGGAACAGTGCGGATATGGCTGGTGCCGATATTGTTGGAGTCGAGAAAGGCGCGGATATCGGCGGAGTACTTGTCTTCGCCCAGGCCAGTGAAATAGTCCACGGACCAGTCCTTGCCGAGCAGGGCACGCATGTACCAGGCGGTGTTGAGCGTATCGCCGGCATAGCCGAGGCGATATTGGCGATCCTCGCCGCCGCTCATCTCGATCATGCATTCCCCGATGCTGACGAAGCGATGTGTCACGGCGCGTCCTCCCAATCCCAATCCGCTTATCCACCACGCCATTGCCACGCAAGCGGGAATTCCCGCCCAAGGCTGCGCCGCAGCGGGCGATTCCCACTTTCGCGGGAACGACCCCGTGGTAGACGAAAGCTGGATAGCAATCAAACTTCCATACAAGTTCGGAAGGCACTATGGTGCCCTCGATTTTGATCGTCGGAGACCGACATGACGCGACTGAGCGCCAAGACGCTGACCCAGGTACCAGCCGGCGTTGCCGTGCCGAACTACGACCGCAGCCAGATCACGCCGGGCATCGTGCATCTGGGCATCGGTGCGTTTCACCGCGCACATATGGCTGTTTATGTCGATGACCTGCTGGCCGACAATCCGGATTGGGCCATCGTCGGCGCCAGCCTGCGCCGACCCGACACCAAGGAAGCGCTGGAGCCGCAGGACGGGCTTTATACCGTTGCCGTGCGCGACGCTGACGGTACCCATCCGCGGGTGATCGGCTCGATCCTTGACGTGCTCGATGCCAATACCCAGCGCGAGGAATTGCTGGCGCTGATGGCCAACCCGGCCATCCGCATCGTCTCGCTGACGGTGACCGAGAAGGGCTATTGCCACGATCCGGCAACGGGGGAGCTCGATCAGCGGCATCCCGATATCATCAATGACCTGGCCAATCCGGGCGAGCCGAAATCGGCTCCCGGCATGCTAGTGGAAGCGCTGGCGCGGAGACGGGCGGCGGGCATTGCGCCGTTTGCCGTGATGAGTTGCGACAACCTGCCGAGCAATGGCGCGACGGTGAAGCGGATCGTCACGAAATTCGCCAGCCTGCGCGACGCGGCGCTGGGTGAGTATGTGGCCAAGGTCGCTTTCCCCGGCACCATGGTCGACCGCATCGTGCCCTCGACCACCGATGCCGATCGCGAGACGGTGGCGGGTTTGATCGGCGCGGACGACGCCTGGCCGATCATGACCGAGCCTTTCACCCAATGGGTGATCGAGGATCATTTCCCTGAGGGCAGACCGCCGTTCGAGAAGGCGGGGGCGCAGATGGTCGACGATGTCGAGCCATTCGAGCGCATGAAGCTCAGGATGCTCAATGGCAGTCACTCGACCATGGCCTATCTCGGTTATCTGGCGGGCTACGAGTATATATCCGACGTGATGGGCGACGCCGATTTCGTCAAGCTGGTCCACGGGCTGATGACCGAGGAGGCCATGCCGACGCTTGATATGCCCGGCGTGGACCTTGGCGCCTACCGCGACCAGTTGCTGGACCGCTTCCGCAATCCGGCGCTGAAGCATCGTACCTGGCAGATTGCCATGGATGGGAGCCAGAAGCTGCCGCAGCGATTGCTCGGGACCATTCGCGAACGCATCAAGGCCGGGCAGCCGTTCGACCGGCTCGGGCTCGGGGTGGCGGCGTGGATGCGTTATGTCACCGGCATCGACGAGAAGGGCGAGAATATCGACGTGCGCGATCCGCTGGCCATGCGCATGATGGCGATTGCGGCTGATGCCGGCGATGACGCTGAAGCGCTGTATGAGGGGCTGGTGGGCCTGAGCGGTGTGTTCGGGACGGATTTGGCCGACAACCAGGCGTTTGGGGAAACGGTGGCGACGGCACTGGATGAACTGTTCGAGATGGGAGTGAAGGAGACGGTGGCTGGGGTGGTGGGCCGCTGAGTTTTCAGTCGACACCCTCCCCCTTGTGGGGAGGGATCAAGGGTGGGGGTGTTCCCGCGCACCAGACTGCGGAGAGATACCCCCACCCTGCTCGATTGACGGACTTAGCAAACGCTAAGTCCTATCTCGCTTCCCTCCCCACAAGGGGGAGGGTGCCCGACTGATGGTTTTGTTCGGAGCGGCAACTAGACCCGCCCCTCCATCGCCCGGTCGAAAATCTCCAGCGCGCGGTCCTTGGTCAGTTCGATCGGATTGCCGCCCGCGGTGGGGTCGACGATGGCCATGTCGCCGATGAGATCGCGCTTGGACCGGTCCACTTTGAAGTCCGCCAGGGTGTGCGGCACGTCCAAGCGCAGGCGCAGGCCGATCACCGCATGCTGGAAGGCCTCGAAGCTCGAAGCGAGGCCCAGATAGGCCGAAAGCCGCGCGATCCGGGCTTCAATGGCCTGACGGTTGACCGCCAGCACATAGGGCATGAACACCGCATTGGTCATGCCGTGATGGGTGTCATAAAGCGCGCCGACCGGATGGCTGAGGGCGTGAATGGCGCCGAGGCCCTTCTGGAAGGCGGTGGCGCCCATGGCGGCGGCACTCATCATATGGCCGCGGGCTTCCACGTCGTTGGGATCAGCGTGGACCTTGGGCAGGTTCTCCATGACGAGGCGGATGCCTTCGACGGCAATGCCGTCGGCCAGCGGGTGATAGCCGGGCGCGCAATAGGCTTCGAGGCAATGGGCCAGCGCATCCATGCCGGTGCCGACCGTAATGAACTTGGGCATGCCGACGGTCAGTTCGGGATCGGCGATGACCACCTTGGGCATCATCAAGGGGTGGAAGATGACCTTCTTAGTGTGGGTCGCCTCGTCGGTGATGACGCCGGCGCGCCCGACCTCCGAGCCGGTTCCGGCAGTGGTCGGCACGGCGACGATGGGGAATATGCCCTTGGGATCGGCGCGGGTCCACCAATCACCGACATCCTCGAAGTCCCACATCGGGCGGGTCTGGCCGGCCATGAAGGCGATGACCTTGCCGACATCGAGCCCGGAGCCGCCGCCAAAGGCGATGACGCCATCGTGCCCGCCCTCGCGGAGCACCTTGATGCCGGCTTCGACATTGGCCGAGATCGGATTGGGCTTCACATCCGCAAAGACACCGACCGGGATGCCGGCAGCCTTGAGCAGGGCGATGGTGTTCTGGGTGACGGGCAGGTTGACGAGGCCGGCATCGGTGACCAGCAGGGGCTTGGATATGCCCGCTGTATTGAGCGCCTCGGGGAGCTCGGCGATGCGGCCGGGGCCGAACTTGATTGCGGTAGGGTAGTTCCAGTTGGCTTTGGTCATGGCGCTGTGCCTTCACATTCGCGGTGTCATTCCGGCGGAGGCCGGAATCCATGCGGTGGTCGCGCCACACGCTGGAGGTTGCTGATAGCCACGGACATGGATTCCGGCCTTCGCCGGAATGACACCGTGGGTAGGATAGTTGGCGGGCACTACACTCGCTTCAAATGATAGCTCTTCGGCTGGGTCAGGTTCGCATAGCCGATTTCGCTCAGGCCACCGCCCTTGCCGGTATCTTTGACCCCGGTCCAGACCAGAGCCGGATCGAGATAGTCGCAGCGGTTGGCAAATACGGTGCCGGTCTCGATCTGACCGCCCAGTCGAGCAGCGGCATCGAGGTCGTCAGTCCAGATCGAGGCGGTGAGACCGTAGGGGCTGTCATTCATCAGGGTGATTGCTTCGGCATCGTCGGCCACCTTCATGATGCCGACGACCGGGCCGAACGACTCTTCGCGCATGACCGACATCTGGTGATTGACGTTGGTCAGCACTTCCGGCGCCAGATAGGGCGAGCCGGGTTTGTCGAGTTCGTGCTTTGAGTTGAGGTGGCGCTTAGCGCCGCCGCGCAGGGCTTCCTCGGTCTGTTGGCGCACGTGGTCGGCGAAATTGCCGCGGGCCATCGGGCCGACGATGGTATCGGCATCGAGCGGATTGCCCAGCGTCCAGCCCTTGGCGTTGTCGATGAAGCGCTCGACGAAATTGCCGTAGACGCTTTCATGCACATAGATGCGCTCGACGCCGCAGCAGCTCTGGCCGGAATTGAAGAAGGAGCCATCGACCAGGTTCTCGACCGCATTGTCGAGATTGGCATCTGCACGGACATAGGCAGGGTCCTTGCCGCCGAGTTCAAGGCCGAGCGTGGCGAAAGTGCCGGCGGCGGCCTTCTCGATGCGGCGGCCGCCTTCGACCGAGCCGGTGAAGTTGATATGGTCGATCTGGCCCGAGGCGATGAGCTTTTCGGTGTCGCTGTGGCCGAGCACCAGGTTCTGGAACAACCCGGCGGGCAGACCCGCACTTTCGGCGGCGGCGGCGAAGCGCTCGCCGGCCAGCAGCGTCTGGCTGGCATGCTTGAGGATGATCGAATTGCCGGCCATCAGGCCCGGAACGATGGAATTGACCGCCGTCAGGAACGGATAGTTCCACGGCGCAATGACCATGACGGTGCCAAGCGCCTCGCGGGTGATGTAGCGGGTGAAGCCTTCCTTCTCCGGCTTGACCGATGGCGCCAGGGCTTCAGCGGCCAGTTCGATCATGTAGCGGCTGCGCTCCTCGACGCCGCGCTTCTCGCCGCCGAAGCGGATGGGGCGGCCCATCTGCCAGGCGAGCTCCGGCACGATGTCGTCATTCATCAGCAGCAGGGCATCGACGAAGTGGCTGAGGATTTTCTGCCGTTCGGGGATGGTGGTCTCGCCCCATGCCTTGCGCGCAGCCTTGGCGTGAATGACGGCGCTTTCGATCTCGGCTGCGGACGCAACAGGGCGCTCGGCATAGACGCTGCCGTCGATGGGGGAGATGATCTTGACCGTTTCGGTCATGGGGTGGTCCTTCATTCCTGCGCGATGTCATTGCGGCGAGAACCGGAATGCATCTTGAGATATCGGATGGACCCCGGCCTTCGCCGAGGTGACATCGTAGTTGTGGTGGTCTTAGTGCCTGCCTAGTGCGGCGACAATCAGCTCCGCTCGAAGCCGCGCTTCAGTTCCCAATCGGTGACGCGGCGGTCGTATTCGAACTGTTCCCACTCGGCCGTATGCACATAGTGGCCAATGACGTTTTCGCCGAAGGCCTCCTTGAGCATCTTCGACTTGCGCAGCGTGTCGGTGGCCTCGCGCAGGGTCTTGGGGATTTCGCGCAGGCGCTTGGTGGAATAGGCGTCGCCAACGAAGACCGGTTCGAGCTCCAGCTTGTCCTCGATGCCCTTGATACCGGCAGCGAGCAGAGCCGCCAGCGCGAGATAGGGGTTAAGGTCGGCGCCACCCATGCGGCATTCGACGCGGATCGATTTGCTGTGCTCGCCGCAGAGGCGGAAGCCGGCGGTGCGGTTATCGGGCGACCAGATGGCCTTGGTCGGGGCGAAGGTGCCGGCCTGGAAGCGCTTGTAGCTATTGATATAGGGCGCGAGGAAATAGGTGATCTCGCGGGCATAGGCGAGCTGGCCGGCCATGAAATGCTTCATGACGGCGCTCATGCCGCGTTCGTCCTTGGCGTCGGCAAAGGCCGGTTTGCCGGACTTGTCGGCCAGCGACATATGGATGTGGCTGGAGGAGCCGGCGAGGCTGAAATCCCATTTGGCCATGAAGGTCACGGCCTTGCCTTGGGCCCAGGCGATTTCCTTGGTGGCGTTCTTGAGCACCACGTGGCGGTCGGCCATGGTCAGCGCGTCGGAATATTTGACGTTGATCTCTTCCTGGCCCGGGCCCCATTCGCCCTTGGAGGATTCCACCGGAATGCCCGAGGCCTGCAGATGCTTGCGCAGAGCGCGCATCACGCCTTCTTCCTTGGTGGTCTGGAAGATGTTGTAGTCCTGGATGTAGTCACCCGCCGTCTGGGCGGTGCGATAGCCCTTCTGCGCGACGGTGCGGTAATCGTCGTCGAACAGGTAGAATTCGAGCTCGGTCGCGGCGTTGGCGGTGTAGCCCATGGCGCCGAGGCGATCGATCTGGCGCTTGAGGATGGCACGCGGGCTGTGCGGGATCGGCTCGTGGTGGTGATGATCGCTGAGGTCGCAGAGCACGATGGCCGTGCCATCGAGCCAGGTGGCTTTCATAAGCGTGGCAAGATCGGGCTTCATGACGAAGTCGCCATAGCCCTTGCCCCAGTTGGCTGCCTCGTAGCCGGGCACCGGCTCCATGTCGATATCGTCGGCGAGCAGATAGTCGCAGCCATGCGTTTCGTCATTGGCCACTTCGAGGAAGTACTCGGCCTGGAAGCGCTTGCCAATCATGCGGCCCTGCATGTCGGGGAAAGCGACAAGCACGGTGTCGATGGCGCCGGCAGCGACATCCTTTTTCAGTTCTGCCAGTGAATAGGCCATGGCTAGTCTCCCTGCGTGTTCTTGACTGTGGGGCCGCGCCAAGGCGCGACCCCATTTGGCCTCAGGCCTTGTGCTCGAGCGCGAACTCTTCCTCGGGCGACATGATCAGCTTGTGGCGGCCGACCAGGGCGAAGTAGACGATGCCCACGGCGCACCAGACCACCACCCAGATGACGCCCTTGAAGAAGTTGGGATCCTGCATCTGGTAGAACAGCGTCACGGCCGCGATGATGATGGTCAGCACGGCGCCAGGAATACCGAGCGGCGACTTGAACGGGCGCTCGATATTGGGCTGGTTGCGGCGCAGGATGATGAAGCTCAGCGCCTGCATGATGTAGCTCAGCATTGCGCCGAAAACGGCCATGTTGAGCAGCACCGACCCGATGATGGCACCGCCATCGCCAGCGCCCAGCGAGAACCAGATGATCAGCATGACGGCGAGGCCCAAGAGGGCACCTGCAATCATGGCGACATGTGGAGTCTTGTACTTGGGATGGGTCACCGACAGCGCCGACGGGAAGTAGCCGGCACGGCTCAGCGAATAGACCTGACGGCCCTGAGCATAGAGGATGGTGTGGAACGAGGCGATGAGGCCGGTCAGGGCTACGATGCCCAGGACGGTCGCGCCCGCATCGCCATAGATGGCGCGGAAGCCGTCGAGCAGGGGCTCCAGCGAGGAACCGAGCGCGAAGGAACCGATGCCCATGACCGAAGGATTGAGCAGCACGATCATGAAGGCCGAGAGGACGAGCGTAGCGAAGCCAAGCAGGATGCCCCGTGGCAGATCACGCTTGGGATCGACGGATTCCTCGGCGGCCAGCGGCACCTGTTCGATGGCGAGGAACAGCCAGACGGCGAAGGGCAGCGTGGCGAGGACGCCCTGCCAGCCAAAGGGGAACCAGGAGCCGTTGCCCTCGGGCAGCTCGATGGCCTTGCCATCTTCGCCGACCCCGATATTGAGCGCCCAACGGCCGAAATCCATGTGGGTGATGGCCGAAATCCAGAACACTACCAGTACGGCCAGCGAGATCAGGGTGACGACAAGCGTCACCTTGTACGAGAGCGCCACGCCATAGATGTTGAGCGCCAGGAACAGCGCATAGAACACGATCCACAGGATCGGATAGAGCGAAGGGTCCATGCCGGTAATCGAGCCGAAATAGCCCGATATGAAGGTCACGATCACAGCTGGCGTCAGAACGTATTCGACGTTTTCGAACAGGCCGGTGATGAAACCGCCCCATGGGCCCATGGACGTTCGGGCGAACGAGTAGGCCGCGCCAGTATGTGGCAGAGCCGGGCTCATTTCGGCGATAGAGGAGACGAGGCCCGCATACATGACGGCGATGATAGCGCCTGCCACCAGCATGCCGCCCCAGCCGCCGGTCATGAAGCCGAAATTCCAGCCCGAGAAGTGGCCGGAGATCACCGCGCCGACGCCAAGCGCCCACAGCGACCAGATGCCCGCATAGCGCTCGAGCCCACGCTTTTCGAAATAGGTTTTGTCGCGTGTCGCGTAGGCGACACTGCCGACCTTCTTGGTTTCAGCCATAGTCCACGTCCCCTGGTTTAAGCCCCAATACGTCTAGACTGCCATTGCTCCATGGCGCGCGACCCGCGCCGTTTCGAGACAATGGGCCAGCCGGTCGGACCACAGGGCCACGCCGGCAGGTTCGAGAATTTCGTCGTTTCGGATTTCGATCATGGTAGCGTCGAGCCCGCGCCCGTCGCCATGCTTTTCCAGCGTCAGGGTGACGCCGTTCAGCGCGGCATAAGGCTCGTTCCAGCCAATATCGAGCCCCGGCTCAGCAGCGGCCAGGGCGTCGAAGGCCGCCTTGGTATAGCGCGTGTCGGCGCCGTGGATGAAACCAATGGGCCATGGCCGGGCGACCCCGTGATAGACTGGCGTGAAGGAATGAAGGCAGATCAGCACCGTCTCCTGGCCGGCATGGCGGCGCGCTTCGAGCAGTGTTTCGATCGACGCGTGATAGGGTCGATGGAAATGATCGATGCGGTACTGCCGTTCTGCATCGTCGAGATTTTCGTTGGCCGCAATGCGGGTGGCCTCCGACAGTTGCCAGATCAGGTCTGGCGCGTCGAGTTCGCGATTGCAGTCGATGATCAGGCGAGAGACTGTCGACTGCACCAGTGGAGCGTCGAGCTTGTCGGACAGCATCCTAGCCACCGCCAGTGCACCCGGATCCCAGGCAATGTGGCTCAACCGCTCGGTACTACTCAGTCCCAGATCGCCGTAGCGGGCGGGAAGGCGATTGCTGGCATGGTCGCAAACGATGACGAAGGGAGATGCCCCGCGCGCATTGGTCACCAGTACAGCTTTTTCGCCGCTAACGTCCATTTTGCCCCTGGCACGGCCGGTTAACTTCTGTATCAGTAGTTTCATATTCAGAAGAACTGTCAATCCTGAAATCATAAATTCAGAGGGGGCGATGGAGGGGAAATCGGTCGCGGGACGCATCCATGATGCGATCCATCGCCTTACGGCAGCTGAAAAGCGTGCTGCGCGCGGTCTGCTTGGAACATACCCGACGCTGGGACTGGCGCCCGTGGCTGAGTTCGCGCTGCAATCCGGCGCCAGTTCGGCCACCGTGCTGCGCTTCGTGTCGCAGCTTGGCTACAAGTCGTATCCGGATTTCCAGCGCGCCCTGCGCGACGAGCTAGAAGAACGCTCCAAGTCGCCGCTGCAGCGCAGCCAGGCCAGCGCGGGCCGGGCGGGAGACGACGACCACTTTCTGGATCGCTTCGTCACACAGGCGATCGACAATCTTCGGGGTTCGGCCGCGTTGATCCCGGCATCCGAGTTCGAGGCAGTGTGCGAGCGGCTGGCCGAGAACCGCGGCTCCTGCTGGCTGGCCGGTGGCCGCTTCACCGATTTTCTGGCCGGCTATCTGGAGGCGCACCTGCGGCTGTTGCGACCTGGCGTGCGTCGGCTGGATGGGCGGCCGGCGACGCGAGCAGACCAGTTGATCGATGTGAAGCCGGGCGATATCGCCATTATATTCGACGTTCGCCGCTACGATCCCGGTCTGGTCGAGCTGGCAGCGGAACTGGCGGCCAGGCGAGCGCAGATTGTACTGATCACCGACGAGTGGATGAGCCCGGTAAGCCGCTTCGCCCGGCAGGTGTTGCCCTGCCGTACGGAGATGGATCGCACCTGGGACGCCAATGGCGCATTGCTGACGCTGGTCGAGGCGCTGATCGCGCGGACCACCGAGCTGAGCTGGCCGACGGCGAGCAAGCGCATGGGCAGCATCGAGCGGGAGTAGGCGCGGCACCGGTACCGACGTCTACTCCGTTTTCTTCAGCTTCAGAAAATCCTCGGCCTGATAGGTGATCTTGGGATCGATCTCCCCGATCGCCTCTTTGTCTCTGCCCGGGAATTTCAGCTTGTCCAGCACCGTCTGGATCACGTTGATCCGGCCGCGCCGCTTGTCATTGGCGCGGATGACGGTCCAGGGCGCGTGGGCGCTGTCTGTGCGCTTGAGCATCTCTTCGCGGGCAGCGGTGTAAGCGTCCCACTTGTTGAGCGCTTCGATATCGATGGGCGACAGTTTCCAGACTTTCAGCGGGTCGTGGCGGCGGTCGTGGAAGCGCTTGAGCTGCATCTCCCGGCCGATCGACAGCCAGAACTTGAACAGGTGGATACCGTCCCTGGTGATCCGCTTCTCGAATTCGGGCGCCTCATCCAGGAAATGCTCGGTCTGCTCGGGCGTGCAGAAGCCCATGACCTTTTCCACGCCGGCGCGGTTGTACCAGGAGCGGTCGAACAGCACCGTTTCGCCGGCTGCCGGGAGCCAGTCGACATAGCGTTGGAAATACCACTGGGTCCGCTCGCGATCGTTCGGCTTGGGCAGAGCGGCGATCAGGTTGTAGCGCGGGTTGAGATTTTCCAGATAGGTCTTGATCGTCCCGCCCTTGCCGGCGGCATCGCGGCCCTCGAACACGATCATTACGCGCTCGCCGGACGCCGCCAGATGCGCCTGCAGCAGCACGAGCTGCTTTTGCAGCGCGTACATGTGTGTGTCATAAAGCTCGCCGTCGAGCTTATCCTCATAGGGGTAGCCGCCCGATTCCATCGCGTGCTTCTTGATGGCCTTGGGCAGTTCCGGATTTTCTATGTCGAAGCCGTCGAAAGGGTCGGTCACTGGTGTCGCTCCGTTGTCATGTCCACCGTGCTATAGAGGCGCCCCTCCGCGCAAGGGGCGTGGCAAACGGCTGATTCACAGAAGAAAATGGACGAACCCCACAGCGGCCAGCCCGGTTCCGTATTGATCACTGCGCTGTCGCGTGTTGTCGCGCAGGGCGGGTTGCTTGCCGGCATTGCCGGCGTGTTCGTCGGCTTGATCATCTTCGGCGACCTGCATGTCATCGGTGCCATGGTGGGTTTTGCCGCGGTTATCGCGGCCGTTGCCGTGCTGCCGGCAGGCGTCGTGACCGTGACCCAGACCGTCGAAGCGGCGCGCCCGCTTGTGGCGGTGCCGGACAATTCCGTCTTCGTGTTTGCCGACGCGCTGAACGATCCATGCTTCGTGCTGGACCGGCGCAGCGTCGTGCTGCATGCCAACCCGGCGGCGCGCCGGCAGTTCCCGACCGTCATCAGCGGCAACCCGGTCACCTTTGCCCTGCGCAATCCCGAACTGGTTCAGGCCATCGAAGCGGCGATGCGCACCGGCACGACCCGCAGCGTTGAGCTGCATGAGACCGTGCCTTCGGAAACCTGGGAGAAGGTCGTCGTCGCGCCGTTGCGCCGGCCCGGCCTCGACTGGTTCGTCGATGAAGACCGGCAGCTCGTCATCACCTTCCAGAGCCTGACCGAACTCAAGCGCGTCGACGCCCTGCGCAGCGACTTCATCGCCAATGCCAGCCACGAGCTGCGCACGCCGCTGGCCTCGCTGTTGGGCTTCATCGATACGCTGCTGGGGCCTGCGGCCAAGGACGCGGCAGCGCGCGAAAAATTCCTCGGCATCATGCGCGGCCAGGCCGAGCGCATGAGCAAGCTGATCGACGATCTGCTGAGCCTGTCGCGCATCGAGATGCACCAGCATGTGCGTCCCACCGGCAGCATCGACCTGGCCGGCTTGCTGCGTGAGGTCCGCGAGGGCCTGATGATGCAGGCCAAGGTGGCCGATGTGGAAATCCGGCTGAGCCTGTTCGACGGGCCGTCGACCACCACTGGCGATCGCAGCCAGCTCTACGAGGTGTTTGAGAACCTGCTCGACAACGCCATCAAGTATGGTTCCGGCGGCAAGTTCGTCGAAATGAGCCTGTCGCCCGCAGGTCGACCGGGTTTCCAGCATCTGGTGACGGTGATCGACCATGGTCCGGGTGTTGAGCCGGAGCATGTGCCGCGCCTCACCGAGCGGTTCTACCGCATCGATGCCGATGCCAGCCGCAAGAAGAAGGGCACCGGCCTGGGCCTGGCCATCGTCAAGCATATCGTCAACCGCCATCGCGGCCAGCTCAGCATCAAGAGCAAGCCCGGCGAGGGCATGCGGGTGGATGTGTTTCTGCCTTAGGGTCATGCCAAAGCGCCGCCTGTGATGCGGTTGTCGTGGATCGCATGCCAAGAGATGGCAGCGAGCGGACCCCGAGACGGCCTTCGCCTCTGGTAAAGTAAAAAATGAGACGGATGCCGCCTCGGGGTGCCGGTTTTTGGAACGTTTCCGGCGGCGGGAGGTCATAGCCTCTCACGGCCGAAACGCGAACCTGTGGGAGAAGGCGACGTCCCCACCCGGCTCACCCCACCACCGTTCGCCTGCAGGCCGCTGTGTGGAGTGATGGGTGTAGGATACGGGAGGTTTTGTGGGTGGGGATAAGAGGGATAAGTTGGGGCTTCGAGTGTGTGGCCCACCCCCACCTAGTTTCGCTACGGCCCTATGGGCCTAGCTGCACTACCTCCCCCATCCAGGGGGAGGTGTCCCTCCACTCGTTTGGCGCGATCCAGTTAAACCCACAGGACGGCACTTCCCCTTGATGGGCTTAGAGCGACCCGGAGGGACAAATCGCTCCAGTGGAGCGATTTAAGCCATCAAGGGTGGGAGGGGGTGGCTGAGCGGCAAGGCCCTGCGCCAACAAAAAGGGCACCTTGCGGCGCCCTTTCGTCATTCTCTGCTCTGCGACTAGCGCCGCTTCTTGTCGACCTGGTGATAGGCCCGGCGCGAGTGGAATTCGCAATAGGGGCCGGTCTCGAGACTATGCTGGCCGCAGAAGTAGAAATCCTTGGCAAGTGGGTCGCCGATCGGCCACTTGCAGGTTGCTTCGGTCAGTTGCAGCAGGCTCAGACGCTTGTCTTCCGGGATGAAGAGCTCAGCGACGGCAGGCGCCACATAGAGCTGCTGTTCCATCTGCGGGTCATGCGCCAGCGCGGTCGCGCCGATCGACTGCGGCCGCGAGATCATCTGCGGGCGCGGCTTGTTGGCGGCGCTGCTCATACCCGAGTGACTTGCCGACGGGCTCGCCACACGGCGCGGCGCCGGACGGGCTGCCGGACGGGCGCGCGGGGTGGAATTGGTCGGCTTGGCACGGGCCGAAAGCTTCAGCCGATGCACCTTGCCGATCACGGCATTTCGGGTAACCCCTTCGCCGAGCTCACCGGCAATCTGGCTGGCCGACAGGCCTTCCATCCAGAGCTTCTTCAAAGTCTCGACGCGCTCGTCAGTCCAGCCCGCCGATTGTGCTCCTGAAACCATCGTCAAAACAGAATCCTTCATTGCGCTGCCAAATGGTCGTGGCAACCATCAAACGCTAGGCGTCGTATGCTGAGTGGGTCCGCCACACGAGATATCGTGTTCCCAATGACAGTGAGTTTACGCCATCGGTGGAATCGGGATCAAGAGTCGGGGCGAAGTTTCCCCGTATATTCACCGGTTAAAATTGTCCTAACGATCTCTGAGTCAAATCAGGGACTTGGGGCGCGATCATTGACTTACCTGACAAAATTGGCCTAATTCAGACCTCGAAACGCGCTGCGTCATGAGCGCGTTTTTGGTTTTTGTGGCGGTATTGTCACGTTTCGCCACTAGCCTCCTTTTCAACCCGTCAATCGAAGGAATTTGTCCATGTCTGCGCTCTACGGCACCTATGCCCGGTCCGATCTCGCTTTCGAGCGGGGCGAGGGCATGCGCCTGTATGACCAGCATGGCCGAGACTATCTCGATTTCCATTCCGGCATCGCGGTGAACGCGCTTGGCCATGGCGACGCACACATTGTTTCGGCGCTGAAATCAGCCGCGGAAAAGGTCTGGCATACGTCCAACGTCTTCACCATTCCCGAGCAGGAGCGGCTGGGCCAGCGCCTGGTTGACGC
The DNA here is from genome assembly GCF_021729885.1 of Devosia sp. SL43. Classification (NCBI taxonomy): domain Bacteria; kingdom Pseudomonadati; phylum Pseudomonadota; class Alphaproteobacteria; order Hyphomicrobiales; family Devosiaceae; genus Devosia; species Devosia sp. SL43. The sequence continues at coordinate 3,311,039 of NZ_CP063401.1, forward strand.
CACCTTTGCGGATTCGGTGTTCTTCACCAATTCGGGTGCGGAAGCGCTCGAATGCGCCATCAAGACCGCGCGGCACTACTTCTGGGCCAAGGGCGAAGTGGACCGCTACGAGATCATCGCCTTTACCGGCTCCTTCCATGGCCGGACCATGGGCACGATCGCGGCCGGCGGCAATCCGAGCTATCTTGAAGGCTTCGGCCCACCGATGCAGGGCTTCAAGCATACTGCGCCGGGTGATCTCGAAGCCGTCAAGGCGCTGATCGGGCCTCAAACCTGTGCCATTCTTATAGAGACGGTGCAGGGCGAGGGCGGCGTCACAGCTATGACGCCCGAATTCATGCAGGGCCTGCGCACGCTGTGCGATGAGCATGGCATGCTGCTGATCCTTGATGAGGTCCAGTGCGGCTATGGCCGGACGGGACGCTTCTTTGCCTTCGAGTGGAGCGGCATCACGCCCGATATCGTTGCGGTGGCCAAGGCTATCGGTGGCGGCTTCCCGCTGGGTGCCTGCCTGGCCAAAGGCGAGGTCGCGGCGTCCATGGTGCCCGGCACGCATGGCTCGACCTATGGAGGCAATCCGCTGGCGACGGCAGTCGGCAACGCCGTGCTCGACCGTATCCTGGCGCCCGGCTTCATCGACCATGTCAACCAGATGGGCCAGAAGCTGGCCTGGCACCTGCAGCAACTGGCGCAGCGCTATCCGGACTATGTGCTGGAGCTGCGCGGCAAGGGGCTGTTGGCTGGCATCAAGATCACGCCGCCCGTGCGCGATTTCGTTGCCCGGCTGCGCGACGACCACCGCATGCTGGCCATCGGCGCCGGTGACAATGTGCTGCGGCTGATCCCGCCGCTGATTGTCACCGAAGCCGACATCGAGGAAGCCATGGCCAAGCTCGGCGCGGCCTTCGACGCCATCGAAGCCGAGACGGCATCGGTTCCGGCGGTCGGCTGATATGAAGCTGGCCGTTCGCTATTTTGGTCGGCGACGACGCGGTCTGTTTCCTCCTCCCTAAGGGGCGGAGAGAACTCGCGTATGCACTGAACAACCATAGCGTCACAAAGGAACCCGGCCCATGACATCGACCGGCACCCCACGGCATTTTCTTTCTATCGACGATTTCACCTATCCCGAACTGCGCGGCATGCTCGATGCGGCCGGTTCGCTCAAATCCCGCCTCAAGCAGGGCGATCGCCCCCAACCGCTCAAGGACAAGGTCCTTGCGATGATCTTCGACAAGCAATCGACCCGCACCCGCGTGTCGTTCGATGTCGGCATGCGCCAGCTCGGTGGCGAAACCATCATGCTGTCAGGCCAGGAAATGCAGCTCAGCCGCGAGGAAACCCTGGCCGATACGGCCAAGGTGATGAGCCGTTATGTCGATGCCATCATGATCCGCATCCTCAGCCATCTCGACCTGCTCGAATTGGCCGAAGGCGCGACCGTCCCCGTCATAAACGGCCTGACTCGCAGGGCGCATCCCTGCCAGATCATGGCAGACCTGATGACCTTCGAGGAGCATCGCGGCTCCATCAAGGGCGCCAAGGTCGCCTGGGTCGGCGACAGCAACAACGTGCTCCATTCCTGGGTCAACGCCGCCGAGCTGTTCGAATGCGAATTGACCGTGGCCGTGCCCGACGAATACAGCCCGGAAAAGGACCTGATGGAGGACATCCATCGCGCCGGCAAATATGTGAAGCTGATCGAGGATCCGCGCGAGGCCGTTGAAGGCGCCGACCTTGTCATCGCCGATACCTGGGTGTCGATGGGTGACGTGGATGCTGCCGAGCGCCGCCGGGTCTTGAAACCCTATCAGGTCAACACCAATTTGATGGCCTTGGCGGACAAGAACGCCCTTTTCATGCACTGCCTGCCCGCCCATCGCGGCGACGAGGTGACCGACGAGGTGATCGACGGTCCCCAGTCGGTGGTGTTCGACGAGGCCGAAAACCGCCTGCATGCCCAAAAAGCCATCCTGTGCTGGGCCTTCGGCGTCGAGACCAATTAATCGGCTCGACCGCAGTCGCCTATGATACCATTTGCTGCGTCGCTTCCGTCTGACGGGAGTGACGCAGTGGTTTTTCAGGGCGCCCGAAGGATCGGCCCACCGAAAGCCGCGTGACGTCAATGACCACGGATACGACTGCAATGACCGAGAACCTGATCAATGCCTTGGGGCTCGACCGGCCGGAAAGCGGCGACGACGCCGTCGTGCCGTTCACGCTCGACAAGCTCGACACCCGGGGCCGCAGCGTGCGGCTGGGCCACGCGCTCGACACCATCCTCAGCCGCCATAACTATCCGGCGCCCGTCGCGCGCCTGCTCGGCGAGGCCGTGGTGCTGGCCGCGCTGATCGGCTCCTCGCTCAAATTCGAGGGCAAGTTCATCATGCAGACCCAGACCGATGGTCCGGTGAACCTGCTGGTCGTCGATTTCGACGCGCCCGACGGGCTGCGCGGTTATGCGCGCTTCGACCACGACGCCTTGGTGAAAGCGGCCGAGCAGGGACGCACCAAGCCGGGCGAACTGCTGGGCAAGGGGCACCTCGCCATGACGATCGACCAGGGCGCGCATACCGAGCGCTACCAGGGCATCGTTGCACTCGATGGTCATTCCCTCGAGGAGGTCGCGCATACCTATTTCATGCAATCCGAGCAGATCCCGACCCAGGTGCGGCTGGCTGTTGCCGAGTTCACCAGGAAAGGCGATCATCGCCCGCATTGGCGCGCCGGAGGCGTTTTGATCCAGCATCTGCCCGAGCACGGCATCTCGCATATGCGCGACCTGCCGGGCGATGGCGATTTCGACAATCCGCAGACCTCGGACCCTGACTTCGTCGAGGCCGATGGCTGGAACGAGGCCAAGATTCACCTGGCCACGCTCGATGACCTCGAACTGGCCGATCCGGACCTGAGCTCCGAACGGCTGCTATTCCGCCTCTATCACGAGACCGGTGTGCGCGTGTTCGCGCCGCTCCCGGTGGTGGAGCGCTGCGGCTGTTCAGCCGATCGCATCGAGGCCATGCTGGCAACCAGCTTCACGGCGGAAGACCGCGAGGAGATGGCGGTAAACGGCGAGATCGAAGTGGTGTGCGAATTCTGCTCGACGGCCTATCACTTTAATCCGCATCAGTTCGACGCCAAGCACTGACCTGTCAGAACAAGTCGGCCACCCGCTGTGGCCGATTTGTTGTGGGCGCTGGCCGGGATAGCACCACCCCATTGTGATAAATACCAATATCGCGAGCCCCATCGGCCGTGCCTAACTGAACCCGTGATCTTGGGCGTCGGGGGGCAGAGCGGATGAAGGTTCACACTGCCGGCCCGCCGGCGGATCAGCCAGCTATTGAACTGGACAAAACTTACCGCACGAGACACGGCGCCAGCGTGGATTTGCGCATTTCGTCGCGTCGTAGATTGGGCTTGCTGCAGACACAAATGACGGGGCTTGCGCAGGAAGACCTGCCAGCCGCGCAATCGCATGGGGCCGATCAACCGCACTTTGCCGTGCGCGCCGATCGACGCGAGGGCCGGCGACAGGCACCGGTGTCTGCAGCTCTTTTTTTCAGGCTGATGCGGCGGGCCGCACTTGCGGTGCGCGTCCGGCTGAGGCGGGCGAGGCGATTGCGCCTGTTGCAGGCCGCGGCCGGAGTGTCGCCTCGCGACCAGTCCATATCCTAAACCGCCGAACGCCAGATGTCAGACACCCTGGATCTGATCAGGGCAGTCCTTGCCGAGGACTGCCCGGACGATGAACACGCGCGCCATGTGCTCGAGACAGCTCTCGAGCATGAGGTTGACCCGCTGCTGCATTGCGCAACGGTCTACGCCATTGACCAGACGCTGGTGATGGAGCGCGCCGCACACTGGGCCGACTACGCGTTTTACCCAAAAGTGCCGGAAGGACTGATGGGCCACGTTGAACCCACACGCCTCGAAGCGCTGGCCGATGTCCGCCTGTTCCGCATGCAACTCTTGGGGCGAGACGTCCTGTTCGCCAGCCCAGACTTTCTGGGGCTACTCAAGTTCAAGCAATTGCGCGAGACCAAAGCCGAGCTGCGGCAGTGCATTTGCCTGGTTCCGGCAGCAGCGTTGCGCGACTATCTCGCGCAGGCGGCAGCGGAGTCTCTGATCACGGGCGCACGGCAAAACCTGGCGCGGCGCTGGCCCTATGCAACGGCTCAGCTCGAGCTGACCAAGGAAGCCCGACACAGCTTCTGCGCGCAGGTCGCCATCCTGCTGGTCCTGATCATGCTCGCGCCGCACATGGCCGAGAGCTGGTTGCTGCCGCTTGTGCTCTTGCTCATCGTCGGGCCGGCACTCATCCGAGTGGCGGCGATTCTGACGCCTGCACGTCAGGATAGACCGCAGCGTCGTCCGCCTGACGAAGAGTTGCCGATCTACTCGGTTCTCATTCCCCTGCACAACGAAGCGGCAATGGTGCCGCAGTTGTTCGAGGCCATGTGGGCCCTGGACTATCCGCCAGCGCGTCTCGATATCAAATTCGTGGTCGAAGCGGCGTCTTCCGATACGGTGGCTGCCGTGCAGCGTCGGCTGGGCGACCCTCGTGTATGCCTGGTTTCTGTGCCGGACGCGCTGCCGCGCACCAAGCCCAAGGCCATCAATTTCGCGCTGCCTCTCTGCCGTGGCGACTTTGTCGTCGTCTACGATGCTGAGGATCGACCCGACCCGGACCAGTTGTGGAAAGCCGCCACGCGCTTTCGCGATGCGCCGGACCTGGTGTGCCTCCAGGCCCAGTTGACGATCGACAACGGCCATCGAGGCTGGTTGCCCGCCAGCTTTGCCGGCGAATATTCCGCACTCTTTACCGTGCTGCTGCCAGCGCTGGCACACTGGCGTCTGCCCATACCGCTGGGCGGCACATCAAACCATTTCCGCCTGTCCGCACTGCGCGACCTGGGCGGCTGGGACGCCTACAATGTCACCGAGGACGCCGACCTGGGCATGCGGCTGGCGCGGCGCAGGCTGCGGGTGGAGACCCTCGCCTCGGCAACGCGCGAGCACGCGCCGACCCGTATCCGCCCATGGCTCGGACAGCGAACACGCTGGATGAAAGGTTGGATGCAGACCTTCATCGTCCATAACAAGAACCCGGTCCGGCTGCTGTCCGAGATGGGGTTCTGGCCCATGCTCGCATTCGAAGTGCTGGTGCTCGGCATGATCGTGGCGCCTTTGCTCCATAGCGGGCTCGTGCTCAGCACCGTCGTGCAGTTGCTGCAAGGTCGGAAATTGTTCGAAGGATATGGCTGGGCGGGGCTTTACGCCGCCATCATGCTGCTGGGTTATGTGAGCACCTTGGCCATGACTTTCACGGGGCTCGTGCGGGCGCGACAGTACGGTCTGTTCGTCCATCAACTGCTTCTGCCATTCTACTGGATGCTGATGGCACTGGCGACGCTGCGGGCCCTGCGCGAATTGGCGCTACGCCCGTTCCATTGGTTCAAGTCACCCCATGCGCCCGTTGCGCGCGAAGGGCAGGACCAGCGGCGACAATCAAGCAGCGCGAGCAGCAAGGCGCCGTCGCATTGATCGCGGTCCCCTAACTGAATCAGAGGAATCGCCATTGGCGCCATTCGTAACTTGACTACAATAATCATAATATATAGCAAACCCGCATTGGACCTTACGGTCTGAAGCCTTGGCGTGCCACGCGTGGTTCACACGCTCAATCGTCGCTTCGCTGGGGCCATGGCGATCCTCGAATTGCGGATGCACAATGACCAAGATGTTCCACGAAGCCACCGTCCTCGATCGTCGGCAACTGACGCCCGGCATGGTTCGGTTAACCTTTGGCGGCAAAGGGCTCTCCGAATTCAGCTCCACCGGCATTGGCGACGAATATCTCCGCCTGTTCTTCCCCAATGCTGCCGATGGCAAGCTCTACCTGCCCGAAATCACCGAGGATGGTCGCTGGACCTATCCTGACGGGCAGGAAAAGATCCGCTGCTCGACCTATACGGTGCGGCGTTTCCGCCAGGATGCGGGCGAGGTCGATATCGACTTCGTGGTGCATGAAGGCGGCGTGGCCAGCGAATGGGCGCAGAAGGCCGAGCCCGGTACGCAGATCACCATCAACCGCCCGCGCGGGCTATACAGCCCACCGTCGGACATCGTGTGGCAGTTGCTGGTGGCCGATGCGACCGGGCTTCCGGCTCTGGCCCGCATTCTGGAGCAGACACCCAAGCACATCGCGTCACGCGTCTTTGTCGAAGTCGCCGAGGCCGAGCATGAGCAGGACTTGCCGGCGCATCCCGGCGCCACCGTCACCTGGCTGCACAAGAGCGGTAACGGCATTGCGCCCAGCCGCATGGGCGAGGTGGTGCGCGCCGTGCCGCTGCCGACGACGCCTGGCTATGTCTGGGTGGCGGGTGAGCAGAAGGTGGTGCGGGCCATCCGCAAATTCGTGCGGGGTGAACTCAAGCTGCCGGCCGAGCGCTACGAACTGGTCGGCTACTGGATTCATGAAGGCGAAGAATGGGAGGCCAAATGGGAGGCCCTGCCAGCCGACGTCAAGGCGGCCATCGACGCCGCCTGGGATTCTGACCGCGATCCCGAAGACGTGCGGGACGAATACGAAGCGACGCTTGAGAAATTCGGGCTCTAGATGGCCGAGATTGCCGTCACCAGCCAGAGCGTTGCAAACCAGGACGAGAAGCGTTCCGGCCTCGCGCAGACCAATGTCGTCCGACTAGGCTGGCTGCTTGCTGCCGTTGCAGTGCTGCTCGCGGTGCTGGTGGCCAGCATCGCCATAGGCTCCAAGGACATCGCCGTCCAGACGGTGTTCGACGCGCTGTTTGCCTATAACGACAGTGACGACCACGCCATCATCCAGGCGCTGCGCGTGCCGCGGACCATCTTGGGGTTGGCGGTGGGTGTGGCGCTGGGCATGTCGGGCGCGCTGATCCAGGCGTTGACGCGCAACCCGCTGGCCGATCCGGGCATTCTCGGCGTCAATGCCGGGGCGGCGTTCTTCGTTGTCTTGGCCGTTGGCTTTTTCGGCATCAGCTCTATCCAGGGCTATATCTGGTTCGCCTTTCTCGGCGCTGTCGTGACCACGGTCGTGGTCTATGGCATCGGCTCGGTTGGGCGCACTGGCACCACGCCGGTGCGGCTGACGCTGGCCGGCGTCGCGATCGGCGCGGTTCTGGGCGGCATTTCCTCGGGCATCCAGTTGCTCGATCCCGCAACCTTCGACCGGCTGCGCCAGTGGGGCGCCGGCTCGCTGGTTGCCCCAGGCTACGAGACGATCTGGGCTGTGCTGCCCTTCATCGCCATCGGTCTGGTCATCGCCCTGACCATGGCGCGGCCGCTCAACGCTGTGGCCCTGGGTGACGTTCTGGCTGCCGCCTTGGGCGCCAATACCGTGCGGACGCGTATCTGGGTCGTCATCTCGACGACCCTGCTGGCCGGCGCGGCCACGGCTGCGGCTGGACCGATCGGCTTTGTCGGGCTGATGGTGCCCCATGTGGCGCGCTGGATCGTCGGGCCTGACCAGCGCTGGATATTCGTGTTTACGCTGGTGTTGTCGCCAGTGCTGTTGCTGACCTCCGATATCGTCGGCCGCCTGGTCATGCGGCCGGGCGAACTGCAAGTGGGCATCGTCACCGCCTTCGTCGGTGCGCCGGTGCTGATCCTGTTGGCGCGCCGGCGCAGGGTGAGCGGGTTGTGACGATACTAGACCCTCAAGGCGGCATCGACTTTGGGAGCCCGATCCGCTCTGTGCGGCTGTTCGGCGACGCGATCTCGCATCGCATCGACCTGCGGACTGTTACTGTCTGCTTCATTCTACTGGCGGTCGCGCTGTCTATCGCGCTGGTGACCCTCGCCAGCGGTGAATATCAGGTGCCGTTGCCCGACGTGGTGCGGGCGCTGCTCGGCCAAGCCGAGGGGCGCATCCATATGGTGGTTGTCGAGTGGCGTTTGCCGCGTACGGCGCTGGCGCTGATCCTCGGCGCGGCGCTCGGCATCAGCGGCGCCATCTTCCAGTCGTTGACCCGCAATCCGCTGGGCAGCCCCGATGTCATCGGCTTTGACGCCGGCGCCTATACCGGGGCGCTGGTGGTGATCATCCTGCTGCAGGGTAGCTACTACATGATCGCCGGTGGAGCGCTGGTTGGTGGGCTGGTGACGGCGCTGCTGGTCTATTTCCTCGCCTATAGCAGGGGCGTGCAGGGCTTCCGCCTGATCATCGTCGGTATCGGCGTCTCGGCCATGCTGAGCTCGCTCAATACCTGGATGCTGCTGCGCGCCAAGCTGGAAGTCGCCATGGCGGCGGCCATATGGGGCGCCGGCTCGCTCAATGGGCTGGGGCTGGATCGACTGGGGCCGGCCGCCCTAGTGCTGCTCGTCCTGATCCCGCTGGCGCTAGTGATGGCGCGGCCCATGGCGCAGCTCGAACTGGGCGACGACGCGGCGCGAGCGCTGGGCGTGCGTGCCGAACCGACCCGGCTGGGCCTGCTGGTGCTGGGCGTCGCGCTGACGGCCACTGTCACCGCCACGGCCGGGCCGATCGGCTTCGTCGCTTTGGCGTCGCCGCAACTGGCGCGTCGCGTCACCGGCACGGCCGGCGTCGCCATGCTGCCCTCGGCCGCCATGGGCGCGCTGCTGCTGGCGGCGGCCGACTATGTCGCCCAGCGCGCCTTCGCCCCCACGCAATTGCCCGTCGGCATCGTCACAGTCAGCCTGGGCGGCGTTTATTTCGTCTGGCTGCTGCTGCACGAAGCGCGACGGCAATGAGGTCCACCATGAACCTGCACGATCCCCGTCTTGCCGCTGCCGAGCCCCGGCTCTTTGCCGAGGGCGCGACCATCGGCTACGATAACCGCGTCATCTCCGAGAACCTTTCGGTCTCAATTCCGGATCGGTCCTTCACCGTCATCGTTGGCGCCAATGCCTGCGGCAAGTCTACGCTGCTGCGGGCGTTGGCGCGGCTGATCAAGCCGAGCAAGGGCAGGGTGGTCCTGGACGGGCAGGCCATTTCCAACTTCCCGGCCAAGGAGGTGGCGCGCCGGCTGGGGCTGCTACCGCAGACCTCGATCGCCCCAGAGGGCATCACCGTTGCCGATCTGATCGCCCGTGGCCGCTATCCGCACCAGAAACTGCTGCGGCAGTGGTCGCGCGAGGACGAAGCGGCGGTGATCGCGGCCATGGAGGCCACCAAGGTCACGGCCCTGTCGCACCGGCTGGTGGACGAGTTGTCAGGCGGCCAACGCCAGCGCGTGTGGGTCGCCATGGTGCTGGCGCAGGAGACCCCGCTGCTGCTGCTCGACGAGCCCACGACCTTCCTCGATATCACCCACCAGATCGAGCTGCTCGACCTGATGGGCGATCTCAACCGCCGCAATGGCCAGACCATCGTCGCCGTGCTGCACGACCTCAACCATGCCTGCCGCTATGCCAGTCACATCATCGCCATGCGCGATGGCAAGGTGGTCGCCGAAGGGCCGCCGCGCGACATCATCACGGACGAACTGGTCGAACAGGTCTTCGGCCTCGCCTGCATCATCATCGACGATCCGATTTCCCACACGCCGCTGGTCATCCCCCGCGGGTCGCAGCACATGCTTGAGGACTGAACACGCCTCTCGGACTTTAGCCGGCGTATTTGCGGTCCTTGCTGGCGACGCGGGTGCCAAATACCCGGTCGCGACCGGCAGCCTTGGCGCTGTAGAGCGCGCTGTCTGCGGTCTGAATCAGCTCCAACGCGCTGCGATGAAAGTTGTCGGGCATGTAGGTGGCGACGCCGACGCTGGCGGTGACATAGCCACGCTCGCTTGCCGCATGCGGCAAGCGGCGCGCTGCGAGCGACTTGCGGAACAGCTCGGCGACGAGATAGGCGCCGTCTTCGTCAGTATCGGGCAGGATGGCGGCAAATTCCTCGCCGCCATAGCGCGCCGCGAGGTCCGCCGGTCGCTTGAGGCTGGATTTGAGCTGCTGGCTGACGATCCGCAGGCATTCGTCGCCGGCCGGGTGGCCATATTGGTCGTTATAGGACTTGAAACGGTCCACATCGATCAGCAGCAGGCTGAGCGCAGTACCGGAGCGGCCGCTGCGGCGGATTTCGGTTTCCATGGCGTCGTCGAAGGCGCGCCGGTTCAGCAGGTCCGTCAACCCATCGGTGCGCACCAGATGCTTGAGCTCGTCGGTGGCCGAATGCAGGGCTAGCTCGGCCTGCTTGAACCGCGTGACGTCGCTGACCACGACCATGGTGGCGCCGTTGCTTGTCGGTCTGGTGCGCACCTGCAGCCAGCGGCCGTCATAGAGGTTGACCTCTTCTTCGCTTTCGCGGTGCAGGTTGGCGACGATCTCGGCGATCCAGCGCTCGGATTCCTGCTTGGGCGCCGTAAGCTGTTCGCCGCTTTCGACAACGGCGCGCAGGATGTCGCGCAGATGCGCGCCTGGCTGTCGCAACTGCCCGGTAAACGGGAAGCAGGCGCGATACTGCTCGTTGCAGAACACCATTTTGCCGTCATGGTCGAACATGGCCAGGCCATCGGACATTTCGGCCAGGGCGTAGGACAGAGTATCGCGGCTCTGCAGCAGCTCGCGCTGCAGTAGCCGCTCTGCGGTGACGTCGCGCGTGACCCCGGCCAGGCCGATGACGTGTCCGGCCCGGTCATGCAGGGGGACCTTGGTCGTCGAGAACCAGCGCTCATTGCCTGTGTCGTCATCGAGCCGTTCCTCGAAATCGATCAGTGGCTCGCCACTCGCCAGCAAGTTCTGCTCGCGATCGAACAGGGCCTGGGCACGCTCCGGCGTATCAATGTCGAAGTCGGTCAGACCGATGAGCTGGTCAGGCGTCAGGCCGTGAAGCTGAGCCACAGCATTGTTGGTCGCCGCAAAGCGCCCGTTTTGATCCTTGATGTAGGCAAGGTCCGGGGCATTCGCCAGCGCTGCCGCCAATAGATCACGCTCCTCAGAGAACTGTCGTGCCTTGAGATAGACCAGCCCCACCAGAATGGTCGCGGCAACCGTCAGGATGGTGGTGGGCAACATAACGCCGTTCACAAGCTGTTGCGCTGTGGCTGCGGGCAGGGCGAAGATCCCCAGTTTGGTGACCACCGGCGTCGCCAGGCCCAGCACCAACATATGCCGGGCGCGATGGGGACGTCGCAGCAGCAGGCTCAACCCGAGACCCGTCGCGCTGGCCAGCACAATGCCGACGACGCCGGCCCAGGCTCCCGCACCGCCCATACTCAACCGAAACAGCGATGCAATGAGCGCCGCGATGACCGCCGCAGGCAAACCGCCGAAAAAGCCGGTGACCGCCAGCAGCGAAGAACGCAGATCGAAATAGATGCCCGGCTGAATCTCCACCGACATGCTCATCGAAGCAATGGCGCCAAGGCCCATTGTCACGGCAAACATGAGGATGCGGACGGGCCTCGGAATCGACCGCAGCCAATAGCGAACATGCGCCCAGCCGATAACGACCAGCGCCACTACGGCCAGGTTTCCGGCCAGCATTTGCCAAGAGGAAGTCAAGACATCCTATCCTTGCGCGCTGATCCGTCAGCAACAAATCCGGATCGAGCCATTGCTGGCCCAGTCTGCATTGGTACCATCCAAGAGTTTGCCAATTCTAAACCGAAACCGGCCTATTCGCGGAGTCCCGATGGCCATTCACTCACCATGCCAGGCGGCGCCCTGGTGAGCAGGCACGGTCTGTCCGGAGGTTGGACGTATATGCCAGCGCTAGTTCGCCTGTCGTTTGACCCGCACCAACATGGCGCTCTGGGTCTGAGGCCAGCGCATCGCGGCCCGGCGGCACGCGGCAGGTGCCTTGACCGAGGTTAGTCCTACGACCTCGCGACGGCAGCCACTGCGGTCTGCTTGCGCATCTGAAGCGCCATGGTCGATTCTCGGATAACCAAATCTGCGGGAAGAACAATTCTTGATGCCGGTGGGTCTATTCCGGAGATCATTGCCATCAGGGTATTAACCGCCGAACGTGCCATCTGTGCCAGCGGTTGCCGGATCGTGGTGAGCTGCGGATGCACGTGTTCTGCCACGGACACGTCGTCGAAGCCAACGATCGAGATATCGTTGGGCACGGTCTTGCCGGAGACGCGTATCGCCGACATCGCGCCTATGGCACTCATGTCATTGGCGGCGAATATGGCGGTTGGCGGAAACGGCAGTCGAAGAAGTTCCAGGGCGGCCTCGAAACCGCCCTGTTGCATGAAATTGCCATTGACGATGAGTGCCGGGTCCAAATCCAGGCCCAGTTGCGCCTGCATGTCGGTGAATGCCCTGGCTCGGTCGCGGGCAGACTCCAGCATGACGTTGCCGCCGATGAAGCCGATACGGCTGTGGCCCAATTGCGCAAGATGCTCCACCGCCAATCGAGCGCCCTGATAGTTGTCCGCGACAATTTTGGGGAATGGAAGGTCCTGCCCCTCGTCGATCGTCACGATTGGAAGATCTGCCGCCATCAACTGGGACAGGTAGTCCGACTGGAACGGCAAAATCACGATAACGCCATCAACGATCTGCCGGAGCAGGTCAATGATCGCACCGGGAGGGCGGCGTTCGGTGTCGGACAGGGAGTAGACCAGCATTTCGTAATCCACGGTGCGGGCGGCGCTGCCGATGCCGAGGACCAGGTCGCTGGTGTAGAGGCTATGCAACTGGGCGATCACGCCGATCACCTTTGACCGTCCGCCGGAAAGCCGTTGCGCAACCCGATTGGCGACATAACCCATGTCTTCCGCGATGCGAAGGATTTCGTCGCGTTTCTCCGCCGACACACCGGGCTGGTTGTTGACGGCTCTCGATGCAGTCATCAGGGACACACCGGCCACCTTGGCTATCTCGGCGAGCGTGGGATTTTTCTTCTTCGGATTCATCGCCCTGGGGGGCCCTCCAGCTGTCACCGCAGCCTTGTCCGCCTATCCTTCACCCCAACGATGCACCGGGTCAAGAGAGGCTTGACGATATGTAACGTTAGCGCTAACGTTGTACGTATCGTTCGCGATTGCATGAAGACCCTCGCAACGAAGCTGCATTCGGGCCAGTCGGCCTTGGGAGGAAATCGATGAAGAGATTTGCACTTGCTGTAAGTGCCGTGGCGCTATTTGCCCATGGCGCGCTGGCTCAGGACGTGACCATCGACTTGGTGCACGTTCAATCCAATGAAACCGAGCTGGCTTTGATGGACGAATTGGCGGCTGCCTATGAAGCCGACCATCCTGGCGTTGATATCAATATCCGCAAGTTTGGTGAGGACTATAAGCAGGCCCTCTCCACGATGCTTCAGACGAACGATGCGCCAGACGTCATCTATTCATGGGGTGGCGGTGTGCTGTCCGAGCAGATCGAGGCTGGTTTGCTTCGCACGATCGATGGGGTAATTCCTGATGAGACCAAGGCCGCAGTGGGTCCGGCCGGCGTCGATGCCTTCACTCGGGATGGCCAACTCTACGGGATTGCCCAGAACGTTTCCGAAGTCGTGTTCTGGTACAACAAGACCTTGTTCGAGCAAGCTGGCGTTGACGTCGCCACCATGTCGGACTGGGAAGGCTTCCTGGCCGGCGTCCAGAAGCTCAAGGATGCGGGCATCACACCGATCGCCATGGCGTCCAAGGACAAGTGGCCGACCGCGTTCTATTGGGACTATCTTGCCCTGCGCCTAGCCGGCCAGGCTGGCCTGGAAGCGGCTCGCCGTGGCGACGACGGTGGCTTCACTGCCCCCGAATTCGTGAAGGCCAGCGAAGAGTTCCTGCGCCTGTCGGCAATGCAGCCCTACCAGCCCGGCTTCGAGGGTGCGGGCTATGCTCCGTCCACGGGCATGTTCGGTGACGGCCAGGCGGCGATGATCCTGATGGGGGACTGGAACTACCAGGAATCCAAGACGAACTCGACGTCCAAGGAAGGCGTGCCGGACGATCAACTGGGCTTCTTCGCGTTCCCCACCCTTGAGGGTCAAAAGGGCAACGACAATGATACGCTCGGTGGCATCAACGGGTGGGTATTCGCCAAGGACGCTCCCGACGCTGCGGTCGACTTCATGGTATGGTACCAGCAGGCGGCCAATATCGCTCGCTTCGCCGAAGGCGGTTACTACATCCCGATCAATGCCGAGGCGGCCGCTGGCCTAGCGAACCCGTTCCAGCAACAGATCGCCAAGGATATCAACGCCGCGCCCTACCACGCGATCTTCTTTGACCAGAGCCTGGGCGTGAACGCCGGCGCAGCGGTCAATGATGTCGCCGCAGCGATCACCTCGAGCGCCATCTCGGCTGAAGATGCTGCTGCATGGGTCGAGGACGCAATGGCGGACGACCGCTAGACCCTCCGAGTAGTTCCTCCCGAACTGGGCCGGTTCTCATCCTGGGGCCGGCCCTTTTTCTCTAAAGGGCGCAAACGATGATCCAAAGTGTGGAACCAGTGCAGGGCCTTCGCCGATCACCGGGAGGGCGGCTGCCCATTCCCGTGGCGGTGACCATCCTGGTCCTGCCAGCAGGCCTGGTCTTCTTCGCATTTGTCATTCTGCCGATCCTGCAGGCCTTCCGTTTTTCGTTCTACGACTGGAACGGATTCGGCACGCCAACCGACTTCATCGGCCTCGAGAACTACTGGGATCTCGTCACGCACCGCTTCTTTGGAACGGCGCTTCGCAATACAGGCCTGATCATCGCCGTTTCGCTGTTGCTGCAGTTGCCGCTGGCGCTCTGGCTCTCATTGATACTGTACAGGAATACCTGGTTCACCAGCGTGGTGCGGACCCTGTTCTTCCTGCCGTACATGCTGGCGGAAATCGCTGCCGGCCTCATGTGGAGTTTCGTCTACGACGGGAATTACGGGTTGGCTGCACAACTGGCAACGCTCTTCGGCGTCCAGGCTCCATTCCTGCTTGCAAGCCCGACTACTGTCATGCCGGCCATCGCGGCCGTTCTGGTGTGGAAGTATTTCGGCTTCCACATGATGATCTACATCGCCGCCCTGCAGAGCATACCGGACGAGATGATTGAAGCGGCCAGGCTCGATGGCGCCAAGAAATGGGACATCGTGCGCTACGTGAAGCTGCCGATGATCGGGTCCGCGATCGCAGTCACGGCATTTTTTGCCATCACCGGTTCACTGCAGTTGTTCGATCTCATCGTTCCTCTGACCAATGGTGGCCCGAACAATTCGTCGCTGACCATTGTTGGTTTCCTCTACCAGTTTGGCGTCACCCGCATGCGCATTGGCTTCGGGGGAGCGATCAGCATCGCGCTGTTCCTCATCTGTGTCGTCGTGGCGATCGTTTATCAGCGCGCGATGCGCCGCACGGGGCGTTGAACCATGTCGCAATCTTCAAAGACGAATGTCGACTACGCGGTCTCTCCCTGGCAATGGATCGGGGTGGCCCTGGTGGCTGTATTCATCTGCATACCTCTCTATGTGACGATCGTTGGCGGCTTCAAGAGCATCGGGGAGCTTCGCACCCAGCCGTTCTCACTGCCCATGTCATGGGACCCGTCCAACTTCGCCACCGTTATCGGCGGCACCGAATTCGGCCAGATGATGTTGAATTCGCTGTTCATCGCCACTGTCACGGTGGTGCTGACAGTCCTCCTTGCATCGATGGCCGCCTTCGCGCTGGTGCATATCAAGTTCTTCGGCAGCAACTACCTTGGTGCATTCTTCACCATCGGACTGTTGTTCCCAGTTGCCACCGCAATCCTGCCGGTCTTCCTCCTGCTACGCGATGCCAACCTGCTCAATTCTGCCTGGGGCGTGATCCTGCCGCAGGTAGCCTTCGGCCTTGCCTTTGCAATCATGCTGTTCCGGAGCTTCTTTGCGGAACTGCCGCGCGAACTCATCGAGGCAGCTCGCATGGATCGATGCGGCTATCTTGGGATCTACTGGTATGTGGTGCTACCGCTTTCATTGCCCATCATCGCCACTGTCGGCGTGTTCACCTTCATGAGCAGCTGGAACAGCTATCTCTTGCCCCTGGTCACCATGAGCAGCGAGTCCCAGTTCACCTGGCCGCTGGGCATCCAGAAGTATCAGGGGACCTATTCCACCGACTGGCCGAAGTTGCTCGCCCTGCTCACGCTGACGCTTCTTCCCGCCATCGGGTTCTTCCTCCTCGCTCAACGCTACATCATCGCCGGCCTCACCGGCGGCGCGGTCAAAGGCTAGTTCCATGTCCAGTGTAATTCTCAAGCAGATCGGCAAGCAGTTCGGTGCTGCAACCGTTCTGCCCTCGGTGGACCTCACCATCCCTGATGGGTCCTTCACCGTCATCGTCGGCCCATCGGGATGTGGCAAGTCCACGCTGCTTCGGATCATTGCCGGTCTGGACAATCCGACCAGCGGCCACGTCCTGATTGACGACCGCGACGTCACCAATGTCGATCCCGCTGAGCGCGGCATCGCCATGGTGTTCCAGGCCTATGCGCTCTATCCGCATATGACGGTGGCCGAGAATATAGGCTTCCCGCTCAAGATGGCACGGTTGCCGCGCGCCGAGATCGAGCAGCGGGTCGCTGCCGCCGCCGAAACCCTGAAGTTGGGGCCGATGTTGTCGCGTCGTCCGAAGGCCCTGTCAGGCGGTCAGCGGCAACGTGTGGCGATCGGGCGGGCGATCGTGAGGGAACCGGATGTCTTCCTCTTCGACGAGCCGCTTTCCAATCTCGATGCGGCCCTGCGCACGCAGATGCGTGTGGAACTGGCCGAACTGCACCGCAAGCTCGGTTCGACGATGATCTACGTCACCCACGACCAGGTGGAAGCCATGACCATGGCCGACCAGATCGTGGTGATGAACGGCGGGCGGGTGGAACAGGTTGGTGCACCCATGGACTTGTACAACACGCCCCAGACGCCGTTCGTGGCCAGCTTTCTCGGGGCTCCGAAGATGAACTTCTTCGAGGGGGAAATCGCCAGGCAGTTTGATACCGATCTCCTGGGCGTGCGACCCGAGCACATCATTTTGGCTGAAGATGGTGGCTGGAAAACCAACGTGCGCCACTATGAGCGGCTCGGGGCGCAGACTGTCTACTACCTCGATCTGAAGGACGGTCAGGCCGCTATAGCTGTCAGCGACGCTGATGCGGTGTTCGGCATTGGCGCTGAGGTCGGGATCTCCTTCAAATCGGACAAGCTGCACCGCTTCCGCAATGGTCAGCGCCAAGCAAACTGACGGACACCAAAAACAAGGACGCTGGCGATCTTCGCCCGGCGAGGAACCGATGACGCTCCCCTACAAGAACCCCGACCTTGCCCCAGCGCGACGCGCCGCTGATCTTCTTGGTCGCATGAATCTGGACGAGAAGATTGCCCAGCTCCATGCCTTTTGGCTGTTGCTCTCGGCAGACGGCAACCACGAAGTTCGCGAGGACGAGTTCACCGGTGCAACCGATCCCACCAAGCTGAAGACAATGCTGTCCTTTGGCCTGGGGCAGATCACCCGTCCTCTGGGCAGCCGGCCCGTCGATCCCAGGGATGGCGTGCGAGCGCTCAACCGCCTGCAGAAGTTCATGTGCGAGGAAACGCGCCTGGGCATTCCCGTGATGGCCCATGAGGAATGCCTGTCCGGCCTGATGATACGGGGGGCCACGCTGTTTCCCTCCTCGCTCGCCTACGGGGCGACCTGGAATCCCGACCTGATCGAGGCCGTCGGCCGGGCCATTGGCGAAGAGGCTCGTTCGGTCGGGTGCCGCCAGGGGCTCGCGCCCGTGCTCGACGTCGCCCGCGACGCGCGCTGGGGGCGGACCGAGGAGACTTTTGGCGAGGACCCTTACCTGACAGGCGTTCTGGCGACCCGATACGTCCGCGGACTGCAAGGGGAGAAGCGGGATCTGCTCGCTACCCTCAAGCACTACGCCGGCCACTCCCTGTCAGAGGGCGGGCGCAACCATGCGCCGGTCAATCTGGGTTGGCGCGAGCTGAACGACACGTTTCTGTTGCCGTTCGAGATGGCGGTAAAGCTTGGAAATGCAGGCTCCGTCATGCCGGCCTACCACGACATTGATGGCGAGCCCTGCCACGCTTCCCACCATCTGCTGACCAAGGTGCTCAGGCAGGATTGGGGCTTCGACGGGCTAATTGTTGCCGACTATATCGGAATCAGTCTCCTCTATCAGCATCATCGCGTTGCCGCCGACGCTGGCGACGCAGCGGCCCTGGCCTTCAATGCAGGCCTGGACATCGAATTGCCGGGCGAGGACTGCGTCAGTCATCTGAAAGGCGCCCTCGAGCGGGGGCGGATCGATCTGGCAACGCTGGATGCAGCCGTGGAGCGCGTGCTGCTCGAGAAGTTCCGGATTGGGCTTTTTGAGAAGCCCTACGCGGACGAGGACGCGATTTCGCTCCAAAAGCCTGCGACCGTTGCCCTGGCGCGGGACGTCGCAGCACAGAGTATCGTGATCCTGGAGAACCAGGGCATTCTCCCGATCAAGGGCGAGCCCAGGATTGCCCTCATTGGTGCCACAGCTGATGATCCGCTGGCGTTGCTCGGGGATTACTCGTTCCCGGTTCACCTCATCGTCAAGGACGAGATTGAGGATACGCAGAACGTTGTGACACCCCGCGCAGCCTTCGAAGCCGCATTCGGGGCCGATCGGGTGCTGTTCGCTCAAGGCTGCTACATTCTCGAGGAGCGCCGCTTCGGTGCCCCGGTGTTTCCGGGAGACGTTGACGACAGCACCAGCCTCAAGGTGGCATCGCGCCTATCCACTCGCACTGACCTGATCGCAGCAGCCGTTTCCGCAGCCGAGAACTCCGACATAGCCATCGTCTGCGTCGGCGACCTGTCCGGCATCTTCCAAACGGGCACCGTGGGTGAAGGGTCCGACGTGGACAGCCTTGAACTCCCGGGCGTGCAGCAGCAACTGCTCAATGCCGTCTTTGCTACCGGCAAGCCGGTCATTGTGGTCCTCAGCTCCGGGCGCCCCTACAATCTGGGAGGGCTAGAAGGCAAGGTAGCTGCGCAGGTGATGACCTTCTTCGGCGGTCAGCAGGGTGGTCCCGCATTGGTCGATGTCCTTACCGGCAAGGCCGAGCCATCCGGCCGGCTGACCCTATCGGTGCCGCGCAGCGCCGCCGCCGCGCCCTACTTCTACAATCACAAGTTCAAGAGTTCCGGCACGCCCATCGCCCTGCACTTTGGCAGCCGGTATCCGTTCGGGCACGGGCTCACCTACACTTCATTCGAGTATAGTGACCTATCGCTGGCCTCAAACGAAGTGGACGCTGAAAGCGGATCCGTCCGAGCGACCTTCACGGTGCGGAATATCGGAACCAGAACAGGCATTGCCGTGCCGCAGCTTTACTTTCGCGACCAGCTGGCGTCGGTAGTCAGGCCCGTCAAGGAGCTCAAGGCGTTCACAAGGGTCGCCCTTGAACCGGGCTGCGCCAAGTCTGTGACTTTCGAGGTGCCCACCGACATGCTCGCCTTTACCGGTTACGATGGCGACCGCGTGCTGGAACCAGGAGCCTTCGACCTCTACATCGGGGCCTCCAGCGGCGACATCAGGCTCTCGAGCGTCGTCACGCTCACAGGACCTGCGGCCCGGCTGCCCAAGGCGTGGCGGATGGAAAGTTCCACCAGGGTCGTCGACCTCGACAAGGCAGTCGGCTCATCTCACTCCGCCCAGGCTCCTGGTTAGCATCGCCGAACGGACGTTCACGACCTCTGGTATCGGCGTCCGGCGACACCGGCAGGGCCGGTGGTGGGGCGTGTGCTGACCGCGCATGTGGCGGGGGGCAGTTGCTTCAGTCGCGCCAAACCGTGTTCTGCTCATGTTGTTGGATGAACTGCGACAGGTTGCGGAATTCGGTGTCGATGAAGCGGCGGAACCGGCGCACCGTGGGCCCGGCTGTTTCGGCGTCCCTGGTCAGAATGCCCAACATCCGTTCGGGATGTCCGATGCGGATGGAGAGGGCCGAGAGGGTGCGTTGCCGCCTTGCCATGAACACGACTGAATAGGGGAGCACCGTCAGTGCGTCCGAATTGGACAGGATTGCCGTCATCGAAGCGAGCGTGCCGCCGGAAAAGGAGATGCGCGTATCGCTGACTCCGATGTCCCTGAGGATGTGGCGCATGTCTTCGTAGAGCGGACTCGATGCCGGCGGCGCGACCCATGGATAGGGTGCGATGTCGGCAAGGCGGAGCGAGCCCTTGCGCAGCAGCGGGTGTTGGCTGCCGCAGGCGATGACGTTTCGACCCGGCAGCACGGGCACGAATTGAAAGCCTTCGCTCAGCGCCGCAGGGTTCAACGGACAGATCGCGACATCCAGCGTCCCTGCGCTGAGCTGGCCCAGAAGATCGGGCACATAGCCATACGACTGCTCTATCCGAACCTGCGGATGGTTCTGCTGGAACTGCGCGATCAGGGCAGAAATCACCCCATCCATGAACACTGGCGTGCCACCTATCCGCACCATGCCGCGGTGTCCGGTTCGGAACGTGGCGACGATAGCCGAAGCCGTATTTCCTGCGGCGAAGATGCGACGACCTTCACCAGCAAGGCTGAGGCACAATTCTGTTGGCACGAGCGGACGCTTGTTCTTCTCGAACAGCGGCGCGCCAATTCTCGCTTCCAGCATGGTGATAGTTCGAGACACGCTCGGCTGCGCCCGGCCAATGGCCTGTGCGCCCTCCGTCAGCCCACCACCATCAACGATAGCTGCCAATATTTCCAGATGTCGCGGATCCAGCTTCATAACATGGTGTTATGTTACATGACCGCATTTCGATCAAGACGGTATGTCAATTGTGCAATGTTGGCTCAACCAAGCAGCCTGAAGGGCGCAGGGAGGACCGATGTCGCATTTCACCGCGAGTTTTGCCGCACATTTCGCGTCCGTCCGCGTGCGCTTTGGCGTCGGCATTCGTCGACAGGTCAGCGAGGAAGTCGCGCGGCTTGGATGCAAGCGAGCGCTGGTACTGTCCACGCCCGCCCAAGCCGATGCCGCAATGGAGATGGCGCAGGACATCGGTGACCTGGCCGTGGGGGTGTTCACCCGCGCCACCATGCACACGCCGGTTGCCGTGACCCAAGAAGCGGTGGCACATGCTCTGTCGGTCAACGCTGATTGCCTTGTGGCTGTCGGTGGCGGCTCGACAACGGGCCTCGGCAAGGCTGTGGCGCTCCGCACCGACCTCCCCCAAATCGTGGTCCCGACCACCTATGCCGGCTCGGAAGCCACCAATATTCTCGGGCAGACCGAGAACGGCGAGAAGACCACGCTGACCGACGCGCGGGTGCAGCCCGAGGTGATCCTCTATGATCCCGAACTGGTGCGCAGCCTGCCGGCAGGTCTGACCGTGACCAGCGCCCTCAACGCCATGGCCCACGCTGCCGAAGGCCTCTATGCTCGTGATCGCAACCCCATATCTACCCTTCTTGCGATCGAGGGGCTGGAGGCTTTTGCCGAGTCGCTTGGGCAGGTGGTCGCCGATCCAACCAATCTGGAAGCCCGCGGCCGCACTCTGTACGGGGCCTGGCTGTGCGGCACGGTGCTCGGACAGGTCGGCATGGCCCTGCACCACAAGCTTTGCCACACCCTGGGCGGGTCGTTCGACCTGCCCCATGCCGAAACCCACGCCGTGATGCTGCCCCACACCATCGCCTTCAACGCCCGGGCCGCCGGCCAGGAGCTCGAACCCGTCTCCCGCATCTTTGGCATGGATAATCCTGGGCTTGCCTTGCACGACTTTGCCCAAAGGCTGGGGGCGCCGATGGCCCTTCGGGATCTAGGACTAAGCGAAAGCGATCTGGACAAGGCGGCGGAGACCGCCACGTCCAAGCCCTACTGGAATCCACAACCGGTCACCAAACAAGACGTTGCCAAGCTGCTGGCTGCCGCCTGGAGGGGCGACCAACCGGCATTCTGAACCCGCCGCAAGGCTCGTGATATTGGGAGGAGAACCAATCATGATTACCCGTCGCAATCTGCTCAAGGGCACCGCCGCCACCGGCCTCGTTGCCGCCACCGGCGCCTTTCCCATGCCCGCCATCGCCCAGGGTGCCAAGATACGTCTGGGCTATGTGAGCCCGCAGTCGGGGCCACTCGCGGCCTTTGGTGAGGCCGACAGCTTTGTGCTCGCCGACTTTGCGAGGAACGCTGCAGCGAGCAATTTCGAAATTTTCGTCAAGGACAGCCAGTCCAACCCGAACCGGGCCGCTGAGGTTGCCCAGGAGCTGATCGTCGATGACGGGGTCGACATGATCCTGGTTGCGTCGACCCCCGAGACCACCAATCCGGTGACCACCACAGCTGAGGCCGAGGGTGTGCCTGTGATCTCGACCGTCGCGCCCTGGCAACCCTGGTTCATCGGTCAGCAGGGCAACCCGACAGACCCCGGCAGCTGGCGCCCGTTCAACTACGCCTTCCACTTCTTCTGGGGGCTCGAAGACGTGATCTCGGCCTTCACCAACATGTGGGGCCAGCTCGATACCAACAAGATCGTCGGGGGCCTGTTCCCCAATGATGCGGATGGCAATGCTTGGGGTGACGCCAACAACGGCTTTCCGGCGCCACTGGCCGCCAAGGGCTATTCGATCATCGATCCCGGCCGGTACCAGAACCTGACCGACGATTTCTCGGCACAGATCAACGCCTTCAAACAGGGCAATGTCGAGATCGTGACCGGCGTGCCCATCCCGCCGGATTTCACCACCTTCTGGACCCAGGCGCGGCAGCAGGGATTTGCACCAAAGGCGGCCTCCATAGGCAAGGCGCTTCTCTTCCCGCAGGCGCTTGCGGCGCTTGGAGACTCGGGCAACAACCTGTCTTCAGAAGTGTGGTGGTCGCCAAGTCATCCCTTCAAGTCCTCGCTTACCGGCCTCAGCGCGGCCGAGGTGGCCGAAGCCTACTCCGCCGCCGAAGGCAAGCAGTGGACCCAGCCGATCGGCTTCGCCCATGCCCTGCTTGAAATGGCGGTCGACGTCATGGGGCGTGTCGAGGACGTGACCGATGCCGACGCCGTCGCCGCCGCAATTGCTGCGACCCAGCTCGACACCCTTGTTGGCCCCATCGCGTTCGATGGCAAGGGACTGCCACCCTTCGCGGCGACCAATGTCTGCAAGACCCCTCTGGTGGGCGGCCAATGGCGCCTGTCCGGCGAGGGCCGCTACGACCTCGTCATCGTGGACAATACCGATCACCCGAACATACCCACCGGTGGGACCATGGAAGCCATTTCCTGATTGCAACACCTGCCGGGCGCTTCGGCGCCCGGTCACAGGGACAAGAAACAATGGCCATCATCGCACTCGACAATGTCTGCAAGAGCTTTGGCGCTCTCAAGGTTGCCGACGCCATCTCCCTGGAGGTGAGCGAGGGCGAAGCACTGGGCATTATCGGTCCGAACGGCGCCGGCAAGTCGACGTTGTTCAATCTGATCACCGGCAATCTGGCTCCCGACAGCGGTTCGGTTCACTTCATGGGTAAGGACGTGACGCACACTTCGGCCATGCAACGGTGCCTCAGCGGCATTGGTCGCTCCTTCCAGATACCGCAGCCCTTCGGCAAGATGACGGTGTTTGAAAATCTCCTGGTCGCCGGTGCCTTTGGCCAGGGTAGAAGCGAGCGCAGTGTGCAGGACCAGTGCGCCGGAATCCTCGAACGCACCGGCCTCATCGCGCGCGCCAATACCGTTGCCGATAGCTTGTCGCTGCTGGAAAGAAAGCGTCTCGAACTGGCGCGCGCCCTGGCCACCGATCCGAAGTTGTTGCTGCTCGACGAAATTGCCGGGGGGCTCACCGAAGGCGAATGCCTGCAACTCGTCACCACAATCCAGGACATCCACGCCCGCGGAACAACCATCATCTGGATCGAGCACGTGCTGCATGCGCTGAACTCGGTGGTGGAACGGCTGCTGGTGCTCGATTTCGGCAAAGTCATTGGCATAGGCGAACCCGCAGCCATCATGGCCAGTCCGCAAGTGCGCGAAATCTATCTTGGGATCGAGGTCTGATGCCCCTCTTGTCCACCCACGGCCTCACCGCCCGCTACGGTCAGTTCCAGGCCCTTTTCGGCGTCGACATCACGCTCGATCAGGGCGAATGCGTGGCCATCATCGGTGCCAACGGCGCCGGCAAGACCACGTTGATGCGGGCATTGTCCGGTATCCTGAAAAGTGAGGCCGAAGCCATCCGCTTCAAAGACGAGGCTGTAGGCGACCGCCCCGCCGACGAGATCCTCAAGCGCGGCATCGCGATGGTGCCGGAAGGGCGCAAGCTCTTTCCCTCACTCAGTGTCGAAGAGAACCTGCTGATTGGCGCCCACGCCCGCAAGGCACCCGGTCCCTGGTCCCTCGAAGCCATCTACACGCTCTTTCCCATACTCAGGGAGCGCCGCAGCAGCCCCGGCACTGCTCTTTCGGGCGGCCAACAACAGATGGTCGCCATCGGCCGGGCCCTGATGAGCAACCCCGACGTGCTGCTATGCGACGAGATATCGCTCGGTCTCGCCCCGGTCGTCATCCGTGACATCTACAACGCACTTCCGCAGATCCGCTCCGGCGGCGCCGCCTTGATCATCGTCGAGCAGGACATTGGGCAGGCACTCAAGGTCGCCGACCGGGTCTATTGCATGATGGAGGGGCGCGTCACCCTGTCCGGACCGGCCAGGGACCTCAGCCGCCAGGCCATCCACAACGCATACTTTGGAGCGGCGGCATGATCTGGCTCGATACCATCGTCCAGGGCATTCTCCTTGGCGGACTTTACGCCCTCTTCGCCACCGGGCTGAGCCTCGTCTTTGGCATCATGCGTCTGGTCAATCTCGCCCATGGCGACCTCATCATCCTGGGCGCGTATCTGATCCTGCTCATCGTTTCCCTGCTCGGGCTTTCGCCCTTCCTCGCTGCAATCATCGCCCTGCCGCTGATGTTCGGGCTCGGCTACGTGCTGCAAAGGGTCGTGCTCAACCGTGTGCTCGGCGACGACATCCTGCCGCCACTGCTCGTCACTTTCGGTATCTCGGTGGTCCTGCAGAATGCCCTGCTACAGGGTGCATCTGCCGACACGCGCCGCCTTCCCACCGGCGATATGGGTGTTGCCTCGTTCAATGTCGGACCGGTCACCTTGGGCGTGCTTCCCGTCCTTACCTTCTTGTCGGCGGTGGCGGTCATCGTCCTTCTCAATCAGGTGTTCTATCGCACCGCACTCGGCCGGGCCTTTCGCGCCACATCCGATGATCCCACAACGGCCAGCCTGATGGGCATCAAGCCCAAGGCCGTCTTCGCCCAAGCCACGGGCATCGCAATGATGATCGTGACCATTGCCGCGCTCTATCTCGGGATGCGTGCCAACTTCGATCCCGCGATCGGGCCGGCGCGGCTGATCTATGCTTTCGAGGCGGTGATCATCGGTGGGCTAGGCTCGCTCTGGGGCACCCTGGCAGGTGGCGTCATCATCGGCATGGCGCAAACCATGGGTGCCGCCATCAATCCCGAATGGCAGATCCTGTCAGGCCACGTCGCCTTCCTCCTCGTCCTGCTGTTCAAGCCACGCGGGCTGTTCCCGCGCGCCTTCGATTGAGGCCGGCCATGACCGACAACCCGCTGACTCATACCTATCGCGTCGAGACACGCACCCGCACTTCGGTGGTTGCCGGCATTCTGGCCATCGCGCTTGTTGGCAGCTTGTTCGTGCTGCCCGCTTTCGCCTCGCGGAGCCTCGTCCAGGACCTATTCTTCATCCTCACCATGCTGACGCTGGCCCAGTTCTGGAACCTGCTGGCCGGCTATGGTGGGCTCGTCTCGGTTGGCCAGCAAGCCTTTGTTGGAATGGGAGCCTATGCCCTTTTCGCTGCCGTGATCCTGTGGGGCATCGATCCAGTGCCCGCCATCTTGTTGGGCGGGCTTGCGGCGCTGATCTTGGCAATACCGTTCGGCTTTTTTGCCTTTCGCCTCCAGGGCGCCTATTTCGCCATCGGCACCTGGGTGCTGGCCGAGGTGGTGCGGCTGGTCATCGCCCAATGGCGCGCCGTTGGCGGCGGAACCGGCACGTCATTGCCGCGGGACGCCACCGAAGATATCATGTTTACCGCCTCCATTGCCGAACTCTTCGGGGTCCGCGCCGCCGCTGCGCGCGATATCCTGGCCTATTGGCTCGCCCTCGCGCTGGCCATCCTTGCCATCGGTGGAATCTACTGGCTGTTGCGCTCCAAGCGCGGACTGGCGCTTGCGGCCGTGCGCGACAATCCCCAGGCGGCACGCTCGGTCGGCGTCGACGCCCAAAGGGTGAAGTGGAGTGTGTTTCTCGCCGCAGCGCTTGGAACCGGCCTCACCGGGGCGCTCATATATATGCAGAAGGCGCGCATCTCGCCTGACAGCGCATTCTCGCTCAATGACTGGACAGCCTATGTGATCTTCATCGTGGTCATCGGCGGCATCGGCACCATCGAGGGGCCCATCGTCGGCGTGCTGGTCTTCTTCATCCTGCAGAGTCTGCTGGCTCAATATGGCGCCTGGTACCTGATAGCCCTCGGCGTCATTGGCATCGGGGTCATGCTCCTTGCCCCACGCGGGCTCTGGGGCAGTTTCTCGGACCGCACCGGCATCCAGCTCTTTCCCATTCGGCGGCGCCTGGTCGGCGGTCCGCTCAAATCCAAACCGTCCTCAACGGAGCAAATATAATGGCGGACATCACCACCGACGTACTGGTCATCGGCACCGGACCAGCCGGCTCGGCTACAGCAGCGTTGCTCTCCACCTATGGCGTGGATAACATGGTCATCAACCGCTATCGCTGGCTCGCTACGACCCCGCGCGCGCACATCACCAATCAGCGGACTATGGAAGTCCTGCGCGACCTCGGAAGGGATGTTGAGCAGGAGGCGTATCTCTTTGCCACCGAACAGGAACTGATGGGAGAGAACATCTTCTGCGAAAGCCTTGCCGGGGAAGAGATCGGCCGCATGAAGAGCTGGGGCAACCACCCACTCTCCCGCGCCGAGCACATGCTGTCATCGCCCACCAAAATGAACGACCTGCCGCAGACCTATATGGAACCGCTGCTGTTCAAGACGGCCTGCGCGCGGGGGACCCAGTCGCGCATGTCGACCGAGTATCTTCACCATGAGCAGGATGGCGATGGCGTAACGACCACCTGTCTCGATCGGCTGACCGGCAAGGAAATCACCATCCGTTCCAAGTACCTGGTCGGTGCCGATGGCGGCAATTCCAAGGTCGCCGAGCATGCCGAATTGCCGTTCGAGGGGCA
This sequence comes from Devosia sp. SL43, assembly GCF_021729885.1. Taxonomy (NCBI): domain Bacteria; kingdom Pseudomonadati; phylum Pseudomonadota; class Alphaproteobacteria; order Hyphomicrobiales; family Devosiaceae; genus Devosia; species Devosia sp. SL43. The sequence goes on from NZ_CP063401.1 coordinate 3,338,227, forward strand.
GATGGGCGTTGGCGGGTCGATGAATATCCTCTTCCGCGCCGATCTATCGCGCTATGTCGCCCATCGGCCTTCGGTGCTCTACTGGGTAATGCAGCCAGGGGCCGATGTCGGCGGGATCGGCATGGGCCTGGTGCGCATGGTGCGGCCGTGGAACGAATGGCTGATCGTCTGGGGCTACGATATCAATCAACCCGCCCCGGTCGTCGACGCAGACTTCGCTACCGGTGTGGCTCGCCAGTTGGTCGGCGACCCCGGCCTCGAGATCGAGCTCCTGTCGGCCAGTGTGTGGACCGTCAACAACATGTACGCCACCCGTATGCAGAAGGAGCGCGTCTTCATCATGGGCGATGCCGCCCATCGCCATCCGCCGTCCAACGGGCTGGGCTCGAACACCTCCATCCAGGACGCGTTCAATCTGGCCTGGAAGCTGGCAGCCGTGCTCAAGGGTGTTGCGGGACCGGGCCTGCTCGACACCTATTCGGTAGAGCGTGCCCCGATCGCCAAGCAGATCGTCACCCGAGCCAATCAGTCCATTGGCGAATTCGGCCCGATATTCGAAGCCCTGGGCATGACCGGGGGCTCGGACATCGACAAGATCAGGGCTTCGATGGATGCCCGCTGCGACGCCACGCCGGCTGCCGAGCGCCAGCGCGAGTCCTTGCGCCAGGCAATCGCGTTCAAGAAGTACGAGTTCGACGCCCATGGCGTGGAAATGAACCAGCGCTACAAGTCTGCCGGCATCGTCACCGATGGCCAGATGGAGCCCAGCTTTGAGCTTGATGCAGAACTGCATTATCAGCCCACCACCTGGCCGGGCGCCCGTGTGCCGCACGCCTGGTTGTTCGGCAGCAACGGCGCCAAGCATTCTACCCTCGACGTAACGGGCAAGGGGCGTTTCACTATTCTCACCGGCATTGCGGGCCAGGCCTGGGCCAGTGCCGCAGAAAAGGTCGCGCAGGCCCTTGGCGTTGACCTTGTCGCCCATGTTATCGGGCCGCGCCGCGCGCTGGCGGATATGGAAGGGTCATGGGCCCGGGCCCGCGAGGTCACCGATGCCGGTTGCGTCCTGGTACGGCCCGACCATCATGTCGCGTGGCGCGCTGAGGAAATGGCGGCCGATCCGGTCGCCGAGCTGACCCGCGCCCTGACGTCGATCCTCGACCGCAAGGTTGCCCACTAGGAGACGATTGATGGCTGACATGATCGACTACTTTGCCGAAGAGCGCAGCGAAGACGTGGTCAACGCGCGCATGGGCCCTGACGTCTCCCCACGGTTGGCCGAGGTGATGACCTCGCTGGTCAAGCACCTGCACGCGTTCGCCAAGGATGTGGAACTGACCCAGGATGAGTGGGGGCTCGCCATCGAGTTCCTGACCCGCACGGGACAGATGTGTGACGGCAATCGGCAGGAGTTCATTCTCCTCAGCGACGTGCTCGGCTTGTCCATGCTGGTGGATGCCATCAACCATCGCCGTCCCTCTGGCGCCACGGAAAATACGGTCCTGGGGCCGTTTCATGTCGCAGGCGCTCCCCAATATGCCATGGGCACCAACATTTCGCTCGATGGCAAAGGTGAGACCTGCCTCTTCGTTGGCCAGGTGCGCACCATCGAGGGCTTGCCGATCGCTGGTGCCCGCATCGACGTGTGGTGCGACAACGCCGATGGCTACTATGACGTCCAGCAACCCGACACCCAGCCGCAATGGAACAATCGCGGCGTCTTCGTCACAGAGGCTGATGGCACCTACAGCTTCCGGGGCATCCGCCCTGTTTCCTATCCCATTCCCGATGATGGACCGGTGGGCAAGATGCTTGCTGCCCTAGGGCGGCATCCCAACCGTCCTGCCCATATGCACTTCCTCGTCTCGTCCCCTGGCTACCAAACCATCGTCACCCACACCTTCGTTGAAGGCGATCAATGGCTGAGCTCTGACGCTGTCTTTGGCGTCAAGGCATCGCTGGTTGCCAGCATGGAACGTGGAGACGATACGGCCTGGCGTTCCAGTTTCGACTTCATAATGACTCCGTCCGGAGTCTAGGCCACCGGACGGCAACCCGCTCAAATTGGAGGGGTGCGATCCGTGATCGGCGCACCGAACCTCCTCCTTTTTGCGGATTGATCGCTTATCCCTCGATGATGTGCAGGTTCGAGAAATATGCTTCCGTGCCAATGTCGACCCATAGGCCGATGTCTCCGGAGGCCGCCTCGCTCTTTGCTTCGATCGATAGGATATCGATGCCATTGACCGACGCGTTGACCTGTCTGTCGCCGACAACGAGATTCAGTCGCAGCCACTCATCAGGACCGATATTGGCGCCCGCCTCGTAGCGCCCGTCAGGATAGGCGTCGCGAAGGCGGTCGAACTTCCAATCGGGATAGGCGAAGTATTGCAGGGCCCTCCGGTCCCTTGGCGCCGGCGGGTTCAGCTTCAACCCATTGAGCGGACGAACATAAACCGCCTCGAAGCGTTGGCAGTCGGCACTGATCCGGTAGGCGATGCCGGCAAAGGCCCTGGCATAATCGGGGGCATCGCTTCTGAGACGGCTCCGGATATCAACGGAAATCGACCCGTTGACGAAGTTTGCCGGAATGCGGAGGAAGGTGGGCATGTCGATATAGTCGATACCAGCAACACCCGCGGTGGCCTCAGCTGTCAAGCTCACCCGGGTGCACAAGCGGCCGTCGATCTCGGCGCTCTCTGCCGTCACGCTGCGGCGGCTTGAGTTTGCTGGCGGTCCAGAAAGGTCGTACTGCATTCGTCTGATTTCCCGTTGTTTGGGCCGTTCTATGTCGTAATGACGATCTTGCCGAGGGCACGGTTCTCTTCCATGCACCGGTGGGCCTCCACGACATCGTCGATATGGAATACCGGCCCGCTGGGCACGCGTAGCGTCCCGTTGGCAACGGCGGCGGCCATGTCGTCCAGCGGCATTTCCATGAATTCTGCGACGCCGCCGGAATAGATGGTGAGACTGACGAGGTGCGGAATGACGTCCATCGGCGCGAAGTCGCGTATCGACCATTGGTCGCCGACCATGCCCGCCATGCAGGCAACGCCGCCCGATGCAATTGCCTGCAATGAGTCGGGGAGTGTCGTAGTCCCCACGAGCTCCAGCACTTTATTGACCCCGCCTGGTACGAACTCACGCACCCTGCCTGCGATGCTGCCATCGTCAACGATCACCTCATGTGCGCCATGTTCCCTCAGCAAATCGGACCTGTCCGCTTTCCTGGTGGTAGCAAGAACCCGTGCGCCGGCCTGACGGGCGAGCCCAATAGCCGCCAAACCCACCGAGGTTGTGCCGCCACGCACGAGAAAGCTATCGCCAGCCTGCAGGCGAAGCGCCTTGAACGTCGCGCCCCATGCGGTTTGTAGCATTTCCGGCAATGCGCCGAGTACCGCCCAAGGCAACTCAGCGTGCAGTCGCCGTACCTGCCTGGCCGGAACAATCGTGAATTCAGCATATCCGCCATCGAACTGGCGGCCCATTCCGCCCATGACGGTGGCTACCCTGTCGCCTGCCGCAAACTCTCCGCCAGATGCGGCTTCCACCACGCCGACGGCCTCGATGCCGAGGATGCGCGGGAACTGCACGCCGGGGGAGTGTCCCTGACGGGTGAAAAGCTCGGATCGATTGATGCCGAAGGCCTTGACGCGAATGAGAACCTGGCCCGCCTGGGCCTTGGGCACGTGGCGCTCGACCAGATGGAGCACCTCCGGTCCGCCAGGTGTCTCGATGACAACGGCTTTCATCATCTCAGTCATCGTTGGTTTCCTGCTTCCGCATGTGCGCCAATATAACTATCGGCGACAGCGTCAGGGCGATTGCGGCGCATGGCAGGCACCTTGCGCACCAGTTCCAGTCTAACCGCCACGCGTTCATGGGAGCAGACCATTTGCTTGCAGCCAGTCGATGGCAACCGCCTGTGCCGGCTCACCGCCGACCTGGATGCGGCCGTTCAATTCCTGCAGGGTGGCAAGATCGAGTTTGCCGAAGACCGGCTCCAGCAAGTCCCTGATCTGCGGGTACTCATTAAGAACAGCCTCCCGGATGATCGGGGCGGGTTCGTAGACCGGCTGAACGCCCTTGTCATCCTCGAGCATGACCAGGCCCGAGGCCGAGATCCCGCCATCTGTGCCATAGACCATGGCGGCGTTTACACCACTTGTCTGCTGCGCGGCCGCCTGGATGGTGGCGGCGGTGTCGCCCGGCGTAATCGTCACGAGCTGGTCGGAGGACAGGACAAAACCATAGGTTTCCTGGAATGCGGGCAGGGCGCCCGGAGAATTGACGAAGTCGGGGGAGGCGATCAGCTTGACGTTGCCACCCGCAGACACCCACCTGCCAAAATCCGAGAAGGTCACGATGCCATTCGCGTCGGCGACCTCCTGCCGGATGGCCACAGCCCATGTGTTGTTGGCCGGCGCTGGTTGCAGCCAAACGATCTTGTTGGCTTCGTAGTCGAGCTTGGCGGCCTCAGCGTAAGCGGCTGCTGCGTCTTTCCATAGCGTGTCGCTCGCCCGCTCGAAGAAGAAGGCCGCGTTGCCGGTATATTCAGGATAGATGTCCACTTCGCCGGCCGCCATCGCGCTCCTGAGCACGACCGTATTGCCGAGCTGGATGCGTTCTTCGACCGGGACGCCATTGGCTTGCAGCACCTGGCTGATGACGTTGCCCAACAGGCCACCTTCGGTATCCATCTTGGAGGAGACGACGACCTGGGCCCATGCCGTGGTCGACCATAGGGTCATTGCAAGGGCGGCGAAGGCAATATGAATACGGCGAGTGGGATGCATCTGTGATTTCTTTCAGGGCAATGCGACGGGGGCGACGGGAGGTGCTGGTTCGAGGGGCGTTGACAAAAGCTGAAGTGCCATTTCGGCGAGCGCTTCGGCCGGCCCGTTCGGCTCAAGCTTGACGACTAATATTGTGCCTGCGGCCACGACCGGGTGCGTCATGGCCACGGTGCCGGCCCGCTGTGGAATGAGCAGCCGCCGACCCGATCTGTGCGGTAAGTCGGCGAGCACCGTCGCGATTGCATCCTGAGGGATACACAGGACGCAAAGGTCGGCGTAGCGGCTTGCGGTTCGGTAGTCAGTTGGAAGAAGTCCGCCAGGAAGCGCATTGGCGAAGTCGCGAATTTCCATGGGCCGCCGCGTCCCGAGCATAAGGCTGCAACGACCTGCCAGCATTCTGGCAGCGGCGCGCCCCAACACTCCCATGCCTAGAACGGCAATCTCCACGGCCAGCTCCTTCGTCCGAAAACCTATGCCGAACCTGGTTGCTGTGATATTCAGCGATTGGTTGGATCATCCCTGCATGAAAGTTTGGAATGGCGACACTAGTAGAGCTGGCGACATTCGTGCTGGTCGCTCGCACCGGGAGTTTTGCAGCTGCTGCCAGGCAGCAGGGCATCTCGGCGACGATGGTCGCGCGTCGGGTCAGTGGTCTTGAAGACGAATACCGCACCCGCTTGCTCGAACGAACAACGCGCACCCAACGACTGACTACGGTGGGGGAGATGTTTCTCGAGCGGGCACTGAAGCTGCTGGAAGACACCGAGGCGCTCGATGAACTCAAAGACAAGAACGAAGTCCGTTTGGCCGGTCGCATCCGCATGTCCGCGCCGACAACCATTGGGGTCACACAGGTTGCCGCCGTTATCGCGGACTTCACCCGCCAGCATCCCGAGGTCGAAATCGAAGCGTCGTTTGCCAATCGAAAGGTCGATCTTGTGGGCGAGGGCTACGATCTGGCCATCCGCACCGGGGACCCAGGCGGCGCGGGCCTGGTCGCCCGCAAAATTGGAGTGTACCGCCTGAGTTGCTGCGCCTCGCCCACACTGATTGAGCAGTTCGGCTTGCCCGAGCGCCCTTCGGACTTGGCGGCATGGCCATGCATCATCAACACGAACCTGGCTCAGCCGAACAGGTGGCAGTTTCGGGATATTGAGAGCCGTCCATCGACAGTTGCCGTGCAGGGCAAGGTGCGGATGGACAATGATGAAACACAGCGCGTGCTGGCACTTTCAGGCGTCGGCTGCGCCTACCTGCCAGTCGATCTGCTTCGGGCCGATCTTGAGACCAAACGCCTCGTCCAGCTGCTGCCGGGCTGGGAAACGGAGAGCATGCCGGTTTACGCCGTTTTTCCCTCGCGTCGATTTCAGCCCCGTCGACTGGAGGCATTGGTCGGTGCGATTGCTTCGGTCGTCAGCCACTAGCGCACTGCTGCCCGCAGTGACCTTGGCGTCGCTACGAAACCGTAGGCAGCGATATTTCGAACAGAGCTCCACCTTCTGGTGCGTCGTGAACCGAGACGCTTCCCTGATGGTGGCGCACAATGTCGGTTACGATGCTCAAGCCGAGGCCCGCGCCGCGTTGCCTCGGCGCGATGCGGTGGAATGGCTCGAAAATCTCTTCGCGATCGGATGGATCAATCCCGGGCCCGGAGTCGGCAACCTGCAGCCGCCCGTCTGCGCAAACCTCGACCCTGATCTGCGCGCCATCTCCACCATGCACAATGGCGTTTTGGATGAGGTTGGACAACGCGCGCGACAAGGCGTCGACATCACCCATGACATAGACCGTCTTTGACTCGGCCTGGAAGACAACCTCATCGCCCGCAGCGGTCGCCAGCGGCGCCACATCCGCAGTGACACTGGATGCGAGGTCCACCAGATTTATGCGCTGAAAGGTGGCCAACCCCAAACTCATGCGCTGCAAATCGAGCAACTGGTCGGCCATGCTGCCCAGTCTGGCGACATGCACAAGGAGCCGGCGCTTGTCCGCAGTTTCCGGCATCATTTCCAGATTGACCTGCAGAATGGCGATCGGCGTCCGCAGTTCGTGGGCGGCGTCCGCCATGAAGCGATGTTGACGATCGATGCCCTCGTCGAGCCGTTGGAAGGCAGCATTGATGGCGTGCATCAGCGGCTGCAGCTCGCTTGGTACATAGCTTGATGACAAGCGGGCGCCACGCTTCGTGACTTCGATCTTGTCGGCTTCGATCGATAGATCGTCCAAACCTTTGAGTTGTCGCTTGACGAATAGGGGAATGATCAGCAGTGACGCCGAGGTCAAAAGCAAGATAAACCCTACGAAAATTGGACTGGCAAACGCCTCTACCAGAATGCCGATCCCAACGGGCGGGCCTCCACCCGCGATAATCCACAGCTTGCCTGCCTCGCTCTCATGCTGCCGAATGATCGCTGCGGGCGTCTCCGTAGAGCCGATGTCCGACACGTTGGCCGAGTTTATGCGCGTCAGGTTCGTGGTCAGGGATTCGGTTTCTATCGGCACATTTCCATAGCTCAGCCCGCTGCCCTTGCCGTCGGTAGCAAAGAACCAGAAGCTTGAATACGCTGACTGGATATCCTCTAGCGCGGACGTGTCCGCCAGTCGCAGTTCACCGTTGGTGCCACGCTCAACTGCCGCGGCAATGGTTTCGATAACCTCTGGGTCCAGTCCTTGTTCGCCAGCGATAAAATTCGCGATCGGGATGGTTGCGGCAAGTGTGAAAGCAATGACCACAATCGTTTGCATTATGATCATATTGCGGGTTAACGCTGCCCGGAGCGAACGCCGTACCGGTTTGCTCATGGCGAGGCCTGGATAACGTAGCCAAGTCCCCTGATGGCGTGGATATTGACAGAAGCGCCGCTCAATTTTCCGCGCAGTCGGGAAATGTTGGCGTCCAGGGCATTGGAGGCGATTTCTTCGTCGAACCCGTAGACCGCCTCCTCCAGCGCGCTGCGCGGCACGATGCGGCCCGCGCGCCGTATCAGGATTTCCAACGCGAGCATTTCGCGCCGCGTCAGGTCAAGCACAGCTCCATCGACCTCGGCGCAGCGCTCACTCAAATTGAACCTAAGCTTGCCGACAGTGGCAAAAGTTTCGCCAAGGTCCGCAGGCCGGCGCAGTATCGCGCGGATCCGAGCCAGAAGCTCATCTGTGGAAAACGGCTTGGAGAGATAGTCATCGGCCCCGGTGTCGAGCCCCGCCACCCTGTGGTCGGAGGAACCGAGCGCTGAGAGGACAATGATCGGCAGGCCCTTCCGCACGCGGCGCAGAATCGGAATCAAAGAGAGACCGTCGCCGTCCGGAAGTTTGCGGTCGAGCAATACGGCGTCGTAGACGTCGCTGAGCGCCGCTTCTTCGGCAATGCCGAGCGTGGAAACATGATCCACCACGATGTCCTGCCGATTGAGGGCGGCCATAAGCGCGCGAGCCATGTCAGTCTCATCCTCAACGAGCAATATGCGCATGAAGTGTCCTCGGATGGATTCTCGCCTTAGTAGGCAAATTCGTCATCGCATTGTATCGCGGCAAAGACAGTCCGATTGGCGATAGTCGAACAGCTACAGTCGATTCTTTTCAGTGCGACCCGCCAAAGACACAGGCACGACGATGAGGTCGCGCCTGTGTGAGGTCTGAATTTTGCGGCGTCATACTCACCGGTGTCTGGCACTAGAACGAGAACCGACGTGCCAAGCCCAGACCAACCGTAAACTGTTGTTCGCTCCCGGATTTGACGATGGGCGACTCTCGGGCATCGCCAACAAACGCGGAGTAGGACGCATTGAAGGTTACGAAGGTGTCAGGGATGAACTCGTAACGCGCTTCCAGTTGCAGACCCACGGACTTGATGCCCCCAGTTGGATCGAATGCACCAAGACGCCCGCCTGTCGCGACGGCTTCCGCGCTGGTCACCCCAAAATATGTATCCATATACTCTTCCGAGGCAAAATTGACGACCGGGCCGCCGGTGATCTCGAGTTGCGGGGAGAGCCTTGCCGTAACGTCCATTCCGACTTCGCCTATCAGGCCCTGGGCTCCCCCGAAGGCATACCTGACAGCGCCGTAGATTTCGGCGCTGATCGCGTCATTGAAGACAAACTCGTACCCCACGCGGGCGCCGAGGGCGTAGCTGGCTTCAATGTTGTCCAATCCATTCAATGCGGAATAGTCCGCACTGATACGTTCGCCTTCAGCGCTGACGGATGGAGAAAAGCTGAAGCCGCCGCGATCGTCTTCTCCGCCCACGTCTATAAAGCCCCAACGGAACCGCTCGACATCGACAATTGGCTTGAAGGTCATTTTATACTCGGAGGCGCCTTCGTAAGCGGGGGCGGCACCAACACCCAGGCCCAGTATGAACACGAAGTCCGACACGGGCTGAATCGGAACAAATTCCGGGGGTGCTTGGCCATAGGTGTCAAAATCGTTGGCGCTTGCAGGTAGAGCAAGGGCGGTACCCAATGCCGCGGTGACCATCAGACGGCTGTGAAGACGCATAGAAAGCTCCAGTTGGTTCGGCGGCTGGGGCACGCCGGCATCCGCTGATGCCCCAGATACTGAAGCTTTGCGGGGCTGGACGTTACGTCAGCATTACGACTGGGTGATCGTCCTCGCACTCGGCTTCGCGCAGATTTCTGGCGCTTTTGGAACGCCATTTTGGCCGCGGCTCAAAACAGCTTGGTCCGGGCATGGGGAGGGTGCCGACGCTGGGCATGCAATGTTCGCGTAATGCGCGAGAGACAGCGTGCAATCCCCTACAACTGGCCTCAGGGCCGGAATTGCAACGCTGGAGACGTTTACAGTGCCTGGAACACAACCGATGGAAATCGTCCTCGAGACAATGGACTACCAGAATTTCTGGGTGCGATCGGTACCCGCAACACTCTCACAGAGCGTCTTGTCGACGGGTTGCCGCGTTCTGAAAGTGGAGCTCGATGAGAGTGACGAATGCTGCACTCCGGCCATCGCGGTTGAAGATTTTAGCCAACCTGGCCGCCGCGAACGCGCCGTTGTGCTTGACGGGTCCGTGAAAGCGCGATGAAGCGCGGCTGCGGGCGGCAACCTGACGGTCCCATTGCAATCAGGCTTAACCGCCAATCGTCGGAAACGAGGCCGCGGGGGCGCGTAATGTTTGTGTAATCCGGCGCTGTCAGTTGGTTTGGTGCGGGCTTGACCTGCTTTTACCTTCAGCCGCGGGGCACCTATGAAGCCGTATGATATCAGCAGCGAAGTGTCTTCACGGCGGACCCTCTCCGGCCGGATGCAGAAATGGTTCTGGCCAGTTGTGCTGCTGGTCTCGATCACGGGCCTCGCATGCGTTCTTTTGGTGAATCAGTCGCCAGCGGCGCCAACTGCGGCTTCGGTGTCTGCTGTCGCGGCTCCCCGCACGATGCGCCTTCATGCGCTGGACGTGCTCACCATCGAGCCGCAAGTGATCGAGGAGCTGGTAAAGGTAACCGGCACGATTAACCCGGCGCGGGAGGCAGCTATATCTGCCCAGGTTTCCGGGCTTGCCGAGGTTGTTGCAGTGAGGCCCGGTGACCAGGTGGCCCAAGGTGATGCCCTGATCGAGATCGGCACCTCGGACCTGCGGCTGCAACTTGACCAGCAGCGCGCGGCGATGGCGTCGAGCGTCGTGCAGTTGCGAGCGGCCGAAACGAGTCTTGCCCGGACGCGCTCACTTGCCGACAAGGGGCTGGCCGCGCAAACCGCGCTCGACGCCGCCCAATCGGAGGTGGACCACTTAACAGCCACTATTGAATCCCAGCAGAGTCAGGTCACGCTCGCTGAGGACAATCTGCAGCGTGCCACCGTCCAGGCGCCTTTTGCCGGCACGATCGCCACTCGCAGTATCGAGCCCGGCCAGATCGTTAGTCCTGGGGCGACCATTTTGTCATTGGTCGATCTATCGACCGTCCGCGTCGAGGCCATTGCCTCGCTCGACGATTCCGCGCGACTGGTGCCCGGCCAGGACGTCCGGCTTGCGGTACAGGGCATCCCTGGGAAAACCTTTACGGGTACTATCGACCGGATCAATCCGCTCGCCGACCCCGGCACGCGCTCGATCAGGGTTCACCTGACACTCGACAATCCCGACGGTGTCCTGCGCGGTGGCATGTTCGTGACCGGCAATATCGTGGTGCAGCGGGTCGAGCAGGTGATTGCCGTGCCCACCGGAGCGATCCAGGCCCGCGACGATGCGCGCTATGTGTTGGCTATCGCAGATGGCGTGCTGCAGGAGCGGCGAGTCCAGACCGGCACGCAATGGCAGGGTGCGGGTCTTGTGCAGACCATCGCCGGCCTCGCGGCAGGCGATATGATCGTGGCGCGGAGCCTGACCGGTCTTGCCGCCGGTTCCCCCGTCGTCATTGAGGGAAACTGAGCCATGTTCCTGACCGCGATCAGCGTCCGCCATCCCGTATTTGCCACCATGGTGATGGTCGCCATCATAGTGTTCGGCGTCTCCGCCTACAGCACACTGCCTATCGAACAGTATCCGGACGTTGATTTTCCGGTCGTGGCGGTGCTCACGCCCTATACCGGGGCATCGCCCGAGGCCGTGGAAACCAAGGTCACCCAGCCCATAGAGGAGGCCGTCAATACGCTCAGCGGCATCGACACGGTAACGTCGACCTCCAGCGCCGGCCATTCGACGGTCATCCTGCAATTCACGCTCGAAACCGACTCTGCGGTAGCGGCGCAGGACGTGCGTGACAAGCTTGCTGCCGTGGCGAGTCAACTGCCGGACAACGCCGATACACCCCAGGTGTTCCGCTTCAATCCAACATCCACGCCTATGATGTCGCTGGCGCTCAGCAGCCCAAGCCGGTCGGTTCTCGAACTGACCTCAATCGCCGAGAACATTGTCACGCCAGCGCTCACCAGCATCTCCGGTGTTGGCAGCGCAACCGTGGTGGGCGGGCTCAAAAATCAGGTCAACGTGTATGTTGATCTGGACCGCCTCAATGCCTTTGGCATCGGCGTCAGCGAGGTCGTTTCTGCCTTGCAGCAGGACAATCAGACTCTGCCGGCCGGTTCGATCATTGATGGCGTACTGGTGCAGACCGTCCAGCTCAATGTCGGCGTCGCCGTGATAGCCGGCTTCAACGATATTGTTGTGGCCAATCACGAGGGCGAAGAGATCACCATCGGAGATGTCGCGACCGTCGTTGAAGGTCCTGCGGACGCCGATGGCCTGGCGTTCCGCAACGGCGAGCAGGCGTTGGCGATTGACGTTGTCAAGGTTGATGGCGGCAACACGGTAGCGATCGCAGCAGGCGTCGAATCCGCTGTCGCCGCGCTCAATGCCAGCGGTAGTTTGCCTGAAGACGTTGTTGTCAGCGTCCTCCAGAATGCGGCAATCCCGGTCAAGGACAACTTCCATTCAGTGCAGGCCACGTTGATCGAGGGCGCTGCCTTGGCTGTCGTCATCGTGTTCGTGTTTCTCAATTCCTGGCGCTCGACCATCATCACTGGCCTGACGCTGCCCATCTCGATCATTGGCACTTTAGCTGTCGTGAGCCTGCTCGGCTTCACGCTCAACATTATGACCATGCTGGCGCTAACGCTGTCGGTGGGTATCCTCATAGATGACGCAATCGTGGTTCGCGAGAACATCACTCGGCACCTTCATATGGGCAAATCGCACGTCCAGGCGGCACTCGACGGCACTGACGAGATCGGACTCGCGGTGCTGGCGACCACGCTGTCGATTGTCGCGGTATTCCTGCCGTTGGCATTCATGGACGGCATTGTCGGAAAGTTCTTCCTGCAATTTGGCGTCACCGTTTCGGTGGCCGTGCTGATTTCGCTTTTCGTCAGCTTCACGCTCGATCCGATGATGTCGAGCGTTTGGTATGATCCCGCGTCTGAACCCAACGCCAAGCGCGGCCCGATTGGCCGTCTCATCGGCCTGTTCGATCGTGGCTTCGACAAATTGAGCCATGTTTATCGCGGGCTGCTGCGCTGGTCGCTTGGCCACCGTTTGGTCATCGTGCTTGTGGCACTCGTGTCGTTTGGCTCCAGCTTCCTGCTCTTTCCTATGATTGGCACAGAGTTTACGCCGGCCGCTGACGAGAGCCAGATATCGATCAGCATCAAGACGCCAGCCGGTTCATCGACGGATTATACCGCTGCCAAGGCCCATCAGGTTGAGGCGCTTCTCGAGGACATGCCGGAAGTGTCGGACTTCTATACGACAGTCAATGCCGGCGCTGCGGCCGGTGAGAATGCGGCTGGCATTGCTGTTGACCTAGTGGGGCCGTCCGAGCGGGCACTGTCCTCGGTGGAAATGACGACGCCGATTCGCGAGGCCCTGCGCGCAATCCCGGGAATTGACGTCGTCGTTGCTGCTGGCGGCGGTCTCGGCGGTAGTAGCCCGATCGAGGTCAAGCTACTGGGTGAAGATCTGGAGGGCCTATCATCGGCCGCTGCCGAGCTGGCCGAAAAGATGCGGGCCATCCCCGGTGCTGTCGATGTTCAGGTGAGCCTGCAGCAGGCCCAGCCGGTGTTCGATGTCGTGGTGAACCGGCAAGTGGCGAGTGACATGGGCATCGGCGTGCAGTCGGCCGGTTCGGCTCTGCGTGTCATGATCGCGGGCGAGACTGCCTCGGAATGGACGAACGAAAGTGGCGATCAGCTCGACGTCGTGGTCCGGCTGCCACCCGACATGCGGCAGAGCGCCAGCGATATCGCCGGCCTGCCGGTAGCGCAGAGTCGCACGGACACGCCGCTTGCCATCCGCCTCGACCAGATCGCCGAAATCGTCCAGACAGTGGGGCCCAGCGAGATCGACCGCGAAAATCTCACCCGTCAGGTGACCATCAGCGCCAATATCGAAGGACGCGTATTGGGTGACGTCAGCGCTGATGTCGATGCCGTGGTTGCTGCGCTCGACCTGCCTGCTGGGGTCAGCGTTGCCCAGGGCGGCGACGTCGAGATGTTGACAGATACCGTCGGCAGCATGGTGTCGGCCTTGTTGCTGGCGGTGATTTTCATCTATTTGGTTCTGGCCAGCCAGTTTGGAAGCTTCCTGCAGCCACTAGCCATCATGATGGCCCTGCCGCTCTCGCTTGTGGGTGTGTTGGTGGGCTTGCTGGTGGGTGGATCGACCCTCAACATGTATTCGATGATCGGGTTCGTCATGCTGATGGGATTGGTCGTAAAGAATGCGATTCTGCTGGTCGATAACGCAAATCAGCATCGGCGCGCGGGTCAGCCCTTGCTCGAGGCGCTGGTCGAGGCCGGTGGTACGCGGCTGCGCCCCATCGTCATGACGACCCTGGCCATGATCTTCGGCATGGTGCCGATGGCCATGCAGGGCGGAAGCAGCCAGAGCGCGCCGATGGCCCACGCCGTCATCGGCGGGCTGATCAGCTCAACGCTGCTGACCTTGTTGGTTGTTCCCGTGATGGTGACCTATATCGACGCACTATCACGCAAGATAGCGCGCTTCATGCCGCGGGCGCCCGATCATTTACCCCCACAAAGCGAGCCAGTCACACCGTAGCTGGAACGAGCATCGGCCTGGGATGCCTTACCGCGCTCCTCGCGGTGCCGATACGTGCCGCCACAAGGTTTTCAATTGCCCTCGTGGCGGCAGACAGGTCGCAGCGCCTGTTGCTGCAACGCTGGCGACAGCGCCGCTACGCTCGGTCGTGGGCAAATGGTGGTCCCCGTTGGCGGCAAGTTCGGCAGGACGTGGCGGTCGCAGCATCGGCTGAGAGACCTGTGCCGGGAACATGAGGTCAAACATCCAAACTGCGATCATATCGGATAGTGCCCAGGCTGGGTCTCGATGGTGATCCAGCGCAATTCGGTGAATGCATCGATCCCGGCCTTGCCACCAAAACGGCCATAGCCGGAATTCTTGACGCCACCAAAGGGCATCTGGGGTTCGTCGTGGACCGTCGGACCATTGATATGGCAAATGCCCGACCTGATCTGTTTGGCGACACGCAGCCCGCGGGTGATGTCGCGCGTGAACACGGCCGCCGAAAGGCCATACTCGGTGTCGTTGGCGAGCTCCACGGCGTGAGCCTCGTCACGCGCCCGGACCACCGCCACCACCGGACCGAAGCTCTCTTCACTGAACAGCCGCATCGTGGGCGTCACTTGATCGACGACATGCGCCGGCATCAGCACGCCTGTCGCCTGGCCGCCATTGATCAGCACCGCGCCCGATGCGATCGCCTCATCGACAAGCTGCGTGACATGCTCGACGGTCTTGAGGTCGATGACAGCTCCAAGCGGCGTGGCGCTGCCGCGTGGATCGCCCACTGCGAGCGTGGCAACCTTGGCCTGGAATTTTTCGACGAAAGTATCGGCGATGGCATCGGCCACGATGATGCGCTCGGTGGACATGCAGATCTGGCCCTGGTTCATGAAGGCACCAAAGGCTGCGGCCTTCACAGCCTCATCGAGGTCAGCGTCGTCCAGCACGATGAATGGCGCCTTGCCCCCGAGCTCCAGAAGTACGGGCTTGAGGTGTTCGGCAGCGCGTTTGGCAATGATCCGCCCCACCTTGGTAGAGCCGGTGAAATTCACGCGCCGGACCGCCGGGTGATCGATCAGCGCCCCGACCACCTCGGCAGCATCTTCCGGCGCGTTAGTGACGAGATTGACCACGCCGTCCCCGAGCCCTGCATCATTGAAACATGAGGCGATCAGGGCATGGGTGTGTGGGCACAGTTCGGAGGCCTTGAGCACCACGGTATTGCCGCAGGCCAGGGGCGTTGCGATAGCGCGTGTCCCCAGGATGATAGGCGCGTTCCACGGCGCGATGCCGAGGACCACGCCAGCAGGTTCGCGAACGGAGAGGGCGAGGCATCCCGGCTTGTCGGACGGGATCACTTCACCGCCGATTTGGGTGGTGAGCGCTGCGGCCTCACGCACGAGGCCCACCGCCAGCATCAGGTTGAAGCGCGCCCAGCCTTCGGTTGCGCCGGTCTCGCTCATCATCGTCTCGATGAAGGCGTCCGAGCGTGCGGCCATCAGGTCGGCCGCGGCGCTAAGCTTTGCTCGCCGCGCCGTCGGCCCCAATGCCGACCATGCCGGCAGGGCAAGAGCCGCGCGATCCGCCGCCGCGATTGCATCCAGGGTCGTGAAGGCGTCCACAATGGAGGCCACCTCTCCCGACAGTGGGTTGCGGCGCTCAAACCGGGTGGTCACGTTTGCTGCGATATTCATGACTTGTCTCCCATCAAGGCGGGCGGCTGCTATTTCAGTGGCAGGTTGTCCGGGGACGCCCATACGCCGTGCACCTGGTAGGCGTTGCGGAAGGGCAGGATGACTCGGGCGCATTCCTGCATCGTTGTCGCGTCGACAATGACCAGTTCACTCCGCATCTCCTTGAGATTGTGCGCGGTGCCGAGCAGGTAGCCATCGCCTTCTTCGGCTTCGGGCGAGCGGGGCACGAAGGTGGGCTCCTGCAGGACGTGGGTCGGGCCGACGAAATAGGATTGCAGCGTGCGGTCAACCAGGTCGAACCGGCCATAGCTGTTGACGGGGCGTTGCCGCGGATCGTCCGGCAGGTGGGCATCGAACGGTTTGTCGCTATCGACATATTGGACGAAGATGTAGCGGTTCGGCGTCGTCGAAAAGCGCTCGTCGATGCGGGTGAAGCTCGTCACCTCCTGCTTGAACAGGATTTCCTCGCGCGGCTGCTTGCCGTTGCCGCGCAGGTCGAAGGTCAGGCGTCGAATCGTGAAGCTGTTCATCGAGAACGGCGCGCCGTGGACATCCTCGAACCAGGGCCATGTGTTGCCCTCGGCGACCGGCGCATCCATGGTCACCACATCGTCGTCGTTCCAGGCATTTGCCGTGTGGACGATCGAGCGTTCGGGCCCCTCGAACCAGCGAATGTCAGCAGCGCTGCCGCCGCGCGGAATGATGGCGTAGTAGGAGGGGCGCTCGGAATCCCAGGCCCAGTGGGGACGCCCGCTTTCGAGACGCTCCTTGCTGGTCACCGTCCCACCGCCGGGGATGATCACATAGTCCTTGGACAGGGACATGTCGTGCATCATCGAGGAATAGGGCACCTGGAACCGGACCTCCCAGGTGATCTTGCCGGCCTCGTCGAAGGAATAGAGGTAGATGTCGGTGCTCGCGAGCCCGGTCGCCTCATAACCAAAGGCAAAGGTCTCGCCGGTCGCGGGATCGAGCTTGGGATGGGCGGTAAAGGTCTGGCTTTTCCACTCGCCACCGAAGTCGGTCTCGCCAACCGTCTCCAGCGTATTGGGGTCAATCTCATAGGGGAGGCCCTCCTCCTTGGTCGCATAGAGCTTTCCCGCCAAGATCACCGGCGTGGTATTGGCCGCGGTGCGGCGCCCAGGATTGTCGATGTCACGAACCTCGGCGTCGTCGGTGTGCGGGTTGCGATAATAACCGTAGAGCTGGCGGCGGGCGGCGATTTGGGTGTTGTAGCGGTCGGTGCGCACATAGCGGCCGCGATAGTCGACCGAGCCGTCGGCGAAGCGGAACATGCTGATATAGCCATCGGCGGAAAGGCTGGCCTCATCCTTGAATTTGGGTGCGTAAATCCAGTCGCCGTGCATACGGTAGAACGCGCCATTCAGGCTGCTCGGAATTTCGCCAACGACAATGCAGTCGATCACTTCGGCCTCAAACCGGGTCGGGGCGAAGAAGCCGGACAAGGGATGCGTCAGTGAAAAGTCTGCCATTTGATTACCTCCTCGATCATCTGAGGAGGGGCGCCGTTGTGTCGGCGCGCCCTCCGTGCGGCGCGGTCAGGCCGTGACAACGCGCGTCGAAAAGCCCTTGCTGATATGCGCGGCAATGAATTCCTCATTGAGCTCGACGCCCAGGCCCGGCCCTTCGGGTGCAAACATCTTGCCCCTGGCATAGCGCGGCCCGTTGAGAGCGATTTCGTCGCTCAGGGTGCCGTCTTCCAGCTCGAACACGTCGTGGATCGACAGCGGGCCGCAGTTCTCCTGCACGAATTGCGAGGCCCATTGATCGGCGACCAGCAAATGTGCGGTCGGGCTGGCCTCGAGGCCGGAGCCCGGCATGCAGCCGCACATCACCGACATGCCGGACAACCGCGCCAACGCCAGCCAGCGCTGCGACTTCAGGAGACCGCCGGCCTTCTGGGTCTTGAGGAAGAGGCCGTCGGCGGCCTTCATGTTAATGATCTGCTGGATGTGATGCAGGCCGCGCGCCGATTCATCGGCAAACACCGGCGTGCTGACCTTCTGGCGCAGTCGGGCCATGCCCTCGAGGTCCCAATAGGGTAGGGGCTGCTCGATCAGCTCGAGATTGGCTGGTTCCAGACGGCGCAGGGCGTGCAGCGCCTGCTCGTAGTTCCACATGCCGTTGACGTCCATCATGAGGCGCACGTCATCGCCGAGCGCCGCACGCATCTCCAGTCCACAGCGAATGGCGCTTTCTGGATCGGGGAGGGTCTTGAGCTTGATGAGTTTGAAGCCGGTGCTCAATGCCTTCTGCGCGTCCGCGACAAGCTGGTCTGCGGGGCCGGCCATCAGCACATATCCGAGGTCGACATGCTCAACAGTCTTGCCGCCCAGCAACTGGTAGACCGGCACACCCAGTGCCTTGCCCTTGATGTCGTGCAGCGCCGCGTCAACCATCGACTTGGCGTGGTTGTTGTCGCGAACAAGCAGATCCATGCGCCCAACGATCTTCTCGATCTTGAACGGGTCCTCGCCGATCAAGATGCGCGGAGCGATGTGTGTCGCGATGATGCCGCTGATCGAGTCCTGTGTCTCGCCGTGGTAGAAAGCTGACGTATCCCCGGAATCGGCGATGCCGACCAAGCCATCATCAGTGAATATTTTCAGCACGATCGACTCGACGCTGCGAATGTTGGTCGTGGCAATGATGATCGGTTTGATCAGCGGCGTCGTGACGGGGATGCACTCCACACGGGTTATGCGCATAGGCTTGGACTCCTTCCCAAATTGCGGGAAATCGCCTCGCCGGCTGGTTGAGCCATGCCGGCTTAGTCCTCCCCAAAGGGCCGAGCAGCCATTCTCCGACGGCCTCGGCTCGCTTCCTTCAAGCTGCATGATTTAATTATTAAAGTAAAGTACTTTGTCAAAGTAGATGCGGCTGACTTCTGCCAGGGGCAGGAATCGGGTGGCAGGTAGGGAGCTATGCGCCCGCGGTTATGTTGGAGAAATTTTCTGTCGACCGTCGAGCAGTTTGGAAAGAAGTCCGATCAGTTGCGTCTCTTCCTGCTCGGTCAGGATGCCCTCGACAAAGGCCTTGTCGATCTCGTTGATCATGGGTTCCAGCTTGGCCAGAAGCTTCTTGCCGGCGGGGGTGAGGTGCAACGTTCTTGACCGGCCGTCAGTGCTTGATACGCGACGCTCGGTCCAGCCCTTGAGCGAGAACTCGTTGATCAGGCTCGTCACCTGGGCAGCGTCAAGAAAGATAGCAGGTCCGAGTTGTGATGGCGTCAGGCCCGGATTGAGCCCGATTGCGAACAGGGCGCCGACATCGCGAGCCTGAACGCCAAGGTCCCCGACCGAGGCGCTGAAGTGCGTTCTGAAATTCTTCTGCAATCGTCTAAGATAGTAAGGAAAATGGCCCTTAAGGGGACCGAAGTCTATCTGGCTCGCGATTGCAGGCTCAGGCTGCTTCTCTTGGGTGCGCCGTCCCTGTGGGGCCTTCGTGGTACTCTTTGAAACGGATGCCTTCATAAATACGTCGGTCCCATCAACAATTGGCGGCAACATGGATCGTGATGCAGCGCCCCGTCAGAATCCTTTTATTATTGATCCTAAAATAGATTGGGTGTCCACCCTGAACCTGAACCGACAGCCGAACTGCCCGTACCCGAGAAGGAATGCGCGTTAAGTGCCTGCAACTTGGGATGGTGAGGTGCCGGCGCCATTGGGCGCCGGCATCGGGTCACTTCTTGAACGCTTCGATATTGATGGTCAGTTCGACGTCGGGCCCTAGCCCGAACGCGGTTACCTTGGCCATGCCGAAGTCTGCCGGGGTAATTGTTGCGGTCGCGGTAAAGCCGGACTTCAAGGCCGCAGCGTCCCAGGGCAGGGGGCTTTCGCCGTTCCAGGTGGCATCCAGCACGACGGGCTTGGTGACTCCGACAAGCGTCAGGTCGCCAGTGATCAGCGCGGTAGTATCGCCGGTCTTCTCGATGCCGGTGGAGACGAAGGTAATCTCGGGAAACTCCACCGCGTTAAAGAAGTCGGGGCTTTGCAGATCACGATCGCGGTCGGCAAATCCGGTGTCGATGCTCGATGAGGCAATTGTCACCGACACGGAACTGGCGGTGACATCCTCGCGATCAAAGGTGATGCTGCCGGAAATCGTATCAAAGCTTCCCGTAGCATTAGCCCAGCCCCCATGATTGAGCGAAAAGGCAACCCAGGCGTGTTGCGGATCAATTTCATAGCTATCGGCGGCATAGCCGGGGGCGGTTGCCCCAACGGCAAGCAGTAGCGCTGTGGTGAGATAGGCGAGGCGTTTCATTGTGGTCCCTCCTGTTGTCCGGCTTGAGCGAACGGTCGTCAATCGGCCAACAGAGCTACGCTGTTCCAATAAGCGACACCGACGGCCGCGGCAGCCGGAAGCGCCGCGACAATTCCGAAAACCACCGGCCTCAACAGGCCGGTCATCCCTTTGAGTGAAACGACCTGCACGGCCACCATTGGCAGCACCGCCAGATAGGCCGCCAACGGGCTGATTGACGGCGAGAAGCACGCTACGGTGAGGAAGATGGCCGAATGCGCCATTGCAAGAAGCCAGTTCGCGGAGCGGAAAGCACCAGGTGGCGGAAACCCGCGGCCCGCCAGGACTGCAACGAAGCTGACGATAAGCGTGCCCCCAAAGGCGGCGGCCAGAGCACCTTCGAGTTGGCCCGCGCCAACGAAACCGCCAAGCAGCGCAACAGCGGCGGCGGCAATGGCCGAGAACGTCACGCCTATCCGCAGCACGAAGTAGCCGTCACCTGTTGTATCGTCGCGCCCGCTACCAGCTGTCAGAACGCCGAGGACCAGGGGGAGCGGAAGCAGCCATATCGAGCTGGGCCAGGCCGTCGCCGACGTCAGCCGGTTGCCACCGATCCAAATCAGACCCACCCCTAAGGCAAGAATGCTCACGACGGCCAGCACACGGGTCCCGAGCGGCGCTGTGAATGGGGCAATGACTGCGAGCAGAGTGACGACAATGGCCAGCTTGTGTTTCGACGAAACCGGCGGCAGCGGCGGAATGCCTTCCAGCAATATGAAGATCGCCAGCACAAGCAGCGCGGCCAGCAGGCACTGGAGCATGGCGCGCGAGGTCAGGCGTTGTAGCAGTCCGATCAGGACACCTGCCCCCAAAGGGATGGCGACTGTGATGATGATCAGGCTGGACATGTCTGCAGAACCTTCAAGTGGGCCAAAGCCTGGCCGTTGTCGTTGCCTAGAAATCCAAGAAGACAGTCTCGTCCGGGCCCTGAAGGCGAATATCGAGGTGGTGGTGGCCAGCGCCCAAGAGTGTAGAAATGAGAGTCTTGCGGCGGCGTGGATCGAGCAGGCTGAGCAGGACGGGGTCGGACTCGTTCGCGGCCGCCTCATCCCCGAAATAGACGCGTGTGTGAAGGCCGGTATTGATGCCCCGCGCAGTGATCCAGAAGGTCAGGTGCGGTGCCATGAGTGTTCCGCCTGGCCCCGCAACTCGACCTGGTTTGATCGTGTCGAAGCGAAAGATCCCTTCCCCATCGGTTGCCTGACGGCCGAAGCCGGAGAAGTCCGGGGCGGTATACGACCCCCTCGCATCGGCCTGCCAGAGCTCGACGACGGCATCGGTCAGTGGCGCATCCGAGCCATCCAGCAGGCGTCCGGTAACAGCAATCCGCTCGCCAGTGGTCTCGGACGTGAGCATGCTGGCGCCGAGGTCAACGGGATAGACACCGCCAAGGTCGGCGGAATTGGGCATCAGACCGATATGGACGTAAGGCCCGCCCGTTTGCGATGGAGTTTCCCTTAGCGGGACAAGCTTGTTCGGCATCAATTGCCCTCCAGCTTGTTCTCGAACAGGGTCGAGCGCCGCCCCCGCAGGACGATGTCGAAGCGATACGCCAAAGCATCCATCGGAACGGTGTTGTGCCGGTCCAGACGAGCGATCAGCTGGTCGATTGCCGCCATGTCGGGAATGCCGCCCACGATGGGGCATTGCCAGACCATCGGGTCGCCCTCGAAATACATCTGGGTGATGAGCCGTTGCGCGAAGGCGTGACCGAATATGGAAAAGTGAATGTGGGCCGGGCGCCAGTCATTGCCGCCATTGGCCCAGGGATAGCCGCCCGGCTTGATCGTGCGGAATGAGTAGTATCCGTTCGCATCAGTGATTGTTCGTCCGCACCCCCCGAAATTGGGATCGAGTGGGGCGAGGTATCCCTCGCGCTTGTGACGGTACCGACCGCCGGCATTGGCTTGCCAGCATTCAACCAGCGTGCCGGCCACAGGCCGGGCATTTTCGTCCAGCACCTGACCATGGATAATCAGTCGCTGGCCAATCGCATCGATGCCTTCCCGGCTAAAGTTGCGGATGAGGTTGTTGTCCAGCTCTCCCAGAAGGGAGTGACCGAAGGCTGGTCCGGTCAGCTCCGAGGCCGTCTGGCCAAGAGAGAGAAGCGCATTTCGAGGTGAACGCAGGGTCGAGCTCTTGTAGGCTTGTGTGTACGCCGGCGGATGCCAGGCCCTGTCCCGGGAAATGAAACTTCCCTCGCTGCTGGCAGATAGCTCATCGACCATCACATTCCCTCGCTGTTGGCGGCTGCCAGCCGCTCTCTCATTCGTGTTCCTCCAGCGCCTGTGCTTTGCAGCGCGTGAGGCAATCTGCTCTTGAAATCGCCGATATAGTAAAATTTGTAAACTAAAATATATTTGATTGGCCATCTTGAGTGTTCTCCGGCAAGGGTTCAACCTTGACATCGTGTGAAAACGTCACGGGGGAGAGGGACATCATGGCGATCACGCCCACGCTTGAATTCGCATTTAGCGTCAGGCTCGATTTTCCTCCAGGACCGCGACTACGGCTCCCGCTGGCTGGTGGGGGTGTGCGCGGGTTTGTCTCGATTCTGAAGGGGGAGGTCACCGGGCCGAAGCTGGAAGGCGATGTTGTGCCCGGCAGTGGTGGCGATTGGCCGTTGTTCCGGGCCGACGGCGTAGCCGCTTTCGACGCGCGCTACATGATCAGAGCACGAGATGGCGGCGTGATCTATATGACCAACCGCGGATACGCTCATGCGGCGCCTAACGTTCAACGACTGATCGATCGCGGAGAGAAGGTGGATCCGTCCGCCTACTACTTCCGCCTCGCGCCCGCTTTCGAAACCGAGCCAGGAACGCACGACTGGCTTACCCGGTCTGTCATCGTGGGGACTGGCGAAAAGCAAGCCGATCATTCGATCTTCAACTACTTCGTCGTCCTGTAGCCACCCTACGAGGTTGGTGAGAGGCGGGCTTGCCAAAAGATAATTTACTTGTCATTGTAAAATAAAAAATGGCGAGGGAGGATGCCATGGTGATCGATAAGGTCATAGATCCGGTTCGTGCAGCGGAGACGGCTGCCCTGGGTGTTGGGGCGGAAGCGCCCGCAGCGCTACCGATCATCCGCTACCATCACGTGCGCCTACCCGTTGCCGATCTTGATCGGTCCGTCGACTTCTACCGCTCCGTTCTCGGCTATGAGCCGGACTTCCCGTTCCGTGTCGATGGCGTCATTCGCGGTTGGGCCCTGCACCATCCGTCCGGTGTCGATCTGACTCTGATGCTGGACCCGGAGCGCGCAAAGGCAGCCGCTGGATTTCAGGGTCTTTCCTTCCTGCTGCCGAATGAGGCGAGCTTGCGGGCCCTGGCCGTGACTTTGACCGAACGCGGATTACCGCATGGCGGAATCGTTGAGGGGCTTGCTGGATTCAAGCTGCCCGAGGTCTCCGACCCCGATGGCCATCTCCTCGGCTTCTACATGGCGGGCCAGCGCTCCCGCACGCCGGTATAGGCGAACGGCCATGTCCATGAACAGCGCAACCATTGTAGGGCCCAGATTGACCGGTCTACGAAAATTTGGACTGAACCCCAGTGTCCAGCTTGCCATCAAGCAGGCTTTGGTCGCGCTGGGTCTGATCCTGCTCTGGCAACTGGCGCTGGTTTTCAAATTGATGCCGCCGGCCGGAATGCCCTATCCACTGCCCACATTCCATCGGCTGGGAGCCTTGTTTCTTACGGGGTCCTACTGGACGGCCATCTTCAATACGATGCTGGGCTGGGTCATCGGCATGACGCTCTCGGCCATGGTGGCCATTCCCCTCGGCGTCATCATTGGCCTTAATGGCTTCCTGGTGCAAAGCACCCGGTTCACCATCGATTTCATGCGCACTGTTCCGCCCGTGGCGCTGCTGCCGGTGATGCTGCTGCTGCTGGGGCCAAGCCTCTCAATGAAGCTGGCGCTGATCATCTCCGGATCGGTCTGGCCCCTGCTGA